>CAUPRL010000012.1:0-119124 GCA_963513695.1 uncultured Flavobacterium sp.
TGGATGGAAAGATTTATTCATTTATAGTGGAGGGAAAAATAGAATTGTAAAATTTGATGGAAAAAAATATCCATCCAACCCGTCAACTCTGCCAGAGTTGAAAGTAACGCCAGGCGATGGATTGCCAAGAGCACTGGATTTTACAAACGAACCTTATGCTTGGTTTAAGTTTTAAAAAATTATTTCTAAAAAAAACTGCCCCCAAAGAGTACAATCTTTTTGGGGGCAGTTCATTAAAAAAGTATTGTTATTTTCTGTGCTAATCTATTTCTTTATAATTTTATCTAAAACCGCTTTTTCGGGATAATTGATGACTTGAAGTGTAATTTCTTGATTTTTAACCGTTTTACCGTCTATGACGTAGCGTTTTCCACTTCCCACTTTAATGTTACTTTGGTCAAAATCGACATCACCATATTGCAGGCAGTTTTTTATATCTATAGTGTCAATCCATTTTTCATTTAATATTTTCGAAGCCTCGTCTGAATAATAAAAAGGTTTGTTTCTCAAATCATTCAAAACGCGTGCATTGGGAAAATAATTGCAACGAGTATCTTTTCCGCTGAAAATGGCAGCAACAACAAATAATCCCATTATCAATCCTAATAAATAGTAGGCAAAGCGATGTACAAACTTCATATTTTAATTTTCGGCAAAGATAAAAGAAAGTTTAGTTAAAATACGATTAAATTTATATCGCTGTACGGAATATCAAACCAATCGCTAATCGCATTGTTAGTGAGGATTCCGTGGTATAAATACACTCCATTTTTCAAACCTTGATTGCATCGGATGGCACTTTCTATTCCACCATCTTCGGCGATTTGCAATAAATAGGGAGTAATGATATTGCTAATAGAAAGGGATGCCGTTTTAGAATATCTTGAAGGAATATTAGGCACACAATAATGCAAAACATCATTCTTGACAAAGGTGGGTTTTTCGTGCGAAGTGACTTCCGAAGTTTCAAAACAACCACCCGTGTCGATACTTACATCGACAATCACAGCGCCTTTTTTCATATGTTCGACCATAGTTTCTGTAACAATGACTGGACAGCGTTCTTTGCCTCGCATCGCGCCAATAGCCACATCGCATCTTCTCAAGGCTTTCAATAAAGATTTGGGTTGAATGGTAGAAGTAAAGATTCTTTGATTCAAATTATTTTGCAAACGGCGCAGTTTCCTAATGGAATTGTCAAAAACTTTGACATTGGCACCCAGTCCAATAGCCGTTTTTGCAGCAAATTCTCCCACAGTTCCCGCCCCAAGAATGACTACATCAGTAGGAGGAACCCCAGTAATATTGCCTAATAATAATCCTTTTCCAAATTCATTGGTAATCATTAATTCAGCAGCAATCAATACAGAAGCTGTTCCTGCAATCTCGCTCAATGATTTTACAGCAGGGTAGGAGCCATCTTCGTCTTTGATGTATTCAAAGGCCAGAGCGGTTATTTTTTTCTTGGCTAAAGCTTCAAAATAGGATTTCTTCCTTGTTTTTAGTTGAATAGCAGAAATTACAATAGATTTTGGACTCATTATTTCAATTTCGGCCAAACTAGCGGGTTCCACTTTCAAAATCATCGGACAACCAAATACTTTCTTAGTATCGTTGGTAATTTCTGCACCAGCATGGGCATATTCTTTATCCGAATAACTCGAACTTTCTCCGGCACCAGCTTCTATCATTACCCGATGTCCTTGATAAGTCAACGAATTTACAGCATCAGGAGTTAGACAAATGCGACGCTCTTGATAGCTGGTTTCTTTTGGAATTCCAATGAAGAGTTCGCTTTTGTGTCTTGCTATTTCCAATTTTTCTTCTTGCGGCAATAACTGTTGCTTTGTAAATGGGGATTTTGACATTTTGGCTAAATTAGAGGTACAATTTACGGAAAAAGTTTAAAAATCAGCAATAATGATGAATTTATATTAAGGTTAACGAACGTTTCCCATCCGAAAGTAAACTGATAGTGATTACGGAATGCGAATCAGGAATGAGGTTTGGAATTTTTTCAGCCCATTCAATAAAACACCAATGGCCAGAATAAAAATATTCATCAGCTCCCATATCCAATGCTTCTGTTTCAATTTTTAATCTATAAAAATCAAAATGGTAAACTATTTGATTATTAGCAGTTTGGTATTCATTAACTAAAGAAAAAGTAGGACTGCTTGTAGCGCCATCTACGCCAAGATTTTTAGCTAAAGATTTTATTAAAGTGGTTTTGCCAACACCCATTTCCCCGTGAAAAAGGATCACTTTATTCGGATTCTGAGCTATAATTTGCTGCGCAACTTCATTAATTTCGTCTAATGAAAAAGTAATATTCATTCTGTAAGAGTTTGTGGTTTGTGGTTTATGGTTTATGGTTTGGTGTCAACAACAAACTATAAACCATAAACTATAAACAGTTCTATTTCGGGTTAAATATCAAAAACGGAATAATCATTTCTTCTAACGATATTCCTCCGTGTTGATAGGTGTTTTTATAATAACTCACATAATGATTGTAATTGTTTACATAAGCCAAAAACAAATCATTTTTTGCAAAAATATAAGAACTACTCATATTTATGGTTGGTAAGCCAATATTTTTTGGCTCTTTTACAGCATAAACATCTTTGTTCTCATAGGACAAACTGCGCCCTGTTTTGTAGCGTAAATTCAAGCTGGTGTTTTTGTCTCCAATTACTTTCGATGGATTTTTTACGTTGATTGTACCGTGATCGGTGGTCAAAATCAATTTGAAACCCAGTTTCTGCGCTTGCTGAATGATTTCTAAAAGAGGAGAGTTCTTGAACCAACTCAAAGTCAACGAGCGGTAGGCTTTATCGTCTGAGGCGAGTTCTTTGACCACATCCATTTCGGTTTTGGCGTGCGAAAGCATATCGACAAAATTATAAACTACCGTAACCAAATCGTTGCTTTTTAAAGCTTTGAAACCTTCAACCAGTTTTTTTCCTCCCGCAAGATTGGTAATTTTAAAATAATCCTGTTTGATGTTCAAGCCCAAACGTTTCAGTTGCGCAGTCAAAAATTCAGCTTCATATAAGTTTTTACCTCCTTCTTCTGGATCATTTTTCCAATATTGTGGAAACTGTTTCTCCATTTCGAGTGGCGTCAAACCGGAGAAAATAGAGTTTCTGGCGTATTGAGTAGCTGTTGGTAAAATAGCATAATACGGCACTTCTTTTTCTAGTTTGTAGTGATTTCCAACTACGTTTTCAAACACTTTCCATTGGTCGTAGCGCAAGTTGTCGATGACCACAAACAAAATAGGTTTGTCTTTTTTGACGATTTCAGGAACTACTAATTCGCGGAATAAATTGTGAGATTGTATCGGTTTATCAGCTTTTGGAGCAAACCAATCTTCGTAATTGCGCTCTATGAATTTCCCAAATTGCGAATTCGCTTCAGCCTTTTGAGATTCCAGAATTTCAATCATACTCTGATCGTCAATGTTTTCGAGTTCTAATTCCCAAAAAATCAATTTTTTATACAATTCAACCCAATCTTCATAGGAATTTACCATCGCCATTTCCATTGAAATTTTTCGAAATTCTTTCTGATAATCCAAAGTTGTTTTTTGCGAAACCAATCGCGAATGATCCAAGTTCTTCTTCAAACTCAATAAAATTTGGTTTGGATTGACAGGTTTAATTAAATAATCGGCGATTTTGGAACCAATGGCTTCCTCCATAATATATTCTTCCTCGCTTTTGGTAATCATAATCATTGGAATAGCCGATTTTTTTTCCTTCATTTCCGAAAGTGTTTCTAAGCCACTCATTCCTGGCATATTTTCGTCTAGAAAAACAATGTCAAAATTTTCGTTTTCAAAAATATCAATCGCATCCCGACCGTTATTGCATGTGGTAACGCTGTAGTTTTTCTTTTCCAGAAATAAAATATGCGGTTTTAAATAGTCAATTTCATCATCGACCCAAAGTATTTTTATCTTGTCCATAATTTTATAAAAAGTATTCAAAAGTAATAAATCAATGTGCCAATTTACTTTTTTTATTATGGGAAGTTGCCAAATCAATGATAATTTAATATTATTTTAAGGGTTTGGAGTAAAAACAGGATGGGGATATTTATTTGGGCGTGTCACCGCCTACGCAAGCTCTGGTGCTGTAGGGCTTTACGCTGTATCTCCCCGTTGCACGGTGAGGATGCCGCTTCCATCCCTCACGCAATCCAGAGTTAATAATATATTCACTTTATAAAGACTTATACTCAAAAAAAGTAGAGGAATTAGACTATTTTATTTAATAATTTATTTATACATTAGCTATATAAATGCTTGAGCTTTTTATGGCGCAAAGCCAACCCTTTTTGGGTGGAATGGAGCCGTTTTATGGCCGGTATAAACGAGTAAGAGGTAAGTCAGTGAGAGTCCGTTAATCAGAGAACATAAATAAAATACTTAAATACTTACAAATGACTAATAATAACCCGTTGGGTGTAATTAAATTATTTGATTTTTAATGTTGTTTATTGGTCTATCAAATATAAATTTATTGACATATTAAACCAAAGTCAATGCTGTTATTTTAGCTAAAATTCTTGTCTTAAATCCTTCAAAAGATTCGTTATACATTGTGTTCTTTTTTGTAAATTTAGTTAAATCCCTGCTTCTTTTGATTGAGCTAGCGGTTTTTTGTTTTCTTCTTCTAATTTTGTTATATAGCCCCTTTGGGCTTGTAGTGCCTCTCGAATTTCGCCAACCGTAAAACGGGGTGTGATGTGTTGCGGACAATTCCATTCGTAGGCTTCGATATGAAAAACCAGCATCCGTTCTGGACGAAATTTATACTCTCCTAAATCAAGTGAAGCAAGTAATTTCAGGTCGTCTTTCAGTTCGATAATTTCTGCTTTGGCAAAAATTATAAGTCTTGCTTTAGTGGGATAATCTACCATAATCAAGACTATATAAGTTATTTTCCTAATGTGAATGGTCAATTGGTATTAAAAATGCTTTCGTTCGTTTTAGCGAAGTAATTAGCGAAAGATTGCAAGCGAATAATCTTAAAAGTTTCAGATATTGATTCATTTATTCCTTACCAAGCCAATTTTAGATTTTTACAATTTATTTAGCACAAGTTTCAGTTAAGAAATGACCAAGTTTATAATAATATCCAAAAATATGGAAATACAACTGCGGTCTCAATACTAATTACTTTAACTGAAGTTTGGGAAATGGGTAAAATTAAATATGGAGACATTTTGGTCATAGCTTCCTTAGGAAGTGGCTTTACTTGGGCAAGTGCAATTATTAAATGGTGAGAATAAAAAAACCTGAATTGCTTCAGGTTTTTTTCTACTAGTAATCAAACTAATTTATATTTTTTTGTTTGGGACAAAAAGGGTGTTTGTTTTTCGACAGAACAAATATATGTGTGTTTATCGTTTAAACACATATAAAATCGATGAAATACATAAAATAAATTAAAAATACTATAAAATTCTTATAATATATAAATTTGCAGGGCTTATTGGTCGTGAGCCTACGAAACGTTTTAGTTTACCAGTTTCCTATAAGGTTAAATTAAGCATTATTTAGTAATGCAAACTAAAAGCGGAATGTTTTTGCTATTGTAAGAAAAAAAAAACTAAATTAGTGTTTTAATAATGAGGACAGTGCTATTTTTACGAAGTTTTAAATACCTTTCATTAAATATAACCTTTTTATTATCAATGCTTTATATTTTAATACATTTACTTAAAAATTAAAAAAAATGATAAAAGATGTAATTAAAAGAAACAACGTAACTGTTCAAGGCGAAGGCACACAGGTTATGTTGATGGCACCCGGTTATGGTTGCGACCAAAATATGTGGAGATTTATTACACCTGCGTTTCGTAGCAAGTACAAAATTATACTTTTTGACCATGTAGGCACAGGTAAATCAGACATTTCGGCTTATGACTACAAAAAATACGCATCTTTGCAAGGCTACGCAGATGATATTGTAGAAATCTGCGAAAGTCTTAACCTTAAAAATGTCATTTTAATGGGACATTCAGTAGCTTCGATGATGGGGCTATTGGCAGCTAACAAAGTACCACACTTATTTGATGCTTTTATTATGGTAAGTCCATCACCACGTTATATTAATGATGAAACTTATCATGGTGGTTTTGACGAGGCAGATATTCTTGAATTATTGGAATCTTTGGAAAGCAATTATTTAGGTTGGTCGAGTGCCATTACTCCCGTGATTATGGGTAATGCTGATAAACCAGAGTTAAGCGAAGAATTAGCAAATAGTTTTTGTCAAAACAATCCTGAAATAGCAAAACATTTTGCAAATGTTACGTTTTTAGGAGATAATCGTAAGGATTTGTCAAAATTGACAACAAGAACTCTTGTTTTACAATGTACCTCTGATGTAATTGCACCCGAAGTTGTGGGAAAATATGTGAATGAACAGTTGCAAAATAGCACAATTGTTGTTATGGAGGCTACAGGACATTGCCCACACATGAGTGCACCAAAAGAAACAGTAGAATTGATTACTAAATTTTTAGCAACTATTTAGAAAATGAAATCTAATTTATTTTGAAAATATCCGAATTTGCAAGAGCTTTTAGCTTTTGGACAATTATTATCAGTTACTAAAACTATACTATAATGACAGAAACCCCAGATTTTAATTTTGCAGAAGATGATTTTACAGCAGCTGATTTAGCTAAATTTGAACTGATAAAATCAGAGGAGGTAGAAGTTTTAAATAACGTAGCTAAACTTTTAAATCAAATGGTTGCTACAAAAGTAGCAAAACTAAGTCAAGAAAAAGACGAATTGTATAGCAACCAATTAGCATTAAAAGAATTAGAATCAGACATGTTTTATAATCATTCTCCTTGTGGTTATTTTTCAACGGACGGAAATGGAATTATTAACGAAATCAATGATACTTTATTAGTTTGGCTTGGGTATGCAAAAGAAGACATTATTGGTAAAGTCACTTTGCAGAGTTTGTTGAGTGTGGGTGGTATAATGTACTTTGAAACACATTATTCTCCTTTGTTACAGATGCAAGGTTTTGTTCAAGAAATCAGTTTTGAAATGGTTAAGAAAGATAAAACTCGTCTGCCTAT
This sequence comes from uncultured Flavobacterium sp., assembly GCA_963513695.1. GTDB lineage: Bacteria > Bacteroidota > Bacteroidia > Flavobacteriales > Flavobacteriaceae > Flavobacterium. The sequence continues at coordinate 7,114 of CAUPRL010000012.1, forward strand.
CTTAATCAACACCAAACAAATAAGAGATGAAACTGGGAAAGTGCAAATAAATTATTCCACGGTTTTTGACGTAAGTCAGCGCAAATCTTATGAAAAAGAGTTGCTCATTGCAAAAAGAACTGCCGAAGAGCAAAATAAATTGATTAATGAAATAAACGAAAAGTTACTGGAAAGTGAAGAAGAATTAAAAAGTACTATAGATGAAATCGAAAGATTAAATGAAAATTTAAATGAATTAGTTGAATATACTTTTAAAAATGCTTCTATACCTATTTACTTTATATCGGAAGATGCGAGCATCTATAATTTTAACGACATCGCAGCAGAATATTTGGGTTATACAAGCGAAGAAATGTATGCGTTAAAAATTTATGATTTAGATACATATTATGACCAAAAAAAGTGGGTAAGTGTATGGGCTGAATTGAAAGTAAAGAAAAAAATAACCAAAGAAACTCAATATAAAAAGAAGGATGGTACCCTTATAGACGTAATCGTTACAGCTAACAATGTAAAATTTGGCAACTTAGAATTGAAATGTAGCTTTGTGCAAGACATTACCGAAAAGAAAAAGCAAGAAGAACAATTAAAATTATTAGATTATTCTTATAAGAACACAGAAATTGCGATGTTCTTTTTGGATGTGGATGGTTTGTTCATTGACTTTAACTATGCAACTGCCAACATGTTGGGCTATAGCTATGAAGAGTTTAGAGGTAAAACATTAATGGATGTAAACCCAATGGTAACCAAAGAGAGCTGGGCAGAACGATGGGAAAATTTGAAAGAAATTCCAAATCAAAATCTTGAATTAAAATTGAAAAGAAAGGATGGTACTTTTATTGATGTTGCGGTAAGCAGCAATTCGATAGTACTAAATGACAAAATTGTAAACTTTGGGTTTTATGAAGATATTACCGAAAAAAAGAAAGCAGCAGAAGATTTAAAACTTTCTGGATTTACAATAGATAATGCTGCTTGGGGTTTAGGGTATGTTAAAGCGGATGGTACTTTTTATAATTGTAACCTAGCATTTGCAAAAATTTATGGGATTACTAGTGTGGAGGAGATGAAGACCAAAACAGCATTTGACTTTGGCAGTGCCTATACAACTGATACTTGGAAACAGTATTGGGATAAGTTGAAACAAAAAAAAAGATTACATTATATTGTCAAAAGAACTAAAATAGATGGAACCATCATGGATTTGGAAATGGATGCAAACATCATACAATTTGGTGATTTGGAACTTAATTGTGTTTATGTAAATGACATTACCGAAAAAAAGAATGCAATAGAAGATTTAAAACTGATGGACTTTGCATTTAAAAAGTCAGCCACGCCTATTATGTTGCTCTTGCCAACTGGGGAATTTTATAGTTATAACGATGCTTTACTCAATTTATTGGGTTACACTCAAGAAGAATTTAGCAAAATGAATTTGCTAAATGTTGCAACAAAAATGGACGAAGCAAGTTGTATTAACCAATGGGATGAAATAAGAGAAAAGAATAATATAATATTTGACTGTCATTTTACCAGAAAGGATGGTACTTTATTGGATGTAGAAGTAAGCAGTACAATGATTAACTACAATGAAAACGAGTTAAACTTTTGTTATGTAAATGACATCACGGAAAAAAAGCAAGCAGAAGAAAGCTTAAAACAAAGCAATCAACGATATGAATATGCCACCCTAGCCACATCGGATGTAATTTGGGAATCAGACCTACTAAAAAATGAGGTTTTTATTAGTAAAAACTTCACCACAATCTTCGGTCATCCCGTTAGCGATGAATGGATGCCAATGGAAAATAATATTTGGAGGCAAAATATTCATCCCGATGATGTTGACAATATAATGGAACAACAATATGCAGGGCTTAGTTACAAAGAAAGCAATAATAAATTTGAAGGTGAATACAGATTAAGAAAGGCAGATGGAAGCTACTCAACTGTAATAGATAAAACCTTTGCTATTAAAGATGAAGAAGGAAGAATACTAAGAATGGTTGGGGCTATGCAAGATATAACCAAACAAAGAGAGGAAGAAGAGAGATTACGACTTATGGAATCGGTGATATTGAACACAAACGATTCAGTTTTGATAACTGAAGGAGAGCCATTTAATGAGTCTGGGCCAAGAATTTTATTTGCAAACAAGGCATTTACAAAAATGACCGGCTATAGCCAAGAAGAATTAATTGGAAAGACCCCAAGGATATTGCAAAATGAATATACCGACAGAAAAGAACTAGATAAGCTTAGGAAATCCCTTGAAAATTGGGAATCAAGCGATGTTACTTTGTCAAACACCAAGAAGAATGGAGAAAAATATTGGGTTAATATGCGCATTACACCTCTTGCCAATGATAAAGGATCGTTTACCCATTTCATATCTATTCAACGTGATGTCACAGACGAAAAGGAAGCTGCCATAGAAAAGGAAAGAATGATAAAGGAACTGCAGGTAAACAACCTAGACTTGAAGCAGTTTAGCTATATAACCACCCATAACCTTAGGGCTCCTCTAACTAACCTAATTTTGATTTGTAAATTAATAAGCCGACAGCAAATAGAAGACCCATCAACATTAAAATTGATAGAGGGCTTTAAAACATCTACCTATCAATTGAATGAAATATTGAATGACCTTATCAATGGACTCATTGTAAAAGAAAACAAAGACCTGAAGGTAGAGAAATTGTTTGTTGAAGAAATACTCGATAAGGTAAAGAAATCCATTTCCGAAACATTGAGAGATAGTAAAGCAATAATTGAGACTGATTTTTCTGATGCGCCTACCGTAGACTTTACAAAGTTTTATCTAGAAAGTATCTTTTTAAATCTAATTACAAATTCAATAAAATACCGCCATCCTGAAAGAAATCTCATTGTTAAGATAAAAACCATTAAAGATGCATTTGGCAGAACCAAACTTACTTTTTCAGACAATGGGATAGGGATGGATATGTCTCGTGTAAAGCATAAGATATTTGGTTTTTACCAACGGTTTCATAAAAATGCTGATAGCAAAGGGATAGGATTGTTCCTTGTCAGATCTCAAATAAATGCGTTGGGTGGCCAAATAGAAGTGGACAGTGAAGTGAATGTAGGAACAACTTTTACAATAATTTTTAAATAACCGATAAAATGACAAAAACAGTTTTAGTTATTGACGATGATCTAATAACAATGTATTTGAATAAAATTGTATTAGCATCTGCAAGTTTCTGCGACAAAATAGTAGAGGCATTCAATGGGGAGGAAGCATTATCTTACTTTGAAAATATAGAAAAAGGAGATATCCCAATGGATAATTTGCCCGAAGTAATACTTTTGGATTTGAATATGCCAGTAATGGATGGATGGGAGTTCTTCGAAAATTTTGTACAAAAGTTTCCCGAGTTTGCAAAGAAAACAAATATTTTCGTCCTTTCTTCAACCACAAGCCCTAAGGACCAAGAAAGGGCACTAAAAGACCCAAACATTGCAGCCTTTTTAGCGAAGCCACTAGACGAAGATGAACATTTTAATATAATTAAATCCTTTTTGAATAACCAATAGAAAAAAGATTTACTTAAAATGGTAGGAATAATTACTCCCGCTAGCGCAAACATGCAATTATCAACCCCGCTGGACGAGAGTGTACCCCCGCTTCCGCACTAATGTTAACCAAATTGGTCACCCCGAGCGCAGTCGAGGGGCCAACACCTTCAAAACCCATCCGTCATTGCGATCCCGATAGCTATCAAGAGAAGCAACCTGTCATTGAGAAGAGTTCCGATAGCTATCGAAACCACGCGGCAACTTTGGACTGGGAACGACCGACTGGAACAGCCGAACGAAACAAAGGGAACGAACGCAGAGAGACCGCTTGATGGCTTCGCCTTCTTTACTTCGCCTGTTCGAGCAAAGCTCTCGGCTGCCCCTGATTTTGCCCAAGATTTTCTTTTGAAAAAAATGCTTTTTGAAAATCAATCTCTTTCATTTAAGATAAAAACTTACTTACACTAATTAATTATTAGCTAGAAAAAACATACTAAATTTGTTCGTCTTCAAACTAAATTGGACTTTATATTAAAAAAAATGTTATGTTAAATAAAAACTATAAATAAAATTACAGTTACAATGAATATAGAAGCTCTGCAGTTACTGGCTTAGTAATGAAGGTGTATATATTTTTATCTAATCTTGCTTTAACAATATCATTATCATCAATGCTGCTGGAAACGATACACATTTTGCACTTTTTAGTAATTGCAGGATCTATTTTTTCAAATAAATGTAAAAATTCAAAGCCGTCCATTAGGGGCATATAAATATCCAATAATATTAAATCAGGTAATTCTTGATCATTATTTTTATTTTTTTCTAGGTATTCAATAGCTTTCAAACCAGTGTCAAATTCTAAAAGATCATTAGTGAAATTATTTATTTTGATTAAAGTGCTTGTGATGTAAGTATCAATGTCGTTATCGTCAATAATCATAATTTTGTTATACTTGGGTTCCATATTTTGTTTTATTTAATATTTTATAATTTTATAAATTTTATAAATTCTTCTTGTCTTCTTTTAGCTACGGGTAAAACATAACCATTAGAAAACTCACAATATAAACCATCTTTCTTAATTATTTTTACTAAATATTTAATATTTACAATATAGGAGTGATGTATTCTAAAAAAATTATTTTCTAGCAAAGATGCATATTCACCTAAGTTTCTACTGGAAACGATTTTTGTGTCTTTATTAACATAAAACTCAGTATATTTTCCATCAGCTTTACAAAAAATAATATCATCTATTTTTAATAATTCAATTTTGTCAACAGAAGCTATTGCAACATAATCAGAGTTCTGATGTAAAACATTTAAGGTTTTTATTTTCCCGATTTTATCATCGTGATAAACAGATTCCATTTCAATAAACTTTACCGTTTTGTAGAATGAGATTATTAGCTCATTGTAATCTAAAGGTTTCAATAAAAAATCTAAACCGTTAAATTTAAAGGCATTATAAGCATTGGTTTTGTCTTTTGATACAAACAAAGTTTTAGGTTTATGAACACTTATAGTATTTAAAATACTTGGATTAAAAGAATCGTTGTCTAGACTTACTATAAGCAGATCCGGTTTATTTTCATTGACTAAATCAACTAAAAAGGTACAATCAGGAATTATAGTAATTATGTTTAATAAAAAAGTATTTTCTTTTTCAAATTGTTCAAATAACTTTATTGTTTCAATTTCAATATCTATTACAATTACTTTTAAAACTTGCATTAATTCGTTGTTTATTTATATAGTATTTAACAAAATTACATTTTTTTTAAATAGATTTACAACAATAAAAGGTATTAGCAATGAATTCGGATTTAGAAAGAATAAAAACATTAATCGATTTTAATATTTTAGACACTTCGCCAGAAGAAATGTTTGATGATATAACCGCTATTGCCTCTGCTGTCTGTGGTATGCCTATTGCGTTAATTAGTTTATTAGATGTAGAAAGACAGTTTTTTAAATCTAATTTTGGTCTCAAAATTCGAGAAACTCCCATAGAACATTCATTTTGCAAGTTTGCGGTTGAAACCCCAAATGACATTTTTATTATTGAAGACGCAAGAATAGATAGTCGATTTAAAGAAAATCCTTTAGTTCTGAACGACCCAAATATAGTTTCCTACTATGGTGTTCCTCTTAATTCCAAATCTGGGGTTGCTTATGGAACACTAAGTGTGATTGATAATAACGTAAAAATCCTCACAGAAGAGCAAAAAGAAATCTTAAGAAAACTTTCAAAACAAGTTGAAAATTTAATTGAGTCTTGGAAAAACAATTATTTAATAGCAGAGTATCAAGTTAAAATCGAGAAGTATTCGTCTGATATGGAGGAATTTGCCTGCGTGGCAGCACATGATTTGAAAGCACCCGTTAGAGCTATAGAAACATTTGTTAAATTAATTGATAAAAAACACAAGAATCTCTGGGATGAAAATGATGAAAAATACATGTCTTTTATTATTGAAAGTACTACCAAAATGAATCATTTAATTCATGATTTATTGGAATATTCTAAAAGCAATATAAATAATGATAATGAGATAGAATTTGATTTAAAAAAACTTGTTTTTGATGTTTTTAGAAGATTAACATACGATATATCAGAAAAAAAACCAGAATTAATTTGTGATGAAATGCCCACTATTACTCATTCTAAAATTGTTTATACTTTATTGTTCCACAATTTGATTAGTAATGCATTAAAATACCAAAATAAAAATTCGACGCCTTTAATTAAAGTTCGATTCAAAGAAAACTTAACTCATTGGATTTTTTCAGTTCAAGATAACGGTATTGGTATCGATAAAGAATATTTTAAGTTAATTTTCAAACCTTTTAAAAGATTACATAATAATTCGGAATATCAAGGAAATGGGCTTGGGCTGGCAGCATGTGCCAAAATTATAGATAACTTAAAAGGTAGTATTACGCTAGATTCAACCATAGGAGAAGGCAGTACTTTTACCTTATCTATTCCAAAAAAATAAAGGATAATCTCAAATTTTAAATTAAAATTTGTGTTCAATAGATATCCTTTTTAAACCTGCGGTTATGCTTATATATCTTCAAATGTTAACTGTAGTTAGTCTAGTCCTATTTATCAAATAAATTTGTTTCCTTTCATTTTTGACTACTTAAAAAATTTATATTTTTTATAATTGCAGCTTTATAGTATGTAATAAGGACACTTCATATACTATTTTAAGTTTTGCATGCTCGCAAAATCGGGCAATAACCTTAAGTCAATGCGGTTCATTATCTAGGTGCTTTTTTAGCTGTACAGCATAAAACCTTGCTGGAGCCTATTCGTTTTCCTCAATGCACTACAACCCTTTAGCCAACGATTGCCAAGCGCTAAAATAATTTTTAAAAAGAGGCTTTTATTTTATAAAATGACAATCTTAAACACTTTTCCACAAAAAGGAGGATACACTTGTACCTTCTAATTTGACAGTTATTCAAATGGTTCTTCATTTATTAAACGGTAGGGCTTTTTAAGATGTGGGACAACTTAAATCAATAAATTTGTTTGGTAATAAACCTGATTTTCAAACCATTATAGAAACATTATTGCGTTAGAAATAGGCTTGCAAAAAGCATTTAAACTCATACAGTAACTTAAAACTTAAAATTTACAAATAATGGACTTAATCCTACAAATTTTAATAATCGTCGTCGTGTTTGCCTTTGCATTTGAACTAAAAATAAAAATAAACAAAAATGAATAAATAAATTTTAAATAATTTTTTTTTAAAGTCATATCACTTAATAAAACCTACTATGAAAAAAACTGTACTTACCTTAATTTTATTGCTAGCCTTTTCGGCAACTAAGGCAATGAAAACAACTTCTGAAACTTCATCCTCAAATAATGTACTAGTATCGAATCTAACTGTTGGTATAGGTGGTAGTGGTTCTATAATATATTCAAGCGTAGCTACAATAGTAATTACTACAACTACTTGGAATGGTACTTCTTGGAGCGATGGCACACCAGATAGTAATAATAGAAATATGAATATTATTATTTCTGGAGATTATAGTACTTCTGGAACTAGTTTGTATGGTGTTAATTTAGAGGTGACAAGTGGTAATGTAGTAATCACATCGGGGACAAGTCTGATACTTACGGGATCAGTAACCGTTACAGCAGGAAGTGTAACGATAGAAAATAATGCCAGTTTACTGCAGACTACTTATACAGGTGCTAATAGTGGTAATGTAATTATAATAAGAAACACAGCACCAGTTGTTAAATATGATGCCACTTTCTGGTCTTCCCCAATAACTGGAACTCAAACTTTATATGACTTCTCGTCGCTTACGGTTTCAAGTAGGTTTAACAGTTATGATAGTGTGAATGATCTTTGGGTCAATGAAAATCCGACCGCAACAGTTTTCGGAAAAGGTATAGGATATTCTATTAGTTGCCCAGAAAATACTTCCGCAACGGTGCCGACAGTAATTCCCCATCAATTTGTGGGGGTACCTAATAACGGATCATTTACAATACCGCTTACCACTCCTGCAGGGGATATAGGATTAAGCTTGATAGGAAATCCGTATCCTTCAGACTTAAATGTAGAAGACTTTATCATCGAAAATCTGTATGATGCTTTATTAAATCCAACAAATACTTTGAATGGAACCTATTATTTATGGACTCATAATACTCGGGCAACAGGAAATGGTTTTAGTGGTGACGATTATTTTACTTGTAATTTATCAGGAGCAACTGGTTTTGCTAATTCTGGCACAGGAAACAATGCAATACCAACTAATTTTATTGCTTCTGGTCAGGGGTTTTTTGTAGAAAATGAAATCGCTGGAAATTTAAAATTTAATAATTCAATGAGGGAACATACAAATAACACTAATTTTTATAAAACTAAAAATAGCAACAATGCATCTGAACTCGAAAGACATAGATTTTGGTTAAATATAACTAACAGTGCTAAAACTACAGGAAACCAAATGCTAGTGGGATATGTTCAGAACGCTACTGATAATTATGATTCGGGTTACGATAGTTATTTATTTGATGATTCAAAACCTTTGTTAGTATACAGTAGACTTGGAACAAGTAATTTGTCGATTCAAGGTAGAGCTTTGCCATTTGTAGATTCAGATACCGTTCAAATTGGATACTACACCAATGCAGCTGATAACGTGACTATAGCTATAAATAGTGTTGATGGCCTTTTTCTTAATAGTCAAGGAATTTATTTAGAAGACAAATTGTTAAATGTGATTTATGATTTAAAATCAAATCCTTATGTCTTTGCATCTGAAGCTGGTACTTTCAATGACCGTTTCGTTTTGCGTTACACAAATGGAACTTTGGGAACCAAAAATTTTGATGGAAATGAAAACAAAGTCGTAGTATCTATAAAAAACAGGCAAATAAAAATAAATTCCTCCGAGGAGAGGATAGAGAAGCTTACTGTCTATGATTTACTAGGAAAACAAATTTATCACAAAGAAAACGTAAACATCAACGAATTTGTACTAACTGATTTTGTTTCAAACCATCAAGTATTGCTAGTAAAGATAACTTTGCAAAACGGCAAAACTGTTACCGATAAAATTATATATTAACCCGTTGGGCTGCCTTGACAAATCCTCCCGCTCCCGCATTCTATGACAAATAAAAAGTAAGGAATAAATCGCTAAAAAGGAACCATCAGCTGGATCTGAGCGCACATAATTTTAATGGTAGGTTTAGGGAAGGATTTATTCAATAATTGGTATAGTTATTTCAGGACGGGTCAACTGTATGGATACTGTATGGATACTGTATGGATACTGTATGGATAGTGTATGAGTAGTGTATGAGATGAGGTTTTCCGTAAAACCCTATTTTCAGAGCTAATTTCTTTCAAAAATAAGAATTTTTCCTTTAAATATTGCTTCTAGTTTTAGCCTAACTAAAAAAATGTGCGATTGACTTTACATTGGAGTTAATTATTATAAAATACTTCTATTCAGTATGATATATTTTTTAATTTTGTTTTATGAAATCAGCTTTTCATCCTTTTTAACGCTGGATGTTTTTAATAAAAAGTGTAATTGGTTTCTTGAAATGGTACAATATTTGAGGTAATAATTGAAACAAATTATCAAGTTGATAAATGAGAAAAATTATTTTCATATTAATTCCAGTTGGAATGCTGTTTTCTGGTTTCAAAAAAATAGTGCCAGATCCAGTGGAAAAGCCGCATCCAATTTTATCAGTATCTAGTTCATTAGAACAAAGGCTTCAGGAAAGGGTAAAAATAATAAAACAATTTATCAGCACTAATCCCAAATACAATAAAGAACTTGCTTTTTTTATTGATATGCGAGTGATGTCCGGAAAAAACCGGTTTATAGTTTACGACTTGAAAAACGACAAAATTGTTGATCAAGGATTAGTAGCTCACGGTCTGGGTTCTGAAACTGGACAAATGGAAGACTTGAAATTTAGTAACACAAACAGCTCCTTTTGCACCTCGCTGGGAAAATATTCCATTGGTCAAGATTATTTCGGAAAATATGGTAAAGCATATAAATTATTCGGATTGGACTACACAAACAGTAATGCTTTTGCTCGAAGTATTGTTTTGCACAAATATGATAAAGTACCATATGAGGAACAAGATTATGCCATTGTCCATAGTTTGGGCTGTCCAATGGTGAATGAAATATATTTTAACAGAATTGAGAAATTGATAGACAATTCTAAAAGGAATATTATTTTGGATATTTATTATTGATAAAATTACTGTTGCTTTACTTATATTTGTTACTCAAAACAAATTTTCATTGTGAGCGAAATCAATAAACTTAAAATATTCAATGATCCCATTTATGGGTTTGTTATCATCCCCAACGCATTAATTTACGATTTAATTCAGCATCCTTATTTTCAGCGATTGCGACGCATTTCTCAAATGGGTTTGTCGTATTTAGTTTATCCAGGCGCAAATCACACTCGATTTCATCACGCTTTGGGCTGTATGCACATAATGCAAAAAGCAGTTGATGTTTTACGTTTTAAAGGAGTAGCTATTTCTCCCGAAGAAGAAAATGCATTGTATATCGCTATTTTGTTGCACGATATAGGGCACGGACCATTTTCGCACGCAATGGAAAAAAGCATTGTTGAAGGCGTGCATCACGAAGCCATCTCTTTACTTTTTATGAATCAGTTAAACAAGGAATTTGGTGGACAATTAAGTTTAGCAATTCAGGTTTTCCAAGAAGATTACCATAGAATATTTATGTTGCAATTGATTTCAAGTCAACTGGATATGGACCGAATGGATTATTTAAAAAGGGATAGTTTTTATTCTGGCGTAGCAGAAGGAAATGTAAATTCAGAGCGTATAATTCAAATGATGAATGTGGTAGATGATGTTTTGGTCATAGAAGAAAAAGGGATTTATTCAGTCGAGAAATTCTTGATGTCGAGACGATTGATGTATTGGCAGGTTTATTTGCATAAAACTAGTTTGGTAGCGGAGTTGATTTTGACGAAAGTATTAAAACGTGCAAAACAGTTGACTGAAAAAGGAATCGTTTTGCCTTGTAGCGAACCCTTGATGTTCTTTATGAAAAACAAAATCACTTTAGAGACTTTCGATAGTGAAACCTTGAATTTGTTTTCACAATTAGATGATTTCGACATTATTAGTGCTTTGAAATCTTGGCAAAACCAAGATGATTTTATATTGTCTTCCTTGAGTAAAATGATTATCAACAGAGATTTATTAAAAATAAAAGTTAGCGAAGAAAAAGTTTCTAATGAGGACCTAAATAGGCTAAAAGAGCGATTTGCATTAGAAAACAATATTACTTTGGCAGAAACCAATTATTTTATTTTTAAAGGAAAAATCAAGAACCAAGCGTATAGCAAGGAAGCCGAACCCATACGAATTTTGAAAAAAGACAAGACTATTGAAGATGTTGTTGAAGCCTCAGATCAGCTGAATTTGAAGTCGTTATCTAAATTTGTAACTAAATATTATCTATGTTTTCCAAAACAACTTTCTTAAAAACCTATATTTAAAATCTATTTTTTATATTTTTGTCGAGATGAAACATAGCGAAACATTTTTATTGAATTTAAGTAGGACATTGAACGGAGAGTTTTATCTTATTCCTATAAAAAATAAAGACCGATAAGATGAAATTTACAGCAGAGCAAATAGCAGGTGTTTTGGGTGGAGAAGTAGTAGGTAATCCAAAAGCCGAAGTTTATAAATTGTCCAAAATTGAAGAAGGTTCTGAGGGATCTATTAGCTTTTTGGCAAATCCAAAATATTTACCTTTTATATATACTACTCAGGCGACTATTACGATAGTAAATAATACTTTTATACCTGAAGGTGAATTACAAACTACTTTAATAAAAGTGGAAGATGCCTACCTGTCTTTTACAAAATTATTAGAATTTTACGATCAGGCAAAAAAGGGAGACAAAACAGGAATTGAACAACCATCATTTATTTCCGAAAGTGTTCAACAGGGTACCAATCTATATGTAGGATCCTTTAGTTACATTGGAGAGAATGTTGTTTTGGGTAATGACGTAAAGATACATCCTAATTGTTTTATTGACGAAAGTGTTCAAATTGGCAATAATGTTACTATTTTTGCAGGCGCAAAAATTCATTCAGAAACGGTTATTGGTGATAATTGTGTAATTTATTCGGGCGCTGTCATTGGAGCTGATGGTTTTGGATTTGCACCAAACGAGGATGGAACCTACACTAAAATTCCGCAAATTGGGAATGTAGTTATCGAAGATAATGTAGATATCGGAGCCAATACAACAATAGATAAAGCTACGATGGGGTCTACTGTAATCAGAAAAGGAGTGAAGCTCGACAATCAAATTCAGATTGGACACAATGTAGAAATAGGTGAAAATACGGTTATTGCAGCACAAACAGGTATTGCTGGTTCTACCAAAATTGGTAAAAACTGTATGATTGGTGGACAAGTGGGTATTGTTGGGCATTTAATTATTGGAAATAATGTCAAAATTCAAGCCCAATCAGGTGTAGCTAGAAATATAAAAGACGACGAAATATTACAAGGAAGTCCAACATTTGGATACAGTGATTTTAGTAAATCTTATGTGCATTTCAAGAATTTACCCAAAATTGTTACCGAAATAGAAGAATTAAAAAAAGAAATATTAAACCAAAAAAACAAAAACAATGGTTAAACAGAAGACTATCGAATCTGAAATTTCACTAACTGGAGTTGGATTACACACAGGAAAAGAAGTTACAATGTCTTTTAAACCTGCTCCAACTAATAATGGTATTACTTTCGTTCGTAAGGATTTAGAAGGACAACCTGTAATTGAAGCTGACGCTAATTATGTTGTAAACACACAAAGAGGAACTAATTTAGAAAAATTAGGGGTAAAAATACAAACCCCAGAACATGTTTTAGCAGCAATAGTTGGTTGTGATATCGATAATATTATTATTGAATTAGACGCATCGGAACTTCCTATAATGGATGGTTCTTCGAAATATTTTGTTGAAGCTATCGAAAAAGCCGGCATTCAAGAACAAGATGCAAAAAGAAATGTTTACGTTGTAAAAGAAATTATTTCGTTTACCGATGAAGAATCGGGTAGCGAAATTATTATAATGCCTCACGACAATTATTGCGTAACGGCAATGGTCGATTTTGGCACCAAAGTTTTAGGTACTCAAAACGCTACAATGAAATCTATTTCAGAGTTCAAAACTGAAATAGCCGATTCAAGAACCTTTAGTTTTCTTCACGAATTAGAATTTTTGTTGGAAGAAGGATTAATCAAAGGAGGAGATTTGAATAATGCAATTGTTTATGTGGATAAAGAGATTTCCGAAAAAACAATGAACAATCTTAAAGTTGCTTTTGGAAAAGAAGAATTGACTGTAAAACCAAATGGGATATTAGATAATTTAACCTTGCATTATCCTAATGAAGCTGCCAGACATAAACTACTTGATGTAGTTGGCGATTTGTCTTTAATTGGAACTAGAATACAAGGAAAAGTAATAGCAAACAAACCAGGACATTTTGTAAATACCCAATTTGCCAAAAAACTTGCTAAAATCATAAAAATCGAACAACGAAATTATGTTCCAGTTTATGATTTGAATTTAGAGCCCTTGATGGATATACATAAGATTATGTCTGTACTTCCACATAGACCACCATTTTTATTTATAGACAGAATTTTAGAAATGTCCGATAGTCATATTGTGGGTCTGAAAAATGTAACTATGAACGAAAGTTTCTTTGTGGGACATTTTCCAGGAGCTCCAGTTATGCCAGGTGTTATAATTGTTGAAGCTATGGCGCAAACAGGAGGAATATTAGTATTAAGTACTGTTCCTGATCCGGAAAATTATTTGACCTATTTTATGAAAATAGACAATGTAAAATTCAAACAGAAAGTTTTACCAGGAGATACACTGACTTTTAAATGCGAATTAATTACTCCAATTAGAAGAGGAATTTGTCATATGCAAGCGAATGCTTACGCTAATGGAAGATTAGTTGCCGAAGCAGAATTGATGGCTCAAATAGCCAAAAAACAATAATTAAAATGTTTATTGTTTGTTGTTGATGGTTTATAACAGATCCACAGCCACAAACCACAAACCACAAACCTAAAATTTATGAATCAACCCTTAGCATATGTTCACCCAGGCGCTAAAATCGCAAAAAATGTCGTTATTGAGCCATTTACAACTATTCATAACAACGTTATTATAGGTGATGGAACTTGGATAGGTTCAAATGTAACTATAATGGAAGGAGCCAGAATTGGAAAAAATTGTAATATTTTTCCAGGTGCAGTAATTGCTGCCATTCCACAAGATTTAAAATTTGGCGGAGAAGATTCTTTGGCAATAATTGGAGATAATTGCACTATTAGAGAATGTGTTACAATCAATAGAGGAACTATTGCTTCAGGGCAAACTGTAATTGGTAATAATTGTTTAATTATGGCTGCAGCACATATTGCACATGATTGCCATATTGGAAATAATGCAATTATTGTAAACGGTGTTCTTTTGGGTGGTCACGTAACCATTGGTAATTATGCTATTATTGGAGGCCTTTCTGCAGTGCATCAATTCATTAGTGTAGGGGATCATGCAATGATTTCTGGTGGTTCTCTGTTAAGAAAAGATGTTCCTCCTTATACCAAAGCGGCTAAAGAACCTTTATCGTACGTTGGAATTAATTCAGTTGGATTAAGAAGACGTGGATTTACATCCGAAAAAATAAAAGAAATCCAAGAAATTTATAGAATCTTATACCAAAAGAATTACAATGTAACTCAGGCCTTAGGAATCATTGAAGGAGAAATGGAGGCAACTCCAGAACGTGATGAAATCATCGATTTTATCAGAAACTCTTCAAGAGGAGTAATGAAAGGCTATTCTGGAAATTACTAGAAAAACAGATTATAGATGGCAGATTTCAGATTGAAGTCGCGATTTTACAACAAACAACGAACAATAAATAATAAACAATAAACATTTAAAATGGCATCAACATCAGATATTAGAAACGGATTGTGTATAAAATACAACAACGACATCTATAAAATTATTGAATTCCTTCACGTAAAACCTGGAAAAGGACCTGCTTTTGTGAGAACAAAACTTAAAAGCTTATCCAACGGAAAAGTCTTGGATAATACCTTTTCAGCGGGACACAAAATTGAAGAAGTGCGTGTTGAAAACCATAAATTTCAGTACTTATATCCAGAAGGCGATTTGTTTCACTTTATGAATGTAGAATCTTTTGAGCAAATTTCTTTGAACAAAAATGTATTGGATTCACCAGATTTATTAAAAGAAGGTGAAAACGTAATGATTGCTATCAATACGGAAACCGATTTGCCTCTTTCAGTAGACATGCCGGCTTCTGTGGTATTAGAAGTAACTTATGCCGAGCCAGGAATCAAAGGAAATACTGCTACAAATGCAACAAAATCAGCCACTGTTGAAACAGGTGCTACTGTAAATGTTCCGTTGTTTATCAATGAAGGTGACAAAATTAAAATTGACACTACCAATGGTAATTATATGGAAAGAGTTAAGGAATAGTTGGCAGTAATAAGTATTCAGTTTGCAGTCAAACTGAATACTGAATACTGAACACTGAATACTAATTTATGAAGTTCAATACAACACATACTTTAAAGGAGATTGCAACAATTATCAACAGCGAATTCGTTGGCGATGCAAATTTTCCAGTTTCTGGAATGAATGAAATTCATGTGGTGCAATCAGGAGATATTGTATTTGTTGACCATCCCAAATATTACGATAAAGCATTAAATTCTGCGGCAACTACCATTTTAATTAATAAAAAAGTGGATTGCCCAGAGGGTAAAGCATTGTTAATTTCAGACGATCCATTTCGAGATTTCAATACATTAACAAAACATTTTAACCCTTTTCAATTTTCTCAAGTTGCTATTTCGGCTACTGCCAAAATTGGAGCAGGAACATTAGTTCAACCTAATTGTTTTATTGGAAATCATGTAGAGATTGGCGAAAATTGTCTGATTCACCCCAATGTTACGATTTATGATAATACCATAATTGGCGACAATGTCATTATTCACGCGGGAACTATCCTTGGAGCGGATGCTTTTTATTACAAAAAACGTCCGGAAGGTTACGATCAATTAATTTCTGGTGGACGAGTAGTAGTCAAAGACAATGTGGGTATTGGCGCGCTTTGTACTATAGATAGAGGAGTTACCGGTGATACAACCATTGGAGAAGGAACAAAATTAGACAATCAAGTACACGTTGGACACGATACCGTTATTGGTAAAAAATGTTTGATTGCTTCTCAAACCGGTATAGCAGGCTGTGTAATAATTGAAGATGAAGTTACCATTTGGGGACAAGTAGGAACTACAAGCGGAATCACAATTGGTGCGAAGGCCGTAATTATGGGACAGACTGGAGTTACAAAATCGGTTGAAGGTGGCAAAACCTATTTTGGTACACCCATCGAAGAGTCTAGAGAAAAATTGAAACAACTGGCTAATGTTAAAAAAATACCTGAAATACTCAATAAATTAAAAGAATTATAAAAGGGTCTAGTCGAAATGTATCGTTTAAATATAAAAAAATGTACCATTCGCATAGCGCTGTAATTTTAATTATCAATTATGAAACCAAAAGATATTGTTCTCGATTTCTATAAATCTGATGTTTTATTAGATAGAAAAACCGTTAGCGAATTTTTACACCCTGAAGTTACCATCGATTGGAATACCAACAAAGGATTTATTCAAATGGATTATGACGACATATTGTCTTTAACTGATGAATTATCAAAGGCTTATGTTCGTTCTAAAATTAGAATTAGTCACATTATCCAAGAAAAAAATCTGGTTTCTTTGCGATATTCCCATTTTGTAAAAACAATCGAAAATCCAAGAGAAGAAATGTTAATGGGGAATTTTTTCGTTATTTGGGAGGTTAAAGAGGGAAAATTATTCAGAGGTTATCAAATGAGTCATTTTTCTTGATTTTTTTCAAAAATATTAATTGCAAAATCATACTTTTGCATCGCTATAAAAAAACCATATAAAAAATATATCATGAGTGTTTTAGTTAATAAAGATTCCAAAATTATTGTTCAAGGATTTACAGGAAGCGAAGGAACATTCCACGCTACACAAATGATTGAATACGGAACTAATGTTGTAGGAGGTGTGACTCCGGGAAAAGGGGGGACAACTCACTTAGACCGTCCGGTTTTCAATACTGTTAAAGATGCTGTTGATGAAGCAGGCGCTGATACAACAATCATTTTCGTGCCGCCAGCTTTTGCTGCTGATGCAATTATGGAAGCTGCAGATGCAGGGATCAAAGTGATTATCGCAATAACTGAAGGAATTCCTGTAGCCGATATGATTAAGGCCAACAACTACATAAAAAATAGAAATTGCACATTAGTAGGTCCAAACTGCCCAGGAGTAATTACTCCAGGTGAAGCTAAAGTAGGGATTATGCCAGGCTTTGTTTTCAAAAAAGGGACAGTTGGAATTGTTTCTAAATCTGGAACCTTAACATACGAAGCTGCTGACCAAGTGGTAAAACAAGGTTTGGGAATCACAACCGCTATAGGTATTGGTGGCGATCCAATAATTGGAACAACCACAAAAGAAGCCATTGAATTATTTATGAATGATCCTGAAACCGAATGCATCGTTATGATTGGCGAAATTGGAGGTCAACTGGAAGCGGATGCTGCTAAATGGATTAAAGCCAATGGAAACAAAAAACCAGTAGTTGGATTCATAGCAGGTGAAACTGCACCAAAAGGAAGAACAATGGGGCACGCTGGTGCAATTGTGGGTGGTGCCGATGATACTGCCGAAGCCAAAAAACGCATTATGAGAGAGTGTGGAATTCACGTGGTTGATTCTCCTGCTGAAATTGGTAAAAAAGTAAAAGAAGTTTTAGGATAATCTAAAACAGATGATAAAATCTAATACCTCACGGTTTTCGTGGGGTATTTTAGTTAAATAATAATAGAAAAAAAATGTGTAAAGAATTAAAAAAATTCAAAGTCAAAAATCAGTTCAGTTTTTCAGTTGACGATAGTTTAGAAGAAGTTTGCAACGCCACAGAAACAGGAAGCGGAATTTTCCTTGTTTATGCTGTTGATGGTGAAGAGAAAGAATTGATTATGGTAGGCTCTACCGGAACGATTCAGAATGACGGAACACTAAAAAGCAAAAATGGAGGATTGTTTGACAAGATCGTAAACGGTCACCAATTTGCAAAAACAGGAAGAAAATATTCTTGGCCAGCACAAATGAAACTCGAAAACATCGAAATATTGGAAGTGCATTGGTATGAAACTTACAACGATAAAAATAAAGTAATTCCAACGTTCCTAGAAGGACAAATTTTACAAAATTTCTTGGACGAAAATGCGAAGTTACCACGATGGAATGTTGCTTTTTAGGCCTTAATTATATAATAATTATTATGCCCTTACAATTGCAGGGCATTTTTTTTGGCACAACCTAGTTTATTCCTATATTTGAATCTCAATTAATTTAATTAAACATTTATTGTATATATAAACATCAACTTATGAAATTACTAGAAGGAAAAGTAGCCATAATCACTGGCGCAAGTCGCGGAATTGGAAAAGGAATCGCAGAAGTTTTTGCTAAAAACGGTGCAAACGTAGCTTTTACCTATAGTTCCTCAGTAGAATCTGCACAAGCTTTAGAAAACGAATTGAATGCAATGGGTATTAAAGCGAAAGGCTATCAATCGAATGCTGCCGATTTTAACGAAGCACAAACTTTTGTAGATGCAGTTTTAGCAGATTTTGGAACGGTAGATATCTTAATCAATAACGCTGGAATTACTAAAGATAATTTGTTGATGCGTATGTCTGAAGCCGATTTCGATCAAGTTATTAATGTCAATTTGAAATCAGTTTTCAATATGACCAAAGCCATTCAGAAAACATTTTTGAAACAACGTGCGGGTTCTATTATCAATATTAGTTCGGTTGTTGGAGTTTCTGGAAATGCAGGTCAAACGAATTATGCAGCTTCTAAAGCAGGTGCTATTGGATTTACAAAATCCGTTGCACTAGAATTGGGTTCAAGAAATATTCGTTGCAATGCCATTGCTCCAGGATTTATCGAAACTGAAATGACTGCTAAATTAAGCGAAGAAGTAGTAAAAGGTTGGAGAGAAGGAATTCCTTTGAAACGTGGTGGAACTACTGAAGATGTTGCCAATGCATGTCTTTTCTTGGCTTCGGATATGAGTGCTTATATCACAGGACAAGTTCTTAATGTTTGTGGAGGAATGCTTACCTAAAAAAGTTTGTTGTTAATGGTTTTATTTCGCTTCGCTCCATACAATTCAGCTCAGCCTCGGGTGTTGTTTATTGTTCTACAACCATAAACTATAAACCCCAAACTATAAACAAAAATATAATGACTACAAATACGATTCTATTATTATTGCTTTCTTTACTAATAGCGGGCGGTTTGTCGTTTTTTCAATATTTTTACAAAGCCAAAACCAAGTCGAAAGGGAACTTGGTTTTGGCTTTTTTGCGTTTTCTATCCATTTTCGGAATATTATTGCTGTTGATTAATCCAATAATGAGTCGAAAAACACTCGAAACTGTCAAAACGCCTTTGCCAATCGTGGTGGATAATTCTAGTTCTATTATCGATTTGAAAGCTAAAGAAACTACGTTGGAATTGTATAAAAAGTTGTTCCAAAACAAGGATTTACAGGATAAATTTGATGTTCAATCCTATCAATTTGATAGTGAATTTCAGCAATCAGAAAAGTTTGATTTCAAAGGAACTCAAACCAATTTGGATGAAGTGGCCAAAAGTTTAAAAAGCATCTATAAAAATACCACCTTTCCCGCTGTTTTGATTTCAGATGGAAACCAAACTTCGGGCAATGATTATGTGTATTCTTTTGATGCCAATAACAAAGTCTATCCATTGATTGTTGGGGATACCACCATATATTTGGATTTAAAAGTGAGTCAGTTGAACGTCAATAAATATGCTTTTCACAAGAATAAATTCCCTGTGGAAGTATTTTTGAACTATTCTGGAAACAAAAATGTTACCGCCAATTTTAGTATTTCGCAAGGAAATTCGGTTTTGAGTAAACAAAGTGTTTCTTTTTCACCATCCAAAAAATCAGTAATTTTAAATGTTTTGCTCCCTGCTGATAAAGTGGGATTACAAGTTTTTAAGGCCACAATTTCTTCTAACCAAAGAGAAAAAAACACCTATAACAACACCAAAAATTTTGCCGTAGAAGTCATTGATCAAAAGACCAATGTAGCGATTGTTTCTGCTATTAATCATCCTGATTTAGGTGCTATGAAACGTGCAATTGAAGCTAATGCACAACGAAAAATAACTGTCGTTAAGCCTAATTCAATCAATTCGTTACAAGATTTTAATGTTTTAATTTTGTATCAGCCAACAAATGAATTCAAGTCCGTTTTTGAGAAGAATAAAGTAGCAGGAATCAACAGTTTTATTATCACGGGTAACAGTACTGATTTCAATTTTTTGAACCAACAGCAAAGCAATTTAGCTTTCAAAATGAGTGGTCAAAAAGAAGATTATTTAGCGGGTTTCAATTCGCAATTTAATCTTTTTGCTATTGATAATTTGGGTTTCGAAAATTTTCCTCCTTTGCAAAACCCTTTTGGAACGGTAACCACAAAGGGTGATGTTTCGACATTGCTCTCGTCTAAAATTAGAAATATTGACACCAATGCTCCTTTATTGGCTTTTGCCGAAAATCAAGGGAAACGTTCCGCATTTTTATTGGGAGAAAACAGTTGGAAATGGCGTTTGCAAAGTCATATCGACAATCAATCTTTTGAAAAATATGATCTATTCGTGGATAAAATTATTCAATTTTTAGCATCCAACGATTCTAAAAAGTCATTGGTCGTGAACCACGAAAGTTTTTATAATTCAGGAGAAACAATAGAGATTACAGCATCTTATTTCAACAAAAACTACGAATTTGACGAAAAAGCTCGTCTAACGATTTCGGTGACCAATACCAAAACAAAACAAAACAAAAATTACGATTTATTGAAAGGAAATAATTCTTTCAAAGTCAATTTGGACGGGCTTTCGGCTGGTACATATAATTTTATTGTAAAAGAAATAAATTCAAGAACCAGTCATTCTGGTTATTTTGAAATTCTGGATTTTGACATCGAAAAGCAATTCGTTAATCCTGATGTGGAAAAATTGAACCAGTTGGCAACCCAAACTCAAGCTAAGGTGCATTACACAAACCAAGTTGATGCTTTAATCAAAACCCTTTTGGAAAATGAAGAATACAAAGCGGTTCAGAAAGAAATCGTCAGCAAAACTCCATTGATTGATTGGGTTTGGTTGCTAGTTTTAATTGCTATTACCTTGAGTGCAGAATGGTTTTTGAGGAAATACAATGGGAAGTTGTGATGCTATTTAAGAAACGTTTTCCTTTTAATTAAATGAAATTTTAGACGCATATAATCATACCACTGTGCAATCAAAAGAACAAATGCAGCGACGAAAAGTGTTTTTATTCCGAGTATTTGATATAGGATTCCACCAGAGAAACATCCCAGAAAAAAGAATGAAATAATAGATAATCTCAAAAAGATACTTGTCTTCAATTTTTTTACTTCTTCTGGTTTTCTATAAAAAAATAATTGTGATAATTCGATTCCTAAATCCGTGAAAAGTCCCGTTAAATGCGTAGTTCGGACTGTTGATCTAGAAATATTGGTTACCAAAGAATTTTGAATTCCCATAGCAAGAAGCATAAAAAAAGCGGTCAATTTTCCTCCTAAAGTGAATATACCCGAACTGGCTCCGAAAATGCCAACAGCAATCAAAATAATCATTTCTAGCGAAATTGGAAAAATATGTGACAAGTTAGGATTTCTTATCGAAATTAATTCCTGTAAAAAACTAGAGAGAAAAGCGCCCAGCAGAAAGAAAAGTGTAAAAACAAGAAAGGTTATAGCCGTTGCATAATCGTGCCTCATTATTTCTTCGGCAAAAAACGCAAAATGCCCCGTTACATTGGTTGTAAGGGTCTTCAACGCTAAAACACCAGTAATATTAACTAATCCCGCAACAAATGACAGCAAAATTGCTAATCTCAAATTGTGAGCATAAGTCCTAAATTTACCTTTATGGCGAAACATAATCGTTTGTGTTTTTAGATTCCATTCGTAAACTGCAATCTAGGCAATGGATTGGAAATAGGGATAAAAGTACTCTATTTTTCTCTTGGCATACCTTTTTTACTTCACAAATAGCTGTAAGACCTTTTTGTTTTAGGTTGATTTAATTGAAATCAAATTATTCATTTAAGTGGTGGTGATTATGGTTGTTGCATTTATTATTATTTATTTTTTGTCTTTATAATTGAATTTTTTAAACTTAATTTTGACTTAATTTTCTAAGTTGTAAAATTTTGGACGCACTTTATGCAATATTTTTACGTTTTGAAATTGACAGCACTTTATTGCAAAATGAAATTTCTAATGTAAAATTTAAAATGAGAAAACGAATAATCATCCTACTACTTTTTATCAGTTCATTGAGTTATTCTCAAAATTGGAAAACTAATTTTGATGAAGCGAAACAAGAAGCTAAGAAGGAAAATAAAAATATTTTGCTGGTATTTTCAGGCTCGGATTGGTGCGCACCTTGTATCAAATTAGACAATGTAGTATGGAAATCGGAAGTATTTAAAATGGAATCCGAGAAAAGTTGGGTCATTTATAAAGCTGATTTTCCAAAGAAAAAAGCCAACCAATTGTCTGCAGAACTTACTGAAAGCAATGCTAAATTGGCCGAAAAATACAACAGAAATGGAAGTTTTCCCTTGGTCGTTCTTTTGGATAATACAGGGAAAGTAATTGGAATGACGGGTTTCAAAAATGTTTCAGCATCAGAATACATTCAAATTATTCATTCATTAGAGAAAAAATGAAGTTTATAGCTTACCTATTTTTTTTGGCAGTAGCCACAAATTCTTTTGGACAAATTACGCATAAGAGAAAATTATCAATGCTGGGCAGTCCTTTTGAAATGACGGTTGTGGCTCGAGATACAATTCAAGGTAATCTATTTATCGATTTGGGTGTAGCAGAAGTCAAACGTATTGAAAATCTAATTTCCGATTGGATTCCGACCACTCAAATATCGCAAGTCAATAAAAATGCGGGAATCAAACCTGTAAAAGTGGATAAAGAAGTATTTGATTTAGTAGAAAGAGCTATTAAAGTATCACAAATTACTTCTGGTGCATTTGATATTTCGTATGCTTCGATGGATAGAATTTGGAAATTTGATGGGAGTATGAAAACAATGCCAACAGAAGAAGCTATCAAAAAATCGGTTGCCAGGATTGGATACAAAAACATCATTTTAGACTCAAAAGAACAAACCATTTTCCTCAAAATGCAAGGAATGAAGCTTGGACTTGGTGGTATTGGGCAAGGATATATTGCCGACAAAGTAAAAGATGTGCTCAAAAGTAAAGGTTGTGCTTCAGGAATCGTAAATGTTTCGGGTGATATCAATGCTTGGGGTACACAAATTGACGGGAAACCTTGGACGGTTGGAATTGTTAATCCAATGAACAAGAACAAAGTTTTTGCTACTTTTCCGCTCGAGAACAGTGCCGTGGAAACATCGGGGAGTTACGAAAAATATGTGGTTTTTAATGGCATACGTTATTCCCACATCATCGACCCTCGAACAGGATATCCTGCACAAGGCGTTGTCAGCGTTTCTGTTTTTGCCAAACAAACCGAAATTGCCGATGCTTTAGCCACCGGAATTTTTGTTCTGGGAGTAGAAGTAGGGCTCGATTTAATAAATCAGTTGAAAGGAATCGAATGCATTATAGTGGATGATAAAGGTAAAGTACATTCTTCAAAAGGAATAGACATTAAAAAATATGAATAATATGTTACAGAAAATAATTTTGGGATTGCTGCTTGCTTTGTTTTTTCAGTCTTGCAACGCGGTAAAAGAATATGAAAAAGTGGCTATTAATGATCCCGATATGAAGCTTACGGCCCGAACATCGGAACGATACGAAACTGCTTTTCAGGTATATCGAGAAGCTGCCGCTGGCGCCAATGGGGGGAAATCAGGTGGAGGTTGCGGTTGCAATTAAGCATTTGACAACATTAAATTCGAAATATTTTTTACTAATCATTCTCGATGAAAACAACAATTACATTTCTTTTTTTACTGCTTGGATTTACTGTGTTTTCACAAGAAGCCACGGATAGTATCCAGTTTAAGAAAAGAGTTTTAGAAAGTACCGAAGTAGATTTTCTGTTAAGTTATTACAATCAAAATGGGTCTAAATCAGCGGTTTCAGGAGGAATTGGTTCAGAAGAATTAACCGATATCGCATCTAATATTGTGGTTACAATGCCTTTGAATGACGATGCCGTTTTAACGGTTGATTTGGGTATTTCTGCCTATTCTTCGGCTTCATCAAGTAATATTAATCCGTTCAATGCATCTGGAGCTTCGGGTGGTGGCGATGATGATGATGATGATGATAGAAAAGGTATTCGCAATAAAATTGCTGCAACAACAGAACCTTATGGTACACCATGGCAAGCTTCTTCAGGGGCTTCCAAAAGTGATCAATTGACCGCAGTAACCGTAAATTATGCCCACAGTAGTGATTCCCGTAATTCTATTTGGAATGCCGATGTTTCTTTTTCCAATGAATACGATTATACTTCTGTTGGTTTTGGAGGTGGAATTGCCCAACTTTTCAACGATAAAAATTCAGAAATTAGTTTGAAAGTCAATGCCTATTTGGATCAATGGAGACCTATTTACCCAACTGAATTGCACGAATATTCAAAATACGGATCCGATTTCTTGAATCAAGGCTATTTCAGTGGAGTGACCGTTTGGAATCAAAATGGACAAGCCTCTTCAAATTATTTGCCTTTAGCTTTTGAAACGATAAGCTCCGTGAATAGAAATTCGTTTTCAGCTTCGTTTGGATTCTCGCAAGTCCTTACCAAAAAGCTGCAAGTTTCTGTTTTCTTTGACGTTTTGCAACAACAAGGATTATTGTCGACTCCGTACCACCGAATCTATTTTGCTGACAAAGCAAATTATTACATTGGCCAAGCCGAATATATTCCGAATTACGAAAGCGAAAGCAATATTGGAGTTTATAAATTGGCCGACGATATTGAAAGATTGCCCGACAGCCGATTTAAATTACCGATTGGAGCGAGACTGAACTACTATCTTAACGAACGATTTGTTTTGAGGACATACTACCGCTATTATTCAGATAATTGGGATATTCAATCGCATACTGCCAATATCGAATTGCCGATTAAAGTATCCGATCGCTTTACCGTTTTCCCGATGTATCGTTTTTACACCCAAACCCAGTCGAAATATTATGCTCCTTATGAAATGCATTTATCCACCGAGAAATATTACACTTCTGATGCGGATTTAAGTACCTTTGATGCCAATCAATATGGCTTTGGGGTCAATTATACTGATATCTTTACTGGAGGTAAAATCTGGAAATTTGGATTGAAAAATATTGACTTCCGTTACAATCATTACCAACGAAGTGATAATCTAACTGCGGATATCGCCACCATTGGATTTAAGTTTATCTTACAATAAAAATGAAAATTTTAATAGTTGAAGACGAAATAGGAATAGCCAATTTTCTCCAACAAGGTTTGGAAGAGGAGGGGTATACAGTTTGGGTTGCCAATGATGGAAAAAGAGGATTAGAATTGGCTTTGAGCCAAAAGGTAAATATTATTCTTCTAGATTGGATTTTGCCAAAATTAACGGGAATTGAAGTTTGCAAATCCATTCGAAAAATAGACACTTCGACTCCCATTATTTTTTTAACGGCCAAAGATACCGTTCAAGAAACAATTGAAGGGCTGCGAGCAGGTGCCAATGATTACATCAAAAAACCATTTAGTTTTGATGAATTGGTCGAACGCATAAAAATTCATTTCAGAAATCAAACCGAACCTGAAATTTTAAAGCTAGGCCCTATTGAAATTCATCTCGCAAAACATCTTGTATTGGCTCACGGAATTGAAGTAAATTTGACGCAACGCGAATTCGAATTACTTTGCTATTTAATTAAAAATAAAGGGAATGTCTGCACTCGAACCCAAATAATTGAAGACGTTTGGGATATTCATTTTGATTACGACACGGGAGTTATCGATGTTTTTATGAATGCCATTCGCAAAAAATTGAATCTCAACAAAGAAGAAGATTTAATTAAAACCATTCGAGGAGTCGGCTATATTACCAATGATTTAAACTAAAATTATGGTTTCATTTTCCTTCAAAGACCGGATAGCCTTACATTACATCATTAGCACTGGATTATTGATTTCGGTATTGTTTTTCGTGATTTATCAAATCATTGATCACAGTGTAAACACGCACATCGATGAGGATATAATGGGTGAAGTGCACAAACATTTAACAGAAATTGAATTTGACCCTAACGAAACTTACTTAATTCAAGTAGACGAATGGCGAGAAAGAGAACATAATACAGTTAATGTCAATCCCGTTTTTGTGCAATTTTTGGATATTAATAACCAATTAATTGACAAATCTCCCAATTTAAAAGGGCTGCAACTTAAAATGTACGCCACCAAATTTGACAACAAATACATTGATACCTACCTGAATAATAAACCCATCAGGCAAATTCAAGTGCCTCTTTTAAACAAAAATAAAGTTATTGGCTATTTGTTTATCGCAATGTCCTTAGATGATGCGACAATGATTTTAAAGAATTTGAGAGACACACTCTTGATTTCATTTCCTATAATATTGCTCGTTCTTTTCTTGATTGCTCGATTAATCGCCGGAAGAAGTATCAAGCCTGTTACTTTAATAACCGAAACTTCAAGTAGAATTACCACGGACAATTTGAAAGAGCGTATTATTTTACCTCAAAATAAAGATGAACTATATCTTCTTTCCAAAACAATTAATGATTTATTAGATCGCATTGAAAATGCTGTCGAAAGAGAAAAACAGTTCACATCTGATGCTTCACATGAATTAAGAACACCGCTGACGGTTTTGAAAGGAACTTTGGAAGTCTTGATTAGAAAAAATAGAACTCAGGAGGAATATGAAGACAAAATAAAATACGGAATTTCCGAAGTCAATCGATTGAATAATTTGGTCGATCAATTATTGCTTTTGGCTCGATTCGAAAATCAAATCCAAAGTGTGAAAACCGAAAAAGTGTATTTGAATGCCCTGATTTTGGATATTCTCACTCGCTATTCCTTGAAAATGAATGCTAAAAAAATTAGCGTCAATCATCTTTTTTCAAAAGAATACTATGTAGAGTCGGATAATTACTTGGTTTCCATAATCATCAGCAATATTATAAGCAACGCTATTAAATATTCGAATGAAAATGGGACGATTTCCATAACGCTTTCGCAAAATGAAAACACCACAGTTTGTACTATTTCAGATTATGGAATTGGAATTCCAAAAGAAGATTTGGACAAAATTTTGAATCCTTTTTATCGGTCTAACCCAACACAACATCCTGATATAAAAGGTTCCGGATTAGGACTTTCCATCGTGAAAAGATTGACGGAATTACTGGGTATACATTTCGAAATTAAAAGCGAAATCAGCAAGGGCACTTCAGTTGTTTTAAGCTTTGATTAAGTATATCTTAAGCCATTTTTGAGCTTTTCTACCATAATTCTTAATAATTTTGCATTATAAAATATAGGAAAATATGCTAGAGAAAATCATCGCATTTAGCTTACGAAATAAACTAATCATTTTACTTTTCACTCTTTTAGTTATTGGTTTTGGGCTTTTTTCAATTACCCAAATTTCAATAGGTGCAGTTCCTGATGTGACCAACAATCAAGTTCAGGTGATTACTACTTCTCGCAATCTTTCTACTCAAGATATAGAGCAATTTATCACTTATCCTGTCGAAATTGAAATGGCCAATTTGCCTGGAGTAAAAGAAATTCGCTCCATTTCAAAATTCGGACTTTCGGTTGTTACCATCGTTTTTGATGATAATTTAGGAACCTATCTTCCAAGACAACTCATCGCCGAAAAAATAAAAACTGCATCCGAGAAGATTCCCCAGGGTTTTGGAACTCCCGAAATGGGACCCATTACCACTGGTTTGGGCGAAATTTACCAGTATACTTTGGAAGTAAAACCCGAATTCAAATCCCAATATTCCGTAACCGATTTGAGAACCATTCAGGATTGGGTTGTGAAAAGACAATTATCTGGAATCAAAGGCGTTGTAGAAATTAATACTTGGGGTGGTTATCTTAAACAATACGAAATTGCGATTGTTCCTTCCAGTTTAAAAGCAATGAACATCACGACTTTGGACGTGTTCAATGCCTTGGAAAAAAATAACAGTATTGCCGGTGGAGCTTACATCGAAAAAACGAATCAAAGTTATTTCATTCGCGCCGAGGGAAAGGTAAAATCTATTCAGGACATCGAAAATATCGTGGTCAAAAATACGAATGGTTTACCGGTTTATGTCAAAAACGTGGCTCAAGTTCGCTACGGAAATGCCAATCGTTTCGGAGCAATAACTGGCAATGGTGAAGGTGAAAAAGTCTTGGGTCAAGTGATGATGCTCAAAGGTGGCAACTCCAAACAAGTTATAAATGATGTCAAAGACAGAGTTGCCGAAATTCAAAAACGATTGCCGAAAGGCGTTTACATCAACGGCTTTCTGGAACGTAGCGAATTAGTCGGAAAAACTACGTTTACAGTTGCCGAAAACTTGATTTTAGGTTGTTTGATCGTGATTTTTGTGGTGGTTTTATTATTGGGCAATTGGCGTTCGGGATTGGTAGTTGCTTCGGTAATTCCCTTGTGTTTACTTTTTGCTATTTCGCTGATGAATATTTTTGGAATCGATGCCAACTTGATGAGTTTGGGCGCCATCGATTTTGGAATTATCATTGACGGAGCGGTGATTATAGTCGAGTTTATAGCGTTCCAAATTGCGCACAAATCTAAAGGTTTGGAGCTTTTATCCAAAGAAGACCGCCAAATCGAGATTGACCAAATTACCTATAAAAGTGCGTCGAAAATGATGAATTCGGCCATTTTTGGGCAGTTAATTATCCTGATTGTCTTTATCCCAATTCTTTCATTAACTGGCATCGAAGGCAAAATGTTTAAACCAATGGGAATGACTTTTAGTTTTGCCTTGGTGGGAGCGATGTTGCTTTGTTTTACGTACGTTCCCGTTGTTTCATCTCTATTTTTAAAACCAACCGAGGAAAATCCAAAATCCATATCCAATAGATTAATTCAAATGATGCAATCTTGGTATTTGCCTGTAATTACTTGGGCTTTGGCCAATACCAAAAAAGTTATGTATGCATCGGTAGGATTAATATTTATAGCAATGGGCTTGTTTGCAACGATGGGAGGAGAGTTTATTCCAACATTAGATGAAGGTGATTTTGTTATTCAACCCGTTCTAAAAACGGGAACATCGTTGTCAAAAACAATTGCCACAACAACAAAAATCGAGAAAATTATCCTTAAAAACTTTCCTGAAGTGGAACAAGTAGTCAGCAGAATTGGTGCTGCCGAAGTGCCAACCGACCCAATGAGTATGGAGGAAAGCGATATTATCGTCAAGTTGAAACCAAAATCTGAATGGGTTTCCGCTTCAAGCAAAGACGAATTGGCCGATAAAATAAAAGCAGCCATCGAGAAACAAATCCCCAATATGGATATCGAATTTACTCAACCCATTGAAATGCGTTTTAACGAATTAATTTCTGGAACACGTTCGGATGTGGCGGTGAAGATTTTTGGTGAGGATTTAGAAGTATTGGCGCACAAAGCCATTGAAATCAAAAAAGCCATTCAAAATATCGAAGGAGCATCAGATGTAATTATCGAAAAAACAGAAGGATTGCCACAAATGGCAGTGTCTTATGATCGTTCGAAAATTGCTCGTTACGGCTTGAATATCGCCGATTTGAATGAAATAATTGCCCTTGGATTCGCCGGAAAAAGTGTTGGAAATGTTTTCGAAGGCGAAAAACGTTTTGATATGGTCATACGATTGGACAAAACCAATCGTCGAGACATTGAAGATTTGCGAAATATGTACATTTCAGTTCCAAATGGAGAACAAATTCCGTTGAGTGAATTGGCCAATATAGAATATACTGAAGGACCAGCAAAAATTTCAAGAGACAATACCAATCGTAGAATTGTGGTGGGAATCAACGTTAGAAATAGAGATTTACAAAGT
The DNA here is from genome assembly GCA_963513695.1 of uncultured Flavobacterium sp. Lineage (GTDB taxonomy): Bacteria > Bacteroidota > Bacteroidia > Flavobacteriales > Flavobacteriaceae > Flavobacterium. The sequence continues at coordinate 37,599 of CAUPRL010000012.1, forward strand.
GTCGTGCTTGATATTCAGAATATTGTGGAGAATAAAATTAAACTTCCGGTTGGTTACACAGTGAGTTATGGCGGACAATTTGAAAACCTTCAAAGTGCCAAAACACGATTGGCCATCGCCGTTCCAATCGCTTTGTTTCTGATTTTTATCTTGCTGTATTTTGCTTTTAGCAGCGTCAAGGAAGCCTTGATGGTGTATTCGGCCATCCCGCTTTCAGCAGTGGGAGGCGTATTGTTTTTATGGCTTCGGGATTTGCCATTTAGTATCTCGGCAGGTGTTGGTTTTATTGCACTTTTCGGAATTGCAGTGTTGAACGGAATTGTACTTATAGAACATTTTAAAGAATTAAAACACAGCGGAATGGACGATATTGACGAATTGATTTTAAAAGGAACAACCGATAGATTGCGCCCCGTAATATTGACAGCAGCCGCAGCTGCCTTGGGATTCTTGCCAATGGCGATTTCATCATCGGCTGGGGCTGAAGTGCAGAGACCTTTAGCAACAGTAGTTATCGGTGGTTTGATTACTGCTACGATTCTGACAATGTTGGTTTTACCTATTTTATATAAAGTTTTCGATGGAAAAGAATTCAAAAAAGCAAAATTCAAAATGCATAAAAATAGAACCTTTCTTATTCTTGGATTGTTATTTACCTCTGTTGCTTTTTCTCAAAATTCAGTTTCTAATACTAAAGAACTAGATGTTTTGATTGCCCAAGCATTGGAAAATAGCAAAGGAATAAAATCGGCACAATTGCAAGTCGATAAGTTGAAAGCGAACATCAATAATGCCTATTCGTTTGACAAAACCAATGTTTATTATAGTTATGACCAAAATAACTTGGCTCTGAATAATTTGCCCTTGAAGGTTTTTGGCATTCAACAACGTTTTGCTTTTCCAACTGTTTATGGTGCGCAAAAAAGCGTCTATTCTGCTGAATACGAGAAAGAAAAGACCAGTTTTGAAATTCAAAAAAATAAGCTGACTTTCAGTGTTTCCCATGTCTATCATCATATCGTTTATTTGCAGCATAAAGAAAAATTATATCGCTATTTGGACAGTTTGTACCAAAATTTCTCTAAAGCTAGCAACAGAAAATTCGAATTGGGTGAAACCAATTATCTTGAAAAGATTACGGCTCAAGCCAAATTCAGAAAGATAAATACGACACTTTCTCAAATTGAAAATGATAAAAAAGCGCAATTTGAAATCTTGCAATCCTTGGTTCAATCAGAAGAAAAATTGGTAATTAAAAAGAATCAAATCGAACCGGTTAACAACACATCTAATGAAACAAGTAAGTCATTGTATGCTGAATATTTAGAAAATGTTACCAAAAATTATAAAAATCAAATTAGTTTGCAAAAACAACATTGGTTACCAGATATAAACTTGGATTATTTCCAAGGTAAAAATACTGGATTATCACAATCCTTGTATGGTTTTCAGGTTGGAGTGGGAATTCCCTTGCTCTTTTTTGGTAACAAGGCTAAATCAAAAGTAGCCCAATTGGAATTGCAATCTTGGGAACAACAAAAGCAAAACGAAGAGCAAAAAATAGACAAATATATCAACCAAAAATTAAATGAATTGGCGAAATACCAAGAAGCTATCAATTATTACGAGCAATACGGGGAAAAACTAGCGGAAGAAATCATCAAAGTGGGAAACAGAAGTTACCAACAAGGCGAAATTGATTTCTTTCAATACATTCAAAGTTTGGAAAACGCAACAGGCATTCAAGTGGATTATTTGGAAAATGTTCTGCAATACAATAAGACTCAGTTAGACTTACAATACCTTAATTTTTAATATGTTACAAATGAAAAAAATCATTTATACAGTCATCATAACTTCGCTTTTGTTTTCGTGTAAGGACTCTAAATCGGAAGAAATTAACGCTAAAGATAACGGGTTAATTACTGTTACGACCGCTCAATTTGAATCGTCAGGAATGGAAATAGCAAATCCGGTAGAAGAAGATTTTGACGTCACTATAAATACTTCCGGAAAAATTGACGTACCACCTCAAAATAGGGCTCAAGTGACTTCGTTTATTGGAGGATATGTAAAATCGACTACACTTTTGGTTGGCGATAAAGTTACTAAAGGCCAAACACTTTTAACGTTGGAAAATACAGAATACCTTGATATTCAAAAGGATTATCTTGAAGTGGCAGAGCAAATTAAATACTTGAAATCGGAATTCGAAAGACAAAAAACACTTTATGATGAGAAAATAAGTTCTCAAAAAAATTACCTCAAAGCCGAAAGCGATTATAGAAGGACATTGGGAATGTACCAAAGTTTAAGAGCTAAACTTCAATTGTTGAACATCAATCCAAGCACTGTTGAAAAGGGGAAATTGACCTCGGTTGTGACAATTTATGCCCCAATTACAGGAGATATTGTTATTATGAATGCCAATGTTGGAATGCCAATTGCGCCTTCTGACGTAATTTTGGAAATTGTTGATACGAATCATTTACACTTGGAATTAGCTGTTTTTGAAAAGGATATTTTAAAGGTAAAAGTGGGGCAAAAAATAAGTTTTACCGTGCCCGAAGCCACCAAAGAAGTTTTTGATGCTGAAGTACATTTGGTTGGAAAATCAATTGAAGGAAATGATAGAACCATTAATGTCCACGGTCATTTAGACGATAATATCAAACAAAAATTACTAACGGGAATGTTTGTGGAGGCAAAGATTAAGATCAATTCAAAGCAAGGATTGGCGATTCCTGCAGATGCATTAATTTCTGAAAACAACAAAAATTTCGTACTTTTATTGGATAACGATAAAAACAACAAATTTTCATTCAGAAAAGTGGCTGTCACAGTGGGTGAAAAGTCTGAAAAAACAGTCGAAGTTATTCCTAATAATCAAATTAAGGCTTCTTCAAAAATTCTGGTAAAAGGTGTTTTTGATTTGGCAGAATAAAAACAATACTTATGGACTTAAACAAATTAAAAGGACAATTACAAACCGAAGTAGACACAGCTTTTTTGTATGACAGTATTGCTGCCATCCAATCAGATGAAAATCTAATGCGTGTTTTACAAAGTTTAGCCAAAATCGAAAAAGGTCACGCTAAACATATGCTGGACAAGGTTCGTGAGTTTGAACCAAATCACGTTATGCCCTCAGCCTCATCAAGAGCCAAATTCCAATTGAAACTGGGAAAACTTTTTGGCTATAATTCCATCATCAGCAGTTTGTCGAATGTTGAAAAACAATTTGCCTTAAACGCCATCAAAAACAAAATTGAAAAAGGGGAGAAGCCTAATGGTTTCGAACACAATCACCTGAATATTATTGAAGCTATAAACAATAATGCCGCTTTGAATGTTTCAGGCGGATTGTTGTCTAAATTTGAAAGCCGCCACAAATCCGTTGGCGGAAATGCATTGCGTGCTGCTGTTTTAGGTTCGAATGACGGACTGGTTTCCAATATGAGTTTGGTTATGGGAGTTGCCGGAGCGGCAGTTTCTAATGACACTATTTTATTGACCGGAATTGCAGGTTTAATGGCTGGAGCAATTTCGATGGCTTTGGGAGAATGGCTTTCGGTGCAAAGTTCCAGAGAATTGAATCAACGCCAAATCGATTTAGAAACTGAAGAATTGGAAGCTTCACCAGAAGAAGAAAAAAAAGAATTAGTCTTGTTGTATCAGGCCAAAGGAATGAACGCTGTTGAAGCCCAAAAATTAGCCGACAAAGCCTTTGAGAATTCGGAAACTGCAATAGATGCCATCATAACTGAAGAATTGGGAATAGACAAAGAAGAATTAGGTGGTTCCGCCTGGGAAGCTGCGATTGCATCCTTCATTCTGTTTGCAATCGGAGCGATTATCCCATTATATCCTTTTATGATTTTGGATGGGAAAAATGCTATTTTATTGAGTATTGCAAGCAGTATCGTGGGACTTTTTGGCATTGGCGCAGCCATCACATTATTGACAGGAAAAAGTATTCTATTTTCGGGAATGCGACAAGTTGCTTTTGGGTTGGCCGCAGCGGCGGTGACTTATGGAATAGGAACTTTAATAGGAGTTTCATTAGCTGGATAATTAACACAAACATTTTAACATTAAAAACAAAATTATGAACGAAGCACATTTACACATGGTAGTAAACCATTTTCCAATTATCGGGACGATTCTTGGATTAGGAATTCTAATTACAGGAATTATTTTAAAAAACAACACGGTTAAAAGTACTGCTTATGCTTTATTTATTGTGGCAGCAATTTTTGCGGCATTTAGTATGGGAACAGGAGAAGGAGCAGAAGAGTTGGTAGAAGACATGCCTTCAGTAGGAAAACAAATCATTCACGAACATGAAGAAATGGCCGAGAAACTTGCACTAGTTCTATATTTTTTAGGAGTAATTTCAGTTGTTGGCTTAGTTGCTAATTTAAAAAAATGGACAAAAGCCAACTTGGTGTCTTATTTAGCATTAACAATTGCTTGTGTAAGCGTTTTTCTTGCTCAACAAACAGGAACAACCGGTGGAGAAATTCGTCACACTGAAATTAGAGCGAATGCAGTTCCTACAACTGGAGTTGAACAAGATGCTATTTCTGATGAACAAGGAGAAAGTGGAGATAACGATTAATTAAGACCCTTTTTTATACAAAAAGAGAGGATTGTTTTTAAATCATCCTCTCTTTTTCAACAAATTAAACTAGTTAAAACTATCTTTTAAAAATTAGAAACAATATTCGTTTTCTGCAACTAATTTTGTAGTAATCATTTCTCTTAACCCTATGATATTAGGCATATTGGTGTATTTTGTAAAACGGCGTAAACCCATCAACATCATACGTTGTTCGTCGCCTTCGGCAAAAGAAATAACACTTTCTTTTCCTTTTTGAGTCACTACGTCAACGGCTTTATACAAGTATAATTTTGCCATAGCAATTTGCTCTTGTACTTTATTTTCACCTTCTTTTTTGGCTAATTTTTCAGTTCTTAAAATCGTAGATTCAGCCATATAGATTTCGATTAGTATATCCGCTGCAGCAATCAATAACTGCTGGTGACCTTCTAAATCAGGACCGTATTTTTGAACCGCGCCACCAGCAACCATTAAGAATGCTTTTTTTAATTTAGCTAACATTTCTTTTTCCTCAGCAAACAATTCAGAATAATCTGGAGTGTCAAAAGAGGGAATACCCATCAGTTCTTCCTGAACTTTTGTGGCTGGTCCTAATAAATCAACGTGACCTTTGAATGCTTTTTTGATTAACATTCCTACCGAAAGCATTCTGTTAATTTCGTTAGTACCTTCATAAATACGGGCAATTCTAGCATCTCTCCAAGCACTTTCCATAGGAGTATCTTCTGAAAATCCCATCCCTCCAAAAATTTGGATTCCTTCATCGGCACAGTTTTGAACGTCCTCAGAAACGGCCACTTTTAAAATGGAACATTCTATAGCAAATTCTTCAACCCCTTTCAATTCAGCTTCTTGATGCAATGTTCCTTCAGATTCCCTTAATGATATTCTGTCTTCAATGTCTTTTGCAGCTCTATAAGTGGCACTTTCAGCGGCATAACAAGAAGTGGCCATTTCAGCCAATTTATATCGAATGGCTCCAAATTGTGAAATTGAGGTATTAAATTGCACTCTATCATTGGCATATTTAACGGCTCCGGTTGTTACTCTTCGTTGCGCATCAAGACAAGCGGCGGCAAGTTTTATACGCCCAACATTCAAAGCATTCATAGCAATTTTAAAACCATTTCCTCTTTCAGAAAGCATATTTTCGATAGGAACTTTAGTATCTGCAAAGAAGACCTGTCGAGTCGATGAAGCCCTGATTCCTAATTTATGTTCTTCTTCTCCCATAGTGATTCCATTACTAGGGTCATTTTCGACAATGAAACCGGTAATGTTTTTATCATCTCCAATACGGGCAAAAACAATAAACAACGAGCAAAATCCTGCGTTAGAAATCCACATTTTGCCTCCAGTAATGCTGTAATATTTGCCGTCTTCGGATAAAACAGCTTTCGTTTTTCCAGAATTGGCATCCGAACCAGCACCAGGTTCAGTCAAGCAATAAGCTCCAAACCATTCGCCAGAAGCTAGTTTTGGAACGTATTTTTGCTTTTGTTCTTCAGTGCCGTAAAGTGTAATTGGCATTGTTCCAATTCCGGTATGCGCACCAAAAGCCGTTGAAAAAGATCCCGTTGCTCCTGAAATATAATCACAAACCAAAACGGTATTTACGAATCCCATTCCCATTCCTCCATAAGACTCTGGAACAGCAACACTCAAAAAGCCCATTTCTCCAGCTTTTTTCATTGTTTCTTCTGTGAAAGCATAATCTTTACTTTCGAAACGGTTTTTGTTTGGCCAAATTTCTTTGTCAACAAATTCCTTTACAGAATCACGCATCATTAATTGCTCTTCATTGAAGTCTTCGGGCGTGAAGACATCTTCACATTTTGTCTCTTTTACGATGAATTGACCACCGCGTGTTTTATCTGCCATAACTATGTTTTTTATACTAATTTCTAATTACAATAATTCAAATATTCCAGCTGATCCTTGTCCAGTTCCTACACACATAGAAACAATTCCGTATTTATTCCCACGGCTTTTCATTTCGTCAAAAAGTTGAACAGATAATTTTGCACCGGTACAACCCAGAGGATGGCCTAGAGCAATAGCTCCACCATTGACATTTACTATATCTGGATTTAATCCCAATTCTCTAATTACAGCTAATGATTGAGAAGCAAAGGCTTCGTTCAACTCTACCAAATCAATATCCTTCAATTGCAATCCGGCTTGTTTCAAGGCTTTTGGAATGGCTTTCACTGGGCCAATTCCCATAATTCTAGGTTCAACTCCTGCTGAAGCAAAGTTGATCAAACGTGCAATAGGTGAGATGTTTAACTCCTTTACCATTTCTTCGCTCATAATCAAAACAAAAGCAGCACCATCACTCATTTGTGAAGAATTTCCAGCCGTAACACTTCCATCAGCAGCAAAAACAGGTCTTAATCCTGCCAGTGCTTCCACCGAAGTTCCAGCTCTTGGACCTTCATCTTTATTGACGATATAAGATTTGGTTTCCTTTTTACCATTTTCATTAATAAAAGTTTGCTCAATAGTTATTGGAACAATTTGGTTGTCAAATTTGCCTTCAGCTTGTGCTTTCAGAGCTTTAATATGAGAATTGTAAGCAAACTCATCCTGATCAGCTCTGGAAATGTTGTATTGTTTGGCAACGGCTTCAGCTGTCAACCCCATTCCCCAATAATAATCTTCATGACCGTCTTTGGCCAAAGCATAATCTGGAGTGGGTTTATAACCTCCCATCGGAATAAAACTCATACTTTCGGCACCACCAGCAATGATGCAATCCGCCATTCCGGATTGTATTTTGGCTGTGGCCATCCCGATAGTTTCTAATCCTGAAGCGCAATATCTATTGACCGTCACACCGGGAACATCTTCGATTTTCAATCCCATTAAGGAAATTAATCGCCCCATATTCAATCCTTGTTCTGCTTCTGGCATTGCATTACCAACCATTACGTCGTCAATGCGCTTTTTGTCAAAATCCGGCAATTCATTCATCATAAATTGAATCGTTTCTGCGGCAAGTTCGTCAGGGCGCTTGAAACGGAATACTCCTTTAGGGGCTTTTCCCACTGCGGTTCTGTATGCTTTTACTATATAGGCTGTTTTCATTTCTTAATTTCTTAAAGGTTTTCCTTTGGTTAACATAAACTGAATTCTCTCCAATGTTTTTCTTTCTGTGCAAAGCGATAAAAATGCTTCTCTTTCAATATCCAATAAATATTGCTCACTTACCAATGTTGGTTCCGATAAATCGCCACCAGCCATTACATAGGCGAGTTTGTTGGCAATTTTCTTGTCGTGTTCCGAAATGAATTTACCAGCTTCCATTTGATCCGTTCCAACCAAGAACATTCCCAAAGCTTGTTTTCCTAAAACTTTCACGTCATTTCTGCGAATCGGTTGAGTATAACCGGCTTCTGCCATCAACAAAGCGTGTTTTTTAGCTTCGGCTATTTGGCGGTCTTTATTGACAACAACCACATCTTTTCCGTGTTGTAATATTCCCAAGTCAAAGGCCTCGTGAGCAGAAGTCGACACTTTGGCCATAGCCACAGTCAAGAAATATTCTTGTAAAACATTCAATTCGACATCGTTTTTTCGGAATAAATCCGATGCTCTTAACGTCATTTCTTTTGATCCGCCGCCACCTGGAATTACTCCAACTCCGAATTCGACCAATCCAATGTAGGTTTCTGCTGCAGCAACCACTTTGTCGGCGTGCATACTCATTTCGCAACCGCCACCCAAAGTCATTCCGTGAGGCGCAACCACCACTGGAATTCCGGAATAACGCACGCGCATCATCGTGTCCTGGAACATTTTGATTGCCATATTCAGTTCTTCGTATTCTTGTTCAACCGCCATCATAAATATCATTCCAATATTGGCACCCACAGAGAAATTCGCTCCTTGGTTTCCAATAACCAAACCTTGGTATTCTTTTTCGGATAAATCTATGGCTTTGTTGATGGCTTGTAAAACGTCACCACCAATAGTATTCATCTTGGACTGGAATTCTAAATTCAAAATCCCATCACCTAAATCTTGGATAATGGCACCGCTGTTGCTCCACACTTTTTTGCTTTCGCGAATGTTGTTTAAAATAATAAAAGCATCTTGACCCGGAACTTTGGTTTGCGTTTTATTTGGAATATTATAGAAATATGTAGCTCCTTCTTTAATGGAATAAAAATTGGAAGTTCCAGAACCTAACATCTCACTAACCCAAGCAGGTGAACTTAGACCTTCGTCTTTAATCATTTCGATTCCATTGGCTACTCCAATAGCATCCCAAATTTCGAAAGGACCATTTTCCCATCCGAAACCAGCTTTCATTGCATCGTCAATTTTGTAAAATTCGTCTGTAATCTCTGGAACTCTATTCGAAACATAAGCAAACATTGCAGCAAAACTTCGTCTGTAAAATTCGCCAGCTTTGTCTTTTCCTTTCACCAGAACCTTGAAACGATTGATAGGTTTATCAATAGTTTTGGTTAATTCCAAAGTGGCAAAAGAAGCTTTTTTAGCAGGACGATATTCTAAGGTATCCAAATCTAATGAGAGAATGTCTCTTCCCTCTTTTTTATAAAAACCTTGGCCTGTTTTGCTACCCAACCATTTATTCTCCATCATTTTATTGATGAAATCCGGTAATTTGAATAATTCGTGTTGTTCGTCGTTTGGGCAGTTTTCATAGATTCCGTTAGCAACGTGAACCAAAGTATCCAAACCAACCACATCAACGGTTCGGAAAGTCGCCGATTTTGGTCTTCCAATAACTGGACCGGTTAATTTATCGACTTCTTCAATAGTTAACCCTAATTCTTTGACCAAATGAAACAAACTTTGGATACCAAAAATTCCAATTCTGTTTCCAATAAAAGCGGGAGTATCTTTGGCTACTACCGAAGTTTTGCCCAAGAATTTCTCTCCATATATAGTAAGGAAGTCCAAAACCTCTGCAGAAGTTTGTGGGCCAGGAATAATTTCAAATAATTTTAGGTAACGTGCAGGGTTAAAAAAGTGAGTTCCACAGAAGTGCTTCTGGAAATCTTCGCTTCTTCCTTCGCTCATAAAATGAATTGGAATTCCAGAAGTATTTGAAGTGATTAAAGTTCCTGGTTTACGGTATTTTTCAATCTGTTCGAACACCATTTTTTTGATATCCAAACGTTCCACTACAACTTCAATAATCCAATCTACATTGGCAATTTTAGCCATATCATCAGTAGTATTTCCAGTCGTAATTCGGCTGGCAAATTTCTGATGGTAAATAGGAGAGGGCTTCGATTTTAAAGCATTTTGGAAATGTTCGTTCACTAATCGATTGCGAACAATTTTGCTGTCTAAAGTCAACCCTTTTTTGGATTCGGCATCGGTGAGTTCTCTGGGAACAATGTCCAAAAGTAATACTTCGACCCCAATATTGGCAAAATGACAAGCAATTCCCGACCCCATAATTCCAGATCCGATTACTGCTACTTTTTTAATAGTTCTTTTCATTATAAACAGTTTATATATTTTGTTTGTTGTAATTGGTCAAAAAAAATATTTCGAGAGAATATATTTTATCGGCTTAAAATATTTTTTTTTCGGAAATTAATTCGTTGATGATTTCTGAAACCTCTACAAAATTTTGCAGTTGTTCAGGAGTAACATTTTGCTTTACAGCGTCATTAAATTGAAGCACTGTGTTTTTTGACAATTCTCGTTTTTCCTTTCCAAATTCGGTTAAATAAATCAATACACCACGGCCGTCATCTGGATTAGGTTTTTTGTATATTAAGCCTTTTTCTTCCATGTTTTTTAGAGTTCTTGTTAAGCTTGTAGCTTCCATTCCCATCTTTGGTCCTAAGGCTGTTGAAGGAGTTCCTCCTTCTTTATCTATACTTAGCAAGGTAAACCCTGTTGCCATTGTAGCTCCATACTTTGTTGCTTCTTCGTTGTACATTCTTGATACAGCTTGCCAGGTCGCACGTAGTATATAATCTATTGTTTTTTCCTTCATATTTTTACTATAACGTTTTCAAAGATACTAAAAAATACTATGCACGCATAATATATTTATTTTTTTTATAAAAAAAACTCCTCAAGATATTGAGGAGTTGCAATACATAAGTGAATTTCCTATTTCATTTTCCCCAGAATTAATGCAACAGCAGCACCTATTATTGCACCTATTACAATAGAAATTGCAACATCTAAAGCTATATTTTGGTAATTAACTGCCTTATTGGAGTACATGAAAAAATTCATAGACAAACTGGTGAAAAATCCAATAATTGCGCCTGCTTTTAACCCAGTTACTGGCATTGTGATACCTGCCCACTTTGTAAAGATAAAAGCAACAAAAAGACCAGAGGTCAAACATCCCAAAAAGGTAAAAACTAAATTCATCTCTTCGCCTTCAGGATAAATGTCTTTAAATAACATTCCATAAAATACCCAACCTAAAAGGAAGTTAACAATTCCTCCTGCAATACCTGCAACTAGAAAATTTTTTACATTCATAATTTTTGATTTAATTGGTTAATAAAAAAAGTATTAAAGTTTATAAACAGATTAATTAAATTCTTTAAAAAAAACTCTATTTTGAGGGGCCCTTTAGTAATAATTTCTTTAAATAAATAGGCATCTACTTAGCTAGTAGTTGGCTAAATGGTCATTTGCGTTTAGAAGATTTCTAAGAATAAATTTTAGCATATAAATCACTATATTTTTCCATCACTTGTTTTCTCTTTAATTTTAAAGTAGGAGTAAGGTGACCGCCAGCGATAGACCAAATATCGGGTGTGAGTTCGAACCGTTTTATTTTTTCCCAATTTCCGAATTTTTCATTCAAATTATCTACTTCTTCTTGAATCCTTTCAATTACTTTTGGATTAGAAATTATTTCTTCATTGGTTGTTCCCACTTTTATTCCGTGCAATTTTTCCCAAGTTTTCACATAATCAAAGTTCAGCTGAATGAAGGCTGCTGGCATTTTTTGCCCATCTCCAATAACCATAATTTGTTCAATAAAACGAGATTGTTTCATTGCATTTTCTAATAATTGTGGTGAAATATATTTTCCTCCAGAGGTTTTGAACATTTCTTTTTTACGGTCGGTAATTTTCAAGAATCCTTCAGTATCAATTTCTCCGATGTCACCGGTATGAAAATAGCCGTTTGCCAAGGCTTGTTTTGTCAATTCTTCATCTTTATAATAACCGATCATTATGTTTGGTCCTTTGCAAAGAATTTCTCCATCTTCGGCAATTTTCACTTCCACATTATTAATTATTTTTCCAACAGTTCCTACTTTGAAACCAAAATTTCTCATATCGTTTACAGTAATTACAGGAGAAGTTTCCGTCAGTCCATACCCTTCCATTATAGGCATTTCAGCTGCTGCAAAAACTCTAGCAAGTCTTGGCTGCAAAGCTGCACTACCTGACACCATCAAATCTAATTGTCCTCCCAGTCCTTCTTTCCATTTGCTGAAAATGAGTTTTCTTGCAATTTTTAATTGGGATTCATACCAAAAACCATTGGCTCCATAGGGTTGGTATTTAAGACCTAAATCTATAGCCCAAAAGAATAGTCTTCTTTTGATTCCTTTCAGCTCCAAGCCTTTGGAATAAATTTTATCATATACTTTTTCAATAAGTCTTGGCACAGCAGTCATGACAGTAGGTTTTACCTCTTTGATATTGTCACTAATTTTGTCTATGGATTCTCCAAAATATACTGAAACACCATAATATTGATACAAATAAAGTATCATTCGTTCGAAAATATGACATATGGGTAAAAAGCTCAGCGCACGACTTTTTCCTTTTTCGAATGGAATTCTTGGCGCACTATCCAACACATTGGAAACAATATTATTGTGCGACAGCATTACCCCTTTGGGCTTGCCTGTGGTTCCTGAAGTATAAATTATGGTTGCTAAATCTTCGGGTTTGACATTGTTTTTTCGGTCTTCAACAACATCTTGATTGCTTTGATCTTCGCCAAGTATTAGTAATTCTTCCCAATTTTTGCATCCTTCGATAGTATCGAATGAAAACACTTCTTTTAGATTAGGCAGGTTTTTTTTTATAGCATTAACTTTATGCAATACTTCATTATCGGATACAAAACAATACATTGAACCTGAGTGTTCTAGTATGTATTGGTAATCTTCAGCAGAAATAGTTGGATAAATAGGAATAGTTTGCGCTCCAGTTTGCAAAATACCAATATCCATAATGTTCCATTCAGTTCTATTATTCGAAGAAATCAGAGCGATTTTATCGTCTTTTTGAATTCCCATCCGCAATAGGGCTCTTGAAATAGCATTGGATTTTGCAATGTATTCTTGGGTTGAAGTTTTTATCCAAACTCCATTATACTTAGTAACCAAAGCATCAGGGATGTTAAAATGCTCTAATTGATAATATGGAAAATCAAACAATCGGGTGATTTCTGTCATTGGTTTTTATGTTTTATATTGCAAATTAGTAAAAAAAAAGATGTTTTTATCTTTTTAACAAAAAAAAAGGAGTTGAAATAAATCAACTCCTTAAAAAAATGATATTTTTAAATTCTAATTATCTCTTTTCAATCCACAATCTAGCATTAACAAAAGCTTCGTGCCAAGGGGAAACCTCGTCGTTTCTGTCTTTTGGATAATGTGCCCAATTCCATTGAAAAGTGGAACGCTCGATGTGTGGCATCATTACCAAATGACGGCCTGTGGTATCACATAACATTGCGGTATTGAAGTCAGAACCATTAGGATTCGCAGGATAACTATCGTAACCGTATTTTCCAACGATGTTGTAGTTTTCCTCTGCCATTGGTAAATTGAATTTTCCTTCACCATGCGAAACCCAAACCCCAAGTGTGCTTCCCGCCAAAGTCGATAACATCACCGATTTGTTTTCTTGAATCGTTACCGATGTAAAAATACTTTCGTGTTTGTGACTGTCGTTATGCAACATTTTTCCGTGTACTTCATGCTCCGGATTAATTTTTTCCAATTCCATCAACAATTGACATCCATTACAGATTCCAACCGACAAAGTATCTTCTCTTTTGAAGAAATTGTCTAAAGCAGTTTTGGCTTTTTCGTTGTATAAAAACGCTCCAGCCCAACCTTTGGCTGAACCCAAAACATCAGAATTGGAGAATCCTCCAACTGCTCCAATAAATTGAATGTCTTCCAGATTTTCACGCCCCGAAATCAAATCGGTCATATGAACATCTTTTACGTCAAAACCTGCTAAGTACATTGCATTTGCCATTTCACGTTCAGAATTACTTCCTTTTTCACGGATAATAGCTGCTTTTGGTCTTGGTTTTGAGTCATCAATAACAGGTGCTTTTCCAGTAAAATGAGCTGGGAAAGTATAGTTTAAGGCTTGGTTTGCATAATTGTCGAAACGGGCTTGAGCCGTTCCGTTTTTGGCTTGTTTTTGGTCTAATAAGAAAGAGGTTTTAAACCAAACATCTCTGTATTTAGCAATGTCCAATTGACAAGGACCAAAGTCTAAAATTCCATTATTAGTAGCTGTTCCTAATTTATAGAAAGCAACTCCTTTGGTATTCAATACATTTTCTACTGTAGCATCGTCTTTAGCTTGGAAAACCACTGCGATATTTTCTGAGAATAAATATTTGATAATGTCTTTCTCTTCAAAAACAGAGAAATCAATTTTTGCTCCCAAATTCACATCAGCAAAACACATTTCCAATAAAGTAGTAATCAAACCACCACTTCCTATATCGTGTCCCGCCAAAATTTGATTGTCTAAAATCAATTCTTGTAAAGTATTAAACGCATTTTTAAAGAAAGCAGCATCTTTAATAGTTGGGGCTTCGTTGCCAATACTATTTAAAGTTTGTGCCAAAGAGGAACCTCCCAATTTGAAGTCATCTTGAGATAAATTGATGTAATAAATAGAACCACCGTCTTTTTGTAAAACAGGTTCTACTACTTTTCGAATGTCAGTACAGTTTCCTCCAGCCGAAATAATGACCGTTCCTGGCGCAATGACTTCGTCGTTTGGATATTTTTGTTTCATCGAAAGCGAATCTTTTCCTGTTGGAATGTTGATTCCTAATTCGATGGCAAACTCAGAACAAGCTTCAACGGCAGCATACAAACGAGCATCTTCGCCTTCGTTTTTACAAGCCCACATCCAGTTGGCCGAAAGAGAAATTCCTTTCATTCCGTCTTTGATTGGAGCCCAAACGATATTCGATAAAGCTTCGGCAATTGCGGTTCTTGTTCCTGCAACAGGATCAATCAATGACGCGATAGGAGAGTGCCCAATTGAAGTAGCAATTCCTTCTTTTCCTAGATAATCCAAGGCAACTACACCACAATTGTTTAATGGTAATTGCAATGGACCAGCACATTGTTGTTTGGCTACTTTTCCACCCACACAACGGTCTACTTTGTTTGTCAACCAGTCTTTACAAGCCACAGCTTCCAGTTGCAATACTTGCTCTAAATAAGTCGAAATATTTTTTACGTCATATTCTAATGCAGGATAATTATAAGCAACAGTTTTATCTGTCATAACCGTTTTTGGTGAACTTCCGAAGAAATCTTCCAAAGCATAATCCATTGGTTTTAAACCAGTTGTTTTCGATTCGAATGTAAAACGGTGATCCGCTGTAACGTCACCTACTTGGTACATTGGCGAACGTTCCCGGTCTGCAATTTTTTGAAGTAAATCAATATCTTTTTGACCAATAACCAATCCCATTCTTTCTTGGGATTCGTTACCAATAATTTCTTTAGCCGAAAGGGTAGGGTCGCCTACAGGCAATTTATCCAAATCAATCAAACCTCCTGTTTCTTCCACCAATTCCGAAAGACAGTTCAAATGTCCTCCAGCTCCGTGATCGTGAATAGAAACAATAGGATTATGGTCGCTTTCTACCAAACCACGAATGGCGTTGGCAGCACGTTTTTGCATTTCAGGGTTCGAACGTTGCACAGCATTCAACTCGATTCCGGAACTCATCGCTCCAGTATCTGCTGAGGAAACCGCAGCTCCACCCATTCCGATTCTATAATTTTCTCCACCAAGGATCACGATTTTGTCGCCTTCTTGTGGTTTGTGTTTGATGGCTTGATCCAGTTTTCCGTAACCAATTCCACCCGCTTGCATAATTACTTTATCGTAACCTAACTTGCGGTTGTTTTCTACGTGTTCGAAAGTAAGAACCGAACCGGTAATCAACGGTTGTCCAAATTTATTTCCAAAATCAGAAGCTCCATTCGACGCTTTAATCAAGATATCGATTGGTGTTTGATACAACCATTTTCTTTCGGCAACAACTTCTTCCCAAGTACGATTTTCTTCTAATCTTGAATATGAAGTCATATAGACGGCTGTTCCTGCCATAGGCAACGAACCTTGTCCTCCGGCCAAACGATCACGAATTTCTCCACCTGAACCTGTTGCAGCTCCGTTGAAAGGCTCTACTGTAGTTGGGAAATTATGGGTTTCCGCTTTTAATGAAATAACGGAATCAAATTCTTTTACTTCGTAAAAATCAGGTTTATCGGCAGTTTTTGGGGCAAATTGTTGCACTCTTGGTCCTTTTACAAAAGCTACATTGTCTTTGTAAGCCGAAACAATATCGTTAGGATTTTCTTGCGATGTTTTTTTGATTAATTTGAAAAGAGAAGTCTCCTTTTCAACTCCATCAATAACAAAAGTTCCGTTAAAAATCTTGTGACGACAATGTTCAGAATTGGCTTGGGAGAAGGCAAAAATCTCGGAATCTGTTAATTTTCTTCCTAGTTTGATAGCTAAATTATTCAAGTAGTCTACTTCTTCAGTACTCAAAGACAATCCTTCTGATTGGTTATAAGCGGCAATGTCGTCAATATTTAAAATCGCTTCAGGTTGAATGTGAATAGTAAAAATATCTTGATTCAACTCGGTGTATTTTTGCGAAAGCATCGGGTCGAAATCGGTAAAATCTTCGGATACTTTATAAAATTCTTCAATACGGATGATTCCAGAAATCCCCATATTTTGGGTGATTTCAACTGCATTCGTACTCCAAGGTGTAACCATAGTAGCTCGAGGTCCAACAAAAAAATCCGACAAAACGGATTTTTCTATTTTATATGCATCGGCAAAAAGCCAGTTGAGTTTTGAAATGTCTTCGGTCGAAAGGTTACTTTGCGTGTGAACTGCAAAAATTGTCTTGCTTTGGTTTTCAAAGAAATGGATCATTGTTTGTGTAGTTTGTTGTATTGCGCTGCAAATTTAGGAAATTAAGACTTAAAAAAAAAGCGGCAAATTTGCCGCTTTGAAATTAATTGATGATAATTTTTTCTGTCCTTGATTTCGAATCTTTTGTCACTTTTACTAGATAAGTACCTTTTTGAAGGCTAGTAACCGAAAGAGATTCATTAGTAACATTATTATTTTCGTACAATTTTTGTCCTAATAAAGAATATATTTCAACACTATGTCTACTGTTTGCTTCATCGAAAATGATATTGAAATTTCCGTTGGATGGATTTGGATAAATTTTGAAATCCTTTTTGCTTAAGCTTTCGAGACCTAATCCAGAATAACAAGTCCAAGAAAGGTCGTCGAATGCGACACGATTTGATGCAGTACTATTGTCTGTAATACTTATAACGACATCTCCTGAAATATTGATTCCTGAAATAGTTGTAGTTGTTGAAACAGCTGTAGTGCTATAGGGAATGGTTCCAACAATATTACCATTCACTCGAAGATTGAAAGTTCCGCTGGTTCCAGAGAATCTTAATTGAGTGGTTACTGTTAGATTTCCTATCCCATCTGCAGCTGTTGAAGCTGAAAGAGAACCGTTTCTGATACAAATTGCTCTTGTCGTGTTAACTTTTTCGTCTGTTCGTGCATCCGTTGCAGTCCAATTTAATCCTGTATCACCAGCCCAAGTTCTTGTTGCATATGATGAGGATGCGGCTGGAATATTTTCGAAACTTTCACTTGCACAAGACGAAGATACAACAGTCGTTGTTCCGTTTACAGTATTACTTTGTGGTGAAGGATTTGAGGCAGCATCTTTGGCTATAACATAAAAAGCATACGTTGTAGCGGGTGCAAGTCCATTTACAATGGCTGTTGTTCCAGCAACAGTACTTTTAAAAGTTGAGTTCACGTAAACATCATAATTGGTTACTCCAATATTATCAGTACTAGCAGTCCAACTCAATGATACGGTGCTCGAAGAACTACCCGAAACTGTTAAATTTGTTGGAGCTGTAGGGTTTTGTGTATCAGGAGTAGCAATTGTCGTTGTACCATTCACTGAATTACTGGCAGGAGATGAATTTACTGCAGCATCTTTAGCAATTACATAGAATGAATACGTTGTGGACGCAGTAAGACCAGAAATCGTAGCAGTAACTCCTGAAACAGAAGTTTTAAAACCCCCATTCATATAAATATCATAACTTGTTACAGCTACATTATCAGTTCCAGCTGTCCAACTTAACGAAACGGTATTTGATGTGGTGCCTGTAACTGCAAGATTAGTTGCAGCGGTTGGATTTTGTGTATCTGCAGTAGGATTCCAAATTTTTTGAACATATTCAGGGTGGTCAATATAAGGATTTCGATTATTTTGTCTCGCATAAATTCCATCGTTTCGAGCTATTTCTCTAGCATTTACAGGATCCTGAGCATGCCAAGCCAATAACATATTCAAAAATGCAGTAGTGAAAACTTGGTCACTTGTACCATTAAACATATCATAACCATAACTAGAAACAGTATTTTGGTAACGAGTAGCAAAATAGAAATACATTCTGGCAATATCACCTTTGAATTCATCAATCGGTTCGAACACTGTTCCTGAATATCCAGAAACTCCGCTAGAACCCAGTTTACTTCCGTTTAATGTAGTTTTTGATGCGGATGCCACCTGTCCGTGAGGGAAAGCAGCGCGAAGACCATTCACTTTACCATCGGTAGGTGTGATTGAATGCGCATCAGAGACCATTGGAGCATTGGAATTAAAAACTGATTGTGGTATAATATGTTCTCTATTATAACAATCACCTTCAACAGAATAACTACCACATTTATCTCCAGTTACTGAATATGAATAATTATAAGGATCTATACCAGTTGGATTTTCAGAGTACATATCTAAAACGGTCCCGTCATTTTCATAATAATAGTCTCTATCCGAGGTTAAATAAGTTGTGTATAAACCATCATATCCATTGTCAGTGTGATCTTTTATGATGTTATACAATTGCGTTTTTAAAGTATATCCTGTGCCAGTTGCAGTTAAATAATATCCAACAGGTATTTGCGCAAAGGAAAAAAACGAAAATAGAAGGGCAGAAAAAAGTAATTTTAGTTTCATTGAGGCAATTTAAAAAGTATTTGTTTCTATTTTTTTGAAGTGCAAAATTAATTAATTAGTATACACCACTTAAAATTTTTAGTGTTAATTAAACAATATTATTTTGGAAAAGGTTTGTTTTGATAGGCACCTAAATCAGGAGGAGTCGTTCTTGAGTTACCAATGATATCAAAAGGAATGATATAAGTCGTGTTTCCCTTAGCGAAAGCCGCAGAAGAATTATCAATATTGAGTTTGTTCGCGGCAACTTTGAAAAATTTGGGATCCTTATTTTGTATAATTCCAGTGTAATGCACAGGGTCTGTATAGAATTGATATTCAGGATTATTGGTGTACTGATTTGAAGTGTTGTCAAACTTAATTAAGCAATTATTGAATTGATAATTAAAGGTAGCACCCGTTTTTTTATTTAAAATCATTTCGTTGGAATAAGAACCATATATAATACAATTATTAAAGGTAGCTGCTGTCAAGTTTTTTACTTCGGGAGTTGCACCAGTATAATAATTATTGACCAAAAGTGCCACTTGACTTGAACTTGCCCAATTATTATTTAAAGTGCAATGAGTAAATTTGTAATCTCCGCCATAAGTACAGGCTAAACTGCCTAAACCAGCATTATTGATAACCAAATTTTCGCCACTAATTTTTGCTGTTTGAGCTAGAATTCCATAATTAGAAGAATTATAAATTTGTGTATTTTTGATTTGCACCGTAGTTCCATTATTGTTCTGAATCAATAAACCAATCGTTGCATTCTTTATCGTGAGATGATCTATTTTATGATTTGTACTTCCGTCAGTTAACCAGACGGCTCCCCATTGACCTGGCACTTCAGCAAAATCAGGTTCTAAACGATCTCCTTCAAAAATCACTTCATTCTCTAGTTTATCAGTTGTAGATGCCGTTCCGTTTACGTTCAATGCGGCATTTGTTGCTAAAATAAGTCCAGAAAAAGCATGAAAGTGTACCCTTGCTCCAGGATTAAATGTTACTGTTTTCTTTGAAGGCACTGCTGCGTAACCATAAATAACGTAAGGTTTCTTGTTTGTAAAAATGAGTTCATTCCCATTTACAGGGTCATTTTCATCTAAATAGAAACCATAAATTTCTTCATTGCCAATAGGAAGCGTTTCGGTTGTTCCATCTGCGTTTTTTTTGGGGAAAAGAAAAATAGCATCTTGGATAAGCGTTACTAATTCCACTTTTTGAAGATTGGTTCCACCATCAAATAATATCTGGTCTGTGTACAGAAAATCTTTTGGATTAGCATCGGCAATATTGGCAGTGGTTTCAATGAAAATATACAAACTATCTTTGGCCAAGAGATTGACATTCTCAAATATTTTTCCTTGATTTCCTTGAGTGCCATCAACGGTCATTCTGTATTTAGAATTGAGTCCTTTTCCTAATTGAATGGTTGGAATGGTGATGTCATTTTTACTGTGATTATACACTTTTAATGTATAAGTACTTGAGCCAATGTTAGTAAAAACAGTATCTAAATAGATGGTGTCTCTCGAAAATTTTAAATCACCTGTACTGGCTACAGTTTCAAAATCGGTTCGACAAGAGCTAATCGTAATAAGGATTCCAATAAAAAACAAAAAAGTAAACTGACGCATTTTGATTGATTTTTTTGTAAAAATAGGAAATTCTAATTTAAAATTATCTCCAATTTCAAAGTTGACTATAATGTTTTAAAATTGCTTTCAAAATTAATGTCTTTAATTCGAACATTTCGTCATTCTTCCCCTTATTTTGAGTAATTTTGACCAACAAATAAAATAAAATTATGAAATCCCATCCTATTGGTTTTAAAAATGTATTCCTTCTACTATTTATAAGCTTTTTTATTGTCAATTGTGATAAAGATACAGATGATTCTACTGTTATTCCTTCAAATAAAATCACGCTTTTTCGATTAGAAGATTTGCCGGAAATAAAGCTCATAATTCCTTTAAAAGACTGGAATACGCTTTTGTCAAATTATGATTTGAATTCTCAAAATGACAAAAAAGTAGTGTCATCTTTTCTATTTGAATTGAACGGTCAAAAGGTGAAACTGGATAGTATTGGAATTCGTTTGCGAGGTAATACAAGTAGAAGAAGGCCCGAAGGAAATTTCGGGGAACCTCATAATGCATTAGCTCCTGATTGGCATCATTGCCATTTTGGTTTAGATTTTGCAAAATATATAGTGAAACAACGTTTTTCTGATTTAGAAAAATTAAATCTTAAATGGTTTAAAGACGACTCCAATTATGCACGAGAAATATACAGTTATGATTTATTTAAACGTTATGGGATTTGGACTGCTCCAAAAGCTTCTTATTGCAAGTTGACAATTACGGTTGAAGGAGATTCTAAGCCTGCATATTATGGTGTTTATGCAATGATTGAAAGTATTGATGAAGATTATATTGCAAATCGAAATGCCAATTGGGGTAGCACAATTGGTTTTTTATGGAAAGCCGGATGGAGTGGTTCTTTCAATGCAGATTTTGTTCAAACCTCAAGTATGGGTGTCGAAGATGTAAAATTGGATCCATCAAAATCTAAATATTATGCTTATGATTTAAAAACTCGAGATACAGAATTAGCATCAGCCAAAGCAGAAATAACTCAGTTTATCTATGATTTAAATACAAGAAATGGAGATAATTTCAAATTATGGATTGCAACAAAAATGGATGTTCCTTTATTTTTAAAAACCTATGCCGTCAATGTTATGGTAGGAATGTGGGACGATTATTGGGTGAATGGAAACAATTTTTATTTTTATTTTGCCGGAAACGGAAAAGCTTATTTTATTCCATATGATTACGATAATACTCTTGGAACTTCAGCCATTGTAGCTAATTCAGGTACACAAGACCCATTGAAGTGGGGCAAAATGAATACAAGACCTCTAATTACAAAAATTCTTGAAATACCAGAATACCAATTGCAATACAAAGCCTATTTGAAAGAATTAATCAATCCTAATTCCGATTTATTTGATGCTACCAAAAGTATGCAACGAATTTCAATTTGGAAGGGTTTAATACAATCTCACATTTCAAATGATACGGGTGAAGATATGGTCATTGAAGATAAGCCTGCAGGTTGGGGGAACAATCCTTTTTATAGATTACAATCTGGAAATAATCAAGGAGGAGCCAACGGAAATGCGAATTATTTTTCTACCAAAGCGAAAACTATAATTTGGTAGATTCGATTTTGGTGCATAAAATGAATTAGATTTATTTCAAATAACATATAAATTTGTTCTATCTATGTCAAAATCTTTTATCTAAATTTACACTTTTAAAGCAAAATTTATGACATTCGACAAAGAAAAAATCCTTCAATACTGTAATTCTATTTCAGAAAATACTTTGATGCAAACGCTTAAAATCAAATATACCGATGCTGGTCCTGATTTTTTAGTGGCTACAATGCCTATAAATCCATCAGTTCATCAACCTATGGGCTTATTACATGGCGGAGCTTCAGTAGCTTTGGCTGAAAGTGTTGGGAGTGCCGCTTCATTTTTATTTGTTAATGGCGAACATAGTGAAGTTCGTGGAATCGAAATCTCGGCCAATCATGTCAAAGCAAAACGGAACGGAATGGTAACTGCAACGGCTAGAATTATCCACCAAGGAAGTAGTATTCACCTATGGGAAATTCGTATAACCGACGAAAACGAATCTCTAATTTCAATTTGTAAATTGACTACTATGATTTTGCCAAAAAGAAAAAAGCAAGACTGATAATGAAAATAGTTTTAGATAAAGCCAAGTCCCAATTGGCAAAAAATCTTCCTTTTGTACTGTATAAAAAGCCCACAGACCATAAAATAGCAGGTCTATTTCAGAAATGTGATACAGTCTTTTCCGTAACTAATTTTACCGAAAAAGGGTTTGTTTTTGCTTCTTTTAATGGAAAAAAAACATATTTGATTCCTGAAAACGAATGCGAAATACTTTGGAAAGATTTTCAAAAAGAGGAAATTACAGTGTCAGAAAGAGCACTCGATGTACCCGATGAAATCGCTAGAATTGATTTCGAAAACTTGGTCAAAAAAGGCGTTCAAGCCATAAAAAATGAAGAATTCAAAAAAGTAGTTTTATCTCGAAAGGAAACCTTGAACTTGGTTAATTTTGATTTAATTACTACTTTCGAAAACTTGGTTCAATTGTATCCCTCTACTTTTGTTTATTGTTTTTATCATCCCAAAGTCGGAACTTGGTTGGGTGCAACTCCTGAGCAATTGTTAAAAGCGAATGATATGGAATTCAAGACTATCGCTTTGGCTGGCACACAAAAAGACAGCGGATCGAATGAAGTGGTTTGGCCCAAAAAAGAACAAGAAGAACAACAATTTGTCACCGATTATATAGTAGAAAAACTAAAAAATGTTGCTTCCGAACTAGTAGTTTCAAGACCTTACAGTATAAAAGCAGGAAGTATTTGGCATATCAAAACCGATATTTCATGTACATTGAATTCGGGTTCAAGTTTGCAACAAGTGATTCAATTATTACATCCAACGCCTGCAGTTTGCGGCTTTCCAAAGGATAGATCCAAAGAATTTATTTTGCAAAACGAAAATTATGACCGTGCTTTTTACACCGGTTTTCTTGGAGAATTAAATATGGGAGACAAAACAGATTTGTTTGTAAATTTGCGCTGTATGGAAATTGATAATGTTCAAGCTTATTTATTTATGGGATGTGGTGTCACAAAGGATAGTATTCCCGAAAAAGAGTGGGAGGAAAGCATTAATAAATCAGCTACGATGAAAAGAATTTTAGCTTACAGATTGTAGATTTCTGAATTCAAATCAACGATTGTATAGAGATTGCCATTTCTATTTAAAAACTTAAACAAAACATTAAATGAAACTAGACATATTAGCATTCGGTGCACATCCAGATGATGTTGAATTAGGGTGTAGCGGAACCATCGCCAAGGAGATTTCACTTGGAAAAAAAGTCGGTATCATCGATTTAACACGTGGAGAACTTGGAACAAGAGGAACAGTCGAAATTAGAAATCAAGAAGCTGCTGCCGCTGCAAAGATACTTGGAGTTTCTGTTCGAGAAAACCTCGATATGCGTGACGGTTTTTTTGTGAATGACGAAGCCCATCAGCTCAAAATAATAAAAATGATTCGGAAATACCAACCCGAAATCGTGATTTGCAACGCCATTGAGGATCGTCATATCGATCACGGGAAAGGAAGTCAATTGGTATCTGACGCTTGTTTTTTATCAGGTTTGATGAAGATTGAAACTGAATTAAATGGAGAAAATCAAAAAGCTTGGCGACCAAAATTAGTTTATCATTATATGCAATGGAAAAACTTGACTCCAGATTTTGTCGTTGATATTAGTGGTTTCAACGAAAAGAGGGTAGCATCAATATTGGCTTATAGCTCTCAATTTTATAATTCAAATTCTGACGAGCCTGAAACGCCCATTGCGTCAAAAAACTTTTTAGAAAGCCTTAATTATCGACCTAAGGATTTAGGAAGATTAATTGGGACCGATTTTGCCGAAGGCTTTACCGTCGAAAGATATTTGGCAGTCAATAGTTTAAGCGATTTGATATAATTTTTTGATATTTTTCTTTGCAAAAGCCAACTTTTGTAATATATTTGCACTCGTTAAAAATGGTGGTTGTAGCTCAGCTGGTTAGAGTATTGGTTTGTGGTGCCGAGGGTCGCCGGTTCGAACCCGGTCAGCCACCCAGAATGCAAAAGCTTCGAAGAAATTCGAGGCTTTTTTTGTGGGGTATAGTTAGCTGGAAATAATTATTAATTTGTTAACTTTTAATTTGTTAACTTTTATTAAATTGCCTATTATTAACTAATAAAAACAAAATTTATGGGAACATTTTTAATTAGTAAAAGAAAAAACGAAGAATTTCAGTTTGTATTAAAAGCTGGAAATGGACAAGTAATCCTTTCGAGTGAAGGCTATTCAACTAAAGCGGCTTGTGAAAAAGGAATTGAATCTGTGCGAAAAAATTCGCAAGTAGAAGCTAGATTTGATAAATTAGAATCTAAAAACGGAAAACCTTATTTCAATCTGAAAGCTACCAACGGTCAAATAATTGGGAATAGCGAAATGTATGAATCAGTAGCTGCTCGTGACAACGGAATAGAATCTGTCGCCAAAAATGCTCCCGATGCCGATGTTAAAGAAGATTTGTAATCGAATTATATAAAAATACAAAAGCCTCGAAAATTTCGAGGCTTTTGTATGGCTAATTTAAATTTTTTAATTCCCGCTTTTATCTACTACAGGACGATTCTCTCTATTGGCTAATTCCCAAGCAATAGCAAAAGCAAGCTGGGTTCTTTTAGCCAAAGCATCAAATTCAATTTTGTCTACTTCATCAGTCGTTTTGTGATAATCAGCGTGAACTCCATTAAATAGAAAAACAGATGGAATACCATTTTTTGCAAAATTATAATGATCAGAACGATAGTAAAAACGATTGGGGTCTGTTCTGTCGTTGAATTTGTAATCTATAAATAGGTTGACATATTTTTTATTCGCATCTTCACAAATGGTATATAAATCAGACGATAAATAATCAGAACCTATCAAATACACATAATTATTGGAGTCTTTATGCAACTCATCGCGACGTCCAATCATATCAATATTGATATCGGTAATGGTGTTGGCTAAAGGAAATAGAGGGTTTTCCGAATAAAAACGGGATCCGTGAAGTCCGTGTTCTTCTCCCGTAACGTGAAGAATTAAAATGGAACGCTTAGGTCCGTGACCATCATTTTTTGCGATTTTAAAGGCTTGAGCTATTTCAAGTAACGCGACTGTTCCAGAACCATCATCGTCGGCTCCATTATAGACTTCACCATTTTTCACACCAACATGATCGTAATGTGCTGAAATAACAACAACTTCGTTGGGTTTTTCAGAACCTTCAATATAAGCCCAGATATTTTCGGAATCGGGTAGATTTTCGTTTTTCTTGGCATTCAAATAGGCTGCAGGAATTCTTTGGTAATACTCTGTAGCGCCTTTTGGAAAAGGAATTTTATTCGATTTGTATTGTTTTATTAAATAATTTCCAGCTTTTTTCTGTCCCAAAGAACCTGTTTCTCGACCTTCCATTTCATCAGAAGCCACTATAGATAAATGCGTTTTTAAATCAGCAGATGTGATTGTTTTGAGGTAATTTGTTGGAGGTACATCGGCAACACTGTTCTTTTGTGAAGTACAAGAAAGAGTAGAGGCCAATAGTAATAGAAATAGTAAATTTTTCATTGAAAGCTATTTGTGTTTAGGTCTACAAATATGTGAATAATAATGTAATAAAAAAAACCTTGGAAGTTTATTCTTTCAAGGTTTCACAACTGTTTTTTTTCTAATCTAATGACTATTCTCCGGGATGATAGGTTCGTTCTGCATTTTTTTCAACATCTTCTTTGTAAAACAAAACATCTTTGAATTCCCCTTTTTGATACATTCTTGATTGGTC
Source organism: uncultured Flavobacterium sp. (assembly GCA_963513695.1). Taxonomy (GTDB): domain Bacteria; phylum Bacteroidota; class Bacteroidia; order Flavobacteriales; family Flavobacteriaceae; genus Flavobacterium. The sequence goes on from CAUPRL010000012.1 coordinate 64,072, forward strand.
CATAAAGTGTTTTGATTTTGGATCACCACTATTACCCCCAGCTAAAAGTGATTTAGCTTTAATTTTAGGTCCAAATTCAACAGCACAAACAAAACTATTTCCATTGTATCCGTAGCGTTTTTTAGTTCCATTCTGATAGCTGCTTTTATAAGCAGGTAAACTCCCCCATAGTGCTGCTCCATTGCCAATAGGTAAACTTTCTAAACCATCATTATACACTAAGTCAATCTCACCCGTAGGACGCTGAAATCTATTGAGTTCGCCCCAAGGAATTTGCCAAGTTCCAAATTTTGTTTTTAGCTCGTTTATCACCGTCTGCAACTGGGGAATCAATTGATCTTGAGTTGCTGTATTAGCAAATTGGATAGTGTTTACTACTTGGTCCTTTTCTCCTTCGTCGACATATACTTTTTGTAGGATGGGGTTCAATTTGAAAACCCATTCATTTGCTAATGTTGCTGCTACAGAGTTTTCATTAGCATAATAATCCCATTTCTTCAAAACTGTAATAGGTTCGATTAGCTCATAGTAAAGCGGATTTTCAGGTGAAATGTATTTTTCAAAACTAGCAACCAATGCAGGAATCAAAACTTCAAAAATGGATAATTTTGAATCGTATCCGTCCGCAATTATTTTGTCTAATGTATAAGAACTTCCTTTGCTCAAAAGTCGAACTGCATTTATTCCTCTAAAATTTTCTCCATCAGGGGCCATATAGGGAAGGTAATTTTCTTTTTTTGGACTATTTACTCCGGCGACAGTGTAGGGAGTTGAATTGCAATTTTGCAACCAACCGTTTGCTGGATTGAAAAGATGCACAGTTTCAGAAGGATTATGAAGTCCTTTCCATTGTGTGGTCGAGGTGCTTCCATCCATCACTTTTGCCCAATTGAAGTTTTTGTCTCTTATTGGAATAAAATTGCCGTGCCAATACGCAATATTTCCTTTATTGTCCGCATAAACAGTATTGTTTGATGCGTTTGCTTTCATTTCCATTGCTTTTTGGTACTCAGCAAAGCTTTTAGATTTTATTCGTACCCAACTTTGCTCCAAGCTTTTCATTGACCGGTTTCTGGACTTTAAACTGATCCATTTTCCATCTCTTTTTGCCATTATAGGTCCTTTATTAGTAAAATAAGTAGTAAAGGTTTTTGGAATTAATTTACCATTTTCTGCATAATTAATAACTATTTTCTTTTCGATAACGGGATACAATTTGGAATCATATTCGTAAAAAAGTTTTTTATTTTTAAGGGTTATTTTTTCTGCATAGGCATCGGCAACATCCACATTAGAAGAAGTGTGCATCCAGCCACAATTTTCATTGAATCCTTGATAGATAAAAAATTGCCCCCAAGTTACAGCTCCATAAGCATTTAAGCCTTCTTCGCTACTGATTTGTATTTCAGGTCTAAAGTAAAAAGTGGTGTGTGGATTGATGTACAAAATTGCATTTCCACTAGCCGTTTTGGATGGGGCTATTGCAAAACCATTAGAACCCGTTTGCATATCTTTTACCTTTTCGACGTAAGCGAATTTATCGTCACTCCCATAGAATGCTTTTAATTCAGTATTCGTCAAATCGGCTGTGCTTATGGCTCCAATACTTCCGTCTGTCCAAAGTAATGGAAACCAAGGTTCAAAATGAGTAAGGATTAAAGGTTTGACTTCAGGGTGTTTGTATAAATAATAGTTGATGCCATCAGCATAACTATTCAGTAACTTCTTCAGCCAAGGAGCTGCTTTTTTATAATCTGCTTTTGCTTCTTCAGCATCAATTAATAAACGTGTTTCTAAGTCAGTATATAACATAGATTGACCTTTTACTTCGGCAAGTCGTCCCAATTTGTCTATGTAATTCATTTCGACTCGCTTGAAATCATCTTCGCACTGAGCATATAACATTCCGAAAACGGCATCGGCATCTGTTTTTCCGTATATATGCGCAATTCCCCAATTGTCCCGAACAATAGTGATTTGTTTCGCAATTTTTTGGAGTCTACTAATTTCTTTGTTATCATTATTTTGTGCAATACCTATGGAAGAGAAGCAAAATATGACAATCAAGAACTGAATAGATTTTATATAACTATACATAATTATTTGATTTTAAATTTTTGCCCCTCGAAGTAAATACTCATTTCTAGTCCTTGTATCCCAACTACATTATTCCTTGGTGCTTTTAAGATTCCTTTTGGGTTTTGAATTACTATGACTTCGCTTTCACCAACAATTTCTATTTCTTTATTTTGGACAATGATAGCAGTACTTTCGTCAATTCCTATGCCGATATGGGAAGGAAATTCTACTAATCCTGAAATTAATCGGTTGTAGCGGCTTCTTTTTAGAAAGTGCTGATCGATAATAACGTTTTTAACTAGACCTAGGCCTTCAGCAGTTTCAAGATTATCATATCGAATATTATTGAAAGTCTCGGTGTATTTGGTTTCTAGTTTTTGGTTTCCAGTAATCATATGTTCGCACATGACAGCGGCTCCGGCACTGGTCCCTGCAATGGTGCTACCGTTTTGGTAGGCCTTGTGTATGGCTTCGAAAACAGGAGTTTTACTAACCACTCCCATAAAACGGGATTGATCTCCACCGCTAATAAAAATAAGTTTTGCCTTTTGTAAGGAATCAACCAGAACTTTATTTGTTGCTGTTGTTTTATTGAAATTCAACATCACAATGGGATTTGGTGTCAGTTTTTCAACTTGTTTTTTGAAATAGATGTAAGCACTATCAGGTTCTTCACTTGACATCGGTAGGACAACTATGTAATCTTTTTTCTGTAAACTTGAAATTGACAAAAGTTGAGTCATTAGTTTATCCGAACGATTTCCTCCTCCTATAATAAACAGTTTTCCTTTTGGTGTTTGTGCATTGATTTCATTAATGGTAATGAAAGCAAAGAATACAGGAAATAATTTTAAAATATTCTTTGTTGAAAATAGGGTAAGATTCATAGGTAAAAAAAAGTTTGAATAGTTATAGTTTCTATAAAGTTAGATTTCGTTTAAAGGCACAGCCTAACTCTATGATAGAATCAGTTTTGGCAATACCTGGAATTGTATCAATTTTTTCATAAAGTAATTTCCTCATATGATCGTGGTCCTTGGCAATCAATTTTATATACAAGGTAAAAGAGCCTGTAATAAAGTAACATTCGGTTACTTCTGGTATATTTTTCAATGCTTCAATAACTTTATCTGAATCGTGATCTTTGGTTAGAGTGATTCCTGTAAAAGCCCCCCAATCATAACCAATTTTTTTTTCGTTAAGAACGGGTTTTATTCCTGTGATAATATTCTGTTCTAATAATCGACTGATGCGTTGATGCACCATCGTATTGGATATTTTTAAATTGGTAGCTATTGCCGAAAAGGGCATTCTTCCATCTTTTTCTAGTTCTTTAATAATACTGATGTCAAATTCATCTAATACGTCCATATTTGGTTTTTTAAGTTAAATTCACTTTTTTTTTCGGTTATAAAAGTAATTATTTTTTAATCATATCCTAATATGGACTTTAAATTCAAACGATATATAGTTTAAATGACTTTAAAAAACTATTTTATAAAAAAATATTTATTTAAAATACGTATAAAAAAGTCAAAATTATTATTTTTTTTGTAAAATTAAAAATTTTCATTACTTTTGTTTTGGATTTTACACTAAAATAAACAATTATGATTCAAATAGCACAGGAACTTTCAGCAAGATCGGAAGTTTTAATCGAAAAAGAGAATAAATATGGAGCCCATAACTACCATCCACTTCCGGTTGTTTTAGAAAAAGGGGAGGGTGTTTTTGTTTGGGATGTTGATGGAAAAAAATATTATGATTTTTTATCTTCTTATTCAGCTGTAAATCAAGGTCATTGTCACCCAAAAATTATTGGAGCAATGATCAAGCAAGCACAAAATTTGACTTTGACTTCCCGTGCATTTTATAATGATCAGTTGGGGGTTTTTGAGGAGTATATTACCCAATATTTTGGATTTGACAAAGTTCTACCAATGAATACTGGTGCTGAGGCGGTAGAAACGGCATTGAAATTATGCAGAAAATGGGGCTATGAAGTTAAGGGCATTGCCGAAAATCAAGCGCAAATCATCGTTTGTGAAAATAATTTTCACGGACGAACTACTACTATTATTTCGTTTTCAAATGACGAAGGTGCACGCAAGAGTTTTGGGCCTTACACAGAAGGTTTTGTGAAAATTCCTTATGACAATATTGTGGCATTAGAAAATGTTTTGAAATCGTCAAAAAATATTGCTGGATTTCTTGTAGAACCAATTCAAGGTGAAGCTGGCGTCTATGTACCAACCGAAGGTTATTTGGCTAAAGCTAAAGCACTTTGCGAAGCACATAACGTTTTGTTTATTGCCGATGAAGTGCAAACGGGCATTGCTCGTACAGGAAGGTTGTTAGCTACCTGTGGAAATTGTTCTTGTGAAAATGGATGTCAAAACAAACCAGAAATTAAGCCTGATATTTTAATTTTAGGTAAAGCAATTTCGGGGGGAGTTTATCCAGTTTCAGCTGTGCTCGCCAATGATGCAATTATGAATGTGATAAAACCAGGTCAACATGGTTCTACTTTTGGCGGAAATCCAGTCGCTGCTGCTGTTGCGATTGCTGCGTTAGAAGTTGTTCGTGAAGAAAACCTATCCAAAAACGCCGAAAGACTAGGAATTATTCTTAGAAAAGGTTTGAATGAAATTGCAGAAAGAAATCACTTAATCGCATTGGTTCGCGGCAAAGGTTTGTTGAATGCCATTGTAATTAACTGTGGAGAGGAGTCGGATTTAGCTTGGGAAATTTGTCTTCGTTTTAGAGATTATGGACTTTTAGCAAAGCCAACGCACGGAAATAAAATTCGTTTTGCGCCACCTTTAGTGATTACTGAAGACCAGATAAAAGACTGTTTGGCTATTATTGAAAAAGCGTTGAATGATTTTATTTAGATAATTGATATGGAAAAGACCATTAAAATTATTAAAAATCGATCTGATATTGGGGCGGGAACTCGAGGCTCGGATATGGGAATAGATGCAATAGAAATTGCCGCAATAAATCAGGAAAGTAAATATTTTAATGAATATGAATATGAGGATGTAAAGACCCACAACGAATCTATTTATGATAAATATAAAAGTTCCGTTGCTAAAAGAATAGAGCATGTTGTACAGCAATGCAATCGAGTTTGTCATTCGGTCAAAAATAATTTGGAGGATAATTATTTTCCTATTGTTTTATCCGGAGATCATTCATCAGCATTAGGAACTATTAGTGGTATAAAAGCTGCATATCCTGAACAAATACTTGGTGTGATTTGGATTGATGCACATGCCGATCTCCATTCACCTTTTACAACACCTTCAGGAAATATTCACGGAATGCCAATAGCTGCTGCGCTAGGCGAAGATAACTTAAGTTTTCAAGTCAATGCAGTCGCAGAAGACATTCAGGAACATTGGAATAAAATGAAAAATATAGGTATTGATGGACCTAAATTTTCAGCAGACAATCTAGTCTATTTTGGTGTTCGAGATACTGAAGAAGCAGAAGATTCCCAAATTGATAAACTTAACATTCGAAACTACAAAGTAGATGAAACTCGATATCGAGGATTGGAAACTTGTGTTAGCGAAGCATTAGTAAAATTAGCACATTGTGATATTTTGTACCTTTCATTCGATGTCGACTCAATGGATTGTGACTTGATCTCATTTGGAACAGGAACACCCGTTTCAAGAGGATTTGATCAATATGAAATTATTGATATTATAAACCAAATTATTAGAACAAAAAAAGTAGTTTGTATCGAAGTAGTTGAAGTAAATCCTTTGCTAGACACCAAAGGTAATAAAATGGCAGAGACAGCTTTTCAGGTTTTGGAAGCCATAACCGAAACAATTGTTTTGCCAATTGAAGTGTAAGTTAGTACATTTTTTTTTTTAGTTTAGTACTAAGCCTGAAAACAAAATCTGTTTTTGGGCTTTTTTAATGAAACACATTTTGTAAGAGTTTCATTTGTATAACACCTTTTTTATTTGAATTAATGCAAAAAAAAACCATCACGAAAAACGTGATGGTTTAAAATTAGAATCCAAAATTACTAATATCCCGGATTTTGAGTAATCTTTTTGTTGTTATCGGTTTCTCTCAATGGAATTGGGAAAACTAATAAATTAGAACTCCAAGGAATACTAGAAGTTACCGAACCTTTCGTTCTTTTGATATCGTGAATTGCAAATCCTTCCATAGCCAATTCTAATACACGCTCACTTAAAATCTGATTTAAAGTTACAGCAGTAAAATTAGTTGCTTTGGCACGAGTTCTCAACGCATTGATATCAACTAATGGTGCAGCACCAGTCGAAGATCCAAGTCTAAAGTTACATTCTGCACGAATCAGAAGCATTTCAGCTAAACGAATAACAGGAACATCTCCAAACTGATTGGTATATTTTGATGTTAATCTTCTTCCGTTATCAGGATTGATATAGTTGAAATTTCTTCTTTCGTCATTCAAGTCAGTAAATTTATTCAAATAAGTAGTTCTTATTTCAACGTCACCACCACGACCACCAACATCTTCTGAACCGTAATGATTCACCAATTGGTTACTTCCTGTTTGCTTTGTAATTTGGATAGCGAAAATATCTTCAGCTTGATTTGAATCGTGATTGAACGCATCTTTGTAAGTTGCAGATAATTTTGCACCACTATTTGCAATTACATCTTGTGCAGCGCTTAAAGCGGCTGGGTAATTTTGTTGTTGCAAATATACACGAGCTAATAATGCTTTTGCAGCATATTTGTTAGCATAAAAACCATTATCAGCAGGCAAATCAGCATAAGCTTGGTTTAAACCATTGATTACTAATTTATACACATCATCAACAGAGCTTCTTTCAGCAGAAAGATCAGTATCAAAATCATAAATTGCTTTAGGACGAATAACAACTCCTAATTGACTGTTTGCACTAAGTGTCGCGTCATATGGTTTTGCAAAGAAACGAACTAAGTCAAAATAAGCAAGTGATTGTAGAAACTTCGCTTCCGCTACCATTACTTTAGCTTTAGCAGGATCTTGAACTAAACCAATGTTTTCAACTACAATATTTGTAGCATTAATTGTTTGATAATAAGCTTCCCAAATATCGCGTACCTGAGTATTATCAACCAACATAGTTTTGGCATACATTTGTCTAAAAGTAGCAAAAGTTCCTCTCCATCTGAAGTCTGTAGTAGCAGTGGTTCCAGTTTGTGCTAATAAATCAGCTGAAACTTGTACTCTTCCTCCATAAGCATTTGCGTCTGCAAGAATAGCGTAAGTACCTGATAATATATCTGAAATTCCTTTTTCGGTGCTCAATGTTACAGTAGCATCCTCTCTTTGTCTAGGATCGATATCTAATTGACCGTCACAACTTACAAGAAACGCTGCGAATATTGTAAATAATATTAATTTATTTGTTTTCATTTGATTTTGTTTTTAGAAATTAAGATTTACACCTAATGCAATAGTTCTCGCTGGTGGAGCAGAATAAAACTCTTCACCAATACCTGTGTCGTCTCTTCTAGCTTCTGGGTCATAACCATCATAATCAGTAAATGTAAGTAGATTTACACCTGATAAATATACACGTACATTACTCATTCCCATTGAATTAAGAGTTGTTTTTGGTAAAGAATAACCAAAAGTCAAGTTTCTCAAACGAATAAAATCAGCTTTTTGCAAGAAACGAGTTGAAGCTCCAGTTCCATTACCGGCATACAATCTTGCTTGAGGTACATCAGTGATATCCCCAGGATTTTGCCAACGATTCATTTGGTCTGCAGTTTGGTTGTCGAAATAATCAGCATTTACTGATTGATAGATACCAGCAGAGTTGTAGATGCTTGCTCCCCATTCTCCTTGGAAAGTAAAAGAGAAGTCAAATCCACTGAAGTTCATTGTGTTAGTTAAACCAGCCATCAATTCAGGGAATGGGTTTCCAGTTACAATTCTTTGTGCTGCTGCATAATCATTTGTAGTGGTTCTGTCTAATGAACCATCTGCCTTTTTAGTATTTAAATAATATAATGCATCTCCATTGGCTGGATCAACACCTGCATATTCCTTTAAATAAAATGCAGAAGCATTTTCATTCACTCTGTTGATTGTAAAAGTTCCGATAAGGTCTGTATTGTTGTTTGGCAATTCTTTTACCACTGTTTGGTTGGTAGTTATATTGAAACTAGTAGTCCATTTCAATTTTTCAGTGTCAACATTTGTAGTGTTTACAGTAAACTCTAAACCACTGCTTTCTAAAACACCTACGTTTTGATTGATAGTAGCAGCTCCAGAGCTTAAAGCTAATGGCACGCTGAATAAAAGTCCATCAGTAGTTTTCTTGTAATAATCAAAATCTAAACTAAATTTGTTTAAGAAACCTACTTCGAATCCTAAATCAATTTGAGAAGATTTTTCCCAAGTAAGGTTAGGGTTTCCAGCTTGAGTAAAGGTAAGCCCTGATTTCAAATTATATGAATTTGGACCGTATAACTGACGAGAAGCAAAATTTCCTAGTTCAGCATTTCCTAATTGTCCCCAGCTTCCTTTCAATTTCAAGAAGGTAAGCACATTGTTTTCTTTCAAAAATGACTCTTCTGACATAATCCACCCTGCAGAGAAAGATGGGAAAGTACCGTATTTGTTGTTTTCACCGAAACGAGAAGAACCGTCACGACGAATACTAGCCTTCAAAAGGTATTTGTTAGCATAAGAATAGGATACTCTTCCGAAAAGAGAAGAAAAAGTATAATCTGTTTCGTTTCCTGATCCATCATTTACTTCAGCACCACCATCTACAGTTTGAAAGTTATCATTAGGGAAATAAATACTAGTTACATCTTGATATCTTCTGTTGAAATCATTGAACTCCATACCTGCAACAGCATTTATTGTATGTTTTTCTCCAAATGTTTTATCATAGGTAAAATAGTTTGACCAGATGTAGGTTTCGTTGTTTACAGATGAAGCGAATACTTCACCGTCAGTAGCCATAAAAGGTACATTTTTACCATTCCAGTTGTCTTCTGTTTGTGATAATAAATCGTAAGCAAAATCAGAAGTGAATTTTAAAGATGGAACAATTTTATATTCTCCAAATACTTTTCCAGTTACTCTTCTCATTATTGTTTTCCAATAAGAGTTGTCCATTGCCAATAAGAAGTTAGCATACAACGTATTTGGATTTGCAGATCCATCGGCCAAACGAATAGGAGATAGAGGAGATTGTGCAACCGCTTGTAGAGGCGTAGTAAATGAGTTATCATCTTGAACACGTTGAATCTCAGATCTTGAGAAACTTAAGTTCATTCCCGCAGTAAATTTATCTGAAACTTGGTGTGATAAATTAGTTCTTGCAGTAACTCTCTGCAATTCATTGCTAGTAATAATACCTACAGTCTTGTTAAAAGCACCTGCAAAGAAATATTTAGTTTTATCGTCTGCACCTGAAACTGAGAAATCAGCATCAGTAGTCAAACCATTTTGGAAAGCAGTGTCTTGCCAATCAGAGTCAACTTCTAAATTTCTCCAATCAGTACCTTGAGCTAAGAAATCAAAAGTATCTTCAGCTTCAACTGCATCTCCAAACTCATTTACTGAGGCTTCTGTAAAAAGTTCTACATATTGAGCAGCATTCAACCATTTTCTTTTGTTTGTAGCTTGGCTAACTCCTTGTGAAAAGTTAAGTGAGAAAGACCCTTTGCCTAATTTTCCTTTTTTTGTTGTAATAATTACAACTCCATTTGCACCACGAGCACCATAAATTGCCGCTGAAGAAGCATCTTTCAATACGTCAATAGATTCAATTTCATTAGGGCTTAATGTGATTAATGGGTTTGTAGGAGCTCCATTATTAGACTCATTAGTAGTTACCAATGGGATTCCATCTAATACATACAATGGTTCTTTACCAGCACTAATACTTGCTGCCCCACGAACTCTTACTTGCATTCCGCCTTCAACTTTACCGTTGGTCTGTGTAATTTGAACACCAGCCAATTTACCAACCAATGCATTTTGAACTGTAGCAACAGGAATTTGCTCAATGTCCTTAGATGAAACTTTTGCAACGGCATCAGTAGATTTTCTTTTGCTTGTCGTACCGTAACCAATAACAAGAACTGTTTCTAGTTCATTGGCATCATCTTTCATTTTTACGTTAACTGTTGCTGCAGCCATCACTTCTACAGTTTTCATACCAATAAAAGTCACGATTAATGTAGAACCTTTTGGAGCATCAATAGTAAAATCGCCATCCAATCCAGTTTCTGCAACTGTTTTTGTGCCTTTTAAAATCACATTCGCACCGGGAACTGGTAATCCAGCATGGTCGGTAACTTTACCTTTTACTTTAATTTCCTGAGCGCTAGCTATTTGCACAAACAGCACAAATAGAAACCCAAGTAAACATTTAAAATTAATTTTCATATTAACATATTTTATGATTAGTTGCTGCGAATATCACAAAATATTGTTAATTGAAAAACTTTTTTGAAGAAAAAATCAATAAATACTGAATTTTTACGAATACAATATTTTATTTATAATTAATTTCTATTTTATATTTAAAATTATGATTTTTATTATAAATTTCATAATTTGAAATTTTTATTTATAAAAGATTTTAAGTTATTTAGTATACAAATAAGGCTGTAATTATTTAATTTAACTCGAAATAATACAAAATAAAGTCATTGTGTGCTTTTTAGGAGTTATAATCAATCAAAAAAAATGCTAAATCACAGGTAGTAAAACAATTTTATTTTTTAAGCCTAACTATTTACCGGTTTCCACAATCCGTAACCACCATTCAAATTCACTGAATAAATATTGTGGTTTCTCAAGATGCGTTGCGCCAAATAACCTCTCAAACCAATTTGACAATAAATAACATATTTCTTGTTTTTATCAAAGAAATCTAGTTTGTCTCTCAAAGTATCCACATCCATATTAATCGCATTGGGAATCGCACCGTTTTCGAATTCGGTTTTGGTTCTAACATCAATCAGTGTCGCTTTTTCAGTCAAAAGATAGTCGTCCAATTGGTCGTAATTGATGAAACGTACATCGTCGTTCAGCATATTTTCGGCAACGTAACCCAGAATGTTCACAGGATCTTTGGCAGAATTATAAGGCGGAGCATAGGCTACTTCTATTTCTTGTAAATCATAAATCGTCAAATTCCCTTTGATTGCCGTAGCAATCACATCGATACGCTTGTCAACGCCTTCTTGTCCTAAAGCTTGTGCACCATAAATGGTTCCGTCTTCTCCAAAATTCATTTTCAAGACAATATTTGTGGCTCCTGGATAATAACTGGCATGATTGGCTCTGGTAACGGTTACTGTTCGATACGGAATATTATACCGTTTCAATAGCTTTTCGTTGAGTCCTGTTGCAGCAACAGTCAAATCAAAGAATTTGATAATACTTGTTCCCAAAGTTCCTTTATACGAAATTTTGTTCCCTCTCGTTATATTATCGGCTACAATTCGACCTTGACGATTGGCTGGCCAAGCTAGTGGAATCAATACTTTCGCTTCATTGATGTAATGCGAAACTTCGACAGCATCTCCCACAGCATAAATATTCGGGTCTGAGGTTTGCATAAATTCGTTGACAGCAATACCGCCAGTAACGCCTAATTCCAATCCTGTGGCTTTCGCCAAAGCATTTTCAGGCTTCACGCCAATAGCAAAAATCACAGCATCAGCCAGAATGGTTTTGCCATTATTTAACTTCAATTCAATTTCCTTGCCTTTATCTTCGAAAGCTTCGACGCCTGTATTGATTAGAATATCCAGATTTTTGGCAGCGGCATGATGTTGTACCATTTTGGCAAACTCATAATCTACTGGCGCCATAACTTGGTTTCCTAATTCGATAACGGTGACATTTAATTCTTTTTCAACCAAATTTTCGGCGACTTCCAATCCAATGAAACCTCCGCCAACAACTGCAATGTTTTTCAAATTCTTGGTTTTAGCAATGATTCGATCCATATCCGCCACATTGCGAAGTGTCATTATTTTATCGGAATCGATTCCCGGAATACCAGGTCGGAAAGGTTCAGCGCCCGGAGATAATAATAATGCATCGTAGGATTCGGTGTAAATTTCTTTTGTGATTCCATTTCTAACTTCAACTGTTTTATCTTCCTTGTTGATTTTCACCACTTCGTTAAAAATACGAACATCCAAGTTGAATCTTGTTTTTAAAGAAGTAGGAGTGTGCAATAATAATTTAGAACGCTCAACGATGACACCACCTATATGATAAGGTAGACCACAATTGGCAAAACTGACATGTTCACCTTTTTCGAAAATAATTATTTCGTTTTCTTCACTTAACCTTCTCAATCTTGCTGCCGCAGTTGCCCCGCCGGCAACTCCACCTATAATAAGTATTTTCATCTGTAGATTAGTTTTTGTATTTTTTATTGAAGCAAATTTCTAAAAAAACTTCCTTGTTGTTTGTAGCTTTTGTTACATAAAACGAAATGATTTCAAATAATAATTGAAACATCATTAAAAAAAACTTAAATATAAATAATCTGACAAACTGTTTTTGATTTTTATACTTAGTTTGGAAATTTTTAGCGAAATTTACATCTAATAAAATGTACACCTAATATAATGAAAGAATTACTCAAACAAACATATGGATTCCTATTTGAGGATAAATTAATTGAAGAAATTGTAGAAACTTCTTTGCTCAGAGATTTCAAGGAAGGAGATATTCTTATTGATTTTGGAGATTCTATTCGAAAAATGCCTTTGCTTTTATCTGGTGCAATCAAGATATTACGGGAAGATTTTGATGAAGGAGAATTGCTTTTGTATTTTATCGAAAAAGGCGATACGTGCGCTATGACGATGGCTTGCTGTTTAGGCGAAACCAAAAGCGAAATACGAGCCGTTGCCGAAACCAGAGGGCAATTAATTATGATTCCGATAAGTAAAATGGAAGAATGGTTAGGGAAGTACAGAAGTTGGAGAAATTACGTTTTCAATAGTTATAATAATCGTTTAAAAGAACTACTTTCAGCTATTGATAATCTGGCATTTATGAATATGGATGAACGACTCTTGAATTTCCTTATTGAAAAAGCAAAAGTGCTCAATTCTAATGAAATTCATTCGACTCACCAAGAAATTGCATACGATTTACATACTTCCAGAGTTGTCGTTTCACGTTTGCTCAAAGCATTGGAAAATAAAGGAAAGATAAGATTGAATAGAGCTTCGATTGTATTGCTGAAATGAAGTAACATTTGTTACATAATTGGGATTTTAAATATCCTATTTTTGTGCTTATAAAATTTCATAAATGGAAACATCCCAATTAATAGGGTACATCTTAGCGGTTTTTGTAGGTATGACCCTAGGAATGTTAGGTAGCGGTGGCTCTATACTTTCGGTTCCCATTTTGGTTTATGTGATGGGAATTGAACCAACATTGGCTACAGCTTATTCTTTATTTGTTATTGGAACAACCTCATTAGTTGGCGGAATTCATAAGGCCAAACAAAAATTAGTCGATTTCAATAAGGTTATTTTGTTCGGGATCCCAGCAATCGTATCTGTTTTTGTAACTCGAAAAATTCTGGTACCAAGAATTCCAAATGTTGTTTTTTCGACCGACGAATTCACTTTGACTAAGCCCATTATGATAATGGTAGTTTTTGCTTTCGTTATGATTTTTGCATCGTTTCGAATGATAAAACCCTTAGCAGAAAAAGAAATTATAAATCATAGAATCCATTATTACAAAATAGTTTTGATGGGAATTCTAATTGGGCTTATTTCTGGGTTTGTTGGAGCAGGAGGTGGATTTTTGATTGTTCCAACTTTACTTTTTTTCGCCAAAACACCGATGAAAATGGCTATTGGAACCTCACTTTTTATTGTTTCAGCCCAATCCTTAATTGGTTTTACTGGTGATATTATGAGTAACCAAATTATAGATTGGAAGTTGCTGGAATACTTTACTTTAGCATCAATAATTGGTATCTTTATTGGTAATTTTATTGCTAAAAAGGCAGAAGATGATAAACTTAAAACTAGTTTTGGTTGGTTTGTACTTGCTATGGGAATTTACATCATCATTCGTGAGCTTTTCTTATCATAATAATTTCCTAAAATGTGGCTAAATGAAAAGAAATCGATCAAAAAATAAATAAATTTACAGTATAAAACACTTTGAAAAATGAAAATTAAACAAATTTATACAGGTTGTTTAGCACAAGGTGCTTATTATATCGAAAGTAAAGGCGAAGTGGCTATTATTGATCCATTGCGTGAAGTGCAACCTTATATCAATAAGGCCAATAAAAATAACGCAAAAATTAAATACATTTTTGAGACTCATTTTCACGCTGATTTTGTAAGTGGTCATGTTACTTTAGCCGAAAAAACGGGTGCTCCAATCATTTTTGGACCAACCGCCAATCCAAGTTTTGAAGCCCATATTGCAACAGACGGCGAAGTTTTTCGTTTAGGAGAAATTACCATCACGGTTTTGCATACGCCAGGTCATACTTTAGAAAGTGTTTGTTATCTTTTGAAAGACAAAGAAGGTAAAGATTATGCGCTTTTTAGTGGTGACACCTTATTTTTGGGAGATGTTGGTCGTCCAGATTTAGCCCAAAAAGCGGCGGATATGACTCAAGACCAATTGGCTGGAATTTTATATGATAGTTTGCGAAACAAGGTGATGACTTTGGCAGATGATGTCATTGTTTATCCAGCTCACGGTGCTGGAAGTGCTTGTGGTAAAAATTTAAGCAAAGAAACTGTTGGGTCTATTGGTGACCAAAAGAAAACCAATTATGCGCTTCGTGCCAATATGACTAAAGAAGAATTTATCAAGGAAGTCACAGATGGTTTATTGCCGCCGCCTTCTTATTTTCCTAAGAACGTAAAGCTCAATAAGGAAGGCTACGAAAATGTTGAAGATATTATTAGTGAAGCAATTCCTTATGATGCCGCAACTTTTGAATTAGCTGCTAATAAAATTGACACCGTTATTCTTGATGTACGTCACCAAGATGATTATTCCAAAGGACATATCCCACAGTCCATCTTTATTGGAATTGACGGCGATTTTGCGCCTTGGGTTGGTGCTTTAATTCCTGATATCAAACAACCAATTCTTTTGGTAACTCCTTTGGGAAGAGAGGAAGAAAGTATTACACGTTTGGCTAGAGTAGGTTATGACAACACTTTAGGTTACTTGAAAGGTGGATTTGAAACTTGGAAAAATGCAGGATTAGAATACGATACTGTAAATTGGGTTACAGCCAATGGACTGGAAGAATTGATGGAAGAGAATGTACCCATTTTTGATGTTAGAAAAGAGGGAGAGTTTACTTCTGAACATGTTGAAGGAGCACATTCCACTCCTTTGGATTTTATTAACGATCATATTGCCGAATTTCCAAAAGAAGAAGAATTTTATGTTCATTGTGCTGGAGGATATCGTTCCGTGATCGCCGCTTCAATACTAAAAGCAAGGGGATATCATAACATAGTAAATGTTTTAGGTGGATTTGCCTCTATCAAAAAAACGGCAATAAAAACCACCAATTATGTATGTCCATCAACATTAAAATAAAATGAAAAATCTACTATTTACAAATTGGCATACAATGCGATGGGTGAGATTGGCTTTTTCCCTGTTTTTGTTCTTTCAAGCCTACGCAACTAAAGAATGGTTTTTTATCGCATTTGGATTATTTTTCTTATTTCAAGTTATTTTTAATTTAGGTTGTGGGCCTAATGGATGCGCAGTTCCTTACAATAAATATTCTAAAAAATGAGTACTAATTTTGATACTATTATAAAGTCTGAAAAACCAGTTCTTATTGATTTTTTTGCTACTTGGTGTGGCCCTTGCAAAACGCTAGCTCCCATTTTAAAAGAAGTAAAAGACAATCTTGGGGAAAGAATCACCATAATTAAAATTGATGTTGACAAAAATCAACAATTGGCTTCACAATATCAAGTTCGTGGAGTTCCTACTATGATTTTGTTTCAAAACGGAAAACAACTGTGGCGTCAATCAGGCGTTTTATCAAAAGAAGAAATTGTAAAAACCATCATAGAAAAAAGTAATTAATGACAAAAAAAGCCATCATTATCACAGGAATTGGAGTCGTTGTTGGTGCAATTGCGGGTTATTTATATTATTTTTATATAGGATGCGCTTCTGGAACTTGTGCCATAACATCTAAACCCTTCAATAGCACTTTATACGGTGCAGCAATGGGTGGATTAGTTTTTAATATGTTTATAAAGTCACCAAAATAAACTTAATATTTTAACCAATTTAAATCTAATTATCATGAAAAAAAACATGGGTTCAACAGACAAAGTAATTCGAATTCTTATTGCCCTTATTATAGGCGTTTTATATTACACAGGAATCATTAGTGGTACGACTGCTATAATTTTAGGAATATTTGCCGTTATTTTTGTTTTAACAAGTCTTATAAGTTTTTGCCCTCTTTATCTTCCATTGGGAATTTCTACTTGTAAAAAGAAATAATAAATGCTTGAAAAACAAATTAATAAAGACTTAATTCTAAGAGAACGATTGGCTTTGCAAAGAACTGTCTTAGCCAATCAGTCTACATTCTTAGCATTTTTGAGAACTTCGATGTATTTTTTTATTGCGGGATTAAGTTTGGAAAGTTTATTGAAAATCCAGAATAGTTTTATCATTGAATGGTTCTTATTCATCAGTTCTTTTGTAATTTTTTGTATCGGTCTGTTCAATTATTTCAAGCATAAAAAAATGATTTTCGAAAATGAAAAACACATCGGAGATTATAAAATGGAATACTATGAACAATGAAAAACGCTTGGACCAAGAGTATTGGGACAATCAATATAAAACTAATGCCACAGGTTGGGATTTGGGCAAAGTTTCACCGCCTATAAAAGAATATTTTGACACCTTAGAAAACAAGAATGTCAGCATTTTAATACCTGGTTGTGGTAATTCTCACGAAGCAGAATATATTTTAAGTAAAGGTTTTACCAATATTACTCTTATAGATATCGCACCAACATTGGTTTTAAACCTTCAAGAAAAATTCAAAAATTATCCCAATATCAAAATTGTCTTGGGTGATTTTTTTGAGCATAAAGGTCAATATGATTTAGTTATTGAACAGACTTTTTTCTGTGCATTGCCACCTACAATGCGAGAAAAATATGTCGAGGAAATGCATAAAATTTTAAAAGAAAATGGGCTTTTGGTAGGCTTATTATTCAATAAAACATTTGAATCCGGTCCTCCTTTTGGCGGAAGCAAAGCCGAATATGAACAACTGTTTAAAGATTATTTTGACTTTAAAATTATGGAGACTTGTCATAATTCAATCAAACCAAGAGCCAATTCCGAATTGTTTATTGAATTTCAAAAGAAATAAAAATTGAAACTCAATAAAAATCTTTCACCGTTTCCCACACCAAAAAATAATGTCACTTTGTTGGAAAATGGTTTGTATAAATACGCTCGACACCCCATTTATACTGGAATTATACTTTTAGTTATAGGTTTTAGCGTTTACCAAAATTCTTGGTACAAATTGCTGATTTCGCTACTTTTGATAATTTTATTTTATTTAAAATCCACTTACGAAGAGGAGCGATTAGAACAAAAATTCCCCGATTATAAAAATTATAAAACTAAGACAAGAAGGTTTTTCCCTTTGATTTTAATTTAAATTTTCAACTCCCTTTAAAGCTAAAAAAACTGGGCTCAACCTAATTGGCTTTGTGTAACTATTGTTACCAACTACTCAAAATCAATGACTTATATTTGGTAAAACAAATAATTTAATATGTCAAAAGTAGTTGTATTAGGAGCTGGAATTGCTGGTCACACTGCAGCGGCTCATTTAAGACGAAAGCTTTCCAAAGAGCATCAAGTCGTAGTGGTTTCTCCCAATAGAAATTACCAGTGGGTTCCTTCGAACATTTGGGTTGGAATCGGTAGAATGAAAGCAGAAGAAATATATTTTCCGCTTGAACCACTGTACAAAAGGAAAGGCATTGGATACATTCAAGCCAAAGTTGTTTCTTTTCATCCAGAAGGCGATGCATTGGAGGAAAAGGCTTTTGTGTCGGTTGAATATCTGTATGGAGAAAATGCTGGAACTCAAGAAAAAGTG
Source organism: uncultured Flavobacterium sp. (assembly GCA_963513695.1). GTDB lineage: Bacteria > Bacteroidota > Bacteroidia > Flavobacteriales > Flavobacteriaceae > Flavobacterium. Next base: position 82,323 of record CAUPRL010000012.1, read on the forward strand.
ACTTATGATTATCTAATTAATGCCACAGGACCAAAACTCGCTTTTGATTTGACCGAAGGATTAATTCCCGGCACCAACAAAGCTTTTTCGGTTTGTACCTATGATCACGCAGAACACGCTTGGCAAGGTTTGAATGAATTGATAATCAAGTTAAAATCCTCTAATAAAAAAGCTAAAATCCTCATAGGAACGGGCCATCCCAAAGCCACTTGCCAAGGTGCTGCTTTTGAATATATTTTGAATGTAGAACAAGAACTTAACAATCACAAAGTAAGAGATAAAGTCGAAATTACATGGATTTCAAATGAATACAAATTGGGAGATTTTGGAATGGACGGGATGTTGATGAGCGTTGGAGGAAAACCAATGCCATCCGATGAATTGGTAGAAATGGTTTTTGCCGACCGAGGCATTAAATGGATTCTGGGAGCCGGAGTTTCAAAAGTAGAAAATGGAAAAGCATACTACGAAAATCTGGAAGGAGAATACAAAACCGAAGAGTTTGATTTTGCAATGCTAATTCCTTCCTTTTCAGGTCACGGTTTCAAAGCATTTGACAAAACTAATAACGATATTACCGATAAATTATTCAAAGGTTTTATGATTGTTGATGCTGATTATACACCAAGACCTTACGAAGAATGGACAGTTCAGGATTGGCCGGAAACCTATCAAAATCCTAGTTATCCCAATATTTTTGCACCTGGAATTGCTTTTGCTCCACCACACACCATCTCGAAACCACGAAAAAGTAAAAACGGAACCGATATTTTTCCCTCACCGCCACGTACCGGAATGCCATCTGGAATAACAGCAAAATTGGTAGCCGACAATATTATTGACAGCATAAAATTTGGGAAACCATCCTTGCATCATAAAGGCTCGATGGGAAATATGGGAGCTGCTTGTATTGCATCATCGGGTTACGGAATTTTGAAAGGAAGAGGAATCAGTATCACTACTTATCCTATTGTTCCAGATTATAAAAAATATGCAAATTCTGGCGGTAGAGATTTGAATAAAACTTTTGGTGCGCTTGGTTTGGCAGGACATTGGGTAAAATTAGCCTTGCATTATGCCTTTCTTTATAAAGCAAAAATGAAACCTTTCTGGTGGTTGATTCCTGAATAATAATAGATAAATTTATAATATTATGCCAAAAAAAATCACACGTTTTCAAAAATTTGTAATGCACAATCCATTCATCCAGTTTTTTATGTTTTTGTATTTGAACGTAAAAATATTGAGTATTGTGGCTTTCAAACACGGCGGAACTAGAGAAAAAAATTATTAGTTTTCAATACTCAAAAATATAGAAAGTATTTCTTGATGGAATACTTTTTTTATTTATCTTTGTTAACCAAATGGTTAAACTATATAGTTAATTCAAAATGACAACAGAAGAAAAAATATTCAATGCTGCCCGAATTGTGTTCCAAAAAAAAGGGTTCGCTGGAGCTAGAATGCAAGAAATAGCAGACGCAGCGGGCATCAATAAAGCGATGTTGCATTATTGTTTCAAAAACAAAGAGTTGCTGTTTCAAGCTGTTTTTATGAATGCCTTCAGTCAATTGGCTCCCCAAATCAATGAAATTTTCAATTCTCAAGATTCCATTTTTGATAAAATCAGAAAATTTACTCATAGTTATATTTCGTTTGTAATGCTGAATCCTTATCTGCCCCAGTTTATCATTCAAGAAATGAACAACAATCCCGAGTTTGTGATGTCGTTTTTAAAGAATGAAAACAGACCCAATCCAACATTATTAATTGCTCAGATCGAAAAAGAAATCGTGGATGGAATTATCAAACCCATCAATCCGAAGCATCTTCTGATGAATATGATTTCGATGACGGTTTTTCCTTTTGCAGCCCAAATGATGATCAAAGGAATGTTACAAATTTCTGATGCAGAATTTAATCAAATGATGGAAGAACGAAAAACCAATATTGCCGAACAAATTATAAATTCCATAAAAAGATGAGAAGAATAGTATTTGCAACCTTTTTATTGGTAGCCTTTTATTCCAATGCCCAGCAATCATTGACTTTGGAAGATTGTTATGCTTTGGCTAATAAAAATTATCCCATCGCCAAACAAATTGGATTATTGCAACAAAAATCAGATTATGAAGTCAATGCTTTGCAAACTGGGAAGCTTCCAAAAGTAGATTTGAATGCGCAAGGAACCTACCAAAATCAAGTGACTACAATTCCGAATCCACTTCTTGAACCTTTAAATAAAGATCAATATCGGGCAACTTTAGATGTCAATCAACTTATTTATAACGGTGGCTTGATTGATGCCAATGCCAAACTCAAAGAAGTACAAACCAAAACTCAACAACAGCAAGTTGAAGTTAATTTGTACCAAATCAAAACCCGTATTAACCAGTTGTATTTCTCCATTTTACTTTTACAGGAGCGAAAAGACATTCTGATTTCCAAACAAGAACAGTTAATTTCTAAAGTAAAAGAAGTTAAATCAGGGATTCAATACGGTGCGATTCTTCCAGCTTCGGAAAAAGTATTGGAAGCTGAGATTTTGAAAATCAAACAGCAACTTTCGGAGATTCAATTTGATAAAAAACGCTTGTTCGAAAACCTTTCCACTTTTACTTTTTCTACTGTTTCAGAAACAACCACTTTACAAAAACCAAACCTGATTACTGAAGAAAACAGTCCAAACAATCGTCCGGAATTGAAATATTTCGAATTACAAAACCAACAAATTGAAGCATCGAAGACTGTTATTTCTAAAAATAACTTACCCAAACTTAATGCCTTTGGAACCGCAGGTTATGGAAACCCGGGGTTGAATATGATAGACAATTCGTACCAACCCATTTTGATGGTAGGTTTAAAAGCCAACTGGAATGTTTTTGATTGGAACAAATCCAAAGCAGAAAAAGACGCTTTGACAGTTTCAGCCAACATTGTGGCTACCGAAAAAGAAACCTTTTTGCTCAATAATTCCTTGCAATTGCAGGAAATGAACAACGAAATAATGAAATCAGAGGAAATCATCAAAACCGATTTAGAGATTATTGGTTTAAGGGAATATGTCGAAAAATCGGCTAATTCTCAATTAAAAAACGGTGTAATTACAGCGTCGGAATATTTGGTAGAATTCACGAATTTGTATGAAGCTAAAACGAATCAGAAGATTCACGAAATTCAATTGGCTTTGGCGAAAGCGAATTATCAAGTAGCTAAAGGAAATTAATAACAAAGGTTTAAAAATAATAATATGAAAAAAATAATCACATTCTTAATCCTAACAAGTCTGATTTCCTGCAACAAAAACAGCGACAAAGCCGATGGTTACGGAAATTTTGAAGCAACCGAAGTTACGATTTCGGCAGAAGCCAATGGTAAAATAGACTATTTAAAACTCGAAGAAGGCGATGTTTTGGAACCCAATAGTCAAGTGGGTTTGGTTGATACGACACAATTGTATTTCAACAAGCAACAATTAATTGCTTCAAAAAATACCGTGTATTCTAAATCTTCCAATGTTTTGTCACAAATTAAGGTTTTACAGGAGCAATTGAAAACTACGCAAATCGAGAAGAAAAGAATCCAAAATATGTTTGCCGAAAATGCCGCGACCAAACGTCAAGTGGATGAAATTGACGGGAAAGTGAGTGTGATTCAAGAACAAATAAAAAGCGTGGAAACCCAAAACGCGCCGATTGTGAACGAAGTAAAATCCATTGATGTACAAATCGAAAAAATCAATGACCAAATCCAGAAAAGCAAAATCATCAATCCGATAAAAGCAACGGTTTTATCTAAATATGCTGAACCCAATGAAGTGACTGCTTTCGGGAAACCCATCTATAAAATTGCCGATATTTCAGAAATGACACTTCGAGTATATATCAGCGAAACCCAATTATCCCAAATAAAAGTGGGACAAAAAGTCACTGTAAAAATTGACACTGAAAAAGAGATGAAATCCTTTCCAGGAACAATTTCTTGGATTTCTTCATCGGCTGAGTTCACACCAAAAGTGGTTCAAACCAAGGAAGAAAGAGTGAATTTGGTTTATGCTGTGAAGGTAAAAGTGAAAAACGACGGAACTTTAAAAACAGGAATGCCTGCCGAAATGTGGATAAAATAAATTTAAGAAGTAAATATGTTTTTAAATTCTGATTAGACAAGGTTTTTTGTGATAAATGTTACACAATTTTAATGATTGATTGAATAAGTTTATGAAATATTAATTCTAATAATTAAAACGATGAAAAAAATTGTATTTGTTGCTTTTATAACCGCAATATTGTTAGGCAACAGTTCCTATGTGAGCTATGACAAGGCTTTAGTTCCACTAAGTCAAGCTGAGATTAATGATTTAAAATTTTTAAGGGAAGAAGAGAAACTGGCTCGTGATGTCTATTTGTATTCTTATGATAAATACCAATTAATGATTTTTAACAACATTTCGCAAAGTGAGCAAAGGCATATGAATAGTGTTCTAAATTTGATGAATGAATACGGAATCCCTGATTCAGCATCAACAGAAATTGGAGTTTTCAACAATCCAGATTTGCAAAAACTTTATAATACTTTAACAAAACAAGCCGATATTTCATCAGTTGAAGCTTTAAAAGCCGGTGCAACTATTGAAGATTTAGACATCAATGACATAGATGATTTTACCACAAATACTACTAAACCCGATCTATTGAGTGTGTACGAAAATTTAAATTGCGGGTCAAAAAATCATATCCGTGCATTCACGAGATGGCTTGAAAATGAGGAAGTGACTTATACTCCACAATACCTATCGATTGAGGAATATAATGTAATTTTAAGTAGTTCAAATGGTGGTTGTGGAAAAAACAAATAGAATCAAATTATTAAAAGTATGAATTTAAATTTTTTAAAAGTAGTTATAATTCTGGTTGCCTTTTCCAGTTGTAACAAACAAAAATCGTCGGAAGATTTTGGAATTAAAACGGCAACAAAATCCGAATCAGAAAATGCCGAGGCTTTGGCATTATTTAAACAAAAATGTTATGCTTGTCACAGCGTCACAACCAAATCTCACGATGAAATTATTGCTCCGCCGATGATTGCCGTGAAGAAAAGGTATTCGATGCAATTTGGCAATAAAGAGGAATTTGTCGATGCTGTCGTGGCGTATGCTCACGATCCTAAGGCTGAAAATGCCTTGATGCGAGGTGCAGTTAATAAATTCAAAGCGATGCCCAAACAAGCTTTTGAAGAAGAAGATTTAAAGAAAATCGCAACTTTCATATATGAAAATGAAATAGAAACACCAGTGTGGTTTGAGGAACATTTTCAACAAAACCATAAAAATGGACAAGGAATGGGAATGGGTAAAAAAAACAATAAATAGTGAGTATCCAAGTCCAAAACATCACTAAATCTTACAACAAAATCAAAGCTGTTGAAGCTATTTCTTTTGAAGTAAAAGAAGGAGAATTATTTGGATTAATTGGCCCTGATGGAGCCGGAAAAACAACTATTTTCAGAATCTTGACGACACTTTTGCTTGCCAATGAAGGTTTGGCAACTGTCGCTGGTTTTGATGTTGTAAAGGACTATAAAGCCATTAGGAATTCGGTGGGGTATATGCCCGGAAAATTTTCTTTGTACCAAGATTTATCGGTTGAAGAAAATTTGACTTTTTTCGCAACGATTTTTGGGACAACCATCGAAGAAAACTATGATTTAATCAAGGATATTTACGTTCAGATTGAACCTTTCAAAACCAGAAGGGCAGGAGCACTTTCGGGTGGGATGAAGCAGAAATTGGCTTTGTGTTGTGCCTTGATTCACAAACCTAAAGTTCTTTTTCTTGATGAACCTACCACTGGAGTAGATCCCGTTTCCCGTAAAGAATTTTGGGAAATGCTCAAGCGATTGCAACAAAAAGGCATTACGATTTTGGTTTCCACCCCTTATATGGATGAAGCGGCCTTGTGTGACCGGATTGCCTTAATCCAAAAAGGGAAAATCCTAAAAATTGACAGTCCAGAAAATATTATCAAGAAATACGACAAAACCATTTATGATATTCGAACCCATAATATGCACCAACTGATTCTGGATTTGAAGAGTTTTCCAAGCCAATATAGTGTTTATGCTTTTGGTGATTATATTCATTATATCGATAAAAAAGGAGATTTTAATCCAAATAATTTAAAAGAATATTTGGAAAACAATACCCATTCTGAAATAGAAATTAGAGTTTCAAAGCCAACAATTGAGGACGTTTTTATGGACTTATAACTATTTACGAATTACAAATTGAAAAAAGAGAGTTTGAAAACGAGATTGCTTCAGGCCCCACAATCATAATATGAATAGAGAAAAGATCATAGCAGTACAAAATTTAACCAAGCAATTTGGCAGCTTCACCGCGGTCAACAGTATTTCTTTTGAGGTGTATAAAGGGGATATTTTTGGTTTTCTGGGTGCTAATGGTGCCGGAAAAACCACCGCTATGAAAATGCTCATCGGGATTTCGAAACCCACTTCAGGGGAAGCTTTGGTGGCAGGTTTTGACGTGAAAACCAATACCGAAATGGTTAAGAAAAGTATTGGTTATATGAGTCAAAAATTCTCTTTGTATGACGATTTAACGCTTAAAGAAAACATTACTTTTTTTGGAGGCATTTATGGATTAAGTAGAAGCCAAATCAAAGTAAAAACGACACAATTGGTTACAGAATTAGGTCTTGAAGATACCATTGATAAACTAGTGGGTTCCTTGCCTTTGGGATGGAAACAGAAATTATCCTTTTCCGTGGCGTTATTACACGAACCTAAAATAGTGTTTCTTGATGAACCAACAGGTGGCGTTGACCCCATTACCAGAAGGCAATTTTGGGAAATGATTTATGCCGAAGCTAGCAAGGGGACGACCATTTTTGTTACTACTCATTATATGGACGAAGCTGAATATTGCGACCGGGTTTCGATTATGGTTGAAGGAAGTATAGAAGCTTTAGATACCCCAAAAAACCTAAAAGCGAAGTATAATGTGGCTTCAATGAATGATGTGTTTTTGAAATTGGCGAGAAATGTGGAAGCCCCCTAGTCCCCAAAGGAAAAAAAAAAGAAACTTCGAGACTTTGTGTTTTCGTGGCAAAAAAGTATAATATGAAAAGATTCATCGGTTTTGTAACAAAGGAATTCTATCACATATTTCGTGATAAACGAACTATGTTTATTCTTTTTGGGATGCCTATTGCACAGATAATGTTGTTTGGTTTTGCTATTACGAATGAAATCAACAATGTGAATATTGCTATTTTAGACCAATCGAAAGACAATGAAACCCAAAAAATAATCAATAAGATTGCAGCTTCCAGTTATTTTAAAATCAACGAGGAAATTACCAATGAAAACCAAATTGAAAGTGTTTTCAAGAAAGGGAAAGTAAAAGCTGTTTTGGTATTCGAAAAGGATTTTATCAAGAATTTGCAAACTCTAAAATATGCCAAAGTACAAGTGATAACGGATGCTACCGATCCCAATATTGCTAATACAATTTCTAATTATGTCAATGCTATTTTGCAGAATTACACCCAGGAAATCAATAAAAACAACAAGCCAAGCCACCTCATACAAACGCAAACCCAACTTTATTATAATCCCGAATTGAAGAGTGTTTTCAACTTTGTTCCAGGGGTTATGACCATTATTTTGATGTTAGTTTCGGCGATGATGACTTCCATTTCCATCACTCGGGAAAAAGAATTGGGAACAATGGAAGTGCTTTTGGTATCTCCTTTAAAACCTTTTCAAGTCATTATTGGCAAAGTGTTTCCATATATTTTTCTTTCTATAATCAATGCTACCATTATTCTGCTTTTGGGCTTTTTTGTATTCAAAATGCCTATAGAGGGTAATTTATTTTTATTGGCATTCGAAAGTATTTTGTTCATTATAACGGCACTTTCGTTGGGGATATTAATATCGACGGTTTCCAATTCACAACAGACGGCAATGATGCTTTCCTTGATGGGATTAATGCTGCCTGTCATTATCCTTTCGGGGTTTATTTTTCCTGTTTCGAGTATGCCTTTGCCGTTGCAAATCATCAGCAATATTGTGCCGGCTAAATGGTTTATCATCATCATCAAAGCTATTTTATTGAAAGGGGCAACTATAAACGTGATTTGGAAAGAAACCTTGATTCTTATGGGAATGACGGTGTTTTTCCTTGTTATAAGCGTCAAAAAATATAAAATAAGATTAGAATAGACAAAGTTAGATAGAGAAAATTAAACGCATAGTTCCGATAGCTATCGGAACATAGGAAAAAAGAAAAGTGATAGTCCAATTCTTGGATTCACATAGTATTATGATTTACTTTAATAAAGTGAAACGTCTTTTACTATTAATTTAAACTATGCATTAGCGTCTTAGCGGTAAAAAATGAAAACAATACTATTCATCATCCAAAAAGAGTTCCGGCAAATCTTTAGAAATAAAGCAATGCTGCCTATTATATTTGTCTTACCGATGGTGCAATTGCTGATTCTGTCGAATGCAGCGAGTTTTGAAATTAAGAACATCAAATTTTCTTATATCGACAACGATCATTCTGTAGCCTCGAGGGAGTTGGTTTCGAAGTTTCAAGCATCGAACTATTTTAATATCATCGAAAGCTTTGATTCTAAGAAAGAAGCCGATTTACAGATGCAAACCGGGAAAGTCGATGTTATTCTGGAAATTCCCAATCATTTTGAACGCGATTTAATTACCGAGAACAGCACTAATCTATCTGTTAGTATTAACGCTATTGATGGTGCAGCGGCAGGAGTAGAGAATGTTTATATTTCTCAAATTGTTACTGGTTTTAATCAAAAGATTCAAACGCAATTGTATAAGTACAATGATGCTTCTTATGTACAACCCTTGAATATTGTGACGATTCCTTCGTTTTGGTACAACAATACCCTGAACTACAAAACCTTTATGGTTCCGGGGATTTTGGTGTTGTTGGTTACGATGCTGACCTTGTTTCTGTCTTCGATGAATATTGTTCGAGAGAAAGAAATGGGTACTTTAGAACAGATTAATGTGACGCCTATTCGGAAATACCAGTTTATTATTGGGAAATTGTTTCCTTTTTGGGTTTTGGGATTGGTTATATTGACTGTAGGTTTGACTATTGCCAAAGTCGTTTTTAGCATTCCAATATTAGGAAGTATTGGCTTGATTTATTTCTTTACTTCGGTTTATTTGTTAGTTATTCTTGGTATTGGATTAATTATTTCTAATTATTCGGATACGCAACAACAGGCGATGTTTGTAGCTTGGTTTTTTACGGTTATCTTTATCTTAATGAGCGGATTATTCACGCCAATTGAAAGTATGCCTCAATGGGCACAAAATATAACGTTGCTCAATCCCATTCGGTATTTTGTGGAGATTATTCGGATGGTGATGTTGAAAGGAGCGACGTTTTCGGATATATCTAGACCGTTTTTCATTATAGTTTTCTATGCATTTGCTCTGAACGGAATAGCGGTTTGGAGTTACAAGAAAGTGAATTGATAAAAAATTTGACTCTTTTTTGGGGTACCACAGACTAGGCTTTGATGGGGCTTTGATGGGGGTTTGAGTAGGCTTTATTTGCTATTTTTCTACTAAGAGCATAGTGGTTTGGACTACTAAAAAAGTAATTTCCATTTTTTTTGGGTCAGATTGGGGGTACCACAGCCATACTGTATCCATACTTCAGCCATACTTCAGCCATACTTCAGCGATACTTGTGACCCGTCCCAAAATAATTAGGGCTTTTGTTTTATCTTTCGAATCGGATGTCTTTCAGCCTCGGGCGTTGTTTTGGGGTTTCATTGGGGTAGCCAACGGTAAGGAGTGTTACAATTCTCAAATTTTCAGGGATTTTGAAATATTCGCGAATTTCATCTATTTCGAAGTGATGTACCCAGCAGGTTCCCAATTCTAATTTTATGGCTTGCAACACGATATGTTCTACAGCAATTGCGGTACTTAATAAGGCAACATCTTCTCCAAGTTTGAGTTGAAAAGGGGCGTTTTTAGCTGATTTTAGTCGATTCGTATCTACAGGTTCGATAGATTTTGCCTCGATCAATTCTTCTAATCGATCCTGAAGCTTGGCATCAGCTGATGTATCTGCCATTGCAATGATAATCAGGGGAGCATTTGTGGTTGCGCCAATGCTATAAGCGGTTTGACTTACAAAAGTTAAATCTTCGGGTTTATCGACCACTAAGGCACGAAATGGTTGAAGATTGCAGGCAGAAGGCGCTAAACGTGCAGCTTCCAGCAATAGCTCAATTTTTTCTGGTTCAACTATTTGGTTTTTATAATTACGAATACTTCGTCTCTCAGCAATTTCTTTGAGTAGTAAGGATGAGTTCATTTTATAATTTAAGTTGGATCAATTATGTTTTAATTTTACCTTTTTAGGTAGTTACTTGAATTAAAGAAGCCCAATAGCAACAAAAAGAGGGACAATTAAATCAATATTTACAAAACCAAAAGTGGGGCAATAATACCAAAGCTAAGTTGACTAGTGGTACAATCTAAAGCATTAAATTTTGCTTCAGCATAAGAGGAGTAATTGTATTTTTTGCCGACATAACCAATATAAAATTTCATATTCAAGTCAGAAAAAGGACTGAACTCTATAGAAGGGATAATTCCATAGGAGGTTAATAAATTACTGTTTTTATTGGGATCAGGGTTTCCATTCCAATACGAATTATGATTCATCACCGTAAGCAATAGATTAACTTTAGGCTTAATTTTATATTCCGCCCTTACCCAATTCTCGATGTAAGAAACATCCTGAGCTGCATAAGATTGTTGTGGTTTGATTAAATTAGAAATGACCAATTTATTATCCAAATCTTCATTACTGTATTGAAAATCGTAGTATAAAACGAAATTTTTATTTTTAAATTTATTTCCTAAAGTAATGTAATTTCTAGCCATTTTTTCAGCATCCATAAAATAGCAATAGCTATAGGATGTTTCCAATTTTCCACCAAATAAAGTTCCTTTCCAATTGGCAACGGTGGCGATAGGAGTTTTGGTTTCTATAACACTTGGTGGGGCAGTAGTGCCGTATTGTTCTTGAAAGGTTTTAGTTCTTGAATTCAATACTTGAAAATTGAATTTACTCTTAATTTCTGGTACCGAATAAGTATAAGCAGCACCAACAAGGAAAAAATCTGATTTCTGAATAATAGTATTGAAAGATAAAACTTCTATAGGATTCAGCAGAATTTCATACCCTGCCCAATCTCCAATCATTTTTCCTAATGTCAATTTAGATTGAGGAGTGACATCGATGATAACATGAGCCAAGTCGACAGTTCTGCTTATATTGTCGATAGTTGCAGGATCAGGAGTTTTGGTATACCGGTTTCTAAATCGAAAATATACCTTATCATGAATTTTTCCTTTTACTTCAACTCTAAATTCATTTACAGAAAATTGTGATTTAGTAAAATCACCCTCTGTAAAATAATTATCAAAAGCCATTCGGGTATTAAAAATTACATCAACGTCTTTTAGTAAGGCAATTTTTGAAGTTGGAATTAAAGGTGGATAACTAGTATTTCCTTCTTGAGTTTGTTTTTGACCAAAAGAGAAAAGTGGTGTTAAAACAAGTATAGCGTAAATTTTTATTTTTTTCATTAGTAGCTTTTTGTCGCTAAGACAGTAATAGCAATATTTCAACCGCATCATAATTCCGTTAAGAACTTATGCTTTCACCTATTTTTTTTTAATTATTATTTATTGAAAGTCACTTTCCCAGTTTCAATATCATATAAAGCCCCAATGATTTGAATTTTTTTAGCATCATTGAATTCTTTCAAAATTGGTTCAGATGATTTTAATGAAGTAACTCCATGTTTAATATTTGCATTTATCGCTTTATCTAGATTTAATTCGTGGTGACTTGCAAGATTTTTTTCTTCTTGTTCGTTTTCGATGTATTCGATTATTTTTTTAATGTGATCCAAATGTTCGTAATGTCCATCGGATTTTAGGAAAGCTTTTATGGCACCGCAATCTTTGTGTCCCATCACAACCACCAATTTGCAATCTAAATGTTCGACAGCATATTCAATACTTCCCAATTCATAGTCACCCATCACATTTCCAGCGGTGCGAATTGAGAAAATATCGCCAAGACCCTGGTCAAAAACAATTTCGGCAGGTACTCTTGAATCGGAACAGCTCACCACAACGGCAAACGGATGTTGACCTTTTTTCAGTTCACGTAACCTTTCTAATGTTTCATCGGGATGTACAGCCTTTCCGGCAGCAAATCGTTTGTTTCCTTCTTCTAGTTTTTGTAATGGAGAAAATTTTGTTTCATTGATTTTTTCTGTATGATTACAAGCAAAAAAAATGCTTATAAACAGCCAATAAAGTAGTGATTTTTTCATAATAATTTTCTTGAATGACAATTGTGGTGAATCTATCTAACTAATAAAAACAGCTAATCTACTCTTGTCAATTATGAAACAAATTTAGACACATGAAACCGCATAAATATTGACATTTATCATATTTTGAACTTATATTCAATAAAAAACACACAAAGATTACATTCAAACGATATAGTGAATATCTCGTTATTTTTCGTCAATGTAACACTTGTTACTGTGTGTGCTTTTTTACCACTATATCTTTGCCCCATAATCAAGAACAATTATTATGAGGAAAATCAATTTTATACTAATTATCGGCAGCCTTTCGATTTCAGCTTTGGGTTTTGGTCAAGATACTTTGACCATTTCCAAAAAGGAGATTGGACAAAAGGCCAACGACAAAAACCTGCAACTGCAGATTGCGAATCAGGCTTTCAAATCGGCACAAGCCGATTACCGACAATCCAATGCTTTGTTTTTGCCTAGCATTACAGCATCGCACACCGCGATTTCAACTACGAATCCCTTGATGGCTTTTGGGTCGAAATTGAATCAAGAAGTACTAACGGCTTCGGATTTTAATCCTGCCTTATTAAATGATCCGGCAGCGACTCAAAACTACGCTACGAAAATTGAGGTTTTGCAACCCCTTATCAACGTGGATGGTTTGTATGGACGACAAGCTGCCAAATCCAAAATGGAAGCCTTTCAATTGCAAACCGAACGCACGGGAGAATATCTGGCTTTGGAAGTCAACAAATCGTTTATGCAATTGCAATTGGCCTACAAAGCCGTAAAAGTTTTGGAAAAAGCCAATGCCACAGCTGATGCCAATTTGAAACTTATTACCAATTATTTCAACCAAGGAATTCTTCAAAAAACAGATGTTTTATCTGTGCAAGTTCGTGTGAACGAAATCAAAAACCAATTGCAATACGCTAAAAGCAATGTGCAAAACGCTTCGGATTATTTGGCTTTTCTTTTGAATGAAGATAATACCAATAAAGTTTATAAACCCTTGGAAGAGTTAGATAATACCATTTCAATTTCAAGTAACAATACAACACTATCCGGAAACCGAAAAGACATTTTAGCAATGGATAAATCATCTGAAGCCTACGCCAAAATGTATCAATCCAGTAAAATGAATTTCCTACCAAGTTTAAATGCCTTTGGAAGCTATGAATTGTATGATGATACTCTTTTTGGAACCAATGCTCAAGGGTATTTGGTGGGAGCGCAATTGTCTTGGAAGGTTTTTGACGGTTACAAATCCATTGGAAAAATGGAAAAAGCCAAAGCCGAATATCAAAAGGCAGAAGTGGAAAACCAACAATACAAGTCGCAAAGCCAATTGGAACTCAACAAAACGAATCGTCAGTTGAAGGACGCTGAAAACAAGGTGAATTTGGAAAAATTAGCTTTGGAACAATCGCAAGAAGCGTATCGAATTAGAAGCAATCGATTCACTCAAGGTCTAGAAAAAACCACGGATTTATTGCAAGCAGAAACTCAAATGTATCAAAAGGAATTGCAGTTGCTGCAAGCGGTTTTCGAATATGATTTTACACAGGAATATTTACAGTTTTTAACAAAATAAATAACAGGATTATACCTGACAGGTTTTGAAAACCTGTCAGGTATGTAAAAAAAAATAATATGAAAAAAATAATAGCCATCCTTTCCATTTCCGCAGTTTTATTAACCTCTTGTGGAGGAGACAAAAAAGAAACAATCACCAAAGAATCAGCCATAGCTGTGAAAGTAAGCGGTGTTTCTGAAAACACCGAAGGCGGATTTATAACTGCCAGCGGAAAAATTGAAGCCGAAAACTCGGCCAATTTAAGCACCCGAATGATGGGTTATGTAACTAAAATTCACGTGAAAGTGGGACAAAAAGTAGTAGCAGGGCAACTGTTGGTTAGCATCAACAACAGCGATTTGCAAGCCAAAAAAGCACAAGTAGATGCCAGTATTTTACAAGCGACTGCAGGCTACAACAATGCCAAAAAAGATTACGATCGTTTTGTGAATTTATACAAGCAACAATCGGCTTCCCAAAAAGAATTGGACGATATGACAGCGCGTTACGAAATGGCGAAAGCCGGATTGGAAGGTGCGAAACAAATGCGAAACGAAGTGATTTCACAGTTTTCGTATTCGAATATCACGGCTCCCTTTTCTGGAACGGTAACCAATACTTTTGTGAAAGAAGGTGATATGGCCAATCCTGGAATGCCATTGGTGAGCGTGGAAGGCGCAACACGTTTGCAAGTAACCGCAATGGTTTCTGAAAACAATATTGCAAGTATCAAAAAAGGAATGGCCGTGAAAGTGTTGGTAAAATCATCCAACGCCAATCTAACAGGAAAAGTGAGCGAAGTGAGTTCTTCTGCAACGAATACGGGAGGACAATATTTGGTAAAAATCAATTTAGACAAAACGGATTCGTCTGTGTTGTCTGGAATGTTTGTCAACGTGCAGTTTCCAGTTTCCAATACGATTCAAACTACCAAAACTGAAATGGTTTTAGTTCCTGAAACCGCTTTGGTCAAACAAGGACAATTGACCGGAATTTATACTATAGGAACAGGAAATGTCGCCATTTTGAGATGGTTGCGAACAGGAAAAACTTTTGGCAATCAAGTGGAAGTGTTGTCGGGACTTTCTGCCAATGAGCAATACATTGTTTCGGCTGAAGGTAAGTTGTATAACGGAGCTTTGGTTAGTATTCAGTAAGCAGATTTTAGTTCCTATAATATAAAACCGCTCCGTCTCTTCGAGTGATTTTGAATGGTAATGCGACAGCTTTACTATTCAAAATTGTATCGAGAAGCTCATAACAAAAGGGTTCTCGATACATTTTATTAAAAAAAGCTATCGCATTTTTTAATAAAACACTCGAACTGACGTGTAGAGTTCAGTACTAAAAATAGTGTTCAAATAATGTGAAATAGTACTCAGTTTTAAAGAACAACATTAAACTTTTAAAAAATTAAACCTTAAACAAAAAATAAAATGCAAGAAGGTATTTCAGGTAAAATAGCCCATTTTTTCATCAATTCGAAATTGACCATTCTGTTGATGGTGGCTTTGATGATAATTGGCGTATACAGTTCGTTTCTGATCCCAAGGGAAGAAGAACCACAGATCAATGTTCCGATGGCCGACGTAATGGTGGGTTATCCAGGTGCGAGTCCAACAGAAGTGGAAAGCCGTGTGGCCAAGCCATTGGAGAAAATAATTTCGAATATCAAAGGGGTGGAGCACGTGCATACGATGGCGATGAACGGGCAGGCGATGTTGATTGTCCAATTTTATGTGGGTCAAGACGTGGAGCGTTCCTATGTGAAATTGTACGACGAATTGGCGAAACACGAAGATATGTTTCCGAAAGGCGTTTACAAACCGATGGTCAAAACCCGTTCGATAGACGATGTTCCGATGTTGGGATTGACGCTTTGGAGTGAAACCCAAGATGATTTCCAATTGCGCCAAATTGCCGAAGAAGTAACTTCGGAGATTGAAAAAGTGAAAGATGTGGCCATTACCAAAGAAATTGGTGGCAGCAATCGTGAACTGAAAGTGATTTTGGACAAAGATAAAATGGCTGAAAATGGCGTGGATGCTTTGGGGATTATGCAAATGATTCAAGCTAATAACGGCAGTTCGCAATCGGGAAGTTTTGTGCAAAACGACCAGGAATATTTGGTTACCACAGGACAATTTTTATCGAATTCGGAAGATATTGAAAACTTGGTGGTTGGTGTAAATAAAAATATGCCAGTTTATTTAAAACAAGTGGCGACAGTACAAGACGGGCCATCCACAGCCAGAAGTTATGTATCTTTTGGGTATGGCAAAGCCAATGAAAAATTCAAAACCGCTAAATCAGAATATCCAGCCGTTACGATTTCCATCGGAAAAGTAAAAGGGGCGGATGCGATGAAAATTTCGGAGAAGATTATTGATAAAGTTGAGCATTTAAAGAAAAATTTAATTCCAGATGATGTTCACGTAGAAGTAACCCGTAATTATGGTGAAACCGCTTCGCACAAAGTGGGAGAGTTGTTGCTGCACTTAGGTATTGCGATTATTGCCGTTACGATTTTGGTGATATTAGCAATGGGTTGGAGAGGCGGATTGGTCGTGTTTTTCTCTGTTCCGTTGACGTTTGCCTTGACCTTGTTTGCCTATTATTTATTGGGTTATACTTTGAATCGAATTACTCTTTTTGCCCTAGTATTCGTTGTGGGAATCGTCGTCGATGACAGTATTATCATCGCCGAAAATATGCACCGCCATTTCAAGATGAAGCGACTGCCCTTTAAACAAGCGGCGATTTATGCGATAAACGAAGTAGGAAATCCAACGATTTTGGCAACATTCACCGTTATTGCGGCTATTCTGCCAATGGCGTTTGTGTCGGGAATGATGGGGCCTTATATGAGTCCAATGCCGATTGGCGCTTCGATTGCGATGTTGTTGTCTTTGTTCGTGGCTTTGACTGTAACTCCTTATTTAGGGTATCATTTATTGCAAGAAAAAGAAGAGCAAGAACACAAACACGAAGAGGGAATGGAAACCAGTTGGATTTACAAAATCTATAACAAATTGGAACGACCATTATTGGAAAGTAACTCTAAAAGAAGAATACTTTTGGCTGTAACCGTGGTTTTATTGTTTGGTTCGGTTTTGATGTTTTTCACCAAATCGGTAGTCGTGAAAATGCTTCCGTTTGACAACAAAAACGAATTCCAAGTGGTGATTGATATGCCTGAAGGAACCACATTAGAACGCACTACAGCCGTGACCAAAGAAATTGCGCAATACCTTTCGACCAAACCCGAAGTGGTGAATTACCAGAATTACATTGGTACATCTGCTCCAATAACTTTTAACGGATTGGTGCGTCATTACGATATGCGTGGCGGTAGTAATATGGCGGATATTCAGGTGAATTTATTGCACAAAGAGGAACGTGATTTACAAAGTCATGATATCGCCAAGGAAATGCGTCCTGATATTCAGAAGATTGCCAAGAAGTATGGTGCGAATGTAAAAATCATTGAAGTGCCACCAGGACCTCCGGTTTTATCGACTTTGGTGGCTGAGATTTATGGACCTGATTACAAAGAACAAATCAAAGTGGCAAATCAGGTAAAAACGATTTTGGAAAATACAACTGATATTGTGGATATCGATTGGATGGTAGAGGACAACCAAACCGAATACAAACTAGAAGTCGATAAAGAAAAAGCAATGCTTAACGGAATTGCACCGCAACAAGTGGTTGGAAATTTGACTTATTTGTTGAAAGAATATCCCGTTTCTAATTTATATGACGAAAATTCAAATGATAATGTGGGCATTGTGCTTTCGCTTGACGACAAAGATAAAACGAGTTTGCAGGACATTCAAAACCTTAAAATCAAGGGCAGTCAAGGGAATATGATTCCGGTGAGTGATTTGGTAAAAGTAGTTCAAGATACCTTGCAGAAAACCATTTACAGAAAAGACCAAAAACGCGTAGTTTATGTAACGGCTGATATGGCTGGAGCTTTAGAAAGTCCTGTGTATGCTATTTTGGGAATGAATGAGAAATTAACCAAAATGAATGTGCCAAAAGGATACAAAGTCAACGAATTGTATATGGAGCAACCTACGGATGAAAGTGATTTTACCGTAAAATGGGATGGAGAATGGCAAATCACTTTGGAAGTTTTCCGTGATTTGGGAGTAGCATTTTTGGTTGTTATAGTCATTATTTATATGCTGATTGTAGGTTGGTTCCAAAACTTCAAAACACCTATGGTGATGATGTTGGCGATTCCGCTTTCGTTAATCGGGATTGTGTTTGGACACTGGTTGTTGAGCGCTTATTTCACGGCGACTTCCTTTATCGGAATGATTGCATTGGCAGGAGTTATGGTTCGAAATTCGGTTTTACTGATTGACTTTATCGAAATCCGACTCAACGAAGGCGTTCCATTAAAACAAGCTATTATCGAAGCTGGTGCTGTTCGAACTACACCAATTTTATTGACAACAGGAGCCGTAGTTATTGGAGCTTCCATCATATTGTTTGATCCAATTTTTCAAGGATTGGCTATTTCATTAGTGTTTGGAGCAGTAGTTTCTACAGTTTTGACTTTGTTGGTTGTGCCGATTATATATTATATCACCGAAAGAAAAAAATGGGAGAAAAATTAGTATTCAGTGTTCAGTTTCAAGTGTTCAGTGATATTGATAACCAAATATATTTTAATAATCCATCGTCAGTTCGAGTGATCCCGCTTTTGGGCGGGATTGTATCGAGAACCTTTAAAACCTAAAAATTATGAAATTACTATTAATAACCGCAGTCAGAGAATTTGAAAAAGACATCAAACTAATTCTTAAAAAAGTTCAAGTTAAATCCTTCTCTTATAAAGATGTAAAAGGATTTAAAGACAATTCAGAAGATGCTTTGGAAGCCAACTGGTTTGCTACCAATATGCAAGAAACCGAATCGGTTTTGTTCTATGCTTTTGTCAAAGAAGATAAAGTAGATGGGCTTTTTGATATGGTAGCAGCATTTAATGCTGAACAAGTTTCAAAATCTAACATCCATATTGCTGTGCTGAACATCGAAAGATGTAGTAACTAAAACAATTATTAATCTAAAAAAGAGGACGAGATTAGCTTACGCTCAGTTCGCTGCGCTCGAGTGCTTCGTACCTCGCAATGACATTATGAAAAACAGAATTGTAAGAGCTGTTGCAGGAACTTTTATCCTGATTAGCTTGCTTTTGGCTATTTATGTCAACCAAAACTGGTTGTGGTTTACCGCTTTTGTGGGAGCCAATTTGTTGCAAT
The DNA here is from genome assembly GCA_963513695.1 of uncultured Flavobacterium sp. Classification (GTDB taxonomy): domain Bacteria; phylum Bacteroidota; class Bacteroidia; order Flavobacteriales; family Flavobacteriaceae; genus Flavobacterium. Next base: position 101,603 of record CAUPRL010000012.1, read on the forward strand.
CTTCTATCACCAAATGGTGTTTGATGGACGATATTTTGACTAAGTTAGGAGTGAAGGATTAAAGAATAAAAAAACCGAAAGCATTTACTTTCGGTTTTTTTGTGCATTTTTATTTAAAAAATCAAAATAGCATCTGTGTTAAAGGTGATTTTGAAGTGGCTGATTTTGGTAACAAACCAAGCAGCTGTGTATATTGACCTGCATTCAAAATTCCTTTCATTTTAGTTGGAAATAAATTTCTAATTCCAGTCATTTTTGAAGCATAACCTGCTTTATCTGTAAGTGCTGTTGGCAAAATATTCTTCTTTTTATTTAATAATTCGTTAACCAAAGAGTTTACAGCTGGCTTTTGAGCATCAGAAATTTTTAGGGTAGGAGATAAATAGCCCATTACTTGGTTAGAAATACGAGCAACATCAAAAGAATTTACTGCTGCGGTAGTGGCTTGTTTGGTTGCGGCTGTCCCAGCTGCTTTGGTTATATCACCAATACTTTGGGCATTCGAATACGTGAATATGCCGAACAACATTGACATCATCAAAATTTTCTTTTTCATATCTTTTAGTTTAAATTTTTTTTAAATATACTAATTTTTTCAATTGTCAAACAAAAGTAAATAACAAGTAACTGAAATAAAATAAATATAACAATAGAAGAGCAAACTGTTATTTTTTTATACTTTTGAAAAGCCAATCAAAAAAACAATTTATGACTTTCGACAGCAAAAATCTTAGCGACGACCAATTATTAGATTTATATAAAAGAATCGCTTTACCTAGACTTATTGAAGAAAAAATGTTGATTCTGATTCGGCAAGGAAAAGTTTCCAAATGGTTTTCTGGAATTGGTCAAGAAGCTATTTCTGTTGGCATTACAGCAGTTCTGGATGCTGATGAATACATTCTACCAATGCACCGAAACTTGGGTGTTTTCACAGGTAGAAATATTCCATTAAATCGCCTTTTTTCCCAATGGCAAGGCAAAGCCAATGGATTCACCAAAGGTCGGGATCGCAGTTTTCACTTTGGTACACAAGAATTCAAGATTATTGGGATGATTTCGCATTTAGGGCCTCAATTGGGAATTGCCGATGGGATAGCTTTGGCCAATAAACTAAAGCAAAACGGAAAGATAACTGCTGTTTTTACTGGTGAAGGGGCTACAAGCGAAGGGGATTTTCACGAAGCTTTGAATATTGCTGCTGTTTGGGAATTACCGGTTTTATTTATTGTCGAGAATAATGGTTATGGTTTATCAACCCCAACAGACGAGCAGTTTCGTTGTGAGCATATTGCCGATAAGGGAGTAGGGTACGGAATGGAAAGTCATATTCTGGATGGGAATAATATTCTGGAAGTCTATACCAAATTATCCGAATTGAAAGCTTCGATGGAGGCAAATCCTCGTCCTGTTTTATTGGAATTTAAAACCTTTAGAATGCGGGGTCATGAAGAGGCGAGTGGCACTAAATATGTTCCACAGGAGTTGATGGAAGAGTGGGCTGCCAAAGATCCTGTAGAAAATTACAGGAATTATTTAAAAGAGAAAAACATTCTTTCGGAGGAATTCGATTCCAATTTAAGAACTGCAATCAAGAATGAAATTGATGAAAATCTGGCTCTTGCCAATGCAGAACCTGAGATTGAGGCTAGTTATGATGAAGAATTAAATGATGTTTATAAAACATTTGAATTTGAAGAAGTTACACCTTCCTCTAAAACAAAAAATATTCGTTTCATTGATGCTATTTCCAGTAGTTTGCGACAGTCTATGGAGCGACATGAAAACCTGGTTCTAATGGGTCAGGATATTGCCGAGTATGGAGGGGCTTTTAAGATTACTGAGGGTTTTGTCGAGCAGTTTGGAACTGAACGAGTTCGCAATACACCCATTTGCGAAAGTGCGGTTGTTTCGGCTGGAATGGGATTGTCTATTAACGGTTATAAAGCGATTGTCGAGATGCAGTTTGCCGATTTTGTTTCTACCGGATTCAATCCGATTGTGAATTTATTGGCGAAAACGCATTACCGTTGGCAGGAAAAAGCCGATGTTGTGGTTCGAATGCCTTGCGGTGCGGGAACTCAAGCTGGACCTTTTCATTCTCAGACCAATGAAGCCTGGTTTACTAAAACACCCGGTTTAAAAGTAGTTTATCCCGCCTTTCCGTATGATGCCAAAGGGTTATTGAATGAATCTATCAACGACCCAAATCCGGTATTGTTTTTTGAACATAAACAATTGTATCGAAGCATTCAACAGGAGGTTCCTGTTGATTATTACACGATTCCGTTAGGTAAAGCCGCTCTTTTAAAAGAAGGAGATCAAGTAACGATTATTGCTTACGGTGCTGCGGTGCATTGGGCGTTGGACGCTTTGGCTAAAAACCCTGAAATCTCCGCTGATGTATTGGATTTGAGAACCTTACAGCCTTTGGATACGGATGCTATTTATGCTTCTGTAAAGAAAACTGGTCGAGCCATTATTTATCAAGAAGATTCATTGTTTGGTGGCATTGGCAGCGATATTTCGGCTTTGATTATGGAAAATTGTTTTACTTTTCTTGATGCTCCCGTGCAACGTGTGGCGAGTTTAGACAGCCCGATTCCATTTACCAAAGCCTTGGAAGATCAGTATTTGCCGAAAGGGAGGTTTGAGAAAACGTTGTTGGAGTTGTTGGAATATTAGGGATTTTAGTCCAGAATTATTATACTATAAATGAGCCATAGCGATTGTTATGGCTTTTTTTATGTCAATGGTATTGTTTTTTTTATGCTTTTTGGGGGGTACCACAGTCCTACTGAATCCATACTTCAGCCATACTGAATCTATACTGAATCCATACACTATTCCTACTTGATTATTGGTTAATCGGTTATTTGGTTACTTGGTTACTACATTGCAGTCAGCGAAGGAAAGGAGGTGTGGACATAGCGCCTATTATTAATATTTCATTTTATTTGACAACATTTGGGGGTACCACAGCCATACTGAATCCATACTTCAGGCATACTGAATCTATACTCTTGGTATACTTTAGTTAAATTTTAGTATGGTTTAACGAGACCAATCCAACTGCACTAAAATTGATTGCTTTTGCCGAAGTATTTTATGATTTTGTAAGAAAAAAATAATATATTTGATTACTAATAAAGTCTGACAAACGTCAGACCTATCTACCCTATATTGGAGTGATAGGTCTGATTTTGTCAGACCTATATACAAGTTGGGCGACATTATAAAAAACCGGAAATGGGAAAACAAAAATTTTTAATATTATTCTATCTCCTATTTTTAAGTTTAAATTCAAACGGACAAACTATTTCGGATTTATCGCTAAAAATATGTGATTCAATAAAAAATCATAAATACATTGAAAACGACACAATAGAATTAAAACAGGCTGAAATATATTCAAAATTATTAACCGAATATCTACTAAAAAACGTAAAAGCAGAACCGAAAAATTTCAAGACAGATTATAATTCTTTAAATTATAAACTAACAAGAGAATTAAATAAATCTTGTGAAAATTATCTAATTAAAACCACATTTATTTTACCCTTTTCAAATTTAGTTGAAATTGATTCTGTATTCTCAATCGAACAAAGAGAAAATATAGTGAAAATTGCAAATGAAATTAGAAATAAAAACCGAATGGAAATCTTAGTTTTATCAATTGACGAACTATATCCCAACGAAAATATTGATGAATTTGCCTATAGCAAACTTATCGATTGGAAAGTTGGTGGAGTTTTTCAAAAAAGTGGAGTAATTATAGTTTTTAGTAAAAAATTAAGGTTGTTAAGAATATCAACTACCGAAATTTCAAAGAAATATTTAACAGACATTAATTGTGATAGAATTGTGTCCGAAATAATGACTCCGAATTTCAAAAAAGGCAATTATTATGATGGAATATTTAATTCCTTAATTGAAATAGAGAAACTAACTAAATAAAATTACGACTGCACAACAGCCATTTTGAGCTAGCTGGAGTTTAGTGGAATTATCGTTTCGCATCAAGTTTTCGTTAAGCCGAAAACTGAGCGGTTACGAACTTCCAGCCATCTCAAAGCAGCAAAACGTTAGCAGCGCAACTTGAACAACAGAAAACCTAAAAATAAACACATGAAAAAACTTATTCTAATTGTAACTTTTACATTTATTTCACTAGCCACTTATGGACAATCTAATCCTGAAGGTTTAATTAAAAAGTTTTTCAATGATTATCCAAAAAACTCTAATAAAGCAATTGATGATCTTTATGCGACCAATAAATGGACAGCAAATATTAAAGATGGAATTAGCAATATGAAAAAAGAGATAAATGGTTATACTGAAGATTATATGGGAAAATATTATGGATATGAGCTAATCATTAAGAAGAATTGCACCGAAAATTTTATTTTATATTCTTATATGGTTAAATATGATAGACAACCGATGAAATTTGTTTTCGAGTTTTATAAACCAAACGATACTTGGGTATTGTTTTCATTAAATATAGATGCAAGTATTGATGAAGATGTAGAGCAAGCTGCAAAACTTTATTATTTAGATTTTGAAAAGAAATAGTTCTGCTGCTAACAAATGCTAAAACGATGGCTAGTTTTTCGGTAAATTGTACGTTTCTTTTCCATAACTTCGCTCGGTCGGTAATAGAAAAAAAGATTTCCATAAGCGGCACGAGCTCTAGCATCGACCGTTGCCAGCTAGTTTAGAGCAAAGGAATCCCCTTAAAAAAAACATATATAAAGTGGAAATAATATTAGAACGGAATTTAGACTTTCATCAATTCAAAAATGTATTTATTCTCAATTTTATGTGTGTCTTTGTATTCCTAATACTAATGAAAGTTGAGCCTGATTTAATAATGAACCTATTAAAACTCATTTTTGGAATCGCAGTTGTTGTTTGTGTTTGTTTAATGATATTGAAAAAAGGAATTGTAATTGAAAATGAGTTAATTCATATTGGTTATTATTTGTTTGGTTTAAAAATATTTAAGCAAAAAGTAGAAACTGAAAATATGAAAATTATCACTTTGTTTAAATTTACTAAATCAACCAATTATAATTATGCAAAGCGTCATCCGAGTAATGTGACACGTTGGGAACCAAATTTAAATTATCAATCAAATTCATTTCAAATATTCCTTTTGAATGAAAATCATTCAGAGAAGAAGAAAGTATTGAGTTTAGTCAAAGAGCAAAATTCAAATAAAGCAATTGAATTTATTACAAAAAATACAAATCTGAAAATTGAAATTTATAATCCGAATTTTGAATAAAAACCAGCTATTAACAAATGCTAAATCTTATGGCTAGTTTTTTGGTAAATTGTGCGTTTCTTTTTCACAACTTCGCTCGGTCGGTAGTAGAAAAAAAGATTTCCATAAGCCGCCACGAGCTCTAGCATCGACCGTTATACGCAAACTATGACAAAATCGTAGAATTCAAAAACCTAATATTATTAATGAATAAGATTTTAATTTCAATAGCCTTCCTTTTTTCTGGATTTCTTTTCAGTCAAACCAAGATTGATGAAAATATTACCGTTGACTTTCCTGGTCAACCAAAAACTTTTGAAAATGTTGAGAAAAGAAACACTCTTAATCAAGTATTTAATGCTACGATTAAAGCATACTACTTAAATTCAGAACAAGAATCTTATATTGCAATGAGGGTAAATGTTCTAACTGAAGGCGAATTAGAACCTGAACTTCCGCAAAGTGATGCTGAATTAAAAGAAAAATATAAGCAGTCTATAGATGAACACATTAAAAGTATGTACAAAAAAGGTTTGTTTTTCAAAGACTCAATACAAATTAATTTAAATGATTATTTAGCTTATAAATTAACGTTTAAAGGAAAAAATTCAGAACAAGAAAATGGACAAACTTTGATTTTATATTTAAATGGTGTTACTTATGTTTTCATTTATTCAAAAGTAGCATCTTACAGTCAAAAAAATAAAGACATTTTTTTTAAATCAATTAAAATTAATGATTCCGAAAATTTAAAACAGATTACTGAACCATATAATTATTGGATTGCTATAGCCAAATTACTCTTGGGTGGCGTTTTCATTTATTTTATGCTGAAGTTAATAAAATTAGAAAATAAAAGAAATCAAATAAAGTAGTCAGCTGGTAACAGCTGTTTTGATATAATTGGAGTTTAGTGGATTTACCATTTCGAATCAATTTTTCGTTAATCCGAAAACTGAGCGTTTACGAACTTCCAGCCATCTCAAAGCAGCAGAACGTTATATTCTACTTGTGCCGAAATGATGCTGACGGAAACAATTTTAAAAATAGTTTGTAGCGTGTAAACTATTGAGGCTTAAAAGTTGGATTTTGACAGCGGAAACGTGAAAAGCGGAATATACCAACTGAAGTTGGAAAATTGAAATCTGAAAAGCAGAAGCGTGAAAGTTAGAATTTGACAGCGGAAACTTGAAAATTGGAAAGTTTTCTTTTAATTGTAATTTCCACTTAACAATACAATTTAGATTTATTAGAAAATAATTTTATAGTGTTTGAAATATGAAACGAATTTTAGCAATTGGATTTTTAACCAGTATAATACAAACTATTTTTTATTCCTTCCTCCTCGCTGTAGTATACTTAACAATAACGCCAAATCAAAAACTAGTTATAGGAACTGTATTTCCATTTATCATATTTGCTTTTTTTATCATTGTAATAATTCAGAATGTATTAACTGCAAAATTGAATAGAAAATTATTTACTTGGATATTTTTTATTTTGTCGTTAGTAATTTTTTCATTGCCGATTTTTAATCCGTTTAATATTTGGCTATCAATTTTGTTTTCTTTAATTATTGTTTTGATTTTATTAATACCGATGTTCATAAAGAAGAATTTCATAACAATTGTAAATAACAAACAAATTGTTTAATTAAAACTAAAAATTACGAACCGAAAAACAAAAGCGTGAAAGTTGGAATTTGCCAAAAGAAACTGGAAAAGTTTGCGGTTAAAATCGTAATTTCGACTAAAAACAAGCAGCATATAACAGCCATTTTGATATAGCTGGAATTTAGTGGAATTACCGTTTCGCATCAAGTTTTCGTTAAACCGAAAATTGAGTGGTTACGAATTTCCAGCCATCTCAAAGTGGCATAATGTTATGGGTTATTTTGATGGACCGACAAAACTATGAAACCAACAATTATTATTTTACTTTTATTGATCTATGCTTTTGTTGACTTGCCTGTTGAAATTACAGACAATTTCCTAGCGTACTTGATACCTTTCTGCATTTCAATAGTTGGACTTTTAATTTGTATTGTAAACTGCCGCTTCATTAAAAAACTGGAAGACAAATATAGAAGGCGTATTAAAATAGCCAATATTGCCACAACCGTTATTTTTTCAATACTAATTCTATTTAATTTCCCTATTCCTGAGAGAAGTGGTTTAAGATGTAAAAACTGGACAGACATTGAAATGTTAATCAACCCAAATGATAATACAGAACAATACGTTTCGCAAAGTTTAGAAATTAGTGGTTCAATATATTCTCACCGACAAGCCAAAGTAAGTCCCATTAACTCTTGGCTAAGATGGCATCATTAGGTTACAGACAAACCACAATCTGGAAATTGGTTACGTATTGACAATTCAAAAGAAGGACGAAACGCAGTTCCATTTCCGTTAGATAATACCAAAATAGACTTTGAAAAAGATAAAGCGAAAGCAACTGTTGTGGAATATTAAAACCAACAAAAAAACAACCCATAACAGCTAGGGGTTCGTTGCGGCTGCAAGCCGAACAATGAAACTCCTGATGAACCCATCGGGAAACTCAGGGCAGGCTCACCGGAGTACCTGTCTTCAACACTATGGAGTTATCGTAAAGTTTTGAGAGAGCCCCGATAGCTATCGGGATTATACTCTTTTTTTTTTTGGAATAATTTCTGCAGGTTTTCTTTTTATCCTTCACTTTTGGTTAGGGTTTATAGGCTTCTCGATACAATCCCGCCCAAAAGCGGGATCACTCGAAGTGACGGCTGTGAAGTCTTAACTTAATGGGATTGCGCCATCTGCAGTCTATAGATTGCTTCCTTCTTTGCTTTTTCAGCAAGTTTATAGGCTTCCCTTTTATGAAATCTTATTTTATTTTTGCATATTTGGAAAGAAACATCTCTGCTTGTTCATTTTTTAAACCTCTTGAAATCAATGGAATAAATTATTAATTTTGTGGAGTTTTTATTACTAATTTGATTTTTTATGGCAAAAATATTTAGTGACGGAGAAATTCCAAAGCGGTTTGAGGGTTTGGTTACTTATAAGTCAAAAGGGAGTGATTTTCATACCGCTAAGCAGAAAACTGGCTTTACTACCGCAGCCTTATTGAATGATCCCAAATATGTCAAGAGTAGGGAAAATGCCAATGAATTTGGTCCAGTAAGCCAATTGAGTAAAGCGATTAGGATGCTACTTCAGGAGGGATTGCCCATTAGCAATAAATTGGAAGTTATCAATAGTCTTACAACGATTATGCGTAAGGTGATGTGTTGCGACACAATAGCTCCTAGGGGCAATCGCTGTTTGAAAAATGGTTTTGCATCGGCTGGAGGGAAATCGCTGTTTACAGGGTATGATTTTAATCCAAGTGGTTTGTTGCGGAATACTTTTAAGGGGAACTATCGTTTTAATGCTCGGAAAAGGCAATTGGTTTTTGATGCTTTTAAAACTAGTACCGCTTTTGTTTTTCCAGATGGTGCTGATGCGGTGGGTTTTCGGTTGGGTGCTTTGCGGTTTGATTTTGGTTCTACCACGGGTTGTTATGCGTTGACTGATTTGGCATTCTATGGTTTGAATAGCCGCAAAACCAAAAAATTGAAGTTACGTATTGACAATTTTCCTGAGGGGGAAGGGACTATTTTTTACTTGTTGGAATTGGCTTTTTTTGTGGAGAATGAGGATAGTTATCTTTCTTTTCCTAAAAATGATACTAAGGTGGTTTATGTGTTGGGGGTGGAGTGAGGTTTTTTGGGACGCTGATTAAACTGATGCTTTGCAACGCGGATTAAGACTGATTTTTAACTAATGTGACTTACTATAATGTTGTTTTGCTTGGTTTTATTTGGGACGCAGATGAAACGGATGCTTTGCAACGCGGGTAAAGACTGATTTTCTATTTCGTTGGATTTATAAAAAGTACCACACGAAAGGATTGACTTCGTCGAATCTTCGATTTCGTGCGGTAGCGAGGTTTTATTTGGGACGCTGATAAAACGGATGCTTTGCAACGCGGATAAAGACTGATTTTCTATTTCGTTGGATTTATAAAAAGTACCACACGAAAGGATTCGTGCGGTAGCAAGGATTGACTTCGTCGAATCTTCGATTTCGTGCGGTAGCAAGGGATTGACTAGCTCGAATCTTCGATTTCGTGCGGTAGCGAGGTTTTATTTGGGACGCTGATGAAACGGATGCTTTGCAACGCGGATAAAGACTGATTTTCTATTTTCTGGAATTCTAATAGGCACCACACGAAAGGATTCGTGCGGTAGCAAGGGATTGACTTCGTCGAATCTTCGATTTCGTGCGGTAGCATAGGATTGACTTCGTCGAATCTTCGATTTCGTGCCTCATTGGCACTACTCCAAGAGAGAATAAATTAGGCTACTAATTATCAAACGCAATTCCAACTGTGACTATTCTAAAGACTCATTTATAATTGCAGTCATTTGAAGTACTTTTTGTCTAATAATTGTTGCTCTTACCGATGAATATCCAAAAATCAAACCTTGCTGTTTTTCTTTTTCGATGTAGCATCCACTCAAAGAATGTACTACTATATTTGCTTTTGATAAGGATTGAATAATTTCAATTTCCTTTTTTTCATCGACTTTCTCGTTAAATTTTGCCAGTAGATGCAAACTAGAATACGGTTTTTTTTCTATTGTCATTTTGGTTGTGTTCGTATTGAACAGCGTTATAAACAGTTCTTCTCTTTCTTTAGCGACTGTATTGATATTTTTTAGATGTTGGTATAAATAATTTTTTTCAATAAATTGACTCATTACCATCTGAACAGATGGAGAAACGAATTTATGTGAATGTTCTTGGATCGCTCCGATTGTTTTAATTAAATACTTTGGAACAATCATATAGCCCAATCGAATGGTAGGATGTAAAAGTCTATTGAATGTTCCCAAATAAATAGTTCGGTCTTCAGTATCTAAACTATAGATGGTAGGATTAATTCCTTGACAAGAATTCACTTCATTTTCATAATCGTTTTCAATGATTAAGGCTTTGTTTTCTGATGCCCAACTAAGGAGTTCTTTTTTTCGTTTTAAACTCATTTTTATCCCCAGAGGATAATGATTTGAAGGAGTTACATGAACTACTTTTGGTTTTAAAGTATTGCATTTTTTGATTTCTTCTAAATTTATACCTTCATTGTCAATCGGTATAGGAATTAAATTGGCCAATGCACTTTTAAAAATGGAATGGGCATTTGGAAAGGTAGGATTCTCGAGTATGACGGAATCTCCTTTATTTATCAATACACTTGAAATTAAATATAAAGATTGTAAGGATCCGGAAACTATAATTAACTGGTCCGGCTCGCATTTGATATTCCTACTAATGTTTAGATAATTGCATATATTTATTTTCAATGCATTAATTCCAGAGGATGGAGAATTAGACAAGCCAGATGATTTTACGTGTCTCCAATAGGTGTTCAATAGGTTTTTCCATTGATTTACGGGAAAAATATCAAGTGGTGGCAACCCAGGTCTGAAGGCGATGCCTTTATTGGATTCTCTATCAAGTAGTGTTATATTGTTTAAATAGGCATACCCTTTTTCAGACAATTCAGGATATAAACTTTTATCAACTAATTGATTCTTGGTTTGTTTAGAATTGGAGGTCGTATTTGAAGAGAAATTTACACTATAACCCGATCCTCTTTTGGGTACTATTAATTTTTCTAAAGACAATAATTCATAGGCCTTAACGACTGTAGTTCTCGACAAATTCATTTCTATCGCCAAGGTTCTAGTTGAAGGAACAATCCATAAATGAGGAAGTTCCACTTTATGAATACACTCTTTTATGGCAAGGTACAAAGTGATGTATTTTTTTTTCGATCTCTTTTTACTGTGCTTTTCAAATGATGCTTTAATTCTATCTAAAGCAAAAACGTGATTGGTATTCATAATTATCAACAATTGGTTTTTTAAGTAGGTTTAAATTTAAGCTAATTTTGCAATTAATTGGATAAAATAATGAAAAATATAGATTTAAAAAGAATAGTTCTACTTGTTTGCAGTTGTTTCATTTATTCTTGTTCCGACTCAAGTAACAGCGAGGCTACTAGTGATAATAGTCTTTTACCTGGACAAAAGGGCAGTGGCTATTTTGAATATAATGATTATCCTCCTTTGGCAAAACAAGCTGTAAAAGTATTTTTTCATATACCAGCCAATTCGAATTCGAATTCTCCCATTGTTTTCGTATTTCACGGAGATGATCGAAATGCAAGCCAATACCGAGATGCTCTGATTAGTAAATCCGAACAAAAGAATTTTATCATTCTGGCTCCAGAATTTTCTGAAACCTATTATCCCACAGGGGATAAGTATAATTTAGGTAATGTATTTGTTGATGGTGATAATCCAACGCCTTCAACATTAAACGCAGAAAATGTCTGGACTTTTTCGATTATTGAACCTATTTTTGATTATTTCAAAAAACAAATGCTTTTCAATGCCAACACCTTTGATATTATAGGCCATTCGGCAGGAGGGCAGTTTGCCCATCGATTGGTGATGTTTAAACCCAACGCAAGATTTGATAGGGTAGTAGCTTCGGCTTCGGGTTGGTATACCGTTCCTGATATGAAAGTAGATTTCCCGTATGGTTTTGTTAAAAGTCCACTTGAAACAAGTTCATTAGCTTCCTTATTTTCTAAAAAAGTGTATATCCAAGTTGGTTTAGAAGACAATGATCCCAATTCTCCAGGATTGCGGCATAACCCGCAAGCCGATGCCCAGGGATTAAATCGTTTGACTAGAGCGAACTATTTTTTTAATTTTTCGAAAAACTTAGGCTTGCAAAATAATCTCAATTTTCAATGGCAATTAGCTACTGTATCTGGATTAAATCACGACTACATTCCTGCCTTAAATTATGCAGCCGATTTGATATATAAATAATTCAGGACTAAGTAAGTCTCTGAAAATCTCTTAAACACAGTTTACACACGCTATTTTGTCATTGCTTCGCCAATTCGAGCAAGACTCTGGTGTCCGTAGGAATCTCTTCAAGTATCTCCTTATTCAAAAGCACCAATTTTTAGAGTTTCTTCTTGAGATTCCTACGGAATGACAATCTTGTGGAAATTTATTATTGAAAAGTATAGAATTAGGCGCAAGGCTTTTATCTGTCAACTTTCAAAAACCTTTTATTTGTTTTCTTTATAATTGCTGTAAGTCTATTGACTTTGTTAGAGAAAATACTTTCTTGGTAGCTCCTAAATATTTATAAAAGAAAAAATGTAAGTATAAGAAGCAAATTCTTATCCTTACATTTTTTATGGATATTTTAATCTCTGTGCGAATATTAGCAGTTATTTTAGAATATCCCTACATTAGAATAATCCCAAAGTCTATCGCCAGATATATTCCATTCTGAATCAGCCGCAGATGTTCCTCTCGAAAGGTTCCAATCTGTATTGGGTTTTATAACTGTGCCTTTTCTCCAAAAGGTTCTGTTTCTGGTATCGGTAGCTCCAGAAATCAACCAAATAAAATTATTTCGAGAACTAGAGGAGCCTGTAGAAGTGACTCTTGCCACATTTGGACTTCCAAAAACATCAATGATGGTGTATTTTTCTCCATTTAAGGTATGTGTTCCGCTAGCATCTTTTTTCAATAAAGCAATTCCACTATTACCACTTAATTGAAGCGGTTTGCTCGCATCGGCATTGGCAGTACTTGTTGTTCCCCAGGTTATATTGCTTTTTACTGCAGTTGTATTCGCCACAGGCGAAGCAATTACATAAGCTTTCATCGAGGCAAGGGTACCTGTAAGCTGCAAATAATTGGAGGCCGATGAAAAATTCCAATCCACCAAAGTTGAAGTATCTGTTGTAGCTTGGTATCCTATTGCATAATTGGACAAATTGATATCTTTATTGGTACCGTTATAAATTTCTACATAATGATTTCGAACTCCACCTGCCGTTGCATCTGTATTAATAGCTGTTGAAATCTCAGAGATTATAAGTTCCTCTAAAGCATCTGGCGGAATAACAGGTGGTGGTGTTGTAAACTCTGATGAACAACTTAGAAGTAGCAAAAAAGCGAATAGGTTTAAATAAATATATTTTTTCATAATACTAATTTTAGAAAGTTAATTGCACGGCAAGATTTGAATACCAATTGGAGGTTGTTTCAGGTTGCACCTCACGATCTACCCATGAAGTGTTTAGGCCGATTTTGAGCGCATTATTTTTGAAATATTTGTTTACCCCAAGGGTGTACCATTTTTCTTTTTGAACCAATGATTTTTCAATTTCTACTTCTGGTTCAATAAAGGAATAACGTGTGTCGAAAGCCCAACCGTTTTTGGTTACATAGGAAGATTGCAAATTGACTCCATACCCCATATTGTATTTTGTTGCCGCTGTTTCAGCGTCAAGTAACGTTCCACCAGCACTATCAATATATAGATTTTCACCATTTACTGAAGCATTGGTATATTCACCAATTAATGAAAAGCCTTTGTATTTGATAATAAAATCGGTTACCATTTTAATATAATCGGCATAACTTACAGTTCCATCTTCCTCATAAATACCTGTGATTTGGTTGGATCCTGAACCTGTTTTATGGCTTGCTTTGTCATTGTAACTTCCTGCAAAACCAACAGCTACTTTTAAAGCGGGTTCACGATACAAATCGTGACTTATAAAGGCATTGTTCTTAATAAAATCTCCTAAAGGCATCACATCTAAACGGCCACCATATTTGAATCCTGCATTCGATTGTTCGTCAAAAAAACCTTGACCGTCTCCAGTAGTTACCGAAATCGAAGGGTAGATTCTTACTTGAGCTATAGAGAAATTGGTTTCAAGAAAAATACCACCCTCTCTTGTAGTTCCCACAAAATTATGCATCAATCCACCATAAGCAATTCCGTCAGTCGAAGATCCAGCTTTGGTTTGAGCCATATTTTGGGCAAATCTTTCGTCTTCCAATGCTAGTCTGTTATTGGTATGGGTTCTTCTTTCCCCAAAATAGAGATATACATTTTTCTTATAGAGACTCATCCCGACCCAAGCTTCAAGAAGACCTGTGTTTCCTGTGAAATCGGTTACTAATCCAAATTTTGCTTTATCATCTAGAAAAGTACCATTCATATTAAATCTTACCAAATTCATAGACATCCTACTGGTATTCTCAGTATCAGTTCCATCATCTAGTTTGTTGAATCCTAGACCTGATTGCACCACACCAAAAAAGTTCAAAGTGGATTTGTTTTTCTTCCCTAAATTGATAAAAGTTCCTTGACCGTATTTATAGACAAAAGTGGAGTCGGTTTTTTTGGTTTCTTTTATCTCTTGGGCAATACCATTAGCACTAAATAGTACTAATGCGGCTATTGTAAAATGGAGTATTTTTTGCATAATATATAAATTAATTTTGTAATTGTACGATTTGACTCAAATTGACTCTAAATAGACGAAGCGTTTTCGAACCTGGAAGTGTTTTTAAAATGGAATTATGGTAAAGAGAGTTATTCCCTTCAGGCTCTAAAAGATCGACCACAGTATTTCCCATCTTTTGATGTGATGGAATCAAAATGGAGCCTGAAGGAATATCCATCTTTTCTTTTTTGATTTCAAATTTATTTTCGTCTTCAATATTTTGAACATAAGTGTCCACCTCAAGTTGTGTAGCTTTTTCGATTACTGAAAATTCTACTCCGGAAGATTTTAAAGCATTAAACAAAGGCTTACTTTTGGTAACAATCACATAGCCATCAGGTCTTGGCCTTACGATTTGAGGAGTCTGTTCAATATTGTTTTTAGCTTCAAAATTGTAAATGTTTTTCTCATTTGTGCAGGTATTAACAAATTGAAAGTTAGATTCAATTACTTGTGGTTTAGAAGTAACAATGATTTCATTCTTGCCTTCTATGGCTGTTTTATTAGCATTATCAACTACTTTTAAAATGTCATCTGATAAATCATTAGAAATTTTTAAATAGGATAATGCGGCCAATGTCGAAGTTTCTATTCTACGTTTCACTGCTTTATCTTTTTCGGTAACTCCTCTTATTTCCATTAAAATAGAAATTCGATTTTGTAAAGCATAATTTGTTGCACTTGAACGAGAAGTGGCACCACCGATATTAAGGATTGTTTTTCCATTGCTTTGTTGGGTGGAACTATAGTTTCTCACCACTCGATTATTTTTCTCCAAAACTAATTTTGTAGGTTCAACGAAATTCGTTTCTATCATTTTTCTAATATTGGCATCTACGTTCAGCGTTCCTGTATATAAAAACATAGCGTCATAAGCTGATGTTAAACAGTCGTCAATGTCTAAAAAGTCTTTTCTGCCGGGATTGTATTCGTGAAAATCAACAACCACCTGTGGATCGAATGTATTGATTGCATTTTTCACATTTACTGTTTCTGGGACATTAAGAATGCCTAGATTTCTATTCAAATCCGTTCCATCATTAGAAAATCGATTTTCATCCTTGTGACCGTCTACATTTACAATCGGAACAACCATCAAGGTAGCTTTGTCTAAATAGGAGCTATAAGCTGAGTTTTCAACTAATTCATAAATAGTATTTAGCATAGCATCAGTACTTATGGGTTCATCTCCATGAACACAAGCCAAATAGGTAACTCTAACTTTCTTAGTGTTACCATTTTTTTTGTTTAGAGTTACCATTGGAGTTTTATACCCTCTTTGGGAATCGCCGATGTAGCTTATAGTCATTACATCAGGATGTTTTTCAGCCAATTTTTTTAAAAAGTCATTAACAGCATTGTAACTAGAATAATAGTTACTTCCGGTAATAATGGGCACCGGTACTATTTTATCCGGGTCCTTAAAATAGGTTGCATAAATGTCTTTCTCTTGTGCAAAAGCATTTATTCCAAAAAGAAAAAGAAATAAAGTAACGATTGATTTTTTCATAATTATAATTGTATAGTTACCATTATTTGTCCGTATAAATAATCATTGGTGCTTCCTTGTATGTTTGATTTACCAATTTCCCCTTGAATTTTGAAATCGTGACCTGAAATATACTTTGTGGTTACGAAGGAATAATTTTCATCATTTGTTGCAAAAGTAGCTGAATTAACATCCTGATATAATTTGGTATATCTCAGACCAAAAGCCCAATTTGATGGTAATAAATACCCTCCTTGTAGATTGAAACCTGAACCTAGATTTAAACGAGAGTTGACTTTGTTGGTAATTTCATCTTGAGTCATTCCAGTATATGGAGTAAATGCTCCGGACAACGAAAATTCTCCGGCTATATTTGTTGGCACATTAGAACTGGTTGCAAAATAACTCCCCATAGAATAAAACCCTCTGTATTTGAACATATAATCTACTCCATATTTTTGGTAATCGGGTAAGCTAATGTCTTGATTCACATCGCCATATAGGTATCTACCTCCGTTGGTGCCCTTGGCCGATGTAGCTCCAACATTATAGCTGTAAACGGCACCTATAACTAATTTAGGTTTACGTTCACGATAAAGATCTTCCATATAAAACTCCCCCAGCTTTTTGAAGGCTCCAAATGGTAAATAATCCAATCGGGCACCATATTTGAATCCTCCATAATTTTTTGATAAGGAAGAATTTCCGTCTCCTGTGGTTATAGAGAGATAGGGTTTAAATAATTGTCCTTTAAATAACCAAAACTGCCCTTGATAGCGAAGACCATAATCAAAAATGGCATCGAAAGCACTTGAAACTTCACTTCTTTCGATAAAACCAAGTACTTCTCCTTCGATTCTAGTTTCTCTAGAATCGATATAATCTGCTCTTAAACCAAAATTAATTCGGTGTCCTTTGGCTGGTCTGTATTCTACATAAGCATCTTGCATTACAGGATTAAAAGAGCGATTTCCAGTTGTAGTACTTTGATAATCGGAAGCAAAGTTCAAACGTATTCTATAATATACTTTACTATCCATCAAGTCTCCACTAATTTTCAATCGTGCTCTTCTGATTCTAAATTGTGAGTTTGTTGTCTCAAAATCATCTATTGTATTGACTAAAAAAAGTGATTGAACACTTTGGGTAATATTCATGTCGGAACCATCACTAGCCATAAAGGTGATACCATCACCCAGATTACTATGTCTTTAGCAAATAATAATTCATAAATTTTCCAATTATTTTCTGCGAATAGTTTAATAACTTTGTCTTAAGGAAAAACAACTAGGTCTTGCGAAGGGAAAGGGAAATTTTCTTCTCTTTCCTTTCAAA
>CAUPRL010000013.1:0-109304 GCA_963513695.1 uncultured Flavobacterium sp.
ACTTTAATATATAAATGATGCCATTCATATATACTATGAGGTATTAATCCAAATTGCTCTGGGCTATCCCTCTGTGAAAGGTAGATTGCATACGCGTTACGCACCCGTGCGCCGGTCTCTAGCTCCGAAGAACTATACCCCTCGACTTGCATGTGTTAAGCCTGCCGCTAGCGTTCATCCTGAGCCAGGATCAAACTCTTCATCGTATATTGTTTAGTCTTGCGACTTACTTATTATTCGACTCAAATTCTAGTGGTATTCTTTAAATCTTCCGATTCTCTTACTCTCTTTATTATTGTTCTTAAGATCTCTCTTAAAAACGGCTGTCAATTCAATATGTCTAGGAACGTGTCTTATTTTTTGTGCGCTAGTCTTTCGATTAGCGGGTGCAAAAGTAACAAAGTCTTTTTAATCTGGCAAGGGTTTTGAAAAGTTTTTTGAAAAATAATTTTTCTCCTTCTTTTCTTATTCTTATTACCAGTTTTTCAAGGAACGTTGCTCTTTTAGCGGGGTGCAAATGTAACATCGATTTTCGAATCTCACAAACTTTTTTAATCTTTTTTAGAAAATAAATTTTCTTAGTTAGTCATTCCAGTTTGTCAGCTTTTCTATGAACGTCTGCGTCATTGCGGGTGCAAAAGTAGCACGTTTATTCAGTTATACAAGGCTTTTTTGAACCTTTTTTTAAAGTATTTTTTAAGTTACTGGTTTTTCGATATTTACAAGGATGCTTTTTTGATGATTTGTGATTTTATGGTTGCCTTTTTTGAGAATCACTACAGTTTTACTGCATTTATAGGGATGTGCATCTCTAATTAGAAAGCAAATTAATCGCTATTTGCTGTAGCAGAATACAAAAAGCGATCTTATTATGATGCTAAACAGCCCTTTTAGCAGTGCTTTTTTGTTTTTTGCTTTTTTTAGCAACTCTTGGGGGTACCACAGACCGGGCTTTGATCGGGCTTTGATCGGAAGCTGACCGGGAATCAAGTAGAGTTAAAAACCTTCATTCTTAAAAACAAAACGTTTTATGAAAACCAATGCCCTAGCCCTGATAGTAGCGGAAATCCTTATGTGCCGGGGTTCGGCACTTAAGATTGTAACGGATAGCAGGAAATAGCTCCTAGAAAAAATCTAATCGAAACGAATGGCTTTTACTGGGGAAATTTTGGTTACTATATAAGATGGAATTAGTAAAACCAGAAAACAAACAGTAACTGTAAGTAGATTTAAAAGTAATATATAACCCAAGTTGATATAAACTGGCGCTTGGTTGACGTAATAATTTTCGGGATTGAGTTTGATTATTCCGAAGTACTGTTGGATTAATAGTAGAGAGATACCTATAAGATTTCCCAAAAACAGTCCTCTCATTATAAGATAGAAAGCGTTGTATAGAAATATTTTCCGCACAGACCAGTTATTTGTACCCAATGCTTTGAGGATTCCTATCATTTGTGTTCTCTCCAGGATCAGCACCAATAGGGCGACCACCATATTGATGGTGGCAACTAAAATCATCACCACTAATATGACTATGATGTTTAAATCAAAGAGTTTGAGCCATTCGAATATATAACTGTATTTTTCGATTATAGTTTTGCTGTCGAGTGTTGAAGATGTTTGTTCGTAAACCTGTTCTCCAATGGATTTGATATTGGTAAAATCATTGGTAAAAACCTCGAAAGCTCCCACTTGATCAGGCTTCCATTTGTTTATGCGTTGTATATGCCGAATATCACCTATTATATACGTAGCGTCAAAATCCTGAAATCCTGAATTGAAAATTCCTGCAATTCTAAATCTGCGAATATTGGGTAATTTATTTTGATCCTCTTTGATAAAAAAAGTATTGAAAAAATCTCCAACCTTTAGATTCAGTCTGTTTGCAAGCAATTGAGAAATTAATACTTCTTGATTTAGGTTTCTTGAAAAATTGGGTAAATTGCCTGAGACAATATATTCCTTGATATTATTCCATTGATAATCTGCCCCAACTCCCTTTAGAACTATACCTTCAAACGCTGTTTCTGTCCTAATTATACCTGCTTTGCTAGCAACGGCTTGAATATGATTGATTCCGGAAACTGAATTGAATTTTGGATAAAAGTCTTGATTTTTTGAAATAGGAACCAGCGTAACCTCGGATTGGTTGTTGTCGTAATTCGAAATAATAATATGACCGTTGAATGCGGACACTTTATCGCGAATTTTCTCTTGCAAGCCAATTCCTGTAGCCACGGAAACAATCATCATAATCATACCAATAGCAATGGCCGATATTGCAATTTTGATAATTGGTGCCGATATACTACTTTTATAATCTTTAGCAGCAATAAGTCGTTTGGCAATGAAATATTCTAAATTCAAAATTTTTCGTTTGGCACAAAGATATAAAGATTTTCAGCCACGCATTGCACGAATTTTCACTAATTAAAAAATCGTTTTATGAAACATCGCATTAGTCCACACCCACTATTTGTATTTTGCTTTATGTTATTTTCTTGTGCAAGCTTAGCTACTAATACTGAAAGAAAAGAAGGGGCTTTATACAATAATCCACAAGAAATAAAAACCGGCGCTGATAACTCTAGAGCCTATTTACCTTTATTAAAGGATAAAAAAGTTGGAATTGTAACCAATCAAACCGGCATTCTATCCAATAAAACCCATTTGGTTGATTTTTTGCTTTCGAAAAACATCAAGATACAAACCATTTTCGCTCCAGAACACGGTTTTCGTGGTACTGCCGATGCTGGCGAACACGTAATTGATGGTAAAGATACTAAAACTGGTTTGCCCATAATTTCGCTGTATGGAGATAATCGAAAACCAAAACCAGAACAACTTGCAGGAATTGACCTAATGGTTTTTGACTTACAAGATGTAGGATTGCGATTTTACACATACATATCTACGCTGCATTATGTGATGGAAGCTTGTGCCGAAAACAATATTCCACTTATAGTTTTAGACAGACCCAATCCAAACGGAAACATTGTTGACGGTCCCATTCTAGAAAAAGAATTCACTAGTTTCGTAGGAATGCATCCTGTTCCTGTTTTGTACGGAATGACGATTGGCGAATATGGAAAAATGATTAATGGCGAAAAATGGCTTAAAAACGGAGCACAATCTAAGTTAACAGTGATTCCTTGCTTGTATTACAATCGAAAAATGAGTTATAGTTTGCCTGTAAAACCATCCCCAAACTTACCTAATGACCAATCTATAAACCTTTATGCTAGTTTGTGCCTTTTTGAAGGAACCAATGTGAGCGTGGGTCGCGGAACGGAGCAACAATTCCAAATTTATGGCTCTCCTTTTCTGCCAAAAAGCGATTTTAGTTTTGTTCCAAAACCTAATTTTGGAGCCAAAGAGCCGATGCACAAAGGCGAAACTTGCTATGGTGAAGATTTGTCGGCTGTCGCCAAAGTGAATCAATTGGAATTGAAATGGCTGATAAAAGCCTACAACGAAACTTCGGATAAAAGTAAATTCTTTAACCAATTTTTCACAAAACTGGCAGGAACGAAACAAATGCAACAACAAATTGAAGCCCGAACTTCAGAAAAAGAAATCAGAAAAAGTTGGGAGAAAGGATTGAATGACTTTAAGGAAATAAGAAAGAAATATTTGATTTATCAATAAAGAATAGGGTTTATAATGGCATCTTCTTCTTCATTTCTTCAACAATATTGAAAGCAGCCGGGCAAATTGCAACGTTTTTCAGAGTCAAATCCGATATTTGTTGGAACTTTTTTCTGTCCGTATGTGGGAATTCGCGACAGGCTTTTGGGCGAACATCGTAAATAAAACATGTATTGTCACTGTCTAAGAAAGTACAAGGAACACTTTGCAGCACATAATCTTTGTCTTCATCAATAAGCAAATATTGATCTATAAACTGTTGTGGTTTTTGACGCAAATGTTTCGAAATTCGCTCAATATCAGCAGAAGTGAATAATGGCCCAGTCGTTTTACAGCAATTGGCACATTGTAAACAATCCGTTTTCTTGAATTCGGTATTGTGTAATTCCTGCATAACGTAATCTAAATTCTTTGGTTGCTTTTTTTTCAGCTTATCAAAATACTTTTTGTTTTCGATATGCTTATCTTTGGCCTCTTTAGGAAGATTGTTTAGAATTTGTTTCAAGTTTCAGGATTTTGATACAAAAGTAACCAATAAATCTTGAAAAACACAGTCCTAACTCCACTCGATTGGGGAAGTAGTTACACAAACCATCAATACAAATGAAAGACCTTTTCGGAAAAGCCATACTTGATTTTCAAACTAATAATTCTCCCGAGGATTTAATCACTGAAACCACTATTTCTGAAGAAGACGAAATGAGTGTCGCTTATCTTTTTCGTTCGTATGATGAAATGCCACAAATGGAGCAAAAAGCATTACAACTCTCCAAAGGAAAAGTTCTAGATGTGGGTTGTGGCGCCGGAAGTCATAGTCTGAGTTTGCAAAACGATCGAAATCTTGATGTCACTTCAATTGATATTTCATCGAATGCAATTCAAGCTTGTACACTTCGTGGTTTGAAAAAAGCCAAAGTGCAAGATGTAATGACTTTAGAAAATGAAAAATTTGATACCATTTTACTATTGATGAATGGAGCCGGAATGTGCGGAAAACTGAAAAACATTCCCAATTTTCTTCTAAAATTAAAATCATTGTTGCATCCCGGAGGTCAAATTCTATTGGACAGTTCCGATATTATTTATATGTTTGATGATGACGAAGATGGCGGAAAATGGATTCCTGGAGAGGGTTATTATGGTGAAATTGTTTTTAATATTTCCTATAAAGGGGAAAAGGAAAAACCATTCGACTGGATGTTTATCGATTACAACACCTTACAAAATGCGGCTTTCGCCAATGGATTCCAATGCGAATTGATTCTGGAAGGCGAGCATTACGACTATTTAGCGAAGCTTTCGATTTAGAAGAAAAAGGAAAGAATAAAGATGAAACTTTATAAATCTTTACAATTCAATTAAATCTGTAGTCGCAATTATGTCTTGCAAAGCTTTGTACAAAACATCTAAATCTTCCGGCGAATTATAGGCATTTATGGAATATCTCAAAAAATAATTTCCATTCAAAGGCATCACTGGAATTTCGATTTTATACTTATCAAAAAGCAACTCCTTCAATTCAACAGGTTTGGAACTTTTAATTGGGATACTTGCCATTTGTCCTAAAAAATCCTCCGTAATTGGACAAATTGGTTGGGTGTTGAGCAAATCGCAAAAGCGTTGGTAGTTATCAAAAACTTTTTGTCTGCATTCCTTTGCTTTGGTTTTCCAGTCATTATCTTCCAGAAAGTCAATTACTTTTGGCGTACATAAAAATGCCGAAATCTCTCTCGTGCCTTGGTATTCCTGATAATCCAAGAATTGACTTTCGCCCGGACTGACACTTTCATAACCCCAACCCACAACTAGCGGATCGAGCATTTTCTGAAAACTCTCTTTTACATATAGAAAAGAACTTCCTTTGGGTGCCAACATCCATTTGTGTAGCGTTCCAGTATAAAAATCCGGATTTAATTCTGTCAAATTCAAATCCACTTGACCCGGAACGTGAGCGCCGTCAATAATGGTAATCAGTCCCAATTCCCTTGCTTTATCACAAATTTCTTTGACAGGAAATATCAAAGCCGTGCAACTTGAGATTTGGTTTAGGAAAACAATTTTGGTTTTCGAATTGTATCCACTCCAGAATTCTTCCAAAATTTGTTCTTTTGAGACTACCGGAAGCGAAATATTTTGGCGAATGTATTTGGCACCTGATTTTTTGCAATAAAAATTCCAAGTCCGGTCCATTGCACCATATTCGTGATTTGAGGTCAGGATTTCGTCGCCAGCTTTTAAATCCAAACTTCGCATTATAGTGTTGATAGCAAAGGTTGGATTTGGTGTAAAAAAGAAATCATTGGCATTACACCCGATATATTTTGCCAAACTGTCTTTGGCAATTTTTAAATATGCTGCCTGTTTTTTTTGGATAAAATAAACAGGTTCATTCTCTAATTCCAATTGCAAACGCTGGTATTCCTCGAAAATAGGTTTTGGGCAAGCCCCGAAAGAACCGTGATTTAGGAAAGTGATTTTTTTATCTAAAAGGAATTGTGATTTCATTTGTTGATTTTTTGTAAATATAAAAAATCCCAAACAATGTTTGGGAAAATTATCATCTTGTGTCTATTGATATTGGCAAAGCATAGCTGCATCGCACTTTTTTTCCGTCTTGCTCACCAGGTTTCCAATTTGGTGAAAGCTTCAAAACTCGAATTGCTTCATCTCCTGTTCCATATCCTATATCTCGTAATATTTTAATTTCATTTATACTACCATCTTTTTCCACAACAAAAGACACATAAACCTTTCCGTTTAATTTTTTTACGTTTGGAGTTCTATAATTTTTTGCAAAATATTTATAAAACTCCCCCATCCCTCCCGGAAAGTCAGGTTTTACTTCAATTCCTGCAGTATTATATACGATGTCATTTGGAACATTTGTCGTGTCTTGTGCAGAAACGATTTGGATTGCCAAAAAGGAAATTACTAGAAATAAAAAGTTCTTCATTAGATTCCTGTTATTATTTGGACTTTCTGGAATATTTTTCGGCTGACCGAACTGTTATTGGAAATTGGTAAAGAACTCTAACGGGAACATCGTTTAATTTGCCTGGAATCCAATTTTTAGACATAGTCAAAACCTTGAAAACCTCTGCTGCAGAGCCATATCCTACATCTTGCAAGACTTTAATATTACTGATACTGCCATCTGTTTCAATAACAAAAGTGGTTATTATTTTTCCGTTTAATCCTTCTTCTTCAGGCGTTTTGAAGTTTTTTGCAATAAATTTATAAAAAGACTCAACCCCTCCTGGATATTCTGGTTTAACGTCAACTTCTTTGAAATCATAAATTGTATCCCGTGGTTGGGAGGTTTGTTCTTGGGCTGAAACGATTTGGATAGCGAAAAAGGCAATCGCAAGGATTAAAAAGTTTTTCATATTAAGGAATATTCAAGTATTTATGTGTTTGTAAAGATACACGCCATTTTGGATTGTTCATTACATAATCGACGATCAGTGGTGTCATCTCTTCCTTTTTGCTCCATTCAGGTTGGAGAAATAAAATCGCATTTTTGTTGACTTTTTCGGCTTGTTCCTCAGCGAAGATGAAATCGTGTTTGTTGAAAATAATCACTTTCAGTTCGTTGGCTTTGTCATAAACAGTTTGGGTTGGCAATTTGTTTTTCTTTGGCGAAAGACAAATCCAATCCCATTTTCCTGAAAGTTCATATGCTCCTGAAGTTTCGATGTGTACTTTTAAATCTTTACTTTTTAATTTTAGGGTTAATAAAGACATATCCCAAGTTAAAGGTTCTCCTCCAGTAACTACAACCGTATCGGCATATTTACTGGCATTGGCTACAATTAAATCAATATTTGTAGGCGGGTGCAATTCAGCATTCCAACTTTCCTTTACATCACACCAATGGCAACCTACATCGCAACCGCCAATTCTTATAAAATAGGCAGCAGTTCCGGTATGGAATCCTTCCCCTTGAATGGTATAAAACTCTTCCATTAAAGGAAGCATTGCGCCTCTGTTGACTTCTAATTGTATTTCTTTTGATAACATTTCTATAATTTAAAGTGCAAAGATAGTGAATTAAAAACGTTGACTTAGCTTCATAAAAAAACCGATAGTTTTTTTGAAACTACCGGTTTATTTATCAATAAATTTAAAAAATTATTTTTTCAATTTAGCTAATGATTCCGTAGCATATGGATTTGCAGGATCAAGAGTAAGCGTTTTATTTAAAAACTCAATTGCTTTTGTTTTATCTGTATTGGCATAACTGGCTGCAATATTGTTATAAGATTCTATAACTTTTTTTGTAGTCGTTGGTTTTGCTAATTCTTCAGGACCTTTTTCAGAAATCTTAGCAATATAGGTTTCATAATATTTAATGGTCATTTCATCATTGCCCATCAAACTGTTTGTTCTAGCTCTGTAAAGATAAGCATCTTGATAAGAAGGTGATGCTGTGATTACATTTGCAAAAGCGACATCGGCTTTTTGTAATTGCATTGGATCTGGCTTTACATCTTTTTTATTATTAGCATAATAAATTGCTAAACCATAGTAAATATTATCGTCTATGTAGTTTTTATATTCTGTATTGGCGGTTCCAAATTCAAAAACCGGAATAGACTCTTTATACAATTTTAAAGTAAACATCTTTTTACCCACTTCATTTAAATCTTCGATAATCAAAGGTTCAATTTCAATAGCTTTTTTAATGTCATTTAGGCCTGCATTATACAAAACTGGGTCAATTGACAATCCGTCAGCACTTACTCCTTTTTTGAATTTTGCCGTTCCTAAATACAAATAATCTTTTGCAATAATTTTATTATCTGGATTTGCGATATAACTTTCTAACGCTTTTATTGCCCCTTCTGCATTCCCGTTCTCGTAAGCTGAATATCCTAAATAACGAAAGATTCTTGGATTTACTTTATCCATTTCAATCATTTTATTGGCTTCTTCTTCTAATGCTTTATAATCTTTCAACAAAACAAGAAAGTCAGCACGACGCATTCTTGAATGAATAGAACGATCGGTAAGATTCATGTATTTTTCATAGTTTGTAAAAGCCAACTGCATATATTCTGCAGATTTCGAAGGCTTATTTCTTCCCCATTTGTAATAGGTTTCGGCTAATTCTCTATAAACAGGACCATAACTTGCATTGATTGCTATTACTTCATTAAATGATTTAATCGCTTCATCATAGGATTTTGCACCTTTCAATAAAACACCCAATTGCATTTTTGCTCTCAATAAAGTTGGATCAAATTGAAAAGCATTTCTGTAGGCTGCATACGCTTCATTTTGATTCTTATCACCATAAAAAGCATCTCCTAAAGCCAATTGCACCATTGCATCATTTGGATTTATCGTTTTGGCTCTATTCAAATATTCAACCGCCTTTTTATAATTAGGCTTATTCGAATACGTATAAGCTCTTCCTATGGCCGTCAATTCCTCAACGTCTTTCTTTTTTGCATCTTTCAATGCCAAAGCAAAATTAGCTTCAGCAGCTGTAGGATTACCACTATCCAAGTCCATAGTCCCTAAACCAATATAGTTAAATCTAGAACCATCGGTTCCTGCTAATCCTTTTTGATAAGCCACTTTAGCAGAATCATTTACATTCTGAATAAGATATATATTTCCAAGCATGAAATTGGCTCTTCCATCAATTGGATTGGTTTTCAATAAAGTCTTTAAAATAGATTTTGCTTTTTCATACTGTTCTGCGTCAATCGCTTTTCTCGCTTGGTTAATATCTTGCGCAAATCCAACAGTCATTGATGTTAAAAAAGCTATACTAAAAATCTTAAATGTGTTCATTTGGTATTATATTAATTTATTTCTTATCATTACTTATCTCACTCCTAATATTCAGTTTCCGGCCTGGCATATAGGCCGGCAATAATCCAGATTTTAAAATTATTCTTTGACCAATATCACCTGCAACAAATGAGGCGAAGCCCATTCCTAATCCAGAAAATCCCTGCGCGTTGATAATGTACAAATCACGTGCCAAAGGATATTTACCTTCTGCTATATTGTTTTGGCTTGGAGAATAAAACTTAGTTTCTCCTTTGCCTTTCACACTCAAAACATTCACTCTATCAACATACATCTGCATATTTGGCATTGGCTGAGTCAACCAATTGACTCCAACAACACCAATCATCCCATCATTTTGAGCAACAAACTTTATAACCTCTTCGTTAGTTTTAAAAGAATACACCCCATCCTTAGGAATACTACTTACACCTGCAAGATCCATCATATAACGAACCGTACTAGAATTTGGATTGTCAAAAACCAAGCCCTTAATACTAGGATTTTGCTTTCCTTTCATAAAATCGATTACACTTATTAACTCAACAAGGGTATCTTTATTGCTCTTACTTGAAATAAAAGCAACAGCATCGGTTGCAAATTTAGTGATTTTTGGTGAAATTTTTTTTTCAACAAAGATTTTATTTTCGTTAATTGTTAAATTTCTAGTTAAAATTGCGATTCCTGACTTTTCTTTAAATAATGAAACAATAATTTCCGCTTCAGATTTAGGTATTATTTTAATTTTAGCATCGTACTTACTTTCAAAAATAGCCACCTGATCTTCGATGATTGGTGTCAAGGTTTCGTCCACAAAAATTGAAGTAGACCCTTTTAAAATAGATTCTTTGCTGTTAATTGATTTGTCTGATTTATTACACATAATAAAACACAAACAAACAAATCCTAAAATAAAAACCTTGCTACCTTTAAACATATTTATTCATTATTTAAGTTAAAAATCCTAAAAAACCGTATAAAAGAATATACAATCAACAGTACTCCAAAAGCTATTCGATACGTTGGGGCCATATTAATTGGCATCGTTTTCCAAAAAATAAAAATCAATCCTAAAACAAGATAAGCTAGAAAAACAGTTAAGCCTATAACGAGAAGAAATCGCTCTTTTAGCGATTTCTTCTGAAAATTTCTAATAAAATTTTTAATCATTATTCTGCAGATTGAATGCTAATAGGTAAACTGAACGTACACCTTACCTTTTTACCATTTTGTTCTCCAGGAGTCCATTTTGGACATTTGTTTAAAACACGTATCGCTTCTTTACCTGTACCATACCCGATATCTCTAAGCACTTTGATATCTGTTAATGATCCGTCTTTTTCTACAACAAATGTTACATAAACTTTTCCTTTAAGACCTTCTTCCTCTGGTGTTTGATAATTCTTTGCCACAAATTGGTTGAATTTATCCATACCTCCAGGAAAATCTGGCTTAACCTCGATTCCAGCGGTGTTGTATACCGTGTTGTCTTCTTCAACAACAGCAGCTACACCAGTTCCGACTGGTTCAACTGTTAACTCTGCATCTGGATCTCCTTTGATTGTTTCTTTACCGATGTTTTTATCTTTAAGATCTTTTACAACAGCAATTTCTTCAACAACCTCTTCGGCTTTTGCAACCACAGGCTTCACAAATTTCACTTGATCCACTTTAGGTGGCGGTGGCGGTGGTGGTGGAAGATTTTCTTTTGGTTTCTCCTTTTTAGGAGGCATCTTTACTGCTGTTATTTTTGTATCTAGCGTATTATCTTCCTGTCTGTCTGGAATCATACGCATAAGCGTAGGTATACTAACCAAAACAGCAAAAAGAATTGTTCCGATGATAAAGGCTCGAACTGTGCTTTTAGTTATTGATTTTCTTAACTCGTAAGCTCCATAACTTTTATTACGTCCTTCGAAAACAATTTCAAGCCAATTATTATTTAATAAATCTAATTTCATATTTCTTAATTATTAGGTTATTGGGTTCATAAGATTACATCTTATTTTCCTTCTAACAATTTTGCTTCTTCAGGTGTAAATTCATTTACAATTGCATATGTAGGCACATCTACAATTGCCATTTCATCAAGTATGTCTACTAAATTTCGGTAAGTACATTTCTTACTTGGTTTAATAATCACAATCATCCCGTTTTTAGGTTTTCCTAATGCAGTTGAATAAGCTAAAACTTTAGCTTTTCTATCAATAAGTTCAGCACGAATCCCTTCTTTTCCATAAGTAAAATCCTTAGGAGCGGCTTCAGGAGTTGCGAGTAAACCCACAAAACGTACTAACTTATTATTCTCTCCCAAAAGTACAGTCATTGTACGATGTTCATCTACTTTGATTGGCTTTTCAGAAGGATCATCTTGTTTATCTGGCAACCCCAAATTCATCGATTGAGGTTTAGACAAGGTCGTAGTAAGCATGAAGAACGTAATCAATAAGAAGGCCAAATCCACCATAGCAGTTAAATCTACTTTCGAATTTTGTTTTTTACTCCTTACCTTTTTATCGCCTTTTTTACCTCCACCGTCGCCCGTATTTAATTCAGCCATTTTAGTGTATTTTTTTTAATTAAAAATTCTTTCCTCTTAAACCCGTAACTAAACTAAAGCTATTGATTTTTTGGTCTTGTAAAATATCCATTACTTTACGAATAGATGGATATTCTTCTTTTGCATCTCCTTTTATGGCTATTTGCAATTCTTTGTCATTCAACTCAATATTTGCAATACGAGCATTGTAAACCCATTCTTTTAATTGATTGTCAAGTGAATCTGTAGGCACTCCAGGCTGACCTGCTTTACCTCTATCAGCAGTAGACATTCCAATCAATTGTTTCAAATTCAGAATCGGCACTCCAATTCCTTCCATCAATGCAAATTTTGATTTTTCATCTTCGGTAAATTCAACCCCGTATTTTTGACCCATAAGCTCAAGAGTTTTTTTACGAACTTCTCTTCCTTTTAAATCAAAAAACACTTTTCCTTTACCAATGGTCAGTGTAGCCAAATCCGTCTCAGGCAATTTGGTTTGTACGGTAGATTGCGGCGTGTCCACAGGCAGTGCTTCAGGAATTTTGGCCGTGGCGGTCAAAATAAAGAAGGTAAGCAAAAGGAATGCCACATCACACATAGCCGTCATATCAATAGACGTTGCTTTTTTTTGCGTTTTTACAGCCATTAATTTTATGTTTAAATTATTAGGGAACTAGCGTTTATAATTATAACGCTAATTCCTTAAAAATTATTACTATTTATTTTTGTGTACCTCTAAAATGTCTGTAAGTATTCACGATAGTGTTACCTGCCTCATCGATAGAATAAGTTAAAGTATCGATTTTTGAAGTAAATAAGTTGTAAACAATAATCGCTAATGCAGAAGTAGAGATCCCTGTTGCTGTATTAATAAGCGCTTCAGAAATACCATTTGCCAACATCGCTTGGTCTGGAGTTCCAGAACTTGCCAACGCACCAAACGCTTTAATCATACCTGTTACAGTTCCTAATAATCCTGCAAGAGTTCCAAGAGAAACTAAAGTAGAAAGAATAGTCATGTGTTTTTCTAACATTGGCATTTCAAGTGAAGTAGATTCTTCGATTTCTTTATGAAGCGTTTCTGCAGCAGTTTCGCTATCAATTCCTTCTTTTTTCACTTCTTGATATTTTACCAAAGCAGATCTAATTGGGTTAGCCACTGAACCTTGTTGTTTGTCACAAGCAGCAATTGCACCATCGATATCACCAGCTTTGATGCTTTTTTGAACATCAGCCATAAATTTATCAAGATTTCCTTTTCCAGCAGCTTTAGAAATTACAGCATAACGCTCAAATGAGAACACAATTACCATTAACAATAATCCCATCAAAACAGGTACAATAGGACCTCCTTTGTAAACCATTGCTAAATAATTCCCTGGAAGTGGATGCCCTGTATTTACTCCTCCTTCAAAATTTGCACCATCACCCATTATGAATTGCCAAATTACCCATCCTGCAAAAATACATAATGCAATAATGATTAATGAAATACTTCCTCCTAAACCTGCACCTTTTTCTTTTTTAACGTTTGCCATTTTTTTTAATTTTAATAGTTTTAATAATTTATTTTTTAGTTATAAAAAACTTTGTTGAGGAGCAAATTTAATTTTTTAGTTTAAATAAAAAAACTTTTTTTGTGTTAATTTCATTAATTTAATATTAGCAATAAAATAAGGTAGATTTTCCGATTTGTATAATAATCAAATACTTTGTGAAAATTAGATTTTTTACAAAAAAAAACACACTGTTTTATGACTTTTAGATACAATATTTCAACACATTTATAGATTTATAAAAGCCAAATTTTAAAGGTTTTACAAAATATAATTCAATTAAAAAAAAATAATTTTTACTCTATTGCTCAAAAAAAATAATAACTTGCATTTGTTTTAAAATCAAAACCATCATGAGCAGAATCGAAGATTTCAAAAAACAGATAAATGACGGCTACCTTTCTAAAGGGGAAAGCATAATTCTTGGAGGTGCAATTCTTGACGGCCAAGCCCTCGGCGATGCACCTGTAAAAATTCCTTTGAAAACGCTTAATAGACACGGATTAATCGCTGGAGCAACTGGAACTGGAAAAACCAAAACGATTCAAGTATTATCTGAGCAATTGTCCTCTTTTGGAATTCCTGTATTGATGATGGACATCAAAGGTGACTTTAGCGGCATTGCCGAAATAGGTGAAGAAAAATCATTTATCACGGAGCGTCACGCAAAAATCAATATTCCCTACAAAGTAGCTAGTTTTCCTGTAGAATTAATGTCGTTATCGGAACAAAGTGGTGTGAGACTCCGTTCTACTGTCTCAGAATTTGGACCTGTGTTATTTTCTAGAATTCTCGATTTGAATGATACTCAAGCCGGAGTTGTTTCGGTGATATTTAAATTTTGCGACGATAATAAAATGCCTCTTTTGGATTTGAAGGACTTCAAAAAGGTAATCAATTACATTACCGAAGAAGGAAAAGCTGAAATTGAAGAAAATTATGGTAAAATATCCACCTCTACAACGGGCACCATACTTAGAAAAATAATCGAATTAGAACAACAAGGGGCCGATTTATTTTTTGGCGAAATGTCTTTTGACATCAACGATTTAATGCGGTTTGACGAAAACGGAAAAGGGTACGTGAACATCATTCGATTGACAGATATTCAAGACAAGCCAAAACTATTTTCCACATTTATGTTGAGTTTATTGGCTGAAATATACCAACAAATGCCTGAAAAAGGCGACGCCGACCAACCAGAATTGGTGCTGTTTATAGACGAAGCGCATCTGATATTCAAAGAAGCCAGCAAAACCTTATTAGATCAAATAGAAACCATCGTCAAATTGATTCGTTCCAAAGGTATTGGTGTTTACTTTATCACTCAAAACCCGATGGATGTTCCTAGTGGTGTTTTAGCCCAATTGGGATTGAAAATTCAACATGCATTGAGAGCCTTTACGGCCAATGACAGGCAAGCCATCAAGCAAACGGCAGACAATTATCCAACATCTGATTTTTACAAAACTGATGAATTATTGACCAGTCTTGGCATTGGCGAAGCCTTGGTTACCGCCTTAAACGAAAAAGGAATTCCAACTCCATTGGCAGCAACAATGATGCGGGCTCCAACAAGCAGAATGGACGTTTTGACCGAAAGTGAAATTGAGGAAATCAATGCTAAATCAAAGTTAGTCAGGAAATATTCTGAACTTATAGACCGAGAAAGCGCTTATGAAATGCTGAATAAAAAAATTGCTGTAGTCGAGGAAGAAGTTGCTCAACAAGAGGAAGCAAAAACAGCTGAAAAAAAAGCTGCTTCAGAGCCAAGTACCGCCACTGTTGTTGGAAAATCAGTCCTTAAAGTATTGACAAGTGCTACTTTTATTCGTGGAGCGTTTAGTATATTAAGTAAAATCATGAGGAAATGATTTCAATGGCAAAGTCAAATTCTATTGCAGTTTCAATTATTATTATTTTATAAATGAAAAAATATTTTATTCAAAAAACTCCTTTTGTGGTTCCTACAACCGATGGTAAACTTATAGAAGAGCACCACGGAATTCCAACTACAAACAATCCAGCAATTTCTATTGCACATATGATTGCACCACCGCATTGGAAAGAACCTTTTCAAACACCAGAATTTGAAGAATACACCTATATTATATCTGGTAAAAAACAATTTATCATCGAAGGAGAAACCGTAATTCTTGAAGCGGGACAATCGATAAAAATTGAAAAAAATACTCGAGTTCAATATTCAAACCCATTTGATGCTCCTTGCGAATATATCGCCATTTGCACTCCCGCTTTTGATTTCACGAAAGTGCATCGGGAGGAAGAATAAATTCAATATCAAAAATCAATGGTAATAGCAATGTGAATGTCAATTCAAATTTTGAAATTGAATTTTGCCATTGCCATTGCAATTAAAAATTATTTCGGCAGGAAAACCAATTTTGTCGAAGTTTTGATGATTTCTTCCTTGTTCATTTTCATTGTCCTGAATTTACCCGTGTTGTACATCTCGGCTTGGTCGTTATAATGTTTGCTAAACGGATTACCAGATTGCCCCGTTGGCAAAATACTCATACTATTTTCAATATCCGAAAAATCGATTACCCTTCGGGTGGATGGACCCCCTTTTACTTGATATTGACCATCATCTACAAAACTAAAAAACAAGTTATTGATGACCTCTGTGCATCCAGGAACTTCAAAAGGGCCAACATTGAAAACACTTCTTAAAGCAGCCACCTGCCCCAAAGGATGCTGATGTTCCAATGTGTGCACTCGATTCCAAGTCCAAGAATTGACATCCTTTCCTAATTGATTTTCGAGTGCTGTGATTGCTTCTCTGAAGGATTTGTTAAGAATTTCAGCTCTTGATTCTTTTCTGTTTTTTGTTGTCACATTATCCCACCAAACTGAGTTTTCATTTCTACTTTGCGGTTCTATAATTTGTTTGACAATATGCGTACTTAAAAGCATTTTAAAATCCGTTTCTCCCAATTCGTCTTCGAAAGTATTTTTTAAATATTGATATATCCATTTCTGATATATTGTTGGAGCAATATCCTTTAAGTCACTGGATCCGTTCCATTTTTTTAGAATCGAAATCGCTTGTTTTTCGTTGTTTGAAAGTACTTTTGAATCTAATACAGTAATTAAATTGCCTACAATGCTTGGCGTAATTGAGGACGTATTATCATTCAACATTTTCCCAACTTCTTCCTTTGTCCAATTATTTTTTGGTTGCAATAAATCTGAAATTCTTTTGGCTCTATCTTGCGGCAAATAATAGCCCGGATAAAGATAACCTCCAACCGCTTCTGGCTGATTATTCGCCGAATAGACATAATTCCAACTTGGATTTATTGCGTAAGGGTTCTTGGAAAAATCCAGAAATTCTTTCTTGTCGTCAATGCCGTTTGCTCCATTTAAAATGAAATTTGAATTAATAGATTTATCCAATTTATAGAGTTTTCCCGAAGTATTCCAGGCAATATTTCCTTTGGCATCGCCGTACATAATATTCAATCCGGGTGCCGCAATTAGAGAAACTCCTTTTCGGAAGTCATCCAAACTCTTTGAATGTGACAGCGAATAAACTGCTTCGAGTATTTGGTTGTTTTGTTGAGTATAAATCCATGACATCGCAACTGGTTTTGTACCCTTGATTCCGTCCAATAAATCATTCATTATAGGTCCGTGTTGGGTTTCTCGCACTTCCAAAACCACATCAGAACTGTCTTTTACTTTAATGATTTCTTTGCGAATAGCATAATTCTGAAATCCATTGGCAGTTTTGTATTGGTTTTTATTATTTGGATTATCTTCTTCCTGGAACATATCGAGATCGTCGTTTTCGAACATCGTCAATCCGTAAGCATACTGCCGATTGTGTGCCAATAATGGAAAAGGTGTTCCCGCCAAATAATAGCCATACATTTCATAATTAGGCACAACAATATGGGCTTCATACCAAGTACATGGTTGCGAAAAAACTATATGTGGGTCATTGGCAAAAATTACTTTTCCTTTTTTAGCCTTTTGAGGTGCAATTACCCAACTGTTGCTCCCAATAAAAGCAGGAACTGGCGAGTTATCAAGCAAACTAGCTACTGACTTAGAAATTTCGGAATACTCAATGGCTTTACCATCGAAATTCTTGATTTGGGTTTTTCCTAAAGAACCGTTTAAACCAAAATCTTTTAAATATTCGGGGCCTAATTTATTACGAATATCAGTCAATAAAGGGTCTGTTTTTTGTGCCATTGCAAAACTAAATGACATATATCCAAAGATATTATAGACGTCTTTTATTGTAAATTTATCTTTTTTTAGTCCCAATATCTGAAACTCTATAGGTGTCTTTCCCTCCTCCATATATTGATTTATCCCATCAATATAAGCTAATGTGAGTTGATAAGTTTCCGCGTTTTTATCCAACTTAGCAATTGCTTTCTCAGAATTTTCATCAATGCCTAAACCTGCAAAAAACATATCGGTTTTTACTAATTTCGAGCCAAACATTTCTGATAATCTTCCGGGAGCAATTCGGCGCAACAATTCCATTTGCCATAAGCGATCTTGGGCGTGAACATAGCCCAAAGCAGTCATTGCATCCTTTTGAGAATTAGCATAAATATGAGGCACCCCAAAATCATCAAAATAAACGGTGGTTTCCTTTTGAATGTTTTTGAGTTTTTGTTCCCCTTCATAAGTCGGCTTTTGATAAAATCCATAGACAATTAATGCCAGTATCAGAATGGCAATTAAGGAAAATAGAACAAGAAATAGTTTCTTTAGGTTTTTCATTTTTATATAAATTTATTTGGGTCAGTTAAAGTCAATAAAACTCCTAAATTTAAATTAAAAAACTTTACTATTGACTTTTTCATAACAAAAAAATCTCGCCATTGCTGACGAGATTCTTAAATATGTTCTAAAAGTCTTTTAGATAATTAGCATTGCATCACCGTAAGAATAGAATTTGTATCCTTCTTTGATGGCTTCATCGTAAGCTCTTTTCATTAAATCGTGTCCGCAAAAAGCAGAAATCATCATCAATAACGTTGATTTTGGAGTATGGAAATTTGTAATCATACAAGTCGCTACACTAAAATCGTGAGGAGGAAAAATAAATTTATTAGTCCAACCGTCATAAGGATTAAGGGTTCTTTGTGATGAAACTGAACTTTCAATGGCGCGCATAGAAGTAGTTCCTACGGCACAAACACGATTTCTACTTAATTTAGCTGCATTCACAATTTCACATGCTTCTGGAGTGATTTTCAACTCTTCAGAATCCATTTTGTGTTTGGATAAATCTTCAACCTCAACTGGATTGAAAGTCCCTAAACCTACATGTAGCGTTACTTCAGCAAATTTTATTCCTTTGATTTCTAATCTTTTCAGCAAATGCTTAGAAAAGTGCAAACCTGCAGTTGGTGCTGCAACTGCTCCCTCTTCTTTAGCATAAATAGTTTGATAACGATCTGCATCTTCTGGAGTTACTTCCCTGTTGATGTATTTTGGAATTGGGGTTTCTCCTAATTCTGTCAATTTATTTCTGAATTCTTCATAAGAACCATCGTAAAGGAATCGCAAAGTTCTTCCACGGGAGGTTGTATTATCGATAACTTCAGCTACTAATGAATCATCATCACCAAAATACAATTTGTTTCCAATACGGATTTTACGAGCTGGATCTACTAAAACATCCCAAAGTCTTTGTTCAGCATTTAATTCTCTTAGCAAAAAAACTTCGATTCTTGCCCCAGTTTTTTCTTTGTTTCCGTATAAACGTGCCGGAAAAACTTTGGTATTATTGAGAATCATTACATCTCCTTCATCAAAATATTCGATAACATCTTTGAACATTTTATGTTCAATAGTTTGCTTTTTTCTGTCAATAACCATTAGACGTGATTCGTCTCTGTTTTCGGCTGGATATTCTGCAAGTAATTCTTTTGGTAAATTGAATTGAAAATGTGATAATTTCATTTGAAAAGGTTTAAAAGTTTAAAAAATTAAAGGTTTAAGGTTGTATTCTTAAGACATTTAAAATTCTGGCTGCAAATATACGATTGTGAGATAGGCGTTGTCAAGTGTTTCGATGTTTATTTTTGTTTTCACCGCAAAGACGCCAAGTCGCAAAGCTTTATTTAATTCATTTCTATTGTTTGAATTCCTAAACGAGCCATATCTACCCAAAAATCGGGATAAGATTTCGAAACTACTTCGGCATTTTCGATAATTATTGGCACTTTTAATGCCAAAGGTGCAAATGCCATTGCCATTCTATGATCGTTATAAGTAGCAATTTTTATATTCGAATTAATTTCTTTTGAAGCTATCAACGTTAGGCTTTCATTGGTTACTGAAATATTGGCTCCCAATTTTGTCAATTCAATTCGAAGTGCTTCAAGTCTGTCAGTTTCTTTAATTTTTAAAGTGTGAAGTCCTGTCAAATGACAACCAATTCCTAAACCAAGACAAGTTACCACAATGGTTTGGGCAATATCTGGTGTGTTGTTGAGATCCAAGTTTAAATCTTCAAGTTTAAAATTGGGTTGCTTAACTAATGTGATTTTGTTTTCTTCAAAACGTGTTTCTACTCCTATTTTCGAATAAATTTCAACCAAAGCAGAGTCGCCTTGCAAACTATTTTGCTTGTAACTAGTCAATGAAATAGTTGCATCATTAGACAAAGCCGCTAGACTAAAAAAGTAAGAAGCCGAACTCCAATCGGATTCCACAGTCATCACCTTTGATTCTACTTCTTGTTTTGGAGAAACTGAAATTACATTTCCTTCAAAACTAGTTTGAATATTTAAATCATTCAACAATGCCAAAGTCATTTTGATATAAGGAATGGAGGTGATTTCTCCCAACAAAGTCAATTCGATCCCGTTTTCTAACTT
This sequence comes from uncultured Flavobacterium sp., assembly GCA_963513695.1. Classification (GTDB taxonomy): domain Bacteria; phylum Bacteroidota; class Bacteroidia; order Flavobacteriales; family Flavobacteriaceae; genus Flavobacterium. The sequence continues at coordinate 20,427 of CAUPRL010000013.1, forward strand.
TGGAGCCACTAATAATAAAGCCGAAATGTATTGGCTGCTGACATTAGCTGGAATACTGACTTTATTGTTTGTGATTTTTTTTCCTTTGATTCGTATGGGTGGATAGCCCTCTTCATTTTCATAGGAAATTTGAGCTTCTAATTGTTGCAAAGCTTCAACCAAAACTTTTATTGGTCGTTCTTTCATTCTTGAGGAACCAGTTAAAACAACTTCTCGCCCTTCATTTACAGCAAAATAAGCAGTCAAAAATCGCATTGCAGTTCCTGCGTGATGAATGTCAACAATTTCTTCGTTTCCTTTCAAGGCTTTTTGCATCACTTCGCTGTCATCAGAATTGGAAGTATTATTCAAAGAAATATTGGGAAACAAAGCCTGTAATAGTAATAGTCTATTGGTTTCAGATTTTGAGCCTGTTATTGAGATTGAAGATTGCAGATTGCAAATTGCAGATTGTAGCAGTAAATTCATTTTTATTTTTTTGACAAAGAAGCGCAAATATAGGTAGAGAAAAACAAAAAATTAAGCCGTTAAGAAATTAAGTTTCATTAGGCTAAATCATTTTAGCTTCTCATTGTTTTTATGACGGTCTTTATCGCGAACTGATTTCAAGTCCATTTTCTTGTCGAAAGCCGCTTGCAAATCGATACCGGTTTGGTTAGCCAAACATAAAACCACAAAAACCACATCGGCTAATTCCTCGCCAAGATCTTTGTTTTTATCACTTTCTTTTTCGGATTGTTCTCCGTAACGACGGGCAATAATTCGAGCTACTTCGCCTACTTCTTCAGTAAGTTGTGCCATATTGGTAAGTTCGTTGAAGTAACGAACACCGTGTTCTTTAATCCAATTGTCAACTTCGAGTTGGGAATTTTTTAGGTTCATAAGATTTGTATTTGAAAACCCAAAGATATTTATTCTAAATTTTTAATCTTTATAATTTCTTTAAAACTATTTTCTCATTCAATTTATCATTCATTTGCTTATAAAAAACTTTTAGCGTTTCATAAAAATCAGCAGCAACTATAATGCTTTTTACCTCCTTATTAATTACGATTTGAATGGAATTGGTAGTTGCCGAAATATTAAAAGTAAAGAAACCAACATTCTCGCCAGTACTTATATTCATAGGTTTAGGAATTGTTTCTATGACATATCCATCAGGAATAGCAATATTTACATTGTATTTATACTGTGTCGGATACCCAAAATACACGGGCATCTCTCTATTTTCAAGCACAAAAGGGTTCTTTGTTGGGGTAAAAAAGAGTAATGGGTCTATGTATATTTTATCTGCTATAATCTCTATTTGATTATCGGCCGTAAAGGTAAAATTTTCGATTATCGGTTTTGACAAATCTTTATCATTCTCGATATTGTAGTCACTTATTTGTATTCCAGGAATTTCATTTTCTACTTTTTCGAGGTAATTTTGCCGATTGATCCCTGCATATTTCTCTCTGAAACTGAAGGCTTCATAATCAGTACTATTTACTCTATATTTTCCTGTCAATTTTCCTTTTCCATCTACAGAAACCATCATATTTAGCATTTTTTTGGATAAAAAAGCTGGATTCAAATTGATTTCTTCTGAAGACCCATCTTGCCTTATCAATCTTCCACTCCAGTTTAGGGTGTATAAAGGCAAAATATTGGGAGTAGTATGCTTGTTTGTCGCATCAAGTAATATTCTTTTACCATCTATTTCTACAGCAGCAATAACATAGTTAAAAACAGTTCTGTTAGGAAACATTGGCACGCCATTATCTAATGTACTTAATAATACTGGACTTGTTGGGATTCCAGCATAATTCAACATTGCCATTAGAATAAAATTAATTTCGGCAACATTACCAGTTCCATCGATATAGGCTTGCTTTACTCCTTTATCTGTATAATATCCTTTTTTATGGTTCCAATTCATTTTGTTTTGTACAAATTTAAAAATGACATCCAATCTTTCACTTTTAGAATTTACATTTTCCAGAATCTTGGAAACGTCCTGAGTTATATACTCCTTTTCCTTGAGTTCCTTTCCAAAATCCTTGTCTAGATAAATGGTTTTAGCAACCCCTGCCCAACTAGTTGAATAATCTCTGACAGGCTCTTGATAAAACTGTGTTTTTTCCAATTCGTGTTGAATTGATATCCGGTAATTTTCTATGTTGTCTACAAATGGCTCTTCTTTTAAAGCCGGAAGAAGGTATGCCCTATGTTTGTTACTTTGTTGTTCGAAACTAACTGATTCTGTTTTGTTGACAGTATGTTCATTTGTAAATTCAAGTGATCCTCGAGTAACTTTAGATTCTGATATTATTTCTGATGGCCTTTTTACAACTGCTTTATAAACAAAAAAACCTGGTATATCAACATCATATTCAGAAGAATTAACGGGTATATTGTACTGAAAAATAAAGTCTGGAAATTCGACAATGTTTTCAGATTTTAAAATATACTTAAATTCAATAACCGAGCCCACTTTTACATTGGGCATTGTTATAGACTCTTCTTTCCAATATTTATTTATTGTTGTGCTAAAAACTCCTTCTCGGTTTAATTTGGTCTTAACGACCTTGCCGTTTTCGATATTATAGGTCACACAATCCGTAAATTCGGCGAAATCATTATTATACTTATCATAACCAATTCGATAAGGCAATTGATAATTTGCCCATTTTAACCCGTCTTTTTTATAAATTTTAATTCTAAAGGAATTTTCAGTAACAATACTAAATCCGAATTTATTATCGTATTTGAAAAAGGTCCTAGCTTTATTAAACAAGATTGCGGCGGGGGCTGTTGTATCGTTTGGATATACTTTTTCTTCCAACTCTTTTACAGATACTTTCCCCAATTTGAATTCTTGTGCATAGACCTTCGGTAAAAAAATGACTAGCATCAAGACAACTTTTAAATTGATTTTCATGTCTTTATACTTTCTTTAAAACAATTTTCTCGTTTTGTTTGTCAATCATTTGCTGAAAATACCCTTTCAAAACTGGATAAAAATCGGATGGTACAATGGCAGAGTTAATATCGGTTGATATTACAATCTGTATATTGCCCTCTGGATTGGCAATTATATATTTAAAGGTTCCTATATTCTCATCGGTCGTAATAGTAATTCCCTTCGGCATAGATTCAACCACAAATCCTTCTGGAATTTTAATATTAATATTGTATTTTTCTTGAGTTGGGTAGCCAAAATCAACAGGATATTCTCTCACTTCTTGTTTGAATGGATTCTCTTTGACACTCAAGAAAAGCATTGGCGAAATATAAATTTTATCATTAATGATTTCTACACTTTTATTGTCTTTAAACGAGTACTTTTCTACAATAGGCTGTGACAAATCCAAGTCGTTTTCCCTAATATAATCGCTAATCTCAATATTGCTGTTGCTGGCTTCTAATTTTTCTAAATAATTGTCCTTATCTAATCCTAAAACCTCTTTTCTAAATTCTAATGCTTGGTGATTTGTAAGTTGCATTCGCACTTTTCCCTCTGCAGTACCATCCGTTTTTAAATCAACATTCATATTTACAGATTCTCTAGAATGTATTTTTGGCATCAAATCTACTTCGGTCGATGTTCCGTCTTTGCGGATGAGTCTTCCAAACCAGTTTAAATCTCGTAGTGGGAGTACATTGGGAACCGAATATTTTTCAGTAGCATCTAACAAAATCATTCCCTCTGGCGTTTCGACTGCTGCTATTACCGCATTAAAAGCGGTTCTACTCGGAAAAAAAGATATTCCGTTGTCTCGAGTGCTAACTAAAACCGGATTTGCGTTTAGCCCAGCAAAACGCAACATGGCGGTAAGCATCAAATTGATTTCGCCAGTATTTCCTGTCTTGTTTTTATAAGCCGTTTTCACGCCATCATTACAGGAATATCCCTTAAAATTATTCCATTTTACATTCGATTTGACGTAGTTAAATACCGCAGCAATTCTTTCTGGTTGTGCGGTTATACCAGTCAATAATTTGTTAACGTCCTCTTCAAAATACCCTGTTTTATTTAATTCCGGCCCAAAATCATCATAATTATAAATAGTTTTTACAACTGATTCCCAGTCAGTTGAATACATTTTTGCGATTGAATTTGGAAAATTAGTCATTGACAATTCGTGAGAAATACTTGAAGTATAATTGTCAATATTATTCACGAATGCTTCCTCTTTTATAGCTGGCAAATTTTCTGACACATAGGTCGTATGCGTTTCACTAAAATCTATTTTGTCTTGCGAAGTGGAGTTTGTAACAGGGGTAAAGCCACCACCTGTCCTTTCTCTATTGGTCAATATAACTGAATTTGATTTTTTTTCGACTGTTATTTTTGGAGCCAAATAACCTTTATGATTAGATTTATAAGTAAAATACTCAGGAACATAAGTGTTGTATTCGCAGTAGTTCACAGGAATACTAGTTTGAAAATACCAATCTCTAAAAGACCCATACCTGGGTGATCGTATCGAATAGCTATATTCAAGTACTGAGCCTTCCTTTACATTAGGCAGCGTAATTTTTTTTCGACTCCAATATCTATTAATTTTTTCTACAAATTCTCCTTCACTCTTGATTTTTGTTTTTTCGATTTTGCCATCTACTAAATTATAAGTAACGGCATCAGAAAAACTAAGTTTTTCAATAGACTGAGATTCAGTATAGTAACTTACTTGCTGATTCGCCCATTCATATCCTTCTTTCTTATAAATTTTGATACGGGTTTTAACCTCGGTAATCATCATAAAACCGTCGTTTTGATCGTAAACAAAAGTCACAGTACCTTTCTTGAAAAGTATTGCAGCTGCTGCTGAAGGGTCTTTGGGATGCTCTTTTTCTTGCAGTTCAGCAATAGAAACTTTTCCTAATTTGAATTCTTGGGCATTACTATTAGAAAAGAAAAAGGTAAAAAATAAAAAAAAGGATAGTAGGTTGGTTTTAATGGGATTCATGGGATTTATTGGTTTTTTGTTAATATTAGTTTTGCGTTGTCGTTTTTAGAAATTTGCTCCATAAAAAGACGGTATTCATCGTATTCGGTGTTTTTGTACATTCCTTTTTTGATGAAAATTGAACGCTTATAAATCAAATTGTTGTTGTCTTTTTTGATGATTTCGGTTTTGTATTCGCCAAATTTAGAATTCAACTCAAAATTACCGGGCATCGATTCAATAGCAAATCCTATAGGTAGCGATACTGCAATTTCATCGGTATCATAATACCCTCTTGAAATTTCGAAAGGTGTTTTTCGGTTGCGAATTCTTTTGACTGCTCCAGAGTTTTGGTTGAAGGCATCTAAAACAAAAATCATTTTATTGTTGGAAAAAGTACCATAGTGCTCCGCGCTTATCTCGATATTTTCTGTAAACCTAACTTTTTCCTTGTCATTTGAAAAAGTAGCTTTTTCAATTTTTAGATTGTTGATATTATCCCAATACTCTTTATAATGTCTTTCCTTTTCTGTTGGCGGCGTAGTTTCCAAACGGAATTTCTGCCCGTATTGCGACCCCTCAGAAATTACCGCAATTTTTCCTGAAAAATCTCCAGTTTCAGATAAAGAATAGTTGCCGTTGCTAATTTGGGCATTATCCCTGTTTTCGTATTTTTTAGTTCTAATAATTTCACCTCCATCGGGTTTTAGCACTAAGACATCTCTGTCATCGGTAAAATTTGCCTGATAACCGAATGGATCATCTTGACTGGTACATTCTAAAAACACATAGTTATCTCCGTTAGGAATCGTTAGAATAATATGATTCCCTTGCTGAGAAACAAAATCGGATTCAATATTTTGTTTGTCTCGGCTACCATACAATTTGGTATAATAGGATGGAACATCTACAGCATTTAAAAGTGATTTGGTGTAATTGGACAAAGCTTTGCAATCACCATACCCCAAACGATCTACATCTTTAACAATCATAGGTCTCCATCCACCTATTCCTTCTGAAATGGCTACATATCTTGATTTTTCTTGGACATATTTATAAATTATCTTGGCTTTGATAATTGGGTCTTTTTCATCTCCGACCAAAGCTTTCATTTTGGCTTTTGTTTCTTCGGGCAATTCATCTGTGCCTACCAAAATTTTGTCCGACCACCATTTGCCAAATTCTTTCCAAGTTTTTGCGTTTCCATCGACTCCTTCAAGATTGAAGAACTCCAAACCCATCATTAGCCGTGGAAAAATTGTGCTAACATTAGGACTGTAATCTTCATATTTCTGGGCAAGAATATTGGTTGCAACATAAGAAAGCTGAGTCGAAGTATCAACAGTCTTAGTGATTTTGAAGTTTGAAAAATTCATTTCTTTTTTTCTAAAACCAAGATTTTCGGGATAAGTTACATTCAAAACACTTTTTTCAATACTCAATAGGTAATCTGTTAATGGAAACCATTGCGGAACAAATGCAGTCGTAGAGGTCTCAACTTCAGAATCATAAACAACTGTATAAGGATACTGAATTGGTGTGTATTCTAAATACAGAACGCGTCCATCAGAGAAAAGGGTCCCGCCATCTCCTGCGCTTTGGTCTTTGAAATCTTTCCGTTTAATTTTCTTGATTTCATTTCCAAAAGCGTCATAAACGGTTGCTTGAATACTTACGATAGTTCGTCGCCGATCGTAATTTTCGACTGCATCTACAGAACCTTGCCCTTTTTCATTAAGGACGGTAACTATTCTTTTCTGTTTGATCGTCATATTTCTTTGCGAAGAAATAACAATATCAATTTGGTCTAAACGCACTACGGCATTGGCGTTTTGCTTTAAACTATCTGGGATTGATAAAGTGGGGTATTCGGATTTTTGTGCAGTAAGAAGTGTGACAGAAAGCAAGAAAACAAGGCAAGCTAATTTAAATTTCATTGGGGCAATTTTAGACCTGAAATTTAAGCAGAAATCTGAATAAAAAAAAGTTAAATTCGAAATTTAGAATCAATTAAAATTGTCACTGGGCCATCGTTTAAAAGTGCTACTTTCATATCGGCTCCAAAAACTCCGGTTTGCACTTTTTTACCCATTTCGAGTTCTAAATTTTGTACAAATTGCTCGTACAGAGGAATGGCAACTTCTGGTTTTGCGGCTTTACTATAGGAAGGGCGATTGCCTTTTTTGGTCGAAGCTTGAAGTGTGAATTGGGAAACCACAATTATATCGCCATTACTATCTTTGACGGAAAGATTCATCACGTCATTTGCATCACCAAAAATACGGAGATTGGCGATTTTTTGGCAAAGCCAAACAATATCTTCTTGAGAATCGGCATCTTCAATTCCAATTAATACCAATAATCCGTTTTGGATATCGGCTACAATCTTAGAATCGATGGTTACGGAAGCGGAAGAAACTCTTTGGATTACTGTTTTCATAGCCCCCTAGCCCCCAAAGGGGGAATTTGAAGATTAACGTTATAAAAAAATACTTTCATATATGATTTTGCTATTTAATTCCCCCTTTGGGGGCTAGGGGGCTTATTTCCTTGTTTCATCACTTGCTTTTCTTTCTTCGTCAAAATTATCAGTGCGATAATTCTCATCGTCGCCTTCTAAAATTTTTAAATAAGAATTATAACGTGACCAAGCGATTTCGTCTTTTTCCAATGCTTTTTTTATGGCGCAATGCGGCTCTTCTTTATGCAAACAATTATTGAATTTGCATTGTTCTTTCAACTTAAAAAACTCTGGAAAATAACCGCTGATTTCTTCCTTTTCCATATCGACAATACCAAAACCTTTAATTCCCGGTGTGTCAATTATTCGAGCTCCAAAACTCAAATCATACATTTCAGCAAAAGTCGTCGTGTGCTGTCCTTGCTTGCTGGCTTCGGAAATAGTCTTTGTTTTTAGATTTAAAGTAGGTTCCAAAGCATTTACTAAAGTTGATTTTCCAACACCGGAATGACCCGAAAACATCGTCACTTTCCCTATCATCAATTGTTTTAACTCTTCTACTCCTTTACTTTCAGTAGCAGAAACTCGTAAACAATGGTAACCAATTTCTTGATATACGTGTTGCATATACAACTGTTCATCCAAAGTCGCCTCGTCAAAAGTGTCTATTTTATTAAAAACCAAAATCGTTTCTATGCCATAAGCTTCGGCAGTAACCAAGAATCGGTCAATAAAATTGAAAGTTGTTGGCGGATTATTGATGGTTACCAAAAGGAAAACACGATCTATATTCGATGCAATAATGTGCATTTGATGCGATAAATTCACCGATTTTCGAACGATATAATTCTTTCTGTCGTGAATTTTATGAATGGTTCCCGTAACGGTATCCGAGGTTTCTTCGAGTTCATAATCTACAATATCGCCTACTGCGATTGGGTTGGTGCTTTTGATGCCTTTGATTCGGAATTTCCCTTTCATACGGCATTCAATAAAATCGCCTTGATCGGATTTTACGGTGTACCAACTTCCTGTAGATTTATAAACGGTTCCTGTCATAAAGATTTTAGATTTCTGAATTCAGATTTTAGATTAGAATCTTTGCAAAGATAAAATTTTGTTTTAGGTTTACAGTTGAAAGTACTTTATATCTACTAAAAGGTTTAATAATGAAGCTAAACTGCAAAAACTGTAACCATATTTACACTGGACATTATTGTAGCAATTGTGGCCAAACTGCCGAAACACATCAATTGAATTTTCATTTTCTTTGGCACGATATCCAACACGGTTTATTCCATTTTGACCAAGGAATTTTGTATTCTGGCAAGCAACTATTTACCAGACCTGGCCATACTATTAGAGAATTTATTGAAGGAAAGCGTGTCCGACACTTTAAACCAATCTCTATGATCATCGTTTTGGCTACGTTTTATGGTTTCTTATACCATTATTTTCATATCATTTTTTTTAACCCTTCTCCAAATAGCACGTCAGAAATCGGATTTGATGCTGTAAAATTCAACGAATGGTCGGGTACACATTATTCTTGGGTTACCCTTTTAACAATTCCTCTATACACCATCGGAACGAGTATTGCTTTCAGAAAAGAGGGATATAATTTTGTAGAATATCTGATTCTTAATACGTTCAAGGCTTCACAAAGACTATTTGTACATATTGGTACATTTCCTTTGATTTATTATTTCAACGGAACGCCAATGATGAAAACACTTTCTTTTAGTCTTTATCTAATTGATATAGTGCTCATTTTTTGGACTAACATACAATTTTTCAACAAACTGAGTTTAAAAAAATCAATTCTGCTGACCCTATTAAGTCAATTAATATTTTTGACCTGTTTAATTTCGATAATTCTTCTTATTGAAATACTTCTTTAAGGAATTTAGAATTTAAGACTCCATTATCTTTTGGAATTATATGGTATAAAATAAAAAATCCCCACAATTAAAAAACTGTGGAGATTGATACTATATAAAAACCGAATTAAGAATTCAATATTCTCTCTTGGTGTTCGATACTTTCTTGGTGAATTCCTCTGAATAATTTAATAATAAAATCTTCTGTCAATCCTTTTTTGGCACCTTCGGCAACCATTTTGGCTTGAATTTCATTCCAACGGTTGTTTTGCAAAACGGCCACATTGTTCTCTTTTTTCACCTGACCAATTTCGTCAGCCACTTTCATTCTTTTCCCTAAAAGGTCTAATAAATTAGCATCCAAAACATCAATATTTGCTCTCAATTTTGTCATTTTTGTTGTGAAATCAGGTGAATTTCCACTCACATTTCTAATTTTCAAATCTTTGAAAATTTGTTTCAAAGCCTCTGGAGTAACTTGTTGAGCCGCATCGCTCCACGCATTTTCAGGATCATTATGCGTTTCGATAATCATACCGTCATAATTCAAGTCCAAAGCTTCTTGAGTTACTTCAAGAATCATATCACGGTTTCCGGTAATGTGCGATGGATCAATAATTAAAGGTAAATCAGGGAATTTGTTTTGCAATTCGATAGCAATTTGCCATTCAGGAATGTTTCTGTATTTTGTTTTTTCATAAGTAGAAAAACCTCTGTGAATTACTCCTAGATTTTTGATACCAGCTGCATACAAACGTTCCACACCACCCAACCATAATGCCATATCTGGATTTACTGGATTTTTAATCAATACAATTTTATCAGTTCCTGCTAATGTATCGGCAATTTCTTGAACTGCAAACGGATTTGCAGTCGTACGAGCACCAACCCACAAAACATCAATATCATTTTCTAAAGCCAATTTACAGTGCGCAGCTGTAGCAACCTCAGTTCCCATTAGCATTCCTGTTTCCGCTTTTGCTTTTTTCAACCATTTCAATCCAATTTCACCCACACCTTCAAATCCTCCTGGACGAGTTCTTGGTTTCCAGATTCCCGCTCTAAAAACGCTTACATCTGAATCTTTCAAAGCGTGAGCAATTTTCAAAACTTGCTCTTCTGTTTCAGCACTACAAGGTCCTGCAATTACAAATGGATGAGTCAAATTGAATTCGTTCAACCAATTTCTCATTTCTTTCTTGTTTTCCATCTTTTCTAAATTTACTTTTTATTTTTTATTATGTGTTGTTTCTTTTTAACTGTAAACTGCGACTGAACACTGATTACTTTTTTATTTGCATTCCGTTTAATATTTCTTTTATTTTATTCACGCTTTGCATTTCGTTGAATATAGCGTCATAATCATCATTCTCTAATAATTCTTTGAAATGCGATAAATTCGATATGTATTCACCTAATGTTTTAACGACTTGTTTTTTATTCTGTTTGAAAATGGGTGTCCACATTGCTGGTGAACTTTTAGCCAAACGAACTGTACTCTCAAATCCAGAACCAGCCATATCAAAAATATCTTGCTCGACTTTCTCTTTATCAATCACTGTTTTTCCCAGCATAAACGAACTGATATGGGACAAATGCGATACATAAGCAATGTGCTTGTCGTGCGATTTTGGATCCATATATCGAATTCTCATCCCTATACTTTTAAACAAATCCAATGCTTTTTCTTGTAATTTGAAAGTTGTTTTCTCAACTTCACAAATGATATTGGTTTTGCCTTGAAATAATCCTTTTATTGCCGCCGAAGGTCCAGAGAATTCCGTTCCCGCTATTGGATGCGTGGCAATAAAATTTCTTCTTCTTGGATGGTTTGCCACCGCTTCACAAATTGGCATTTTGGTAGAACCCACTTCAAAAACAATCGTGTTGTCTCCAATAGCATCCAAAACTTTTGGCAAAAGAGTCAACGCAACATCCACAGGAACTGAAACAATTACAAAATCGGCAACAGCCAAATCATCGAATGTCGCCGCTTTATCTACAACTCCAAGAGCAATGGCTTCAGTCAAATGACTTTCGTTGTTGTCAATTCCATAAATAGTCGCATCTGGATGTAGTGATTTGATATCCAATACCATCGAACCGCCAATTAATCCTATTCCTATTACGTGTACTTTCATTTGTTAAAATCTATCAATTGCTTCTTGTATTTTTTCCTCTTTTACACAAAGTGCAAATCGGATGTAACCTTCTCCATTAGAACCGAAAATCGTTCCCGGCGTAATGAAAATCGATTTTTCGTATAATATCGTATCGATAAAATCTTCAGCCGATGTGATTCCTGCTGGCAATTTTGCCCAAACAAATAATCCAACTCCTGCAGCATATACTTCGCAACCTAGCTTTTCGGCTAATTGTTCTGTTAAAACCCTTCTTTTCTTATAAACAGCATTCATCGAATCAAACCAAGATTGGTCGCTTTTCAAAGCTTCAACTGCTCCTTTTTGAATTCCGAAGAACATTCCGCTGTCCATATTGCTTTTTACTTTCAAAACGGCATCGATGCAAGCTGCATTTCCCAAAACCATCCCAACACGCCAACCTGCCATATTGAAGGTTTTTGATAAAGAATTCAGTTCCAATGCCACATCTTTTGCTCCTTCCACTTGCAACAAACTCATTGGTTTATCATTCAAGACAAAGCTATACGGATTGTCATTAATCAACAATATGTTTTGTTTTTTGGCGAAAGCCACTAACTTTTCGAACAATTCCAAACTTCCTCTTGCTCCTGTCGGCATGTGCGGATAACCCAACCACATTATTTTTACTTTCGATAAATCTATTTTTTCTAGAGCTTCGAAATCAGGTTCCCAATTATTTACTTCTTTCAAATCATAATAAACTGGCACCGCTCCAACCAAATTCGTCACTGAAGAATACGTTGGATACCCTGGATTTGGAATCAAAACTTGGTCTCCTTCATTTAAAAATGCCAATGAAATATGCATAATTCCTTCTTTGGAACCCATCAAAGGCAAAATTTCTGTATTCGAATTCAAGGTAACTCCATAATTGTTTTTATAGAAATCAGCCATTCCGCTTCTCAATTCTGGCAATCCTTGGTAACTTTGATATTGATGTGCATTTTCTTCTTGCATTGCCAAAGTTACGGCATCAATAACCGCTTGTGACGGTCTTAAATCTGGACTTCCAATTCCCATATTGATAATGGGTTTCCCTTCGGAAGCCAGTTGTCTTACTTCGCGAAGTTTTGAAGAAAAATAATATTCTTCAACTATTTCTAATCGCTTTGCTGTTTGTATCACGGTTTTGTATTTTTATATTCTCCTAATACTTTGAAATATTCTGCCATAATTTCCATCAAAGATTTCGCTTTGGCGTAATCTTCGTATTTATCGAAAGTAACGTCCACAAAAAACGAATATTTCCAAGGTGTTTCTATTTTTGGTAAAGATTGAATCTTGGTTAAATTTAATTTGCAATCACTCATTACATTAAGAACCGCTGCCAAACTCCCTCGTTTGTGATCTAATTCGAATTTAATAGAGGCTCTATTAATCTCTTCTTTTGGCACAAAAGAATTTTCCTTTTTGATAATAACAAAACGTGTCATATTGTTATTAATAGTTTGTATTTCTGGTGCTAAAATTTCTAAATCGTACATTTCAGCTGCCGTTTTACTGGCAATTGCTGCAATCCCAGAAAGTTGTTTTTTTTGAATTCTACGAGCCGTTTCGGCAGTATCTTTGTCTTCAACTAATTTAATTTTAGGATATTTTTTTAAAAATTCCATACATTGTAACAAGGCCATCGGATGCGAATGAACTTCTAAAATATCTTTGATTTTCTGACCTTTCAGTGCCATTAAATTTTGATGAATATCCAAATAATGTTCACCAATGATGTGCAAATTATTTTTGTCAATTAAGGCATAATTAGGAATAATAGGGCCTGCAATAGAATTTTCGATGGCCATAACGGCTTGATCCGATTTTCCTGTAAGCACGCTATCAATCAGTTTATCGAATGACAAACATTCATCAACTTCTACATCAGCCCCAAAATATTCTTGTGCCACCTGATGGTGGAAAGAACCTTTTATACCTTGTATTGCAATAATTGTACTCATAAATATTCAAAAAAAAATCCTGATTTTCATCAGGATTGTATATTAGTTTTATTTGTTTTTATAATCTTTCAAATAACCATAGACAATCCTTACTTCCTAAAGAAGAAATAGTAAGTATTGCTAAAATAAAAACGGTTAGTTGACATAAATATTTCGGTTTTTTTTTAAAATCCTCTGCGAATGTATAAATTAAATTTTAGTAACCCAAAAAAAAAGTTAATTTTATTAGTCAAAAAAAAGAATTGACAAAAAATATTACATTTGATTAAATAATAATCAAAAAACACCTCATTAATCACGATATAAGCAATGGAGATTTATCCTAATCAGCCAGAATTCATAAGTTTTAATTGGCTTTAGACATCCACTTTTTGCCTTCGGATATTCTCGTAACCATCATTGCCGCAACCAAATCGCCATTGGCATTTAGCAAAGTCGCTATTGGATCAATCAATGTTCCTATAATCATTGCGGCTGGTAAAGCTTGCTCCATTGGCAATCCATAAACGGTTATTGCCAGAACTTCACCTATATAACCTCCATTAGGAATTCCGCCTTCGACCACTGAAACGATTACCGTAATCCCTATGGCCAATAGCAATACAGATGGCTCAGTAAAATCTTTGCCAAACATGGCAAAAAGAATTGCAATTTTAATAATCGAACCTGTAGAAGAACCGTCTTTATGCAAAGGAGCTCCGAGCGGAATTACGATATGACTCACGTGATTGGGAATTTTCATTTCCTCCGCAGCTTCCAAATTTGCAGGAATTGTTGCAATGCTGCTGCAAGTTCCAAGTGCTGTCAATGAAGGCGTTATATTATTTTTCCAGAAAACAGAAAGCCCTTTTTTTCCTCCAGCAAAAAAAGCATATAAACTGAAAAACACCACAAAATAGAATATACAAACAGCATAATAAAGTCCTAAAGGTTTGGCGTAAGTACCAAATAATTGTGGTCCAAAAATCCCTACTTGATAGGCAAAATAAGCACCCAAACCTATTGGAGCCGTTTTCATAATCAAATGCAACAATTGTTTCATCACTTCGTCACCCGATTTTAGGAAACTTTTAAAAGCATCTCCTTTTTCACCCGATTGCAAAGTGGCAAATCCTATTAAAAAAGAGAATACAATCAAAGCTAACATGCTTTTTCGAGTCAGTAATTCAGAAAAATCATTAACAGTAAGCAATTGAGTTATTTGAGTTCCAACATTGCTTTCTTGAATCGTTTCTAATGGTGTTTTCGAAATGATTATCTCTTGATGAATTGGAAAAAGCAAAACTCCAAGAATCATAACAATAGCAGAAATAAGAACTGTTCCCAAAAAAACACCAATCATTATAGTGAATAACTTTCCCAGTTTCTCCGTTTTTTCCAAAGTAGCAATCGAAGTGGCAATCGTAAAGAATATCAACGGAATAATTGCTGTAAACAACATATTTAGAAAAATATCTCCCAAAGGTTTTATCACTTCGACTCCTTTTCCGAAAACTAGTCCTAATATACTTCCTGCTATAATTCCTCCCAAAAGCAATAAAATACTACTGTAATTTTTCAAGAAACTTCCTGATGTTGTTTTTTGTTTCCCCATTATTTATAAAGTTTAGGTAAATATATAAATCTAAATGAATTTGTCATACATCTTTCTAAAGTTTTGAAAATTATAAAGACCTTAAAAAAACAATAAATCAAACCATTTTCTGTTTACTTTTGCAACAAATAATAAGCGATGTCAATAGAAGTAAATAACATATCGAAAAGTTATGGTACCCAAAAAGCATTAGACAACATTTCGTTTGCTGTCAAAAAAGGGGAAATTGTGGGTTTTTTGGGTCCAAATGGTGCCGGAAAGTCAACTTTAATGAAAATATTGACCACTTATATTGCTGCCGAAGAAGGTTCTGCAAGTGTAAATGGATTTGATGTGAATTCTCAAACCAAAGATGTTCAACAATCTATTGGCTATCTGCCAGAACACAATCCTTTGTATTTGGATTTGTATGTGAGAGAATATTTAGCATTTAATGCTGATGTATATAATGTAGCCAAATCCAGAATCGAGGAAGTGATTCAATTAACAGGTTTAGCCAATGAAAGTCACAAGAAAATAGGACAATTGTCTAAAGGTTTTCGCCAAAGAGTTGGACTTGCCAATGCTTTATTACACAATCCCGATGTTTTGATTCTCGACGAGCCAACCACAGGTTTAGACCCAAACCAATTGGCCGAAATACGAAACGTGATCAAAAACGTAGGGAAAGACAAAACTGTTTTCCTTTCGACACACATTATGCAGGAAGTAGAAGCCATTTGCGACCGCGTTATTATTATTGACAAAGGGAAAATCGTTGCCGACAAAAAACTGGACAAATTAATTTCAGCAGAAAAAGAACAAATTATTGAAGTAGAATTTGACTATAAAGTCGAAGAACAATTGATTGCTAAAATCGAAAATCTGACTTCTTTCAAAAACACCCACGATATGATTTGGGAATTGACTTTCAACGCGGACAAAGATATGCGCCCGACTGTTTTTGATTTTGCAAATGCCAATGGATTGAAAACCTTACAATTGAATCAAAAAAATAAAAATCTAGAAACGGTTTTCAGGGAAATGACTAAGTAAGTCGAAAAATTTCAGATAGCAGTCAAAGTCTACAAACAAAAAAACTATACACTTATTTTTAAATGACGTTATAAATAATTCAAAATAAAGAATATATTTACAAAAAAAATAACCCTTTTAAAAACCCCTTAAAATGAAAAACTTTTTATTACTAGTAGTTTTGTTTTTCTCCATACAATTAGGCTACGGACAAGAAAAAATAACACACCCCAATCAAAATTCTCTTTATAATTCGGCTGGAATAAGCGTAAAACCAGAATTCCCTGGTGGTCAAAAAGAATTCGAAAAATACATTAGAAAAAACTACATCACCCCTCGTGAAGCAAAAGAATTAAAAGGAAAAGTATATGTAACTTTTGTCGTTGAAATAGATGGAAGCCTTACCGATATAAAAGTTTTAAGAGATATAGGCTTTGGCACAGGAAAAGAAGCAATTCGAGTTTTAGAACAAGGTCCAAAATGGATTCCAGGACAACAAAAAGGGATGATAGTAAGAACAACTTATAGTTTACCGATTGCCATTAATTAAGACAGAATAATTTTTCAAAATTAGAAAAAAAAGCCAACGATTAGAAAAAAAACCCGACATTTTGATTCTCGACGAGCCCACCACAGGTTTAGACCCAAATCAATTGGTCGAAATCCGAAACGTGATTAAAAATGTAGGGAAAGACAAAACCGTTTTTCTCTCGACACACATTATGCAGGAAGTAGAAGCCATTTGCGACCGCGTTATTATTATTGACAAAGGGAAAATCGTTGCCGATAAAAAACTGGACAATTTAATTTCAACAGAGGCAGCACAAGTTATCGAAGTGGAATTCGACCTCGCAGTAGAAGAACAATTGATTGCCAAAATCGAAAATCTGACTTCTTATAAAAACACGCAAGACAACGTTTGGGAATTGACTTTCAGCGCAGATAAAGATATGCGTCCGGCTGTTTTTGATTTTGCTAATGCCAATGGATTGAAAACTTTACAACTCAATCAGAAAAATAAAAATTTGGAAACAGTTTTCAGGGAGATTACGAAGTAATTACCAAAATTCAAATCAGAAAGCTCAATAAAAAAAGCCGTAAAGAATTAAAAATTAATTCTTTACGGCTTTACTAAGTACTCAGAGCGGGACTTGAACCCGCACGAACATTGCTGTTCACTGGATTTTAAGTCCAGCGTGTCTACCAATTTCACCATCCGAGCATTTTGCTTTTAAATGTTATATCTAATTTTTAGAAAAAATTAATTAAACACAACACCATCCTAGCATTTTGCTTTTAAATGTTATATCTAATTTTTAGAAAAAATTAATTAAATACAACACCATCCGAGCATTTTACTTTTTCGATGTTATATCTAATTTTTAGAAAAAATTAATTAAATACAGCACCATTCAAGCATTTTACTTTTTGATTTGAAATCTAATTGAAAATTCATTAAGATTTAAAACCTACTAAGCGTATGATTTTGAGCGAAAAACGGGGCTCGAACCCGCGACCTCGACCTTGGCAAGGTCGCGCTCTACCAACTGAGCTATTTTCGCATTTACATTCTAAAAAAGAACTCAATACTTAATCGTATTGCGGATGCAAATTTAAGACATTAATTCAATTACACAAGCCTTTTTTGTAAAAAATATGCAGACAAAATATAATCTTCTGATAACCTCAACTTTAAACGCAGAGAAACTATTTTTTAGTCAACATTCTTTTGATTTCATTGAGTTTCATTAAGGCTTCCATAGGTGTAATGGTATTGATATCAAGACTCAAAATCTCGTCTTTTATTTCTTCCAACAAAGGATCGTCAAGATTGAAGAAACTCATTTGCATATCGTCCTTCGCTGATTTGATGCCGTTCAAAGCTTCACTAGAATGGTCTTTCTCTAGTTTTTTCAACAGTTTTTGCGCTTTCAAAATCACGATTTGTGGCATTCCTGCCATTTTAGCCACGTGAATTCCAAAACTATGAGCACTTCCGCCTTTTACCAACTTTCGAATAAAAAGCACCGTATCTTTTAACTCTTTGACCGAAACATTATAATTCTGGATTCTTGGCAAAGATTCACTCATTTCATTCAACTCGTGATAATGTGTTGCGAAAAGGGTTTTGGGTTGAGATGGATGTTCGTGTAAAAACTCGGCAATTGCCCAAGCGATGGAAATTCCATCATAAGTACTGGTCCCTCGTCCTATTTCGTCTAACAACACCAAACTTCGATCTGAAATATTGTTCAAAATAGAAGCGGTTTCATTCATTTCGACCATAAAAGTAGATTCGCCCATCGAAATATTATCGGAAGCGCCCACTCTAGTGAATATTTTATCGATAACTCCCATTCTCACATTATCTGCTGGCACAAAACTTCCCATTTGAGCCAAGAGTACAATTAAAGCCGTTTGACGTAAAATAGCGGATTTTCCAGACATATTCGGTCCGGTAATCATTATCAGTTGCTGTGTTTCTCTATCCAAGAAAACATCATTGGCGATATAAGGTGTTCCGACTGGGAGTTGTTTTTCGATAACAGGATGCCTTCCGTTTTTGATATCCAATTCGAATGTATCGTCTAATTCTGGACAAACATATTTGTTTTCGATGGCCAATTGCGTAAACGAACACAAACAATCCAATTGCGCTACCAAATTCGCATTCATTTGAACGGGTTTGATATAAGTTGAAATCCAAGCCACCAATTGCTCAAATAACTCGACTTCAATTTTGTATATTTTTTCTTCGGCACCAAGAATTTTGGTTTCGTATTCTTTTAATTCTTCAGTAATATAACGCTCGGCACTTACTAAAGTTTGTTTTCGAATCCATTCGGTTGGAACTTTGTCCTTATGTGTATTTCGAACTTCGATATAATAGCCAAAAACATTATTGAATGAAATTTTTAATGATGAAATTCCCGTTCTTTCGGATTCTCTTTTTTCAATTCCTTCTAAGAATTCTTTTCCAGAAGTTGAAATCGCTCGTAAATCATCTAATTCAGCATTAACACCTTTGGCAATGGCATTTCCTTTGGCAACAGCCACAGGCGCATCCTGATTCAAGACCGTTTTTATTTTTTCGCGCAATAAATCACAGCTGTGCAGACTGTCTCCAATGACTTTCACCGCTTCTTGTGTACTTGCTAACGCCAAAATTTTTATTGGAATAATAGCATCTAATGATTCTTTCAAATAAACCACTTCGCGTGGCGACACTTTTCCAGCAGCAATTTTCGAAATCAAACGCTCCAAATCCGAAATTTGTTTGATTTGCTTTTGAATGTTTTTCAACACTTCCTGATTCTCTTTCAAATAAGAAACCACTTGATGACGGCTTCTAATTTTATTCGTATCCTTTAGAGGTAATGCCAACCAACGCTTGAGCAAACGACCACCCATTGGCGAAAGCGTTTTATCAATAACATCAAGAAGTGTCACCGCATTGGGATTGTAACTGTGATACAATTCGAGGTTTCGAATAGTAAATCTGTCCATCCAGACGTAAGCATCTTCAGCAATTCGTTGAATCGCCGTGATATGTTGTACTTTATTATGTTGTGTTTCGGACAAATAATACAAAATCGCTCCCGAAGCAATGATTCCTTCGTGCAATTCTTCGATTCCAAAACCTTTTAGAGAAATGGTTTGAAAATGTTTCGTCAAAGTTTCAAAAGCATAATCTTCTTTGTAAATCCAGTCTTCGAGATAAAAACTGTGATAATCGTCTCCGAAAGTTTCCCGGAAAGTATTTTTATTGTTTTTTGGAACCAGAACTTCACTTGGATTAAAATTCTGCAACAACTTGTCTATATATTCAGCATTCCCTTGCGCTGTGAGAAACTCACCTGTAGAAACATCTAAAAATGAAATTCCGATGGATTTATTGGCAAAATAAATAGCCGCCAAAAAATTATTGTTCTTCGATTGCAAAACCTCATCGTTCATCGAAACACCAGGAGTTACAAGTTCAGTAACACCCCGTTTCACGATGGTTTTGGTCATTTTCGGATCTTCGAGTTGATCACAAATAGCCACACGAAGTCCCGCTTTGACTAATTTTGGCAAATACGTATTAATAGAATGGTGCGGAAAACCAGCCAAAGCCGTTTCGGTTTCGGAACCTGCGCCACGTTTGGTCAAGGTTATTCCCAGAATTTTGGAAGCACGAACGGCGTCTTCGCCAAAGGTTTCGTAAAAATCTCCGACTCTAAACAACAAACAGGCATCAGGATATTTCCTTTTTATTTCGTTGTATTGCTTCATTAAAGGCGTTTCCTTGACCACTTTTTCTTTAGATGACAAAATTTATTGTTTAAATTTAACAGAAAGCGAATTTATATATTTTATAGCGAATTACGAACACTCTCGAAATTTAAAATATATTTAAGTAAAATTTAAGTTGAATTTTCGATTTTTTCTATAAATTTGTCATTCAATTACTAAATAAATTAACAATGAAAAAAATTATTGCTCTTTCAATAGCTCTGTTAGCATTTACTTTTTCTAATGCTCAAGAAACATCAAAAGCTACAAAATCGTCAAAAAAAGTTGCTGCAAAAACAACTGCTCCAGCCTTGCCTAAAGTAGAAGGTGCAGGAATGGTTTTTGTAAACGAAACCATCGATTACGGTAGTGTTGCCATAAATTCTGACGGTAACCGCAAATTTGAATTTACAAATAATGGTAACAAGCCATTAATTATAACCAATGCTACAGGATCTTGTGGTTGTACCGTTCCAACTTTCCCTAAAGAGCCAATTGCACCAGGTGCAAAAGGAGTTATTGGAGTAAAATATGACACTTCTGCGTCTAGAGTTGGTGCCTTTACTAAAACTGTAACCATCACATCGAATGCAGTAGGAGTTCCTTCAAAAGTATTGACCATCAAAGGAACTGTACTTGCAGCAGATGCTCCAAAAAGCTAAATATTAAATTATTATACTAAAAAAGCTTCCAAAACTAAGGAAGCTTTTTTTATTTAACACTTATTCAAAGCTATGAGAAAGCTAGAAAACAGCGAACTCGACCGCAAATCTGTTGAAGATTTCAAACAATCCGAAAAAACTCCAATCATCATTGTGTTGGATGACATTCGAAGTTTGCATAATATTGGTTCTGTTTTTAGAACCGCTGATGCTTTTTTGATTGAAAAAATATATTTGTGCGGCATCACTGCTACTCCACCCAACAAGGAAATTCACAAAACAGCTCTTGGCGCAACCGAAACCGTGGCTTGGGAACATTCTAAAGATGTTCTTGAAGTGATTCAAAATTTAAAGGAGGAAAAAGTCACCGTATTGGCTATCGAACAAGTGGAAAGCGCTGTTTTTCTTCAGGATTTCACAGTTGAAAAAGGCAAAAAATATGCTTTGGTTTTCGGCAACGAAGTATTTGGTGTATCACAAGAAGCAGTTGCAATTTGTGATGGCTGTATCGAAATTCCACAATTGGGTACCAAACATTCGTTAAATATTTCGGTAAGTGCTGGAATAGTCATTTGGGATTTGTTCCAAAAAATGAAATGGAATTTGTAGATTTGTTACTAATTGCATTTGCCCCATTTTTTTCTTGATTGCTTTATGAAAAAACTACTCTATCTCGTTTTACTACTCTCTAATTTTTTTGGCTTTGCCCAATATACTTTAATTCCAGATGCGAATTTTGAGAAAGCGTTGATTAATGAGGGACTTGATAGTGGAGCGCTTGATGGTCAAGTTCTTACAGCAAATGTGAGTGGAGTGACTGCTCTCAATATGTCTAATAAAAACATCTCCGATTTAAAAGGTATTGAAGATTTTATTGATTTAACGGATTTTGACTGCTCAACTAATTTATTAACTAATTTAGATGTTAGTAAAAATACCCACTTAAATACTTTGTGGTGTAGATATAATCTATTGAGTAGTTTAGATGTTAGTAAAAATTCCCTTTTGACTGTTTTGAACTGCGACTTTAATCAATTAAGTAATTTAGATGTTACAAAAAATTTGGCTTTAAGTCAATTACACTGTTGGAATAACAAATTAACTACTTTAGATTTTTCTAAAAATTCACATCTAATTATTGTTCGGTGTTACAATAATCAATTAACTTCTCTAAACTTAAAAAATGGAAATAATATTGCAATGAGCAATTCGTTTATACTTCTAAATAATAACCCAAATCTTAGCTGTATACAAGTTGATAACAAAGCATATTCTGCTGCCAATTGGTCAAACAAAGACGCCACAGCTAGTTATTCTGAAGATTGCAGCAAAACCGCTGCACCAATTGCACCGCCTGTAATCACCGCAACAGGAAATCAAACCTATTGTCCGGGAACGTCTTTAAAAATAGTTCAAACCATTTCTATCACCAATGACCCAGCGGAACCCGATACAGATGCCATTTATATTCAGGTGTCTACGGGCTATGTAAACGGCCAGGATAAATTAACACTTGCTAATCCGACTTTACATTCAACTATTACAACAAGTTGGGATGCAACAGCAGGAAAACTAAAATTATACAGCCCTACAGGAAATAAAATAGCATACACAGACTTTGTTTTAGCCATAAAAGATGTAGAATTTAGCAATTCTTCTCCGAACCCAACAGGTACCAGAAATTTTTCTATTACTATCGGTCAAGCCAATTATCTTCCATCTACAGGGCATTATTATCAATTTGTTCCCAACATAGGTATTACTTGGACAAGTGCCAAACCAGCCGCAGAAGCACTGAATTATTATGGTCTAAAAGGATATTTAGCAACTATTTTGTCCGCAGATGAAGCTCAAATTTCTGGTGAACAAGCCTCAGGAGCTGGCTGGATTGGCGGAACCGACCAAGAAATTGAAGGAACTTGGAAATGGGTCACAGGACCTGAAGGCTTAGCCAATAGTGGAACAGGAATCATTTTTTGGAACGGATTAGTCAATGGTTCCACGCCCAATTACGCGAAATGGAACACAAACGAACCAAACCAATATTTAGGCCGTGAAGAAGATTATGCACATATCACTGCTCCAGGGGTAGGTATAACTGGATCTTGGAATGACTTGACAATCACTGGCGATCCAAATGGAGATTATCAACCGAAAGGCTACATAGTAGAATATGGAGGAATGCCAGGCGATCCTGTACTTCAGATTTCGGCGAGTACCTCAATGAAAATGTCTCAGCTGACCGTAACTCCACCAAGTGCCATTTGTTTTGGAGAAAAAACAACCCTGCAAGCAAGTTCTACTTCGGGAACAATTAATTGGTATGATGCGCCAATTGGTGGTGTATTGCTGCAAACTGGCACTAGTTTTACAACACCTATACTTAATGCCACTACCACTTATTATGTTGATAATGGTTGTTCTGCAAGAACTCCTATGATTGTCCCTGTAAACCCTTTACCAATTATAAATCCTGTAGTAATTCCTAGACAATGCGATAATGACCAAGACGGTATTTTTATTTTCAATACAACGGCACTCGAATCAACTTTACTAAATGGACTGACCAATGTTGTCGTAACTTATTTTGATTCCTTAGACAATCCTTTAAAAGATTCAACTGGAAAATTAATCACTAGTCCATTTCCTGCCAGTTTCTCGACTAAATCACAAACTATAAAAGCGGTTGTTACAGATAATAGTTCCTTGAAATGTGCTACCAAAACCAACATTCAATTTATTGTAGACGATTTACCAGAAGCATTTGCTGTTCCGGCAACGTTAACAACGGCATGCGATGATGAACCAATTCCTTCAAATCAAGATGGGAAATTTCCTTTTAATACATCTAATATCGAAGCTACTATTTTAGGCGGACAAACTGGAATGAAAGTAAGTTATTTCGACAAAAATGGCAACCCTTTATCAAGTCCTCTTCCTAATCCATTTTTAACCAGCAGTCAAAGTGTTTCCGTCAAAGTGGAAAACACAACAAATACAAGTTGTTTTGCAACTACGACTTTGAATTTTGTTGTCCATCCATTGCCAATTGTAAAAGATATCACTATTATCCAATGTGATACCGACCTAATTGTCGACGGAAAAACATTTTTCAATTTAACAGTAAACAATGCTGATATTTCAAGTAATTCCGCCAATGAAACTTTTACTTATTATACTAGTCTAAACGGTGCTACTAATGCTGTTCCAGCTGATTTAATTCCTAATGAATTGGCTTTTGAAAACACCACGCCAACTCTGATGGATGTTTGGTCAAGAATTACCGACAAATTAACAGCTTGTGCAAGTATTGCTAAAATCACTTTGAAAGTGCCTGCAACAAATATTCCTCCTACTTACAAAATTCCTTTCGCACCTGTTTGTGATGATTTTTTAGATTTTAATGGAAATAATAATGCCAACAACAATAAGCGAGACGGAATCACCACTTTTGATTTCTCTTCTACAAAAGGAACTATATTAGCATTACTTCCTGTTGGTCAAACATATACCATCAATTATTATAAAAATGAAGCAGATGCTTTAGCAGAATTGAATGTCATTTCCGATATTTCCAATTACAGAAATATTGGTTATCCCAATTCGCAAGATATTTGGATTCGTATCGATAGCGATTTAGACAATGCCTGTTATGGTTTAGGGCCTTATTTAACTTTAAATGTCGAAGCTTTACCTACTGCAAATGCGGTAACAATTCCGAGACAATGTGATGATAACAACGATGGAATATTCCAGTTCAACACTTCTTCTCTTGAATCTGATTTATTAAAAGGACAAACTAACGTAATGGTTACTTATTTTGACCAAGCCAACAATCCTCTTAAAGATGCTAACGGCCTATTAATCACAAGCCCCTTTCCAACCAGTTTTGCCTCAAAATCTCAAACTATAAAGGCCGTTGTAACCAATAATACGCCTCAGCTTTGTTTTGACGAAACCAGTATCACATTTATAGTAGATGTATCTCCACAGGCTTTTCCAGTTCCTGCTAACTTAACAACAACTTGTGACGATGAACCCGATCCAATAGACCAAGACGGAAAATTTGCTTTTGACACTACCACTTTCGAAAGTACCATTTTAGGTGGTCAAACCGGAATGGTTGTTAAATATTACGGTCAAAACAATGTTCTTTTGCCAAGCCCATTGCCTAATCCTTTCGTCACAAACACACAAAATGTAACTGTCAAAGTTGAAAACCCTATAAACACAATTTGTACTGCATCAATAATTTTGAATTTTGTTGTCAATCCTGTTCCCAATATTAATTTGAATTTAGATGGAACTGATGACGAATTGGTTTGTTCAAATCTTTCTACTTTTTTTGTAACACTAGATGCTGGAATTACAGACGGTTCTCCGACGAGTGATTATGATTATGTTTGGACAAAAGATGGAGCAAATATAGGTTCTAATTCACCAACACTACCTGTAAATGAAGAAGGCGACTACACCGTTGAAGTAATCAATAAATTGGGATGTAGCAGAATTAGAACGATAAAGGTCACTGCTTCTAATGTTGCAGATTTTACTGTTGATGTTGTAGATTTAACCGATATTAATACCGTAACCGTCAACGCAACTGGACCTGGAGTTTACGAATACAGCTTAGACGAACCTAATGGATTTTGGCAAGATTCCAATTTTTTTAATAATGTACCCGCTGGAATTCACGTGGTTTATGTCAATGATAAAAATGGCTGTGGAACAGTTGAACAAGAAATTGTACTTGTAGGTGTGCCTAAATTTTTCACGCCAAACGGTGATACTTATAATGATGTATGGGAAATAAAAGGAGTTGTAAAATACCCCCAAGCCGAAGTCCAACTTTTCGACCGGTATGGCAAGTATCTTACAACCCTAAATACTATTAATAAAAGCTGGAATGGAATGTACAACGGTGCTCCATTGCCCGCTGATGATTATTGGTATATCCTAAATTTAGGAAATGGAACACCAGAAATAAAAGGCCATTTTTCACTAAAAAGATAATGTTCTAATGCTAAATTATTGTTGAATTTTTTGCCTGATTTTGTCCAAAATATAAAGATAATCTTTTTGGTTTTCTACAAAATCACGATCCGAAACATCAATAATCAAAACATTCAAATCCGTTTGAGACTTGATATAATCCAAGTAGCCACTATTGATTTTGTCTAAATAATCTGCTGGAATATTTTGCTCGTAACTTCTGCCTCTTTTTTTGATATTGGCTAATAATCGTTCCGTGTTTTGGTATAAATAAATGTATAAATCCGGTTTGGGCATTTCTCTGTAAACGATATCAAACAGCGTTCGATACAAGCGATATTCATCTTCGGCAAGCGTGATTTTGGCAAATATCAAGGATTTAAAAATATGATAGTCGGCCACAATAAAATCCTTAAACAAATCGAACTGGGCCAAATCATCGGACAGTTGTTTGTATCTATCCGCAAGAAACGACATCTCTAAGGGGAAAGCATAGCGATTTTGATCTTCATAAAATTTTGGTAAAAACGGATTGTCGGCAAAGCGTTCCAAAACCGTTTTGGCATTAAAATCTTCGGCAATTTTTGTGGACAAAGTTGTTTTTCCAGCACCAATATTTCCTTCAAAAGCAATATAATTGAATTGCTCCAAAGGAATTGAATCTAAGGGATTTTTTAAATTCTGTACGAATGTACAAACACTTACGTCATGTGAAATTTCGAGTAATTCTGCAATTTTTTTATGAAAAACAGGATGAATCCAATTCAAATTCAAATCTATCATTGGCAACAAAACAAAATTCCTACTTTGCATCAAAGGATGTGGGATTTGAAGGTTTTCGACATCAATAACTTCTTCGTTGAAAGCAATCAAATCAATATCGATAATTCGGGATTGGTATTCTAAAGTTTCGTCACGAACACGCCCCAATCGATTTTCTATTTCTAAGATTTTTGATAAAATGGATTCGGCTGTTAAAAATGTATGTAAAACCAAGGCGCAATTATAAAACGCGTCACTATCAAAACCCCAAGATGGAGTTTCATACAACTTTGAAATTTTGATTACAGTTCCAACATCTTGATGAATCAATTGAATGCAATTTTCAATATTGCTTAGACGATTGCCTTGGTTAGATCCTAGCGATAAAACGACTTGATTTTGTGATTTCATAATAACCACAAATTAACTAAAACAATTTTAGAAATAAACTATATTTGCGAGCGTGTTGATAACTATTTTTTACAAATTTTTATGCAAAAAAATGTAACACATCAACACTTTTGACTACTTATTAATAAAAATATAATTATGAGATTTTTAGGAAATGTTTTGGCAACCATCGTTGGTTTGTTTGTATTTTTGATGATGTTCTTTTTTGGAATTGTCCTAATTGCTGCAATTTTTGGTGGTGAATCTGAAGAAATATCTGTAAAAAATGATTCGGTTATCGAATTAAAATTAGAAGACATAAAAAACGACTACGCCGGAAAATATAAGGATCCTTGGGTGGCTATTTTGTCCGATGGCGAAAAAGTAGGTCTTTCGGACATCATCAAGGCTATTGAAGCAGCAAAAACAGACAATGATATCAAGGGGATTTCCATCTTGAATGATGATTCTGAATTAGGAATGGCACAAAGAAAAGCCTTGCGAAACGCATTGGAAGACTTCAAAAAATCAGGGAAATTTGTTATGGCATACGCCAATTCCTATTCGCAAAAAGAATATTATTTGAATTCTGTAGCCAATACTATTTATATCAATCCTATTGGTGATTTCGATTTCAAAGGATTATCAGCCGAATTGATGTTTTTCAAAGATTTACAAGAAAAATCAGGGGTAAAGATGGAAGTTATTCGTCACGGAAAATACAAAAGTGCGGTTGAACCCTTCTTAGATAATAAAATGAGCGATGCCAATAGAGAACAAACCAGGTCATTATTGAATTCGGTTTGGAGTTCTATTCTTGTTGATATTTCGAAAAGCAGAAATATTTCAGTGGCTAAATTAAACGAAATTGCAAACGGACTACTAGCCAGAACTCCCGAAATGGCGAAAGCAGAAAAATTAGTCGATGTTATTGCTTATGAAGATGAATATCATAATGCCATCCGAAAAATTTTGAAAATCGATACCGACGAAGATTACAACAAATTAAGCATTCTAGAATATGCACAAAAAGTAGCTACTACTTCCGAAAGCAGTGACGCCCAAGACAAAATTGCTGTAATTTATGCACAAGGCGAAATTATGGGCGGAGAAGGAGATATCAATACTATTGGAGAAGGCTCGATAAATCGTTCCCTAATCGAAGCTAGAAAAGATAAAAATATAAAAGCTATTGTACTTCGTGTGGACAGTCCTGGTGGAAGCGCTTTGACATCAGATTTGATTTGGAGAGAAATTGAATTGACTAAAAAAGTGAAGCCAGTAGTAGTTTCTATGGGAAATTATGCAGCTTCTGGAGGTTATTATATTGCCTGTAATGCAAACAAAATTTTTGCTGAAAACAACACAATTACCGGCTCAATAGGTGTTTTTGGAATATTACCAAATTTTACTCCGTTGGCAACAAAAATTGGCATTCATACCGAACAAGTGAAAACCAATGAAAACGCTTCTGAATACAGTCCTTTTATGCCAATGGACGAAAAATTTAAAACAGTCACTCTCGAAAGTGTAGAACATATTTACAAAACATTTGTGTCACACGTTGCCGCAGGACGAAAAATGACTGTTGCTCAAGTGGATTCAATCGGACAAGGAAGAGTTTGGTCAGGGTCTCAGGCTTTGAAAATTGGACTTGTCGATAAAATTGGCGGTTTGGATGCAGCAATAAAAGAAGCTGCGAGTCTATCAAAAACCAAAAAATACAGCACTCAAAACTTTCCTGAATACGAAAAGGACATGAATGACATTTTTAAGAATCTTCCTTTTGCAAAATCAAAAGAATCTTTTATAAAAGAAGAATTTGGAGAAGAAACCTATCGTTTGATGGAACAAATTAAAAAAGTTCAAGCACGAAAAGGAGTTCAAGCCATGATGCCTTTTGAGATTACTATTCAATAATTTTTTTTTAATAGTTTGCCCTTTTAGTCCTATGCCATTGGATTGAAAGGGTTTTGTTTTAAATATAAATTTGCACAATATACCCTTCAGAACTTCGGACATTGAAAACAGTGCCGTCTTCAAAGATTAAATATTGTCCTTTTATTCCCATCAGTTTTCCTTGAAAATTGGGTGTTTTTTCTAAACTCAAACTGATTATTTTTTTTGGATATTCCAAAACTGGAAAGTGCATTTCGTATAAATCGTTTTTCTCTGAATAGAAATATTCCTGAACTTCAGCAGGAATAAGATTTTCAACTTTCAATCTTTCAGCAATTAAATCGACTTGATCTACATCGTTTTGAAGCATTTTACGCCAATTGGTTTTGTCAGCAAAATGATTTTTCAAAGCCACCTCAGTAATTCCTGCCAGATACCGATTGGGAACTTCTACAATTGAAATCGCTTGGGATGCTCCTTGATCAATCCATCTTGTAGGCATTTGAGTTTTTCTGGTTACACCTACTTTTACTTCACTGGATAACGCTAAATACACAATATGTGGTTGCAATTGTACTTTTTCTTCATACACCAAATCCCGATCTTGAATTCCAAGATGTGCTGTACTCAATTCGGGCTTCATAATCCAATCACCAACGGCTGGACTCGAATAAAAGCAATCGTAACAAAATCCTTGACGAAAAATCTTCTTCTTTTTGCCGCAATTCAAGCATTGGTAACCCACAAAATTAATTTCTACATTTTTGTTCAGCAATTGATTTACATTCAAAAAACTATTCTCAAAAACCAGATAATACTGAATTGGGTTTGCAAATTCGGTTTGCATTTTGGTAAGCGTGCCTTCGTAAGTCATATATTTGATTTGGACTTTTGATATTAGATTTAAAAATAGAGAAAGTTAAAAAAAAATACTATTTTTGATAACGTCGTAAAGTTAGTATTTGTATGGCGATATTCAAGTCAAATATCGTAAATCAAATATCGTAAATTGTAAATCAAAAAAATGCCAATAACTGTCATCAATTCGTTTGCTTCTTGGGTTCTTAAACAAAGAATTCATCAAATAGAACTTTTCTTGAAGTACCCTAATGAAGTTCAGGAAGAATTATTGATGAATTTGCTTCGAGCTGCTGAAAATACAATAATTGGGCAACAATACGACTATGGATCTATTCATTCCTATGCCACTTTTTGCGAAAGAGTACCGGTTTCTACCTACGAAGAATTACAGCCATTGATAGAACGTACCCGAAAAGGCGAGCAAAATGTTATTTGGGAAACTCCAATAAAATGGTTTGCAAAATCCAGTGGAACGACCAATGCAAAAAGCAAATTCATCCCTGTTAGTCCTGAAGCATTAGAAGATTGTCACTATAAAGCAGGCAAAGATTTACTGTGTATGTATTTGAGCAATAACGAAAACTCCGAAATGTTTTTGGGAAAAAGTCTTCGCCTTGGCGGAAGTGCTCAAATTTATGAAGACAACAACACATTGTTTGGAGATTTATCGGCTATTTTGATTGAAAATATGCCACTTTGGGCAGATTTTAGCAGCACTCCAAATAAGGAAATTTCGTTGATGAGTGATTGGGAAACTAAAATTCCAGCCATAATCAATGAAGTAAAAAACGAAAATGTCACCAGTTTTGCAGGTGTTCCTTCGTGGTTATTAGTTTTAATGAATAAATTACTCACCGAAACGGGTAAAGGGAATTTATTGGAACTTTGGCCAAACTTAGAAGTCTATTTTCACGGCGGTGTGAATTTTGAACCGTATCGTGAACAATACCAAAAAATACTCCCGAAAAAAGATTTCAAATATTACGAAATATACAATGCTTCCGAAGGTTTTTTTGCTATTCAGGATTTGAATTATTCCAGTGATTTATTGCTGATGTTAGATTACGGAATTTTTTATGAATTCATACCAATGGACACTTTTGGAACACCCAATCAAAAAACTGTTCGATTATCGGATGTGGAACTTTTTAAAAATTATGCCATTATCATCACAACCAATTCCGGTTTGTGGCGCTATATGATTGGAGATACAGTCCGTTTTACATCATTGAGTCCTTATAAAATTCGTGTAACCGGACGGACAAAACACCACATCAATGTTTTTGGCGAGGAATTAATGGTCGAAAATACAGATCAAGCCATTGCCAAAACATGTCATATTACTGGAACCGAAGTGGTGGATTATACTGTTGCGCCCGTTTTTATGAAAGACAAAGAAAAAGGCGCCCACGAATGGATTATCGAATTCAAGAAAAACCCAGACGACATTGCTAATTTCCAAAAAGTATTGGACGAAACTTTGCAATCTTTAAATTCTGATTATGAAGCCAAACGCTATAACAATATGACGTTAAATCCTTTGATAATCAACATTGCCAGACCTAATTTGTTTTACGATTGGTTAAAAGAAAAACACAAATTGGGTGGTCAACATAAGATCCCAAGATTATCAAACGAAAGAGATTATTTGGAACAATTGAAAAATATGCAGGTAATTGTGCATCAATGAAAATGAAAAAACTGCTTTTAATAGTATTTGTACTTTCCTTATTGAGTTCTTGCGGACCACACCGAATGAGTTGTGGCGCGAGGGGAATTTGTGAAAGCAACACTAAAGTAGCTGAAGGAAACTCTTAAAACAATATCATTTTACATAAAAAATCCCGGCTTGAAAAATTCAAATCGGGATTCTGTTTTATAAAAAAACTTCTATTTACTCCTGCATCATATCAATATGTCGATCGTGATAACCTAATAAATATAAAACCCCATCAAGACCAAGACTTGAAATAGAAGTTGAGGCGCTTTCTTTTACTTTTGGTTTGGCGTGAAAAGCAATTCCTAAACCAGCCAAATTCAACATTGGCAAATCATTGGCACCATCACCCACGGCAATAGTTTGATTGATGTGGATGCCTTCTTTTTCGGCGATGGCTTTTAGGTACTCGGCTTTTTTTGCACCATCGACAATTTCGCCTAAATATTTTCCAGTTAGTTTACCGTCTTTTATTTCCAATTGATTGGCATAAACATAATCAATGCCTAATTCTTTTTGCAAATAATCTCCAAAATAGGTGAATCCTCCAGAAAGAATTGCTGTTTTATAACCGTAATATTTCAAGGCTTTCATTAAGCGATGCGCTCCTTTAGTTATCGGTAAATTGATAGCAACATTGTGCAACACATCTTCACTCAAACCTTCCAGCAAAGCCATACGTTTTTTGAAACTTTCGCTAAAATCTATTTCGCCATTCATCGCTGATTCTGTAAT
This sequence comes from uncultured Flavobacterium sp., assembly GCA_963513695.1. Classification (GTDB taxonomy): domain Bacteria; phylum Bacteroidota; class Bacteroidia; order Flavobacteriales; family Flavobacteriaceae; genus Flavobacterium. The sequence continues at coordinate 52,717 of CAUPRL010000013.1, forward strand.
AGCTTTCACTTGTTCGCCCACTCCAGCTAATTCTGCCAATTCATCGATTACTTCGGTTTGAATTAAGGTCGAATCCATATCGAAACACACCAAACGACGATTTCTGCGGTACATATTATCTTCTTGAAAAGAAATATCAACATTCAATTCGCCAGAAACTTCCATAAAACGGGCGGTCATCGCTGCCTTGTTTACTATTGTTCCTGTAACCGATAATTGTACACACGAACGAGGATATTCTTCTATATCTACAACTGATGTTCGTCCTGTTAATCGAATAATAGAATCGATATTCAAATTTTGATCTGACATAATTTTGGTTACGGCGGCTAATTGCGTTGCGGTCAAAGTTTCACCCAAAACATTGATGATATAGCGTTGTTTGCTTTGTCCTTTTACCCAAATTTCGTAGTCAGGAATCGAAATCGGAATAAATTTTACCTTAATTCCTAATTCATATCCCTTAAACAATAAATCTTTTAACACGCTGCCAGAACCAAAACCTGCTTTTACTTCAAATAAAATTCCTAAGGATAGCGTATCGTGGATATCTGCTTGACCAATATCTAAAATGGTAGCCCCATAAGTGGCCAAAATAGCGGTTAAACCCGCAGTTACCCCAGGTTTGTCCTGTCCAGAAACTTTCAACAAAATTATCTCTTTATCTACTATTGCCATTTGTACTGTATTTATTTACGATGGGCAAAAATCGACAATCTATTGTAGATAAAAAAGGATATTGACGGTTTTTTTGGGGAGAGCAAAAAACAGAAAACCCGACAGGTTTGAAATTCTTGTCGGGTTTGAAATTCTATAAACTAAAAAATTATGAAGCAATCTCCAATCGTTTCAATAAGTTTCTATGAAGCCTTCTAACCACTTCAAAAATAAGTTTTAACCGCAAATTCAAACTGTTCAATAAAAATATTTTTAAAAGCACTAATATTGTTTTGCTCATAAAAAACAAGCATCGCTTTTTTATAATCAATAGAATCGATAGTCCTAAAAGATATTGGACAATACTTATAATTTATTAAAATTGCATTGCTTATTATCCTTGCTGTTCTTTTATTTCCGTCCGAAAAAGCTTGGATATAAGAAAGCAAAACTAAAGCTAATAAACCCTTTTCAAAAATATTTTCTCTACTGTTGACAAGAACACACATAGCTTCTAAGGCTTCTTTTATTTGAAAAGCATTATCCAAAGGCTTATAATTGGTGCCCGATATACCAACTCTTCTATTTCTAATATTTCTATCAATATCTAAACCCTCAACAAGCAAACTATGAATATCTTCTATTCGAGCTACAGAAATTGGATTTACATAATCTGGGTTTTCTAAAATAAAGTCTAGTGCTGCTTTGTGATTCAATAACATAACAGCTTCATCTTTAGTCTTTCCAGCTGCTGTTTCTTTTTCTTTTAATAACTTTTCAGTTTCTAATAAAGAATAGGTATTACCTTCTATTTGAGAAGATTTCCAACTCAAATCAATCGCTAAACGTTCAAATTCTTTATTGTATTCGGCTTTTGTAAGTTTTGAGGTGTTTTCGGTAAAACTATTTTGGAGATTTGACAGCTTTTCCATTTCCTCGTAAGTAAATAGGGGAATTACGTTCAATATTTCTTTGATAAGATCAAAGCTAAATCCTTCTTTTACTTCTCGTTCATCAATCTCTTTTTCAAAATAAACTGCTACATCTATTGGAAATAAAACATTAAACCCTTTGCTAATAAAGTACTTCGTTGCCTTTCCTCTCCCGATTGTAGCAATAAAATTTTTATCCAATAATGCTGCAATTGTCCTTTTTACAGTAGCAAATGCCACAACATTTCCCAATCCTTCATAAATTTCTCTTGATGAACTATTAGGATTATTTTTAATATAATCCAGCATTCCTTTTTCTAAATCGGATTTAAACTTTGCCATAAAAAACACTTTGAGCTCACAAATTTAACGAATAAAGCTCAAAAACGGATGTTTTTGAGCTTTATTTTGCTTTTAATTGAGCTTGAAGTTTACTTATGAAGCGATTTCCAATCGTTTCAATAAATTCCTGTTCAAGGTTTCTTTTGCGTAATCGACATCGATTTCCAATATTTTGTCATCAGAACTTGGCAATTCATACATCGCATCGGTTAGGATGGCTTCGCATAACGAACGCAATCCACGAGCTCCTAATTTGTATTCCAACGCTTTGTCCACAATAAAATCTAAAGCTTCATCCGAAATATTGAATTCAACCTCATCCATCAAAAACAATTTTTTATATTGTTTGATTAAGGCATTTTTAGGTTGAGTCAAAATAGCTCTCAAGGTTTCTCTATCCAAAGGATCCATATGCGTCAACACTGGCAAACGACCAATAATTTCAGGAATCAATCCAAAATCTTTGATGTCTTTTGGGATAATGTATTGCAATAAATTGTCTTTGTCGATATTATCCACATTTTTAGATGTAGAATATCCAACAGCCTGACGATTCAAACGTTTTGAAATAATTCTTTCCACACCGTCGAAAGCGCCACCAGCTATAAATAAAATATTTTGAGTGTTTACCTCAACGAATTTTTGGTCTGGATGTTTTCTTCCTCCTTTTGGCGGAACATTTACCACAGTCCCTTCCAACAATTTCAACAAAGCCTGCTGAACTCCTTCGCCAGAAACATCACGTGTGATGGATGGATTATCGCTTTTGCGTGCAATTTTATCAATCTCATCAATAAAAACTATTCCTCTTTCGGCTTTGGCCACATCATAATCGGCAGCTTGCAAAAGACGAGTCAAAATACTTTCGACATCTTCTCCCACATAACCAGCTTCCGTCAATACAGTCGCATCAACAATCGCCAAAGGAACGTCTAACATTTTAGCGATTGTTTTCGCCACCAATGTTTTTCCAGTTCCGGTTTGTCCAACCATTATAATATTACTTTTTTCAATCTCCACCTCATCATGCAATTCTTGTTGCATCAAACGTTTGTAATGATTGTAAACTGCAACCGACATTACTTTTTTGGTTTGGTCTTGACCAATCACATATTGATCTAAGAAAGCCCTGATTTCTTTCGGCTTTCTCAACACCAAGTCCGTAGGCAAGTGATTTTTACCGCTTGCTTTTAATTCTTCTAATACAATTCCGTGGGCTTGTTCGATACATTTATCACAAATGTGCGCATCGATTCCGGCAATCAACAAATTGGTTTCCGGTTTTTTTCTTCCACAGAAAGAACATTCTAATTTTGGTTTTGCCATCTTTTTGAGTTGGAAGATGGAAGATGGAAGATGGAAGCAGAGAAAACTCCCAACTTCCAGCTTCTAACTTCCAGCTTTATTTATCTTCTTAACACTTCATCAATCATTCCATATTCTTTAGCTTCATCGGCAATCATCCAATAATCGCGCTCACTGTCTTTGTGGACTTTATCGAATGTTTGTCCTGAATGTTGCGAAATAATATGATATAGTTCGTCTTTTAGTTTCAACATTTCACGTAGGTTGATTTCCATATCCGTTGCAACACCTTGTGCTCCGCCTGATGGTTGGTGAATCATTACTCTTGAATGTGGCAATGCCGAACGTTTTCCTGCAGCTCCAGCACACAACAAAACTGCTCCCATTGAAGCGGCCATTCCTGTACAAATTGTAGCAACATCTGGTTTGATGTATTGCATCGTATCGTAAATTCCCAATCCTGCATAAACACTTCCTCCAGGAGAATTCAAGTAAATTTGAATGTCTTTTGAAGCATCGGCACTTTCCAAGAAAAGCAATTGTGCTTGAACGATATTCGCGATTTGATCATCAATTCCTGTTCCCAAGAAAATAATTCTGTCCATCATTAATCTTGAAAAAACGTCTAATTGAGAAATATTCAACTGACGTTCTTCAATAATATAAGGAGTCATATTAGTTGGATTCATTGCCGCTATGATTTTATCATAGTACATTGCGTTTACACCTTGGTGCTTGGTCGCAAATTTTTTAAATTCTTTACCGTAGTTCATATTTGTTTGTTCTAAGTTTTACGTTAATACTGTATAATTATTTTATCAAAGGTCGTACCTCTTTACAAATGATGTCAATATGTCTTAATTCTAAAGTTTTATGTTTTATGCATAAGAATTTAAAAAAAGAGCGTCAAAAAAAATAATCTTTTGACGCTCAAATATACTTATTTTTTTGAACTTATTCTCCGTATGAAGCAGCAATAAATTCGTCGTAAGTCACTTCTTTAGTGGTTGGATTTGCTTTTTCTTTGAAAACTTCCAATAATTTTTCGGCAACTACTTGGTCTGAAAGTCTTTTTACTTCCTCTTGATTCGACAAAACTCTTGCAACAATTCCTTGAACTTCTTCGTCAGTTGGATTGGTTTGACCGAATTGTGCCATTTGCTGACGGATATTTTTGGCAGTAAATGATTTCAAATCTTCGAAAGTGATTTTGATATCGCTTTGAGCCAATGCTCTACCTTCGATCAATTGAAAACGCAATCCTTTTTCAGAACGTGCATATTCTACTTCAGCTTCTTCTGGAGATAATTTTTTCTCACCTACAGTTTGCAACCATTTTTTAAGGAATTCAGCTGGCAAATCGAATTTGGTATTTTCAATTAAAAACTCTGTTACATCACCTAATAGTTTTTGGTCTGCTTGTTGCGCAAATTGAGATTCGGCATCTTCCTTGATTTTTGCTTTCAAGTCCTCTAATGAAGCTACATTTCCAGGTCCAAAAAGTTTGTCGAACAATTCTTGGTTCAATTCAGCTGGTTCCGATACGGTAATGGCTTCGATAGTAAAATCAACGTCAATTTCTAAACCGTGAACATTATCGTGACCTACTTTCAGATAATCCATCAATTGATGGTCGTCTTCGAATAAACCTTTTGTATTTACAGTAACTACATCACCTACTTTTTTGCCAATGAATTTATCAGCAGTAGCTTTGTCTTTGAAAATTGACAAAGTTATAGTTGTAGTATTTCCGATTCCTGCCGCTTCGTTAGTAAAAACGCCTTTCAAATCGGCTCCTTCAACAACCACTTCTTGAGGAATTGGATTGCCAAATTGTTTTTGGATACGCTCAACTTGACCGTCGATTAATTTATCATCGGCTTTTACTATATATTTTACGATGTTATTCTTAGCTTCTAAATCCAATTCAAAATTAGGAACCAAACCGATTTCATATTCAAAAGTTAATTCTTCAGTATCCCAATCAAAATTTTCGTTCACTTTTGCAAGTGGAGTTCCTAAAAGATTTAATCTTTCTGACGCCAAGTAACGCTCTAAAGCCAAATCAACTACTTTCTTAACTTCTTCTTGCTTGATAGCTTTTCCGTATTGTTTTTCAACAAGGTCTTTTGGAACTTGCCCTTTTCTAAATCCTTTTACGGTTGCCAAAGGCATTTTTTCATTTATTCTTTTTGCTACTTGACCTTTGTAATCCATATGAACAACAGTCATTACAATTGTTTCGTTTACGGCGTCTAATGCTACTCTTTTGATATCCATCTTCTTCTTTAATTTACATAATAAAATTGGGTTGCAAAAATATAAAATTTTCGCAACCCAAACAAGTTTTTAAACTATTGTATTTTAGTTCCTTAATTATAACAAAATACTAATTGATTTTATTTGTCTTCTCCTATGATCTTGAACACAATTGACTGACAAACAGAAAGAATTATACTAAAAATAATGGCAGTCCAAAAAGAATTTATTCTAAAACCGTCAACTAACATTGAACATATCTTGATAATTGCGCCATTAACAACAAAAAGAAACAATCCCAAGGTCAGAACGGTAACAGGTAATGTAAGGATTGTCAAAACGGGTTTTACAAATATATTGAGCAACCCCAAAACAGCGGCAACGATTACCGCTGTTGTAAAACTGTCGACTTCTACAGTTGACATTAAACTGGAAATAAGCATAACTAAACCTGCAGTGATAAGTATTCTAAAAATTAGTTTCATAAGTTTTTTTAAGTATATTTATAGCTTGAATCGTTGTTTTAACGCACTCAATTTCAGCGTTCTTATTTCAAAAGTATTAAAATTATTTTACATACACAGACTTTTTATTTTACCTTTGATTAAATCCTTAAAGCTTCAACCATGAAAAAAACATTACTTTCAATACTGATTTTGTGTTCAATTATTGTAAAAGCGCAAACTTGGACAGTAAAATCTACTGGATTCACTACTCCAGCAAGATCTTTAAACAGCATTTCGATTGTAGATGCAAATACAATATGGGCTAATGCTTTTGACAATACTAACCAATTAAATCCTAGTTACACCATAAAAGAATTCACAAGAAGTACTGATGGCGGGAATACTTGGACAGCAGGTTCAATAAATTTAGGTCCAAATTCTTCTGACATGGGTTCTTCATCCATAACAGCTGTTTCAGCCACAACCGCGTGGATTTCAGTATCGCCTGGCGCAATTAATACTGGAGGTGTTTGGAAAACTACTGATGGAGGAACAAATTGGACAAAACAACCTACCGCCTTATTTAATTCGGCAGATTCTTATCCTAATTTTGTTTATTTTTGGAATGCTACAGATGGGATTGCACAAGGTGACCCAGAAAGTGATGAATTCGAAATTTACACTACAACCGATGGAGGAGCAACTTGGATTAGAGTTCCTGGGAGTAATATTCCAGATCCAGCGCCACTAGGTGCAGAATTCGGTTATTTTAATCGGTATGCAGTTTCAGGAAGTGCCATTTGGTTTGGAACGGATAAAGGAAGAATATTCAAATCATTAGACTAAGGATTGACTTGGACCGTATCAACTACACCAAGTGCTGATTTTGGATTGGATAGATTTACTTTTTCTGACACAAACAAAGGTCTTTTAATGCTATATAGTTCCGTAACCTTATACAAGACTACTGATGGTGGTGCAAACTGGACTCTAGTCCCAAAAACCGGCTCACTTTTTAATACCAATATCTCCTACATTCCTGGTACGTCTAAGGTAGTTTCTTGCGCCTATGCCAACCCTTTAGGCTCATCTTACAGTTTAAATGATGGATTGACTTGGACAACTATTGATACTGGAGTTTTTCACGGAGAAGTAGGTTTTTTGAATGACACTTTTGGTTTCTCAGCCGGAATGAATACAGACGCAACAACCGGAGGAATTTCAAAATTTACAGGAATCCCTTTAAAAAATCCTAGTTTTGATAGTAACAAACAAATTGCTGCTTATCCAAATCCAACAAATGGTATGCTAAATCTAAACTCTGAAACATCCCTAATAAAAGAAGTTTCGGTTTTTGATTTACTAGGAAAGCAAGTTTATAAATCTAATTTTTCAGCTTTAAATAATGTCAACTTAGATTTAAAATCGCTACAAAATGGCGCCTATTTATTGAAAGTAACTTCTGATTCTGGAAAAACAGAAACTATTAAAATTATGAAAAAATAAATTGCAGTGTTTCAAAAGACAAAACCCTTTTCAAAAAGTTTGACAAGGGTTTTTTTATCTTTTTATTTCAAAAAAGAACTCGTAATTTCATAAAACAATTTCGGGTTTTCGGCATGAAGCCAATGACCCGCATTGGGAATAGTTTCGAGTATTGCATTAGGAAAATGCATCTTTATTTTTTCGAAATCCTCATCGAGAATATAATTGGATTTTCCACCACGAATAAAAAGTGTCTGTTTATTGAAAACCGTATTCTCTGGAAGCGGCTTTCCAATTTCGTCCATATTGACATTGAAAACGGCCAAATTAAATCGAAAAGCCAATTGCCCTGGCTCTTGCCAATACAAACTTTTTAGCAGAAATTGGCGTGTTCCAAAATCGGAAATATATTTCGACAAAATTTCTTCGACCTCATTTCGGCTAGGTTTTAATGTAAAATCGACAGCATTCAATCCTTCAAGAATAATTTGATGGTGTTGCGGATAGAATTTTGGTCCAATATCGGCAACTATTAATTTTTCAACCATTTCAGGATAGGTAGTTGCAAAAAGCATAGCTGTTTTCCCCCCCATTGAATGACCAAGAATAGTAACTTTCTGAAGATTATTGATTTTGCAATACTCATAAATATCACGAGCCATTATTTCGTAATTGAATAGCTCCGAATGTAAACTACGGCCGTGATTTCTCATATCTAACAAATGTACTTGAAACCCATCGGCAGCAAATTGCAGCCCAATTGTTTTCCAATTATCAGACATTCCTAGGAATCCGTGTAGTATTAAGAGCGGTTTCCCTTTACCTTCTATTTTTGAATATAACATTTTGATTCTTGATTTTTGATTGCAGATTTTTGATTGCAGATTTAGAAAATAAGATTTGACAATAAATCAAAAATCATCATTCCTTAATCTTCAATCTGAAATCATTTCAGTTTTTGTAAATACATATTCACCACATTGTCCAATCCGAGATAAATGGCTTCAGAAATAAGCGCGTGACCAATAGAAACTTCCAATAATCCAGGAATGTTTTGATGGAAAAACTGAATGTTATCCAAACTCAAATCGTGACCTGCATTGATTCCTAATTCCAATTCATTTGCCAAAACAGCCGATTTTACATAATGGTCAATTGCGTTTTTGTTACCCAACCCATATTGGTGCGCAAAAGCTTCGGTGTATAATTCAATTCTATCGGTTCCAATGATTTTGGCACCTTCTATCATTTCGATAACTGGATCAACAAAAATAGAAGTTCTGATTCCGTTTCTTTGAAATTCTTGCACCATTTCGGTTAGAAAATCCTTGTTTTTAATCGTGTCCCAACCGGCATTCGAAGTTATTGCATCGACGGCATCAGGCACTAAAGTCACTTGCTCGGGTTTGATTTCGAGTACCAAATCAATAAAACTTTTTTCTGGATTTCCCTCAATATTATATTCCGTATATACTATTGACTTTAGGTCACGAGCATCCTGATAGCGAATGTGTCTCTCATCAGGTCTTGGATGAATCGTTATTCCTTGTCCTCCAAATTTTTGAATATCGGTTGCTACTTTCAACAAATCGGGAACATTTCCGCCACGAGCGTTTCGTAAAGTAGCTATTTTGTTAATATTTACACTTAACTTTGTCATTAGAATAATTTTCAGTCTTTGATTGGCAAAAATACAAAGTAAAACTAGCTGTTATTGCATAATTTTGATTATTTTGCATCAAATTTTTAGAAAGGATTTATGACGGAGATTTCAAACTATATTACCAATGATTATAAAGCAATTGACAGTCAGGATGCTATTTCTGCTGTTCAGGGCTTTTTTGATGATTTAACATTTTCTCATTTTCCAGTGGTCGAAGAAGGAGTTTACATTGGCAGCATTGCATCTGACGACTTAGAAACATTCGATAGTTTGAAAAAAGTTTTCGACTATAAATATGCTCTCGAAGGCTTTTTTGCAAGAGAAAACATGATTTGGCTGGATGTTTTAGAAGTTTTTGCCAAAAATCATTCGAATTTAGTTCCCGTTTTGAATGAAAAAAACCAATATCTAGGTTATTATGAAATTAGTGATATTCTGAATTTCTTTCACGAAACACCCTTTTTACAAGAATCTGGAGCAATCCTTGTGGTTCAAAAAAAGACCTTAGATTATGCTATTGGGGAAATAACTCAAATAATTGAAAGTAATAACGGTCGAATCTTAGGATTATTCCTTTCGGCATTTGATAGCGAAAACACCCAAGTAACCGTCAAAATAAGTTCAGGAGTAATGAATGAAATTATCCAATCTTTCAGAAGGTATGATTATGAAATCATTTCCGAACATTTCGAAGATAATTACATCAATACCTTGAAGGAGCGCTCTGATTATTTAGACAAATACCTTAATATTTAATCCCGAATGAAAGTAGCCATTTACGGTCAATACTATCTCAATAGCACCGAACCCATCATAAAAGATATTTTCATTTTTCTGATTAAGAATAATGTCAAAATGCTTATCGAGGCTAATTTTTTGAATATGTTATTCGAAAAAAACCTAATCGAAAAGGAACATTCTAACTATCAATCGTACACAGAATTAGACAGTAGCTTCGATTTGTTGATAAGCATTGGAGGAGACGGAACAATTTTAAGAGCAGCCACCTTGGTGAAAGATACCGGTGTGCCAATTTTAGGAATAAATGCAGGTCGATTGGGGTTTTTAGCAACAGTCCAAAAGGATAATATTGCTGAATTTATGCAATTTATAATTGATAAAAAATATTCTATATCCAAAAGAACCTTGCTAAGTTTGTCTTGTTCGCCTGAAAATGAAGCAATCAAAGACATCAATTTTGCTATTAATGAAATTACAGTTAGCCGAAAAGAAACCACCTCTATGATAACCATTGAGACCTATCTAAACGACGAATATTTAAATTCCTATTGGGCTGATGGATTGATTATAGCAACTCCAACAGGCTCTACAGGTTATTCTATGAGTTGTGGAGGACCAATTTTAACTCCAAATGTAAAAAGCCTTGTTATTACACCCATTGCTCCCCATAATCTAAATGCTCGTCCGCTTGTGATAACAGATAATACCGAAATTAGGCTAAAAGTTTCTGGCCGAGACGATCACTATTTAGTATCACTCGATTCAAGATTATTTTCATTAAAAAACGACACTACATTACATATTAAAAAATCTCCATTTAAAATAAATATGGTAGAAATCCCCGACGCAACTTTTCTAAAAACATTGCGAACAAAGCTTTTTTGGGGAGAGGATCGAAGAAATTAAGTCTAATTCGCTTCTCGATATACAATATCTTACTTTTTATCGTTTCTGTAGTATTGAATCAGTAATTTCTAGAAAATTATGTTTCAAATAACCAATTAATTACACATTTACTATAATGAGTATTGATTGGCGTTGATAATTATTATATTTGCACGCAATTTTTAATTAAATGTATAAATTTTTCAAGCTAATTTTTTTGTTTTGTTTCATTTCGATGAATGCACAAATTCATGAAGTTGGTGTTTTTGTTGGTGGAAGCAACTATATAGGCGATGTTGGTTCGACAACCTATATAGCTCCAAACCAGCTTGCAATGGGGATTTTGTACAAATGGAATAAAAATCCAAGACTTGCCTATCGATTTTCATTGAATGGGGCTTATTATCAAGCAGATGATCTTGATTCTAAGGAGCCTGGAAGAAATCAGCGAGGATATCATTTTAGAAACAATATAAAAGAAGTATCTTTAGGCCTTGAATTTAACTTTTTTGATTTTAATTTGCACGAGGTTCAAAGGAAATACACGCCTTATGTACATTCGGGATTAAATTATTTGAGATTTCATGATTCGTATTTGGATTCGAATATAGTTTTAAAGCAAGAAAGAACAGGTGCTTTTGCTATTCCTATGACCGTAGGAGTGAAATCGAATGTCTGGCCTCACTTGATTTTAGCATTAGAAGTTGGAGCTCGATATACATTTACAGATAATTTAGACGGAAGCAATCCAAAGGACGAAAGTTGGACAAAATTTGGAAATATAAATAATAACGATTGGTATGTTTTTTCAGGCCTAACACTAACCTATACCTTTGGAAACAAACCTTGTTATTGCTCAGAATAAAAAAATGAATTTAATAGACGAAATAGACATAACCAGATTGCCAAAACACCTTGCTATCATTATGGATGGCAATGGCCGTTGGGCAAAAAAACAAGGCTTTCTTCGTGCATTCGGACACGAACGAGGCTCGAAATCGGTAAAAGACAATATAAAAACTTGCGCCGATATAGGAATAGAACACCTTACACTTTATGCCTTTTCGACAGAAAATTGGAACAGACCAAAAATAGAAGTCGAAACTTTAATGAAATTATTAATCAAATCATTAAGGAAAGAGCTTAAAACCCTTCAGGAAAACAATGTTAAGATGAACGCTATTGGCAATTTAGAAAAATTACCAAAGTCGGCTCAAGACGAACTTTTCGATGTAATGGACAAAACAAAGCACAATACTAAAATGACCCTGACCCTGGCGTTAAGCTACGGCTCAAGGGAAGAAATTGTAAATGCTGTAAGAAACATAAGTAATAAAGTTAAAAATAATATAATTTCAATAGACGATATTGACGATTCAATTATAAATGAGCATCTTTACACCCGAAATTTACCAGAAGTAGATTTATTGATTAGAACAAGTGGAGAGCATAGAATAAGTAATTTTTTGTTATGGCAAATTGCCTACGCAGAGTTATATTTTACTGATGTATTATGGCCGGACTTCAAAGAGAAAGATTTATATGAGGCTATCATTAGTTATCAAAAAAGAGAGCGTAGATTTGGAAAAACAAGTGAACAAATTAAATAATTTTTTAGTGTTACAAAAAAGCATAAAGATACTCATAGGCCTTTTGATTTTTGGAGGTTTTTCGCAAATTAAAGCACAAGACAGAGTACCATTCGACCAAGGAAAAACATATATCCTAGCCAAGGTTGACATCGTTGGAAAAATAAGTTTTAACCCAAATACTGTAACAACATTTGCTGGTCTTGAAAAGGGGCAGGAAATCACAGTTCCAGGAGAAGAAATAAGTAATGCCATCAAAAAACTGGGGAAACTTGGGCTTTTTGATGAAATTTCATTTTATATCAATAAAATTGAACAAGACAGCATTTATCTTGATTTACACGTTGTAGAATTACCAAAATTAAATGAAGTAAAGTTTGTTGGTGTTAACAAAAGTAAGATTGAAGGACTTATAAAAGACAACGGACTGACCAAAGAAAAAGTGGTTAACGAAAATTTAATCACCACTACAAAGTATTATATCGAAAATAAATACAAAAAAGACGGTTTTTTTAATACCAAAGTAAACATAAATACCGTTATAGACACTTCAATGACAAACCATGTAAACATGGTTGTAAAGATTGATAAAGGATCAAAAGTCAAAATAAAAGACATTGTATTTGAAGGCAATAAAGAGATAAAGTCTGAAACACTTCGTGCTGCGATGAAAGACACGAAGCGAAAAACATTGATAAGTCTAAAAACTTCCAAGTTTATTCAAGCTAAATACAATGACGATTTAGAAAAAGTAATTGCAGCTTATAAAGAAAGAGGCTATAGAGATGCTAGAATACTTTCCGATTCAGTTGCTTATAACGAGGAACTAAAAGCTATAATGATTAAAATAAAAATCGAAGAAGGCAATAAATATCGATTTGGAAATATTAAATTCCTTGGAAATACCGTGTATTCTGATGAGGGACTTCTTGGCATGTTAGGTATCAAAAAAGGAGATACTTACAATGGGGTTTTATTAGAAAAAAGAATCGCAGATAAAACAAAACCTGACGGAGATGATATTACCAATTTATATCAAAATAATGGTTATTTATTCTCTAATATCAATGCTGTAGAAACTAAGACAGCCAACGATTCTATCGACTTTGAAATTAGAATTACCGAAGGTCCAATTGCCTATTTCAACAAAATAACCATATCTGGAAACGACAAAACAAACGACCACGTAGTATATCGAGAACTGAGAACTAAACCAGGAGAAAAGTACAATAAAGAGCTATTGATAAGAACTATTCGTGAAATTGGGCAATTAGGATTTTTTGATCCTGAATCTATTGAACCAAAATTCAAAAACGTAGATGCTGCCGCTGGTACAGTAGATATCGATTATCCTTTGACTGAAAAAGGAGCGAGCCAAATAGAACTTCAAGGAGGTTACGGCGGTGGAGGTTTCATTGGAACTTTAGGTTTATCTTTCAATAACTTTTCGGCTAGAAATTTGTTCAACAAAGAAGCATACAAGCCTCTTCCGATGGGTGATGGCCAAAAAGTATCCTTACGATTGCAAGCAAGTTCATACTTTAGAACGTATAGCTTATCGTTTTCTGAGCCTTGGTTTGGAAGAAAAAAACCAGTGCAATTAAACACCTCTTTTTCTTACACCCAGCAGTTTTATAATAATTTCCAAACCCAAAAAGTAGACAAAAGCCGTAGTTTTAATATCTTGACCCTTTCGGCTGGGATTTATAAACGACTCACTGTGCCAGATGATTACTTCGGATTATCACAAACAGTAAGTTACCAACATTATGACTTACACAATTATAATACAGGATTATTTACCTTTGGAGATGGAGCTTCAAGAAACTTGGCTTATACCATAGGATTATCCAGAAGCAACAAAGGTATCAACCCCATATTCCCAATATACGGAGCTGAATTCAGCGTTATAGGAAAATTTACACTGCCCTACTCCTTGTTTAATGGGGTAGATTATGCAACATTAGGGAATCAAAAAGAATATAAATACATTTATTCAGGACCTTCTTATACGGGTACAAATGGAATTAGAGTGAATAGTGGCGATTATTTAGAAGCAATCCCAAGCCAAAGCACCCCAACTCCAAATAGTGTATCCGATTACCGTGATGCCGCCGCTGACCCAGCAAAAGTGGATCAAAAAAAATACAATTGGCTTGAATATTATAAATTAAAATTCAAAGCAGATTGGTACACGAAAGTTTTAGGGACCCCAAAAAGCCCATTGGTATTGCGTGCCTTAGTTGAGTATGGATTCTTAGGAGCCTACAACCAAGACAGGGGAATTATTCCATTTGAAAGATTCTTTTTAGGTGGTGATGGAATGCAAAACTTTGCTATGGACGGAAGAGAAGTAATAGCCTTAAGAGGTTATCCTAACGGCTCATTAACGCCAGTAAATGACAAAGGAGAACCAATTGGAGCCACAATTTACAACAAATTCTCACTAGAATTAAGATATCCTATAACATTAAAACCATCGGCATCCATTTATGCTCTAACGTTTTTAGAAGCGGGTTCCTCATTTGATACTTTCAAAAATTACAACCCTTTTGCTTTAAGTCGTTCTGCTGGTGCTGGATTAAGAGTATATATGCCTGCATTCGGATTATTAGGAATAGATTTCGGATATGGATTTGATGGTTTGCCTTTGCCTAATGGCTTGCTTAGACCACAAGCTAATGGTTGGGAAACCCACTTTATCATAGGACAACAATTTTAATAGTTGGATATAAATTTTTCTAATACATCAAAGTTATGAGAAAAGGATTTTTATTTATATTTTTAACCCTGTTTGTATCAAATACAATACAGGCTCAAACTAGAGGCACAAAAGTGGGCTATATTGATATGGAATACATTTTGCAAAACGTTCCTGGTTATACCGAAGCACAAACGCAACTTGAGCAAAAAGCCCAAATATGGAAGCAAGAAATTGAAGCCAAAAAAACAGAAATCAACAAACTAAAAGAAGCTTTAAAGGCCGAAAAATCTTTGTTAACTAAAGGTCTTGTAGAAGAAAGAATTAGCGAAATAGTGTTCCTTGAAAACGAGTTATTGGACTATCAACAAAAAAGATTTGGTCCAAATGGCGATTTGATGACCCAGAAAAATGGCTTAACAAAACCCATTCAAGATCAGGTTTTTTCGATAGTTCAGGACATTGCCGAAGTTAAAAAATATGATTTTATTTTTGATAAAACTTCTGATATGACGATGCTTTTTGCAGCAAAAAGATATGACATTAGCGATCAAATAGTTCGCGTACTGAATAAAACAGAAAAAAGAGAGCAGCTAACTAAAAAACAATTAAAAGAAGAAGCTGAAAAAGAAGCCAAGGAAGAGGCAATGTATGACAATCCAGAATTGGCAAAAAAACAAAAATCATTAGATGCAAAAAAATTAGCAAGAGACACAGTTATTGCCAATAGATTGCTAGCAGAGGAAGAAAAACGAAAAGCAGCAGAGGAAAGAAAACAAAAAATCATTGCTGATAGAGCTGCAAAGAAAAATGGCACAGCCGCAGCTGCTGCAAATACAACAAGTCCGACTGCAACAAGTCCTGCCGATAAAGAAGCTGCCGCAGCTGCCGCAAGACAAGCACAAGCCGATCAAAGAGCTAAAACACTTGAAGACCGCAAAAAACTAGCTGAAGAAAATAAAAAAGCACAAGAAGAAAAAAGACAACAAATTCTTGCAGACAGAGCGGCCAAAAAATCAAGTGCCACTCAAACTTCACCATCCGCTGCACCAGCAGTTGGGAATGAAGCTGAAACAAAAGCTGCAAAAACAACCGATGCAACATCAGCAGCGGCTGAAGCAAAACAAAAACAAGCCGATGCTAAAGCGAAAACGCTAGAAGACCGCAAAAAAGCAGCCGAGGAAAATAAAAAAGCACAAGAAGAAAAAAGAAAACAAGCTCTCGACGCTAAAGAAGCAAAAAAAACTGGCACGGTTTCTGAGAATACAGTAAAAGAAACTACAAAAAGTGAAGCAGAACCAACCAAAGTAGCGACAGAAACTACTGTAACTAAAGAAGAACCTGCCAAAACAGCAGCAGAAATAGAGAAACAAAAACAAGCTGATGCAAGAGCAAAAGCAATAGAAGATAGAAACAAAGTAATTGAAGATCGCAAAAAAGCTTTAGAAGAAAAAAGAAAAAAAGTCTTAGAAGATAGAGAAGCGGCGAAAAAAGCACAAGAAGAAAAATTAAAAGCAACAAAAGAGAATACAAACAATAATTAATTAATATTTTAAAACAATGAAACAAATCAAAACTTTACTAATTGCTGCAATACTTATTTTAGGAGCCAGCCAAACAATTAATGCACAAGCAAAGACAGCCCACGTTGATGTAAGCGACATAATGACAAAAATGCCTGCTATGATCGATGCTCAAAAACAACTTGAGACGTTAAGCAAAACTTATGATGCAGAGTACAAAAAAATGGCTGAAGAATTTCAAACTAAGCTAAAAAAGTATGATGCAGAAGCTGCAACAGTTACTGATGCTGTAAATGCTGAACGTCAAAAAGAGGTTCAAGATATGCAAAAAAGAATCCAAGATTATGGACAAAATGCACAAAAAGAATTGCAAACCAAACAAGAAGAAATCACTAAACCTATTTACGAAAAAGTAAGAACTTCTATACAAAAAGTAGGTAAAGCAAAAGGTTTTCAATATGTTCTTGATGGTTCTACTCTTTTACTTGCAGATGGACCTAACTTAACTGTAGATGTTAAAAAAGACTTAGGTTTCTAATAAAAACCTGCTATAAATTTAAAAGCTCAATCAAAAATTTTGATTGAGCTTTTTTTTATAATCTCAATTTTTAGGTTTTTTAAAAAGTTGCACCTAACTTTGTTTCTATGGATAACAATCGACCTATAGGAATTTTTGACTCAGGCATTGGAGGCACATCAATTTGGGCTGAAATTCATCACTTATTACCCAATGAAAAGACAATCTATCTAGCCGATAGCAAAAATGCTCCCTACGGACAAAAATCTAATGCCGAAATTATTGCACTAAGCATCAAGAACACTGAATTCTTGCTAAATTTGGACTGCAAATTAATCGTAGTGGCTTGCAACACAGCAACTACAAATGCAATTCAGGAATTGCGAGCAAAATACGATGTCCCTTTTATTGGGATTGAACCCGCCATAAAACCTGCAGCAACACATTCAAAAACACAAACGATAGGAATTCTTGCCACTAAAGGTACTTTGAACAGTGAACTTTTTAATAAAAATGTCGAAAAGTTCCAAGGCACTAAAATTATTGAACAAGTAGGACATGGATTAGTTCAACTCATCGAAAACGGGGAAATAAACTCCCCTGAAATGACAAAACTACTTCGCTCCTATTTATCGCCAATGATAGAAGCAAATATTGACTACTTAGTATTAGGATGCAGTCATTACCCCTATTTAATCCCACAAATAAAAAAGATCCTACCGCAACATATTCATATTATAGATTCAGGCGAGGCAGTCGCCAGACAAACACAAATTGTATTGAAAGAAAAAGTTGGATTTTCAGGGATTCAAAATGGAAAACCACTATTTTATACCAACTCCAATCCAAAAGTATTGTCGGATATTTTGCAGAACAAATATGAAATAATCGAAAAAGATTTTTGAAACAAGTTTGCTAATCCTCAGGCTTATACCAACTAGAATACATCACATAATTGTTGGCAATACGCTCAATTTCGCCAGCAAAATCAGATTGATTGATTTCCTTTACTTTTTTAGCTGGCACGCCTGCATAAATACTTCCTGACTCGACCACTGTGTTTTGAGTAACAACAGCACCAGCCGCAATAATAGAATTACTATTCACAATACAGTTATCCATGACAATGGCTCCCATTCCTATCAATACATTATCGTGAATCACACAACCGTGAACTAATGCATTATGTCCTATAGAAACATTGTTTCCGATAATTGTAGGGTGTTTTTTGTATGTGCAATGAATAATAGCACCGTCTTGAATATTTACTTTGTTTCCAATGGTTATATAATGAACATCTCCTCGTACGACTGCATTGAACCAAACACTGCAAGAATGTCCAAAACTAACTTCACCAACAATTGTTGCATTTTCAGCTACATAACAATCCACAGGAATTGAAGGCGTTTTTCCGTTTACAGATTTTATTAGCATGCAAAGAAATTTAAATTTTGATGAATTTTGCCTTTAATTAATGGCAGGGCAATTACATTCGTATTTTTCACGTTGGCAAAACAAATCGATCCCCAAGGTAATTTGGTGAAAACCACCGGTATCGAAATTGACATCTCCTGCAAGATAGGAATACGTATATGCAAACATAAATTTTTTATAATTTACACCAAATATTGGTGTCAGATACTGTAGTTTTTGTGAAGAAACACCACTTCCACTAAGATATTCTGCACCGTCAAAACTAGTTCTATAAGATAACGCAGCCCAAAGCCTTCCAAAATCGAAATTTTTATAGGCTTTCATATTGATATCTATTGACTTTTCTTTTGTTTGATCAACTAACTGAAACATAAGGGATGGCTCCCATAAAATTTTATCTTTATCACCAAAAACATACCCAGCGCTCAACAAATATTTTCTCAAATTGGCACTTTCAAACTCCGTATAAATTTTTCTTTTGGACTCAATAACATTCTGAATAGTTCCATGAACATAAAAATCAAGATAATTATACGAAGCTCCAATGTCAAGATTAAAATAAGAAGCGTCTTGTACAATAATTCCGTTGATTATGGGGTCAAAATCACCCGATTGTAAAAACTCTGTTTCATCCAATTGACTTTGAGAAAAAGAGGCACTCATACCAAAAGACAATTGATTCAAATCAATATTATCTCTCGAAAACATCAGATGATGAGCATAAGTTAATTTCGCACCTTTTTGGGAGTGATACCCGTTTTTATCATTAAAAAGTATAACACCGACACCCGACTTTTCGCCAACTCTTCCGTTATAGCTCAAAGTTTGTAATGCTGGAGCATCTGTCTGATCGAACCATTGTTTTCGGGCCGTAAGTCTAATTTTATCACAATTCGCAGCACCAGCCATTGAGGGATGGAGCAAGTAATAATTATCAGACAAATAGTCGGAATAGACAGGTATTCCTAATTGAGAAAAGGAATTATGTGCTATAAAAAATAGAACTATAAAAATCTTAAATTTATGACTCATTAAAAAAGTATTATTTTAGAATTGGGGTAACAAATAAAAAAAATAGAATTAAAATTTAAATTAAAACGTTTTATACGTTAATTTATTCTTTAAAAAATCAAATATAGTCAATAGTGGAAAATATCTTTGTTAAATTTGTAAAAAATTAAAAAAATTATGTCAAAAATAACCATCAAAGAAACACAAAATCCAAGTATTTTAAAATTTGAATTTGAAGATTTCATTACTAAAAACGAAAGTTTCGAGTTCAAAAATATAGATGAAACCAAGAATTCTCCGCTAGCACAGCAGCTATTTTACTTGCCTTTTGTCAAAACGGTTTATATCTCAGGGAATTTCATCGCCATCGAAAAATTCAGCATTGTAGAATGGAATGATGTAAAAGATGCTGTGGCAGACCAAATAGAAACTTTCGTTGCTAACGGCGGAGTGATTGTTGCCCAATCTGATCCAAAAACACAAAAACAACCAATAACCGTATATGGAGAAACAACTCCAAATCCGTCGGCATTAAAATTTGTGGTAAGCAGAATGCTGACTAAAAGTGCCGTAGAATTCAAAAATATTGATGAAACCGCAGCTTCTCCATTGGCGAAAGAACTTTTCAAGTTTCCTTATGTTAAAGAACTTTTCATAGACGAAAATTATATTTCAGTAACCAAATATGAAGTCAATAATTGGGACGAAATCACATTAGAACTAAGAACTTTCATCAAACAATATATCGAAAACGGAGGAACTGTTCTTGACGAAAGCTTAATCGTAGCCAAAGCTGAACAAGAAAAAGCAAAAACCCAAGAATTTGATAATCTTGATGTTACCTCTCAACAAATCATCAATATTTTAGAAGAATATGTAAAACCAGCAGTTCAAGCCGATGGTGGAAATATTGCTTTTGAATCCTACGACGAAACCGATAAAACCGTAAAAGTTATTCTCCAAGGTGCTTGCAGCGGTTGCCCTTCATCTACATTTACGTTGAAAAGTGGTATCGAAAATATGCTAAAAAGCATGCTTAACGACGAGGAAATTAAGGTTGAGGCCGTAAATGGATAATATTTTAGTTTGTAGTCCCGAAGCTTCGGGATTAGATTGCATAAAACTTAAAAAATGAATTTACTTTCACAAGAAACCAGTCCCTATTTATTGCAACACGCCAATAATCCAGTACATTGGAAGGCTTGGAATGCCAATTCATTAGCCGAAGCCAAAGAAAAAAATAGCCTCATAATTATAAGTATTGGCTATTCGGCTTGCCATTGGTGTCACGTTATGGAACACGAAAGTTTCGAAGACCAGGAAGTGGCCGATGTCATGAATAAAAATTTTGTCAACATTAAAGTCGATCGCGAAGAGCGACCTGATGTGGATGCCGTCTATATGAAAGCTGTTCAACTTATGACTCATCGTGGCGGATGGCCGTTAAATGTGGTTACACTTCCCGATGGCAGACCCATTTGGGGTGGAACCTATTTCAGAAAGGAAGAATGGATGCAAACCCTCGGTCAATTGCAAGAAGTGTATCATTCGAATCCTGAGAAAGTGATTGATTATGCGGAGAAATTGCATGAAGGAATTCAATTATTGAGTATTGTTGAAAATAAAAAGTCGGAAACTACCTTAAATCAAAACGATTTAATTCCTTTAGTCGAAAAATGGATAGAAGATTTCGATTGGGAATTTGGCGGAATGTCAAGATCTCCAAAATTTATGATGCCCAATAATTATCATTTTTTGTTGCGTTTTGCTTTCCAAAAAAACGATATGAAATTGTTCGATTTTGTAAATCTAACCTTGACACGAATGGCTTATGGAGGGGTTTTTGATACGGTTGATGGCGGATTTTCGCGTTATTCGGTTGATAATAAATGGCATGTTCCTCATTTTGAAAAAATGCTTTATGATAACGGTCAATTGGTTTCATTATACAGCGACGCCTATAAATTGACCAAAAACACATTGTATAAAGAAGTCATCGAAAAAACTCTTTCTTTCATCGAAAGAGAATTAATGAGTTCCGAAGGTGGTTTTTATTGTGCTCTTGATGCCGATAGTTTAAATACCGAAAACCATCTCGAAGAAGGGGCTTTTTATGTTTGGAAAATTCCAGAATTGAAGACCATTATTGGTGACGATTTTGAATTATTCAGTCAGGTTTTCAACATCAATACTTTTGGATTATGGGAAGATGGAAATTACGTATTAATTCAAAATAAAAGTCTCAAAGACATTGCAAAAAGCAACAATATCACCGAATCAACTCTTCAAAAAAAGAAACTATTCTGGGAGAAAATCCTTTATATCAAAAGAAAAAAACGTTCTAAACCTAGATTAGACGACAAATGCCTCACTTCTTGGAACGCTATAATGCTCAAAGGTTTTGTTGATGCTTACAAAGCTTTGGAAAATGAAAATTATCTGGTTTTAGCGCTCAAAAATGCAAATTTCATCATTAAAAATCTATGGTCAGGTGAAGGAAATTTGTATCATAATTACAAAAATGAGAAAAGTACCATCAACGGCTATTTAGAAGATTATTGTTTTGTAATTTCCGCCTTTATTAGTTTATACGAAGTAACTTTTGACGAAAAATGGCTTCAATATGCCAAACAATTGACGGATTATAGTTTGGAACATTTTTATGACGAAAAATCAGGGTTTTTTGCCTTTACCTCCAATCTGGACGAAGCTTTAATAACATCACATTTCGAAAGCGAAGACAACGTCATTCCAGCGTCGAATTCGGTGATGGGGAAAAATTTGTTTCAGTTGAGTATTTATTTTGAAAATTCCTATTACGAAAAAGTTTGCCAACGAATGTTACAAAATATCATTCCAACTATTGAATATCCTTCGGCCTATTCGAATTGGATGGATTTGGCTTTGAATTATTCTGAACAAAATAAGGAATTGGCCATTTGCGGCGATTTGGCATTAGAATATTGTCATAAAATAAACAGCTTGTATTTTCCAAATGTAATTTTAGCTGGAACACTAAAAAAGTCCAAACTTCTGTTCCTGAAAGACCGATTTGTTGCTGACAAAACCCTATTTTATCTTTGCCAAAACAAAACTTGTTCGGCTCCAAATATTGATTTTCAAGAAATTATTGTTAATTTAATTTAACTTTAATTAAAATTTCTTATCATTGTTAACTAATTCAAAACCAAAAAACTATGGGAGTATCATCATTTTTTAAAAATCTATTTGGCAAAGCCAATATAGATGTAGATTCGATAGCCAATCAAGCCGAAAGTTTGGCCTCAGATGCCATTGCTAAAACCAAAGAAGTTTCTACCCCACTTATGGAAAAAGTGGAAGATTTTGCTGAAACTGCAAAAGAAAAAATAATGGAATATGTTCCAGCTGCCGAAGAAACCATTGACAACATTATTGAAACCGTTAAAGAAAAAGCGAGTGAATATACTGATAAAGCCGAAGAACTAGCTAAAAGCACTACCTCGGAATCCGTAAAAGAAAAAATTAGTGATTTAACCTCTGAAGCTGAAACCAAAACTGAAGCTGTAGCGGAAAAAACAGTTGAAAAAATTGAAGAAACTAAAGCTGTAGCTGAAGAAACGGTTAAAAAAATTGAAGAAGAGAAAAAATAATTTTTTAAAATTTATAAGTATATTTGCTTTTTAATCTTAACCTTCTCAATTGAGAAGGTTTTTTATTTACAACAAAATGGCAGTCAATACAGAAAACATCAGTACTTACGCAGAAACTTTCATCAAAGTTTTAATTGATTATTCTCCAAAGCTTATTTCAGCTTTTCTAATTTTATTTGCAGGACTTTACGTGATTCGAATAATCAACAGACTCATTCGTAGAGTAATGGTAAAAAGAGATTTAGACCCGACTTTGACCAAGTTTCTCGCCGATATTTTACTTTGGGCGTTAAGAGTTTTGTTGTTTGTGACTTTCATCTCGAAGTTAGGAATCGAAACCTCTTCTTTTGTTGCGATTCTAGGTGCAATGGGACTTGCCGTTGGTTTATCTCTTCAAGGTTCGTTATCTAATTTTGCGGGTGGAATGCTGATTATTATGTTCAAACCCTTTAAAGTTGGAGACACAATTGAAGCTCAAGGAATGATTGGAACCGTGAGTGAAATTCAAATATTTGTCACCAAATTAATCAACGCCAACAACCAAACTATATTTGTCCCGAATGGTTCTTTGTCGAATGGCACGATTATCAATTACTCTTTGCAAGGATATCGACGAGCCGATTTGACGCTTTCGATATCTTATGACACTGATATCAAAAAAGCTAAAGACATCATTACTGAAGTTTTGAAAAACAATCCTAAAGTATTAAAAACGCCCGAAGCTGAAGTTTCTGTAAAACTTTTGACCGACAATTCAATACAACTAGCTGTTAGACCTTGGGCAAACAATGCTGATTTTGGTGCCGTTTTCTCCGATACTTTAGAAAGCTGTAAATTGGCTTTTGATGCCGCCGGAATTGTGATTCAACCTTTTGTAAAAGAGGTTTCAGGAAAAAGTTAAAAAACTACTTCTTCGAAACCGTCATCATAAAATCCTTCAAATAATAGGGTTCAAAATAAGCGACATCTACAAAATCGTTTTTTTGATATTTTTCGAAACTCAGAAAACTCATTTCTTTCGCCGAAGGATATTTAATTTCTTCCAAGAAAATGAAGTTTTGCTTAGTCAAAACCGGTTTGCATTTCTCGGCACAATCGCCAACAAAATAAAGGGTTTCCTTCAAGTCTTCGAAGGAGTTTTCGGTTATGATTTCGGCTTGAACGGCTCTTTTATTTTCGAAATTTGGAGTAAAAATAGCGCTATAGACTTCCATTCTTCGGGCATCCAGCATTGGAATTATCAATCCGTTTGAAACCTTGGCTTGCGAAGCCAAAACCTGCAAAGTATCTACCGCAATCAACGGAATATCCAAAGCAAAACACAATCCTTTTGCCGCTGAAACGCCAATACGTAATCCGGTATAAGAACCCGGCCCTTGACTCACAGCAATCGCCGAAATATCTTGGAAAGTTATTCCCCCTTCTTTGATAATTTCTTCAATAAAAACGTGTAAACGTTCAGCGTGAGAATAGCCTTCTTCGGCTATTTCTTTCCACAGGATTTCTTTTCCTTCTTTTGCCAAAGCAACTGAACAATTCTTGGTGGCGGTTTCGATGTTGAGAATATACGACAAAACAGGTAATGGGTTTTGGATGTTAGGTAAAAACGTGATTATTGAAAACTGATACCGTATACTATTTTTTCTCTTCGGCTTTATCTAGAGTCACTTTATCCCCAGAATTCAACTCTTTTGAAACGGTCGAATATGGTCCAGTGATTACTACGTCTCCTTTTTTTAGTCCAGTAAGTACTTCAATATTGGTATCGTCTTGAATTCCCGTTTTGATAATGCGGATTTTTGCTTTGCCTCCAACTTTTACGAAAACACATTCCAATTTTTTGTCACTTTTGGGAGCGGCTTTTTTATCTTTATCTTCTTTATCATCTACTTGAAATGCTTTTACAGGAATTGTATCTGATTTTACAACTACCGAACTAATTGGCACCGCCAAAACATTAGATCTTGTTTTGGTAATGATATCAACTGTTGCTGTCATTCCAGGTCTAAAAGGTGAATAGGTAGCTGGTTTACCTTCTAATAAATCTTGGTAAGATTCTTTTAAGATTCTAACTTTCACTTTGAAATTTGTTACCTGATCAGCAGTTAAAGTTGAACTAGCAGAATTGGAAATGCTCGTTACAATCCCTTTGAATTGTTTTTTAAGATAGGCATCCACCTCAACTTTGGCTTCGTTACCTACTTTTATTTTTACGATGTCATTTTCGTTTACATCGACTTCCACTTCCATATTGTTTAGGTTGGCTACCCGAAGAATTTCGGTTCCTGCCATTTGTTGGGTTCCCAAAACTCTTTCGCCCAATTCCACATTAAGCACCGAAATGGTTCCATCGGCTGGCGCATAAATAGTGGTTCTTCCCAAATTGTCTTTGGCTTCATTTACGGTCGCAGCAGCACTTTGCACACTGAAATAAGCGGATTGTTTGTTGGCTTTAGCCACTTCAAAAGTAGCAATCGCCTTGTCCCAATCTGATTTAGAAATAATTCCTTTTTCGTACAATGTTTTGTTTCTGTCGTAATTGGCTTTGGCTTCCTTAAACGAGGCATCGGCTTGGCTCAAACCAGCTTTGGTTCCAGACAAATTTGAAAGGGTACGATTGTATCCTGAAGTATATAAATCTGGATTTATTTTTACCAACAGATCGCCTTTTTTAACCACTTGTCCCTCAATAACATTCAAAGCGATAATTTCACCAGAAACTTCAGAAGAAATTTTCACTTCAATCTCGGGTTGGATTTTTCCAGTTGCTGATACAGTTTCGACAATTGTCGTGTTGTTCACGCTTGCAATTTCGACAGATTTGCCTTTGTCCTTACTTCCAATAACTCCTGTTTTGGAGAGTACAATTAACAAACCAATAATCACAACGGCTGCTCCAATTACTATATAAATAGTTTTTTTTGACATAATATTTAATTTTTAATGATTGGAATTCCAAAATAGAATTCAAGAATTTTTATTTTGAAAATGTAATCGTATTTAGTTCTCAGCACTTCAGACTGAGCCACTGTATATAGTGTTTGCGATTGATTGAAGTCGAAAGAATTCATCATTCCTACGGCATATCGTTCCTTGGCATAATTGTAAGCTTCCTGTCTTGCATCTAAGGCAGAAATAGCCGATTCATAAGCATTCAAGCCACCTTTAGCATCTGTAAAGGCTGTATAAACATTTCTTTGTAAAGTTAATTCTTCTTGCTCAACCGCAATTTTTGATTTCTCTAAATTTACTTTGGAGCGTTCTACGTTATTCTTGGCTGCAAAACCATTAAATATAGGGATTGATAATTGAGCTCCAAAAGCTTGCCCTTTATTGTCGGTAAATTGTTGACCGAACGGAGCTGCTGGTTTAGAGGTTCCTGTTTGAAAATCGAAGGTGTCAGCATACGAAATTCTAGTATTTATATTGTAAAACCCTTGTAAAGTAGGTTGAAAACCTCCTTTAGCGATGGCAACATTTTTTTCTGCGATTTCCAAATTTGTTTTAGCAATTTTCAATTCGGTCCTTAGTTCCTTTGCTTTGTCATAGATCGCCAAAGGAGTTTGTGACAAGATATTATTTTCGTCTTTGGCAGTGGTATCATCGGTTACGTCAAAATCATAAAATTCTTTTAACTGTAACAATTGAGCCAAACTCAATTTAGAAATCAACAAAGCGTTTTCTGCATTAATCACTCTTTGATTATCTGCAGCAACCGTCGCTTTTATATCTAACAAATCGCCTCTAGGAACAGAACCCGCTTTTACTAACTCTTCCGACCGAGCCAATTGTTTTTCGTTATTGGCTTTTTGCTCTTTTTGTACTTTCACATTTTCTTTATTAAACAATACTTGCAAGAACGCATTGGCCACATTTAGCGCCACATCTTCCTGCATTTTAGTCAGTTGATATTTGGCGGCAATGATTGAAAGATTGGCTCTGCGAAGGGTATTTTGATTTTGCATTCCTTTATAAATATCGAAACCTACTCCAACCCCCATTGTAGAAAATTGCGTAGTTTGATTACGCAAAAGACCAGTAGTCGGGTCTTGATTCAAACCAATATTCCACGAATGGTTTGCATTTGAATTTAATGATGGTAGAAAACTACCAAATGCATCTTTTTTATTGATATCAGCCGTTTTAGTATCTAACTCGGTATTTTTAATAGAGATGTTATTATCAATGGCGTATTTTACGCATTCTTCTAGGGACCACTTTTTGGTTTGAGCTTGCAGCGACAAGCTAAAAAGCAAAATAGCAACGAGTGAGAAATAATTAATTTTTTTCATATATTTTGAATGAAAGCATAGCAAAGATACTACACTAATTTAACATTTATTTTAAAACTTAAATTCTTTTTAAAAGATAAACTTATGGTTTTGGATCATCTTTTAACAAGCCCTGGTTCCACACTTTTATTTTATCAGTGGATTTAATACCACTTTTAACTTGCACATAAATACCATCGCTTACCCCCAAAACCACATCTTTTCTTTGAAATTTTTGCTTTCCAATTTCAATTTCAACAAATGGTTTTTGAGTTTTTTTGTCAAATTGTATTAATGATTCTTTCAAAGCTTGGGCTTTATCCGCTTTTTCTAAAATAATTGAAGCATTGGCACTCAATCCCGCTCTAATAAAAGTATTGTCTCTATTAGTTAAAGTAGCTTTTATTTCGAATTGTATAGCGCCGTTCTCGGTTTTTCCTTTAGGAGCAATGTATGTCAAAACCGCTTCAAATTTTTTATTTTCGATAGCTCCAACTGTAATTTCGATGGGCATATTCAATTTTATTTTCCCCACTTCAGACTCATCTACTTTGCCCACAAAAATCATTCTCCCGATATCTGCAACACTAGCGATAGTAGTTCCTTCGTTGAAATTATTACTTTCAATTACTTGATTTCCAACTTTAACGGGAACATCCAACACCATTCCATTTACAGTTGAACGAATCGTTGTATTGGCGTAACTTCCTAGTCCAGATGTGGTGCCAGTTTTAGCAATGTCATAGTCCTGCTTTGAAGCTGAATAATTCTGTTTGGCCTGTTTGTAAGCCACTTGCGCCGCATCAAAATCATTTGCAGAAATAACGCCTTTGTCGAATAAAGTTTTTTGTCTTTGGTATAATTTCTCTTGATTTTCCAAGTTTATTTTGGCTGTTTGAACTTGATTTTGAGTATTGCTCAAATTAGACACATTGGCAACCACTTTTATTTTGGCAATCATATCCCCTGCTTTTACAGATTCACCTGCTTTGATATATACTGCTTCTATGATGCCAGAAATATTAGGTTTAATCAATACTTCTTCATCAGGCACGATATTTCCGGTTGCAAGAGTACTTTTAATAATGGTTTTCACTTCTACTTTGTCCGTTTCAAAAACGATGGGTGATTCTTGGTTTTTGGCATACAAATAATACAAAGCCCCGAAAAAAACTATGGCTATAAGTATCAATACGGTTATGGTTACTCCTTTTTTCATATTACTATTTTTAGTCGATTATTATTGATTTTGATTGATTATTTATTCTGTTCGTAAGGCATCTACGGGTTTGACATTTATGGCAGTTTGAGCAGGAATAAAACCTGCTAATAAGCCTGAACCCACTAATATTAATAGGGCTGTAAAAACAACCATTAAGTCTACACTTGGATTTATAAACATCATGCCTTCTGATGGCATTGACTCTAAAATCATATTCAGTATCCCAAGTATCCCAGTGGCGACTGCAATTCCAAACATACCTGCAATTATGGTTAGAAATATAGCTTCAAGCAATATTTGAGAGCGAATTGCTCCAGGTGTCGCACCTAAGGCTCTTCGGATTCCGATTTCTTTTGTTCGTTCTTTTACAACAATTAGCATAATATTTGAAATCCCAATAATTCCAGATAACAATACTAATGTCCCAACAAAATAAGCAATGAATTTAAGTACCATAAATAAGTCTTGAACTTTTTGAAATTCCTGAAACAAGTCAAAATTACCAACCGCTCTTTCGTCATCGGGATGAATTGTGTGTCTCTCCCGCATAAAGGCTAAAATACCAGGTTTCAACTCTGTAATTGAAGCATCGTCTTTAGCAGTTAGTGCCATCCAGCCCACAATATCTCCATAATTAAATGCTTGTTGAAAAGTGGTAAACGGTATGAATATATTTTTTTGAGCACCTTCGCCATTTCCTCCGTTATTGCCTTTGGATTTATAGACGCCAATCACCATAAAATTGATGCCATTAATTTTAATATAAGTCCCTATAACTTCTTCAGCATTTTTATACAATTCAGTAATAACACCTTTCCCAATTATAGCCACTTTACGTCTCGATACGATATCTTGTTGATTGACAAAGCGACCTTTAACAATATCCATTTGTTCTTGTTTAATCAACTCTGGATAATCTCCGTAAATGGTATAAGCTCCAGTTTTAGTGCCTCGAATAACGTTACTCACCCCATTAAAATCCCCCAATTGATTGCGAGGAGAAACATATAATAGATCTGGAAATTTTTGTTTTAAGGCTTCGACATCATTGTTTTTGAAATTAAATTCTCTTGTTTTAGGCAACCCTTTGTATGCCTTAGAGGTTCCTTGGGTCCACATAAACATTGTGTTTGTTGCAATACCATCAAATCCTTTTTTGACTCCATTCTCCAATCCGTTAGAGGCAGCCAATAAAATGACTAAAATAAATATACCCCAAAACACTCCAAAAGCCGTCATTAGGGTTCGGAAAGTATTGGCCGTTAATGCCTCTAAAATTTCATTCCATTTTTCTCTATCAAACATAATTATTCGTCTCTAAGTGCTATAATAGGTTTAATTTTTGCAGCACGATACGCGGGGATAAATCCCGCCAAAGCTCCAGCAATCACTAAAACAATTAAGGTTGATATTGCCACAGTAAAATCTACTTGTGGGTTTCTAAAATATTCGCTTTCTGCTTGAGGACCTACTAATTCAAGCAAAGCTAAACCCGTCAAAAGTCCCATAAAACCAGAAATAGTAGTTATAAATATAGATTCATGTAAAATCATGATTATAATGGAAAGTGGCGAAGCACCAAGCGCTTTTCTAATACCAATTTCTTTGGTTCTTTCTTTCACAATGATCATCATAATATTACTAACTCCAACTACACCTGCGATAATTGTACAAATTCCTACCCACCAAAAAAACAATCGGATGTAAAGATTCAAATCATAAAATTTTTTGGCTTCAACAATAGAATTATTTATTCCGATTGCGCTTTCATCATCGGGAGCGATTGAATTTTTGCCTCTCAGCAAAAGACCTAAATCTGTAGTAAATTTGGTAGCTTCGGCGACAGCTTCTTCATAACTGTCTTTCTTTTTAAGAGTATAAAACAAAACACTTACTTTATCTCCTATTCCATACACTTGTTGTGTGGTAGATAATGGTAAAAATACTCTGCCTTCTTCACGTTCACCGCCAGGATCAGTAAAAACACCAACCACTTTAAAGTTGATATCGTTTACAGAAATTTTCTCTCCTATGGGGTTTTTCCCTTTGAATAAATCCAAATTTAGTTTTTGACCGATTACAGCCACTTTTTCATTGTTAATCAAATCGTTAGTATTAATAAAACGACCTTTGGTTACTGTAGCATTCTCAATTGCCAAATAATCTGGATTTACGCCTCGATACTGATAATTACCCGATTCCTTTCCATAAACAATATTGGCTCCCCAAGCATTATAAGTCGCACCATTTTTATCAAATAAATCGCCATATTTTTGAACCGAAATGTCATAATCACTATTTCTAAATTGGATTTGTCTACCAGGATTCATTCCTTTATATGCTTTGGTAGTTGCTCCAGACCAAACCTCGATAATACCAGCTGCATCGCGTTCAAACTGCTTTTCAATTCCATTTTGCAAACCTTTTCCAACTCCAAGAAGAATTACCAAAATAAAAATCCCCGAAGCCACAGATAGCCCAGTAAGAAAAGTTCTTAACTTGTTTTTGGCTATTGCCTCAAATATTTCTTGCCAGCGTTCTATATTAAACATAAGAAGTTGCTCTTACTTGTTCAACCATTTTATCATCGATGATTATTCCATCTTTCAAAACCACATTCCTTTTGCACATGGCGGCAATGTCTGGCTCGTGTGTTACAATTAAAATCGTTTTTCCTTCGTCATTTATACCTTGAATGAGTTCCATAACTTCATAAGAGGTCAAAGTATCTAAAGCTCCTGTTGGCTCATCGGCTAATAAAACTTTAGGATTTGAAGCTAATGCTCTAGCAATAGCTACCCTTTGTTTTTGTCCTCCGGAAAGTTCATTAGGTAAATGATGCGAATGGGATGCCAAACCTACTTTCTCTAAATATTGCATCGCAATCTCGTTGCGTTCTTTTCGCTTCAACCCCTGATAATACAGAGGCAAAGCCACGTTATCTAATGCACTTTTGTAATTTATCAAATTAAAAGATTGGAAAACAAAACCAAGAAACTGATTTCGATATCTCGAAGCGATTGTTTCATTTAATTTTTTGATTGGCACACTATCTAAAGTATACTGCCCCGAATCAGCTTCATCTAATATACCAAGAATATTGAGCAAAGTAGATTTTCCTGAACCCGATGAACCCATAATAGCAACTAGCTCACCTTCTTTGATGTTGAAATTGATTCCTTTAAGTACATGCAATTCAGCACCTCCTACTGTGTATGATTTATGTAAGTCTTTAATTTCAATCATTTTAGATACTTTTTATACAAAATTAGATAATCAATTGTAGAAATTTTAACAAGAAAACGTTAAAGGTTTCAATCTATTTTGATATAAGACAAAATTTATACAAATATGTTACAGTACAAGCCAAAAAATATATTCGTTTTGTTAATTTTGCTACTTAAACCCAAAAAAAATGTTGAAATTCATATCCGTTCTAGTTGTTTTCTTAATTGTATTCTTGATTTCGAGTTGCTCTACATCCAACAAAATAGCGGCTTTGAAACCAGAACCTGATGATGCAAGCCCATTAGTTTACGAAACCACACCTTCTTTTATTAATTTACCCATTAGTGTAAAATTAAAAGATGTCGAAAATCAAACCAATACACTCTTGAATGGTTTAATCTACGAAGACAACGATATTACTGATGATAATATCGAGATGAAAATTTGGAAATTGGCTCCAATAACAATCGAAAATGACAAAGAAAGTAATGGTGAAAAAATAAAGACCGTCTTACCATTAAAAGCTTGGATCAAATACCGAATTGGCACAAAAACTTTAGGCGTAGAATTGTATAATTATAAAGAATTTAACCTCAACGGCGTAGTGACTTTGGTAAGCGATGTTGGTTTAACCAATTGGAAACTCGCGACCAAAACCGAACTAAAATCCTTGGATTGGAACGAAAGTCCAACAATGATGGTTTTTGGCAAAAATATGCCAGTAACTTATCTTATCAATCCTGCAGTAAAAATTTTTAAATCAAAAATTGAAAGCAAAATTGATGCTGCTATTGAAAAATCTATGGATTTCAAGCCTAATGTTTTGGCCGCTTTGGAAAAAATTTGCACTCCTTTTCAAATGAGTGAAGCGTACGAAAGTTGGCTCCGAATTACACCTATTGAAATTTATTCGACCAATGCTGTACTCAAAAACGATAGTTTTTTGATGGAAATGGGTATGAAATGCACTATGACAACATTGATAGGAAACAAACCCGAATCAAAATTTGATGTGTCAAAAATTGCTTTGAAAGGTGTTGCCAAAATTCCAAACCAAATATCGGCAAATATAGCAGCGGTTTCGCCTTTTGCAGAAGCTTCAAAAATAATGACCAAAAATTTTGCTGGTCAGGAATTTGGCTCTGGAAGTAAGAAAGTTACTGTTCAAAAAGTAGCTATTTGGCATAAAGAAAACAAAATGGTGATTGCTTTGGATGTACTGGGAACAGTAAACGGAACCATTTATCTGACTGGATTTCCGCAGTATAATGAGCAAACAAAAGAGGTGTTTTTCGATAAATTGGATTATGCCTTAGACACCAAAAACAAATTAATGCGAACCGCGAATTGGCTAGCACAAGGACTGGTTTTGAGAAAAATTCAGGAAAGCTGCCGCTATTCTATTGTTCCTAATTTAGAAGAAGGAAAACAAACTATGGCGACGTATCTGAAAAATTATTCGCCAATGCCAGGTGTTTTTGTCAATGGAAAAATGGATAATGTTCAATTTCAAAAAATTCAACTGACAAACAAAGCCATTATTGCATTTATAAAAGTAAATGGCTCAATAAATGTAGCCGTAGATGGCTTGAAGTAAATTCAGGTTGCTGGTTACAGATTTATGAAATTGTCATTGTTATTGCTTTTTCTTCAATCGTATTCGATACACATAATAACCAATTCCCGCTACAAGCAAATAAGGAATGACCATAAGATAAACGATGCCGTCATTCACAGCTTCAGCTTTTGCTTTATTGCTTTCTCCAGCCAACGCAGCTCGACACATCGCGCATTGAGCATAAGATGAAATTTCAAAAAACAAAAAACAAATTCCAAAAAGAACAGCCTTTAAATTGGAATTTTTTCTTCCAACTTCTGACTTCGAACTGCTAACTGCTAACCTCTGGCTGCTACCTTTAATTAACATAATAAGGAGAAATCATTAAATAGACAATAACTCCAGTTACAGCCACATACAACCAAACTGGGAATGTAATTTTGGCAATTTTTTTGTGAGTGTCAAATTTTTCTGCCAAAGCTCGAACATACGAGATTAAAACTAATGGTATAACCGCGACAGACAAGAGAATATGTGATATTAGAATGAAATAATAAATGGGTCTAATTATGCCTTCTCCTCCAAATTTTGTAGACTCTGACGTCATATGATAGGCAACGTACATCACTAAAAAAACAATTGACAGCAAAATAGCAATCGTCATCAGTTTCTTATGCAAGGCGACACGTCCGTCCTTTATTGATAATACAGCAGCGACTAAAACAACAGCTGTTACTCCATTTATTGTGGCATAAATGGGTGGCAGAAACGAAAGAGGCTGTACATTGTATCCAAATTCTTTCAGTTTAACTCCGAATAGAATAGCAACCACTACCGGAATTAATATAGACACTACAATAATAAATGTATTGAATCTTTTTTCGATTGATTTATTTTCCATAATTATTCTTTTAATAAAATTGCAATGTCTTGTTGAATGTCTCTAACTCCTTTTTTTTCTAAACCATCATAATATAAAATCGGATTGCCATAATCGTCTTTTCGACAGCGAATATCTCCGTTTTTATCAACCAAGGCAAACAGACCTGAATGTTCAAAACCTCCTCTTACTTTACTATTTTCTCCTGCATAAAGATTGAATCCTTTGTTCGAAAGATCGAAAATATAGGTTTTATCACCAGTTAGAAAATTCCAGTTAGATGATTTTACTCCCAATAAATTGCGATGTTCTTTCAAAACCGCAGCAGTATCATGTTCCGGATCGATTGTAATAGAAACTAGCCCAAAATTAGGATTCCCAAAGAAAGTCTTCTCTATTTGCAACATACTTTGATTCATCTTAGGACATATCGTGGGACAAGTCGCAAAGAAAAATTCCAAAACATAGACTTTCCCTTTGTAAGTTTCATTGTTTACTTTCACATTGTCTTGATTTACCAATTCAAATTGAGGTGCAGGACCAATTTTTTCTAATCTTCCTGTATTTGTTGTCGAATTCGAGACTCTGTCTAACCGATCTCCTTTTACAATTTCATTGTTTTGAAAACGTTCTACAATTTTAGGAACTGCATAAATACCGAAAACCAAAATAATAAAAGAAATACCTATGTATGATTTGTTTTTAAACATTATAGTATGGATTAAAGTTTTTTAGAAGCATTGTGATTTTTCTTTAGAGCAGCTCTATATTCATAAAGAATAACCTTAAAATCGTCCAGCATCTCGTTACTCAGTTCAGATGGATGAAAAGTGTTATACCCTTCTTTGTACCCTTTTTTTTCTTTTCGCCCTCTCAGGTTCCTTTCTTTATCCACAATATGAACGTTGGGAGTCCCAAAATCTGGATCTAGTTTTCCAACTAATTTCAGTTGGTTGTAAAAGGATTGTATCTCTTCTGGAGAAGCAAAAACAAAATGCCATTGACTTACATCAGTAGTAGCACTTAAAGCATCTACAATACTCTGTGCATCCTTCTCGGTCCCCAATGGACAAACCACCACAAATTGCAAATCTTTGAAACTGTGATAGCGTTGATAAATTTTTGCGTTGAGATTAAAATAATTACCTCTGTTTTTTAATATATTAGTTCCTGAAAAGCCTAAAATCGATATTTTCCCGTCGAGACTTACTTTTTCGTTCTTGAGCGATTTCCAATCTCTAAAATCGGAAACATTCGGAGTAATGATGGGTAATTTTGTGAAACTATTTACTCCTGATGCAAAAAAAAGATAGGCAACAATTGGTAAAACAAAAAGAACGAAGAGTACAATATTTTTTTTCATAATTGTGCCAAGTAAATAAAGTGCAAAAATAAAAAAAGGCACGCAATGCGCACCCTTTTTATTGAATTAATATTTTGTTAAAAATTCCACTTGATTGTAGAATTTTTGAAAACCTCAAAAACATAATGCCCTTCAGTTAATAAAATGAAAAGCAAATAAACCACTAAGAATATTAAAGGGAAAATAACCGCATATCTTAAAGAAGTTTTTTCACCCTCCATATGCATAAACGCATAGACAATATAATAGGCTTTTACTAAAGTTAAAATAATGAAAATCCAGTTCAACAAGTTTAATCCAATAAAACTGTTGTTGTGTAAAACTCCTGGTTTGATAATCCCCAAAATTACCTCAACTATTGTTATTACAGACAAATAACCAAAAACTGTCCAAATTCTTTTTGTGTTAGAAACGTGATCGTGTGACATAATAATTTCTTTTTGTAAATTAAACTAGATAGAAAACGGTGAATACAAATACCCAAACTAAATCGACAAAATGCCAATACAATCCGACTTTCTCTACCATCTCATAGCTTTTTCTTTTCTCATAAGTTCCAAGCAACACGTTAAAGAAAATGATAATGTTGATAATCACCCCAGAGAATACGTGGAAACCGTGAAAACCTGTAATAAAGAAGAAGAAATCACCAAATAATTTGCTACCATACTCGTTTCTGGTAAGATTTGCACCTTCCACAACTAAGCTGGCCTCTTTCAAACGCAATTCTGACTCAGCTCTCGTTAGAACTGTTTTCTTCTTGTTAGCATCAATTGTTTCTGTTCTTACTAAAATATTCGGGTGAGCTTTGAAACCCGCTTGAACTTCGGCAACTGAATAGGCTGGCAAAGTAGCTTCGTCCATAAACCATCTCCCTTTATCTCTGCTCAATTGTTCTCTTTCTTCTGGCAAGGTTGCAGCAAAATCTGCTAGTGCTACTCGGTTACCTTCTGTATCCACAAATTGAAGTAAACTTCCTCCTTTGGTCTCTACAGCGCCAAACTCTCCTT
This sequence comes from uncultured Flavobacterium sp., assembly GCA_963513695.1. Classification (GTDB taxonomy): domain Bacteria; phylum Bacteroidota; class Bacteroidia; order Flavobacteriales; family Flavobacteriaceae; genus Flavobacterium. The sequence goes on from CAUPRL010000013.1 coordinate 89,371, forward strand.
TGATGAAGTTTTTCCATTCCCAAGCTTGTGAGCCAACGAATATTAAACCACCAATAATGGTTAAAAATAGATAAAGGACTACTTTATCTTTTTTCATTTGATGACCAGCATCCACAGCAAGCACCATTGTTACCGACGAAAAAATCAAAACAAACGTCATAAATGCTACATAAAGCATTGGCTGAGGATTGCCGTGCATGAACGGAACGTGTGTAAATACCTCATCGGCTAAAGGCCAAGTTTCGATAAATTTGAACCTTGAAAAACCATATGCAGCAAGGAATCCTGAAAATGTTAATGCATCCGAAAGGATAAAAAACCACATCATCAATTTACCATAACTGGCTCCCATAGGTTGGTTGTCTCCGCCACCCCAAACTTTTTCTCCACTATTCGCAGTTGTTGTTACTGTACTCATAAAAAAAATTTAATTAAAAGTTTCCAAATCTACAATTTTTTCTTATTCAAAGAAAAATAAAAATAAAAATAAATAAATCCATAATAAATCAAGGAAGTGCCAATACATAGCGCCTAGTTCTATACCTAGAGTTTCTTTTGAATTGTATTTTTGTCTCAATTGTTTAAAAATAATAATAAAAAGCGCTATTAATCCACCGGCAAGATGCAACAAATGGACCACCGTAACTATATATAAAAATGTAGTTGTAATGGAACTTTCGGCTCCTGTAAAATAATAACCACTTTCGATTATTTGTCCAAAACCCACAAATTGCAATATCACAAATAAAATTCCCAATGCTAATGTGGCCAAAAGAAATGAAGTTGTCGCTTTTTGATTGTCTTTTTGAATGGCTTTTTTGGCCAAATGAAATGTGATACTACAACCAATTATAACAGCTGTACTAAAATAAAAAGCTGTTGGCAATTGAAAATCTTTCAACCAATCGGCTCTGGATTTACTTACTACAAAAGCACTTGTAAGCCCAGCAAACATCATAACCATACTGATCATGGCAAACAATAACAACAATTTATAAGATCTTGCTGTTCTTGATTTATGCTCTTCGGCGGTCATTGTTGTTGTCATAACTATCTTAAGATTTTGTCAAATATATAAATTAATTGCAATAAAGTGATGTAAGAAACACTTACTAACATTAAAGTTCTAGCGGCTTTGGCAGTTCGCAACTTATACAATTTCACTGCATAAAAAAGCATCCAAAGTCCAAGTAAAAAGACCAAAACTGCGGCTACTGGCGAAATAAATAATTGCCCTGTATAACCCAAAGAGGGCAAAAGTGAAGCAACAATTAGCCAAAACGTGTATAAAAGTATTTGCAAAGCGGTTCCGTTATCTTTCTTCCCTGTTGGCAACATAAAGAAACCTGCTTTTTCGTAATCTTCGAATAAAAACCAACCAATAGCCCAAAAATGAGGAAACTGCCAGAAAAACTGAATCAAGAATAAAGTACCAGCTTCTATGCCAAAATTGCCCGTTGCAGCAACCCAACCCAACATAAACGGTATCGCTCCGGGAATCGCTCCCACAAAAACCGACAAAGGTGTTACTGTCTTTAAAGGTGTGTAAATACTAGTATATAAAAATATAGAAATCGCACCAAACATCGCCGTTTTGGGATTGATGGTATAAAGTAAAGCTATTCCAATAAGAGTAAGAATACTAGCAACAACCAAGGCTACATTCGGCGCCATTCTACCCGAAGCTACAGGACGATTTTTAGTTCTGTCCATCAAGGCATCAAGATCTTTTTCGATAACTTGATTGTAAGCGTTTGATGCGCCTACCATACAATAACCTCCAATAGCTAACTTCAGTAAAACAACCCAATGCAAAGATTGAAAATCAGGAACACCCAACAAAAATCCTGCGATTGACGAAAAAACAACACTAATAGCTAAACCCGCTTTAGTAATTGCTTTGAAATCCGTAAAAATCGACTTAATGGAAATGGAATGGGTTGAACTATTCAAAGTTTGCTAATTTGTTTTTTTAAACTTTGGCAAAAGTAGTTTATCAAAAGGGATTTGGCAAATAAAAATAATTCTTAAAAAAGGAGAAATGTCATTTCAAAATTAAAAAAGTTTATTTAAACCTTTTTTAGCAAAATTTAATATGATTTAACACAGTCTAAAAACAGCCTTTCTAACTTTTTTTATATCTTCAATAGTTTTGTGTTTTAATTTTAGAGGAATGGGCTGAATAACCGAACTGCCATTTTTTAATTTTATTTTTAGAACATACCTTTTATAACTAGTCAATTTTATGACGCCTGCTAAAATCAAAAACAAAGGCGAAAAAAGAATCCAGTTGAATCCAAACATTAATATGGAGAATAAAACAGCACTTAAAGAAACACCTACAAATAACATTATATATTTCAGTGGCACTTTCTTGACCTTAATGTAAATTTTATTGATTTCCGAAAATGAAATTTCTTTTGGTTCTTTGGATTTATACTTCAGAATCAGTTCTTTTTCTCCGATAGTGATTTTTTTGAAATTATTGATAATCATAATTACTGTTGTAAATTTCTTTATTGTATTCCTTATTTATTATCTAGTAATGTTTGTTTTTTACGAAACTCCACCATTTTATCGTAAAAATTTCCAGAGATAGGATATTTTCTTTTTACTAATTCGTTATATGCCATTACAACCGAATTTGGATCGTAGTCTTTCCAAAAGAAAATAACATAACTCAAATCTAAGCTTGACATTTTTTCGATAGATTCGATTTCGATAGCTTTCATAAAGCGATTTATAATTTTGACACAAACTTAAAGGCAATAAAAATCACTTCCTTACGGTTTTCCTCATTTTGGAGATTTTTTTTAAAATAAAAAAACCACAACTTTTGGGGTTGTGGTTTGAGATTTGTTTCGAAATCAGAAAACGAATCAGCTATAGCCTTAACTAAAAAGCCTCCATTCCTGTTTCAGGTTCAAGAATATAAATAAAATAATAAAAACGGCAAATACTCCAATAGTTATACAAATAAATGGACTTTCATCCATTAAGCTAGAAATTCGCTTTTTGAAACCGGAAGAAATCCATATAACAATAGCTCCTAATAATTTAAAAGCATGTGCAGTCATCTTAAAAAGTTTTAATTCATTGTCTGAAATGGTTAAAAAAAAGCATTGTAATAGTTAACACCTGCTAGCGTTAGGGTCACACTTGTGTCCCCGATGCAACAAAATTTTAAACCCAACCGCTAATAATCAAAATACCAGTTAAACACATCCGAGCGAATGCCTAAAGAAAACCAAGTGGTGCTTTCATTGAAAACGGTTGCTGTGTTTTGGTTTGGGTTGAAGTTTCTATAAATAAAACTGCCAAAAAGTTTCATATTCGTCATTGGGTTGACCAAATATCCTGCTTGTAAATCGGCGATAAAAATGTTTGTTTTGTTTCCTTGCCCAACTTTCACACCCGAATCATACGGTCTATTCACATCATAATCTTTGTAGATATTTCCTCCGTAATTAAAACTATCCGCTGTCGTGTCAAAATCCAAACCTTTGGTTCCAAAAGTAATTTTAGCATCGGCATAAAGTCTGCCTTTGTGATAACGTGCAATCACAAGGAGTTCCTGAAAATTTCCTCCCCAAGGATGCCCGATACTTTGATTGTTGTGTCCGTAATTTGTAATCGGCACGCTATGCGAATAGACATATGGGCGAACATGATTATATTCTAATTGCAGTAATAAATTATCCACTTTGAAAGCGTTGAAATATTTCACACCCAATTGGTACGCAAATTTATTTTTCCAACTGTTTTTTTCGTTCTTCACTTCGCCAAGCGAAAATTCATCTAAAAGAAATTGTCCATAAAGCGTCACATTGTTGTTCCATTTGTATTTCGAACTCAAACCCAAAACAGCATTACCAGTTCTAGCCGATGAAGCAAACTCAACTGAGCGATAAAAAATAATTGGGTTGACAAAGTGCATATCAAAACCTCGATTATTAGTATCTGTCCAAATTACGGATTCGAAAAGACCTAAATTCCATCGATTTGTAACATTCAAACTCAAATAATGGTTTGCCATATATTTGGTTGCATACGTACGTTCGAGAGTCACTTCGGGACGCACATCTTTAAGCCACATATAGGTATTTGTGTATTTTATTTTCCAGAAATTGGTATTAATTTTAAAATAAGGATATGGGCTAGCGCCATCAGTTTCGAAAATAGAACGATAGCCGTCACCAATAAAATTGCGACCATAACCCGTTTGCAAATCGATAAATTTCGCTGGTGCAAAAGTTAAATTGGCATCAGCTGAAGGAAAATCGTAAGCATCTGTCTTGAAATCTTTGGAGATTCCAATTCCGGGAATAATAGCTGGATTTCCACCTGCGGGTTTTATCGATTCCGCATACCGATTGTAGTAATCGGCAAAACGTCCTTGGCTTTCATAAATAGTTGTCGTAAAATTAAGTTGTTTTCCTAAACCTCCGCTAATATTGATTCCGCGCGTGTTAATGAATGTATTGACTTGTTTGTTGCCAGAAGCTGTTCCAACTTGCAAATCGAAAATGGGATTTACAATAAACCAATAGTCTTCGCCTTGTAGTTCGACCAAGTTTTCATTCCATAATTTTCGTCCCCACCAACTACTTTTATTTTTCTTGATCTTTTCGTTTTCTTCGACAAGGTTGTAATATTTAGCCACTTCAATATAAGTATAAGGCTTAGAAGCAGTGTGATTATTGGCACCAACCTGATTCATTGCGCCATCAAAATGGGCATAATAACTGTGTGAAAACGGCACATTCAAATGACTACTGTACTGTGGATTATTGAATTTTTTATAGACAATACTATCCAATTCCGTGAGTTGCTTAGGCAGTACTTTTGCAGTTTCAGCAACAGCGACAGCTTCAGATGCTTGCTGTTCCGTGCTTTTCAAAGGTATTGCAATGGTAATATTGTATTGGGAAAAAGTGGGTTTTCCATTGTATGTCGCTGGCTTTATCTTTGGAAATTTAGCAAAAACTCTTTTGGCTTCCTGATTCAAAGCCTCATCAGCAGCATTGGTATAAATTACTTTGAAAACACCATTTTTATCTACTTCGAAAAGTACTTTTACATTCCCTTTAAAATTGGTTTGTATTAAGTTATCAGGAACAACAAAATTTTGAAAAACAAAATCCTGCACCTCATTATAGAAACATTTTTCTAATGCTGCGGATTGTAAATTTTCACATTTTGGAAAAACAGGAAATTGATCGGCAGAAATGACCGATTGTTTTGAAGTAGTATTCACCTCTTGGGCAATTGCAATTAAATTGCAAAGAGACAAAAACAATGTCAGTACTCCCTTTTTCATTTGTGCTTTTTTTGTTTAGTAACCGTCTTCTGCTTTTTGACCGTTTGCTATTGCTTTTGCCCCAGAAGTACCTATTCTTTTTACTCCCAAGCGAATCATTTCGACAGCTTCTTCATAGGTTCTCACTCCGCCAGCGGCCTTTACTGGAAGTGGATTTGCGTTTTCGAGCATTAAAATAATGGTTGGAACTGTAGCTCCATTAGGAAGATTATTTTCTGTTTTATAAAAACCTGTAGACGATTTTACAAAAACTGAAGCGTAATTTTCTTCTTTAAAATGAGTTATAACCAAATTTTTTATCAAAGCCGAAAGTTGAATGATTTGTTTGTCGGTGAGCGCTGCCACTTCGATAATCCATTTTACAACTCTACCATTGGCAAGACCTAATTGAGTACATTTCAGAATTTCATCTTTCACCACATCAACATTTCCAGCTTTGAATGCTTCGTAATTGCAAACAAAATCAAGGTCATCGGCTCCGTCTTGAATGGCTTGAGATGCTTCAGTAAGTTTGGCTTCTAACCCACCTTTTCCCTCTGGAAAATCGATTACAGTTCCTATTTGAACAGGAGAATTTGCCTCAGTAATCATTTTATTTGCTAATGGAACAATGTCTGGCCGAATCATTATGAGTTTGAAATTCTCATCTATAGCCTCTTGAATAAATTCTTTGGCTACAATAGTGTTTTCAGCCTCAGTTAGTCCAGCTTGTGAAGGTGTTTTTAAATAGGTCGAATCTAAGTATTGCTTAATATTCATTGAGATAACTTGTGTTATATGAATTAAATTTTATCGATGATTCGGTTGTATGAATTCAACACAATAATTGCAACCACAGCAAGAATTGCTCCCACTGTATTAGCTAAAACATCAATTATATCAGCACTTCTGGTTAACGTAATATATTGCTGCATCAATTCGATTGAAATTCCGAATAAAAGCGAAAAAACAAAGGACCAAAGTAACGGTTTAACATTATTGGAACTACTCAATTTCTTTTTAAAATACAAAAACCAAAGTGTTGTAAATACAAAATGAAAAATTGCGTGTATAACTTTGTCAATATAGGGTATGTTTATTTGGGGAATATTTTTGGCGTTTTCCAAGCAAAAAAACAAGATTACCCCAGTCCAAAACAATGCTGCCCCTAAAAAAATCTTTTTAAGCACCAATTAATTCTTTGTAGGATTCACTAGAAAGAAGCGAATCGATTTCTGATGGATTTGCAATTTTTATTTTGATCATCCATCCTGCGCCATAAGGATCGGTATTCACACTTTCGGGATTGCTTTCTAAATCATCATTGAATTCGATAATTTCTCCGGCCAATGGAAGAAACAAATCCGAAACTGTTTTTACCGCTTCAACGGTTCCAAAAACTTCGTCTTTATCGAGAGTTTGGTCCAAAGTTTCTACTTCAACGTATACAATATCTCCTAATTCTTTTTGTGCAAAATGAGTAATTCCTACAGTTGCAATATCACCGTCAATGCTTACCCATTCGTGATCTTTTGTGTACTTTAAATTTGCTGGTACGCTCATAATTATTTTAGATTGCAGATTGCAGTTTTTATATTGCAAACCTTAGATTATAAATTATTAAATTTTTGGATATTCCATCATTATTGCCAATGCCTTTTTTGATGGAAAATTCATAGCGCAAATGTAACAATCTTATTCAAAAATTTCTTTGAATTCAAAAAATTAATTTCCGAAATTATATCGCATTGTAAACCCTGACCGAATGTTTGTCAAAGGAAATGATGTCGACACCACTGCCTGTGAGAACGCATGATCATAATAGAAAATAGCCGTTAGGTTTTTACTAAAGGAATAATCGGCGGTTAGTTTCAATGACCAAATATTTTGCCCACCGGCTAACTGATTGTTGTCATAGTCCAAATACCTTACAATTGTTTTATTGTTTCGATATGACAAATCGGCTTTTATAATAATATCACTTTTTATAATGCCTGTTGGATTATCGGCAAGGCTTGAAGAAAAAACAACATCTTTTATTCGGTACCCCATTCCTACAATATACTCAACGCCTTTAACTTCGGTCAATAAATTATTATCAAAACTCATCGATAATGCGCGGTCTTTTTTGATTTCGGTGAGTAGTTTTAACGAATTTTTTAATTCGAAATCCATTCTCAATAACGGATTAAATTGTTCCACTAAATTCACGTTTGACATTATAGTCTTGTTATAAAAATTCCCGCTCAAATCCACTCCATTTGGATTTTTATCATATTCAAAATTAGAACGGAAAGCATTAATTGTATATGAAGCTCTATAATTTTGTTGTAAAGAGAAACGTTTGAAATTGTTTTTGAAAAAATTATAACGCATCAATCCATTGTATTTGATAGACCAGTTTGGCACAGGAAAACTTTTGAAAATTCCCAACGAAGTACTTGAGGCATTTTCACCAGAATAGGCCGCCAAAAATGCTGGCAACAAAACGGCTTGATTGTTTTTGCCAAATCCTTTCGGATAACCCTCGGCATCTATGTTGGCTGGATTGTTTATGTCAATTCCTTTTTCGGTAGCAAGTCGATTGGCTATAAGCAGTCGATTGCTTCTAAAATCGTCAAATGCTGCAGAAGAATTTTCATCACTTGCAGAAAAAGATGTTTTGATCAAAATAGTTGAAATGGCAAACATTCCATAATTGTAAGGAGATCTAGAATTATAAATTCCGTTGGTTACATCATATTGTTCTGAAAAATTCTCTGAATAGGCTCTGTCTAATGATAAATCTATTTTTAAATCGGGCAATAAATCAATATTAACCGTGGACTTAAATATTTCGTTGCTTACCTGAGTGTAATTTTGGTTAAAGTCTTGATAAGTAGTAAGCCAGCCATTCTTAGCAGCCTCGTATCGTACGTCGTCTTGACTACCAAAAATGAATCCAATAGTAGGTTTTGAAGTTCCAAAGAATCCAACACCTGGAGTATATCCTGGCAAAACGGTACCACTGTTTTTGGTATAATTCGCTTGTATGGTTTTGACACTAGTCAGAACTCCAATCAACCCATTTACAAAATCATTATTTCTTGGTGTCAAAACATTCGTATCAGTCAGTTTTTCACCTGGTTTCGGAGCCGCAGTTTTTGGTTTTGCTTTTAATTGTGATCTTTTGGTCAATCCAATATATTTATAAAACAAATCCATATTCATGTTGGCATTCAAATTATGCGAACTAGCATTCTGAACTGTATTTCCTAGATTGTAGTCGACCCCTCCGATATTAATTTCAGACAATGCTACTGAAGCACGTTGCCAGCTATAATCACCTGTATAGGAGTAATTCGCTTTTATAAAACTAAATACTGGGATTTTGTCTAAAGGAATTTCGTAATTCAACACCAATTGTTGCATATGAAAATTCGCCTGACCAGTATTAAAATAGCTGTCCCAAATGTTCAAATCATCTATTGGAACATTATCTTCATTCATATAATTTTTTACAATATTGGTTGAAGATGCTTTATAATTGAATTTCAGATTTTTGGTCATATTATAGTTAAAACCATAATTATAATTAAAGGCGTAATTTCTTCTGTACATTGGATCAAGACCTATTCCCTGAACATCAACCTGTCTGAATTGCTGACGATTGTATTGTCGAATAATATTGCTATTGAAATTGAAATTTGTTGGTAAATAATTAAAATTGAAGTCGCTCAAAGCTTTCCAATAGCTGCTTTTCTTAGTAAATTTAGATTTCTTAAACGGCTCAATTGGCTTAGGCTGAAAACTAAAACCGTAATCGACCGCCGTATTAGATTCCTGATTTGTAAATTCCTCTATTTCGTAATCGTGGTGTTCCACTTCATTAAATGATTGAGAAAAGGTAAAGTTTTCTATATCATATATGCGTTGCTTTTGTTCCTGACCTCTATCTTTTCTAACTCCAATAAAATTGATGCTTTTTCTTTTGGTATAATCTACTGCTCTATTTTTGATATTTTCCTTCTCATCTGCATCGGTAGTATTATCTAATAATTGTTTCAATTTGATGTCGGCATTAAAAGGATCGTATTCTGGTGTAATTGTTTCTTCTCCAACAGCAAAATTGAACGGCAAATTAACTTTCCATTTTGGAGGTAATAACTTTCCTAAACTGAAATTTGTTACGATGTTGTATTGCTGAGTGTCTTCACGATTCCTGTCATTAGGCCCTTGTTCTATTCCGCCGAATCCGATGGTGCTTTTTCTTCCTGAGGCAGAAATAGTAGCAAAATCAGCAAAATTGGTATCTACATTCAATACTGCTGCCATACCTTTGCTATTATCCATATCGGCAACACGCAATTCATTGAACCAAACTTCCCCTTTAATATCCTGATGAGGCTCGTTGCTTTTTACCCCTAGCATTAAATTTCGAACCAAACCAAAATTAGGATTTCCCTTGATACCAATTCTTAATTTATTAGGTTTCCCTGACAATGAAGGATCTAATTCATCTTCGTTTTTATAATAAATTCCATCTGCTGGCAATGTACTTGGATCGATGCTCATTGCTTCAATTTTCAATTGTGTCAGCAATGCCAATGACAAATCAATTTCATTGTCGGCTGGCCAAACGGTTTCAGCACTCAAAGCACCACAATTTGTCCCTAAAGAACCAGCCGCTTGGGTAACTTTTAAAGGAATTTCAATTTGATAAAAGTTTTGGTTAAAGTCATTTCCAAAACGGATAAAACCAACCATTTGATTGTCGCTAAGAGCAATTTCGTTAGGCAAAGATTCTGCGTGCAAAAACATTTTGAGTTTTTTAAACTGTCGCATATCGACGCTCACGTTTTTGAACACAGCTCTTGAGTCTTCTGGCTCTAGTCCATCGCCCGAAACTCTTAAAGATAAAGATTGCTCATTCTGATTGATTACTGAATTAGCATTATACAATTGCTCCTGTTGCACTCCTGGAGGAATGATATAATTGATAGGACATCTATCATTATTTTCTTGAAGATTTACAGCCAATACATCAAGAGTGGTTTTGTCATCAGTTGGATCAGGGTCGTTAGGATCCAATGTATTGGCGTATCTTCGCCAATCTCCTCGAACTAAATCTAAGGCACCAAAACGAACCGTAACATTGTTATTGAAACCGGTCATAAACATTCTCATAAAACGAATGGACCTGAAATCGGATATGTTTCCAATAGTGTTTTCTGGTTGTGCTACTGGAATTTTAAACTGAATCCATCGTGCATCCGTTACTTGCCCATTGTCCATCGTAATCTGAGTGTTCCTAATATCGGTAATATAATTTTGTCCAACGGTCATGCCGGGTTTCATATCAACACTATATTCATAATAGGCATTGATGGTGTTCATCGTATTGTCCCGATTAATGTCTTCTACATCTGGTTCGGCTGTAGCAGCTCGATTGGCATCATTGATATCTACTGCTGAGTTTCCTTCAACACCATTATAAAGTTTATAGCGGTCAATAATACCTCCTGTTGTGTTCAGGTAATATTTATAATCATCTCCCGCTGGATCGGGTTCCGAAGCATAACTGGTGTAAATTGCTCCTTCTTTTCCACCTGGCAACCCGTCAAGCCCTAAATCCTGATTGGTGCGATTAGCGGTATTAACATCAAAAGCATAAATTAGGGATTGCGAAGCAGGAACATCACCCCAAAGTGGTTGTGGATTAACTTTTACTTGATCTGGACCCAAACCATTTTCATATTGTTTTCTTCCATCTTTCAAAATATCCTCTGATATTTCACCTAAGTTGAAATAAATCTTTCCAGTATTTGTCTTTGGTATTTCACCTGCTCCAACATAAGGATCCAATACCCAAAACTGAATGTATTCCACATTTCCTTGCTCGAAATTTGTCGAATTCAAAGAACGCATAATACCTCCAAAATTATCTTTCGCATTTGTTGACACATTTGTCGCATTGTTATACATTCCTCTTTCGGCTGGATAATAAGTCAAGTCTAAAGTGTTGACCACTTGTGATTGTCCTACTGCTATATCCGTAAGTGGGTATAACTCTTCACTAAAAATTCTTCTGGTGCTGTTCAATGACAAATCATCATTTGAAATACCTGATGGTTTTGTAGTATAAAATATCGGGTCTATAGTGTACCAAGCTAATTTTGCCCTTTTGAAACCATAACTCAAATCGGTAGCATTGGCATTAAAATCATACTGACTTTCGGCATCATTCAAAGGTGTTGATGACAATTTCCAAGCAAATGGTGAACGCATATCAATTGTAGACTGCGATCCTTCAAAATCATCAACATAAATGGTTGATTCTCCCTGAAAGCTGTTCCCTTTTGGATCATCAGGTTCCAAAAATGCAATTTCACCACGTATCGAAAGATTTGATGGCGCATCTGTATCGATGTTTGGTAATTTGTTGACCAATCGGGTAAAAAACGGAATTTCTGATGAATAGTTCCCGTTAAAGCCAAACATATTATTGTTTACCACTTCTTGACCAAAGCTCGATTTTTGGGTAAATGGTCTTTCATTCAATTTCAAAAAAGTCGCACCAAGTAAAAATTTATCTGAAATTTGATGTTCTACATAAACCCCAAAAAATCTTTTGGTTTGTTGACCGAAAATTGAATTGTTTTCTAATGAAACACTAATTGGTGTATTCGAAGCTTGAAGCGATGGGTCCAAAATTTGAACTCTTCCCAATTGATAATTCACACTGTAATCAATACCCTCAACTAAAACTCTTCCGCCCGCAGTAACCACCACAGACCCTCTCGGAACGTTGAAAGCACCAATTGGAATTCCATCTCCACCTGTCGATTTGTATTTTCCTCGAAGTAAAAATTTATTTTTGTCAGCATCTTGCAATGCTCCGGCTTGTGTATTGGCATACATATTACGGAAAACATATTTTTTTTGATTTGGATTATATGTACTACTATCTTTATAATCTTCACCTGCGCCATTAGATAATTTTGAGAATAATAATTGACCAAAAGGCTCTTTGTTGGTAAATATAATTCGACCATTTTGAGTATCGATGGTCAGTCCTTGCATAAAATCGAAGAAACCATCACCTCCGGCTTGCGGGTCATTGTTGAAATTTAATTTATCTAAATTGAACACTTTTAACAATGGCGTTTCGGCTACTTTATTTTCAGGCAATGGATTAGCAGGAAATGAACTTCCAGCCACTGGTGAAATATAATTTATGGGAGAAGGATCGGTGTAAAGAATATTGAATCTAAAATTTTCCTGTTTCAATTGATAGGCTCCAGGAATTTGATAAATGTTTTTCATCATCAAATTCCAAACCGGATTTTTGACATTGGTCAAATTACTTTTCAGCATTTTCAAAACCAAACTTTGCGAGATAATAGCTTGATCTGCCTGAGTAGTTCCAGTTACAAGAGTAGCATCGACACCATCATTTCCAAATTCCCCCACTTGATACACCTTATCTCCAATAGTGTATTGATAGGCTACAGCGAGCACTTCGTCATTGGCGAGTCTTTGTTGCAAAGAAATATATCCTAATTGAGGATGAAAAGTATATTCGTTTGCATTTAATTTTCTAGCATTTTCTAACTTACCGTAGTCAGCACCCTCATTGACAGTAACATTAAATCCAGAACCTGAAGTAGCAATTTCACGAATATTTTTGTTTAACAAACCCGTCCCAGCATCAATTTGCGCAGGATCATAATCATTGTTTGAGTTGTCCGCAGGCGAGTCGATTGGGGCGTTAAACATCCCTGTCGAAGGGTCTAATACCACTACTTCGCTGTCTTGCAAACCAGTCAATTGTGCTTCCCCTAAATCTTGAAGTGCAATAATATTTCTAAGGTTGTTGTTTGTAGTGGTGACTCTGTTTTGCTTGTTGGTAACCCAAATTTCAAGTCTAGTAATTTGAACTCTACTATCAATAAATGGGTAATTTTTTAAAGCGGCGTCGTATTTATTTCTAAAATATTGCGAAAGGAAAAAGTGTCTGTCATTATCATAGTCCAATGCGAACATTTCAAAGTCCTGAACCGTTCCGCCTCCTTCAGCAACTACAGTTTTGGTTTGTGATTTTTGTTCGGAGAAGACACCAGTGATACTAGTTTTTCCAAATTGCAATTTGGTTTTTACCCCGAACAAACTTTGAGCTCCTTTTATTAAAGAACTATTCAAAGGCATGCTTACATTTCCAACTTCAATTTTTTGAATAATATCATCCTCGGTTGGTGTGTATTCCAACTTGACTAAGTTTTGGAAATCAAAAGTAGATTGGGTATCATAATTGACATTTACGTTGAGTCGGGTTCCCACTTTACCCATTAAACTCATACTAATTCTTTGATTGAAATCGAAAGCAATAACCGATCTATTTCGTGGAGAAAATGCTGGATTGTCTTGCTTGGTATAACGTACACCAAAATCCATTTCGATAGAACCAGTGGGCTTTATGTCGATGGTATTGCTGCCAAAAATCGTTTCAAAAAGTCCCGATTTAATATAATATCTTGGCAATAAATCTTTCTTAGCCTGGTCACTTAAGCCTTTTTTCCCGTCGATAGCATCTAATTTATCCCTAAAATATTTGCGCATCGTTTCTTTCCTTACTCTGTCTTCATATTCTTTTGGCGTCAAAATCGAAGGATAACTAGTAGGGAATTCTCCAAAAGTTTTGGACAAAATATACATTCCTGTTGCAGGATCATAGGAATAAGCCTTAACGATACTTTGTGGATCTTTTATTTCAATTTTTCCTGTGGAATAACCCTCTTTAATTGTATCTTGAGTAGTTGTATTCACTTGGGCCTGCGATACAAAACCACACAATAATAGAATTAAAAATGCACAAATTTTATACACGCAAGAATCTTTTTTAGAATAGTATAACTTCAACTTTTATAAGTTTTTTAAAGCTTGCTTAATAATAAATTCAACTGTACTCTCTGGAGCCTCTTTAATGATTTTTTCGACAACTCTTTCTGATGCTTTTCGAACAAAACCTAACACCTCCAAAGCAGATAACGCTTCATCCCTATTTGTATTGCTTTGCGACATCGAAACTTCGTCTAAATCGTATAATTTTAGCACTTTTTCCTTCAAATCGAGTATTACCCTTTGAGCGGTTTTACTGCCAATGCCTTTTATAGATTGAATAGTTACTACATCACCAGAGGCAATTGCATTTGTAATTTGTTTGGGGTCTAATGAAGACAACATTGTTCTGGCGATACTTGCCCCAATTCCAGAAACCGACAATAATAATTTGAAAATTTCACGTTCTGATTTTTCTACAAACCCAAACAAAGTATGAGAGTCTTCTTTGATTTGAAGATGAGTAAACAATTTGATATAATCAGTAGACGGTAGCAAAGAATAGGTGTGCAAGGAAATATTCACATGATACCCTACTCCACCACAGTCGATTACAACTTGAGTTGGTGTTTTTTCAACCAGTTTACCTTGCAAATGTGCTATCATAAAGTACTCTAAATGTGCCCAAATATAACAAAACTTATATAAATTTTGGCGAAATTTATATAAGTCCTGCTATTCACTAAAAAATAATCTATTTTTTAGTTTTTTTCTTTTCTAATTCTTGGGCATCAATTACTGCAATTGCTGCCATATTTACCATTTCTTCAACACTTGCACCCAATTGAAAAATGTGGACTGGTTTTCCCATTCCTAACATTATTGGCCCAATAGAATCTACCTTGTTCAATTCTTTCAAAAGTTTGTAGGTAATATTTGCCGATTCAAGATTCGGAAAAATTAAGGTATTTACTTTCTTGCCTGCCAATTTAGAAAACGGGAATTTAGCCGCCAACATATCTTGATTCAAGGCAAAATCGGCTTGAATTTCTCCATCGATTATCATTTGTGGATGATGTTTGTGCAAATATTCAACAGCAGCTCTGACTTTGGTTGCGCTTTCATTTGTGGAAGAACCAAAATTTGAAAATGAAATCATTGCAATAACAGGCTGAACTCCAAATAACTTGGCCACATTAGCAGTCATTATCGCAATTTTAGCTAATTCTTCAGCTGTAGGATTGGTATTGATAGCCGTATCAGACATAAACATTGGACCACGACTGGTCATCATCATATTTGTAGTTGCAATTAAAGAAACCCCTGGAGCTTTGTCTATAAGTTGCAACATAGGTTTTACTACAGATGGATAACTTCTAGAATAACCTGAAAGTAAAGCATCAGCCTCACCTTGATTGACCATCATGGCTGCAAAATAGTTTCTTTCACGCATTAGATTTTCGGCATCAAACAAGGAAATTCCTCTTCTTTGTCTGGTCTTCCAATACGCTTTTGCAAACTTGTTTTTCCTTGTAACTTCTTCTGGAGTTTTTGGATCAATAATTGGAACATCGGCATCAAAACCTAGTTCTTTTTTCAATTCTAAAATAATATCTTTTTTACCTAATAAAATTGGGAATCCGATTCCTTCTTCATATACAATTTGAGCTGTTTTCAGTACATCAAGATGGTCTGCTTCCGCAAATACAATCCTTTTTGGATCTGTTTTGGCTCTATTAATAATCATTCTAACCATTTTATTATCACTACCCATTCTGTCTAGAAGTTCTTCTTCGTATTTTTTCCAATCTTGAATTGGATTTTGAGCCACACCTGATTCCATTGCTGCTCTTGCAACTGCCGGAGCAACTTTAGCAATTAATCTTGGGTCAAAAGGCGAAGGAATGATATAGTCACGACCAAATGTCAGTTTTGTTGCTCCATAAGCAATATTTACTTGTTCGGGAACACTTTCCTTGGCCAAAGCAGCTAGCGCGTGAACCGCGGCCATTTTCATTTCTTCGTTTATTTTTGTTGCCCGAACGTCCATTGCTCCTCTAAAAATATAGGGAAACCCGAGAACATTATTTACTTGATTAGGATGGTCAGAACGACCGGTTGCCATAATGATGTCTTTTCGAGTCTGAATTGCCAAATGATAATTGATCTCTGGGTTGGGATTTGCCATAGCAAA
The DNA here is from genome assembly GCA_963513695.1 of uncultured Flavobacterium sp. Lineage (GTDB taxonomy): Bacteria > Bacteroidota > Bacteroidia > Flavobacteriales > Flavobacteriaceae > Flavobacterium. The sequence goes on from CAUPRL010000013.1 coordinate 105,681, forward strand.
AACGATAGGATTATCGGCCATTCCCAATAACATTTTCGGCGTCATTATATCACCAGAAGATAAACCTAAGAATATATCTGCGCCTAGTAATGCCTCTTCAAGACTCATTGGCGCTTTATCTGTGGCATAAACCAACTGCATTTCGGATAAAGAGGGATTGTCTTTTGTTAAAACTCCTTTGCTATTAAACATCAGGATGTTTTCTACCTTTAACCCTAATAAAACATACATATTAGCACAAGCCAAGGCTGCAGACCCTGCGCCTGAAACTACCATTTTTAAATCCTCAGCTTTTTTTCCGGCTAATTCTAGTGCATTGATTAATGCTGCCGACGAGATAATTGCTGTTCCGTGTTGATCGTCGTGCATCACCGGAATATTTAATTCCTCGACTAATCTTCTTTCTATTTCGAAAGATTCAGGTGCCTTAATATCTTCAAGATTGATGCCTCCAAAAGTTGGGGCAATATTTTTAACGGTTTGTATAAATTCTTCAATATCTTTTGTTCCGACTTCAATGTCGAATACGTCTATTCCAGCAAAGATTTTAAACAACAATCCTTTTCCTTCCATTACGGGTTTTGAAGCTTCTGGCCCAATATCCCCTAGTCCTAATACTGCGGTTCCGTTTGATATAACAGCAACTAGATTCCCTTTGGATGTGTACTTATAAACATTATTTACATCTTTGGCAATTTCTAAACAAGGTTCAGCAACTCCTGGCGAGTAGGCTAAAGATAAATCTCTTTGGGTGGCATGTTTTTTGGTTGGGACAACCTGAATTTTTCCAGGTGTAGGTTTTGCATGATATAATAATGCCTCTAATCTTTTACTATTCTTATCCATTCTTTTAAATTTAATTCTAACAATCAAAGATAAAAGAATTAGATGAAATAGTAGGTATTTTTAGGCTTCATTATATTACAAAAACAGATTCTTCTGTTATAAAAAAAATAGCTGCAAAATTTGCAGCTATTTCGACAATTCTTTGATAATTATTTATGATTTTCCGCCGCTGATATAGGAATCTAAGTACTGAATCGTTTCTTTTTGTAAATCTATTGTCGATTTCACCACATCTCCAATGGATATAATTCCTATAATAGCTTCATTTTCTAAAACTGGCAAATGCCTAATCTTTTTGGTGTACATCAATTCCATACAGTAATCTAAGTTATCACTAGGTTTCACAGTAATTACATCGCTTGCCATAATTTCTTGAACCAATGTTTCTTTCGAAGATTTATCTTTCAAAGCAATTTTCCGAGCATAATCTCTTTCTGAAAAAATACCTTTCAAAACATTGTCTTCTATTACCAAAATAGCTCCAATATTTTTTTCGCTCATACTCACCAAAGCTTCATATACTGTAATTGAAGGCAATACTGAATATACCTCTTTCCCTTTTTTTGCTAATATCTGATTTACTGTCATAATGGAATAATTTAATTTGAATATAAAATTAGATTTTTTTTTCAATTAACCAACATCCTTTTTAAAAATTTCAAATAAAACTATTGTACGGGAAACAATCTTGCATTTCATTTACTTTGAATTGTTTCAAATTTGCTTCCTTTTTTACATTTCCACCTATTTTATCTAGAAATATATAAGTACCCTATTTTTGTCACCACATCACCAAGATAAGTTTTGTATTTAATTACATAATAATAGGTGCCACTTGGCAATTGCTCGCCTACTTTTACTGTTACTCTTCCTTCAGAAGTCCCTCTAAATACAACTGTTTTATTGTCATATCCTTTTCCTTCATAAACCATAACTCCCCACCGGTTGGTAAGTTCAACAACATTGTCTGGGAAACATTCAATACCCTCCAACTTAAAGAAATCATTCATACCATCCTCATTTGGAGTTATTGCGTTGTAAATTGTTAAGTTACATCCGTCATAATTCAATACCGTTGGATTATCGGCAAAGTTTGAGCTATGATCTGATAAATCTTCCACCGTTATTCCCGTTGAAGTTGTTCCTTTGGCTTTGGCTTGATTTTCGACCATTCCAGCTTTGATATCTTCAGCGGTAAGAACATAAACTGCTCTAAAAGCATTGTTATTTACTTCGCCAATTCCTAATGAAATTGGACCTCCAATAACCCGAATACCAGGTTTTTGATCAGTTACAATAACATTTGTAAGTGGTGTGTTTCCAGTATTCGTCACTTTAAACCTATAGGTTACTGTCTCACCTTGTTCCGCTCTACCGTCATTATTATTATCATCAAAATCAGCTGTTTTGATTAACGCTATTGATGGTTGTCTGGTTAATATCACCACTGTTGGATCATCAGGACCTGGCAATGCTGGATTATCCCAATCTGAAATATCCGTTACCGTACTTCCATCAGGAGCTTCTCCAATAACCATCGCAGAATTGACTACTTGTCCTACGGCAAAATCTGCTGCTGTAATAGTATATGTTGCCGATGCAGTTCCTGTTTGTCCAGGAAGTAATAAATTAGGTGTAACAACAATTGGCGTTTTGCTAATCATTAAGTCATCAATATCAATATTAGAAACCGTTACATTACCCGTATTTTTAACCGTAAATGCATATTGAATTTTATCGCCAACAGCTCCCGTTCCTACTAATGTTCCTCCTTTAATTAAAGTTAATTGTTTTAAAGGTTTTAAAGGCGTAACTGTTGGATCATTTTTACCCGTTAACGAACTGTCATCACTATCGGACAAGTTCGAAATGGCATTTCCAATTGCTGCATTTGCAGTTACCTTGGCTTGGTTTACAACTTTTCCAACATTTATATCGTTTTGAGTAATCACATAAGTAGCTGAATAATTTGTGCTATTTATTGCTCCTGGAATCATAGTGGCTATTGGAGTTCCTGAAACAGTTACTTTTGGATCGATAATTATAACATTGTTCAAGTTCATTGTTCCTGAATTGGTAACAGTGAAAGTGTATTGAATAGTTTCTCCAGGCTGTGCATATCCATCTCCATTTCCATCAACAAAAACTCCTCTTTTAATTAGTGTAATCATTGGCACTTGAACCAAAACGGTCACTTTTGCACTATCACAATTGGCTGGATTCAGTTTAGAACATATAGAATAATTAATAGTATACGTTCCTGAGGCTGTATTTGGCGCAACATCAACAGTACCATCAGATTTAATAGTTAAAGGGCCCGAAGAAACTGAAAGCAATGTTACTTCCGAAAGTATCGCTGGATTACCATTGAAAGTATCATTAGAAAGTACATTCAATATAGATGTTGCTCCTTCTGTTCCATTCACAATTTGGTACGAATCATCCACAGCATCAATTTGTGTTCCAATTACATTAATAATAATCGTAGCCTGATCACAATTAGTTGGATTAAGTTTCTCACAGATTTGATATACAATGGTGTAATTACCCGATGGGGTGTTGGCAGGAACACTTACATTGCCTGTATTGGTGTTTAGCACTGGAACTAGCCCTCCATTGATAGACAAAGCTGGTTTGATGATTGTGGTTTGTATTTTATCCAATGGCAATGCTCCTGCGTTGAAAGTGTCATTGGCAAAAGCATTCAACAAGGTTGGATTGCCTACATATCCGTTGACTCCTGTTGCAGTGTCATCAACAGCATCTATCGGCGCAGCA
>CAUPRL010000014.1:0-101635 GCA_963513695.1 uncultured Flavobacterium sp.
ATTTGATGCTTATTCAATGTAAACTGACAAAGTCCTAATCTGGGGATAGACCTTAAATTCTTGCCTGCGAACTGGTTCACTTTGTCAGTTTGGTTGTAGTCTAAAATTACGAATAATTTATTATGCAAATCTAAAGGCTCTCCGAAGTCTTCTCGAAAATTGAACTGTTATTTAGTAGGATGCTGTGCGAAGTCTCCCGACTTCGTACCCATTTCTATATGCAGTTCCAACCCCGATAGCTATCGGGAGTGTTGCATCACTAAATTTACAAAAACTTCATTTTTCTTACAAATGTTTTTGTATATTTGTTGATAGGATTACTTCGTCAGTTCGCTATCGCTCGGGTGTGAATGTTTTTTCACAGTCTGACGTTAGCCCCAATTATTAGACGAAATGACTGACAACGAAATTAAGGAAATAGAAGACCGCTGTAAATTGACAACACCTGGACCTTGGAAATCATTAGTTGAAGGGCGTGACATCGAGAGCGGAGACAGTTTTATAATGACAGGGATTTCTGATGGTGAAGACATTTGGAGTGACAAAAGAGGCGCAGACATTTATTTGACAGGTGCAACGACTGCCGACCAAGACTTTATTGCACATGCTAGACAAGATATTCCAAAACTAATCGCTGAAATTAAGAGACTAAAATCAAAGTAATGCACGAACCGTACGAAAAGCGTTTAGGACATAAAGCGGACTTCAGAGTTAAATACAAATTTAGAAGCCCTGAAGAAGGTGGCAGAAAAACTGGAGAACCATATCAAGGAATTCGTTGCGACTTTTCATTTGTTGGAGAGACCGAAAATAAAATGTATATGATTTGGCCAGAGTTTGAAGACAGGGAAGGAAATGTATTGTTGTATAATGACAAATCAGCTCCCAACCAAGGCACTGCGAGAATGTGGATAATAAACAATGAAATGAGACCTTTACATTATGACAAAATCAAAATTGGTGTAAAAGGAAATTTTAGAGAGGGGGCAATGTTTTCTGCCGACTGTGAAGTGATTGAAGTGTTAGACTTGAAAATTAACCCAACGAAAAATAAATAACTGGGGCTAACAGCTAGGGGTTCGTTGCGGCTGCAAGCCGAACAATGAACCCCAGCTCTCCGCAGTCTTCTCGAAAATGTAACTGTTATTTAGTAGGATGCTGTGCGAAGTCTCCCGACTTCGTACCCATTCCTATATGCAGTTCCAACCCCAATAGCTATCGGGAATGTTGCATCACTAAATTTACAAAAACTTTATTTTTCTTACAAACACTTTTGTATATTTGTTGATAGGATTACTTCGTCAGTTCGCTATCGCTCGCGTGTGACTTTTTTTTCTCAGTCTGACGTTAGTAAACATTGCCCGAAAACCCTGAAAATATGAGAATATTATATCTTTTTACACTAATAACGATTTCAAGTTTCGCTCAAGCACAGAGTTTAAAATGTAGTGATTTTAAAGTAGGTACTTTTACGATTAAATGTACTAATTATGAGCTTCCAATTACTACTGTTAATCGATCAGAGAAAATTCAAAAAGAATCTGCAGATTCCCAAAATGAAATAGAAGGTACAATCGAATGGAAATCAGAATGTAGTTATCAATTAATTTACACAAATGCCAGACCAGAAATGATTGGAAAGAAAGTAAGTGTAGAATTAGAAAGAATTGAAGGTCGAAAAGCTTTCTGCAAATCTACATTTGAAGAAATGCCAGGTTTCGTATTAGAATTCGAAATGGAAAAAGTGAAATAGCAGCGATTGCTAACAGCCGTTCCGATGTAAAGCATCATTAAGTTATCAACAACCCCGATCGCTCGGATTGTGAATGTTTTTTCACAGTCTGACGTTAGCGGTAATTGGCTCGCGACCTAAATCTTAAGAACATGAGTTTTTCAAAGTTAATTTTTCTTTTCTTAGTTGTTTCTCAATTTTCTTTTGGTCAGAATAATTCCGAAATTCCAAAGAACTTTTCTAAAGTCGAAGGTTTAGAATATATCGGAAAGATTACTTTTTATTTCGACAACAAAACTCAAACAGTTTTAGCGCTAAAAAATGGTAAAGTTGAATGGAAAGTAAACGCAAAAGATGTTTGTGGAAAGAGTTACGCCAAGAAGTCTAAAATGAAATACATTGGTATTCGAGGCAAATATCTTGAAGTAGTTTATAAGCATCGAAGAGTAAATATAGAAGTTGAAACTGGAAAAGCAACCTGTAAAATTAAAGAAGGCCGAATACCAATATATTAACAAAGTTTATGAAATTTTAGTACTCCAGCCCCAGCTCTCCGCAGTCTTCTCAAAAATGTAACTGTTATTTAGTAGGATGCTGTGCGAAGTCTCCCGACTTCGTACCCATTCCTATATGCAGTTCCAACCCCGATACCCCGATCGCTCGGATTGTGAATGTTCACAGTCTGACGTTGGTGACAGCAACGAGCAACCAAAAAAAATCAACAACATTTGTTTCTTAAAAAGGAAACTTATATCTTTACAGAAAATTACGATTAGTGAAAAATGGATTATAAATTTAAAGTTGAATTTCTTGAACCAGTTTTAGAGTTTTTGGAAAATCTAGACCCTAAATCTAGAGAAAAAATACTTTATAATATTTGGAAATCGAGAAGCGTAAACGATAATGAATTATTCAAAAAACTCGAAGGTGAGATTTGGGAATTTAGAACTCCATACAACAAGCAATATTTAAGACTTTTTGCTTTTTGGGATAAAACAGATAAAAAAGATACAGTTGTGATTTCTACTCACGGAATTATAAAGAAAACGGACAAAACCCCGAAAGTAGAAATTGAAAGAGCAGAATCATTAAGAGTAAAATATTTTAACGAAAAGAAATAAGATTATGAAAACATATAGTTTAGATGAAGTAACAGATAAATTCGTTGGAAAAAAAGGAACAACAAATAGAGAAAATTTTGAAAACGAATTGAAAATTGACTTGATTGGCCAAACAATTAAACAAATTCGTAAAGAACGAAATTTGACACAAGAACAATTAGGAAAATTAGTTGGAGTAAAAAAAGCTCAAATTTCAAAAATTGAGAATAGCTTAACGGACGCAAGATTTGACACAATTATTAAAGTTTTTAAAGCATTAAATGCCAAAATTAATTTTAATGTAGAATTACTAAATCAAAATGTAGCAATCCACTAAAATTGCCGATCCCCTAGCAGCTACCTTCACTGCTGCTCGATTGCATCGAGTACTACCTAATCTTCTCCTCGCCGCCCGAAATGAAATTCGACGACCTACGCTGTACGAAGTCTCCCGACTTCGTACCCATTCCTATATGCAGTTCCAATCCCAATAGCTATCGGGAATGTTGCATCACTAAATTTACAAAAACTTTATTTTTCTTACAAATTCTTTTGTATATTTGTTGATAGGATTACTTCGTAAGTTCGCTATCGCTCGGGTGTGACTGTTTTTCACAGTCTGACGTTAGCCGTCATTGTACCGCAACACAACAGAAATAGTACTTAACGAATAAATAACGAAAACTATAAAGTTAAAAATTAAACTAAAAATTAAATTATGTCCGAAGAAAATCAAATTGAAATACCACTTAGTAAACAAAAATTATATTTAATGTTATTCGGTTCAATTTTAGCAGTTATCGCAGGTTTTTGGCTCGTTTTGAATCCGCCGAAAAGTAATCATCCGATTTTTGGAAATCCTACATTGATATTAATTACTGGAATTGTTGCAATTATATTTTTTGGCTATATAGCAATATTTTTAACTAAAAAACTTCCAGACAATAAACCAGGCTTGATTATTAGTTCCGAAGGAATAATTGATAATTCGAGTGGAGTTTCAGCAGGATTAGTTTTATGGAAAGATATAATCGAAATTTCTACATCAAACGTAATGAACCAAAAATTCTTGATGTTTATTGTAAAAAATCCTGAAGAATATATAAATCGTCAAAATGGAATTGTGAAAAGAAAAGCGATGGAAATGAATTATAGAAGTTACGGTTCGCCAATTAGTATTTCCGCAAATACTTTAGACACAAATTTTGAGGAATTATATGAATTATTGCAAAGAAAATTCAACGAAAACAAATAAAAAAACAACAACGAACGGCTAACAGCAGTTTGCAAAAATGGCGGGCATTGGGCTTAATGGAAAGTTGGTTTTGTACTTTTAATTTCGGTGCTGAATCGAACGTTTCTGACTTACTAACCCTTAACTTCTTAAAGCCGCGAAACCTACGCTATCTAACATTTTAACAGCCGAAATAAATATGAACAAATCGTTTAAAGGAGAATATAGCTCATTTATAGTAAGACTCGCAAAAAGATTGGCTCCCGTCATTTTATTGGTAATTTTTGTTCTTTTTAAAATATACTATGGACGATTATTTTCCGAAGATTTAGTCAATTACAGAACTCACTTTTTAATATTGCTAATTATATGTTTTTTAATTGGTATTTATTATCATACTGATAAAATAAGGACAGTAGTAAACGAAATAAAATTTTCTGATAATAAGATTCATATTATTGGACAAGATTTTACTTCAAAATATGAGGATAGTCTTGAAATCAACAAAACAATGATAGAAATCCAAGAAGAAGAATTAGGCAAAAACAAAACACGCTTTTGTCTGGAAATATATTCAGATGACAAATATTATTATCTGAATAAATTCAATGATTGGCAGTACTCCACGCTTGCTGAAATAGTTGATGAATTCAAATTGAAAACGGGAAAGACTGTAACAGGAATGGAATTTTATTCACAACTAAAAAATAGTAAATAGAAAAATGTTGTATAATAGCGGTTTGTAAGGATGGCCAAGGTTGATTTCCCCCTCGATGCCGCCCGAAATGAAATTCAACGACCTCAATCCTTTCGGGTGGTATAGTATTAAATAAATAGTATAAAGGCCTGACCGCCTCTGTAACTAAATAGCAATATGAAATACAATAGATACATCAAAGATACAACCCCAGTTTCTGAAATAGGCTTAGGTGCCTGGCAATTGGGAAATAATTCCGGATGGCAAGGCATAGCGGAAAAGGAGGCTATAGCGCTCGTAGAAAAATCTCTGGAATACGGAATCAATTTTTTTGATACCGCTCCCAATTACGGACGTGGTTCAAGTGAAGAAAGATTGGGCAAAGCACTAAAGGGAGTCGATAGAAATAAAATCGTAATCAATACAAAATTCGGACATACTGATGCTGGCAAAACCAATTATAATTCAAATAATATCCGGGAATCTCTGGAGGGCAGCCTTAAAAGATTGCAACTGGATTATGTTGATTCACTCATAATGCATAGCCCACCACTTGAATACCTGGATGGCACTAAAAACGACCATTATGAAATATTTGAACGATTGATCGAGGAGGGCAAAATAAAAGCATATGGAGCTTCTTTGGACACCTATGAAAGTATGCTGTTGTTAATGAACACTACAAATGCAGCTGTGATGGAAGCTTTTTTTAATATTCTGCATCAGGATACAGCACAAGCATTTGAATTGGCAACGAAAAAAGGAGTTGGTATCATTGCAAAAATCCCGCTCGACTCGGGCTGGTTGTCAGGAAAGTACAATGCCGAAAGCACCTTTCAAGATATCAGAAAGCGCTGGTCCAAACAGGATATTCAAACCAGAGCACATCTTGTTGATAGGGTAAAAGAAATGGTCCACGCAGCAGATGATCTTGCACAAAAATCAATTTCTTTTTGTTTGGCCTATGATGCTGTTGCTACAGTTATACCAGGGAATATAAATATTCCCCAGTTGAAAACTAATGTTGACAGTATAAACAACCCTCTTTCAAGGGAAATTATTAAAGAACTGGAGGAATTTTATCTGAATGAGGTAAAAGACTTAAAGCTTCCATGGTAAAATCCCGAGATACAATCTAGATAAAATGTACCCCTACTCTGCATTCAGGCACTTGTTTAAAAGAGAGTAGAATTTCAACTAAAACAAACCATAAAGGAAACTTACTTTTTTCTCCGATTGATGAATAATCATCCCATATTATATAGCTAAAATAGGATTTGTTCAAGAATCAGTATAGTTATTTCAGGACGAGTCATTTCATAACATATAAAAAGACTTACTCCCACTCAATGCCCCATCAAAGCCCCATCAAAGCCTAGTCTGTGGTACCCCTAAATTCCCAAATATTTTTATCAAAAGTTCCACCAAAGAGATTAAAATGCCCCATTATGGCAAACTAATAATAAAACTATAACTAAGTTGAAAATCTATACAAGGATATCGTATAAAGATGCAAACTGATCTAGGACGGCTCAGAAGTATCGCTGAAGTATGGCTGAAGTATGGATAGAGTATGGATAGAGTATGGATAGAGTATGGCTGAAGTATGGCTGAAGTATGGCTGTGGTACCCCCAAATGTTGTCAAATAAAATGAAATAAAAAAAAGAGGCGCTAGGTCCACATCTCCAATCCTTTGCTGACTGCAATATAGTAACCGATTAACCAGTTAACCAAATAACCAACTAACCAAATAACCGATTAACCAGTTAACCAGTTAACCAATTAACCAATTAACCAATAATCAAGTAGGATTTATTCAATAACCTGTATAGTTATTTTAGGACAGGGCTGAAGTATGGCTGAAGTATGGATAGAGTATGGATAGAGTATGGATAGAGTATGGATAGAGTATGGATAGAGTATGGCTGAAGTATGGCTGAAGTATGGCTGTGGTACCCCCAAATGTTGTCAAATAAAATGAAATAAAAAAAAGAGGCGCTATGTCCACATCTCCAATCCTTTGCTGACTGCAATATAGTAACCGATTAACCAGTTAACCAACTAACCAATTAACCAAATAACCGATTAACCGATTAACCGATTAACCAGTTAACCGATTAACCAACTAACCAACTAACCAACTAACCAATTAACCAATTAACCAATTAACCAATAATCAAGTAGGATTTATTCGTTCCTCTCAACGACAAAATAGGCCTTTTTTACGAAGAATAGTTTAGTAATTCTCCGCCACTACCTCGGCATCAAATTCCATTGTATCTGCTACTTCCTCCAAAGTATTTTCAGGCCTGGAAGCTTTAAGCGCATTGAACTTTTCCATTTCTTCCAATTCGTCTTCTTCACCAGAGAAATAAGGAAAAACATCCACAATCGGGGACTCTGAAATAGCAGGAATAGTATAGTCACCCATAGTGCCTTTCATCACAGTAATGGTGTTGTCAAAAGCTTCTTTTACATCATTAGCCTGAACTAATAAATACATATTGGTCTTGCGTTCTTTCCCGCTTTCTTCGTCATAAGCCATCAAAGAAACTCTGGATTTAAACCAACGATCCGCATTTTCGAAAGGATGAATTTCGGCATAATTCGCCACTTTTATATTCGTGATTTTAAATTCTTCACTAACATAAGCTTTCATTTCCTCATTAATTCTGGATTCTGCTTCGGTATAGGACAAGGCGTCTACCAAATACGGTTCGGTCGTCACTTTTTGTGCCCCAATATCATCTGTTTTTCTGTATTTTACTTTGCATTCGTACCACATTCCACTCATAATTGTTTTATTTTTTAAGGATGCCAAAGATAGATTGTAGAGATAAAAAATAACATCATTATTGAAATAGATATTCACAATTTTTAACTGAAATCACCTAGGTGTTCACGCTCAAACAATTGCAGAATGCGTGGTTTCCGTTTCCCTTATTTTTAATATAAAATCCCAATTCCTGTATCAAAAATCCCAATACACAAAATCCAATTCCTAAATCTACTTTACTTATCTTTGCGCTTTCAAAAAATACTTTATGGAAACTATTTTAGAGAATGCATTACCTACTGGAAAGCCAAAATGGTTGCGAGTAAAACTCCCAATCGGTCAAAAATATACAGAACTTCGTGGTTTAGTAGATAAATACAGCCTGAACACCATTTGCACCTCAGGAAGTTGCCCCAATATGGGCGAATGCTGGGGCGAAGGAACGGCAACCTTTATGATTTTGGGAAATATCTGCACGCGTTCTTGTGGATTCTGCGGTGTAAAAACCGGAAGACCCGAAACTGTAGATTGGGATGAGCCGGAGAAAGTAGCGCGTTCTATCAAAATAATGAACATCAAACACGCCGTAATCACAAGCGTGGACAGAGACGATTTGAAAGATGGCGGTTCTATTATTTGGATTGAAACTGTAAAAGCCATTCGCAGAATGAACCCAAATACAACGCTCGAAACCCTTATTCCCGATTTTCAAGGTATCGAAAGAAACATTGACCGCATCGTGGAAGCCAATCCAGAAGTGGTGTCACACAACGTAGAAACCGTTCGAAGATTGACTCGCGAAGTCCGCATTCAAGCCAAATACGATAGAAGCTTGGAAGTCTTGAAATACTTGAAAGAACAAGGAATCAACCGAACCAAGTCTGGAATAATGCTAGGTCTTGGCGAAACCGAGGAAGAAGTTTTCCAAACCATGCAAGATTTATACAATGCCAAAGTGGATATTGTAACCATTGGCCAATACTTGCAACCAAGTAAAAAACATTTGCCTGTAAAGGAATTTATAACTCCTGAACAATTCGCCAAATACGAAAAATTTGGTTTGGAATTAGGTTTCCGCCACGTTGAAAGCGGACCATTGGTACGTTCTTCGTACAAAGCACAAAAACATATTCTTTAAAAAATGTTTAATCGGTTAATCATTTAACCGTTTAATCGATGAACCGATTAACCTAAAGACTTTGAAAACAAGAATTGCCATAAACGGTTTTGGAAGAATTGGGCGAAATTTATTTCGTTTGCTTCTGAACCATCCCACCATCGAAGTTGTTGCCATTAACGATATCGCCGATACTAAAACAATGGCGCATTTAATCAAGTACGACAGCATTCACGGGGTTTTGCCTTTTCAAGTTTCGTATGATGAAAAAGGAATTACTATTGACGGAAAACATTTTTTGTTCTTTCACGAGAAAAGCATTTCAAACCTCGATTGGAAATCCATTACTATTGATGTTGTAGTTGAAAGCACTGGAAAATACAGAACTTTCGATGAAATCAACGCTCATATTTTGGCTGGAGCCAAAAAAGTAATTCTTTCTGCTCCTTCCGAAGTGGATTCCATAAAAACGGTGGTTTTGGGTGTCAACGAACATATTTTAGATGGCACTGAAACTATAATTTCAAATGCCAGTTGCACCACAAACAACGCCGCTCCGATGATAAAAATCATCAACGAACTTTGCGGAATTGAGCAAGCTTACATTACAACAATTCACTCCTACACAACCGACCAAAGTTTACACGATCAGCCACACAAAGATTTGCGTCGTGCGCGTGGTGCAAGTCAATCTATTGTTCCTACAACAACTGGAGCAGCCAAAGCATTGACCAAAATATTCCCTGAATTTGAAGGAAAAATTGGTGGTTGCGGAATTCGCGTTCCCGTTCCTGATGGCTCGTTGACAGACATCACTTTCAATGTAAAACGTGCTGTGACTATCGAGGAAATCAATGCGGCATTTAAACTTGCGTCACAAACCAATTTAAAAGGAATACTGGATTATACTGAAGATCCTATTGTTTCAGTGGATATTATTGGCAATAGAAATTCTTGTTTATTTGATGCGCAACTGACCTCGGTAATTGATAAAATGGTAAAAGTGGTAGGTTGGTATGACAATGAAGTTGGTTACTCGTCCAGAATTATTGATTTAATTATTTTAACAAATTAAAAATATTTTTATATCTTTATTTTTCTTTTCATAAGAAAATCCAAACAACTAATGAAATCCTTTGTATTAATTGCCTTATTAATCTGTACAATTTCATTTTCTCAAAAGAAACAATCCAATGAGAGAGTAGATAGTGTTGCCTATTATAGCAATTTACGCGAATCCAATGTTAAAGCAAATAAGTATAAAGATGCTCTTCTATATACCCAAAAATCGATACATTTTTCTAAAGACAATAATAATACCGCAGCTCTTGCAAATGAAACTTATCAATTAGGGAAACTTTATTACGACGTCAAAAAATATGACGATGCAATAAAATCACTGAATAATAGCCTTAGCTATTTCAAAACACTAACACCAACTTATACATATGCCCTTACCTATTATTACCTGGGCATGTGTTATATGCAAAAAAGAAGTTTTAACAATGCCGACATTTCTTTTGTTAAGGCCAAGAAATTATATGATTACCTTAAAATCACCGATACATCCGAAGCCTTAAGCCTTCAAAAAGGGATTATTTATAAATCAAAAAATGAATTTGATTTAGCCTCAGACATATTTAGTAAAATAATTGCAAAACCTGATAATCAACTTATACTAGATAGTAAAACTGAAGCATTGTACCAAATAGGCACAATTGAAATGGCTCAAAACCGAAATATTTTGGCTTTAAACTATTTCAAAAAAGCACTAGAATTGAATTCCAAAAATAATAATTTGGAACAAAAATCATCAATTTTATCAGCATTGAGCACTGTCTATGAAAAAATGCTAGATAAAAACAGTGCTTATTCGTATTTGAAACAACACACCAATTTAGAAGAAAGTATTGCTATTGCTGATAACGAAAAATTAGGCGTTGATGACTATGAAAATTTCAAAGAATCGGAACGTTTAAAAGAGTTAGAACAGATGACCGAAAAAAACAAGCAGCAAGAAAAAGCGGGTAAGTTTTCGAAACTGATCAGTATTCTTGCCATTGCGCTCATTTCTATCTTATCGTTATTAAGCTTGTCATTGTATAAAAACAATATTATAAGAACTCAATCTAATAAACTATTAGAAGAGAAAAATAAAGAACTAATTATTGCTAAAGAAAAAGTCGAAAAAGCCTCGAATGCCCGTTCTGAATTTTTGTCAACGGTAAGCCACGAACTCAGGACTCCTCTCAATGCAATCAATGGAATTACACATTTATTGTTAGAAGAAAATCCCAAAAAATCTCAGTTACACTATCTAGAATCTTTGCAGTTTTCGGGAAATTACCTAACAAAATTCATCAATGATATTTTGGAAATCAACAAAATAGACTCTCATAAAACTCAAATCGACAACACCACTTTCAATCTTAAATTATTATTAGAGAACATTCAAAGTTCATTAAAGGAATTGGCGCTTGAAAATGAAAATAAATTTATTTTCAAAATAGATGCTGAAATTCCTAATTATACAATAGGAGACCCGACAAAATTGTCACAGATTCTCTTGAATTTGATTAATAATGCCTTAAAATTTACTCATAATGGCGAAGTAGTGGTAACAGCAAAATTGATTTCTTTAATCGACAAAAAAGCCCAAATATATTTTGAAATAAAAGACAATGGAATTGGTATTCCACAAGACAAAATTGAATCCGTTTTTGATAGTTTCTCCCAAGGCTCGATCGATATCAATCGAAAATACGGAGGAACAGGTTTAGGATTGACAATTGTAAAGAAATTAGTTAACTTACTTGGCGGTGATATAAAACTCAAAAGCAAAGTAAAAGAAGGCTCTTCATTTTCATTTGAATTACCTTTTAAAATAGGAAAAAAACCTCGTGAAAACAACTCAAAGACCAAGGAAGTAGACACCGCTGCCTTTTTTGACAAAAAAATATTAGTGGTTGAGGATAATAAAATCAACCAAATGATAACCAAAAAAATGCTAGCCAACAAAGGTATGCAATGTGAAATAATCGACAATGGTGAAGACTCGATAGAAAAGTGCCAAAACTATAGTTATGATTTGATTTTGATGGACGTTCATTTGCCAGGAATCAATGGTACGATTGCAACTCAAAAAATCAGAAAATTCGATACCGTAACTCCAATCATCGCCCTTACAGCCATTTCATTGAATGAAAACAGAGAAATGCTTTTGTCCTTTGGGATGAATGATGTTATCACGAAACCTTTTGTTCCTGAAGATTTTTACAGTGTAATTTCCAAATATCTTTAAGAAATTCTAATAATTCAGAATCAATTCCTTAATCAAATTTCTCACGTTTGGCTCTGCTTTTTTAGCGGCCTCAAGCACTTCATCATGCGAAACAGATTCAATACTTTCCTCATTGCCCATATCTGTAATGACAGATAATCCAAAACATTCCATGTCCATATGACGCGCTACAATCACTTCGGGAACCGTTGACATTCCCACACAATCTGCGCCTAATATTTTGACCATTTTATATTCTGCCAATGTTTCAAAAGTTGGTCCCTGCAGTCCAAGATAAATTCCATCCTGCACTTTTATTTGAAGCTTTTTGGCTAAGGCTTTAGCCATTGCAATCATATTTATTGAATAGGGTTCACTCATATTCAAAAATCGAGGACCAAAACGTTCATCATTTTTTCCACGCAACGGATGCTCAGGCATCATATTGATTTGGTCTTTCAATAGCACAATAGAACCTACTTCATAATTCGGATTTACACCACCAGAAGCATTAGAAACTACTAATTTTTGAACTCCTAAATATTTCATTACACGTACCGGAAAAGTAACTTCTTTCATTGAATAGCCTTCATAGAAATGAAAACGACCTTGCATAGCAACAACCTTTTTAGTCCCAATTGTTCCAAAAACCAAAGCGCCTTTATGTCCTTGAACTGTCGAAACAGGAAAATTTGGAATTTCGCCGTAAGGCAAAGTAAATTCTATTTGAATATCATCAGTAAAACTGCCCAATCCGGAACCTAAGATAACACCATATTCTGGAGTGAAATTGGTTTTTCCTTTTATAAAACTAACGGTTTCTTGTACTTGTTCCCACATAATTTAAAATGGTTTTATCAAAATTTTTACTGTACAAAGATGCAAAAAACGGTTTAAGTTTTGCTCTTATTACAAAAAGTAATTTATTAACATTCTAAAATACATTCTAGTTTATTTTACCAAATAAAAGTTACTTTCTCACCTTTTTTCAAAACGATTGCTTTGTTTATACTTCCATAAACAAGCGTAGTATTCCCTCCATTTTTAGAAAAAACGGTCACTTTCTTTAAGGTTTTGGCATTCCATTCCATGGCAATTTCAAATCCACCTCGGGCACAAATTCCTTTTACAGAACCAGTTTCCCAAGCATCGGGCAAAGCTGGAAGCAATCGGATTTCATTTTCGTTGGACTGAACCAACATCTCGGCAACAGCGGCAGCTCCACCAAAATTTCCGTCAATTTGAAACGGTGGATGCGCATCGAATAAGTTGGGATAAGTACCTCCTCCTCGTCTTGGCTTCTCAGTTTTCTTTCCGTCAGGATCGACATAACGAAGTAATTCTCGGTACATTTTATAAGAACGATTGCCGTCCCAAAGTCGTGCCCAGAGATTGATACGCCAGCCTTTTGACCAACCAGTAGTTTCGTCGCCTTTTATTTCTAGTGTTTTTTGGCAAGCTTTGGCCAATTCTGGAGTTTGTAATGGCGAAATATGATGTCCAGGAAATAGTCCAAAAAGCTGTGATTGATGGCGGTGTTTGGGGTCTTTGTCATCCCAATCGAAATACCATTCTTGCAGATTTCCTTTTTTTCCTATTTGGTATGGATGCAATTTGGCTAATGCCGTTTCTAGTCTTGTTCTAAATTCCGCATCCACATTCAACACTTTCGAAGCCTTGATAGTCTTGTCGAAACACTCTCGAATCATTGCTAAATCAGCCGTTCCACCGTATAGTGTTGCCCCCACAAAACCATCGGGAGTCAGGTATTGATTCTCTGGCGAGGTCGATGGAGAAGTGATTAAATTGCCATTTTTATCCTCTACCAACCATTTCAAAGAAAACTGTGAAGCACCTTTCATAATTTCGTACCCTTCGTTTTTGAGATAATTCTTGTCTTGTGTAAACACATAATGTTCCCAAATATGAGTACTCAACCAGGCTCCTGCCATATTCCAACACGCCCACATAGGTTCTTCTTTTCCAAAATTTCCAACAGGATTGGTCATAGCCCAAATATCTGAATTGTGAGCTGCTGCCCAACCTTCATCGATTCCATAAAAAGTTTTGGCAGTCACTTTTCCTGTCACCGAAAGGTTTTTGATAAAACTCAAAAGTGGCAAGTGCATTTCTGAAAGATTGGTGTTTTCGGCCAACCAATAATTCTCCTCCAAATTGATGTTCATCGTGTAATTGCTACTCCAAGGCGCATAAAGATGCGGATTCCAAAGTCCTTGCAAATTAGCAGGAACACCAAGAGTTCGGGAACTGCTAATGAGTAAATAACGCCCGAAATTAAAATACAAAACTTCCAGATTTTTGTCTTCTTTCCCTTCTGAATAACGCAACAAACGTTCGTCGGTTGGTAAATTCGGAGCTTCTGTTTTTCCTAAATTTAAAACAACTCGGTTGTAAAATTTCTGGTAATCAGCAATATGAGATTGTTTCAATTTTTCGAATGATTTCGACGAGGCTTTGTTCAAATTATCCAAAGCTATGGCTTTATCATTCAATCCCGCGGTAGCAGGATTTTTGTCGAAACCATTAAAACTAGTAGCAATGGAAACATAAATCAAAGCTTCTGTCCCGTTTTTTAATCCCAGACTCGAAGTGGAACTTGTGATTGTTCCATCCGTGTTTCTAATTTTTATCAAACTCGAAAATCGTGTTCCTCTTTCATTTTCCAATAGAAATGAAGGAACAACTTCATATCCCGGATTTTCGTGAATAGGTGCCACACCATTCATTGAAAGTACCTTATCCCTAATTTCTGTTTTGAATTTTAATAAACTATTGGAATTAATATCAAAGTTTAAAGCTCCTTTCTTGCTGCTGGTAAGCCGTATAATCATAATTTTATCTGGAGCAGAAACAAAGTATTCTCGGGTGAATTTCACGCCATCCATTTCATAACTCATTTTAGAAATAGCATTCGAAATATCCAATTCTCTATAATAATTAATCGCTTTTCCTTTATTGAAATTTGTAATAACTAATGTTCCCAAAGGCGAATAAGACTCCGAGTTTTTACCTTGAATCTTTTTATTTAATTCTTCGGCTAGTTTGTAGTTTTCGTTTTTTAATGCTTCTCGAATAGCTGGCAAGTTCTTATAAGCCTCTGGATTCATATTGGCATTTACAGGTTCGCCAGACCAAAGCGTGATGTCGTTCAAATAAATCTTGTCTGAATTGACACCTCCAAAAACCGTTGCTCCCTGTTTTCCATTTCCCAAAACCAAGCTTTCTTCAAAGAACGCTGCTGGTTGTTTGTACCACAAAACATGGTCTGATTGTGCAGCAATTTTTCCACAAAAAGAGAAACAAATTATACCTAGAAATAGTCTATTGAAGAGGTTTGACTGCATTCATTTATGTTTTAAAAATTACTTGCTTATTTTATATTTTTCATTAGCAGTAATCATCTCCCAATCATCAGTTCTGAAAGGGGATGCAGGGAATTTTTCTTTGTTGAAAAGGTTAATTTCCGTGTCATCATCTGCCCAACCATAATGAACGGCAACTGGATTAGGAACCTTTTCAGCAGAAACTATTACCTTACTATTTTGTATAATGGCTTTTGCTGTATAAAAAACTTTATCGGCTCCAGCGATTTCAAATCCTTTCAAAACTCCATTAGAATCAGAAGTTGATAATCCAGAACCTAAATTGTCAAAAGTTAGGATGATTTGATTTCCTTTAATTTCTTGTGATTTAAAAGTTGGCCCAGAATAAACCATTTTTTTGTCATAAACGTTATTCAAAGCAATTGCTGCCAATCGTTTTCCAACATCTTGTTTATTGGTTGGATGAATGTCTTTGGCATCGCCTATATCAGTGGTTACAGCCATTCCTGTATTAGGCAACTTCAAGGTTTCGGTTTGTGCTTCGCGAAGTTCAGCCCATTTGCTACCTTTTTCGCTATTGCCACCATATTCATCAAAAGTAGCCAATTGCACAAAATAAAAAGGAAAATCACCTTGATTCCACTTTGTTCTCCAATCGGTTATCATTAATGGAAAAGCAATTTTATATTGTTTGGCTCTTCCAGCATTGGCTTCGCCTTGATACCACAAAACTCCCTGAAAAGCATAAGGAATCAGCGGATTTACCATGGCATTGTACAATAATGAAGGATAACTATTGGGCGAAATAGCAATTTTTACCTGAACGACATTAAATTTCCAAAGCCCCTCGAGCGATACATTCGAATCTTTAAATTCGATTTTCAAATCGGCTGAATCACCATAAATTCCGCCACCTCCAGAGTAATCGACAATTCGGACTGCAATGACATTCGTACCTGCTTTTAAAACGCCAGCTGGAATTTTATAAATTCTTTTTGTGTCCCAAATTTTGTTAGTTCCTACTTGAACGCCATTCACGTAGGTAATATCTTCATCATCGACTTTAGACAAATGCAAAACAGCTTCTTTTTGGGCTTGCTCAGCAGATAAAACAATCGTTTTTCGCATCCAAACAATACCATCAATATTACCTATTTGTTGAGTTTCCCAAAGAGATGGTAGCCTAATTTCTGGCCAATGAGTATCTTGAAAATTAATTTCTTTGAATTGGTTTTCATTGGTCATCGTTACCTCAAAACCTTGTGCTTTTTTAAGATTGTCTAAGATCGAATTTTTATACGTTTCAAAAGCGGCATCCATATCTACTTGAGGGACTTCGGCTATCATCTCTTTAAATTCGGAACTATTTTCAAATGCTTCTCGGCTGGTCCAAGTTTCAACGCAAGTTCCTCCCCAAGAGGTGTTGATAATCCCTATAGGAATTTTTAATTCAGCAAATATTTTTTTGGCAAAATAGTAACCCACAGCCGTAAAATCACCCACGTTTTCTTTATTGGAAACTGCCCATTTTCCAGCTTTTAAATCTTCTTTTGGCGAACCGCTTAAGTCTTGAGCCACTCCAAAATGACGAATCATTGGATAATTGGAATCGTCGATTTCTGCTTTGGCATTCATCGTTTTATAGACTTGAAATTCCATATTCGATTGTCCGCTGCAAATCCAGACTTCACCCAACAAAACATCTTTTATGACTATTTTGTTTTTTCCTGTAATAATCAATTCAAAGGGGCCGCCTTCTTTTTCAGGATCCAATTTCAGCATCCATTTTCCATTAGAATCGGCTGTGATGGTTTTGATTTGGTTGTTGAAACGAACTTCTATTTTTTCATTGGCATCAGCCCAACCCCAGACTGGAATTGGTTTGTTGCGTTGCAATACCATTCCATCAGAAAACAATAACGGCATTCGAACATTGGCATTGGCTAAAATGTTGAATATCAAAAAAAGGAATATTAGGATTTTTTTCATTTTTAAATTGTATCAATTAT
Organism: uncultured Flavobacterium sp.; assembly: GCA_963513695.1. Lineage (GTDB taxonomy): Bacteria > Bacteroidota > Bacteroidia > Flavobacteriales > Flavobacteriaceae > Flavobacterium. The sequence continues at coordinate 17,291 of CAUPRL010000014.1, forward strand.
TTCAATCCATCTAGTAAAGCATTCAAAGCTTGGCTATCGTAAACGGTATTTTTGCTTCTGTCAAATAAAGACATGGTGTTTACACCCAAATTTCCTGCATCCCAATAAAAAGGTAGCATGCCATTGGCTTTAGCTTGTTTAACCACATATTTTAAGAAAAAGGCTCTTGAATCTAGATGCAATATCAAGTCGCTGCCCGTTAAATTAGAACGTCTTATTGCTCCAAATTCACCCAAAATTACTGGAATTCCTTTATCGACAAATTGAGTTTTCATTGATTTGAAAAGTTTATCCAAGTCGGCTTCTTCTCCCCAAGTGGCATTGTGTGCAGTATCAGTTGTGGAATGGTAATTCGCTCCCCAATAATAAAACATTTTCCCCCAATCGGCATCCTTATCCATAAGACAAAATTGATACGGTGTGTAATAATGAACTTCAACCATCATTCGGTTTGACACCTTATCGGTAGGCAATGTCAACATCAATTTATTAGTTTTATCAATATCGGTCGATGGGCCTTGAACAACTAAAGTACGATTGGCATTTTTACCACCTGTGGATCGGACAGCATCAATAAAAGTTTGGTGATACGAGTTTAAAACTGCCATTTGTGTAGGATCATCAACATTCGGTTCATTGGCACTTGCAAAAAGTAAATGTTCATCAAAATCTCTTAAGCTAGTAGCAATTTGTTCCCAAAAGGCTTTTTGTTTGGCATTATTATCCACTTTTTTGGCTTCGGTACAATTATTTTCGAGCCAACCGCCGTCCCAGTGAATGTTGACCAATACATACATATCATTGTCAACACAATATTGAACTACTTCCTTCACTCTAGCAAGCCATTCTGCCTTGATTTGTGCCGTAGATGAATTGGCCAGATTTTGATTCCAAGAACAAGGAATTCGAATGGCGTTAAAACCATTGGCTTTAACCAAATCAATCAATGCTTTTGTGGTTTTTGGGTTGCCCCAAGCCGTTTCCCCTCCAGTTGCTTCTAATGAATTTCCAATGTTCCAACCTAATTTTATTTTTGCAGCAAGTTGGACAGCAGAACTGCTCATTCCAATGGCGTCGGCAGCAATTGGGTTTGTGTTGTAACTTGGGTACATGTCAGCCGTAGGGGGAACAATACCTGCCTGATTAATTGTAATTGTAACATAAGCAGCCTGACTTGAACTAACTGTTAATTTTGCTGTTCGTGCAGTCGTACTTGTATTTGCTGATGCTGTAACAGAAACTGAAGTTGAACCTGAAGGCCCAGAAGTTCTACTTAATTGAATCCAACTAGAATCGGAACTACTAATTGCCCAAGCGTCAACATTGGTTGTAACAGTGATATCGGAAATACTGCCCGCAGCTATAAAATCAATTGAACTTACACTTACTGTTAGTGTTTTTACAGTTGGTTTTACAGCAGGAGTTGAGCCTGAGTCTGAACTACAAGCTAAAATTCCAAGGGAAGCCAATCCTAGAAAGGCAAAAATTAACTGGGTACTGATTCTTTTTATCATTTTCTTTTTATTTATTTTTTGCAATTTTTTTTACTATCAAAAAATTGAATGTATTGTTAATTTTTGCTTCCAATTATTGTTTAATGAAATTGTATAAATAAACATCGTTTTCATTGATACTAATCAATTTAGAAAAAGTCCCTTTAGCATCTATATTCACATTTTCTGTTTTATAAACCTCTCCGTTATTTTTTTCTTTAAGAGTATTTACTTGTTCTTTGGTCAACTGATTGGGTTTATTCATTCCCAAATAATCGGTAAAAACATCATTGGCTTTGTAACCTACTTTTCGAATTTCTAAACGATATTTTCCTTCTTGTAAGCCAGTAACTTCAATTTTTACATTCCCTTTTGGTTTCGATGGCAAATCTTTAATGTAGTATTGCTGATTGTTTGTAGCCTCTGGCAAGGTGTATGTATAATCCCAAAACAAAACCTGAACATCTCCGTTTGCGTTTCTAGTTACCCAAGAGGAAGTATCAGTATTTTGAAGTTCAGTTTCTCCTAATTTGTTTAAAAAGGAATACGAAAAATAGGCTGATTTCTTAATTCCTTGAGTGTTTAACAATCCAAAACCGCCGTGAAAAGGCGTAAATCTTGGTCCTGGTTCTTCAAAAATATCGGTAAAAACCCAATAGGACATTGAGTTGGCAGCATTCCCCACTTGTTTGAGTTTTTGAAGAATATAAGCTGCCGAATGATAACTATCGTGAATAGGGTCGGCTGGTGTGTAGGACGAACTCCATTCGGTGTAATGTAATTCTAAATTTGGTTTTGTTGAAGCTGCAATTTCTTTTCTGGATTGCAACACATCACCACTTACCGCACCATCGTCTTTGCTTAAAACGGTTCCAGAGCCCCCAAATTCATCTAAAAATCCTTGCCCAACACCATAGGAATGTGTACTAACAAAATCAATTGGCACCTTATTTTTTTCACAAAAGTCTATCATCTCGCTTTCCCAAGCAGCACCTGCTGTACCTGGACCTCCCACTTTATAGGCAGGATTTACACTTTTTATACCTCTAGCAGCATAATCGTATAATTTGAAATAGTCGGCTTGTGTACCTGTCCAAAAACCCGGAGTTAAATTGGGTTCGTTCCAAACCTCAAAATACCAAGTTTTTACTTCATCAGCTCCATAACGTTCTGTAAAATGTTGTGTCAGGTTACGAATTAAATCCTCCCATTTTTTATAATCTTTGGGTGGAGTAACATTCCCTTTCCACCAAAAAATAGTTTGGCTACCACTGGCCAATGCCGATGGCATAAAACCTAATTCAACAAAAGGTTTCATTTTGATGCTTATTAAAAAATCGAATAAAGCATCTACATATTGGTAATTGTATTCTGGATTTCCTTTGCTGTCTTCCCGATAAACCGCCATATCATCAGTCAATAAACCGTGCATTCGAATGTATTTGAAATCGCATTCTTTCTTTACCATAGACAATTGTTGCTGCCAATCGGCACGTAATCCTTCATTGGCACGTCCTGCGCCAACACATTCTTTGAACATAGTGTTCATTTTTCCAACTGATTTATTATAATCAACTTTAATAATTCTGTCGGTAGAAGTCGATTTTTTAGTATTAGTATTTTGCCCAAACGTTACAATGTTGGTTAAGCAGAATAAGAGAATTAGACCTACTATGTTTTTTTTCATGTTACTTATTTATATTTTTTTGAATCGAATAGCAGTTCCTCCTGCTCCACCTAAATGCAATTTTAATACATCCGAAGCCTTTACCGTTTTTTTAGAAATGGCAACCGCTGATGGATTGTGTGTTTCATCCGTTCCTACAGCATCGGCATAAATCTGAGCTTCATAAGTAGCGTTGGCATCCAAAAACGATAATTTAATTTCAAAATCTCTAGCTTTTTCGTTGGTAATACTTCCTAAATACCAATCGGCACTGTTTTGGTCTTTACGAACTGTAGTGATGAATTCACCAATTTCTGCGTTCAAAACTTTAGTAGTTTCCCAATCTGTTGGAACATCTTTCAAGAATTGGAAAGAAGGGTTACCAGCATAATTTTCGGGCAGGTCAGCCAACATTTGAATTGGCGAATAAAAAACTACATATAAAGCCAATTGTTGAGCGGTTGTTCCGTGAATTCTTTTCCCAGGATACCCTTGTTTTATTTCGACATCCAAAACGCCTGGGGTATAATCCATAGGGCCTGACAATAAACGGGTGAAAGGTAAAATGGTTACGTGATTTGGTGGATTCCCTTCGCTCCACGCATTGTATTCTTGACCTCTGGCAGCTTCTCTAGCCAACATATTCGGATACGTTCTGCGTTCTCCTGTATCTTTTATTGGTTCGTGATAGAAAACAGCCAAATCATATTCGGCAGCTTTTTTCAATACATATCTGAAATAACTTACTCCAAATTGACCGTGATGCCATTCTTTCATATTCAATTTCGAACCTACATGACCAATTTTTACGGTGTGAATTCCCAAGCGTTTGTACATCGCAAAACCTTCATCGATTTCTTTCAAATAATTAATCAAGTTGGAACCTGTTTCGTGGTATCCGATAAGCTCCACGCCTTTTTTATTTCCATACTCCACCACTTTGTCAATATCAAAATTATCGGCACATTTTGTAAAACTGAACATGTGCATATGGTTTTCGTACCAAGCTGGCGTCCAACCTTTATTCCATCCTTCAATCAACATATGATGAAATCCTTCTTTGGCCGTAAAATCTAGGTATTCAAAAGCATTTTTAGTAGTAGCACCTTGTTTTTCACTTTCCCAAAAAGTATATTTTCCGATGTGCATTCCCCACCAAATTCCTAAATATTTGTACGGTTTAAAATAATCTATCTTGCCTAATTTGTTCGGTTCGTTAAGATTTAAAATCAAATAGGAATCTATTAAATCTCCTGCATTTTCTCCTATTTGAATGGTTCTCCAAGGTGTGGTAAAAGTATCTTTAACACGTACTTTGATTCCATCTGCCCAAGGAACTAAATCCGTTTTCAATTGAGTTCCAGTATTATTTACCAAAGTTGTACTGGCAAAATCGATTAAATTGGCTTCGTGAAAACTCAATTTCAGTCCACTTTTACTTTCGATTGTTAGAGGCGTATGCACTGTATCTAAAGTACTTACGGGGCTATCTTTGTATAGATATTCGTAACGGTTTTCTCTGTAAGCAGGAATCCACCAAGCTTTCCCGTCCTCTTTTAGATTGAAAGTAGTTTTTTCATCCATGATAAAAATACTGTCTTTCGAAATCTGTTTTGGATAGACATATCGAAAAGCAACTCCGTCATCGAAAGCACGGAATTGAATTTCAAGTTGGCGTTTTTGCTTGTCTTTTTGTTGCAATTTTACCACCAATTGGTTGTAGTGATTTCTAATTTTTTTCTTTTCTCCCCAAACTTGTTCCCAAGTCTCATCGAAAGTGGAATTTTCAACTTTAAGGATTTCGAAATTTTTGCTAAAATCATCGTTATTCTTGAATAGAAAACCCATTTCAGATGGTGAAATCACTTCGGTTTTCCCGTGTGATACTGCATATATTGGAGCATTATCAACGAGCTCGAATTTTATTTTATTTTGACCGCCTGGCGAAGTCAATTCATACGATTTTGCTTTTTTTCCTTGCGCATTTCCTACAGCAATTGAAAGTAATAATGCGGGAAGAATCAGATTTTTAATCATTGTTTTTGTATTTAAATTTTAAATAAATCGGTTTTCCGACTACCCTTTATTATTTTATAAGTTCTGTTTTGAATGTAGTTTTCCCGTTGAATGGATTTGCATCAACTTCAAAAGAATTACCTTTTTTAGACAATGTTATCGATTGCACTTTATCTCCTTCTGGCAAGAAAACTTTTGCGGTAGCCGTTGTAGTTGCATCCGTAGCATATACTTTTAAGGTCAATTTACTCCAATCCATATCTTTTGTAGATTGTGCCAATTTGATGTGAGGAATCGCAGAACCATTTCTTACCAAAACAATTATTGGTAAAGCACCAGCTTCAATTTTGTGCCATCCACCTTGATATACTTTTTTGGTTTGATAATCAATCCAAGTTCCTTCTGGAAGATAAACATCTCTACCGGTAACCTCTTCGAATAAAGGAGCCACCAACATACTTGAACCAAAAAGGTATTCGTTATCAACCAACCAAGAACCTTGATCGTTTGGATATTCTAAAAACAAAGCACGCATCATTGGCAATCCTTTTTGGCTACTTTCTTTGGCTTGAGCATAAATATACGGCATCAATTCGTAACGCATATTATCGGCATTTCTAAAGGTTTCCAATAAATCTTTGCTGTACAACCAAGGTTCGCGTGGAGGTTCGCCATGACTTCTTACGTGAGAGGTCAACATTCCGAAAGGTGCCCAACGACGGTATAAATTCTCAGGAGATTTGGTAACAAATCCACCTACATCGTGACTCCAGAAACTGAAACCACACAATCCTAAAGAAAGACCTCCTCTTAACTCTGCTGACATTGCACCGTTTGAAGTTTCTGCATCACCACCCCAATGCAAAGGGTAGCGTTGGCTTCCTGCCCAAGTACTTCTCGCCCAAATTAAAGTGTAGCCTTTTTCTTTTTGAGTGATTTCGGCAACAGCTTTATTGTAACGCAATGGGTATAAATTATGTTCGTAGAAACCCGTTCTTCCAGAATGATAAATTCCATCTGGCGGAGCTGCTTCTCCAAAATCCACTTTGAAAACACTCACTCCTTGATCAAATAATGTTTTCAATTTAGCTTGGTACCAAGTCACTGTTGCTGGATTCGAAAAATCTAGAACAGCATCTTCATAAGGTAAATTTCCTTTGCGATCTCTTACAGCCAGATTTTTGTCCATTATTTCATTAAACAATGTGTTTTTTGGCGAGAAATAAGGCAATTGCCACAAGCAAACGTGGAATCCGTCGTCTTTTAAATCCGACATCATTTTTACTGGATCATCAAAACGTTTTTTGGCAAACTCATAATTATTGCGCCAATCAACATCAAACCATCCTGTATCATAATGAATTACATCGGTTGGAATTTTATAGGCACGAAGATTTTTAGCTACTTCACGGCCTTCTTTTTCAGAAAAATAAGTGATGCGACTCATCCAGAAACCAAATGACCAAAGCGGTGGCATTGCTGCTTTTCCGGTAAGATTTGTATATTCATCTAATATTTCTTTGGGCTCACCTATAAAGTAAAACAAATCAGCTTCATCGTCTCCTATATACATTTCATTGGCACTCCCGTAATATTTTCCAAAATCAACCGTGATTGGTGTAGAATGGTGCATAAAAACTCCGTATCCACGACTACTCATATAAAACGGAATAGGTTTGTACATCGTTTCGTTTTGAATTCCGTTGGCATCATCTGTCCAAATAACTACTTTTTGACCACGTTTATTAAATTGGGTAAAAGATTCTCCACAACCAAATAATTTTTCGTCTGGCTCTAAACTGAAAGACGCCCCCATACTTCTTGAATAATCGCTGCTTCGTCTCACGTATGAAAAAGGTAGCGTTGGCGTGTACGTGTTTGCAAAATCAGAATTATGAAGTGTTCCTGTTAACAATTTACCTTTTTCATCATATATTTTTACGTGCCAAGGTTTGGTTTGAATTTCAACCGATCCGTGTTTGCTAGTAAATTTATAACCACCTTCTATTTTAGCATATTTCCACAATTCAGGATGATTGGGTGCAACACCGTCAACTAACATCAATGATTCTTTTTCAGGACGAAACTGTGGACCCGAAGTCATTTTGATTCTCAAAGTTCTGTCCGACACAAACTGAATTTGAAATGGTAAAACTGGTGAAGCTTCATACTCTGTTGTTGGAAATTCATTGGCCACAACTTCTACTGGCTTCATCTCAAAATTATTGAAAGCTTGACGTGTTTTGTAATCATAACGCAAGTATTTTACAGTTCCTTTTCCGGTTTGTGGATCAAAACTCGCCAATTCATCGGCAAAGTAAAAAGTATTCAAATAATTCTCGAAATCTTTACTAATGTCTATGGGTGCGTTGAGAACATTGGCATTTTGAATTTGAGCTGTAGCCTTTGGAACACTAAAAAGTGCCAAAAACACAGTTGAAAATAATGTTATTAACTGAGGTTTGTTCATTGTTTTGGTATTTGGATTTACATTTTTTTATTTAACATTTATAATTGTTGTGCTACTTTGAAGCCCGTTTGCACTCGCTGTTAATTCTAACTTTTCTGCCTTGTTTCCTGCTTGAATTACGACCAAACATTTCCCGTTAAGGGCAGTATGTTTAGTTCCTTTATACGATTCGTGACTTACTGGGTCACCACTGCAAACTCCAACAATTTTTCCACTTCCTTTTAATGAAAATTGGATTTCATTGTTGGCATTTGGCGAAAGAACTCCTTTTTCATCGGTAATATCTACAGTTACAAAAGACAAATCGTTGCCGTCGGCTGTTATTGTATTTCGGTCGGCTGTTAATTTTAATTTACTTGGATTTTCTGCCGTTTGAATAGCTGTTTCTTTCACTATTTTTCCGTTTTTACGAGAAATAGCTTTTAGAGTTCCTGACTGAAATGGCACTCGCCACATAATGTGCAAATCGTCTCCTATTTTCTTTTTGGTTCCTAATGATTTTCCATTCAGAAATAGTTCAACTTCTTCGGCATTATTGTAGTAGACCCAAACATCAACATTTTGACCTGATTTCCAGTTCCAATGTGGGAAAAGATGCAAAACGGTTTTGTTTGTCCATTCACTTTGATACATATAATAAACATCTTTGGGGAAACCCGCCAAATCTACAATCCCGAAATAGGAACTTACAGATGGCCATTCGTAAGGCGTTGGTTCACCTATATAATCGAAACCCGTCCAGATGTACATTCCCGCAAGGAAATCGTATTTTTTCATCACTTTCCAAGTGGCTTCGTGAGTAGAACCCCAAGGCGCTTGCACTTGGTCGTAAGCCGAAACGGTATTGCCTGGATTTCCATCGGTAAATTTTAAATCCCAGCGAACAGGCCATTTCTTAATCACATCTGAAACGGAATCGTAATAACCACGAGTTTCTAATGCCGAAGTAGTTTCGGTAGCTATAAAAGGAATTTTTGGGAAGTTTTTTTGATGGTGTTCAAAAGTTTGATGGGCATAATTGTAACCTATAATATCCAAAGCTCCCGAAGTTGCTAACTTATTGAAATAGGTTTTAGACTTTTCAAATTGCAAAGTTACTTCATCAATATTCATATTTACGGCTGGATTCATAGCCGCAGTCACTAATCTTGTTGTATCTAATTTTTTTACAATTGCCGCCAATTCTTTGGCAATCACTACACCTTCATCACTCCATTGCTCTGGAATTTCGTTTCCAATACTCCACATAAATATACTTGGATGGTTGCGATCTCGAAGGATTTGATCCTGTAAATCTTTGGCGTGCCATTGATCCCAGTCGAGACTGTAATCGTATTTGGTTTTGGCTTTTTTCCACATATCGAATGCTTCGTCCATAACTATGAAACCCATTTTATCGCAAAGATCTAATAGTTCTGGAGCAGGCGGATTATGAGAAGTCCGAATACCATTGACACCCATTTCTTTTAGAATCTCTAACTGACGTTCAATCGCTCTGGTATTAATAGCCGAACCGAGTGGTCCTAAATCATGGTGCATGCAAACTCCCTTGATTTTGACTAGTTTTCCATTTAGAATAAAACCTTTATTAAGATCAAATTTGAAATTTCTAATTCCGAAATTGGTTTTGTATTCGTCAACAATCTTGCCTTCTACGATAATAGTTGTAACCGCAGTGTATTGTTCAGGTTTTTCTACAGACCACAAAATAGGATTTTTAACAATAATATCTTGATTTTGGACTTGACTTGCATTTGCTGCAATAGTTATATTTTGAGTAGCCGAAGTTACTTTAGTACTATTTTTGAAAATTGAAGTTGTAACAGTAACAGTTTTTGAAGAATTATATTGGTTTTTCAAAGTGGTTTCTAAATGCACTGAAGCACTTTCTGTTGTTACTTTTGGGGTTGAAATGTAAGTTCCCCATTGGTCAACATGCAATTTATCTGTTGTTTCTAACCACACATTCCTAAAAATTCCTGAACCTGAATACCAACGAGAGTTAGGTTGTTTTGAATTATCAACTTTCACTATTATTTCATTGACTTTATCTCCATAATTTAAATAAGGAGAAAGCTCGTATTGAAAACCAATATAACCATTTGGGCGTTTGCCAAGATAATGACCATTTATCCAAACTTCACTATTTCGATACACCCCGTCAAAAATTATTGAAGTAATTTTATCTTTATTTTCAAGGGCAACTTTAAATGTTTTTTTATACCAACCCAAACCTCCATTTAATGATCCTCCACCGTAACCTGCTGGACTTTTTTCATCAAATTCACCTTCAATACTCCAATCATGAGGAAGATTTAAAGTTCGCCAAATTGTAGTAGTATTGATAGTATCGTTATCTTTTACCTTATCATTCAAATGAAAACTCCATCCTGTATTAAAAATAACTTTTCTATTACTAAAGTCAGGATTATCTTTTTTGATAGTAAATGCAAAAGCTGAAATCAGACCAAATATGGCAAGTGATCTAAAAAAATAGATTTGATTTTTCATTTTTCAATATTAATTTAATGTTGCAGATTAATACTTATCGCGTTTATGTTAGTAAAAATTATCTTATATTATTTTTAATACCAATTTATGAATAACTCGAAATTTTATTTAACCTATTTCGATTAGTAATTTCCAAAATTATAACATTATTATACTTATGGTAAATATGACAACAAGTATACATGTTTTTTTTTATATTTGCAATAAAATGCACAATATTTCTATATTTAATAATATATTATTTACTATTTTCATAGATTGATAATAAAATAAAAAAATTAAGCATTTATGAAAAAGAATATACTTGATTAAATAAATTTGAAGCCAAGAAAAAAATCTAACGAGAAAACTATGACACCAAGTAATCAAACCATACTGAATGAGATTTCAATTGACTGCATTATTTTTGGCTTTAACAATGGAATTCTCGAAGTCCTATTGGTAAAACACGCTATAGGTAATAGCATTGGAGAATGGGGGCTTCCTGGAGGTTTTATCAATGAAAAAGAGGGGATTGATGCCGCCGCCCATAGGTTACTTTTGGAACTAACAGGATTAGACAATATCTTTTTGGAACAAATAAAAGCATTTGGTAACCCCAAACGAATCCCGACAAATAGAGTGATAACAATTGGTTATTATGCCTTGATTAACAGAGAAGAATATGACGTAAAAGCTGGTCTAACAGTATCTGAAGCCAAATGGTATAAAATTGATTCGATTCCACATTTAATATACGACCACAATGAAATTTTAGATTTTGGTTTAAAAAAATTGCAAACGCGGATTCTTAAGGCCCCAATTGGCTTCAATTTATTACCTGAAAAATTCACATTATTACAACTCATGCATCTCTATGAAGAAATTCTGGGCAAAGAATTAGACAAATCAAACTTCCGTAGAAAAATATTGAAAATGAAATTGCTTGTTGCCCTCGACGAAAAACAACAAGATGTGTCACATCGCGCTGCCCAATTATATCAATTTGATTCCAAAATATATGCAAAACTCAGCCAAAAAGGATTTAATTTTGAGCTTTAAGTAGTATTGATTCTATAAAATCAGTTATACTTTTATCGAAATTTTTACTTCCAGATATAAACGAACTTCGTATTGGCAAATAAAACAATTGTTTGCTTAATAATTTACCTTTCAATCGGACATAATCTTTTTCAGTAGTGATAATTACCTTGTTTTGTGACTTATTTTTTATTTCTAGTAAGTCATTTTCTGCAAAATGATGATGATCTGGAAAAACTAATTTGTCATCATTTTTACTCTGCAAATGATTGAAAAACGGTTTCGGTTTTGCAATTCCAGCCAAAAGCAATTTATTGACATTCTTGATTTCGCTAACTTTCATCGAATTATCTTCCGAATAAATGGAATTGTCATAATCAATAAAGGAGAAATACAATTGTTGATTGGCAACCAATTGTAATTGGGCCTTTATTTTATTTTGTTCGTTAAGCGAAAGATTTGCAGGACATTTTGTTACAATAATCACATTGGCTCGTTTTACTCCGCTCCTACTTTCGCGCAAATTCCCTGTTGGCAACATAAAATCATCTGAATACAATTCGCCGTAAGAAGTCAGCAAAATATAAAAACCCCCTTTTACTTTTCGGTGTTGAAAAGCATCGTCTAACAAAATTATTTCAGGTTTATTAGATTGTAAAAGCAATTGCTCAATGCCATTTTTTCTGTCAGCATCAACAGCTACTTGAATGTTTTTGAATTTACTATAAAATTGGAATGGTTCATCACCAAGAATTGCTGCATTTGATGTAGAATCAGCCAAAACAAAACCTTTAGACTGTCTTTTATAGCCTCTACTTAATGTGGCCACTTTATATTTTGGCGAAAGCAACCGAATCAAATATTCGATTTGGGGAGTTTTTCCAGTTCCACCAACGCTAAGGTTACCTACTGCAATAACAGGAACATCAAAGGAAAAGGATTTCAAAATCCCTTTATCAAAAAGAAAATTCCGAATTCCAATAATGAATCCATACAAAATGGCAAATGGAAAGAGTATTTTTCGAACTAAATTCATACTACGAAAGTATACTATTTTATCATTATAAAAAAGTTGAGTTATTAATTCCTAACTTTGTTTATTCGAAAAAAGTAAAAATGAAATCGAAGATTCACGAACACAAAAAAAACTGAACAGTGAGTAAAATCAAAGAAATAATTTCCGTACTCGAAGAAATGGCACCGCTCGCCTATGCCGAAGATTTTGACAATGTAGGCTTATTGGTAGGAGATAAAAACTCGGAAGCCACAGGAGTTTTGGTTTGCCACGATGCTTTGGAAACAGTGATCGATGAAGCCATCGCCAAAAAATGCAACTTGGTAGTTTGTTTTCACCCTATTTTATTTTCGGGATTGAAGAAAATCACGGGCAAAAACTATGTGGAACGTTCCATAATAAAAGCTATAAAAAATGATATTGCCATTTATGCCGTCCACACCGCTTTGGATAATCACCAAGAAGGCGTGAATAAAATATTTTGTGATGCTCTAAGTTTAACTAATACTAAAATCCTGATTCCGAAATCAAATTTTATTCGAAAATTAGTCACTTATACCATTCCAGAAAATGCCGAAAAATTAAGAAATGCCTTGTTTGACGCCGGAGCGGGAAATATTGGTAATTACGAAAATTGTAGTTTCAATTCGAAAGGAATTGGCACTTATATGGGCAACGAACACAGCAATCCCGAATTTGGAGAGCGATTTGAATTTATGGAAACTGAGGAAATCAAAATCGAAGTAACTTTCGAAAAACATTCAGAAAACAAAATCCTAAAAGCCCTTTTCAAAAATCATGTTTACGAAGAAGTGGCCTACGAAATTTATGATTTGCAAAACAAAAATCAAAATGTTGGTTTGGGAATGATTGGCGAATTACCAGTTCCAATGGAAGAAAAAGATTTTCTAAACTTCGTTAAAGATAAAATGCAAGCCGATGGCATTCGACACAGCACATTTTTAGGCAAACCCATAAAAAAAGTGGCAGTATTGGGCGGTTCTGGAAGTTTTGCTATAAAAAATGCCATTCAAGCCGGAGCCGATGCCTTTTTGACGGCAGATTTGAAATATCACCAATTTTATGAGGCCGAAAATCAGCTTATTTTGGCCGATATTGGTCATTTTGAAAGCGAACGCTATACAAAAAATTATATTGTTGATTTTCTTCGGAAAAAAATCCTTAATTTTGCAATCGTTTTATCAGAAGAAAATACAAACCCAGTTAAGTACTTATAGACAATAGAATATGGCGACTACAAAAGAATTGAGTGTTGAAGACAAATTAAGAGCAATTTACGATTTACAATTGATTGACTCTAGAATTGACGAAATTAGAAACGTGAGAGGTGAATTGCCTCTTGAAGTAGAAGATTTAGAAGATGAAGTTGCAGGATTGAGCACACGTTCAGAGAAATTGAAAAAAGATCTTGAAACTATTGAAGACCTTATCAAGGTAAAGAAAAACTCAATTGATGAGCACAAAGAGGCTATCAAAAGATATACAAAACAACAAGAAACAGTTCGTAACAATAGAGAATTCAACTCTTTGACTAAAGAAGTGGAATTTCAAGAATTAGAAATTCAATTGGCCGAGAAGCAAATTAAAGAAATGAAAGCTTCTATCGAGTACAAGAAAGAAATAATTGCACAATCGAAAGAACGATTAGAAGTTAAATCGAACCATTTGAAACATAAAAAATCTGAATTGGAAGATATTATGTCTGAAACAGAGAAAGAAGAAACATTCTTATCTGAAAAATCATCAGAATATAGAGCTTCAATCGAACCAAGACTTTTGGCTGCATACGACCGCATCAGATTCAGTGTTCGCAACGGATTGGCAGTTGTTTCAATCGAAAGAGGAGCGTCAGCAGGATCATTTTTCACCATTCCACCACAAACACAAGTGGAGATTGCTGCTAGAAAAAAGATCATCACTGATGAGCACTCAGGAAGAATCCTTGTTGACAGCGTTTTAGCCGAAGAAGAGAAAGAAAAAATGGAACAGCTTTTTGCTAAATTCTAAAAATATTTAAGTCCCGTTGCAAATCGGGACTTTTTTTATACTATTTTAGTCCGCTTTGCGGACTTTTTTTTTAGCACAATAATTCACTAAATATTTCATGAAAAAAACATTTTATTTTTTGTTGACAAAATCGATTGGAGGTTATATTAACCTTATAAGTTTCGTTTTTCCAAAAAAAGCAACTCAAATGGCTCATGGCTATTTTAGCGAACCTCGAAAAGGAAAATTTACTATTGATAAACTTCCCAAGACACTAAAAGAAGCCCATTCAGAAACCATCATTAATAACGAAGATAATATTCAAACCTATATTTGGAAAGGAAATGATACTATTATTTTATTAATCCACGGCTGGGAAAGCAATTCATCAAGGTGGAAAAAAATGTTGCCTTATTTAAAAAAATCTGGAAGCACAATAATTGCCATCGATGGACCTGCTCAAGGATTGTCAAGCGGCAAAGAATTGACAATAATTAAGTATGCCGAATTTATTGATATAGTTTCAAAAAAATACCAACCTCATTATATTATAGGTCATTCGATGGGCGGAATGACTAGTATCTATTACCAATACAAATATCAAAATCCAACTATCAAAAAAATTGTGACTTTAGGTGCTCCAAGTGACTTTACCATTATTTTAAACAACTTTACTTCTTTACTAAGCTTAAATACTAGCCTTAAAAAATCGTTAGAAAAAAAATATACTGAATTTTTGCAACAGAGTTTAGACCAAATTTCCTCTAAAGAATTCGCGTCAAAAATTGATGTAAAAGGGCTGATTGTTCACGATATAGAGGACAAAATTGTTTTATTTAAAGAGGGAGAAAAAATAGCAGCAACATGGAAAGAAGTGCAATTTATAGAAACCAAAGGCCTAGGACATAAACTCCACGATGAGGATTTGTATAAAAAAGTATCTGCTTTTTTGTTTGAAACAGATCACCAACATTAGAAATCACAAACAAAATATTTGATTACTTTTGCAATATGGAAGAAAATCTAAAACGGCTAAATAAATTCATTGGAGAAACGGGATATTGTTCGCGCCGTGAGGCCGATAAAATCATCGAAGAAGGTCGTGTAACGATCAACGGAGTCGTTCCTGAATTGGGAACCAAAGTTGGACCAGACGACGAAGTACGCATTGATGGGAAGTTAATCCGAGAGAAAAGAGAAAAACCAATTTATTTGGCTTTCAATAAACCTGTTGGCATTGAATGCACCACCAACTTGGAGGTTCGCAATAATATTGTAGATTACATCAATTATCCAACACGAATTTTCCCGATCGGCCGATTAGACAAAGCCAGTGAAGGCTTGATTTTTATGACTAATGATGGAGATATTGTCAACAAAATTCTTCGTGCCAGAAACAATCACGAAAAAGAATATACTGTAACAGTTAACAAACTTATAACCGATCGTTTCATCGAAAAAATGAGCAATGGCGTGCCCATTTTAGATACGGTTACTCGAAAATGTAAAGTAGAAAAAATAAGTTCGACTACTTTTAAAATCATTCTTACCCAAGGTTTAAACCGTCAAATTCGTAGAATGTGTGAATATTTGGGTTATGAAGTTACTGCTTTGAAACGTATCAGAATTATTAATATTTCGCTTGATGTTCCTGTGGGAAGATTTCGCGATTTGACCGATGCTGAAATCAAGGAACTCAACCAACTAATTGAACCTTCGAGCAAAACAGAAGAAGCTAGTTTACCGAAACAAGAGCCCGCAAAACGAAGAACGGAATTCATCAAAAGAAATGATCCCCGATTTAAGAAAAGAGGAGATTATTAGATATAAAACAAAACCCAAAACTTTCGCCTTGGGCTATCGACTCCTATTAAAAAACATACTTAATTTAGTCTCCTTAATTTTACTCTTGTACTAAACCATAGGACGATTCCAAGTAATGAAATAAGAATCAAAAGGTTTGGTTCACTCATTCGTTGCACTTCTTCTCCAAGGTCTAATGCTTTGTTGTTCGCTAAAACTTGTTCTTGTTTCTTTTTTAAAATTGCTTTTTGAGCTTCGTTTTCGACCACTAAATAAGAAGTAACAGGCGTCATTACTTTTGAAATAAAACTATACTTTACCATATTTAGCCATTCGTTATCTGAAATTTCAGGATGTAAGGATTGAGAATACCATTTTCCTTGCATTATCAATGCCGATTGCCAATTTTTATGTTTGATTTCATTGGCGTCCAGTTTAAAAATATCCTTTTTTAAAACAATACTTGCTTGATTATTATTATGTAAATAAAAAGTCTGGTTAGCAGTTTTATATTCCAAAACACTTTGGTTAAAAGTAAAATTAGTACTATCCTTTATTTGCTCAACTGGATTTGACACCAAAGAATGTGGTTGAAGTTCTCCACTTTGGGTAAGATCAAAAAAGAAATCACTCTCTGGAAATGCACATTTCAAGTCTGAAAAATCTTTGTCTAAAACAGCTTTTTGTATGCTATCTGTAACCACAATCAAAACAGGATATGTCGCTTTTTGTGCTTTATAGGTTTTGAATAATGCCGTTCTTACTGCTCTGTCTAAGTAGAAGCCTCCTTCAAAAATTTGCTTTTTATAGGCTTGCTTCCAATCCTCATTTAATGAAATCGTTTTTATATAACTGTTTACAAAAGATATTTTTGCATTTTGAGCTAAATTCGGATTGCTTATTAAGGCTTTTTCAATCCTATTAATAAATTGGGGCGAATATTTTCTTTTATCTTTAGAAACATCAAGCAAAAAATGAAAATATGGCTTACGTTGAACCTTTTTTAATGACTGTTTTTGTTTGGATGACAAATAAATTACTGCATCACTTGTATTGTCATCTTGAATAAAAGTTTCTTTATTGTTGCCGAGTTTTACTGTGTTATTATCAATTGTAAAAGTTATCGGTTCTTTATGTAAAATTTCGATTCCAGTTCTTCTAACTTCATTCTTTGCAAACGGAAAAACTCTAAAGGCGACTTTATTAGCCGTTTGGTAATATAAAATACCTGGATCTTTGTTTTCGTTTCTGATATTTGAGAAAACCCACATTGCAGTTTTTTTCTCTGCCAAAATTCCCATTTCTTTTCTCTTTCCTACAAACAAATAGTAATCGCTTATCCAAGCGCCCTCAGGCAAATCAATGGTTGTTGCATATTCTGAAAACCAATTGTTTTCGCTAGTATTTGTGATTTCTAAATCAATCCAACTTTTCCAAGCATTCAGTTTTTTGTCAAAAGTACTCTTCGTTGCAATATTTGTAATCTTTACGTTCTCATTTTGAATCCTATCCTGATTTACTTGCAAGGAAGTTGTTCCAAAAAACACATTTTCAATAGTGTTAATTTTTGCATCCGAAACCGTTAGATTATTTAAAACTAACCAATTGAAATAGGTCGACAAATATGGAGTTTGAGTACCAAAAATAAAATCTCCGTTTCGTTCTTTTTGTTTCTTGATAGCATTGAGTGTTATTTGCAAAGAACCTTTATCAATAGCATAAGATTTTGAAAAGTTGGGGCTATACAAATAATTAAGTGTTTCGTCTAAAACAATTTTATCCTTGAGATAGGAGATGCTTATCAAAAGTGGAAGTACTAAAAACCCAAGAAAAAATGTTGCCCAAATGGCTCTTTTAGAAGAACAACTTTTTAGAAAACGAAAATCTTTAGAAAGTTCACTAATATGTAGCACAAAAAGTAGCAGTGGCGTTAACATTAAAAAACCTGTACCAATAGCAATTATTGCAACAACAGAAATAGGCAAAAAAGGAAGAAAAACAAGAAAAAAATAGAAGGTATAGGCAAATGTTATACTTCTTCCAAGGAAAAGAAATACTCTATACATTTTATTTTCAAGGTTTGGTAAACAAATAAAAACACCATTGAAAAACGCTAAGATATAAAACCAATAATTAGTAAAGTTTCCAAAAATTCCCGAGTCAATTGTTTCAAACTTATTGAATAGCAATCCGTTATTTACAGCTAAACCTATTAATGGAAGTACAATTGTAATTGGTATTTTCCACGCCAATTGGTATTGCTGCCAAACGGCGGCCTTTTTGGTTGCAAGTACATAAACAGCTCGAATAATAAAAAACAAAAAAACCAAAGTACCAACAATAATAAAAATTAGTAAGCTGTGAATTCCAAAAATACCGCCATTGGGTTTCCAAAGTGGTAAAACAATTTGAGAAAACAAATAGCCTGATAAAGGAATAATAAATGCTATCAAAAAATTCTTCCACGCTTGATGCTTTTTAGCGTCAGATGTAAAATGAAAAACCAATACAAATAATGAATACGCTAGCGTGGGCATCAAAAATGTGCCAACATACACTATTATATTTCCAGACATCATCCATTGTGGAATACTACTTGGAAATATTTCATCAATGTGATAACCATATAAATAAAGGAATGGTATATAAAGCAACAAAGCTGCTACCCCATACCAAACAGATACACTTTGTTTTTTAATGGTTAGATACAAAGCGTATCCAAAATTTAGGAGTCCTAAAATACCTAAAGTCAAGCCAAAGGTTTTCCATAAATATAAATTTTCTTCATTTAATAAACTCTTTATAATATTGAATTCTCCAACAAAAAGTAAAAATAACACAACAATTGGAAGTGTGTTAATGATAAAAATCCATTTGGGATTAAGTAAGTTTTTCATATTTAGTCTTGTTTTTTAAAAATCTTTCTAATAGGTAATACCCTAAAACCAAAAAAAATAAATTGGTTATAATTCCAATTGCTTCGTGAATAACTAATTGGGAATTTTTAGACAAAAAAGGGGTTGCGTGATTTTGCAAAACAATGGAAGCAAATATTCTGAACGCATTCACAAAAATTGTCATAAGGTAAGCTGACACCAATGCTACAGGAATTATTAAGGCTTTACATAAAGAATTCAAAATATACTTTAAAGCCAAAATACAAATCATAGTGAAGCATAAAAGCAAAAAATTGAAACCTGAACACGATTTTTCGATAATAACATTAAAGTTTTCGTAATAGAACCCTCTATCAGCAAAATAAATCGATTTATAACTTGTCAATAATCCAACCAATTTGTCGGTTGGATTAAGTAAAAAAAATAAATCATTAGTATTGGCAATTGTATAACCAAATTTCAATAAGATAAAAATCACTATTGTGACCAGATAATAAAATATGTTTTTAATTGCTATCATATGTTTTTTTTAGATACTGTATTACGTAATTTCGAAAAACTAAATATTACTTTTTTTTGCTTAGCAATTCATAATACAAGGCCTTTGACAAAAAAGAGTTATTTTGATAGCGACTAATTTCTTCTTCCTTCGAAACTTCTGGATATTGTCCATCTAAATTCTTTAATTTAAAAAAGTCTCTTCTAGCTTCATCATTAAAATCCAATCTACTCAAAAACATAGGTTCCACACCTTTGTTGACCGAAATATTGTAATTCGTAATCAAATTTCCCCAATTGACATAGCTGCATAAAAGAATCGTTCCATAAAAATACCAAACCATTTGGTTAAAAAGATAGGCATTTGTTTTTTGCTTTGTGATTTTCGAAAAGGTGAAAAACAAACCAATAATCGCTAAAATAAGAAACGCATAAACACCTAAACGTTTGTAAGTTAATCCGAAGAAAGAAACGTACTCTGAGTTTTTAATAATGGTGCTAAGAATTAGGATTCCATTTAATAAAATCCAAATTTTAGACAACTGTTTCAAGTTTTTGGCTTTTGCATCGAAATTGAAACCTCCTTTAAAATAAAATAGTATCACACCAACGGCCATAATGATAGAAAAAATCACCGCATTGACTCTTTCGTGCGTAGCGGCACTCAATTTTGATTTTTCGACAACTTCAAAAAATTGCTCATAATTATACGTGACAATAAAAACCAAGATTAAAACATTCAGAAGAACTAAAGTAATTTCGCCACTTCGTCTTTCAAAATCAATATCTAGAAACGAAAAAGTTCTTTGATTTCTATTGGTTGTTTTATCATTGAATTCATTATCTAAAAGCGAATTTTTCTCATAACAAACGTCTGGAATCCAATAATTCCAAAACGTAAAGGAAAGATAAAAACCCAATAAAGAGATTAGAACGAGTTGAAAAAAATTAACATCCAAATAATAATCCGTAAATAAAGCCGAAAAATGGTCGCTACCAAAAGCATATACGATAAAAAACAAACCGACAAATACAGTTGGAATAATGAAATAAGCAATAAACTTTTTAGCAAAATCATTCTTAATTTCTCGTTTGGGAAGCCATTGAGTAAACATCAGCATTCGACCTAAAGATGTGATTCCGTTTAGGAATGCTAACGGAAAAACCTGTACTATTTTCAGATTTGTTTCCTGAGTTTTGAATTGCAAAAAACAAACGGACATCGCCAAAGCCAAAAAAGAAACAAAATCACCATACCATGCAAATGCCAAACAAGACAAAATGGATGTGACCACTAGAACCAAATGGGACCGACTCGTAAATCGATCCTGAAAGAAGTAACAAATGATTCCCGTAAGAACTAATCCGAAAATTGCTAGGTTAACTCCTACTGACTCATTGTAAAAAAGCAGTGTAAAAATCAAACTGCAAACAAAAATTAAATGATGTTTTTTCATAATTAAAAAATTTAAAAGTACTTTGCGCTTCAAAGTACAAGGTTAAAAAAAAGGTTATTTAGATTTGAATAATTTTTCCAGACTATTAAGATGCGAAACAAATGATGCTCTACCCAAATTGGTAACTCGATACGATGTTTTTGGTTTTTTGCCAACAAATTCTTTTTTGATTTCGATATATGCGCCTTTCTCTAAGGCTGAGGAATGACTTGCTAAATTGCCATCTGTTATATTTAATAGGGTTTTCATTTCGGTGAAATCTACCCAATCATTGACCATCAGAATAGACATAATGCCTAGTCGGACACGACTTTCGAAATCTTTATTTAGTTTATCAATGATTCCCATTCGGAGGATTTATTTATATTTTCTAAAGACTATTAAACCATACAATATATGCAATATACCAAATCCTATAATCCAAAAAACCAAACCATAACCTAAAAAGAACAAGGAAACACAACCTAAAGCCAGTTCACAAAATCCTAAATATTTAATATCCGAAAAAGTATATTTCTCAGCATTAATCAATGCTAAGCCATAAAACAGCAAAGTGGCTGGAGCAATTAAAACATAGATTTGATGGTACAAAAGCGCCAAACAAAATACACCGCCAACTAGTAATGGAATAGCTAAATTGAAAAGCATTTTTTTGGTAGCCGAGGTCCAAATCGGTAAATTATACTTTTTACTTTTTCGAATGGTAAAGAAGATTCCGAATGTTAGTGCGAAAAACAAAATTATCAAAGCTATTATTACCAACTCAGAAACTAAATCTACCGAATACAATTTATGCTCCCCATCGAAATAATCGAGTCCATTGATTTTAAACAATTGATACACATACAATCCGCCAATCAAAGCAGATAGACCTGCAAATACTCCTGAGAGTCCGCTTAATGAAATAAATCGTGAAGAACGTTCCATCATAGAACGAATGTGTGATAAATCTTCTTGGTGTTTTCGATTCATAATTAAAGTACTTTGTAATGCAAAGTTAAATTATATTTTGAATTGACAAACAAATAATGAAACTATTTTTGAACTATTTTAAAATAACAAAGCCTATCCGAGAGAATAGGCTTTGTTAATAGTTATGAATGTAAAATTATTTTCTGCTTCTAATTTTTCGTGCTAAAAGGGTGTTTTTTAACAACATTGCAATCGTCATCGGTCCAACTCCACCCGGAACTGGAGTGATAAAAGAAGACTTCTTACTTACCTCTGCAAAATCTACATCTCCTTTTATAACATAGCCTTTTGGGTGCGATGCGTCTTCTACTCTAGTAATTCCCACGTCGATTACCACTACTCCATCTTTAACCATATCAGCCTTTAAAAACTCAGGAACTCCTAAAGCTGTAATAATAATATCTGCAGTTTTAGTGTATTCTTCCAAATTTTTAGTTCTACTGTGGGTCAAGGTTACTGTAGAGTCTCCAGGATATCCTTTGCGACTCATCAAGATACTCATAGGTCGACCAACAATATGACTACGGCCAATAACTACAGTGTGCTTCCCAGATGTTTCTACTTTATATCGCTCTAACAACTCCATTATTCCAAACGGAGTTGCTGGTAAAAATGTTTCCATTTCCAAAGCCATTTTTCCAAAATTGGCAGGGTGAAAACCATCAACATCTTTGTCGGGATCAATCGCCATTAGGATTTTTTGCTCGTCGATATGTTTGGGCAAAGGCAATTGAACGATGTAACCATCTAAATCATCATCTTCGTTCAGTTCCTTGATTTTATCTAATAATTCTTCTTCGGAAATGTTTTCAGGTAAAGCAACCAAAGTAGATTCGAAACCAATTTGTTGACAAGAACGAACTTTGCTTCCTACATAAGTCAAACTAGCTCCGTTTGTACCAACGATTACTGCTGCTAAATGAGGCACTTTCTGCCCATCAGCTTTCATTCTTTGTACTTCGGCAGCGATTTCTATTTTAATATCCTCTGAGGTTTTTTTTCCGTCAAGTAGTTGCATTTTTTCTTTGTTTAAGAAGTTTAAGATTTAAAAGTGATTAACCTTTTAAAATTATCTCATTCCTGGCATTCCACCCGGCATTCCTTTCATATTTCCCATCATCTTCATCATATTCTTTCCGCCTGGTCCTTGCATCATCTTCATCATTTTGCTCATTTGCTCAAACTGTTTCATCAACTGATTCACTTGTTCGACTTTCGTACCTGAACCTTTAGCAATTCTAGCTTTACGTTTCACATCGATTATGGCTGGTTTTGACCTTTCTTTGGGTGTCATCGAATGAATAATGGCTTCAATATGTTTGAAAGCATCGTCTTCGATTTCCACATCCTTCATCGCTTTTGAAGCTCCTGGAATCATTCCGACCAAGTCTTTCATATTACCCATTTTCTTCACTTGCTGAATTTGGGAAAGGAAATCATCAAAACCAAATTCGTTTTTGGCGATTTTCTTTTGAATTTTTCTAGCTTCTTCCTCATCATAATGTTCTTGTGCTTTTTCTACCAAAGACACAACATCACCCATTCCGAGGATTCTCTCCGCCATACGTTCTGGATAGAACACATCGATGGCATCCATTTTTTCTCCTGTTCCAACAAATTTGATAGGTTTATTAACAACAGTTTTAATAGAAATGGCAGCTCCACCACGAGTATCACCGTCTAATTTTGTTAAAACTACACCATCAAAATTTAATATATCATTAAAAGCTTTGGCAGTATTTACAGCATCTTGCCCCGTCATCGAATCGACAACAAACAAGGTTTCTTGAGGATTAATCGCTTTGTGAACATTAGAAATTTCGGTCATCATCGCTTCGTCAACGGCCAAACGACCTGCGGTATCAATGATTACCACATTCAGACCTTGATGTTTTGCAAAACTAATCGCATTTTGAGCAATAATTACAGGATTAGTGTTGTCAGGTTCAGAATAAACATCCACTCCTATTGACTCTCCAACTACGTGCAATTGTTTTATAGCCGCTGGGCGATAAATATCACAAGCTACCAAAAGTGGCTTTTTGTTTTTCTTAGTTTTGAGATAATTGGCCAATTTTCCTGAAAAAGTAGTTTTACCAGAACCTTGCAATCCCGACATCAAAATAACGGTTGGGTTTCCAGAAAGATTGATTCCAGCCACATCTCCACCCATCAACTCGGTAAGTTCATCTTTGACTAATTTTACCAATAACTGTCCTGGTTGAAGCGTAGTTAATACGTTTTGACCAATGGCTTTTTCTTTTACTTTGGTGGTAAAATCTTTGGCAATTTTAAAGTTGACATCGGCATCTAATAAGGCACGACGCACTTCTTTAAGGGTTTCGGCTACGTTAACTTCGGTTATTTTTCCGTGACCTTTAAGGATGTGAAAGGCTTTGTCTAATTTATCGCTTAAATTATCGAACATAAATTTTTAATTTTTAAGTGCCGCAAAATTAAGAATTTGAACTTGAATTTGTGCTGTTTATTTTCAAAAAAAAGCAGCCTAATTAAAGACTGCTTTTTTAACTATATAGTGAGTGTATTTTGAGAAGAAAAACTATCTAATTTTTCTCAAAAGTAATATAATCTGTACCGCCACTTCCGCCACTTATGTGAACCAACTTAATTTTTGAATCCGTTTTTTCAAGAATATTCCAGTCTTCTGTAAGCTCTTCAAAATTAGGAGGTGAGGCAAATGCAATATTGAAATCTAAATCATCGCTTGGACTATCGTCTCCACTATCATCACTTGTTACCGACCAAGTTCCTAAATAAGTATTTACCCCATTCGTCGCTGTTAAAACATTACTAGAACCAAATGTAAAATTATACCCCGTAAAATTTGAAGTTTCAATTACACCTGAATCTTCATAAAAAGTAATCCTCCAAGTTCCTTTCTTTACAATATTTATCACTGGAGTTGGATCGACAGAATTGCTTGAGGAATTATCATTGCTACAAGAAAAAAATAAATTTAGCATAATAGCAATTACCACAACCCGTAAAACATTAAAATTTCTCATTTTTATAATTTTTAAATTTTCAATAATAACGCAATCTATAAGAATTTAGTACAAAACTATTTCTTTTTTGGACACGAATTAAAAACAAAATAATACATAAATCGGACAGAACATTTAAAACTAGTACGCAAAAACACGCTTGAAAAATTTGAAAGGTAGTGGACCTAAAGTTCCTCTAATAGTTTGATTGTAGTCAAGAAAAGCAATCACAGCAACAATAAAAAATCGAATAAACTATCCAACACAATTGCAATTCTATTTCATTGAAGTTCTATATAAACTAATGTTGTAAAATTTAAAGATTAGTATAAAAAAAACCAATTGACAAGTGTTTTTTTTAGGGAAATAATTAAAAAATTGTTGATAATAAACTCCATCGATAAAAAACTTGAAGAATTGCAATGCTTAAGATTTACTTAACATGACAATTGTCATACTTTAACAATCAGACAATCAATATATTTGACTATAATTAATCCCCAAAAAATAATTATAAACTTAAACTAAATTAAATCATGAAGACAAAATTCTTTTCTCTAGGTTTTTTTGCTGTAGCATTATTTTTTTCAGCAAAAGTTTCATCTCAAACTGTTGGAACAATGACATACACATTTACAACTGTAAAAATCGGGTCTAATACCAAGCAAGTTATGGGCGTATGGGTTGAAAATGCTGCCGGTACTTTCATCAAAACAAGATTACTCTACACAACTTCTACAAAAACTGACGATCATTTTCCAGTTCTAAGTGCAAAGAATGGAGCGACTGCCGCCAGTACAGCAGACTCGGCAGGTATGGATGTTACTTCGGGCGATAATACAGGAGCGGGACCTGGCGGTATTAATGCAGTAACTGGGGCGACTCGTTCAAGTACTACTTCTCCTGTTGCTTGGGGTTCGTATTCGGTTGCTTGGGATGGTACAAATTCTTCTTCAGTTGCAGTTGCAGATGGTATTTACAAAATTTGGGTTGAGTTGACTGCCGATGGCAATGCTGCATCCGATGCCCATGATTTTATTAATACGGGGTATTCTTTCACAAAAGGAGCCTCAGTTTATGACACAAACATCTCTTCTCCTATTGCTAATAATACCGTTTTGACTTCAAATAGAATTGTCTGGACACCATCGGCTTTGAGTCTTGATAGCGTATACAAAACAAAAATAGCTATCTATCCTAACCCAAGTAATGGAGTAATAAATGTGAATTACAATGATATTCCTGTAAGCAAAATAGATGTAGTCAATGTTTTAGGGCAAGTAGTAAAATCAATAAAACTAGACACATCTTCATCAGAGACCACAGAAAGTATTGATTTGTCAGGGAATGCAAATGGACTATACATTATTAATGTTTCTACCAATGAAACTTCATCTAGTTATAAGGTAGTTTTAGATAAATAATATATTATTACAAATAGAAAAAAAAGCATTGGTCAGTTTTGATTGATGCTTTTTTTATTCTCCAACCTCAGATAATATGGTTTTCAAACCAGGAGTTTCGTAAACCTGATAATTTCCATAGCCATCGGAATAAATCAAATAGGCTTGCAATTCTGGATGTTTCTTCAAAAAAACTTTGGCTTTTTCAAGTCCCAAAACGAGGACACCTGTTGCATAAGCGTCAGATATCATACATTTTTTAGCGAAAATTGAAACGCTTAATAAATTGTTTTTTGTGGGATATCCCGTTTTGGGATCAATATGATGTACATATTTTACACCATCTTCCATAGTGAATCTGCGATAGTTTCCCGAAGTGGCTACAGCCATGTCCTCTAATTTAGCGATAGCTTTTAGGGAATTTATTGTTTCTTTATTGTCGATCGGTTTTTCAATACCTATTTTCCAATTACTGCCATCTGAATTTCTGCCTTTTGCATAGACTTCTCCACCTATTTCGACGATGTATGCCGCTATACCTCTAGAATTTAAAAAATCCGAAACCACATCTACAGAATAGCCTTGGGCAAATGCGTTAAAATCCAAAGCTACTCTTGGGTCTTTTTTGATGACTTGATTTCCTTTCAATTCAATTAATTGAAAGTCAACAAAATTAAGAATACTGTCAATTTTTGATTTTTCTAACTTTTGTTTCTTACCGGGTCCAAACCCGTACGCATTTACAAGGGGATAAACGGTGGGGTCAAAAGCTCCATTAGTATTTTTCCAAACTTCCTTGGCCTTCTTAAAACACGCTTTAAAATAGTTGTCAACAATTACATTTTTATCATTAGAATTGATTCTAGAAATGATAGAATTGGGGATATAAGTGGAAACAGACAAATCGAAATTTTTAAGAATCTTTTCAATTTCTGGCTGAAAATTTCTGTTTTTAGCATCAAAATAAGTGATATGATAGGTTGTGCCCTGAGCATTTCCCTCAATTTTCATCGGTGAGGATTGACCATAAATAGCTGCCGTAATTAGCCCTATAAATCCAAAACAAAACCTAATCTTTTCCATAATTTCTAATGAATTAGAATATGTACATTTATTTTTTCTGACAAAAAAACACGAACTCCCTAGTAACTTGATTCATCTAATTGTACTTTCCCATTGAAAGTTTTGTATAAAAATAAAAAATAAAAAGCTAGCAATGGTGCACCAATCAAGACAATTGTGAGCATAATTCCCAAAGATTTCTGAGAAGAAGCCGCATTATAAATAGTAATACTATACTGAGAATCAATCGTTGAAAGCAATAAAGTCGGATACAACTGAAAGGCAACCAGCATCAACAAAAAGGCCATGGTCAATGATGAAAAAACTAAGGCTAGAAAATACTTCTTTTTGGAAACCAATCGAGGCACATTGGCAACAGCTAAAAAGGACAAAACAGGCAAAACAAAAAACAAAGGATTTTCTTTGAATTTATCAGTAACTCCAGGTATAAAAATCAATGTATACAGAGAAGTAATAGAAAAACTGGTAATAAAGAATATCATTCCTTTTTTTAATAAAAAAGTCAATCTGGCGTGCAATCTACCCTCGGTTTTTAACAATAAAAAAATACCACCTTGAGTCATAAAAATAGACAAAGTGGTGCATCCTGTCATTAGTGCATAAGGACTTAAAAAGGATAAAAATATTCCTCCGTGGTAACTATAGTTTGCCCCTATTTCAAAACCTTGAATGACATTTCCTAAAACCACGCCCAACAAAAAAGCAATTGAGATATTGGAAACGGAATAAATAATATCCCAAGTCTTTCGCCACCATAACATTTTTTCAGCGCTCCTAAACTTGATAGCCGACGAACGTAAAACTAGCATCATCAAAAACAACATAAATGGAATATACATTGCGGATAACATGGTAGCATACATCACTGGAAATCCAGCAAACAACGCACCTCCACCAATAATTAACCAAACTTGATTGGCATCCCAAATGGGGCCAATTGCATTAATAGCGATACGTCTGCTTTCGTCTTTCCTAAAAAATAAATGCCAAGAACCTGCGCCATAATCAAATCCTTCTAAAATAGCATAACCTGAAAACAACAATCCAACTACTAAATACCAAAGGGTAGGGTAATCTATTCCTAAAAAAGTTTCCATAATCACTCCTATTAAATACTTTTCAATTGATTTTGAACATCATCATCATACGGACCATGTTTAATTTTCTTATTTAGGGAGTACAAAAACAACGCAAATAAAACCGAATAAACAAATAGAAATAAAAACAATGAAAACAAAATTTGATTGGCAGATACTTCTTGCGAAAAGCCTTCACTAGTTCTTAAATGTCCGTAAACTATCCATGGTTGCCTCCCCATTTCAGCAGCGAACCAACCTGCTTGATTGGCGATTTGTGGCAATAATACCGAGAAAGAAAAGATCCACATAAGCCATTTGGTGTCGAACAATCTTCCCCTCCACCACAAAAAGCAAGCATAAAATGTGAGTGCAATCAAAAACATTCCGATGGAAATCATAATGTGATAAAATTGAAATACAGCATTTACTTGACTGGGTCGGTCCTCTTTAGGGAAGGAATTCAATCCTATAATTGGTTTTTTAAAATCTTGATGAACCAAAAAAGATAAACCACCTGGGACAGCTATGCCAGTCACTTCTTGCGTTTTATTATTCACCCAACCTGCCAGATACAAATCGGCTGGAGCTGATTTCGCATAATGTCCTTCCATAGCAGCTAATTTTGCCGGTTGATTTACCGCAACGCCGTCTGCTGAACTATGCCCAGAAAGCAATTGAGTAAAAGAAACCACGGTGGCAACTATCAATGCAATTTTGAATGCTTTTTTTGAAACTTCTATAAATATTCCTTTCCGAATATAATAGGCATGAACACTCAAAACCATAAACGCGCCCGCCAAAAAAGCGCCTTGCCATACATGGACAATGCGGTCTGCACTCGAAGGGTTAAAAACCATAGCCCAAAAATCGGTTACTTCGGCCCGTGCGGATAATCCCTCGCCTACGATATGATAGCCAGCTGGTGTTTGTTGCCAACTGTTGGCTACTACAATCCAAACTGCTGAAAACATTGACCCTAAAAAAACTCCAATTGTCGAAATAAAATGGACTCTTGGTGAGACTCTATTCCATCCAAAAATTAATATTCCCAAAAACGTACTTTCAAGTCCGAAAGCAAATAAACCTTCGGCGGCTAATGCACTGCCAAAGATATCGCCAACATATCTGGAATAAACTGCCCAGTTCGTTCCAAATTCAAATTCCATGATAATACCTGTCGCAACCCCAATTCCGAAGGTTATAGCAAAGATTTTCAACCAAAACTTAGTTAAAATTTCATAGTGTTTGGACCCGGTTTTCAAATATAATCCTTCCATTATTACCATAATCAACCCTATTCCTATACTCAAAGGCGGATAAATATAATGGAATGCAATAGTGAAGACAAACTGAATTCGTGCTAATATTTCAACGTCCATAATTTGTGTTTAAATTATATAAAATTCATCGTCCAAATAGTTCGCCTAAGCATCAGAGCTTGTAGCATGCTCGACTTAGTGCGAAAATAGTAATCTTCTAAAATGCAACATTAAAATCAAATCTTTACATGCATTTCTAGTGATCTAGCTATTGCAAGTAATAGTCACTTCCTCAAAAAGACTTAAAAATCTTGTCTTTTAAAGCAATAATTAAATCAAAAACTACATCCTTTCTGGAACGTCAATTCCTAACAATTGAAATGCCAAAGCTATGGTATCAGCCACTTTTTTAGAAAGTTGCACTCTGAATATTTTTTTGTCTAAATCTTCTTCACCTAAAATTGAAACTGCTTGGTAAAAGGAATTGTATTCTCGAACCAAATCATAAGTATAATTCGCAATCAAAGCTGGACTGTGATTTTGAGCCGCATTTTGAATCACTTCTGGAAACAATTCGAGCTGCTTTATCAATTCTTTTTCTTTTTCGTGTAAGATTGTAATGCTGCTTGGTGCAGTAAAATCGAAATTGGCTTTGCGAATAATCGACTGAATTCTAGCATAAGTATATTGAATAAACGAACCTGTATTCCCAGCAAAATCTACTGATTCAGCTGGGTCAAAAAGGATTCGTTTTTTTGGATCGACTTTCAAAATGTAATACTTCAAAGCACCTAGTCCAATTGTTTTGTAAAGTTTTGATTTTTCTTCAACAGAATAACCGTCTAGTTTTCCTAGATCTTCTGCAATATTCTGAGCTGTATCGGTCATTTCCTGCATCAAATCATCAGCATCTACAACAGTTCCCTCTCTAGATTTCATTTTTCCAGAAGGCAAATCGACCATCCCATAAGATAAATGATAGAGATTTTCCGACCAATCGAAACCCAATTTTTTCAAGATTAAAAACAATACTTTGAAATGGTAATCTTGCTCATTTCCTACGGTATAAACCATCCCTCCCACATCTGGAAAATCCTTCACACGCTGAATGGCTGTTCCAATATCTTGTGTCATATAAACCGCAGTTCCGTCTGAACGCAATACTATTTTTCTGTCTAAACCTTCGTCAGTCAAATCAATCCAAACCGAACCATCAGGATCTTTTTCGAAAATACCCTTTTCTAAACCTATTTGAACTACATCTTTCCCTAACAAATAAGTATTGCTTTCGTAGTAATATTGATCGAAATCGACTCCCAAATTTTTATAAGTTGTTGCAAAACCATCATAAACCCACTGATTCATTTTTTTCCACAACGCAATTACTTCAACATCGCCAGCTTCCCATTTTAGCAGCATTTCTTGGGCTTCTAAGATGATTGGCGCTTGTTTTTTGGCCTCATCTTCGGTTTTTCCTTCGGCAATTAATTGATTGATTTCTTCTTTAAACGCTTTGTCAAAAGCAACATAATAATTCCCAACCAATTTGTCTCCTTTTAATCCGGTTGATTCTGGAGTTGCACCCTTTCCAAATTTTTTCCAAGCCAACATCGACTTGCAAATATGAATGCCTCGATCGTTGATGATTTGCGTTTTATATACTTTTTTACCTGAAGCTTTTAGAATTTCCGCAACAGAATAACCCAAAAGATTATTACGAACGTGTCCTAAATGTAAAGGTTTATTGGTGTTTGGTGAAGAATATTCAACCATTATTGCTTTTTCTTCTGGGCTGGGCGTAACAAAACCAAATTTTTCGTCTGTTCGAATTTCATTGAAAAAATTCAAATAGTATTCATCTGAAATTACTATATTCAAAAAGCCTGAAACTACATTAAAACGGCTCACTTCGGGAACATTATCGACCAAATAGTTGCCTATTTTATTTCCTAATTCAACTGGGTTGCTTTTGATGACTTTCAATAGAGGAAAAATCACCATCGTTATATCACCTTCAAATTCCTTGCGTGTGGATTGAAATTCAACTTTATCGATAGTGATATCAAATAATGTAAAAACTGCTTTTTCTATTGAGGGCGTAAGAATCTGTGATAAGGTCATTTTATATTGATTTTAAGGCTGCAAATATAAGGATTTCCGTCGAAAATTGTAGGCAGTTTTTGCTGAAATAAATAGTTATAGTTTCCGTTAATACAATTTAAAGAATACAGAAAATAGCAAATAGTAATTGTTATAAAACAAAACTTTAACGGTTTAATTTGTTTGTTTTATCGAAGAAATTATTTTTTGTACCTATAATATTATAATTTTACCCAAAATGCAAAGCCCAATGAAAAATAGCCTTCTGATTATACTTTCACTTTTTTGGATTGGGTGTTTTTCGCAAACCATTACCGTAGACACAAGCACTTATACTGTTCCTCAATTAGTTACAGATGTTTTGGTTAATAAATCTTGTGTTCCTGTAAGTAACATTAGTTGGAGAACTGGAACTAATTTTGGTTCTTCGAACGGAATAGGATATTTTGAAAACACCAATCCGTTATTTCCACTTTCGAGTGGTGTAATTTTGAGTACGGGCAATGTTGCAAATGCTCCAGGACCCAATACAATGGATCTTAATGACGGAAATGCCGCTTGGACTGGCGATGCTGATTTGGAAGCAACCTTATTAGCATCAGGAATCAGTGTAAATTCGACAAATGCAACCGTTTTGGAATTTGACTTTGTTCCTTTATCTTCAAATTTTGACTTTCGCTTTTTATTTGCGTCTGAAGAATATGGTAATTTCCAATGCCAATTTTCAGATGCTTTTACCTTTTTGCTTACAAACAATGCGACTGGAGTGACTACAAATCTTGCCGTCGTGCCTGGTACTTCAACACCAATATCAGTTACTACTATTAGAGATTTTATATATAATTCCTCCTGTCCATCTGTAAATTCGACTTATTTTGGAGCATTCAATGGCGGTTCTGATGCAGCAAGTTCTGCCACAAATTTCAATGGCCAAACCGTAGTAATGAGTGCATCATCAAACAGTTTGATTCCAAATACAAACTACCACATAAAATTGGTGATTGCTGACCGACAAGACAGCCAATCGGATTCTGCAATATTTTTAGGTGCCAATAGCTTCAATGTTGGGCAAGATGTTCTAGGTCCAGATTTAACTATTGCTGCAAATACAGCCATTTGTCATAACGGTTCACATACGCTTATTTCAGGATTGAATCCAGCCATCTATTCATTTGCTTGGACCTACAATGGAAACCCTATAGGAGGAAACACACCTGATTTGATTGTAACCCAACCTGGCACCTACGGACTTACTTATACGGTCATTGCAACCTCGTGCCCAGTTACCACCGATTATATCAACGTTGAATTTTATCCCCAAATTATAACGCCTGACCCTTTAAATTTGTTTAAATGCAATTCAGGACTTCCAAGTTATACTTTTGATTTGTCGATTAACACTCCAATAGTTAGCATTCCCGGAACACAAATAAGCTATCATTCATCAGTAGCAAATGCAACTTCAAATAGTAGTCCACTTCCAACTGTTTTAACCTTTCCAACAGCTCTTTTACCTGCTCCAATATGGGTAAGAATCGAAGACACTTATTCGAAATGTTTTATTACAAAATCTTTCCAATTAGGAATAACACCTCCTCCTCTTGCCAACAAACCAGCTGACATTACGCTATGCGAAACTACACCAGGTACAAATACTGCTAATTTTAATATTGGCGGACAAACGTCGACTGTATTGGGCGGACAATCATCAACAATTTATGATGTTTCTTACTATTCAAATGCTGCCGATGCCAATGCTGGCATGAATCCAATAAATACGTCTGCACCATTTACCTCTGGAAGTAAGACCCTTTTTGCAAGAATTCAAACTACTACCGATCCGACTTGCTTCAGCACAACCAATTTTAAAATTGTAGTCATTCCGAGACCTGTTCTAGACCAAAGAATAAATCAATTTGTTTGTGGAAGTTACACTTTACCTCCATTAGTAAACCCTGGTAATTACTATTCAGGTCCAAACCAAGGCCTTCCAATTTTGAATGCTGGAGATGTAATCACAACAGACCAAATTGTTTATCTTTTTAGTACTACATCAGGAACTCCAAGTTGCCCTATTGAAAGTAGTTTTTATGTGACCATAGTCGAACCTTTAGATGCTGACCCTACCGATTTAACAGTTTGCGACCAATATCAATTACCTACTACCCCTTTTGGTCTTCGCTATTTTTCATTGCCGGGAGGTCCGAGTGGCGGTGGAACCGAATATCCCGGAGGAACTATAATAACCACGGTTGGAACAACTACAATTTACACCTATTTTGAATCGACAGATATTGCTAATCCCTGCATTCTTGAAGGTCAATTTAACATCACTATTGATTTAACACCTATAATTGCTCCAATTGCCAATGTTTTTGAATGTAGTTCCTACAGTTTGCCACCACTGACAGTGGGCGATTATTACACTTATGACACTGTTACAGGAATATACACGCCAGCAATTTCCCCAATAACCACGACTACCACGCTCTATGTTTTTGCAACAAACAATTTATGCAGAACACCTAATACCGTCTTTACAGTTTACATTGGTAGCTTTGGTTTTACAGATGTTATCGAATGCGTTTCTTATACTTTGTCGCCAGCTCCTGTTGGCGAATATCGTGATGCTCCAAATGGAGGAGGAAACTTGGTACTGCCCGGACTAATTTCGAGTACCATACAAATATTTACTTATGTACCAGGAGCAGCCTGCGCAACCGATTCCTTTACCATTACCATAAATGCTCCATTTCTTACTACACCAACAAATGTCAATGCTTGCGATAGTTTCCTATTACCAACTCAAAGTGAAGGCGGCAATTATTATAGCTTAGCTGGAGGTCCATCAACACCAGGAAATGTAGAATTGATTCCAAATAGTACCTTAACAACCACTCAAACAATATATATTTATAAAGCATCAACAATTGTTGCGGGTTGCTACAATGAAATACCTTGGACCATTACTGTCAGCAAAAAACCAAAAATTGATTCTCGAGCCAATGTTGACCAATGCAATTCGTATGTATTAAGTCCATTGAAAAATGGAGCCTATTTTGATGACCCAAATGGGGTGAATCCCATCCCCGCCGGAACGATGATAAGTGCTAACAATAGAATCTATATTTATGCGGCCAACCCAAGCGACCCAAGTTGTTTTAACGAAAACTTTTTTGATATTTCCATAAATGGAGTGGAAGCCGATCCAATTCCAACGCAATTAGCCTATTGTGACAGCTTTACTTTTCCTCCCTTGCCAACACCAAATAATTTTTATTATGATGCCCCTGGTGGTCCATTGGGTGGAGGAAATAGTATTCCGCCAGGAACAACGGTAACAGCTGCAACAGTGCTTCCAAATTACTATATTTACTATGAAACTGGTGACCGATTGAATTGTAGTGATGAAAATCAGTTTAGCATCACTATCACGCCAAGACCAGTTGCAAATCCAGTAACACCTTTGGAAACTTGCGATACATTTGCCACAAACGACGGAATCTTTCAATTCGATTTGACTAGTTTAGCCATTAGAAATCAAGTTTTGAATGGACAAACACCCGATGCCAATTTTACATTAACTTTTTATACTTCTTTGGCTGCTGCCAATGATATAAATGCAATTCCTATTGCAAATCCTGCTACTTATCAAAATGACACTCCATTTTCTGATAGCGTTTGGATTAGAGTAGCCAACAATACTTCGGCAGTGGCTTGTTTTGATGTTGTCGAATTAAATTTAATCGTCAATTTATTTCCAGAACCACAACTACTCGCAGAATATTTTATTTGCGAAGATCATGAAACGGGTACTTTATTAAATCCTGCTACTTTAGATTCTGGAATATCAGGAGCCAATATTTTATTCGAATGGACATATAATGGAGCTCCATATGGTGGCAACAGCCCTACCATTACAACAACCCAAGTTGGTGATTATGTGGTAAAAGCAACGAATATCGCAACCTTATGTTCTAAAACTGCATCAGCAAAAGTGATTAAATATGCTCCTTATTTAGAAGTAACTTATAGCGATGCATTTGATTATCCTACTTTTATATCGGTAAATGTATTGGGTGCTGGTTCTGGAAATTATGAATATCAATTGGATGATTTGCCTTTTCAAGACAGCAACACCTTCAATAATGTAATGCCAGGAGAACACACTACTGCTGTAAGGGACAAAAATGGCCATTGCAATCCTGCTCCAATGAAGGCTATCATCATCAACTATCCCAAATTCTTTACACCAAATGGAGATGGTTACAATGAAACCTGGAACATCAAACATTTAGCATTAACCAACCCGAATGCGCCAATATATATTTTTGATAGATATGGAAAATTCCTGAAACAAATAAGCCCTACGAGCGAAGGTTGGAATGGCACATTCAACGGACAGCCTCTTCCTTCGACCGATTATTGGTTTACTGTAGATTATGATGAGAAAGGCAGTTCAAAAGTGTTCAAGTCACATTTTACGTTGAAGAGGTAATGATTTTTACCACCTTATAATCACGCTTCCCCAAGTAAATCCGCTACCAAAAGCAGCCAAAACCACCAAATCTCCCGACTTAATTTTTCCTTGTTCCCAAGCTTCGGTCAAGGCAATCGGAATCGAAGCCGCGGTAGTATTTCCATATTTTTGAATATTATTGAATACTTGATCGTCTTCTAATCTAAATTTCTTTTGAATGAATTGTGAAATTCTCAAATTGGCTTGGTGTGGAACCAACATATTGATATCTGAAACCTGCAAATTATTGGTTTCTAATCCTTCGTTGATGACTTCTGCAAATCGTGAAACTGCATTTTTGAAAACAAATTGTCCATTCATATACGGAAAATAACTTTCGTCGTCCGGGTCATTTTCTGCCAAAATATCGGTTATCCAACGACCTCCCATCCCTGGTGCCATTACATACAATTCTTCGGCATGTTGCCCTTCAGAATGCAAATGTGTAGATAAAATTCCTTTTGTCACATCCTCTTCCCTAGTCATAACCGCAGCTCCCGCTCCATCGCCAAAAATCACCGAAACACTGCGACCACGATCCGTCATATCCAATCCCGTCGATTGCACTTCAGAACCAATAATCAAAATATTTTTATACATTCCGGTTTTAATATACTGATCAGCGATAGAAACAGCATAGACAAAACCTGAACACTGATTTCTAATATCTAAAGCGCCAACAGTATTTAATCCCAAATCCCGTTGGACCAAAACTCCCGGACCTGGAAAATAATAATCTGGACTCAAAGTGGCAAAAATGACAAAATCGATGTCTTCTTTTGCAATTCCGGAGCGTTCAAGGGCTATTTTAGCCGCTTTAACACCCATTGTTGTCGTAGTATCTTCGCCTGGAATGATATGTCTTCGCTCTTGAATTCCCGTTCTTTCCTGAATCCATTCATCATTCGTGTCCATTATTTTAGACAAATCATCGTTAGTAACTACATTTTCTGGGACATAATATCCTAGACCTGCTATTTTTGAATGGTACATATTGTGTTGTTTTAATAAAAATTGAATAGCAATTTTAAGAATACTCTAAAATCAAGTACAATGTAGCAATAATTTTGAAAGCACCAATATTTTTTACACATTTTCAATACACTTCTTTATTTTTAGTTTAAAATTTTTATAAATCTCGAACTTTGAATTTAATATCCTATTTTTGACTGAATAGCAATATCTATTTTTTTGATATGGTAAAATCCATTTTATTTTTCTTCTTAATTTTCTCCTCAACCTACGGCCAAATCCCGGGCTGTACGGATGCGCTTGCCAAAAATTTCGATCCAAAAGCGACCAATAATGATGGAAATTGCTTGTACAATTACGCCAAAATCAAACCAGAAACAACACTGAAATTGAGTGATTCATTAGTAGAAACCTCAGGTTTGATAGCTTTCGATAATTTACTTTGGACTCACAACGACGATCACGACACCAACATTTATGGATTGGATTCTAATGGAAAAATCCAAAAAAAAATCAAACTCGAAAAGGTAAAAAACAACGACTGGGAAGAGATTTCGCAAGACAGCTCCTATATTTACATTGGCGATTTTGGAAACAATTTTAGTGGTAATCGAACGGATTTACATATTTTAAGAATTGAAAAACAATCTTTTCTAACCAATAAACCAATTATTGACACCATCTCCTTTTCTTATTCGAATCAAATAGATTTCAGTGCTAAAACAGGTAACATAACCGATTTTGATTGTGAAGCTTTTGTCGTTAGTCGAGACAGCATCTATTTATTTACCAAACAATGGACTCAAAACGAAACCAGTATTTACGTTTTACCAAAGGGAGCTGGAAATCACATCGCTAAACTAAAGGAAACTATAAACGTAAAAGGATTGGTTACTGCTGCAAGTTTTCTCAATTCTTTAAAATCAATAGTCCTTTGCGGCTACACTAGAAATGGACAGCCCTTTTTATTCCTTTTATACGATTACCAAAACTATAATTTCTCTAATGGCAATAAGCGAAAAATAGAGCTATCATTGCCTTTCCATCAAATAGAAGGCATCACAACCGAAGACGGGAAATTGTTCTATCTAACCAATGAGTCTTTCATCAGAAAGCCAATCATAAATAACCCGCAACAATTGCATTCGGTCGATTTGAGTTCGTTTTTAAGAAATTGATTTTAATCCTCACTTTAGGCTTTCTAGGTTTAAAAAAATTGTTGAAATACACTAATTGTTGAAAATGGTGTAATAACAATAGATTTAACCTCAATATTTTAGACTATTATTTGAATGAAAAACGCCTGTAGTATAATGTAGTATAATACAAACAATGTACTTAAAAACGATTTTCGATAATGGCTTAATGGGAAATTGTTTAAAATTTTATTTTTAATACTTGTACATCTCTATTTTAAGAAAAACTTATTATCTTCGACCCTCAAAAAAAAGTTATGAAATATCTAGTTACGACCATTTTACTTTTAGTATCAGTATTGATTTTTGCGCAAGAAGATACTAAAACCAATTATGACAAAAAAGAAGTTTACATTGAGATGCGGGACGGAACGAAATTATTCACCGCAATTTACACTCCAAAAGATATTTCGAAAGACAAAAAGTATCCCATTTTAATGCAACGAACTTGTTATAGTGTTGCACCTTATGGAGAAGCTAATTTTAAGAAATCATTAGGTCCAAATGCTTTCTTGCAAAAAGACAAATATATTTATGTATACCAAGACGTCAGAGGTAGGTACATGAGCGAGGGTGTTTTTACAAATATGACACCTCAGGTTACACACAAAACAAAAAAAGATATTGACGAAAGCACGGACACCTACGACACCATAGATTGGTTAATCAAAAATATTAAAAACAATACTGAAAAAGTGGGTCAATACGGAACTTCATATCCTGGGTTTTATGCTGCAGCTGGAACCATAGCGAATCATCCCGCTTTAGTTGCTTCCTCGCCACAGGCTCCAATTTCTGATTTCTTTTTTGATGATTTTCATCACAATGGTGCTTTCTTAATGAGCTATTTTAAAATATTTCCTGTTTTTGGAATTCAAAAAACAAAAGCTGAAAATAAAGCATGGTATACAGACCAATCTATCAAAACTATTTCTAAAGACGGGTCGATTTTTTATAATGAAATAGGTACATTAAAAGAAGGTGTAGACAAATATTATAAAAATAACTTTTTCATGCAAGAAATGGTTAGCCATCCTAGTTATGATGAATTTTGGCAATCTAGAAATTTGCTCCCTCATTTAAAAGGGATTAATCACGCCGTGATGACTGTTGGTGGTTGGTTTGATGCCGAAGACTTAGCTGGACCTTTGAATATTTACAAAACAATTGAAAAGAATAATCCGAAAGCAAAAAACACAATTGTTATGGGACCGTTTTCACACGGTGGTTGGTCTAGAGAAAACGGCAAGCACTATCATAATGATATTTATTTTGGAGATAGCATTGCTACTTACTATCAAAAAAATATTGAATACAAATTCTTCAATCATTATTTAAAAGAAAAATCAAAAGATGCTGCAGCACTTCCCGAAGCTTTCATGTTTGATACTGGCAAAAAAGAATGGAAACAATTTGCAACATGGCCACCAAAAGAAAGTTCAAAACTCAATTTTTATTTCAATTCTAACGGAAAATTAGCGAATGGAAAATCTACTACTAATTCATATTCTGAATATTATAGCGACCCAAGCAAACCAGTATCAAGTAGCATTAATTATGCAGAATACAATGGAAATACCCCAAGAAATTACATGTCAGAAGACCAACGTTTTGCACTAAGCAGACCAGATGTAGTAACTTTTACAACTGATTATTTAACCGAAGACGAAACGCTTGCAGGAGAAATTATGGCAAAACTAAAAATAGCGACTACAGCAACGGATGCCGATTTTATTGTAAAACTAATCGATATTTATCCTGCCGATGAACCGCAAAATAAGGATAAACCAAATGTGCTGTATGCTAATTATCATCAAATGGTCAGAAGCGAAGTGATGCCGGCTCGTTTTAGAAATAGTTTCGAAAAACCAGAACCACTGACACCAGATAAAACCACCGCAGTAAATTTTAGATTACAAGATGTTTTACATACCTTTAAAAAAGGACATAAAATTCAGATACAAATTCAGAGTACGTGTTATCCGTTAATTGCGGTTAATCCTCAAAATTTTCTAGAAAATCCTTATCTAGCTAAAAAGGAAGAGTACACCAAAGCATTCATTAAAATTTTCGATGATAGTTTTGTAGAGGTTGACATCATAAAATAAGCATCAAAAAGCTGTCAGAAATGGCAGCTTTTTATTTGACATTAAAATAGTGTATCATCCCTTACAATAAACTATTTTTGCATTTCTAAATAAAATTATGAATTACTTATCAGTCGAAAATATATCGAAATCCTATGGCGAACGTACGCTTTTCAAAGACATAAGCTTTGGAATCAATAAAGATCAAAAAATTGCCTTCATAGCCAAAAACGGTTCTGGGAAAACCACCATAATGAACATCATCAATGGTTTTGATGAGCCCGACACAGGACAAGTCGTGCTTCGCAAAAGCATCCGAATGGCTTTTCTTTCGCAAGACAATAAATTGCAGGACGAACTGACGATTGAAGAAAGTATTTTCGCTTCGGACAACGAGACTCTGAAGGTGATTGAAGCCTACGAAAAAGCATTAGAAAATCCCGAAGACGAAGAAGCCTATCAAAAAGCTTTCGACGGAATGGACCAACACAACGCTTGGGATTTCGAAACCCAATTCAAGCAAATTTTGTTCAAATTGAAGTTGGAAGATTTCAAACTGAAAGTAAAAAACCTTTCGGGTGGACAGAAAAAACGTTTGTCTCTTGCCATCATTTTGATTAATCGTCCCGATTTATTAATTCTGGATGAACCTACGAATCACTTGGATTTGGAGATGATCGAATGGCTCGAAAGTTATTTTGCCAAAGAAAATATTACGCTGTTTATGGTGACGCACGACCGTTTCTTCTTGGAGCGTGTTTGCAACGAAATCATCGAATTAGACAACGGAAAAATATACCAATACAAAGGAAATTATTCCTATTATTTAGAGAAAAAAGAAGAGCGAATCGCTTCCGAAAATTCGAGCGTGGACAAAGCCCAAAACTTGTTCGTCAAAGAATTAGAATGGATGCGCCGCCAACCCAAAGCGAGAACAACCAAATCGAAATCGCGTCAGGATGATTTTTATGTAATCAAGGAAAAAGCACAAAGTCGCCGACGAGAAAATAAAGTCGAACTCGAAATCAATATGGAACGAATGGGAAGCAAGATTATCGAGCTTCACAAAATTTCCAAAAAATTCAAAGACCACGTGATTCTGGATAATTTCAGTTTCGATTTTCAACGTGGTGAACGCATTGGAATTATCGGGAAAAATGGAACCGGAAAATCAACTTTCTTAAACCTTTTGACAGGAACTATTCCTTTAGATTCTGGAAAAGTGGTCGTGGGGGAAACCATCAAAATTGGGTATTACACCCAAAGCGGAATCAACCCAAAACCGGGGCAACGTGTAATTGATGTCATCAAAGAATACGGCGAATACATTCCGTTGACGAAAGGCAGACTGATTTCGGCTTCACAATTGTTAGAGCGTTTTCTTTTTGACTCCAAAAAACAATACGATTATGTCGAAAAACTGAGCGGTGGCGAGTTGAAACGACTGTATTTGTGTACCGTTTTAATCCAAAACCCGAACTTCCTGATTCTGGATGAGCCTACGAATGATTTAGATATTGTAACCTTGAATGTCTTGGAAAGTTTCTTGTTGGATTATCCAGGTTGTTTACTTGTAGTGTCTCACGACCGTTATTTTATGGACAAAATCGTAGATCAATTATTTGTTTTTAGAGGCCAAGGTGAAATTGAAACTTTCCCTGGCAACTACTCCGATTTTAGATCTTACGAAGACAGCGCCGATGTAGCTCAAAAAGAGGACAACAAAGCCGAAAAGAAAGACTGGAAACAAAACAATCCAACAGGAAATTTGACTTTTAACGAGCAAAAAGAATACCAGAAAATTGAACGAGAAATCAAAGATTTGGAAATCGAAAAAGCCAAAATCGAACAATTATTTTCCGAAGGAAAAGTAGTCGATGCCGATATTGAGAAAAAAGCCAAAGAACTCGAAAAAATCATTTCTAAAATTGAAGAAAAAGAAGAACGATGGTTTGAACTGAGTGCGAAGATAGAAGGTTAGAATGTCATTGCGAGGACGGGCGCCATCGCATATCGATTAACGTACAACCCCAACACTTTTAGTAGTAATACTGAGAATGTTGGGGTTATTTTTTAAATATAAGCCCTTTGATGATTTGTAGGAAAAAAATTTATATATTTGATAGAAAATACAGACTTATAGTTTCTGACTTATAAAATAGTTAGCAGATATATTAACAAAAAACACCTAAAACTAATAATTACGATGAAAAAAATACTTACTATCTCATTTTTTATATTTTGTTCTTTAATTACATATTGTCAGACATTAACTTTAGAAGAATTTCAAAATCAAGCTTCTCTTTCAGGTTTACAATTTGAAATGCCAATTGGATATAAAATAAAAGAAATAAAAGAGAATAGAGATCTACGATATTCATTTGCAATAATTAATAAAGATGAAACAATGGAAGTCCGTTATTCAATTTTTCCTTTAAAAAAACTGTTTGAGAACTATGAAAAGTCAAAAAATGATCCAAATACGATAATGATTAATCCAAACAATATGTATATGAATATAATGAGATCGAATGTAATGAATATGACTAATGGAAAAATGGTAAATATTGGAGATTTTCCATCAATAGCGGTAAAAAAAGAATTTAATGCTGATTATGGAGGAAGTTCATTTTTTGAATTTAATTGCGAATTTGGAAAAGGATATAAATATGGTCAAGCAGTTTGTTTACACAAAAATAATGTTGCTGATGCAATTATAACTTTTATGAGTAATGATAGAAATATACATTCAGACTTAATGGATATTCCATTTCACGCTTTGACATTTAAATAATTCTAAAGGCTGGCGCAAGCGTCACGCTTGTGCCCAGAAACAAAGTCAACAAATATCTATTAAGCTACAATAGCACCAAACAATTGTAGTTTTAAAAAAAACTAATTTGATTCTATCAAATGATACTATCAACAATTCAGACTTTTTTCCATACCAATTTTTACTATATTTGCCCCTCAAAAAATGAAAAAACAATTATTTACCCTATTACTTCTTTCTGTTTCTTACATTAGCTTCTCTCAAAATACCAGCTATGGTATAGTTGTAGGAATGAATTATTATATGATTGAAGTGGAAGGTCCTCTATTTGCAAATTCAGGTTACGGCCCAAGTTTGGGAGCTTTTGTAGATTATAAAATCAATAATAGTTTTGGTACAAAAATTAATTTGTTGTTCAATAAAACCACCGAGGAAGATTATTATTTGTCAGATCAATATAGCAATGCTAATCAAGTCTTTAATAAAATTGAATTAAATACGCTACAACTCGATGCACTTTTAAAATTTGATGTAAACAAAGAATATAATAAGGGATTTTATGTACTTGGAGGTTTTAAATTAACTAATATATTGAATGCAGAATCAGATATGAATCAATTTCTTATCAATGATTTTTATAAAAATATGAATTTTGGAGGCTTATTAGGTTTTGGTTTCACTTTTTTGAAAAATTTTAGTATTGAAATAATGGGAAATACTAATTTTACTAATACTCTAAATTCTGACGTGAATAAAGCAAAAAACACTGGAGGTCAAGTAAATCTGATTTTTAATATATAATCTCCAGCTGTACAAAGTCTTCCGACTTCGTACAATTTGTACATTCCATAACAATTTTCTAGAAATCCTGTTAAAAAAATAGTTTTAAACAGTTGTTATTTTAAAGAAAAAAAACAACAAACTGTATAGTTATTTTAGGACGAATTTGCTCCCGACCAAAGCCCCATCAAAGCCCCATCAAAGC
Source organism: uncultured Flavobacterium sp. (assembly GCA_963513695.1). Lineage (GTDB taxonomy): Bacteria > Bacteroidota > Bacteroidia > Flavobacteriales > Flavobacteriaceae > Flavobacterium. The sequence continues at coordinate 61,577 of CAUPRL010000014.1, forward strand.
CCCATATAGAGTATGAAAATAGGCAATACTCCCTCTGGCAGTATTTAGCATCAAAAACTGACAAAAAAATCACCATTTTTTTTCATCCCATTCGGTTTTTAAAATAAAATTCTGTTGGAGTATTTTCAATTCAAAACATCCGACCCAAGGTCTCCATCTTTTCGAAATAGCACCTGCTATACCCAAACAAATTTTACTATATTTGCCGTCAAAAAAATTAAAATAATGAAACACCTCGTAACAGCCCTACTAGCCTTAACCCTTTTTATTTCGTGTACTAAAGACAATAATTCGACTGTGGATTATACCGCAAAAAACGAACAAGAAATCAAGGATTATATCGCTAAAAACAATTTAACCGCTCAACGAAGCGCTACTGGATTGTATTATGTAATTAATAATCTTGGAACCGGAACACAACCTACTGCAAATTCGAATGTAACAGTAGCCTACAAAGGGTATTTTACCGACGGAAAAATATTCGATCAAAGTAGTGCCGCAGGCATTTCATTTGGATTGAACCAAGTGATCAAAGGTTGGACAGAAGGTATTCCATATTTTAAAACCGGTGGCAACGGCATACTTTTAGTTCCTGCTCATTTAGGATACGGAAGCACTGCAAATGGCCCAATTCCAGGCGGATCGGTACTTATTTTCGATGTGAAATTGATTGCTGTCAATTAAAAAACCCAACCCGTTTTCCTTTTTTACAAAGTTACCTAGCAAAGTAAGAAAACACATAAACCACAATAGTAATAAAATTCTATTGTGGTTTTTTTATACTTATATTCGATCGCAGTTGAATAACATTGAAATAAAGATTCTTTTATCTTAAAAACATCCAATCAAAATATATTTTTATTAGTTTTATACCATAAAACAATTTGATTGGCGAATTCAACAAAAATACCCTGCATTTAACTTGGAGCTTCATATGAATACTAAACCTATTTTTGAAGCAAAACCTATTTGCCTATTCCTCCTGCTACTTTTGTTTTCGCAACTCACTTTCTCGCAACAAGATACAATTGCAAAAGAAAAAAAGCGCCCTTTACGCTCTATTATTGATTTGTTTACCAAAGAAGATACTCTTAAAATTAGACTGCCTAAATCAAAGTCAAAAACCAAGTTAATAGCCTTCCCAACACTAGGATACCAACCCGCAAATGGTTTCACATTAGGATTCATAAGCCAATATAGTTTTAAAGAAAAAGAAAATAATAAAATATCATTAATTTCTGGAGGAGCTTCTTACAGTTCTGAACATCAATTACTTACATACATTAAAAACAATATGTATCTCAATGATGACCGATACTTTTTTAGTGGCGACTTTCGCTATTATATTTTCTCCCAATCTAATTTTGGTTTGGGTACCGACATCGTTCCTTGGGGAGCTGCATTTCAGGATTTCGATTACAATACCATCGAACAACCTATGGAATATCATTACTTTAAGCTACACGAAACCATTTCGTATAATATCTTTCCCTCCTTTTTTCTGGGCGCTGGAATTCATCTCGATAGTTATACAGAAATAAAGGATAAGAATTTAGACATCGCCAATAATAAGTACACCTATCATTATACTTATTCCAAAAAATACGGCTTCAATGATACTTTTTATTTAGTCAACGGACTGAGTATGAACTTGATTTATGACACAAGAGACAACCTGATTAACACCAATAACGGTTTGTTTTTGAACTTAAATTACCGTTATAATCCACAAGTATTCAATTACCAAAAAAAAAGTTCCACTTTATTACTTGAATCGAGATATTTCATTCCACTAAGCAAAACAATCAAACAACACGTGCTTTGCTTTTGGGCTTATGGCCAATTCTTGGTTAGCGGAAAATTACCTTATCTCAATTTACCTGCCATAGGTTGGGACCAAAATAGCCGGAGTGGAAAAGGCTATATTCAAGGCCTTTTCAGAGGAACAAACCTAATGTACTTCGAAAGTGAATACCGTTTCCCAATAACCAAAAATCAGATGGTTAGCGGAACCGTTTTTGCCAACGCCACAACTACAAGCTCGGCCGACAAAAACCTCCATTTATTCGAATCGGTTCAGCCAGCCATTGGCATCGGTTTGAGAGTGTTGTTGGACAAAAACACCCTGACGAATTTTATAATAAATTATGGTATGGGACGCAAATCAGACACTTTTTATTTCAATGATGGCGAAGGATTCTAAAACAATTTTCTGGGCGTGACCCTTCGTAAAAACTACGGGTCGGGCTGTACGCTCCCGCTTTTTTTGAAAACAAAAAAGAGCTCCACTACCATCCCTCACGCAAAACAGCATACTACCAGGCAATCGGCCGGTAATCTTTCAAAAACTTCCCACACCAATGCTTTCCTGTATTGATGCCATCAAACAACGGATCCATTACTCGTGCAGCACCATCAACAATATCTAACGGCGGTTGAAAATCTTGTTCTTCCTGTTTTCTTTTGGCTAATTCGGCTGGATCTTCGTCGGTTACCCAACCCGTATCAACTGCATTCATAAAAATGCCGTCTTTAGCCAAAGTTCCTGCGGCTGTGTGTGTCAACATATTCAAAGCCGCTTTCGCCATATTCGTATGCGGATGACGGTCTTCTTTGAAATCACGGTAAAACTTCCCTTCCATCGCCGAAACATTGATAATGTGTTTTTTGCCAGTATTGTCTTTCTTCATCACTTCCGAAAGGCGATTGCACAACACAAAGGGCGCTACCGAATTAACCAATTGTACTTCAATCATTTCGGTGGTTTCAATTTGTCCCAATTTCAATCGCCAACTGTTTACTTTTCGCAAATCGACTTGTTGCAAATCAGCATCAAGTTCCCCTTCCGGAAAAACTTCTTTTGCTACTAATGCATTATCAAACGAATAGGGAATCTGAGACAATTTGGCGGAAGCCCGCAAACCAATTCCAGGCTCAGGTCCGTGCCAAGTTACCGGCATATTTTCATTGGTCGAAAATCCCGTTGTCAACACTTTCAATTCATCCAAACAATTAGTATGATCTAATAATAATTCTTGAGCGGATTTAGGTAAAGAAGCAATCGACCGCTCTTCGTTTTCCATTAAATGGGTATAAAAACCCGCAGGTCGTCTTACGGTTTGCGCTGCATTATTAATGAGAATATCCAATCGCCCGTATTTTTGCTCAACAAAATTGCAGAAGATTTCCACACTCGGAATGTGTCGCAAATCCAATCCATGAATTTTCAAGCGATGTCCCCAATCCATAAAATCATCCTCCTTAGCAAAGCGCAAAGCCGAATCCACCGGAAAACGAGTCGTGGCAATAACAGTAGCTCCTCCACGCAAAAGCATCAAAGTAATATGATATCCGATTTTCAATCTAGAACCGGTAATCACAGCTATTTGCCCATTGACATCAGCTGTCTGAAACCGCTTGGCATAATTATAATCGCCACAATCGGTACACATCGTATCGTAAAAATGATGCATTTTGGTAAACTCCGTTTTGCACACATAACACTTTCTTGGCGTTTCGAATTCCCTTTGCTCTTTGTGTTCCAAATCGTGCGAAGCCAATAACTTTGGAGCTACAAAAATACTTGCTTCTCTTGCCGAACGAATTCCCGTTTCTTTGCGAGCCGTTCGGTCTTTCTTTTCCTGTTTGCGTTTGGCTACTGCTTTGCCGTCTTTCTTTCTCTTTGCCAACTCCGCTCTGTCAGGACGTGAAAATTGCCCAGCAGCTTTGATTAAAGCGGTTCGTTGTTCCTTTGGAATCTCGAATATTTGATCAGTGTCTGTATTTAATTGTGCCAAAATAGCGATACATCGGTCAATCTCTTCCGAGCTTATAGCGTTATTTTTCTCTATTGTTGAAGTTTTCATCCTAAAAAAATCTTGTTCTAAATTCCAAGAGCGCAAATATAGTTTTAAATTTTGGGTACTATTCAATTTAGTATTTTAATAAAAGTTGTCTCAGGAAGATTCGCAAACTAATCCCACAGTAGCGCCAAGTTTAGTTTTTAGTTTTCTAAAATTTAAATAATCTCTGTGTATCTTCGCATTTTCTATGTGAATCTTTGCGATATAATCTTTATGCTATTCCAAATCAAATCCTATCTTAAATTCCTTTGGTATTCCAAAAACGAACACGCTGTGCATTCGCCTTTTGTGTTTAATTTGTTGACCAAATGTGTTTATGACAAGAAAGCAAAACAGGACTTGAGCGGTAGCGAACAGGCGAAGCAATATCAAGTCTTAAAAAACTATCGAAATTCGCTTTTAGAAAATAGAAACACCATTGCAGTAACCGATTTTGGTGCGGGTTCCAAAGTTTTTAAATCAAATACTAGACAAATTAACAAGATTGCCAAAACTGCTGGGATTTCTCCAAAAAGAGCCGAATTATTGTTCCGAATCACGAATTATTTTCAACCAAAAAGAATTTTAGAATTAGGAACTTCTTTAGGATTGGCCACTTCTGCTTTAACTTTAGGAAACCCTAAAGCTAAAATTACGACATTGGAAGGCTGTCCTAATACAATGGCAATTGCAAAAAATCAATTGCAATTATTCAATTTTGAAAATGTGGAATGTGTCACAACCGAATTTTCAGCATACTTTTCCACTTCCCACTTCCCACTTCCCACTACAGACCTCATTTATTTCGACGGCAACCATTCGAAAAACGCTACTTTAGAGTATTTCGAGCTATTATTACCAACAATTGGCAATGATACGCTTTGGATTTTCGATGACATTCATTGGTCTACGGAAATGGAAGAAGCGTGGGAAATCATAAAAAACCATCCAAAAGTAACCGTAACTATCGACGCCTTTCAATGGGGATTGGTTTTCTTTAGAAGAGAACAGCCCAAAGAACATTTTGTAATTCGAGTTTAATTTAAACACAAAGAACACAAAGATTTTCGCTAGGCTTCCAAAGGTTTCAAAATAATACAACTTGATTTTTTTATTGATAAGAAAATTGTAACAATTTATAAAAACCAAACACTTATATTTGAAATTACTTTTCGTACTTTTAAAATCGCAAATAGGATATTCAAATGAAGCCACTAATAAAAATATCAAACATCAAACGAGATTTTGCTCTTGGAAACGAAATCGTTTATGTGTTAAAAGGAATTGATTTAGAAATAAAAAAAGGCGAGTATGTTGCTTTAATGGGACCATCAGGTTCTGGAAAATCAACTTTGATGAACCTTTTAGGGTGTCTAGACACGCCTACTTCTGGAACTTACATTCTTAACGGCAAAGATGTAAGCCAGATGCAAGATGATGAATTGGCCGACATTCGGAACAAAGAAATTGGTTTTATTTTTCAAACCTTTAACCTTTTGCCTCGAACCACAGCGTTAGACAATGTAGCTTTGCCCATGATTTATGCAGGACATTCCAAATCGGAACGAACTACTCGTGCCACCGAGGTACTAAAACAAGTGAATCTTGCGGATAGAATGGACCATCAACCCAACCAACTTTCGGGAGGTCAACGCCAGCGTGTTGCTATTGCCAGAGCTTTGGTCAACAAGCCTTCGATTATTCTTGCCGATGAACCTACAGGAAACTTAGACAGTAAAACTTCCGAAGAAATTATGGCGCTTTTAGAAGAAATTCACCAAAACGGCAACACCATAATTGTAGTAACCCACGAAGAAGACATAGCTGCTCACGCCAAAAGAATCATCAGAATGCGTGACGGAATGATCGAAAGTGACAATGTAAAATAATTTTAGAAGTCAGAAATTAGAAATACGAAGTTTATTGTAAAACTTCTAACCTCTTTTTTTTCCTTAACTTCTAATTTCTAACCTCTAATTTCTAACTTCAAATGAAAATCTACACTAAAACCGGAGATAAAGGTACCACAGCACTTTTTGGCGGAACACGCGTTCCTAAAGACCACATTCGCATCGAAAGTTACGGCACTGTGGACGAATTGAATTCCTACATTGGACTGATTCGTGACCAAGAAATAGCTTTGCATTACAAAAATATACTTATCGAAATTCAAGACCGATTGTTTACCGTTGGCGCCATTTTGGCCACTCCACCCGAAAAAGAAGTAATGAAAAACGGTGAATTGCGTTTGCAAAAATTAGGAATCGTAGAAACCGACATCGAATTACTCGAAAACGAAATCGACTCGATGGAAGAAGCACTTCCTCCAATGACTCATTTCGTTTTACCCGGAGGACATACCACTGTGTCATATTGTCATATTGCCCGTTGTGTTTGCCGTCGTGCAGAACGACTTGCAGTTCATTTAGACCATAACGAACCCATTCCTGTAATTGTTATCATGTACTTAAACCGACTTTCTGACTATCTTTTTGTCTTGGCACGAAAGTTGTCATTTGACCTGAAAGCGGAAGAAACAAAATGGATTCCGAGGAAATAGCATTCAGTTTACAGTGGTCAGTTCGCAGTGAAAAACTGAACACTGAACACCTAATACTGACCACTAAAAAAGACGTTCTTAACTTTACTAAAAAATAAATAGTTTTTTACTTGTATTTTTCAGTAAAAAAATTATTTTTGCACAAAACTAAACAGACATAAGATGTATTGGACATTAGAATTAGCATCCTACCTAAGTGATGCGCCGTGGCCTGCTAACAAAGACGAACTTATCGACTATGCTATTAGAGCTGGAGCTCCATTAGAAGTAGTAGAAAACCTACAGTCAATAGAAGACGAAGGGGAAATATATGAGTCAATGGAAGAAATTTGGCCAGATTATCCTACTGACGAAGATTATCTTTGGAATGAGGACGAATATTAAAAAAAATATCCCAAGAAAAAGTCTCGTATGAGGCTTTTTTTTTGGTTAAATTTGCTCACTCTAATTAGTGAGTAACAGTAAATAAATCAATTAAAAACAATCATTACAATTGCTATTTGAAATAATTTCAATTCGTAATTCGTAATTCGTAATTCGTAAATAAAAATGAGTTTCATAAACAGCATTATCAAAGCCTTTGTAGGAGATAAATCTCAAAAAGATGTCAAAGCTTTGCAACCTTATTTAGCCAAAATTAAAACTTTCGAAAGTGCTTTAGCAGCATTATCTAATGATGAATTGAGAGCTAGAACCACTTTTTTTAAAGACAAAATAAAACAAGCAAGAGCTGATAAAGACTCAAAAATCGCTTCGCTTAAACAAGAAGCAGAAAGCATAGAGGACATTGACAAAAGAGAAGATATCTATGTAGCCATCGATGCTTTAGAAAAAGAGGCTTACGAAATTTCAGAAAAAACCTTGATGGAAATTCTTCCTGAAGCCTTTGCTGTGGTTAAAGAGACTGCCAAACGATTCAAAGAAAATACCGAAATAAAAGTAATCGCAACTCCTCAAGACAGGGAACTTTCGGCTACTAAAACGTATATTACCCTTGATGGAGATAACGCAATTTGGTCCAATTCCTGGAATGCCGCTGGAAAGCAAATCACCTGGGATATGATTCACTATGACGTCCAATTGATTGGTGGAATGGTGTTGCACGAAGGTAAAATTGCCGAAATGCAAACTGGGGAAGGAAAAACATTAGTAGCCACTTTGCCTATTTACTTGAATGCTTTAACTGGAAACGGAGTGCATTTAGTAACCGTAAATGATTACTTAGCCAAACGTGATAGCACTTGGAAAGCACCTCTTTTTGAATTTCATGGCCTGACTGTAGATTGCATCGACAACCACCAACCCAATTCCGAAGGAAGAAAAAAAGCCTACAATGCCGACATTACTTATGGTACAAATAACGAATTTGGTTTCGATTATTTGAGAGACAATATGGCGCATTCGCCAGACGATTTAGTGCAACGCAAACACAATTATGCGATTGTCGACGAGGTCGATTCGGTTTTGATTGATGACGCTAGAACGCCATTAATTATTTCTGGTCCAGTTCCGGAAGGTGATCGTCACGAATTCAATGAGTTGAAACCAAAAATCGAAAACTTGGTGGCGCTTCAACGTCAATTGGCAAATGGATTTCTTTCAGAATCCAAAAAATTAATCAAAGAAGGCAATACTAAAGATGGTGGTTTCTTATTATTGAGAGCCCACCGAAGTTTGCCAAAAAACAAAGCCTTAATCAAGTTTTTGAGTGAAGAAGGAATCAAACAATTGCTTCAAAAAACCGAAAACCAATATATGCAAGACAACAATCGCGAAATGCCTAAAGTGGACGAAGCCTTGTATTTTGTGATTGAAGAAAAAAACAATCAAGTAGAATTGACTGATAATGGAATTAAATTCCTTTCAGGTGATACCGATAGTAATTTCTTCGTTTTACCAGACATTGGAACTGAAATTGCCATTATCGAAAAGAAAAATCTTGAGAAAGATAAAGAAGCTGAAGAAAAGGAAAAATTATTCCAAGATTTCGGTGTAAAAAGCGAACGTATTCATACTTTGACACAATTGCTTAAAGCCTACACGCTTTTCGAAAAAGATGTCGAATATGTAATAATGGACAACAAAATTCTGATTGTCGATGAGCAAACTGGTCGTATTATGGACGGTCGTCGTTATTCTGACGGTTTACACCAAGCCATTGAAGCCAAAGAAAGTGTGAAAATCGAAGATGCAACTCAAACTTTTGCTACAGTAACCCTTCAAAATTATTTCAGAATGTACAGCAAATTAGCAGGTATGACTGGAACTGCTGTTACTGAAGCTGGTGAGTTATGGCAAATCTACAAATTGGATGTGGTAGAAATTCCTACCAACCGACCAATGGTTCGTAAAGACAAAGAAGATTTTATTTATAAAACTACTCGCGAAAAATTCAATGCCGTAATCGAAGATGTAACTGAATTATCGAATGCCGGAAGACCGGTTTTAATTGGTACAACTTCTGTAGAGATTTCGGAATTATTGAGCCGAATGCTAAAAATGCGTGGCATAACCCACAATGTTTTGAATGCGAAAATGCACAAACAAGAAGCTCAAATTGTGGAAGAAGCGGGTAAACCTGGTGTCGTAACTATCGCTACCAATATGGCTGGTCGTGGAACGGATATTAAACTTTCTGCCGAAGTGAAAGCTGCTGGAGGTTTAGCTATCGTTGGTACCGAACGTCACGATTCACGTCGTGTAGACCGTCAGTTGCGTGGTCGTGCAGGTCGTCAAGGAGATCCGGGAAGTTCTCAATTCTATGTTTCGCTTGAAGATAACTTGATGCGTTTATTTGGTTCCGAAAGAGTGGCCAAAGTAATGGACAGAATGGGATTGCAAGAAGGTGAAGTAATCCAACATTCGATGATGACCAAATCTATCGAAAGAGCACAGAAAAAAGTCGAAGAAAACAACTTTGGAGTTCGTAAACGTTTGTTAGAATATGATGACGTTATGAATGCACAACGTGAAGTAGTTTACAAACGCCGTCGCCACGCTTTGCACGGAGAACGTTTGAAACTCGATATCACCAATATGTTGTATGATACTTGCGATTTAATCGTGACTGACAATAAAGCGACCAATGATTTCAAGAATTTTGAATTCGAATTGATTCGTTATTTCTCTATCACTTCCCCGGTTTCTGAAAGTGATTTCAGTAAATTAACCGAAATCGAATTGACTGGAAAAGTGTACAAAGCGGCTATGACTTTTTATACCGAAAAAACAGAACGCAGCGCTAGAGAAGCATTTCCAATTATCAGCAATGTGTATTTAGATAAAAATAACCAATTCGAACGCATTATTGTTCCATTTACCGATGGAATAAAATCGTTAAATGTGGTAACTGATTTGAAAAAAGCATATGAAACCAACGGAAATCAGCTGGTTGCCGATTTTGAGAAAAACATCACTTTGGCTATTGTAGATGAAGCTTGGAAAAAGCATTTACGCAAAATGGACGAATTGAAACAATCGGTTCAGTTAGCAGTTCACGAACAAAAAGACCCTTTACTTATCTATAAATTCGAAGCCTACAATTTGTTTAGTTCGATGTTGAATGGGGTGAACAAAGAAGTGATTTCATTCTTATTCAAAGGTGATTTACCGCAACAAGCGGCCGCTCCAATTCAAGAAGCGAAAGAAGTTCGCCAGAAAGAAAAGTACACCGAAAGTAAAGACGAAATTGTAAGCAGCGAAAACGCCAATCGTGAAGCAGGACAAACACAACAACGTCAGGTTACAGAAACCATTGTTCGTGATCAACCGAAAATCAATCGCAACGATACGGTAAAAATCCAAAACGTTGCTAATGGACAAATACAAGAAATGAAATACAAAAAAGCCGAAAGCTTAATCGCAAACGGAACTTGGGTTTTAGTTCATTAATAAAACATTATAAATTTCATATCAATCCTCAATTACGAAAGTAGTTGGGGATTTTTATATTAAGTTATTAAGGAACTTATTTTTATTTTTTTCTGTTTTTTTTAAACAAGACAAATTTGTCTTATTTAAAATACTATTTTTGCGTTTCTAAACCAAAATAGTCTGAAACAGTTTTTTGTCATAGTACTTTCTGCTATTCTATTACTCCCGTCTTTTGGGAATATCATTCTATTTACTAAGTTTAAAATCCAGCAAGACGAAATTGCCAAAACAATTTGTATTCAGAGAAAAATAGCTAATAACAGCTGTAACGGGCGTTGTGAACTTCGTAAGACCTTAAAGCAATTTGATGAGAACGAACGAAAAATGAATACTATTTTGAAAGAAAAATTGGAGCTCATTTATATCAAACCCATTTTTGGAAATAAATTAGCCCAAACTTTCAAATCCTATTCTTCTCAATTATTAGTTTTCCATTCGACTGAAAAACCAATTTCGATAAGTAAATCTAACTTTCGACCTCCCACCTATTTTATATAAATTTTTAATTCTCTTTTCAATTCTTTTTGAAAAGCCATTTTTCATTGGCTTAAAGCCAATGAAATACTTGTTATTATTCTAAATTTATATAAACAAAATGAAAAAAATATTTCTTACCCTATTGATATTAGGGCAAGTCGCCATTGCGCAAAACAATTCTAAGAAAAAAAATACTAAAGCTGTTCAAGACAGTACGAAAGTCGAAAATTTACAAGAAGTATTTGTAACTGCCAATCGTTCAGCCTCATTACGTAAAGAAACTCCAGTGGCTGTCAGCAAATTGACTGCAAAAACAATTGACGAAACCAAAGCGGTTGCAGCTTATGAAATCATCAACAAAACTCCGGGAGTATTGATGGTGAATCTAGGTAATGAACAACACTCTATGTCCATTCGCCAACCAATGACTACCAACGCTTATTATTTGTATTTGGAAGATGGTTTGCCTATTCGACCAATGGGAATTTTCAACCACAATGCCTTATTGGAAATCAACCAATTCAATCTTCAAAGTATTGAGGTATTAAAAGGCCCTGCTTCCTCTTTATACGGTCCTGAAGCCGTTGGTGGAACCATCAATTTAATCTCGCTTAAACCTTCGATCAATCCCGAATTAAAAATTGGAATGCAGGCTGATCAATGGGGTTACAAACGAATCCAAGCTTCTGCTGGAGCTACTATTGGTAAAATCGGTTTTCATATTGCAGGAATTTCGAGTTTACAAGAAAACGGCTGGATGACTTTTTCTGATTACAATAAAGACAATATCAATGCGCGAATTGATTACAACATCAACTCAAAAACCCGATTAATCAGTAATACAATGTGGGGAAAATACTATTCTGATATGAGCGGAAGTGTGAATGAAGCCGCTTTTTACAACAGAACCTACAAGAGTACAACTGATTTCACGTATAGAAAATCCGATGCCTTGAGAACAAGATTGACCTTGGAACACGACTGGAATGGTAACGCTTCAAGTTACATCACTGCCTATTTTAGAGACAACAAATTGGGACAAAATCCATCTTACGGAATCCGATGGAGTCCTACGGTAAACCCAACATCAGCAAAGGGAGAAGTAAATTCCAACAACTTCAAAAGTTATGGTGCTATCGCGCAACACACTCAAAAATTTGATTTTTTAAACACCAAAATCGTTGGTGGAGCACTGTATGATTATTCTCCTGTAACCTATTGGGCTTATCTACTTGAAATGAAAGCTTATCTTAATCCGGGATCGCCAGGAAAACAAACCGTGGATCATTATGAAATCACTGCCGAACGTCAAGATGTAAAACTATCCAACTATACAGCCGATATTTTCAATACTGCTGGTTACGCACAAGTGAGCATCAACCCATTGGAAAAATTGATTGTAACCGCAGGAGCACGTTATGACAATTTGAAAGTCAATTACAACAATGCTATCGACAGTTCTACTGGAACAAAAATATACGACAAACCTACTTTTAAATTTGGTGCTAACTACAATCCGGTTCAATTTACCGGAATTTATGCCAATTATGCCCAAGGATTTGCTCCTCCAGGAATCACTTCGATTTTTAGAGCTAAACCTGGAACAGGCGGAACTACAGGTAAACCAGCTCAGTTTTATTACAACCTCGAACCGGCAACATTCAATAATTACGAAATTGGTGGTTGGTTAGCTTTAATGGGAGGAAAATTAAACTTCGATTATGCTGTGTATTATATGGATGGTAAAAACGAATTGTTAAGTGTTCGTTTGCCTGACAACTCAACCGATTACCGTTCTGTTGGAGAAACTAGACACAAGGGAGTGGAATTTGGCGGAAATTACAAACTACTTTCCAACCAAATAAACATCCGCTTTGGAGGTACTGTTTCTGAACATACTTATATCGATTTCAAGGTTTCAGATTATCCAACAGATGTTTTGAAAAATCTGGACGGAAAAGAAATGCCACAAGCTCCAAGATGGTCAGGAAATTCCGAAATCAGTTATTACCCAAATTGGTTGCCTAAATTCAGAACTTCTGTCGAATGGCAATCGGTGGGAAGTTATTACCAAGACCAAATCAACACCATTAAATATGCTGGTTACGACATTTTCAATTTCCGAGCTGGTTACGAATGGAAAGGGATTGAAATCTATGGAAACATCATTAACATTACCGACAAATTATATGCTTACAACGTTTCGAGAGGAAATTTAAGCAGCTCGCAACCCACTTATACGGCTGCTGCACCAAGAACATTTTTGGTAGGCTTACAATATAATTTTTCATTAAGCAAATAACTATTTTATTCTACCCTTTCAGAGTTTTGAACTCTGAAAGGGTTATATAATACAAAAAGAAAAAATGAACAACACACCAAAAGAAGTCAACTCTTCAAAAAAGAAGGATTCCAAGTTCGTTAAAAAAATCAAGCAAAAAATATATGCTTGGCATCGTATTATTGGAATTATTACCATAATTCCGGTTATTTTCTGGACCTTGTCGGGATTAATGCATCCGTTTATGGCGCATTTTTTCAAACCTACTATTGCAAATGAATTTCTAGTAGCAAAACCAATTGACAAATCCCAATTGACGCTTTCCATTCAGGACGTTTTGCAAAAAAATAAGATAGCCAAGTTCAAGAATTTCAGAATTGTTTCCTTTGACAATTCGACTTATTATCAAGTAAAAACCACGAAAGACGAACTGGTATATTTCAATGCTTTGGATGCCAAGAAACTGGAAAATGGAGACCAAAAGTACGCTCATTGGCTTTCCCGTTATTTTTTGGATGACCAAAAAAGCACCATTGTCAAAACCGAAATTCTAACCGAATTCACTTCACAATACAAATACGTTAACCGCTATTTGCCCGTTTACAAAACCACCTTCAATCGCCCTGATACAATGGAAGTGTATGTAGAAACGTCATCGAGCAAGCTGGCCACATTTAACCCAAAATCGAGACAAGCTTTTATCTGGTTTTTCGACACTTTCCACAATTGGGCTTTCATCGATTGGATTAGCAACAACAGCATTCGCATTGTCGTAATGTTTTTGTTTCTTTCCATCATCTTTTTTTCTGCCATAAGCGGAATTGTAATCTATGGTCTGTTTTGGAAACAATTCAGAAAAACGGATAGTTTGAATCCAAAAAAAGGAGTCCGAAAATACCACCGTCAAATAGGAATCTGGGTTTCATTGTTTACTTTAACCTTTGCATTTAGCGGTGCTTATCACGCTACTACAAAATGGGAACCTTATACCTTGGACAAAATGGCGTTTGAACCTGTTTTTGAAACCAAAGACATCCAAACACCAAACAACGCTCTTGCAGTAGATTGGAGCCGAATGGAAAATACTAGCATCATCACCTTAAATGACAGTATCTATTATCAATGCCAATTGGCTTTAGCCAAAAACAAAAAATACAACAAACCCAAAAAGGATTCAAAATCCAAATGGGGCAAAAAAGAAAATCCAAAATCGGAAATCCTTTATGTCAATGCAGCGACAAACAAAGTTGTTCCAAACCTTGATGTGGAATACGCCAAATTCCTGGCTTACTATTTCAGTGATGGAGGTCCAAAAGCTGCTTGTTGCGAAATGGATGACGTTACAACAGAAAAAACAAGTTTAGAAGAAGCCAAATTATTAGAAACCAAAGTTTTGACAGAATTCAATAGTAGAGAATATGGCTTTGTCAACAAACGTTTGCCAGTTATAAAATTGGCTTTTGACACACCCGAAAACACAACTTACTTTATTGAAACTGCCACTTCAAGACTGGCTTCAGTAACTGAAAAATCGGATATAATCGAGGGCTATTCTTTTGCCATTTTCCACAAATTTCTATTTATGGATTGGGCGGGCAAAAACATACGCGATTTGACAATGGTTTTGGCTGCTTTGGTCGTTTTAATAGTCAGCCTTTTGGGTTTAATTCTGTTTTTAAAAAAATAACAAATCCATCATTAAAAACTAATCCTCAACTAGCAAAAAGTTGAGGATTTTTTGTATAAATCAAAATATGAAAAAATCCTAAAACGTTTCTCTAATGAAAAATATTCGTTATATTTACTTGATTAAAAACTAAGAAAATTAACTTAAAATATATCAATTATGGCAAAGAGTCAAGACGCAAAAAAAAACGTAAAAAAAGAACCTCTTAAAACCGCAAAGGAAAAAAAAGAGGAAAAAAGAGAAAAGAAAAACAGTCCGAAAAGAGATTAATGCTCTAAATCAAAAACCCTCGTTTAGTGATAAACGAGGGTTTCTTTTTTAAATCAAATGAAGATTACTTCACAGGAATATTCTCCAAAATCTCCAATACAAATTTCCAGAATTTCTGTGAAGATTTAATCGAGGCTCTTTCGTCTGGCGAATGCGCTCCTTGAATCGTTGGCCCAAAAGAAATCATATCCATACCAGGATAATTCGTTCCCAAAATTCCACATTCTAAACCTGCATGACAAGCCACTACTTTTGGCTTTTCATTATTTTGCTTTTCATAGATTTTAACCAATAAATCCAATATTTCAGATTTCACATTAGGCGTCCAACCTGGATAAGAACCCGCCAAATTCACTTCGCAACCACACAATTCAAAAGCAGAACGCAAGGCATTTGCCAAATCAAATTTGGATGTTTCTACCGAAGAACGCGTCAAGCAACTGATCAAAATTTCACCATCTTTAATAATAACTCTAGCAATATTGTTTGAGGTTTCAACCAAATCTTCCATATCGGCAGACATACGGTAAACACCATTGTGAGCAGTATAAATCGAGCGGAGAATTCCTTCTTGAACCCCTAAATCCATTACTTTTTTTGGTAAATCGCATTTCGCGATTTCGATTGTCAAGTTGGGTTCTGTAGTTTTATATTCAGTTTTGATGTCGTTGATGATTTCCTGCATATCAAAAATATACGCTTCGTCATACATTCCTGCAACAATCACTTTGGCAACACTTTCTCGCGGAATCGCATTGCGCAAACTTCCACCATTGATTTCGGAAACTTGAAGTCCAAAATTTTCGAAAGCATCAAACAACAAACGGTTCATAATTTTGTTGGCATTACCCAAACCTTTATGAATATCCATTCCTGAATGTCCTCCATTTAAGCCTTTCACGGTAATCGTGTACCCTACAGAATCCTCCGGACTCTCCTCTTCCTGATAACTTCTAGTTGCAGTAACATCGATTCCTCCGGCGCATCCAATGTCGATTTCGTCATCTTCTTCGGTATCTAAATTCAAAAGAATTTCACCTTTCAGAATTCCGCCTTTTAGATTCAAAGCACCCGTCATTCCGGTTTCTTCATCGATAGTAAACAAAGCTTCAATTGCTGGATGTTTAATTTCTTTGGATTCCAAAACGGCCATAATCATCGCAACTCCCAAACCGTTATCAGCGCCAAGAGTGGTTCCGCGAGCACGAACCCAGTCACCATCGACATACATATCAATTCCTTGTTTGTCGAAATCAAAAATGGTATCTGCATTTTTTTGATGCACCATATCCAAATGCCCTTGTAGCACAATGGGTTTGCGATTTTCCATTCCAGCTGTGGCAGGTTTGCGGATAATCACGTTACGGATTTCATCTTCAAAAGTTTCCAATCCTAATGAATTTCCAAAGTTTTTCATAAATTCAATCACACGTTCTTCTTTTTTGGAAGGTCGTGGAACGGCGTTTAAATCGGCAAATTTGTTCCAAAGTGCTTTGGGTTCTAGATTTCTAATTTCTTGGCTCATTGTATGTTTATTTGTATTACTTCTATTCAATTCCTTCAATTCTATCCGCAAAAACATTGACCAATTTGTGATCATTATTTATTTCTAAAATATCGTTCCAAAGTTTAGTGATCAAATCGAAAAAAGGATTCATTTTCATATTTCCGAAACGCAAATGAATAACTCTTGGAGGTGGATTATTCAGCATAATTTTATTTGAAAAATCACTGTCTTTGGTTATAATTGTCAGATTATTTTCTTTGGCAAAAATCCAAACTTGCTCATCTGTCCATTCATCATTAATATCTTTTAAATGAATATATTCAGAGCTATTCCAAAGTGAAAAATAGTAAGGTAGGTTAGCGTCAATTAAGAATTTTGACATCTATGCTACATTTTTAATAGTGAAATTTCTATTCATCAAGTCTGATGCGAATTTTAGGCAAGCATCAATATCTTCTATTACGAGTGAAGGATATTGTCTTAATATTTCTTCTCTTGTTTCTCCAGCACTCAAAAATTCCAGAATGGTATTAACGGTTATTCTCTTACCACGGATTGTTGGTTTTCCGTTGCAGATCTTCTCGTCAATCGTAATTCTTTCAGATATAAATTCCATAACTATTATTTTTAGCTTCACAAATTTACAAAAAAGAAATACTACTTCTTGATTATTGATTAAATTTATCGCCAAAAGCCAATTAATGCAACGCAAATACATTCTTCCCCTATTTCTCCTATTTCAAATTCTATTATTGAAAATAATTGCCTTTTTTCCTGAGTTTGTAGAACACTTTTATAGCAACGGACTATATGTTTTCATTGCGAAAATTTTACGAATTACTTTGGGAATAATCCCTTTTTCAGTGGGAGATATTATCTATGCAATCCTGATTGTATACCTTTTAAAGTCAATTTGGAAAACGAGAAAAACTTGGAAGACAGAATGGAAAAATAATATTCTAAAAGTTTTAAGTGTGCTTTCGGTGGTGTATTTCTTCTTTCATTTTTTGTGGGCAATGAATTATTACCGCCAACCGCTTTTCGAAAAAATGAAAATCGAAAGGGATTATACTGATGCTGATTTATTGACTTTTACCAAAAAACTGATTGCCAAAACTAATGAAATCCAATTCCAAATCACCAAAAACGACAGCCTCAAAGTAATTTTCCCCTATACTCAAAAGCAAGTTTTCGAAATGAATTTGGACGGTTATAAAATGTTAGCGAGTCAATATTCCTTCTTTGAATATACGAATCCCAGTATCAAGAAATCACTTTTTAGTTTGCCGTTAACGTATATGGGCTTTGGAGGTTATTTGAATCCGTTTACTAATGAAGCCCAGGTGAATTACTTGATGCCAATGTACAATTCTCCCACTACTTCCTGCCACGAAATGGCGCATCAAATGGGTTTTGCCAGCGAAAGTGAATGCAACTTTATTGGATTTTTGGCTTCGGTGAAAAATAAGGATTTATACTTTCAATATTCGGGATATAGTACTGCTTTGCGGTATTGTTTGAGCAATTGGTATGCTCGCGACGAAAAAGTGTGTGAGCAATTGCTGAAAACCATTAATCCAGGAGTTTTGAAAAACTATCAGGAAAGCGAGGATTTTTGGAAACAATACAATACTTTTATCGACGAAGGATTTCATATTTTTTATGATAATTTCTTGAAAATGAACCAACAAAAAGACGGAATGGAAGGGTATAGTAAATTCGTGAATTTACTGGTGAATTACTATAAGGGAAAGCCGTTATGAGTTATCGGATGTTCGATAAGTTTCGATAGTAATCCATTTCTTTTTTGAAAAATTCTTTTGGAAATAAAATTAATTAATTTGTAACAAAAACCACTTTTTGCCCACTAACACAGATATGAGCGACGATTTAGAACAATCATTTGTGCAGCAATTAAAGGCCAATCAGAATATAATCCACAAGATTTGTAGGTTGTATACGAATGGTGAGGACGCGCATAAGGATTTGTTTCAGGAAATCACCATTCAACTGTGGAAAGCTTTTCCGAAGTTTCGAGGAGAAAGCAAATTTTCGACTTGGGCGTATCGAGTCGCCTTGAATACCGCGATTACGTTGTACCGAAAAAGCACTCGTTCTGTAAAAACTGTGGATTATGAAACGCAACAATATTTTATAAGCAACGATGATTATAATTATGAGGAAGAAGAACGGTTAAAGCTCATGTACAAAGCGGTCTTTCAACTGAATGATATCGAAAAAGCGTTGGTTTATATGTATCTTGAAGATAAGGATTATAGTGAAATTTCGGAAACTTTGGGAATTAGCGAAGTAAATGCAAGGGTGAAAATGAATAGAATTAAAGGTAAATTAAAAAAAATACTAAATCCTTAAGGAATATGAAAGAGCTGGATTTATTAAAAAAGGATTGGCAAAAAAACAATGCCTTTGAGCAGGTTTCCGAACTGGAAATCTACAAGATGCTACACAAAAAATCGTCTTCTATAGTGAAGTGGATTTTGATTGTGAGTATTATTGAATTTGTGGTGTTAAATGGAATTTCATTTTTAATAAATGACCCAAAATATGATGAGTTTATTCGATTGCATCCCTATATCAACTATTTAGAGAAGTTTAATTATGTTGTAATTGTTGTATTTATCTATTTATTTTATAGAAATTTCAAATCGATATCGGTTTTAAATTCCTCGAAAACGCTAATAAAACATATCCTAAAAACCAGAAAAATTGTAACCTATTATATTTATTGGAATATTCTTATTGGTGGTGTTTCAGGAGCTTTAAGTTTTATAGAAGGTTTTAATGAAGGATATACTGAAGGTAGCAATCAATTAGGAAATAAAGGCAACTCTGTTTTAGACGCCAATTGTATTACAATAATTATTGTGGCTTTATTGATAATGGGGATTATCTGGTTATTTTATAAATTATTATACGGCAGGTTTTTGAGTAAACTCAAAGAGAATTATACTGAATTGAAGAAAATAGATTTATAAAAAAAAGAGGCTTAGCCTCTTTTACTTTTAATATTCCCATTGTCTTAATTTGTTCAATTCTTCCGCAGCTCTTATTTCTTCTACTGGAATTACTTTCAAAAAGGAAGGATGTTGCTCGATGGCATATTCAATTTTTTCTACAATTTCTTCTATTGTATCGTTGTCATAATCAATTTCTAATGGTGGTTTGATGATGAAGGATTGCAAGATATCTTTCTTTTTCATTCGCAATCCTTTTTTATCAAACGAACGACGAAATCCGTCGATAACAATTGGAACCACTATCGGACGGTGTTGTTTGATGATATGTGCCGTCCCTTTCCGAACGGGTTTAAAGGATTTTGTTGTGCCTTGCGGAAAAGTGATTACCCAGCCGTCATTTAAAGCAATTTTAATATTCTCGGTGTCATTAGGATTTACATCTCTTTTCTCGGTCACATCTTTTCCTTTGGCTCTCCAAGTTCTTTCTACAGTAATAGCTCCAATATAGGACAAAATTCTAGGCAATAATCCAGCCTGCATGGTTTCTTTGGCAGCAACATAGTAAATGTTGAGTTTAGGTTTCCAAATGTAACCAATGTTTTTTATAGAATCTTGCCGACCACTCAAACTGGCGTTAAAAACATGAAACATGGCAACAACATCAGCAAAATAAGTTTGATGATTGGAGATAAAAAGTACGTTTGTATCTGGTAAGGTCGTAATTATTTCGGACCCTTCTATTTGTAAACTATTAAATCCTCGATAGCGCCTATGGGTTAAAACAGCAAAAACGTGAATTAAAAATCGTTTCACAACAAGAATGTGTCCAAAAGGATTTCTCTTCAATAATCCCATAAAAAAATGTGTAATTTATATTTTTGAAGGACAAACATACGAAAAATATAAATTATAGTATTTTTTTTAGCACTTCTTTCAACTCGCTCAACATCATCGCTGTAGCCCCCCACACGATGTGTTCTTTAATTTTAAAGGCTGGAATTTCTATGTTTTTAGCATAAGAAGTTGACATTGTAGTACTTACAATTAAATCATCTTTCAAAAAATCAGCAATTGGTAATTCAATAATTTGAGCCACTTCAATTTCATCAGGAATAAAAACAATTTCTTCCTTGCAAATTCCTAAAAATGGATAGACTAAAAAATTACTTGCCTGAATATACAAATGGGTAAATTCCCTTATTATTTCAATATTATCGGGATGAATTCCAATTTCCTCGTGTGTTTCACGCAAAGCAGTGTTCCAATAATTTACATCTATGGGTTCATATTTCCCTCCGGGCAATGCTATTTGCGCCGAATGAATGCCTTCATACGAATTCCGAACTATGAGAACCAAATGAGTTTTCCCTTTTTTAGGATACAACAACATCATCACAGCGGCAGTTTTTGGATTGAAACTGCCTAAATTCTGATTTTTCAGGCTATCTAATCGTTCAATAGGAACCATTTTGAAATGCGCTTCACGGGCTGGAAGTGCAACTTCTAAAAATTTTGGAACATATTTTAAAAATTCTTGAAAATCCATAATCAAAACCTATTTTTGCACCTTTGAAACTGTTATAAATATAGTCTAAAAATAAATAAGGAACAAGTAACAATTGCAAAATTCAATGGCAATGGCAATTTCATAAACGGGGAACTACGAACAATAAACTACAAACCAAAAAATGTATAGCAAAGAAGAAGCGCAACGGTTGAAACGGGAATTCTGGATAGAATTTGCCGAAAAATACCCTCGAAAATGGATTTTGTACGACACAAAAATCAAGGACTTTTCGTTTAAATTTTTTGCCGACAACAAAAAAGCTCAGGTTATAATTGATATTGAACATCGAAACGACGACAAACGTATTGTCTATTTCGAAAAAATGGAATCCTTGAAGACCATTTTAGAAAATGATTTTGTCAAAGATTTGGTTTTCGAGAAAAACTTCACTCTCGAAAGCGGAAAAACCATCAGTAGAATCTGGGTCGAAAAGTCACAGTTAAGTATCAGTAATAGAAATCATTGGGATGAAATATTCGATTTTTTCTACGAGAAAATGAATGCCTTAGAAATGTTCTTTTTTGAATACGGTGATTATATTCGGGATCTAGAAATTAACAGTTGAAAAAATATAATATAAAATCCTCAAACCAAAAACCATAAACAACAAACTGTAAACCTATTAAGGTTTTGGATACCGTTTTTTAATATTCCGAATCAACTCTTCGAGTCCGTTGAGTTTCAATTCGTAAATCAATTGTAATTGTTGCCCAAGTTCGCCTTTTGGGAAACCTTTGTTGGAATACCAAACCACATAATATTCCGGTAAATCAATAAGATAACGACCTTCATACTTGCCAAAAGGCATTTTAGTATGAGCTAATTTGATGAGCTGTTTTTGGTCTTGTTCCAAGTTTAAAGTATAAAGGACAGTCTGCAAACTAAATACTGCGGACTGAACACTGATTTATTTCCAATTAAAACTAATCCTTTTCTCGATTTCTGTATTCAAACTCAAGAATACCGGACAAGTCATAGCAGTTCTTTCGAGGATAGTTTTCGTTTTTTCATCCGCTGCAAGGTTCATATCAAAAACAATTTCGATAGCTGCAATTCTTCGCGGTTCGGCTTGCATAATTTTAGTCACAGCTGCGGTAGACCCGGTGAAATCAACATCTAAATCTCGTGCTTTGATTCCCATTACGGTCATCATACAACTGGCCAAAGCATTGGCAACAGTATCAGTCGGTGAGAATGCTTCTCCCTTTCCGTTGTTATCTAATGGCGCATCCGAAATAATTTCACTTCCAGATTGCAAATGTATCGACGAGGTTCTTAAATCGCCTAAATAAGTTACTTTTGAGGTCATATTTGAGTTATCGGTTATCGGTTATCAGTTATAGGTTCTATTAAAATTCTAATACCTAATTCGCTTCCTTAATGGTTAAATCCGTATCGTAATACAAGATGTAAATCCCTTTATTAGTATACCCACCGTCTGCTTTTTTATAATATTCAAACTTGTTGTCCACTTGCTCTGTTGCAAATTCATCGGCTGTATCTTGATACGTTTTTTCTTGAGTCAATCGCATCATGGTATCAAAAGTCACATCAAACCCACGCGTGGCATAGGAACTTGGAGAAATCTTGTTTTTCTTGCGATATTCTTTCTCGAAAATTAGCGCTTCAGTCGATTGGTTTTCACGAGTTATTGACGGATACATCAATTTCAACTTGGTTAAATTCGCAAAATTAATTTCATCGGTATCTAAGGTTTCGTTGGGTTCCATAATCACCAACTCTACCATATGAGTAGCCATAACACTCATCATAGTGGCCATAGTCCACTTGACCATTCCAGTATTTTCGGAGGCTAAAACCACATAATTCATTTTGCCTTTGACAAGCAAACCTTTGAAACTTTCAGCAGATAAATTCCCATTTTCAAGCAAAGCAGCAAATTTTACATCAGGATAATTCTGTTGTATGAATTGTTTTGCCGACTCTTTTTTCTTATCGACAACTGCAATAATATTTCCACCTTTTGCCATCATATACTCGAAAACGGCTCTCTTTAAAGCTTCGGCGGTCGGAATGGTTTGGTACAAATTGGGAAACGAATTTCCGATATCTTTTGACAAAGGAGAAATCACGGCAACATTTTTATCAGCCAGTAAAGCGGCCGTTTTCTCGACATTGTTTTGATAAAAAGGACCAACAACAGCATCGGCAGTTTCTAAATTATTTTGCTGATGAATAGTAGAAATATTTG
The DNA here is from genome assembly GCA_963513695.1 of uncultured Flavobacterium sp. Lineage (GTDB taxonomy): Bacteria > Bacteroidota > Bacteroidia > Flavobacteriales > Flavobacteriaceae > Flavobacterium. Next base: position 84,891 of record CAUPRL010000014.1, read on the forward strand.
AACTGTTTTTGGTTTCTTGGGAATCAAAAATACTAACATCTACAGGAATTCCTATGCTTCGAGCCGAATCTATTGCCATTAAAGCACCTGAATAAAAATCCAAAGTCATATTCAAAAACTTGTCTTTTTTCAAACGCATTGTTGTAGAATTTACAGTATCTCCTTCAATTTTTGCAAGATTAAAAGGAAGCAGCAACACCAATTTCTTTCTATCATTGGTTCCGCTTTTTACAGCCAAACTAGCATAGCTTTTTTTGACTTCTGGTTCTAGCGGCATAGCAGTACTTGATGAAATAGGCTTCTCAATTTCTTTGGTGGTTTCCGTCGCAACAGCTTGAGTCCCTTTTGGTGCAGTTCCTCTAATTATTAGTTTGTAACCAATGGGCAAGTTTGCAATGATTTCAGGATTTCTTTTTTCTAATTCCTCAATAGTAATTCCATATTGTTTGGCAATAGAATATTTGGTTTCTTTAGGAAGTACTTCGTGATAGACTACTTTTTCCGAAGTGGTGACTGCTGTCTTAGCATTTGTACCTGCAGGAATAACTAGAACCTGACCTATTTGCAGCCCTAATTTTACTAGATCGGGATTCACTTTCTTCAGGTCTTCATCTGTAATCCCATATTTGTTTTCGATGCCATACAAAGTCTCCTTAGGCTCCACTTTATGTGTTTTTACTTGAGAATTTGTTTTTTTACTAGCTCCCTTTTTGGGGATTAGTAATACACTATTGGGTTTTAAACCGCTTTGTGCATCGGGGTTTAATTGATAAATATCAAAAGGAGTGACATTGTATTTCTGGGCAATTTGGGCAATAGTTTCTCCCTTTTCCACTTTATGAGTAGTGTTTTTTTCTTGAGAAAAACTGTTGAAAGAAAAAACCAAAGTAACCAAACACGCTGTTATAAAATATTTCATCCTTTTGTAATTGTAAAAAAATTAGTTTTCCAAAGATAGCAAAACGGTATCAAATTTTATTCCAAAATCTGATACCGTTTTTTATATAATTTACATAAATATCGTTCGAAAACGATTCTTATTATCTATTCCCACTCAATAGTTGCTGGTGGTTTGGAACTGATGTCATAAACTACTCTATTCACACCTTTCACTTTATTGATAATGTCATTAGAGACTTTCATCAAGAATTCATAAGGCAAATGTACCCAATCAGCAGTCATACCGTCTGTAGATTGTACTGCTCTAAGTGCTACTACTTTTTCATAAGTACGCTCATCGCCCATAACTCCTACACTATTTACAGGCAGCAAAATCGCTCCGGCTTGCCAAACCTGATCATACAATCCCCAAGATTTTAATCCGTCGATAAAAACTTTATCCACTTCTTGCAGAATACGCACTTTTTCTACAGTAATGTCTCCCAAAATACGAATCGATAATCCAGGACCTGGAAAAGGATGTCTTCCTAATAATTCAGGGTCAATTCCTAGTGTGGCTCCTACTCTACGCACTTCGTCTTTGAAAAGCATGCGCAACGGTTCAACTACTTTCAATTTCATATAATCTGGTAAACCGCCCACATTGTGATGCGATTTGATAGTTGCCGATGGTCCTTTTACTGAAACCGATTCGATTACGTCTGGATAAATGGTTCCTTGTGCCAACCATTTTACGTCTTCGATGCGGTGTGATTCCACATCAAAAACTTCGATGAATGCGTTACCAATGGCTTTTCTTTTTAATTCTGGCTCAGAAACTCCAGCTAAGGCATCGTAAAAACGTTGCGAAGCATCTACTCCTCTTACGTTCAATCCCATTCCTTCGTATTGGTCTAAAACAGATTGGAATTCATCTTTTCGAAGCAATCCGTTATTGACAAAAATACAATAGAGATTTTTTCCAATGGCTTTGTGCAATAAAACAGCAGCCACTGTCGAATCAACCCCACCTGAAAGTCCAAGAACTACTTTATCGTCTTGTAATTTTTCTTTCATTTCAGCCACAATCTCTTCAACAAAAGCATTTGGCGTGAAATTTTGAGGAACGTGTGCAATTTTTACTAAGAAATTCTCCAACATTTTTGCTCCATCGGTCGAATGAAAAACTTCGGGATGGTATTGGATGGCATAAGTCGTTTCACCTTCGATTTTATAAGCCGCAAATTCAACATCGTGTGTACTTGCCAACTTCACTCCATGGGCAGGTAATGCTTTGATACTATCACTATGGCTCATCCAAACCTGGCTGTTTTCGGCCACGCCTTCGAAGAAAACTTCGTCATCTTTGATATAGGATAAATTCGCTCTTCCGTATTCTCTGGTATTGGATGCCGCTACTTCACCACCACTAAAATGGGCTAAATATTGGGCACCGTAACAAACGGCAAGCATGGGTAATTTTCCTCTAATTTGAGATAAATCAGGGTGTGGCGCATCTTCTCCGCGAACAGAAAATGGGCTTCCACCTAGGATTACCGCTTTATAACTTGACAAATCATCGGGAAAATGATTGTATGGAAAAATTTCGCAGAATATATTTAATTCGCGAACTCGTCGGGCAATAAGTTGTGTGTATTGCGATCCGAAATCTAAAATAAGTACGTTGTGTTGCATGCGGCAAAAATACTTTTTATAATTGGGAATGAAAAATCGAAATTAAAAAAAAATAAATTACTCTTTAATCACCATTAATTTAATTTTTGTTCCCAAGGCCAAATTGTTCCAATATTCCTCGGTAATTGCCTTGCCAGCATCATCACTGGCGTGAATTTCAGCTGTATTTCCGCCTGAAGTTCCTGTGCTTGCAACAACCAGCTCTACTTTATTAATCCCTGCTACCAAAGGAATTTTAACTTGACTCATTTGAGAATACAAATACAATTGAGAAACAAACAATTTGTCATTTACATAAATAGTAATTAAATCACCATCGATTTGAATGTAATCTCTGTAATTAATAAGTAAAAAATCAGATTTGGTTTTAAATTCTCCTAAATCGCGATCCTTTCTATCCAAAAAACTAGTATCCTCTTTGAGTCCTTCGCGAATCATAGTTTTGTCTAAATCTTTAGCCATTTTTTCTTGATACACATCGCCCATTTTGTGCTCAAATTTGTTTTTCAAAGTCATCGAAAATTGATTTTCAGCTGTGCCAAATTCAAATGCAGTACTCGGCTTGGGTTTTGTTCCAAATATATTCGTTTCCTTCAAAACATTTGGCGCAACGATTTTAGGCAAAACTAATTTAGGCAAATTAGAGGGAGGCGGAAGCTCTTTTTTTGATTTTGGTTTTGTATTGGCTGGCGGTATGGATTTGAATTTAATATTAGAATCAAACTGACTAAAGGCGCTTGATGAAATACTAATCATAAAAACAAAAAAAAGAAAATTTTTCATAGCTTTTTCACTGGAACAATTCCATAGTATAGGGCCAAAATTAATAGAATTTTTAGATCCATAATCACAAAAAAAGTATAATTATTGTATTGATTTTTTTGTCTAAACAGTACAATGCACTTCTAAAACAATAGTTTTTTATTCTTTGGTAACAATTATAGTGGCTTTAAAACCAGTACCCAAATTCCATTGACTGGCGGAAATAAGATTCCCTTTATCATCATAAACGCGAAATTCGGCAGTATTGGGTCCCAAGCGACCTTGGTTGAGTGCTTCGAAATCAATTTTGTTAAAACCCTGAACCAATGTAATTTCAAACCCTTGAAAATCACTATCCAAATAAACTCCTGGCACAATTGCTTTATCGTTGAGCAAAACTCTGATTTGATCTCCGTCGACTTCGCCATAATCTCGATAACTGACTTTGGCAGTTAGTGAATTGGTTTTGTAATTTCCCAAATCCTGATTTCTACGAAAAACAATTTGGTCTTCATTATCCGCCTTCTTATTCAATCGATCTCTGACAAAATCACCGGGATTTACAAATTTTTGCGTGGGTGTCAACGAAAAAGTATTTTCGGGAACACCAATCTGGAAAGAATTATTGGGCTTGGGTTTGGTATTGAGAATATTGGGGTTTTCTAACACATTGGGAGCTACAATTTTGGGCAAATCAGTAGGTGGAGGCAGTGTTTCTTTTTTGGGTTTTGGCTTAATATTTTGAGGCGGTATGGCTTTGAATTTCGAATTAAATTCACTTTGTCCAAAGCTATTCAAAGCAAAAATAATACTAAAAATGAATAAAAAAATCTGTTTCATAAGTGCTGAATACTGATAAATCAATATTTAAGGTTCTACTGAAAATGTGGTGAACATTCATTTCTTTTCAAACCATTAAGGGCATTAAGTTCGTTTCGTTCCTGTCATTAAGCAGAAGCAAAACCTTAATTTTCTTATCCCGATAGCCATCGGGACTTAATGGTTTAAAACATTTGTAATTTTTTTTTTTGGTTCTACTGGAAATGTTGTACGCATTCCTTTTTTTAAAACCATTAAGGACATCAAGTTACCTTCGCTCGTGTCATTAAGCATACTCCAAACCTTAATTTTCTTAATACTCTTAATGGTTTAAAACATATGTAAATTTATTTTTTTTAATGTTTTACATTTCACACAAAATCCAGTAGAACCATATTTAAAAAGTCCAAAAATAATTGAAATCAACGAGCCAAAGTCACAAAAATAACTTAAATTATTTTTTAGGCGAAGCATCGTTTTTTGATTGGCAAATCATTTGACGACTCGATGGCAAAATTTATGCCATAATACAATAGTTTGAATGAGTTCTTATCCTATTTTTTTTATAAATTGCAGCGCAAAATGAAAATGGACTGTTACACCAGTAATGCTTTCAGAAATCAAAACAACACTATAAAAAAATCAAAATGAAAAGAGAAAACATCTTGACAGGATCTCCTTGGGAAGACAAAATGGGCTATTGTCGTGCCGTTCGCATAGGAAACTTTATCGAAGTATCAGGAACTGTTGCCATTGTCGATGGCGAAAAAGTAAAAGCCAATGATGCTTTTGCACAAACCCTTAACATCCTTGAAAGAATAGAAAAAGTACTCGAAGACTTGAATGTAGGGATGAAAGATGTGATTCGTACTCGGATTTTTACCACTGATATCACAACATTTGAAGATGTTGCTCGTGCGCATGCTGCCTTTTTTAAAGACATTAAACCTACAACTGGATTTTATGAAGTGAGCAAATTAGTAGCTCCCGAATATCTAGTAGAAATAGAATTTACAGCTGTCGTTACCGAATAATTTTCAACAACTTTGTCGTCTATTTCGATAGCAATCACTACAATTTTGTCATTCCGTAGGAATCTCAGCAAACAAGAACAACAAACAAGAGATTCCTACAGAATGACAAATAAACCTTATTTTTATTATAGCAAAAGCTTAATCTAATCAAAGCATTGACTTCAATGAACTTCAAAAAAAACTCCTTTCTCTTCCTCAAATGGATTCTCATTTGTTTTTTGATTGGCGTTTTATCGGGTTCAGCCTCGGCATTTTTTTTAGTATCCTTAGAATGGGTTACCCAATATAGAGAAAGTCACAATTGGATTATTTGGCTGTTGCCCTTAGGTGGGCTCGCCATCGGGCTATTGTATCATTTTTACGGAAAAGAGGTAGTAAAAGGCAACAACTTATTACTCGAAGAATACGAAAATCCACAAAAAACCATTCCGCTCAAAATGGCACCATTGGTGCTTGTCGGTACATTAATCACGCATCTTTTTGGAGGTTCGGCAGGTCGTGAGGGAACGGCGGTACAAATGAGTGGCGCTATTGCAGACCAATTCACAGGCTTTTTAAAACTCAATGCATCCGACAGAAAAACGCTCATCATTTTAGGAATCAGTGCTGGTTTTGCTTCTGTTTTTGGAACCCCTTTAGCAGGAGCCTTATTTGCTTTAGAAGTATTGTATTTCAGCAAAATCGCTTATAAAAGCATCGTTTTGTCTTTCTTTGTAGCTTATATTGCCTATTTTACAGTCGAATTTTGGCAGGTTCAACACACCCACTATCACATACCTACTGTTCCTCAACTCACTTTAAGCCATTTTTCCTGGATTATAGTGGCTGGAGTTCTATTTGGCTTAACTGCGATGTTATTTTCAAGAAGTACCCATCTTTGGGCGACATTGTTTTCAAAATACATTCAGGATGCGCCATTACGTCCCTTTATAGGAGGACTTATATTAGTAGGCGGAATATACCTCATTGGAACCACAAAATACATCGGTTTAGGAATTCCAACTATCGTAGCATCATTCTCCGCAACCAACCCTTGGTATGACTTTCTGCTGAAAATTCTCTTTACAGGATTCACCCTTGGAGCAGGATTCAAAGGAGGCGAAGTCACACCGCTTTTCTTTATTGGTGCCACCTTGGGAAGTGCTTTGTCCCTTGTAATCCCTTTGCCCATTGCACTTTTAGCCGGAATGGGGTTTGTAGCAGTGTTTTCGGGTGCCACCCACACGCCTATTGCTTGTACCATAATGGGAATGGAACTTTTTGGAGTTGAAAGCGGGACTTATATTGGAATCGCTTGTATTGTAGCTTATTATTCATCGGGTTCTATTGGGATTTATCATTCCCAAATTGTAAAAGGGTCTAAATACAAATTGTATCAACGCTTTAAAAAGAAAGATCTTGAGGATTTTTAGTGTTGTAAAAGTTTGTTAAAAATGGAATTGTTTTCGACTTTAGTATAAAAAAATGTAAATTCGCAAACTATGAGAGAACAAGATATAGCAGCCATACAATCCTTACTAGCCACACCCAAAAAAATAGCCATTATTCCGCATCGAAATCCTGATGGAGATGCGATGGGGTCTACCCTTGGATTGTATCATTTTTTGCTTCGAAACAATCACTTTCCAGTGGTGGTTTCTCCCAATCAATTTCCCGATTTTTTAGCCTGGATGCCGGGTTCAGAAACGGTTCAAATCTTCGAAAAAGACAAGAAAAAAGGGAGTAAAATACTTGAGGAAGCCGAATTAATTTTTACCTTAGACTTCAATGCTTTGCATCGTGTGGGCGAAATGGAAAACGTACTCAACACCTTAAAAGTTCCGTTTGTCATGATTGACCACCATCAATCGCCAGACGACTATGCTACCGTGACTTTTTCGGATGTGGCCTATGGTTCGACTTGCGAAATGGTGTATCATTTTATTTGTTCACTAGGAAAAAAATCGCAGATAGATAAAACCATTGGCACCTGTATTTACACCGGAATCCTAACCGATTCAGGATCCTTCCGATTCCCAAAAACAACAGGAACAACCCATAGAATCATTGCCGATTTGATTGATTTGGGAGTCGAAAACAGCGAAATTCCTGCTTTACTTTTCGACAACAGCTCGTATGACCGATTGCAGTTATTGGGAAGAGCCTTGCAGAATATGAAAATTTTCCCGGAACATAAAACCACCTATACCACGCTTACCCAAAGCGAATTAGACCTTTTCAATCATATAAAAGGCGATACAGAAGGCATTGTCAATTATGGTTTGAGCATCAAAGGAATTGTGTTTACCGCTATTTTCATCGAAAATGCCGAAGAAAAAATTATCAAGATTTCACTCCGTTCGCAAGGTGATTTTGACGTGAATCTCTTTGCCAGAGAACACTTTAATGGTGGCGGACATCGCAATGCAGCCGGAGGAAAATCGGAAGTATCGATGGAGGAAACGGTACAACAATTTGAAGATTTGGTTCGCAAACTAAAAATATAAAGCATCATGATGTATATCAAACAAATTCTATTGGCAATCTTAGTCACTTTTTTAGTGTCCGGTTGCAAACAAAGCCAGGAAGCCCGCAGACCCATTTCGCATGCGTCGGGTTCGTTTATGAAAAAATCGGCTGAACGAAATAAGAAGCTCATTGCTTCCGAAGAAGACCAAATCGATTCTTTGATAAAAAGCAATCCCAAAGTAAAATATATGGCTTCGTCCAAAGGATATTGGTACACCTATGTGGTTCAAAACAATCTCGACACGATTACTCCCAAAAAAGGAGATGTTGCCTTTTTTAATTATGAATTGAAAGATTTGAAAGGCAATATCATCTATTCTGAAGTCGAATTGAAACCCCAAACTTATGCCATCGATAAGCAAAACATTATGACTGGAATTCGAGAGGGCATCAAATTGATGCACAAAAACGAGAAAGTGATTTTTCTTTTCCCTTCGCATATTGCCTATGGTTATCACGGTGATGACAAAAAGATTGGCCCGAACCAACCTTTATTATGCACCCTAACTTTACACAATTTCATTTCAGAACTAGCCTTCAAAAAAGAAATTCAACTTAGAAAAACCGAAGCATTGAACCCAACCTCAACCGATGCTCCTCAACCTGAAACCAAACCCTTAACTAAAATTAAAGACACCTTAACCAATTAAATTTTACAATGAAAAAAAGCCTTTTATTAGCATTCGCAGCATTACTTTTTACCACTTTATATTCATGCAAAGAGGAAAAAAACAATCTTCCTGACGGATTATATGCCCAAATTGAAACCAACAAAGGAACCATTACAGTACAATTGTTTTATGACAAAACGCCAATTACAGTAGCCAACTTTGTGACCTTGGCCGAAGGAAAAAATGAATTCATCACCAATGAAAACCTAAAAAAGAGACCTTTCTACGATGGTTTGAAATTTCACAGAGTCATCCCAGAATTTATGATACAAACGGGAGACCCTTTAGGAACAGGTTCTGGAGATACTGGCTATAAATTCAAAGATGAAATCACAGAAATGAAATTTGATAAAGCTGGTGTTTTGGCTATGGCCAATAATGGACCGGCTACCAACAGCAGTCAATTTTTTATCACGCACCTTGAGACTCCTTGGTTAGAAGGAAAGCACGCCATTTTTGGCCAAGTTGTCGAAAACGGAATGGATGTGGTAAACAAAATCGAGCAAGGCGATCATATGGTTAAAGTTACTATTATTCGAAACGGTGAAGCCGCCAAAAAGTTTGATGCAGTAAAAACCTTTCGCGATTATTATGCAGTAGAAGCTGAAAATCAAAAAAACAAATTGGCGCTTGAAGCTGCCCAAAATGCCAAATACCAAGCGGTTTTTGACCAAAAAGTAGCCCAATTTGATGCTTTGAAAGCGAAAGCTACTACAACACCAACAGGGTTGAAATACGTTATCACCAAAAAAGCAGGAGGCAAAAAACCTTCGGCTGGAGCCGATATTTTCATTAATTATGCGGGTTATCTTGAAAACGGAAGTCTATTCGATTCCAGTATTCCAGACATTTTAAAAATGTATGGCAAATTGGATGCCAGTAGAGCCGCTCAAGGTGGCTACCAACCCATTCCTTTTCAAGCTGGGAAAAAAGACGGCTTGATTCCGGGATTTATCGAGGGAATTGAGCAACTCTCTTTTGGTGACAAAGCAACCATTTTCATCCCTTCGAGATTGGGATACGGTGAAGCCGGTGCAGGTGGCGTAATTCCTCCGAATGCCAATATCATTTTCGAAATCGAATTGTTAGAAAAAATGAAGTAGAGGTACGAGATACGAAGTGTGAGATACGAAGTACGAAATACGAAAACATTAATTAGACCTATTTTACAATACATAATACACCATTAAATTATTCAAAATGAAAGCTAAAATCCTTCTATTACTATTCTTGGGAATGTTGAACCTACAGGCTCAAACAACCAAAAAACCAACAACAACAGCCAAAAAACCAACTACCTCAACAACGAAGAAAACAACTCCTACTGCAAAACCTGCAACAGCAGTCGACGAAGGGATTTTTGCCACCATTACCACTAGCAAAGGCCCTATTATACTGCAATTAGAATACAAAAAAACACCAGTTACAGTTGCCAACTTCGTAGCACTTGCCGAAGGAAAAAACACCTTTGTAACCGATGAAAAACTCAAAGGAAAACCTTTTTACGATGGCTTAAAATTTCACCGAGTGATTAAGGATTTTATGATACAAGGTGGAGATCCATCAGGAAACGGCTCAGGTGGCCCGGGCTATTCATTCAAAGATGAAATCACCGATTTGAAACACAGCAAAGGAGGCATTCTGTCAATGGCCAATTCTGGACCTGCAACCAACGGAAGTCAGTTCTTCATCACACACAAAGAAACGCCTTGGTTAGACGGAAAACACACCGTTTTTGGACACGTAACTCAAGGAATGGATGTAGTCAATAGCATAGCTCAGGATGATGTCATCTTGAAAGTGACCATAACAAGAAAAGGTACTGCTGCCAAAGCTTTTAATGCACCAAAAGTATTTGCTGATTATTTCAACAACAAAGCCGAAGATGCCAAAAAACAAGCCTTAATAGATGCTGAAAACCAAAAAAAGCAAGCCGCCATTGAAGCCGAAGCTAAAAGAGTGTATCAAGAAAAATATGCGAGTGTCATCAAAGCAAAAGCAGCTTATTTTGCTGCTGAAAAAGCAACTGCTACCACTACTCCGTCTGGACTAGCCTATAAAATCACACAAAAAGGAACTGGTGTAAAACCAGCCGATGGTACCACTTTCCTTTTTAATTATGCAGGCTATTTTGAAGATGGAAATCTTTTTGACAGCAGTTATGCCGATGTGTGTAAAAATTACGGAAAATACGATTCCAACCGAGATGCACAAAACGGTTACCAAGCTTTCCCGTTCGAAGCAGGTAAAAAAGACGGCATGATTCCTGGTTTTATCGAAGGATTGAGCCTTATTTCGTTTGGAGATAAAGCCATTATCTATTTGCCATCGAATCTTGCTTATGGCGAAAGAGGGGCTGGAGGAGTGATTCCGCCCAATGCCACGCTTATTTTTGAAATTGAAATGATCGAAAGTAAAGTAGCGCCAAAATAGTATTTTTTACCGCTAAGTCGCAAAGACGCAAATTTCCATATAGTAACAAACCCGATAAGTTATAGCACTTGTCGGGTTTGTTGTTTTATATCAAATAGTACTATATTTTACACCAATTTTAATACTCCGTTTGTCACGCTGTAAAGCGTCCCTGCTCTCTTGTGTTGAGACTCCTACGGACTGACAAATAGACTTGCATTTTGGACTATTTTATATGCGTTTTTGGTATTAAAATAGATTAGGTATCTAAGCGAATTATACCAAACACAATTGTTTTTTAACCCATTCTTTCTACTTCGTTTGTCAGGCTGTAAAGCGTCCCTGCTCTCGTGCGTCCAGACTACTGCAGACTGACAAATAGTTTATTAGTTTGGACTATTTTATAGGCATTTTTGATATTATTATAAATACTAGCTACATCCAATAGATAAAAGATCCGATCTTATCCGCGTCTTTGCGAAGCAAATCTGTGTTATCCGTGTTCCAATTATAGCTATTAGCCCTTACTTCTTACCAAACTTCCAATCAAATTCGTCCTTAGCATTGATGATGGCACCAATTTCGAATTTTACGACTTCGTCAAACTCGGTTTGCAGGATGAACCAATGGTCTTCGTTGAAATAATTTTCGAAGGTATCAAAAGATTCTTGGGTGAATTTGGTGATACTTTTTGTGGCTAATTCTTTTTTGACATCGGTGATGTTCTTTCCAATCACTTTTTGACCAAACAACTCCAAATCAGGGCTCGAAGCCACAATATACCCCAGTTTGAGTTCTTCTTCCTGATAGAAAGTCAAACGCATTTTCAGGGAATTATACACTAAAATCTGGTTGTCGTCTTCGTCTTTATAATTGCGGTTGGGTTTGCCATAAAGGGCAGTAACATCATTTTGTTTCATCCCGAAAAGGAGCTTGTCGATTCCGTTTTTTAGATTTATTTTCATGGGTGTATATTTTAGGGCAAAGTTCGCAAAGTTTTCGGCAAACTACAGCTTATTTTTAAAATAAAGAGCTAGCTAAAATAAAAATACTAGCCACAGATGCACAGATTTAAAAAATAGGTAAGACGTTTCACTTATTAAAGATAATCATAGTTATGCGAACCCCTCTCGTTCTCTGGTATCTGTGTTTGACTTCTGGTTTACCGAATCCTTTTATAGGTCAATTGCCTCAAAGTACTTTTTTTATCCCTAGAAGGTTTGTAAATAATTTTCGCCCCTTTGATGTTCGCTTTTCCTAAATCGTCAGGAGTATCGGCGGGTAAACCCTGCAAGGTGATTTGAAAAGTCCCCAGATCATCAATCTTGACGATACGACCTGCAGCCAAGGATTCGCTTATGGCTTGGGTTAAGGTTGTAATTCCCTAGTATTGTAACCTTTATTTATTTTTATTGCACCAACTTCAACCAACAAACTTTTGTATATTTGAAAAAAGTTTCAAATGACAACAAAAGAAAACATATTAAAAACACTAAAATCAAATAAGCTAAAGCTTTCGAAATTTGGAATTCGAAATGTTGGCTTGTTTGGTTCCTATTTGCGTAATGAACAATCTAGCGAAAGTGATATTGATTTGTTGATTGATTTTGAACCCGAAAAAGAAAACTTCGATAATTATATGGCAGCATATGATTTCTTTGAAAATATATTTAAAAATGAAAAAATTGAAGTGGTCACTATAAACGGCTTAAGCCCCTATATTGGTCCAAAAATTCTAAATGAAGTGCACTATGTCTAAAGACCCGAAAGAATATATAAAACATATTTACGATGAGTGTTATTATATAATTTCAGTAACAGAAAATTTAGTGTTTGAAGATTTCTTAGACGATGAAACTTTAAAACGTGCAGTGGTGAGAAGTTTAGAAATTATTGGAGAGGCAACCAAAAAAATTCCCACTGATTTCAAAGATAAATGGAGTACGATACAATGGAAAAATATGGCTGGAATGCGTGACAGATTGATTCATGATTACATGGGAGTCAATTATTCAATTGTTTGGGACGTGATGAAAAATAAAGTTCCAGAAATGCACCAACAGATATCTAATTTTCTATCTATGCAATAAACCCTCACGCCTACAAGTCTTCAACTAGTACCTACTTAAAACGCAGTCCTTTCAACGCAATTTCCTCTACTACCGAATCCTTTTATAGGTCAATTGCCTCAAAGTACTTTTTATATCCCTAGAAGGTTTGTAAATAATTTTCGCCCCTTTGATGTTCGATTTTCCTAGATCGGCAGGAGTATCGGCGGGTAGCCCCTGCAAGGTGATTTGAAAAGTCCCCAGATCATCAATCTTGACGATACGACCTGCAGCCAAGGATTCGCTTATGGCTTGGGTCAATCCAATAATGACTCCATAGCAATCTACGCGACTCACAGTAGATCGAGAAGCAACAATAGCCGCTAATTGGTTTAGATTGACCTCGCCATTATGCACAGCACAAGGATAATATTTTGTTTCGGGTGGCGATGCCAGATTGTTTTTCTTGGGCACCATTTTGAAAGATACAGCCATAAAAATTGTTTCGTTAGTTTGATAAGATAAGTTCGTAAGGACAAATTTATTAAATGTTAAGGACACAATATTCAATTCCTGTATATCTTTTACCTAAAAGATGTACAGGAATGAACCAAAAGATATACAGCAATAGACTAAAAGATGTACATCTTTTTGAAATAGTATGCTGATGCATTAAAAAAAAGCTACTGACGAGCACAAAAAAGGATACTGATGAGCTCATTTTACTAACACTAATCTATTGATTTTTAAGAAACAACAATAATTTCTTATTTTAGCCTTACAAAAGTAATGATTATGAACTGGGAAGCCAAAACAATCACACATAAAGGCAGCAAAAGAATCGCTGTCTATTTCGAAAAGAATGCCGAATGGATTGCTCGAATAAAACAAGTCGAAGGTTCGCGCTGGAGTCAGACTTTGCGTGCTTGGCATTTGCCAGATACCGAGGAAAACCGAATTCGGTTTAAACTCACACCACTGTCACACAGTATTCCATCAAGCGAAGGCATCGCACAAATCGAGAAATTCAAGCAATGGATGCGTTCTAAACGCTATAGCGAAAGCACAATAACCACCTATACTGAGGCCTTGAAATCGTTCTTGGTGTTTTATCGTGACAAAGCCGTTGCCGATATAAACAATGAGGATGTGATTATTTACAACAACGAACATATTTTGAAAAATAATCTAACGGCTTCGTATCAAAATCAAACCGTCAATGCGATAAAGTTATTTTTTATGACGATTCGCGACACCAAGATGATGGTCGATAAAATACACCGCCCTAAAAATGCAAAAACATTACCCAACGTTTTGAGCAAAGAAGAAACGTTTAGGCTTATCGATTTGACCACTAATTTAAAACACAAAACCCTATTGGCTTTGATTTACTCTTCTGGTCTGAGAATCAGTGAAGCCCTAAACATGAAACTAACTGATATTGATAGCCAAAGGATGCTGATACATGTAAAAAACGCTAAAGGCAAAAAAGACCGATATACGCTTTTATCAACAAAAATTTTAGGATTGCTAAAAGAGTACTATGTTATTTATAAACCCAAAACCTATTTATTCGAGGGACAATTTGGAGAACAATATAGTAGCAGAAGCGCACAATCGGTATTACATCAATCGGCTAAAAAGGCAGGGATTACCAAAAAAATTAGTTTGCATACACTTCGGCATAGTTTTGCCACCCATTTGCTTGAAAACGGGACCGATTTACGCTATATTCAAGATCTATTGGGGCACAGTAGTCCCAAAACAACAATGATTTATACCCATGTAAGCAGTACTACTTTAAAAAACATAATTAATCCTTTTGATATGTAGGATTTTTAATTATATTTGTATAGTATAAAACGAAAAATTATACGCATAAATACTTGCATAAACATGCGCATAACATGCCAATTTAGAACAAAAAGCTGTAATTTTATGCGCATATATACTAGTTATCTACAACTTTTCATTCAACCCTCCCAATTGCACTTAAAGTGTTGTATTCATTGACTTTATAAAAATTAACAATGCAAATTTAAGCAACAAAAAGCAACGAAATACTTGTTTTGTTGTACCTATTGTTGTACCTTCGTATTACGATGCACCCGATTGAAACCCCTTATTTTACAGTACCTTCACTCTTTTGCACCACCTTTCAAATATAGTACAACAATCCTAAATTCCTAATCTTATGGCATCAGTAAAACTAATTTTAAGAACACATCAGGTAGATCAAACAGGACACAGCCCTTTGTATATCCGAATTATAAAAGATAGAAAAACGAAATTTATCACTGCTGGAGTTAAGCTAAAAGAGAACGAGTGGGATGAAGTAAAGCAGAAAGTAAAAAAGAACCATTCCAATAGTGCCAGAATGAATGCTGCATTATCTCAAAAGATTGCAGATGCCGAAGGTCAGGTTGCCGATATGGAACGTAAAATCAAAACGGTTTCGGTTAAAAAACTAAAAGAAGCCATAAAGGGTAAAGAAGTACCTAATTTTTTTGAATATGCCAGAAAGAGATTAGAGAAAATCAAAAGTACTGTTTCTTATTCCACTTACAGAGCATACACCTCTCAGGTTGATAAATTTGAAAAGTATATGGGAACAAAGGATGTGTATTTTGATGAAATTACGGTAGCACTATTAAACGACTATAAATTTCATTTAGGCAATACATTAGGCAACGGAGATACAACGCAACGACTTTCCATCATTGTGCTTGGAACCATATTCAGGGATGCAATTCGGGAGGAAGTTATTCCCGAAACTATGTTTCCATTTAGCAAAATAACCCTCAAAATCAGCTCTTCTAAAAGATTATTTCTTAATAAGGTACAGATTGATGCTTTGGCCCAATTAAAGCTTACAGAAGGTAAAAAAGCTATGATGTGGAGAGATTTATTCCTTTTCTCTATTTATGCCGGAGGATTGCGTTTTAGTGATGTTATCGAAATGCAATATTCTAATTACAATGAAGCTGAACATAAAATCAACAAACACATCCGTAAAACTGGAAGAGTACACCAGTTCAAAATTGGAAAAGTGGCTATCGATATTTTAGAAAAATACAAAAAAGAAAATGCCAATCACGATGATTTTATCTTTCCGGTTATTGTCGACAAAAAGGGCTATTTGGTAAACGAAGCAAAACGTTATTTTCAAACAGCAGCTTTCAATAAATTAGCAAACTGGCATCTTAAAAAAATGGGAGAAAAAATAAAATTGCCTTTCGACCTTTCTTTCCATTTATCAAGACACAGTTTTGCAACAAATGCGTTAAATAATGGTATGAGAATTGAGCACGTTTCTAAACTTATGGACCACCGAGACATCAGCACCACACAAGTATATGCCAAAATCATCAGCGAAGAACTGGACAAAGCGGTAGACAACTATATTTTTTAAATAACGTGTTAAGTGCCTATTTTATTGACATTAAACAATTGTTAATAACTTCAATTAAAATCCTTTAACAAGGATTTTTTTTATTTTATAACTTTACAACAGAGTAAACAAGTAATTTTTAAAGCATTCGAAACGAGTGATAAACGAACACTAGTTGAAAACACTAGGACTTCCAAAAAGCAACCATTTTTAATAAGCTTTTAATTACCTTTTAATACTAAATGAACACCCCAAAAACTATAATTAAACTTGAACTCAAAGGATCAAAATATGCAAACAGCTCCGTTTGTAGAATTATTGGCAGTGCCTTCGGCTCTAGCCAAAAATCCTTTATTTGATATAATCATTGAAGACAAAGTCACTCTTCAAAACTATTGCAATGCCTTAATTGCAAAAATTCTAGAACTCAAACAATCTCAATTTCCTGCATTTATCGATTATCAATTCAACCAGGTGAAGAACCCGGAAATATGGATATGCAAACTCGAAAAATTATTAGCCAATA
>CAUPRL010000015.1:0-98252 GCA_963513695.1 uncultured Flavobacterium sp.
ACCTCTTCCCATCCCGAACAGAGTAGTTAAGCCCGCCTGCGCAGATGGTACTGCAGTTATGTGGGAGAGTATGTCGTCGCCTTTCTTTTGAAAAACCCTGTTTCTAACGAAACGGGGTTTTTTGTTTTATTGCAACAACCTATTCAGCCTGCGCTTGGTTCGTCTCACTTGCCTCGCCAGTTCGGCTAATGCCTCGGGTCTTTTGACGTATTGAAGTTTTAGGATAGGTCCCAAAATCAATTTAATCAATCCCAAAACTTTTAAAATTGGATTTGGTTGATTAATAAGAGGATAGAATTTGTTTTAAATTTCCTATAATTACATTTCCTCTAGAGAAAGATAAGCCGCAATTGTCTGTGTTGATATGAAACTTAATCAATGATTTATATAAAAAAAATAATACTATTTTTCGTTTTGACTAGTATCTATACTACAAATGCTCAATTTGATGTCAAAAATGCTATTTATACAGCAGCTGAATTAAATATGGGAAATTATTTTGGGGTCGATTTAAGTTTGAATTATGTTTACAAAGAAAAATATTTATTCAAGCTGGCTTATACTGCAAACATTAGGACACCAAAATCCCAACCAGAAAATTATACCTCAGGTCTTGTAGGGGTTATGTTTTTCGGTTTAGCCAATCCTTATGACCAATTTGAGAATTATCAAATTGGGGTTGGAAAAATTTACAAATTAAATCCTAGTGGCACTATACGGTTAAATCTAAACGTTGGATTAGGGTATTCTGTGATAACTGAACCCGAAAATTGGACTGAGGTTGACAATTCTTTTTTTGAGGAGAATTATACTTGGAAGAACCATAAATACGACACAGTAAGTTTAATGATAAACCCAAAAATTGAATTTCCATTTACCAGATTCTATGGGTTCACTCTTTCTCCTATGGTTTAAATAACCAAGAATAGAGCCTATTTTGGTATAGGAATTGGGCAAATGATTGGGTTGTTAAGAAGCAGAAAATAGGGCTCCAAACCCACCAGATTTATTCTATTTGAGATCGTTTTTGTTATCTGCGCTATTCCTAATAAAAAAGACCAATCTGTCAAAAGATTGGTCTTTTTTGGGTTTTGGTTAGTTAGTTTTGCTTTTATGAATTCTTCCAATACATTGGGTTGGTTTCGGTTGTTCTTTGAAACCAGTAATCTTGCGTTACTTTGTGTCCGTCTAGTGTTTTCATTTTTCGTTCGAAAATCCAAATGGTGGGATTGAAAACCATATCGGTTACAGCCACAGTATATAATTGAGGATCTTCCTCTGTTTTTTTCTTTTCTTCATCTAGAATCACTTCAAAGCCATTGTGCTCTAATAGTTGCTTCAAGAAATCCCTGCGGCCTTCATCAACGCCTTTCTCGACAAAAGTGACTCTTGTTTCTCCAATGCTTCCAAATGAATGTTTTCCGTCTAATGATGCCATAACTTATTTATTAAAAACGTTGCTTAATTCAAAAATGTAATCGTATAATGGACTATATAATCCTAGGATAATAATCCCCAAAACGGTTAGTACTAGCCCCAAACGCATGTAAATTTTGCTCTTGAAAAACGGAATTGGATTCTCACTTCGTCTGATAAACATAGCTCTTACAACTAATAAATAGTAGTACAGCGAGATGGTTACATTGACTACAGCTAAGAAAACCAATAGGTAATATCCTTTGCTGGCCGCAGCTGCGAATAGAAAGAATTTACCAAAAAAACCTGCTACAGGCGGAATTCCTGCTAAGGAGAATAAAGCTAACATCATTACCAAACTCAAGTTGGGATTGGTTCTGTACAAGCCGTTATAATCGTCTCTATTTTCTTTTCCAGTTTGCAATGCAATCGCTTGAACTACTCCGAAAGCGGCTAAATTGGTGAAGACATAAACCAATATGAAATAAACAATTGTTGCTGTTCCTAATTGAGTTCCTGTTATTAATCCCAAAAGAATAAAGCCAGCTTGTGCAATCGAGGAGAAAGCCAGGAATCGTTTCATATTCTGTTGGCGCAAAGCAAATAAGTTACCAATAAACATTGTGGCGAGGGCAATAATATAAACGATGTTTTCCCAAACGTGCATCAATGGTTTTAGAACTGTAAACAATAAAATCATTAATATAAATGCTGCGGCTCCTTTCGAGATTACCGATAAATAGGAAGCAACGCCAATGGGTGCTCCTTCATAAACATCGGCTGTCCAAAAATGAAATGGAACTAAAGAAATTTTAAATGCTAATCCGGAGAAAAACAAGACGAAACCTAATAATGTTAAGTTCGTCGAAGTTAAAACTGCTGAAATATCTGCAAAATAAATCGAGCCTGTTGCGGCATACAAAAGTGAGATTCCAAATAATGATGCTCCAGAGGCCAATCCAGCGGAAAGGATAAATTTCACACCAGCTTCACTCGAAATTCTTTTTGATGTTTCCCAAGCTACCAATGCTGCTACAGGCAATGTTGACAATTCGAGGCCAATGTAAAACATTAGAAAATCGCCTGCAGAAATCATAAAATACATTCCAAGCAGGGATGAAAACAGCAACATAAAAAACTCGTTTCCTTTATTAAGTGGCACCATTTTTTCTTGTATCCAATCGGCAGATTGAAGTAGAACTATAAGCACACCTACGTTTAGTGCATTTTTGAAGAAGTGAATTAGCGTATTGGTGCGGAACATACCGCCAAACAAACTACTTTCTTCAATGGCAAAGAAACCAATGATAGTGTGAATTCCAAATAAAAATAAAGCCAAATGTACTAGATTTCCTTTTTTATTTTTATTTACGAAAATTTCGCCTACAATCAGCAATAATATAATTATCAAGAGGAAAATTTCTTGTCGCATTGCGATAAAACTGTTCAGATTCATTTTAGTTATTTTATAAATGATTTAATACTCCTTGAATAAATGGCTGAAGGCTGTCCATTGTCATATCGCTCAACCATAGTGGAGCAACACCCATACCAAGCATTGGTATTAATAATAGCATAATACCTGTTATTTCGAACCAAGTTGCCTTAGGTAAATTTAAATATTCTTCGTTTTTCACTTCACCCATTAGCATAATTCCCAGCACTCGCAAGATGTAAACAGCGGTTACCACAATTGCAGATACCGAAATCACGGTCGCTACTCTGTAGAACATTTCTTCGTGTTGGAAAGCACCAACGAAGATGTTCATTTCAGCAATGAAACCGCTAAATCCAGGCAATCCTAAGGAGGCCAAACCTGCAATGACATAAATGACAGATATAAAAGGCATTACTTTTAATAATCCTCCTAATTTGGTGATGTCTCTAGTGTGTGTTCGTCCATAAATCATCCCGATTAAGGCGAAGAATAAGGCTGTCATAAATCCGTGAGAAAGTGATTGTAAAATAGCTCCGTTCCAAGCGGTTTTGTTCAACATCAATAAAGCGAACAATACCATTCCCAAGTGACTTACTGAGGAATAGGCATTGATGTATTTTAAATCGGTTTGTTTTAAGGCTCCAAATGCGCCATAAATTACTCCAATTGCAGATAAAATAATGAAAAACCAAGACCATTCAATGGCTCCCAATGGCAATAAGAACATTGCAATTCTAAAGACTCCATAACCTCCCAATTTCATTAAAACTCCTGCGTGAAGCATCGAAACTGCTGTTGGCGCCGAAGCGTGACCGTCAGGTGACCAAGTGTGGAAAGGGAATAACGCTCCAAGAACTGCAAAACCAATGAAAGTCAATGGGAAAAATAATTTCTGCGCTTCAAATGGAATGTTTACTTTGGCAATTTCTAAGATATTGAACGTTAAAGCTCCACCGTCTGCATTGGAATTAAAATAAATTCCTAAAACACCAACCAATAAAACCGCAGAAGCACCCATTAACATTAAAGTCAACTTCATAGCCGAATATTCTTTTGGACCTGAGCCCCAAATTCCAATCAGTAAATACATTGGGATAACGGCAATTTCATAGAACACAAACATGGTAAATAAGTCGAGCGAAATGAAGAATCCGTAAACTCCAGTAGCTAAAACCAAGAGTGAGATGAAAAATTCTTTAGGTAGATCGTCGGTTTTCCAAGAGATGAAAACACCCGCTAATACTACAATTGCGGTCAATAATAATAAGGCAACCGAAATCCCATCCACTCCAATGGCGTAATGAACATTGAAATTTTCGAACCAGATATAATCTTGTGTGAAGAGCATTACGCTTTTATTGACGGCTCGTTCTTTTAAATAAGTAAATAACAAGTTGATAGCCATTCCGAGTTGAATAAAGCTTCCAATCATCGAAATAATTCGAGCTTGTTTTAATCCTTTGGAAAAAACCAAAGCCAAAACTGTGAGTACAGGTACAATTACAAAAAGTGATAAAATATCCATATTAATTGTTTAGTTTGTCCATAAATAAATAAAAACCAAAGCGACAACTACAACTCCAGAAACAAAAAACATTGCGTAATCTTGTAATCTTCCAGATTGTAATCCTTTTATTTTTTCGGAAATAATAACCGTTTTGTTGCCTATTCCTTCCATTGTTCCGTCAACATATTTCTTGTCGAATTTGGCAATTGGAGTTGAAACTAAATTGAAGATGATTTTTTTGGTAATGAACATATAAATCTCATCGAAATAGAATTTATTATAGGTCCATTTGTAAAATAGTCCAAAAGCATTTGAAAATCTCTCGGCCAAATCATTTTCTTTTTTGTAGAATATCCAAGCGATAATTATTCCGGTCAATCCAGTTCCAACGGCTACTGCGGCTAATGGGATATTTAAATGCGCTTCGAAACTCATTTTGTCTGCTGTTACAAATTCGCTGAAAGGAATAAATCCTGCAACTATACTCATTAAAGCTAAGAATAATAATGGGAATGCCATAGACATTGGTGCTTCGTGAGGAGGATGATGGTATTTGGTTTCTTTTCCCCAGAATATTCCAAAATAAAGTCGGAACATATAAAAGGCTGTCAATCCCGCTACGAAAAGGCCAACGAAATAAAGCAATTGATTTTTTTCGAAAGCGGCAACTAAGATTTCATCTTTACTCCAAAATCCCGCGAATGGAGGAACTCCGGCAATGGCCAATGCTGCAATCAAGAACGTTATATTGGTTATAGGCATATACTTTCGCAAACCGCCCATATCTTTTAAATAATTGCTGTGAACCGCATGAATTACTGAACCTGCACCCAAGAATAATAAGGCTTTGAACATAGCGTGAGTAAACAAATGAAACATAGACGCCATATAACCAACGCCTTCGTGACCTTTATAACTCGAAACACCCAAGGCTAACATCATATAGCCAATTTGTGACATCGTCGAAAAAGCCAAAACTCGTTTAATATCGGTTTGTGTGAGGGCAATGACGGCTGCAAACAAAGAGGAGAAAGCTCCCACATAAGCCACAACATTCAAGGCGAAACCATCTTCAACAAAATAATACATTGGGAATAATCGAGCAACCAAATAAACTCCAGCTACAACCATTGTCGCAGCGTGAATCAAGGCCGATACTGGCGTTGGTCCTTCCATTGCATCGGGTAGCCAAATGTGTAAAGGGAACATTGCCGATTTTCCTGCGCCTCCCATAAAGATAAGGAGTAATCCCCAAGTTATTACAGATAGTCCCATAAAGGAAGAAGCTCCCCATTGCATAAGCAATCCTTCGCCTTCGGCATTGACGGCATTTAAAGTTTCAAAATCGAATGTGCCAGCGTAATAGCCTACTATTAATATTCCAATTAAGAAGCCAAAATCAGCGAATCGGGTTACGATAAACGCTTTTTTTGCAGCGGCTACAGCCGATGTTTTGGTATAATAATAGCCAATTAATAAATAAGAAGATACACCTACCAATTCCCAGAAAATATAGATTTGGAAAAGATTGGTTGCTAAAACTAATCCTAGCATTGAAAAGGTAAACAGCGATAAAAAAGCAAAGAATTTAGTATATCCGTTATCGCCTTCCATATAACCTCTACTGTAAATGTGCACCATTAGAGAGATAGTGGTTACTACCACGAGCATCATAACAGATATTGGGTCCACCAGAATTCCCATATCGATGTGTAGTGTGTCGGTAAAGTTCATCCAAACCGTCTTTTCTACAAAAGTTTGATACACACCATCTACTTTTCCGCTAACGAAGAAGTATTCGTATGCAGCATAATAAGAAAGCGCAGCCGAAGTCGCCAATCCAGCAACTCCAATGTATCCAGAAACCGCTGGTTTGATTTTCTGGTAACCAATTCCCAAAAGCAAGAATACAGCTAGCGGAATTAATGGAATAAATAATATATAAGAGATGTCCATATTTATTGAATATTAATACTTCATAATTTCAGTGTCCTTCACTTCAACAGAACTGATTTGTCTGTAAAGATTGATGATTATTGCTACTGCAAGCGCAGTTTCAGCAGCAGCGACAGCAATAATAAAAATCGAAAAGAAAACGCCCTGCAACACATCGGGATATAAATATTTGTTGATGACAACAAAGTTTATCGCCGAAGCATTTAAAATCAACTCGAGCGATATTAAAATCGATATCAAGTTTTTTCTGGTAATAAACCCGTAAATACCTATAAAAAAGAGAATAGAGGTAAGGGTAAAAATTTCGTAGATGCTAATTCCAGCTATCATAATGTATCGTCGTTTTTAGTTAGTTTGTCTCCTTTTCCAATTATGATGGCTCCAATCATTGCGGCCAACAATAGAATACTGATGACTTCAAAAGGTAAAATAAATCCCCCTGCATCGTAGCTTAAAAGTCCTCGACCTATATCTTCAACAGTAGTAGTTTTCGAATTTTCTACCACTTGAAAATCATTTGTATATATGGTATATAAGAATAAGCCAAGCCCAATTAAACAAATCAATCCGGTGATTAATTTTTTAGATAATTTGGCCATTTCCAACTCCATTTCAATATGATGTACCAATAAAACCGAGAAAATAACCAATACGATAATTCCTCCAGCATAAACGGTCAATTGAACAGCGGCTAAGAAATTGTAATCAATTAAGAAGTAAATCCCCGCAACTCCTATTAGTGTAAACAATAAATAGATAACAGATCGAAGCATTTTGCGACTGCTTACAGAGGCAATGGCCGATACAATCATTATTAAGGCTAAAATGTAAAATATAACTTTTTCCATAAGATTAATCTTCTAGTCCAGGAACCACTTTTGATCCCGGTTTGTTTAAAACTCTAGTGAGGTACTTTCTGTCGTACACAGAATTTTCAAAATTCTGAGCCCATTTGATAGCATCGGTAGGACAGGCTTCGATGCATAAACTACACATCGTGCACATTCCTAAATGATAAATATGTTTGTCTATCATTTTTTTCTTTTTGCCTGTTTCAGGGTCGATTTGACGGTCCCAAATGATTTCGATACTTCCGTTCGGGCAAGCCAATTCACATTTTTGGCAACCTGTACAACGGTGTTCGTTTTTCTCATCGTGCGGCATTACTACCTCGCCACGAAAACGTTCAAACATTTGTAGTGTAGCTCTGTTGTCAGGATATTGTTGGGTTATAGCCCCTTTTCTGGAATGTAAAAAATACTTTCCGGTGACACTCATTCCTGTGAGAAGTGTTTTTACACCATTATATATATCTGAAAAATAACTCATAATTTCTAAAATTGAATTGTTAATCCAAGTAATACCATCAACGCCATTATAATCAAGTTCATTAAGTTTAGCGGAAGCAAATATTTCCATTCTAATACCAGAAGTTGGTCAATTCTTAGTCTTGGAAACGTCCATCTAAACCACATCATTAGAAAAATTATGGCTAACGTTTTTATTAAAAACCAAAATACACCTAGCAAAGGAATATTTTCAGTGATTCCAAAAGGAGATAAATAGGCTCCGAAGAATACAGTTGTAGCGATTGATGCTATGATAAACATATTGATAAATTCTGCCAAGAAGAAATAGGCAAACTTCATTCCCGAGTATTCGGTGTGGAAACCAGCACCTAATTCGGATTCGGCTTCTACTAAATCGAAAGGAGCTCTGTTGGTTTCAGCTGTTCCAGCAATCATATAAATGCAAAAAGCGATGACAGCAGGAAAATGTCCTTGAACGATGAGCCAACCGTGTTTTTGCACTTCGACAATTTCCGAAAGTTGCAAAGAACCTGTCATTAAAACCATTGTCAATAACGATAATCCAACAGATAGTTCGTAGCTAATGGTTTGAACACCGCTTCGCATTGCACCAATCAAGGCAAATTTATTATTGCTACTCCAACCTGCCAATAAAATTCCAATCACACCAATAGAAGATATGGCGATTAAAAAGAAAATACCAATATTGATGTCAAAGGCTTGAAATTCTTTCGAAAAAGGGAAAAGCGACATCGCCATCAAGGCGGTTACAATAACAAAATAAGGCGCTAAATTATATAAAAATTTGTCGGCTTTAATCGTTCCAGTTAATTCCTTGGAAACCAGTTTTAAAGCATCAGCCATCGTTTGTAATAATCCTTGGTAACCTACTCTGTTGGGTCCAAGTCGCAATTGAAACCAAGCGGCTACTCTTCTTTCGAGTAAAACTAGGTATAAACCAGCCACTGCAAAAATGGCTAGGTAAACAACGGCTATTAATACCATTTCTACAATGCTTGCTGTAGCTTCCGGCATCAGGCTAAAAAGCCATTCGTGAATATTTTTTGTAATGTTCATAAAATTAATTTTATCGGTCGATATCAGGGATTACAAGGTCTAATGTTGCCATAGTTGCTACTAAATCTCCAATTTTTCCACCTACAGCAATATGATTTAATAAGGATAAATTAGAGAATCCTGGCGAACGGAATTTCATTCGGTACGGATTTTTTGTTCCTGTACTAACGATGTAAACCCCTAATTCTCCTCTTGCAGTTTCTACTTTTTCATAATACTCACCTTCGGGCAATTTGATTACCGCATTGGTTTTAGCAAAAAATTCTCCTTCAGGAATATTGTCAATTAATTGTTCTATTATCGACAAGGATTCCCACATTTCTAAAACTCTAACTTGGTAGCGGGCATAAGTATCGCCTTCGGTTTTTAGGACTTCGTTGAATTTTACTTTGTCATAAGCACTGTACGAATGGTGTTTTCTCACATCGCAAGAATAGCCAGAAGCACGACCCACAGGACCAGAAGCACCAAACGAAATTGCATCTTCTTTGGTTAAAATTCCAATGCCTTCCATCCTTTTTCGGAAAATGACATTGTTGGATAAAAGTAAATCGTATTCAGGAAGTTTGGTTTTGAAATGAGCGATAAATTCTTTCGTTCTTTTTACAAAATTCGGGTGAATGTCGAACATTAATCCTCCAGGAATGTTGTAGTTCATCGTTAATCGAGCACCACAAGTTTCCTCGAAAATATCGTTAATCATTTCACGGTCTCTAAAACCATAAAAGTAAGTGGTCAAAGCTCCAACATCCATTCCCATAACGCCCCACCACAATGTATGAGATGCGATTCTGGTCAATTCAGAAATGATTGTTCTAATTACTTTTACACGTTCTGGAATTTCCAATTGAAGCGCATTTTCTACGGTAAGGCAAACGGCTTCGTTGTTGATATGCGAAGAAAGATAATCCATTCGGTCTGTTAAGTGCACGATTTGCTGATAGCTATCGCGTTCACACATTTTTTCGATAGAACGGTGGATATATCCTAAATCGGGTTCTACTCTCTTGATTATTTCACCGTCAATAGTTAATAAAAGTCGCAAAACTCCGTGAGTTGCAGGGTGTTGCGGCCCCATATTAATTTGATATTCTTCGGATTTAAAATTGTTGGTTATAGTTGTATCCATTTTTGCTTATTTGATAACCATATTAATTTCATCTACATAATCTTTTCTCAACGGAAATCCATCCCATTCTTCGGTCAAGAAGAGTCTTTTTAGATTAGGATGATTGTTGAATTGTATTCCAAAGAAGTCAAAAACTTCTCTTTCGTGGAATTCGGCAGTGTACCAAATATTGCAAACCGTATCGAATGTTGGGTTTTCACGGTCTTCGGTTTTTACTTTTACCACTATTTGATGTCTGTGAGTAGTAGATTCTAGATGATAAACTACACCTAATTCTTTGCCCCAATCCACACCGCTTAAGCAAAACAAATAATCGAAATTCGTTTCGGAATTGCTTTTTAATTGTGTCATTAGTGAGTGAAGTTGTTCGGGCTGAACGGTGATATTTAAAAACTGGGATTTTTCTTCAGTGAATGCCAATTCGGGAATCCAACTGCTTATTAAATTTTGTAATGCTTCGTTTGTCATTGTTAAGTTAGAGGTTAGAGGTTAGAAGTTAGAAGTTAGAGGCTGAAAGTAAAATCACTTCGTACCTCGTATTTCTATCCTCGTACTTTTATAGTCCTTCGTCGAACCCATCGATAGGGAAAACTTTATTATTCATACTTTCTGTTTTGATTTTAGCTTGAAGCATCAACATTCCTTCGAGCAAAGCTTCTGGACGAGGCGGACAACCCGGAACGTAAACATCTACAGGGATTACGTGATCGGCTCCTTTTACGACAGAATACGAATTGTAAAAAAATGGACCACCAGAAATGGCGCAAGCTCCCATTGCAATTACGTATTTTGGTTCAGCCATTTGATCGTACAAACGACGTAAAACAGGTGCCATTTTGTTGACAATAGTTCCAGCAATAATAATTAAATCGGCTTGTCTTGGTGAAGGTCTTGCTACTTCAAATCCAAATCTTGAATAATCGTGGCGAGCTGCTCCGGTTTGCATCATTTCGATGGCGCAACAGCTTGTTCCAAAATAAAGGGACCAAAGCGAGTTAGCCCGTCCCCAATTGATGATATCGTCTAATGAAGTGACCAAGATATTGGCTCCATTACCTCCAGGAATTACTTTTCCTGGAAAATCTGCTGGTATTTCAGATGTGTTATTTACTCCCATTTTAATGCTCCTTTTTTCCAAGCGTAGGCCAGGCCTAAACCTAATATTACTAAAAAGATGATGATTTCGACAAAAGCGACCATTCCAATTTCTTTAAAAACTACTGCCCATGGAATTAAAAAGGCTACCTCGACATCAAAAACCAAGAATAGAATAGCGTATAAATAGTATCCCACTTTAAATTGAACCCAAGTGGGTCCAATGGTGGTCATTCCGCTTTCATACGGTTCCCGTTTTTGTGTATTGTCTGACTTTGGTGAAATTAAATTAGAGAGGAAATTGGCACCGGCGACCAAGACTATTCCGGCTAGTAAGAAAACTATAATTGCTTCTGAACCCATATATATTACTTTTTATTAAATTGTTTAAAACGCAAAGCTACATCATTCAATCTACTATTCCTATAGGGTAATAGATTTTGCTGCTATTTTTTTATTTTACTTCATATGTTTCTCCCGAGAAGAACAAATCATCGGTTTTTGTAAAACTCGAATTGGCTTTAACTTGCGCGGTCAAAGCATCTTCTCGTTCTTCTAAGGTGACATCATCGAAACTTCTGATGACTCCCGTTGCCAATGGGTATTCCATTCGAACCAACATATAATGTAGGGTAGGATCTTTTTCTTTGGCATTATGTACTAATAAATCTTCTTGTGTAACTCCGTTTTCGCCAATGGTTACGACTTCTAATTTTAGTCCTTTTAATACTAAACCTTTGTCACGATTTTTACCAAAAATCATTGGTTTTCCGTGTTCAAGATAGATTTGTTTGTCTTCTTTTACGTCTTTATCAGTAAGATGATTGAAGCAGCCATCATTAAAAATCACACAATTTTGTAATATTTCGATTAATGAAGTTCCTTTAAATTGTTGTGCTTCTATAAAAATTTGCCCCATTTCTTTTGGGCTTCCACCACCAACTCTAGCAAAAAAGCGTGCTTGAGCTCCTAAGGCTAATTCGCCGGGAGAAAACGGAGGTTGCGTATTTCCGTAAGGAGAGGATTTTGTTTTTTGACCAATTAATGAAGTAGGGGAGAATTGTCCTTTGGTCAAACCATAAATTTCATTATTGAAAAGTATGATATTCAAATCGATATTTCTTCGTAAAACGTGAATGAAATGATTCCCTCCAATAGCCATTGCATCGCCATCGCCAGTTGCAATCCAAACGCTTAAGTTAGGATTAGCTAGTTTTATTCCCGATGCAATTCCAGGAGCTCTACCGTGAATACTATGAATACCATATGTGTCTAAATAATAAGGAAAACGGGAAGAACATCCAATTCCAGAAACGAAAACGACATCTTCTTTGGCTACTCCCATTTCTGGAAGTATTTTCTGCATCGTACGCAAAATCACGTAGTCATCGCAACCTGGACACCATCTTACTTCTTGGTCACTAGTAAAATCTTTAGCGGTATATTTTTTTTCAACTGTTGTTTCCATATTTATACTAGTGATTTAAATTTTTGAATTAAGTCATCGTTGGCAAAAGGTAATCCTTGGACTCTATTGAACTGTAAAAAATCAAATTTACTGTGTTTTATTTTAAGTATGCTGGCAAATTGACCACTGTTTAATTCACAAACCAGAATTTTTTTGAATTTGGATAGAATTTCCTCAGTATTTTTTGGCATTGGATTAATATAATTGAAATGGGCATAGCCGATGTTTTTATGGCCTTGATCATTCATTTGTTTCACAGCAGAATGCAAAGAACCATAAGTTCCGCCCCAACCAATTACTAATAGATCGCCTTTTTTGGCAAATTCTGTTTCTAAGTCTGGAATATTGAATTTTACGCGTTCGATTTTTTCGGCTCTTATTTGAGTCATTTTCTCATGATTCTTTGGTTCATAAGAAATATTTCCTGTAACAGCATCTTTTTCTAAACCTCCGATTCTATGTTCTAGTCCAGGAGTTCCCGGAATAGCCCAGTTACGAGCCAATGTGTTTTCGTCTCGATCATAAGGATGCCAGTTTTCTTTTACTTCTGAAATTTTATTATTTTTTATTTCAGGCATTTCAGCTACAGTTTTGATTTTCCAGGGTGCAGCTCCATTTGCAATATAACCGTCAGTCAATAAAATAACCGGCGTCATATGTTCTAATGCCAATCGAGAAGCTTCGTAAGCAAAGTTGAAACAGTTTGCAGGTGTGCTTGCAGCAATTACGATAACGGGACTCTCGCCGTTTCTACCATATATAGCTTGTAATAAATCCGATTGTTCTGTTTTGGTTGGCAAACCAGTAGATGGTCCTCCGCGCTGTACATCGACAACCACTAAAGGTAATTCAGTCATCATAGCCAAGCCAATAGCTTCACCTTTCAGTGCTAATCCAGGTCCTGAAGTGGTAGTAATGGCTAAATCTCCTGCAAATGCCGCTCCAATGGCCGAAGTTATTCCAGCAATTTCGTCTTCTGCCTGAAAAGCCTTAACTCCAAAGTGTTTGTGTTTGGCTAATTCGTGTAAAATATCGGTCGCAGGAGTTATAGGATAAGATCCTAGGAACAATTCCAATCCTGATTTTTCGGCTGCTGCCAAAAATCCCCAAGCCGTTGCTGTGTTGCCCATTATAATTCTATAGGTTCCAGCTGGCATTTTTGCTGGTGAAATGGTATATGAATTAGGAATAAGTTCTAAAGTTTCAGCAAAATAAAACCCAGCCATTAACACCTTAGTATTGGCTTCAATTAAATGGGGTTTAGATTTGAACTTGTCATTAAAAAATTCAATGGTATGATCTGTAGAACGGTTGTACATCCAATAAATCATTCCAAGTGAAAACATATTTTTACTTCTCGAAATCGTTTTCGTGTCCAAACCAGAAACATCCTTCAAAGCTTCTTTTGTTAATGAAGTCATATCCACTTCGATAACTTTATAATTATCGAGGCTACCGTCTTCTAGAGGGTTTGTGGTGTATTCTGCTTTTTCTAAATTCTTTTTATTGAAAGCGTCGGTATCGACGATTACTGCATGTCCAGGCTTCAAGGCATAAAGATTAGTTTTTAAAGCAGCTGGATTCATAGCTACTAATAAATCGACACTGTCACCAGGGGTACTTACTTCTACACTACCTATATGTACTTGAAATCCTGAAACTCCATACAAACTCCCTTGGGGCGCTCGAATTTCTGAAGGATAATTTGGAAAAGTGGCAATGTCATTGCCAAACATTGCGGATGTGTCAGAAAATTGTGTTCCAGTCAACTGCATTCCATCTCCTGAATCACCTACAAAACGAATAACTACTGCTTCTAGTTTTTCAGGTTGTGGTTTTGTTTTAGTTGCAACCATAAGTTTATTTATTTTCAATATTAACAGATAAATTTAATATTTGATGAGCCAAATTTAATTTCACTTTTTTGAATAAAATATGACTATTATCATATAAAAGTAATAAAAAGACATTTAATTTTACGGGGAATTAAAAAATATATATATTATGGCAATAATTATCACGGACGAATGTATCAATTGTGATGCATGTATTTCAGAATGTCCAAACAACGCAATTTATGAACCAGACACTAGTTGGTCTTATTCAGATGGATCAGCCTTGAAAGGAATGATAAAAACACCTTCAGGGAAAGAAATTGATGCAGATGAAGAAAACGACGCGATTTCTGATGAGTTTTTCTATATTGTGGCTGACAAGTGTACAGAATGTAAAGGTTTCCACGACAAACCACAATGTGCTTCAGTTTGCCCTGTAGATTGCTGTATTCTTGATGAGAATCATGTAGAAACAGAGGCTCAATTATTAGACAAGAAAGCCTGGTTACATAATGAGTAAATCAAAAAAGGAAAAAAAGCTAAATTGCCATAAGGCATTTTAGCTTTTTTTTGCTTTTATAATCAAAATGCTGTCAAGTAATTTGTAGATTGAATAGTTCGTCACAAATTCAAGATAGTTTAAAAAAAAAAATTAAAAATGAAAAATAAAACTTTTCCAAAAGTAATTTGTGACGGTAATGAAGCAGTAGCTCTCATTGCTCACAAAACGAATGAAGTCTGTGCAATTTATCCAATTACACCTTCTTCGCCGATGGGTGAACATGCTGAACTATACAGTTCAAAAGGTAAAAAAAATATTTGGAATAATATTCCACGAATTGTTGAAATGCAAAGTGAAGCTGGTGCTGCTGGAACTGTCCATGGAGCTTTACAGGCAGGTGCGTTAACTACAACGTTTACGGCCTCACAAGGTTTGTTGTTGATGATACCTAATATGTATAAAATTGCGGGTGAATTGTTACCTTGTGTTATACATGTTGCTGCCAGAACAGTTGCAACTCATGCACTATCTATATTTGGAGACCACTCCGATGTAATGGCTTGTAGACAAACTGGATTTTCTATGTTATTTGGTGGTTCAGTTCAGGAAGCACACGATTTTGCTTTGATTTCTCAAGTGGCAACATTAAAAACTAGAGTTCCATTTATGAATATTTTCGATGGGTTTAGAACATCTCACGAAATTTCTAAAATTGATGGTATCACTGACGAAATTATCAAAGCAATGATGCCTGAAGATAAAGTGATGGAGCACAGACAAAGATCATTAGATCCTGATCGTCCAGTTTTGAGAGGTACTACTCAAAATCCTGATGTATTCTTCCAAGCCAGAGAAGCTGCAAACAAATTCTACGATGCTGTTCCAGCTGCTGTTCAAGAAGTAATGAACGAATTCTACGAGCACACTGGTCGTAAATACAATTTATTCGATTATATAGGACACCCAGAAGCTGAAAGAGTGATGATTATTATGGGTTCTGCTGAAGGTCCTGTAAAAGAAGCTCTTGAAGTGATGCTAGAAGAAGGCGAAAAAGTTGGGGTAATTTTTATCCGTTTGTTTAGACCTTTCGCAATCGATGCCTTTGTTGATGCTTTGCCAAAAACAGTTCAAAAAATTGCGGTAATGGACAGAACAAAAGAGCCAGGAAGTATTGGAGATCCTCTTTATTTAGATATCGTAACTGCACTTGTTGAAAGCGGAAGAGAAATGCCAATCGTGGTTGGAGGTCGTTACGGATTGTCGTCAAAAGAGTTTACACCAGCAATGGTAAAAGGAATTTATGACGAATTATCGAATAAAAAACCTAAAAATCACTTTACCATTGGTATCAATGATGATGTGACTTTTAGAAGTTTATATTTTGATCCGAAATTTGATATTAAAGGAAAATCAATTAGCTGTATGTTCTATGGTTTAGGTTCTGACGGAACTGTTGGAGCCAACAAAAACTCCATCAAAATCATTGGTGAAACTACTGATAATTATGTTCAAGGATATTTCGTTTATGACTCTAAAAAAGCAGGCGCACAAACTATTTCTCACTTGCGTTTTGGTCCAGACCCAATTAATTCTAACTATTTAGTAGATAAAGCTGATTTCATTGCTAGTCATAAATTCAACTTTATTGAAAAATTCAATATGATTGCTGATTTGAAACACGGTGGTACTTTCTTATTGAACTCACCTTATTCAAAAGATGAAATTTGGGCTAGATTGCCAATTCAAATTCAACAAGGGATCATTGATAAAGAAGCTAAATTCTACGTGATTGACGCTACAAAAGTTGCCTTTGAAGCTAGTCTTGGAAAAAGAGCGAATACGATTTTGCAAACATGTTTCTTCGCTATTTCTGGAATTTTACCTAAAGACGAGGCTATTCAAAAAATTAAAGATGCCATCGTTAAATCGTACTCTCATAAAGGAGAGAAAGTGGTAAAAATGAACTTCAATGCTGTAGATAAAGCTTTAGAAAATTTACATCAAGTAGAGTATCCAAAAGTGGCTACAAGCGAAAAACATTTAGCATCAGCAATGAAAAACGCTCCTGATGGATTTGTTACTGAAGTTTTAGAAAAAATATTAGCTGGTTTTGGCGATGATCTTCCAGTAAGTGCCTTCTCAATCGATGGAACTTTCCCAACAGGAACTTCACAATTCGAAAAAAGCGGTATTGCCGACTTTATTCCAGTATGGGACGACGAAAACTTATGTACACAATGTAATAAGTGTGTGGCTATTTGTCCTCACGCTGCTATTCGTTCTAAAGTAGTTTCTAATGAAGATTTAGCTAAATTCCCAGCTTCACTGAAAAGTGTACCAGCGATAGGAAGACCTTTTGCTAAAGAAAATGAATCCTATATTTTACAAGTTTCACCAGAGGATTGTACAGGTTGTGACCTTTGTGTGGTGGTTTGTCCTGCTGTAAGCAAAGAGAAAGAAAACTTCAAGTCCATCAATATGCACAAGAAAATTGAAGTGGATGTTGTTGAAAATGTAAATTGGGATCATTTTGTAAGTTTACCTTATTATGATCGTACTGCGTTGCAGATTACCAATGTGAAAGGATCTCAGTACTTAGAACCATTATTTGAATTCTCAGGAGCCTGTTCTGGTTGTGGAGAAACACCTTACATCAAGATGATAACCCAATTGTATGGCGATAGTATGTTGATTGCCAATGCTACAGGTTGCTCATCTATCTATGGTGGAAATTTACCAACAACACCTTATAAAACCAATGAATTTGGTAGAGGTCCAGCCTGGGCAAATTCACTTTTCGAAGACAATGCCGAGTTTGGATTAGGTCTGAAATTAGGATTGTCTAAAAAACAGGAAATTGCAGTAGGATTATTAGAGTCATTAAGGTCAGTTGTAGGTGACGAAATAGTAGATGCTATTCTGAACAACCCTGAAGATACAGAAGCGCTGAAAAACGAAAAATTTGCTCAAATTGATGCACTTAATAAAATATTAGCAAAAATCAATGATAATGCTGATGCTAAAAAATTAAGCCAATTGACAGAGTATTTGCGTAAAAAAGCAGTTTGGATCTTTGGTGGAGACGGTTGGGCTTATGACATCGGATACGGTGGAGTAGATCACGTTTTATCAACTGGAGAAGATATCAATATTTTAGTAATGGATACCGAGGTGTATTCTAATACTGGTGGACAAGCTTCTAAATCAACTCCTCTTGGAGCAAGTGCTAAGTTTACAATTGGTGGTAAAAAAACAGGTAAAAAATCCCTAGCACTTCAAGCTATTTCATACGGAAATGTGTATGTAGCTCAAATTGCAATGGGAGCCAAAGACTTGCAATCGCTTAAAGCTATTGAAGAAGCTGCAGCTTATCCTGGACCATCATTGATAATTGCTTATTCTCATTGTGGGGAACATGGTTACGAATTGAAAAACGCAATCGACCAGCAAGAAAAAGCAGTGGATAGTGGATACTGGCCATTGTTTAGATTCAATCCTCTAGAATCAAAAGGCAAAAAATTCAAATTAGATTCTAAAGCGCCATCTATTCCTTTGAGTGACTTTATGTACAACGAAGCTCGTTTTACTAGAGTTGTGAAAGAAAATGCAACTTTAGGAGCTGAATTATTGAATCAAGCTCAAGAAGAAGTAGATTCTAAATGGGAAAGATTGGAATTGTATAGAGATTTGTAATAGCTTCTATATAATTTAAAACTGCCCAAAAAGCAGTATAAATAGTGAATTGAAAAAACCTACTCGGGATGTATAATCTTGGGTAGGTTTTTTATTTATGATTTTTAACTAAAAAACGATAACCAAGTCATACTTGTCAATAAAATCAAAATTATCTCAATTTCAAATTAGTTTTTTCTCGATTTATAATTGTATTTTTGCAGCGTTTTTGCAAACTATTCGCTTGCAATTTTACCAAACAACAACAACTACAACACTAATAAAATGAATCAAACGAAATATATTTTTGTTACAGGCGGAGTTACGTCTTCTTTAGGGAAGGGGATAATTGCGGCTTCATTGGCAAAATTATTGCAGGCTAGAGGATACCGAACGACCATTCAAAAGTTTGACCCATACATCAACGTCGATCCAGGAACATTAAATCCATACGAACACGGAGAATGTTATGTAACCGATGATGGAGCTGAAACCGATTTGGATTTAGGACATTATGAGCGTTTCTTGAATGTTCCGACTTCTCAGGCGAATAATGTGACCACTGGGCGAATTTATCTTTCGGTTATCGAAAAAGAAAGAAGAGGCGAATTCCTTGGGAAAACGGTTCAAGTGGTTCCGCATATCACTAACGAAATCAAAGATAGAATGCAATTGCTTGGCAAAACGGGCGATTTTGATATTGTAATTACTGAAATTGGTGGAACTGTTGGAGATATTGAATCTTTACCTTATATAGAATCAGTTCGTCAATTGGTTTGGGATTTGGGTGAAAATAATGCTATCGTCATTCATTTGACTTTGGTTCCTTATTTGGCGGCAGCTGGCGAATTAAAAACAAAACCTACGCAACACTCCGTTAAAACATTAATGGAAAGTGGTATCAAAGCCGATATTTTGGTTTGTAGAACTGAACACGAAATTTCAGATGATATTCGAACAAAATTAGCTTTATTTTGCAATGTAAAAAGAGAAGCAGTTATTCAATCTATTGATGCTTCAACGATTTACGAAGTGCCTAATTTGATGCTTGAAGAAGGTCTTGATGTTGTGGCTTTGAAAAAATTGGATTTGCCTAAAAAAGCCGCTCCAGATTTAAAACATTGGAATACCTTTTTACGCAGATTAAAAAATCCAAAACATACGGTGAATATTGGATTGATTGGTAAATATGTAGAATTACAAGATTCTTATAAATCTATTTTAGAAGCATTTATTCACGCCGGAGCATCTAATGAAACGAAAGTAAACGTCGTTTCTATTCATTCTGAATTTTTAGACGCATCCGATGTAGCTGAGAAACTAGCTGGTTTGGATGGGATTCTTGTAGCTCCTGGTTTTGGAGGTAGAGGAATTGAAGGAAAAATTGAAGCCGTTCGCTATGCACGTGAAAATAAAATTCCGTTCTTAGGAATTTGTTTAGGAATGCAAATGGCAATTATCGAATATGCTAGAACTATTTTAGGATATGCTGATGCCAATTCTACCGAAATGAATCCTGACACAACTCATCCGGTTGTAAACTTAATGGAAGAACAAAAAAATATTACCGACAAGGGTGGAACAATGCGTCTAGGGGCATGGAAATGTGATTTGAAACAAGATACATTAGCCTATAAAATATATGGTTCAGCTACTATTTCTGAACGTCATCGTCATCGTTACGAATACAATAGCAGTTATGTTGATCTATTAGAAAAAGCGGGATTGAAAGCCTCCGGGGTAAATCCAGAAACAGGTTTGGTAGAAATTGTAGAATTAGAAAATCATCCTTTTTTCATTGGAGTACAATACCATCCAGAATATAAGAGCACAGTAGAAAATCCGCATCCACTTTTTGTGAATTTTGTAGCAGCTGTGGTGAAAACAAAAAAGAAGTAAAGTTCAGTAACAATTCAAAGTGATATTGGACTAACAAAGAAAAATAAAACAATCAATAAACACATTCAATCACTATCATTTGTGGGGAGAGAATAAATAATTAAAATGGAAGAAAAAAAATTAGACCTCAATTCGATCATCGGTTTCGTATTGATTTTTGGAATTTTGATTTGGATAATGTATCAAAATAAGCCTTCTGAAGCAACAATTGCAGCTGAAAAAGCTAAAAAAGAATTAGTTGCCAAAAAAGAAGCCCAAGCAAAAGCAGCAGCAGTAAATCCTGTTGCAACTCCAATAGCAGTAATAGCTGGCGATTCAACTCAATTGGTCCAGTTGCAAAAAACATTAGGCGGTTTTGCTTATTCTGCAACACTTCCATCGGCAAAAGGAGGTTTTACAACTATCGAAAACGAAAAAGTAATTCTGAAAATCGCCAATAAAGGTGGTTACATTGTTGAAGCTACTTTGAAAAATTTGGAGAAATTTAAAAAAGGGTCAGGACAATTGGTTCAATTGATTAAAGACAATAATGCCAATTTGAACATTCAATTGCAAACGAATGATAATCGTACTTTAAACACCAAAGACTTATATTTCGAGCCAACTTTGACAAAAGTCGGAGCAGACCAAATTCTTTCGATGAAATTGAAGGCTGGTGCCAATGAGTTTCTAGAATACAAATACATTTTGAAACCAAACGATTATATGATTGGTTTTGATTTGCGTTCACAAGGTTTGAATAAAGTGTTGAATACTGCCAAACCATTGGATTTAGAATGGAGTATGAAAACGTATCGAAATGAGAAAAGTATTTCTTATGAAAATCGATATACCGAAATTTATTTTCAATATGAAGACGATAAAATTGATTATGTAGGTCAAGGTCAAGATAAGGAAGAAAACTCCACTAAAGCTTCATTTGTAGCTTTCAAGCAGCATTTTTTCTCTACTATTTTATTGACAGACAAACCTTTTGAAACAGCTAAATTACATTCGAACAATCTTGTAAATGACGAAACAATAGATACGGTTTTTACCAAACAATTGAAAGCGAATGTACCTTTGGCTTTTAGTAACGGGGAGTTAGATTATAAAATGAATTGGTATTTTGGGCCGTCAGATTATAAAACATTAAAACATTATGACAAAAATCTAGAAAAAATTATTCCATTAGGTTGGGGAATTTTCGGGTGGATAAATATGTTTATTTTTATTCCATTATTTGGATTTTTAAGCACAACTTTAGGTCTTTCATTGGGAATTGCCATCATTATTTTTACCATTTTGATAAAAATCGCAATGTCACCAATTACGTTTAAATCATTCTTGTCGCAAGCCAAGATGAAAGTTTTGCGTCCAGAAATCACTGAATTGGGAGAAAAATTCAAAAAAGACCCAATGAAGAAACAACAGGAAACAATGAAATTGTACAACAAAGCGGGAGTAAATCCTATGGCAGGTTGTATTCCGGCATTGATTCAAATTCCGTTTATGTATGCTTCGTTTCAATTTTTTCCATCGGCTTATGAGTTGAGACAAAAAAGCTTCCTTTGGGCCGACGATTTGTCCTCATTTGATGCGGTAGTGCAACTTCCATTTCATATTCCGTTGTATGGAGATCATATCAGTTTGTTTCCAGTTCTTGCTTCGATTGCGATTTTCTTCTATATGAAAATGACTTCGGGCGACCAACAAATGGCAGCCCCACAACAAGAAGGAATGCCAGATATGGCAAAAATGATGAAAATGATGATTTACATATCCCCAATAATGATGTTGTTCTTCTTCAATAGTTATGGTGCTGGATTGAGTTTGTATAACTTTATCTCCAATCTGATTACAATAGGAATTATGATTGTCATCAAAAGATATTTCATCGACAGCGACAAAATTCACGCTCAAATTCAAGAAAACAAATTGAAAGAGCCTAAAAAACAAGGTAAATTCCAACGCAAACTTCAAGAAGTGATGGAGCAAGCCGAAGCTGAAAAAGCTAAAAAAGCTAAGAAATAGTCATAAAAAAATCCCGAAAACTTCGGGATTTTTTTGGTTTTAAATCAAAATTAAAGGCATCACTTTTTATAGAATGATGCCTTTTTTTTATTTAGCTTTTTACTTCTTTGTTGAAATAAACCAAGTAATAATACATTTGTTTTTCTTCGTCCCAACCTTTTTCTACATATTTTTCGGCACTTTCAGGATTTATGAAATCCATTTTGATTTGAATTTGAGTGTCTAAATTAATGACGTTTTTAATCGATTTTCTGGCATCCGATACGGCTGCATTGGCAATTGGGAATGTGGTCACATCTTCGATACTGTATTTTTCGCCTTTATCTACTTTGTAGTTTTTGAATTCAGGAATCAAATCAGGATTGTCTAATACTTCGTTTAGAAAATTGCTTTCTTCGAACTGGTCATTTTTGGCAAAATAATTCACCGAGCGATTCATAAACATCACTTCTTCTTTTTTGTCTTCGGCAGGAAAAACGACATCTTTCGCGAAACCTTGGCAGAATTTCAAGTATTTTTTTGTGATGAAATTTTCATCTTCAAAAGCATCTACCGAAAGGAAATGTTCCAGCCAATAACGAGCATCGTAACGATTACTGTCAACAGTCAGGATTTTGTATCCTTCTTCTTTTTTATAATTGAAAATGATACAACCTTTATCTAATTTGCTGAGGTTAATTCCGTGTTGCAAAATCATTTCTAGGTTGGCATCTTTTTCTTCAAACTGCAAGAAATCCGATTGTAACTCGCTTTTGAAAATTCCAATCGCGTCAACCACATTGTTATCGATATTTACATTGGTCAAATGTGTTACATAAACCTCTCCGTTTTTGATGTGCGGATGATTGGATTGTTCGAATAAATGGGTTGTGATTTGCTTTGACACTTCGTGAATGTTACTCGGATTTTCGAAAATTTGAGTTGCCAATTTGAACATGTCATTATATTCCAAATCGACTTCGTGGGCAAACTGAAAATAATTTTCTTCTTTTTCTCTAAACGGTTTAAAGAAATATTCTTTAATTAATGGAACAATTTCGTCGCTTAAATTAATGGATTGTTCAGATAAAAAAATAGCCTCGTTACGGCTTTTATTTCCTACTCTGTGAATGGATAAAGCGTCAATATGTGTGTTGAAAAGATTGATCATTAGGGTTTGTTTTTTTAGACAAAAGAACCAAGATGCTAGACAATAATGATGTCTTTCATCTTGGTTCTTGATTATTAATGTATTACTATTTAATTCCAGTTTTCTTCAAATCCGTAGTCTTCAAAGCTATCGTCTCCTTCGAACATATCAAGGTCTTCTTCGTCAAGATCGTCTTCAAATTCATTGTATTCTTCTTCTTCATCCTCGGCAATAAAATGCTTTTCCATTGCTTCGGCAGGCATTTCACCAACAGAGAAAATCGTTTCTGGATAAGTATTCCCAGCTACAATTTCTTCGATTGCGGCAAGTTCAACAAGGAAAGTCCACATACTGATGAAATCGTAAACATAGATAATTTTGGTATTTTCTTTATCCAAAATATCCGAAAGCACGTAATCGCTCATCGTTTTTTGTTCGCCAGGAACATCTCCGGTGTCAAACATCGGAATTTCGTCTTCTTGATTCCAAGTGTCGTCACATCTATAAAATGAAGCTACTTCCATACCGTCAAATCCAAAAGAATTGAAGATGGCGTTGTGTAAATCTTCTAAAGTATCTTCGGCAAGTATCGCAATATCTCTAAAAATGTCCTCTTCGGCATCGAGAATTACCCTGAATTTGTAAACCATAATCTTTGTTTTTATTGAAACGTCAAAGGTAAAATTTAATTTTAGATTTTAGATTTTAGATTTCGGATTTGTTCATAAGATTTTTTAATCTTCCAAGTAAGTCATCATTGGGAGAATAGCATCTGGATTATGTGCTAAAGTTTCGGAATGTAACTTTTGAATTAGTGATTTTGTGTTTTCAATGTTGTCTATTTTAAATAAAAACAAGACTTCGTCTTTGTTGTCAACGTTTTTCCATAGATGTTCTAAATACATTCCTTGTACGGCGTGGAAAGCTTTGTCTTTTTCCAAAACATCTTTTATTATTTCGAATGGGGTGTTTCTGAGTGTTGCTAATAAATGTGGCATAATCAAATTTTTGTTTTTTGGATAGTTTTATGAATTTTAGATACTTCTTGAATTGCGGCACTTCCGTACCAAGGGGTGAGTTCGGCTTCGAAAATTTTGGCTTGTACTGCAGGGTCTAAATTGACTAAGATTTGTGCTTCTTCAAGAGTTTCAACATTGAAAATAAAAATGCCTCTATAGTTTCTATCGTTTTTCATAAAAGGCCCGGCAAGGACTAATTTTCCTTCATCCGCCAATTTGTTGATGTTTGCCAAATGGCCTTCAAAAAACTTTGTTCGTTCTTCCTTGGTAGCCGTTGTGTTGGTTCCTGTTTTTAGTATACAAAACACATATTTTTTCATTCCATACTCATCAGGCTTTAATGATTTAGCCAGATTTTCGTTGAATATTACTGAATCTTGAGCATAAAAATTTACATAGGATAAAATTACAATAAGGATTAGAAAAGGTTTTTTCATACTATTTTTGTTTTACATTAATTTAGTTTTTTGATCACCCTAGCCGGATTTCCCACCGCCAATGAATTATCGGGAATGTTTTTTGTAACTACTGAACCAGCTCCAATCACGCAACCCTTTCCAATAGTAATGCCAGGAAGAATAATCGAGTTACCTCCAATCCAGCAATCGTCTCCAATGGTTATGGGCAGCGCATTTTCGAGTGTTTTTCGCAATTCTGAATCCAAAGGATGATTGGCAGTATACAATTGCACTCCAGGTGCAAAAAAACAATTGGAACCAATTGTAACTTTTGCGCCATCAAGTATGACACAATTTACATTGAAATATACGTTGTCTCCGCACACAATATTATAACCATAATCACAAAAAAATGGCGGTTCGATATACAAATTAGTACATGCATTTGGAATTAATTCTTGGATTATTTCTCTAGCTTTTTTGGTTA
The DNA here is from genome assembly GCA_963513695.1 of uncultured Flavobacterium sp. Lineage (GTDB taxonomy): Bacteria > Bacteroidota > Bacteroidia > Flavobacteriales > Flavobacteriaceae > Flavobacterium. Next base: position 25,351 of record CAUPRL010000015.1, read on the forward strand.
TTCTATATTCAATGACGTTTAATCGGTGGAGCAAGTTCTTTGCTTTACGACGTTCTTTTACTAAAATTGGGTCGCCGGCCAAGTAATATTCGCCGGTTATCATTTTTTCTTTTTCGGTTTTCATCAAAATGGTTTTATTTACAGTAAATATAATTGAAATTACAATTCAGTCTCCAATTTATACAGTTCGGTTACATAAAATTTTAAGGTTTTAATGCTCTATATACATTTGCCTCATCAAAACTTTATAAAATGAAGCCAGTTGTAGTTATTTCCGTTTTCTTTTCCACAATCATTTGCTTTTCTCAAACCACAATTTCTGGGAAAATAGTGGACGAAAAAAACAAACCTATTCCCAATTCCAATATTTTTATTGAAGGCAGCTATGATGGTGCAAATTCTAACAGTGAAGGCGAATTTAGTTTTACAACCACAGCCGAAGGAAACCAAACGTTGGTTGTTAGTGCTTTGTCTTTTGAAATAAAAAGGCTTGACATTGATATAAATAGATACCAAAATCAAACTATAATATTAAAACGCAACTTAACTGAATTAAACGAAGTTATTATTACCGCTGGAACATTAGAGGCGGGAGATAAATCGAGAGTCTCGGTATTGAAACCTTTAGACATTTTGACTACTGCAGGAAATCCTGGAGATATTGTTTCGGCATTACAAACTTTACCTGGAACTCAGGTTGTGGGCGAAAGCGGAAAACTTTTTGTTCGTGGTGGTGAAGCCAATGAGACACAGACTTTTGTTGATGGGATTCGCGTGGCGCAACCTTATATTCAAACGACTAATAATGTGCCTACGAGAAGTACTTTTTCACCATTGCTTTTCAAAGGGACTACTTTTTCTACAGGAGGTTACTCGGCTGAATATGGCGAAGCGCTTTCGAGTATTTTAGTAATGAATACGATAGATGTTCCCGATTTAGAGAAAACAGATATTGGTGTAATGAGTGTGGGTTTAGGTGTTGGAAATACTCAAAAATGGGAAAAAAATTCATTAAGTGTGAATACTAATTATCTCAATTTAGCACCTTATCAAGCTTTGATGCCCGACAATATTCATTGGATAAAGCCGTTCGAGTCGATTGGTGGTGAGACTGTTTTTAGACATAATTTCGAAAGAGGGTTGTTTAAAGTGTATGCTTCTTTTACAGCAGCCAAATTTGATGTGGAACAAGAAGATATCAATTTCCCCGATCAGTTACGAAACAGCAATACGAATGCTAATTTTTATGCCAATACTTCGTATAAAGGCAGGTTTGGTGATAATTGGAAGGTTTTTGCAGGTCTAAGTTATGGATATAGTCATAATGATGGGGCTTATGATGTAATTCATTACGATGCTGCGGAGAATGCGATTCATTCTAAGTTAAATTTCACAAAACCCATTTCAGATAGGGTAAAAACCAGTTTTGGTGTTGATTATTTTTATACAAAATTTACTCAAAACGTTACTAATTTCGATACTGGATATAATTCTAATATTGTGGCAGGATATTCTGAAACGGATGTTTTGTTTTCTAGAAATCTTATTGCTAAAGTTGGACTACGATTTTCAAAAAATTACTTATTAAATGAAACTTCGATTGCTCCAAGATTGGCATTAGCCTATAAGATCGCCAAAAATAAACAGTTTTCATTCGCTTTCGGAAACTTTGAACAAACACCCAAAAAAGACTATTTGATTTTTACAAATCAATTGAATTCCGAGAAAGCACAACATTTTATCTTGAATTACGAGTACAAAAAAGACAAACAAATTTTCAAGGCCGAAGTGTATTTCAAAAATTACGACAATTTAGTTAAGTATGATTCCGACATGCCTATGTATACAAGTAATTTCAATAACAATGGAACTGGATTTGCAAAGGGGTTGGAGCTTTTTTGGCGCGATAGCAAAAACATCAAAAACTTAGAATATTGGGTTTCCTATTCTTTTATAGATTCAAAAAGAGATTATCAAAATTTTCCAAAAGAAGTTACACCTAGTTTTGTTGCTGATCATACTTTGTCATTGGTTGCCAAATATTGGATTCAAGACTGGCGTTCACAACTAGGAGCAACTTATACTTTTGCTTCTGGACGACCATATAATGACCCGAATTCTATTGATTTTATGAACGGCAAAACAAAAACCTACAACAACTTTAGTGTGAATTGGGCTTATCTAATATCTCCTCAGAAAATATTGTTTTTTTCTGTAACCAATGTTATAGGTTTCAATAATGTTTTTGGATATAATTATTCTAATACGCCAAATTCAAATGGAATTTTCGAAAAACAAGCCATCACACCTACAGCGGACAGATTTTTCTTCGTGGGTTACTTTTGGACAATAAGCAAAGATAAGAAAGTGAATCAGTTGGAGAATTTGTAAATGGTTTTACAATCTCACAGTTCATCCTCAAAAATCAACAGTTCAGTTGATTTAAATTTTAAAACCTGTACAACCGTTTTATATTTGTTCAAGAATTATTAATCAATTTAAAAATAAGGAATTATGACAAAAATTATCATTTCAATCGTGTTATTTATTAGCAGTTTAGTGTCTGCTCAAAACGTAAACTTAACGGTAAAGATTAGTGGATTAAAAAGTAATGCTGGAAAAGTACAAGTTGGTTTGTTTAATTCTGAAGGTACATTTCTTAAAACAGCTTTTAAAGGAGTTTCTTCTGAAATTACGTCAAATGGTGCAATTGTTACCTTTTCGAACATTCCAAAAGGGAAATACGCAATTTCGGCTTACCATGATACTAATAAAAATGGCAAATTGGATACCAATTTCATAGGGATTCCTAAAGAAGATTTCGCCTGTTCTAATAATGCTAAAGGTAAAATGGGACCTCCAAAATATGAAGATGCTCAATTTGACCTCAATAAAGATATGAAAATTGATGTCAAATTCAACAATTAACTAACCAATTAAAAACTAATAAAATGAAAAAAATCATTACAACAATTGTATTTTTTACTGCAATTATAGTGTCAGCACAAGGAAAATTTGAGCAAGGAATGGGAAAAGCGTTCCAGCTTTGGGGAGAAGGAAAAAATACAGAAGCTTCGGCAATGTTCGAAAGAATTGCAGCGGCAGAACCTAACTCTTGGTTGCCAAATTATTATGTTGCAATGGTAAACACCACGACAGCTTTTCAAACAAAAGACAAAGAACAAATTGATTTACTATTAACAAAAGCGCAAAATGCTTTGGATGTAGAGTTGATAAAAGATCCCAATAACGCCGAACTATTAGTTATGCAGGCAATGATTCACACTGCCTGGATTGCTTTTGATCCTATGACAAATGGGCAAAAATTATCAGGAACTGTAATGGAATTGTATAGCAAAGCGCAAGCAATTGCACCACAAAATCCTAGAGCGGTTTTTGGAAAAGCAGAATTTGAAATTGGCGGAGCAAAATTTTGGGGAACCGATACCAAACCAATGTGTGCTCAAATTGAAAAAGCTATTGGTCTTTTTGCTACTTTTAAACCAGAAACACCATTTTCTCCGAAATGGGGCTTAGAAAGAGCATTAGAGGCACAGAAAGGTTGTAATAAATAAAAGATTAATCTTTTAAAGAAAGAGTAAAATGATTTATAAATTAACAAAAGAAATTCCAAGAGCATTAATAATTTCAGTTTCAATATTTCTAGTATTGTTATTGGTTAAAATGATTACAGGAGTTGCAATTCGTTTTGATTTTCATTTATTGGTCAATTTTGGCTATACGATGCTTTATGGTCTTGTCCTGTATTTTGTTAATGCGATTTTATTTATTTATCTGGACAAGTTTTTTGAAGTAGATCGATTTACAAAAAGAAGAGTGTTTATTGGATTTTTAGGTTCTTTTATACTTTCAATTTTAGCTATTTTTTTACTTAGAATTTTTGAAGATGTAGTCGTTGAAGGAAAAACATTTTCTGCTTTTTTTCAAAATGAAGTATTGGCTAATTATTTAGTTGCAGTAATTATTACATTTTTCGTGACTCTGGCTTTTCATGCATTCTTTTTTTATAAAGCTTATCAAGAGAATAAAGTCAAACAACAAAAAATCATTGCAGGAACCGCAAATGCAAAGTTCGAAAGTTTAAAAAACCAAATAGATCCCCATTTTCTATTCAATAGCTTGAATGTATTGAGCTCATTGATTGAGGAAAATCCCGAGAATGCTCAGCGATTTACAACATCTTTGTCTAAAATTTATCGCTATGTTTTAGAACAAAAAGACAAAGAATTGGTTACTGTAGAAGAGGAACTGGCTTTCGCTAAAACGTATATGAATTTATTAAAGATGCGTTTCGAGAATAGTTTGTTTTATGAACTCCCTGAAACAATTCCTAATCCAGAAGCCAAAGTAGTGCCGCTTTCGCTACAACTTTTATTAGAAAATACGGTAAAACACAATGTAATTAGTGAGCAAAAACCGCTGAACATTAGAATTTGTATCGATGGCGATTATTTAGTCATAAAAAATGATTATCAAAAGAAAGAAGTTTTACAGGATAGACGTGGTGTTGGTCTTCAAAACATCATCAATCGTTACGGAATCATCACGGACAGAAAAGTGTTGATTGAACAAAACGAACAAACTTTCGCAGTCAAAATACCAATTTTAACCAAACAAATTAACATCATGGAAACAACATCAAGTTACAGTGAAAATACGGCTTATTTTAGAGCAAAAAAGAGAGTGGAACAACTCAAAGGATTTTATGGAAACTTGATTTCCTATTGCTGTGTCATTCCCATTTTAATTTATGTAAACTTAACTTATATGCCACAATTTCAATGGTTTTGGTTTTCGGCTGCTGGTTGGGGTTTTGGTGTAGCAATGCACGCTTTTCAAACCTTTGGGTATGGAGCAAATTGGGAAGAAAGAAAAATTCAAGAAATATTAAATAAAGAAGATAAAAAACAAACATGGAAATAGTAATGGAAAAGCAATATACAGAAGAAGAACGCTATTATAAAGCGCGAAAAAGAGTTGAGGAAATAAAAGGTTTTTATGGAAATTTGGTATCATTTATCGTTGTGAATATTTTTTTGATGGTACTCAATTTAACTACTTCACCCAATCATTTATGGTTCTTTTGGCCTTTGTTGTGGTGGGGGATTGGAGTTGTTTTTCACGGTTTAAAAGTATTCAATTATATGCCTTTCTTCAGCAAAGATTGGGAAGAGAAGAAAATAAAAGAATTCATGGAAAAGGAAGAACAAACAAAAAACACTTGGAAGTAATTAAATTTTAAAAGATATGAGAAGATCAAGAAGAATGTTTGACGAGTATCAATCTGGAAATTTCAATCCAGATGATCGATATGAATTAGCCTATAAAAGAGTGAAAAGAATCAAAGGGTTTTATATTCATGCACTTGTTTATGTGCTTGTAAATGCTTTTATAATTATATCTTCCTTCAACAGAAGTGAGATTGGTGCAGAAGTTTTTTTTAGATGGGAAACTTTTTCAACTGCATTATTTTGGGGAATTGGTTTACTGGCGCATGGATTATCTGTTTTTGGAAGAGATTTGTTTTTTGGCGATGATTGGGAGGAAAGAAAAATTAAAGAGTTTATGGAAAAAGACAAAAACGAAAAATGGGAATAAAGGCAGTACTTAGTTAAACTTCTAATTTCTAATTTCCAACTTTAAAATATGACTATAATAATAATCGAAGACGAAAAACCAGCTGCTAGATTGCTACAACGCAAACTTGAAAAACTAAATATTCCAGTAGGAGTGATGCTTCATTCGGTCGAGGAATCCATTGAATGGTTTTCTAAAAATAAGCATCCCGATTTGATATTTCTAGACATTCAATTATCGGATGGTTTGTCATTTGAAATCTTCGAAAAAGTGGACATAAAAAGTGCTGTCATTTTTACAACAGCTTATGATGAATATGCGTTAAAAGCATTCAAATTAAACTCCATAGATTACCTTTTGAAACCCATCGACGAAGAGGATTTAGAAGCGGCAATTTCAAAATTTAAAATGCGTTTTCCAAGTCAAAATTCAACCGTAAATTTAGACTTTGAAACCATTAAAAAAATGCTCTCCAATCCATTCGATAAAAATTTCAAAACTCGGTTTACGGTTAAAATAGGGCAGCATCTCAAAGTGATTTCTGTTGATGAAATCGAATGTTTTTTTAGCGAAAATAAAGGCACTTATATTCATACTTTCGATAATAGAAATTATTTGATTGAATCCACTTTAGAAGTTTTAGAGCAAGAATTGGATGCTAAACAATTTTATCGAATTAGCAGAAAATTCATTATTCCGTTAAAGTCAATTAAGGAAATTGTGGTGTACAGTAATTCTCGTTTAAAGGTAATTTTGCCAACATTTAAAGATGAAGAAGTGATCGTAAGTCGCGAAAAAGTCTCTGATTTCAAAGCGTGGATAGGTTAGTTTTATGTTTAAATTAAAAGTAAATGTAATAGGGTTTAAAAATACTGGTGTTTAGTTATTTAAGTATTTAAAATAGATTTAATCTATGGGGATTTTAAACCTTAAAAAGAGTCTTTCGAATGCCAATCAAAGCAAAAAGTAGTATCGTGTATAAAATAAAAAATGGAACGATATAATCAATCATTCCCAAAGTGAGCATTATAGCAAAAAGTAATAATTGAAATCCCAAACCGTACAAAGAAACTGCTGTCATAAACCAATTTGGAAACGATATTACCCTGTAAGCTTCACTGTCTAAACTGTGAATAATTTTGTCGAAAATCCCGTAAACAATCGTGTAAATTTTAAACATAATATCTACTGATTTTTGACTTTCTCCAGGTAATGATTGAGGCGATTTATCTTCAAAAATTTTACTTGTCTTGTCACCCCCAATAGATTTATTCCTTATTATAACATAGTAATAATTGTATAAAGTACCTTGTAATTGGATGCAAAAAAAAGCTATAATTGTCATCCAAAATGAGGTGTTGGATACATAAAAAATTGTCATAAAAAACAAAAAATTTAAGACAATATCAAATACACTATCGAGGTATCTTCCAACGTAAGAAGGGGTGTTTTTTAGTCTTGCTAATTCGCCATCAGCAGCATCAATAATCGATTTCAAAATGATGAAAAAGCTTGCTAAAAAGTAATGGTTTTTTAAGATACAACCGATGGCAATTAAACCAGAAATTCCAAAAAGAAGTGTTACATGAATGGGTGTAAATCGCGTGGTTTTTAGTTTTTTGGCAAAGAATTTTCCAATCGGTCTTCCATAATCCGACAAATCCAGGAATTTATCTTTAGCAGCAAGTTTAGACATTTATAGATCTTAAACAACGAAATGTGACAATATAGTCAGAAGTAAATATAGTGAAAAATCATTTAGAAAGTCTGTGCAAAGTATAAGTCATTGCAGTAAGCAAAAAGAAAGCCATTACTTGGTGAGTCAATCCCAGCCATAACGGCACACTGTAAAGCAAGGTAAAAACTCCTAATCCGAATTGTAAAAACACAATAATGACCAAGCCGTTTATGCCAGTTTTTTGGTCTTTGGTTAAGCCAAATTTATGGCTTTTATATGCCAAAAGCAATATAAATCCAACTACTATATAAGCCAAGGTTCTGTGTACAAACTGAACGCCACTTTTGCCTTCGGTTAACCTTTGAAGCCAAGTGTCCTTTTCTAAAATTACACTTTCGTGAATAAATTGTCCGTCGCTCATCAAAGGCCAATGGTTATGGATGAGACCGGCATTCAAACCAGCAACGAAACCACCATAAATAATTTGTAAAAGGAGAAAAACCAGTGCAAAACGAGCTATTCTTCTTAGAGGAAATAGCACTGTATTTTTATCAGGATAAATCAAATCTAAGGCAACCCAAAGCGTGTATGCAAAGGTGATAAAGGCAAAAGTCAAGTGTAGGGAAAGTCTAAAATGGCTTACGTCAGGGTTGTCAATCAAACCGCTACGAACCATAAACCAACCCAAAAAACCTTGAAAAGCACCCATTCCAAGAAGTATCACGCATTTTTTTATGGTTTCGCTTGATAATCGTTTTTTGATTAGGAAATAGACAAAAGGAATGAGAAATACCAATCCAATGATTCGCCCTATAAACCGGTGAAACCACTCCCAGAAATAGATAAATTTATAATCGGTCAGCTTAAAATCGTTGTGAATATTGATTTTTTGGTATTCCGGAAATTTCTTGTATTCTTCGAATGCTTGCGACCATTTTTCTTCGGTTAGCGGAGGAAAAGTATCGGTCACTAAATGCCAATCGGTCATTGATAATCCTGAATTGGTCAATCGGGTGATTCCGCCAACCACGACCATAACAAACAATAGCAAGCAACCTGAAAGCAACCAGATTATTACAGATTTATTTTTATTTTTCATTGATGCAATTCTTTATGCAAAAGTATTTCAAATACAATTAGCTTTTGATTCAACACTCGTTAATCTTTAGCCCTAATTTTGCTCCTCTTTTTAACACAAAATCATAAGCGGCTTGATATTCGTTTGGGATTTCGCCTTCCAAAATAGCTTCTTTAACGGCTTCTTTCAAAACTCCGATTTCACGGGAAGGTTGCAAATTAAAAATTGCCATAATTTCTTCACCTGAAATAGGAGGTTGAAAATTACGTAAGTGGTCTCGTTCTTCGACCTCTTTAATTTTCTTGCGAACGAGCTCGAAATTGTGATGGTATTTTTTGAATTTAGTTGGGTTTTTGGTTGTGATGTCAGCTTCGCACAAGGTCATTAGACTTTCGACATCTTCGCCGGCATCAAAAACCAAACGGCGCACAGCAGAATCAGTAACCAAATCTTGCGAAAGTACAATAGGTCGTGAACTCATCATCACCATTTTTTGCACAAATTTCATTTTGTGGTTCAACGGCATTCTTAATCGTTCGAAGATTTTCTTTGCCATTTTTCCGCCAAGGAATTCGTGTCCGTGAAACGTCCATCCTTGTTTTTTGTTGAAGCGTTTTGTGGGGGCTTTTCCAATGTCGTGCAACAACGCAGACCACCGTAACCATACATCATCAGTATTTGGACAAATATTATCAACCACTTCTAAGGTGTGGTAAAAATTATTTTTGTGGGTTTGTCCATCAATTTCCTCAACCTGGTTTAAAGCGGTTAATTCAGGAAGGATAATATCTAAAAGACCTGTTTTATAAAGCAATAAAAATCCGACCGAAGGTTTGTCTGTAGAAAGGATTTTATTCAATTCATCAACAATTCGTTCGCCTGAAATGATATTGATTCTTTCGGCATTTTTGGTAATAGATTTCAGAGATTCTTCCTCGATTTCGAAACCTAATTGGGTGGCAAAACGAATTCCTCTAAGCATTCGTAAAGGGTCATCCGAAAAAGTGATGTCTGGGTCTAAAGGTGTTTTAATAACTTTATTTTTCATATCCTTCAATCCGTTGAAAGGATCGGAGAGCTCTCCAAAATTATCGGTATTCAAAGATAAAGCCAAAGCGTTGATCGTAAAATCACGACGATTTTGGTCGTCTTCCAAGGTTCCGTTTTCCACGACAGGATTTCGGCTGTCAAGATTGTAGGATTCTTTTCGAGCGCCCACAAATTCGATTTCGGTGTCTTCAAATCGTAACATTGCCGTTCCATAAGTTTTGAAAACCTGAACTTTTGGTTTTTTAGGCAATAATTCAGAAACTTTTAGGGCTAATTCAATTCCGCTGCCAACGGCAACAATGTCGATGTCTTTTTTGAAGTCTCGTTCCAAAAGTAAATCTCTCACGAAACCACCAATAACATAACTTTCGAGATTGAGATCTTGTGAAGCTTTTGAAATAACTTCGAATATTTTATTATTTAAGGATTCTTTATATGAAGTTTTAATACTCATTTTAAAATGTTTAGAGTTTAAAGTTTAAAGTTCCTTAACTGAAAACTGAAAACTGTCTCTCGAATGCAATCGAGATAACAACTGCTTATTATTTCCGTATCACTTTTACCTGCGAATCACTCGTCAATTTTATAATTGTTGAGGGCTTTCCGGCAATTTTTTCGCGATGCAAATTTACAACATAGTCCACACCTTTTATAATTTCGGGACTAATATCTTTGAAGGCAATAGGTGTGGGCTGTCCCGAGATATTTGCTGAAGTGGAAACCAATGGTTTTTTCATTTTTTCCATCAATTTGAAACAAAAAGGCTCTTTGACGATTCGAACTCCCAAGGTATTATCGATAGCAATCAAATTGGCTGCTACATTTCGTGGTTTGTCCAAAATCAAGGTGGTTGGTTTTTCGGATAAATCTATAATTTGCCAAGCCACTTCTGGAATGTCTTTGAAAACATTGTACATCATTTTCTCACCATTCATCAGGACAATCATCGATTGGGTTTCTGCTCTTTGTTTGAGTTTGTAGATTTTGGCGACCGCCTCGGGATTCGTAGCATCGCATCCAATTCCCCAAACGGTGTCGGTGGGATAGAGAATGATGCCTCCTTGTTGTATGACTTCGAATGCTTTGTGGACTTCGTCTTGCATTGTAATAAAGGTTTAATTCCAGTTCTATTGCAAAAATACAAATAAAAAAAGGGTTAGTTTCCCTATTAAGATTAGATTTTTGATTATTAAGCTGTATTTTTAAAATAAATTTCCAGAGTTAAGACTGCCTAAAGAAATCAATTGTTATAGTTTTTTTTAATAAATCATTTAAGCTTACTTTTGTCGAATAATTTTTTTAAATGAAAATACTTCTAGATCCTCAAATTTTCAATGACCAAGAATTTGGTGGGATTTCACGGTATTATACTGAGATTTTTTCTAGACTATCAAAGCTGAAAGAAGTAATTATAGATATTCCAATCGTTTTATCTAGGAACGTTTATTTGAAAGATAGTGTACTGCTAGGAAAACAACTCCAACGCTTTGAATATATTTCTTCAATATTATCTAAAATAGGCATCAGTATTAGAAAAAAAACTAAAAAGATGCATGAAAAGAAAATCTTAAATGCCTTTAAAAAGAATGATTTCGATTTGTTTGTCTCAACCTATTATGACCCATATTTCCTTGATTATATAGGTAATAAGCCTTTTGTATTGACAGTTTACGATATGGTTCATGAACTATTCCCAGAGTTTTTTATTGATGATCCGTATCAAGTTGTAAAACATAAAAAATTATTAATAGAAAAAGCAACGAATATTATTGCAGTTTCCAACAACACAAAAAAGGATATTTTGACTATTTATCCGGATGTTAATCCAGCTAAAATTCATGTTATTTACCACGGAAATTCTTTGCGAATTAATACAGATTTTCAAATTGATTTGCCAATAAATTATATTTTATTCGTAGGAAAAAGGGAATATTATAAGAATTTTTATTTCCTCGTAAATGCTATTCAAAGTCTTTTAAATAAAGATAAATCACTACAATTGGTTTGCGCAGGTGGAGGTGAATTTACTGAAGAGGAAATTGAATTTATTGATAATCTTAAATTGTCAAATCAAATTATTCAAAGATCATTTATTGATTCGGAGCTCGGGTTGTTTTATAAGAATGCTATATGTTTTGTTTTTCCTTCTGCCTACGAGGGGTTTGGCATTCCCGTTTTAGAGTCAATGGCTTGTGGCTGCCCAATTGTATTAACTCAAAATAGCTCATTTCCTGAAGTAGCGGGTGAGGCTGGTCTTTTTTATACATTAAATGATGGAAATGATTTGAAAAATAAAATAAAATAAATTTATTGTTAGAAAACGAGAATTTAAGACAAAGTTATTCCGAAAAAGGACTGCTTCAGGTCAAGAAATTCAATTGGGATCAAGCAGCAAAACAATGTTTTGAAGTTTATTCTAAATCTGTATAAAAAATTTCCAATGAAAAAAATATCAATAATTACGATTAATTATAACGATAAGATTGGGCTTGAGAAAACCATTAAAAGCGTGATTTCTCAATCCAGCAAAGACTTCGAATACATTATCATTGACGGAAATAGTACTGATGGAAGCAAAGAGTTGATTGAAAAAAATAATGCTTCAGTCGATTATTGGGTTTCGGAACCCGATGCTGGAATTTACAATGCGATGAATAAGGGAATTCGGGCTGCTAAAGGAAATTATTTATTATTTTTGAATAGTGGTGATTATTTGTTCGATCAAAATACAATTCAAAATGTTGTAGACTCTATAGATGAAGATAAAGATTTGTATTATGGTGATGCTGTTTTCATGAGAGGAGGTAAAGATGAAGTTGTCACATTTCCTGATAAATTATCGTTTTACTTCTTCACTCATAATAGCTTATGCCATCAAGCTTCTTTTATTAAAAGAAGTCTTTTTGATACGGTTTTTTTTTATAACGAAAATTTTAGCATTATTTCTGATTGGGAGTTTATGGTGTATTGTATTTGTATCAAAAATATATCGTATAAACATATTGATATAATAGTTTCTCACTATGATTATGAAGGAATTTCTTCACGACCGAATTCTAAATTGACTATAGATTTAGAAACAGAAATTGTAATGAATAAATATTTTTCGGCTTTCTTCGAGGATTATAAATGTATTACTGATTTGAAAGACAGTAGAGTGAGGGATGTAATTTTTATTAACCAGTTTCCAGTAGCGCGGAAAGTTTTAAAAAAATGTATAAAAGCTGTGCTTTTCTTCTTGCCAAAACAAAAAAATATATGAAAATACTGTATTTCTATCCAGAAAATCCTTTGTTATTGAATCAAGGTAATAATTCAAGGGCTAATGCATTATTGCATTATTTTAAAAGTAGGTCAATTCAAATCGATTTTGTAGGTGTTGCATCGGATAATTTTTCTTCCAAAAATATCAAAGAACTTGAATCGAAGAATTTGATTAGTAAAGGGTATTTATTACAGGAGTTTAAAAGGAAACAAAATAGATTGAAATATTTGTTTTGCTTTTCTATTCCAAATAAAATACACGGAAGAATCAAGAGTTTCAATAGAATTCGATTCGGAAATCAAAACTACTTTAATGAAATTTTAAAATCGAATCAATACGATTATATTATCATTTCCTACGCCTACTGGGCAGGATTGGTAATTGATAATCCGAATTTAAAAAAGGCTAAATTGTGTATTGATACTCACGATTTTTTGACTTCTCAGTTTCAAAGTGTGAAAGGTTTTGATTTAGCACGATATTTTCAAAAAGAAATAGAAATACTTCGTAATTTCGATAAAATATTTGTGATTTCAACTGAAGAGAATTATGTTTTTTCTCAATTTGTTAATAAAGAAATTTTTTCCTTATCGCATATGATTGAGAATAATATAAGTTCGGTAAATGAAGAAAAAAAATTCGATTTGATATATGTTGCAAGCAGCAATTCTCATAATGTTTTGGCTGCAGATTGGTTTTTTAAAGAAGTCTATCCCTTGCTTAGCAAATCGGTTAGCATTCTAACCATTGGAAAAATTTGCCAACATATAAAAGATTATGAGAATGTTACAAAAATTGAATTTGTTGAAAATTTGAATGATTATTATTCAAGTTCAAGAGTTGCGATTTGTCCAATGTTATCAGGAACGGGATTGAAAATTAAGGTCGTTGAGGCATTGTCTTTTGGTTTGCCAGTGGTCGGTAATATAAGGGCAAACGACGGGTTAAGCAATAAATCAGATAATGGTTGTTTGATAACTAATAGTCCTATAGAATTTGCAAACAATATTGAGCAACTTCTTAGTAATGAAGCATTTTACGAAGAAATTAGTGGTTTTGGAAAAAAATATTTTCTAAAAAATAACGATATACAAGAGGGTTACAAGCAGATTGATTCTATTTTTAATGTCAAATAAATTCAAAAAATGCATAAACTTATTCTTTTTATAAAAAGCTACAAGCCTGATTTTGAAAGGTTGGATAAGTTGCTAACCTCAATTTCTCTTTACAATGTTGATAATATTCCAGTAGTAATTTCCGTAAATGATCAGGATTTTGATAGTTTGCCCAGTCATTATAGCGAGAAGTTTAAGGTTTATCGCGATTCTGAAATTGTAAAAACTGAGATAACTGAGGGATGGAGGTACCAACAAATTATAAAATGTAATGTATATAAACTCAACATTTGCGAAAATTATGTTTCAATTGATTCTGATTCAGCTTTTATTAGAGATTTTTATTATTCTGATTTTATGTATGATGAAAATACCCCTTACACAGTTATGCAGGAATCCAAAGATTTATTGGAAATGACTGAAAGGCTGGGAATGGATTCCGAAACTATTTTCTTTAAAAGAGCATTAAGAGATACTCGCCCATTTTTTGGAAACAAAGGAAAAGAATGGGATTATGGTCCATCTCCATACATTTGGAATTGTAAGGTTTGGCAGCATTTTAACGAAGTTTTTTTGAAAGATTCAAATCGTACTTTTGATTCATTTTTCAATGAGATTGACCAAAAAAGCTATTCTCCTTGTGATTATACTTTATACGGGGAATATTTGCTTAAGACTAAGTTGATTGCTATTTATCCTATTGGAAGTCTTTTCAAAGTATACCACTATGAAGGTCAATATGCAATAGAGAAAAAACAACTAACTATTGAGCAATTGAGTAAAATTTATCTTGGAGTAATTTTTCAAAGCAATTGGCAAAAAAAGAAGAAAAAATGGTTTCTGTTTTAGCCAAAGGCAAATCCAAAAGTTTTTAAATTGACTATTTTTGATTTCAAATGACAAAAGTAACTAAGGTATATTTGGTCTTTCTAAATGGGATTTCGAATGCAGGAGGTGCAGAACGAATGACCTATTATTTGAATGACTATTTTAAGCAAAGAGCAATACAAACCGTAATCCTTGAGGAAAGAAAATTACAAAATACATTTATCGGAAAGTATTATTGGAAGCTATTTCAATTGAAGCGATTTGAAAAAAAGCGAATGAAATATATTGCTCGATTTGCCACTGCTTATTTGTGGACCACTTTTGACAAGCACAAAATAGTGATAAGTAACGGAGAACCAACGGCCTTCTATGCTACAGATTTTGTTATATCTCACGGTTGTTGTCACAAAATGGAACTCGATTATGGAAGAAAAGACCAACGTTTGAGTAGGATTGCTAAACTTCAAAAAAAAGCTTGTGAAAAAGCTAAAAGTATTATCGCTGTTGCCGAAAATGTAAAAAAAGATTTGAATAAATATTACAATATTGCCGAAGATAAAATTAGGGTAATTCCAAATTGCATCGATATTCGATACTTTTATCCTCTTCCAAAACCAGTTTCAAATGATATCACAGTGGCTTACATTGGTCGTTTGGAAATTGGAAAAGGACTAAATGAATTGAGAATTCTAGCTGAAATTATCGAACAGAAAACGAATTGGAAACTGATAATTGCTTCCAATAATCCCAATAATACCGAATTATTTCAACACCTAAAAAAAACTAAGGTTTTAATCGATTTAAGTATTGATGAAATCAACGAAAAAGCCTATTCAATGGCCGATATTGTTTATTATCCCACGCATTCTGAAAGCTTTGGAATGGTTACCATAGAAGCCCTTTCATGCGGTAGACCAATCGCCGGAACCGCTGTAGGTGTTTTGCCAGAATTAGTCAAAGAAAATGTTGTTGGTGTTTATATTCTTCCTGCTGAGGTTGATGATAAATTATTGGATTTCTTTGAAACCTGCATCGAGAATTCAAAAAGTGTTACGCCGCAAGACTTGCATCAAATTGCTATTCAAAAATTTAGTATTGAATCTTACTTTGAAAATCTAGACGCCATCTTTTTATAAAAAAAAAAGCTCTTTTTGTGCTTTCAATAAATAGGCAATAAAAATTAAAATAGTTTTAGTATTTGTTTTTTTAATTTTTCTCTAGAAAAAGGTTCCAAGTTATTTTCGGATTGATTTTGAAGTTTTTCCCAAAGTTCTTTATTGGTATACAATTCTATTATTGCATTGGCAAATCCTTCGCTAGTGTCTTCAAGTATTACATTTTCTCCATTTATCAAATTCATTCCTTCTGCTCCTATTGAAGTTGTTATTACGGGTAAATAATATTCAAAAGCTTGACCAATTTTACCTTTTACCCCAGCTCCAAATCGTAAAGGAGCAATCATCATTTTGTTACTGATAAAAAAAGGTTTTATATCAGGAATATAACCCTTAAAGATAAAATTCGAATGTTTGATTTCGCCAATTTTATCAATTACATTTCCTATGATAACTACTTTTACATCTGGTAATTTTTTCCAAACTAGTGGCATAATTTCATTGTAAAGGTAATGAATTGAGTCAATATTTGGAGTGTGAGTTGAGCCTATAAAAAGCAAGTGTTCTCTTTTTTCAAAAGCTAAACCTTCGTTTTTTTCAATTTTTGGATAATGAATATTTGAAATAGTAATGATTTTATTATAATCGATATATTGTTTCATAATCTCTTTTTCAACTTCAGAAATTGCGATTACATAATCAACATTTTTTGCAAGTTTCGTCTCGATATCAAGATACTTTTTGTATTTTTTTCTAAGTGAAATTCGGGTAGGTTCAAGCTGAATCGCCCTTTGATAGCGCAAAAAATGAATGTCTACCATGTCAAAAATTGTTTTTGATAATGGGAGATTAAAGATAATTTTTTTTAAATTTTTCTTTAATTCATTGGGACCATTGAACCAAACATAATCAACTTTTGGAATCGATTTCAAAAAAGCAAAATAATTTTGGAATTGGTTGCTTTCAACATATGTTATAATTCCTAAAGTACTGAAATAGTTGATGTATTCGTCTGTTCGATAGGCGTTTTTAGAGCATATTACACAGTTAAAACCGAGTTCTTGGAATGAAATAATTATTTCTTTAAGTCGGTTGGAGCCTGAATCCTTATCAGGAGTAGGCATATTTCTACAAATGAAAACAATAGTTTTATTTGAAGGGTTGTAGTTTTCAAAATTAGGAATAGAATGTTCCAACTGATGCTTTAAAACATTTTTCTTTTTGAAATATTCTTTTATGTTTTTGAATAAACTCATTTATATTTATCTGTAATTAATTGTTTTTTAATGATTTATTGAATGTGGCCACTTCAAAATCAGTTTTTTGTTGAATTGTACTTTATTAAAACAACTTTTTTAGTTGGTCATATGAGTTTTTCCAAGTAAAATTCTTTACCAACTCATGACCAGATTTAGAGATATTGTATCTTAAATCATTGTCTTTAATAAGTTTTATAATCGAATTCGCTAAATCGTCAGCATTGTTAGGCTCTACCATCAAATAGTCTTGACCATTTATTCCATAATCATTATGGCCATTAACATTGGTAATTATCGTTGCACAACCACATTGCATAGCTTCAGCCCTTGGCAATCCCCAACCTTCGGATAAACTTGGCGAAATAAAAATACTGGATTGATTGTATAATTGTCTTAAATTTTTAGGTTTTAAGTAAAACTGAATCCAGTTTGGTATAGTATTTCCTTTTTTTGAAGTACTAAAAACAGTAACTTCTAAATTTGGAATAGTCTTTTTTACAATTTTTAAAGCTTCAATGCCAATTTTAGATCCTTTCCATTCTAACTTATGATATAGCATTATTATTTTTGACGGATTTCTATTCTCTATTTTCACATCTATTCCGTAGGAATCAAAATCCAGGCCATTTCTTATAATGGTACATTCTTCACCAATTTCATTTACCATTTTTTTGAGCCATTTCGCAATTACAATTTTTTGCATAGGCAATTTCCAAGTAGCTTTAATTCTTTGCTCACTTCCTGACCAAGTTTCAAAATCCTGAATTATGTAGAGTTTTTTCCCTTTATTAGGAGTGTAATTCCCAGCCCACTCAGCGGTTTCCCATGAAGTTGCAATGGTTACATCTGAATCACGGATGTATTTTTCTTCCAAGGTATAGATGAATTCCTCTTTTATTTTTTTATTTAAATCAAACCATTTTGCAGCATAATACTGATTGAATTTTATAAGTTTTGAAACCACAAAGAGGTATTTATAAAATAATTCTTTTCTTATTTTCTCAGGTCTAAGTCTTTTAGGATAATATATTCTTACATCATTAGAATCTTCTGCCATTTTATTAGCATATTCGAATAGAACTTTAAATCCTCCAACTGGTTTTTTAGGTAGTGCTGGCAGAATGATGTTTATTTTAGCCATAAATAAATCGTATTCAGAAGTATATCGTTTGGTTAGATTTTAGAGTGATTTTGTGCGCAATGATTTTATTGTTTACAAATGTAATAATTCTATCTTTGTCTATATTTATAAAATTTCTTTTGAAAAAAGGTCTTTGGAAAGGCTACTCAAATACAAATTGAATATAGATTCTATTTACAGATATGACAAAAACAGTAAAAATACTGATTCCTATTTATAAATCCTATTTTGGCGAGCTTGAAGAAAAATCTTTTTTGCAATGCATCAAAGTGCTTCATAATTACGAAATTGTTTTGGTTCAACCTGAGGGTTTAGATAATTCATATATTACCAAAAAAATTAAAAATATAAGTATTGAAAGTTTTTCACCTCACTATTTTAAAGATATTCAAGGATATAATGAATTGTTATTGTCGTCATTGTTTTACGAAAGATTTTTGGATTCAGAGTATATATTAATTTACCAATTGGATGCTTTTGTATTTAAAGATGAATTGATGGAATGGTGTCAAAAAGGATACGATTATATTGGGGCGCCGTGGATTGCAAGTTCGAAAGACACATTAATCTCTAAGGTTTCTCATTCAATCGCAAGAGAATTTAGGTCAAAAGAAAAAAATGATCGTGAACAAACTTTTTTTAAAGTTGGAAATGGAGGCTTTTCATTGAGAAGAACGAGTTCTCATTTTACAATTGCAAAGCAAAATAAGGAATTTATTTTTGATTTTTTAAGTGATAAAGAGAAAAAAATCTACGCTATTGAAGATGTTTTTTGGTCATTGAAAGCCAAAGAATTTAATCCGTTTTTCAGGATTCCAGATTACAAAGAAGCGTTGCACTTTGCTATAGACAGAAAACCTAAACTCGGTTTTAAGTTAATTGAATATGGACTACCATTTGGCTGCCACGGAATCAATAAGCCCAAAGTAATCGATTTTTGGAAAGATATTTTAGACAAGTATTAGAATAATTTTGTAAAGTAAATACAGAAATGACAATTAAATTTATGTTTTCTAAAACTGTTGTTGACACGAAAGAAGTGCTCAATTGTATCAATAACTTCAATGCAAATGGTGTTCTTTTTGGTGATGGACAAAGAAATAAAATCAAACTATTTGAATCAAAAGGGAAAACGATAAATATCAAATCCTTCAAAATTCCGCATTTTATTAATAAAATTGCCTATAAATACTTTCGAAAATCAAAGGCCAGACGTTCTTTCGAATATGCTACAATTCTATTGGAAAACGGAATTGGCACGCCACAACCCATCGCTTTTTTAGAAAAGTATGACTTTATTGGACTCAATGATAGTTATTATGTAAGCGAACACCTACAATGCGATTTGACATATAGAGAATTGGTTCAAATTCCAGATTTTCCAGATCACGATACCATTTTAAGGCAATTTACCCAATTTTCCTTCACTTTACATGAGAAAGGAATTGAGTTTTTAGATCATTCGCCAGGCAATACTTTGATTAGAAAAAATGCCGAAGGAAATTATGATTTCTTCTTAGTTGATTTAAACCGAATGGAATTTCACGAAACGATGGATTTCGATTCCAGAATGAAAAACCTCAGTCGTTTGACTCCAAAAAAGGAAATGATTGCCGTAATGAGCAACGAATATTCTAAATTCTATCCAGCTCAAAGTGAAGCCAAAATTTTTGAGAAAATGTGGTTTTACACTAATGATTTTCAAGAACGTTTTGCAAAAAAAAGACGTTTAAAAAAGAAATTGAAATTCTGGAAGTCTTAAATTAAAGATTCTGTTTCAAAAACAATTCTATTTTATCTTTGAACAATTCGGGTTCGAATTCTTGATATAGAGAAAGTGCATTTTTTTTGAGTTCTTTCTCCGTTTTTGAAGCCAATAATTGGGATTTAAAATCATTCAAATGTACCGAAATATGATGCACGCCATCTTCTAGAGTTGCCCAAATTTTCTTCTCAATCCAAGGCGAAAAAATAATAAATGAGGATTTTCCTAAAGCTTTTGCCATATTAATGGCACCTCCATCATTGCCAATTATTAAATCGCAATGGTTCATTATGGCAATAAAGGAACGCAAATCATTGCCCAATAAATCAAAATAAATTTTTTCTTGAGTCGAAGGTTTGCAAGCATCAAAGACGATTTTAGCATCGTTGATTTGTTTTGGAAAATAATTAAAAAGAATGTTTACTTCATTATTATCGGCAATGAAATCGACCACTTTTGCCATATATGCTAATGGATAGGTTTTGAGATTTTCGCTTCCCAAAAGGCTAATCATCACTGTTTTTCGATCTTTTTTAAGTTGATGATATTCAAAAAGTGCAATTGCGTCCTGATTTTCTTTGCTGGTTACAAATAATTTTGGAAAAGGATCAATTTTAATCTTCAAATTAAGCGGCTCTAACAAGGAAAGTCGTCTTTCGATGGCTAAACCCAAATTAGTTTTTGGAAATTCGGCAAAAGGAACATTGTCATTGTAAAGAAAAGTACGCCCTGGCTTTTTATAAGAAATTTTTCTTTTGGCTCCGCTCAACAAAACAATGAGCCAGCTTTCTAATTTAGAATAAGCATCAATTAGTATATCGTATTTAAAAGAGCGAATTTCAAGTGCCAAATTCAGAAATTCTTTTTTGCTTTGGCGGTGTTTTTCTTGAAATAAAAGCACATTGTCAATATTAGGGTTTCCTTCTAATACAGGTACGGTTGATTCGTAAACCAAATAATCGATTTGAGCATCTGGATAAGCCAAACGTAAGTTGTTACAAATGATACTGCTTACCAGCACATCGCCAATCATTTTTTGTTGTATAACTAGTATTTTCATATATAAAAAAACCTCCCTTTTTGAGGGAGGAATGTACAATATTTTTATGAAATAATATTAAACCGCTACGTCATATTCGCGCAACGCATTATTCAATGAAGTTTTCAAATCAGTGGATGGTTTACGAGTTCCAATAATCAAGGCGCAAGGCACTTGAAAATCTCCAGCAGCAAACTTTTTAGTATAACTTCCTGGAATCACAACCGAACGAGCAGGAACAAATCCTTTTCTTTCGACAGGAGTTTCGCCAGTAACATCAATAATTTTTGTGGAAGCAGTCAAACAAACATTTGCTCCAAGAACGGCTTCTTTTCCAACGTGAACACCTTCAACAATGATGCAACGAGAACCAATAAAAGCTCCATCTTCAATAATTACTGGTGCAGCTTGCAAAGGCTCCAAAACACCACCAATTCCAACACCACCACTCAAGTGAACGTCTTTACCAACTTGTGCACAACTACCAACAGTTGCCCACGTATCGACCATTGTTCCAGAATCAACATAAGCACCAATGTTTACATAACTTGGCATCATAATTACACCGCTAGCCAAAAAAGCGCCATAACGAGCAGATGCTCCAGGAACCACACGTACTCCTTTTTCAGCATAATCTCTTTTTAACAACATTTTGTCGTGGTATTCGAAGATACCAGCTTCTAATGTTTCCATTTTTTGGATTGGGAAATACAAAACAACGGCTTTTTTTACCCATTCGTTTACTTGCCAACCTTCGCCAACAGGCTCGGCAACTCGTAATTTTCCTGAATCTAATAATTCGATCACTGATCTAATGGCATCAGTAGTTTTTGTTTCTTGCAACAAAGCGCGGTTTTCCCAAGCTTGTTCTATTATGGATTGTAATTCGTTCATTTTATTAAAAATTTTGAGCAAAGATAAATGGATTTTTTTGAAAACTACTTTGTTTTTGAAATACTAACATTTTTCTTCTTTTTGTTTAAAAAACGAATTCTTTTTCATGTTTATTTAGTTCTAAATTTTGTTGTTACTTATGTATATTTGTGACTTAATATAATTCGATGCCAAGAATTCTCGCCATAGATTACGGACAAAAACGTACCGGAATAGCCGTTACCGATGAACTGCAAATTATTGCTTCGGGTTTAACGACTATTCCATCTGCAACAGCAATCGCTTTTTTGAAAGATTATTTTTCCAAAGAAAAGGTAGAAGCGGTTCTCATTGGTGAACCCAAACAAATGAACGGCCAACCATCTGAAAGTGCTTCTATTATCAAAGGATTTGTGACACATTTTACCAATCATTTTCCAGAAATGAAAGTCATTCGAGTGGACGAGCGTTTTACTTCAAAAATGGCTTTTCAGTCGATGATTGATAATGGAATGAGCAAAAAACAACGCCAAAACAAAGCATTGATTGACGAAATATCAGCTACGATTATGCTTCAGGATTATTTGTCTCGTAAAATGTTTTGAATCATTGTATAAAAGAAAAACTTATTCATTATTATAAATTTTCCATCATTCGAATATAAAATTGAATTAATTTTTTATAGTCTTTAATATTCACTTCTTCGTCCATTCCGTGAATTAATTCAAGGTTTTCTTTGTGGAAATACATCGGGATAAAACGTAAAATATTGTTGCAAGATTTTGTAAAATATCGAGAATCTGTTGAGCCAATAACTAAAATCGGCGCAACAATTGCCTCGGGATAAATTTCTTTACAGCTTTTAGAAAGCAATTGATAACCTAATGAATTTAGGTCGGCAATAGGAGAAGCATTATAAGCTGCCCCTTTGAACATAATTTTCACTCGGCTATCATTGACCACTTTATTAATGTATGGAACGATGTTTTCTAGTGAATCTCCGGGTAAAATGCGAAAATTGATGATTGCCGAGGCTTTGTTGGGCAAGATGTTTTCTTTTTCTCCGGAATGAAAAAGAGTTGTGGCCGATGTGGTTCTAATTAAGGCGTTTGTCGAATTGTTTAGGGATAATTTAGTTTTAATTAATGTTTCAAAATAGGAACTATGTTGAAAAACAAATCGTTTGTAAAAACTCATTTCAGGCGCTATTTCATCAAAAAGCATTTTGATAGCACCATCATATCTAGCAGGAAATGGATGGTCCTCTATATTATTGATGGCTTTACTTAAAATTCCGATTGCAGTTTTCTTTGGTGGCATCGAGGAATGTCCGCTTATTTGATCTACTGATAATTCTACACTTGCATAGCCTTTTTCAGCTACTCCAATTAGTGCAATTGGTTTTTTTACTTCATCAATGACATCAATGCCTACTCCAGGACCTTCGTCTAAAATAAATTCTAAATTAATGTTATTTTTGATAAACCAATTGGCAATTTCTTTGGCTCCATTTCCACCAATTTCTTCATCATCTCCAAAAGCAAAATAAATAGTTCTTTCAGGTTTAAAGCCTTTTTTTAACAAATTTTCAGCTGCTTCAAGCAAACCGATTAATGAAGATTTATCGTCTAATGCTCCTCTTCCATAGATATGGTCCGCGTGAATTTGACCTGAAAAAGGAGGAAATTTCCATTTGCTTATTTGATCTTCTGCAGGAACAACATCTTGATGAGCCATTAAGAGTATTGGTTTTAAGGAAATGTCTTTTCCTTCCCATTTTAGTAATATACTATTTGAAGAAAATTTTTCTTGATGTAAATACTCGAAAACATTAGGAAAGTTTTTTATCAAATTTTCTTTAAGGGCCACAAAGCTTTCTGAGTTTATCTGTGAACTATTTTGATTTGATATGGTTTTTATTTGAATAGCTTCAGATAAATGTTGAGCAATTTCATCAGAATTTTTTATGGTTTTTTCTATTTCATTTTCGGGCTGAGCATTCGTTAATTGCTGTGAATGAGTTGAAATTGAATAAAAAAACAGTAAATATAGAATTAAATGCTTGTAATTCAATAAGTTGAAACATTTGATGAAATAATTTACATATAATTTAATCATTTTGACAGGAAAAGAAATTTAGGACCTAATCTATAAATATGCAAACCAAAAATATGCAAAATATATTGGTACTTAAAAATAATTTTATTTAATTGAAAGTTTTAATTGGATTGAGTATAAAAATAGATTTATTATTAGCAAAATTTAATTATAAGATTCCCATTAAACTTCAGTATTCAGCAACTTTTTTGTGGTTTTTAAAATGTTTTCGGATAAATTGGTTAGCCAAATTAATTGCTCGATTACTAATTGTGCTTCTAGCATTTTATGTTTGAAAGCCTCGCTATTGACATCACTTCCTTGAGATAATTCTTTCTCCTGCATTTTTTTTAATTCGATAAAGCTTTCATTTGTAGATTCATCACTATTTGAATTAGTATCAATTATCATATTCTCCTCTTTTAGAAGTGATATTGCAAAATCAAGATTTTTAATAATTTTATCAAAAACGGTATTAAAGGATTCAGAGGCTTTTGAGGTTTTATGGGATTGAGTATAAGTTCCTAACGAAGCTGCTGCCGAAAGCATAGCATTGTTAATTACACTAAATTTATATACTTGTTGTAATTTGTCTTGTTGTGATTTGGGTTCTTGAAGCATTCTTTGAAAAGAAGCCATAAGATTCCCGATTTCAATAAAAGCTTGGTTTCTTGCCAATCGATATTTTTGGTCTATTCCTTGTTTTTTATTGTATAAAATGGAAATTTGTTTTAAATAATTCCTGTTGGCTTCGATTGAATTTTTTATGTTGTCGTTCGTATTTAATGACTCCCAATAAGGCCACAAAAAGTGATTGGCCAAAATAGCCAAAATGGCTCCAACAAAAGTATCTAAAACGCGATACATTATAATGTTGCTGCCAGTTGGGTCTAAAATTGCAAAAATTAATATGACGTGAAGCGTTATGAAAGTAGTACCAATTTTATAATTAGACGGATTAAAAGTTAATCCTAAAATCAAAAATAATATTGTTAATGTTACCAGAATAATTGTGTTAGGTCCGGTCGATAGAAGGGCAAAACCTAGTATAGCTCCAATGAGTGTGCCTATAAAACGATTGAGTGTTCTTTGTTTGGTAAGGCCATACCCTGGGCGCATAATAACAACGATGGTTAATAATATCCAATGTACATTTTCGAAGGGTAAAACTTTTCCAATTATTAATCCTGTTAATAAAGTGGTTGTTATCCTCAAAGAATGCCTGAATTCTAGAGAAGAAAAACTGAAATTTTCAATTAAAGTGTTTAAAGGGTAATAGGGTGAAATTGTAAGTTTTGCAATGTCTTTTTCTCTGCCATTTAGATCTTTTAGTTTTACCGTTGAGGTATATGCTTTCTCTAGTGTTTTTATTTTTTCGACTTGTTTTTCAGCATAATGCAGCATTGTTGTAAGCATATGTACGCCTTCTAAATCTTCACCTTCGCTAAGATTATTTTCATAATCAGTAATTGCAAATTCAAATGCAAACAATTTGTCGACTAAAGTACTCTTTTGTATAAAACGCTTTCTTTTTTTTATTTTTTTGGATAATGATTTCAGATTTTTAGCCAATGAATAGGCTAAATTTTGATAAGTACTTAATACTTTTGGGTGTGCATCGAATTTCTGATGTAACTTGTTGTGATCAAATGATGTAGAAACGGCCAATTCCATTATTTCCACCAAAGACATTAAAGCCAAAAGCATTTTCCTGTTTTGATTTGACGAACCATAATCAGTTCTATTGCGAACAAGAATTTCTCTAATGTTTTCGTGAATATCATTTAAATCGACTTGAAGAAGCAATTGTTTTCGGGTAATTTCTTTACGATCGGAATTCAATTCCCATAAATCGCCTCGTAAATTCAAATATTTCGAAGTCAAATCAATACATTCAACAATTTGTAACTCGATATATCGATGCGGATTGATGTAATAAAATAGCATCGACATGAGAAAATAAAACAAACCTCCGCAAAGCAAAAGACCAGAATGTATTAGTATTCCAAGACCAGTATGAATATGTGAAAGGGAAATGCAAAGGATCATTAATGCCGAAAAGGCAACCATAGTGGCGCGTTGGCCATAAACTGACAGCATTGAGAGCGTGAATACTAACGCGGTAAAAACGGGGTAGAAAAGTAATGGATCAGGATAAGTTACATTGATTAATATATTGACAACCGTTAAAATGGCAATAGTTACCAACAATCCATTTATTTTGTGTTTCAAGTTGCTAGGGGTATCACTAGGAAAGGTAAATAAGGCGCCAATGGCAATAGTGAGGCCAGTTTCTAGTTGCCCTAAATATGAAAAGACAAATACTGGAATAATCGCAGAAAGAACTACTTTGAAAGCATTGTAGAGATTATTGCCAATGGTAATGTCTTTAATTTTCGAAATCATAACTTAAGGGTTATTCGCAAAGGTAATAATTGAGTTATGTATACAAGAATTTTCAGTTCGGATTTCTAAACTTATTTAAATATTTATCAATGATATATTGAATGCATATTTTTTTACTATTTTTGCGCACTGAAATTTTATTAAAGATTTTGAATTTGCAGTAGATAATATTTAATACAAAATTAATGATTTTACCAATTGTAGGATATGGCGATCCAGTTTTAAGAAAAGTAGGAGAGGAGATTACCCCAGATTATCCCAACTTAAAAGAAACTATTGCAAACATGTATGAAACGATGTATAATGCATACGGAGTTGGGCTTGCTGCGCAACAAGTAGGTTTGAATATTCGCCTTTTTGTGATAGATACAACCCCTTTTGGAGATGATGAAGATTTGCCTTTAGAGGATCAAAATCAGTTAAAAGGCTTCAAAAGAACTTTTATCAATGCCAAAATGTTGAAAGAAGAAGGAGAATTGTGGAGTTTTAACGAAGGCTGTCTCAGTATTCCTGATGTGCGTGAAGAAGTATATCGTAACGAAAGAATCACTTTGGAGTATTATGATGAGGATTTTAATGTAAAAACAGAAGTGTTTGACGGTTTGATTGCTCGTGTAATTCAACACGAATACGACCATATCGAAGGTATTTTGTTTACCGATTTGATTTCGACATTAAAAAGACAATTGGTTAAGAAGAAACTGCAAAACATTATGGATGGCAAAGCCAGACCTGATTACCGAATGAAATTTTGCAACAAAAAAGGAAGGTAAATTTTCAATAGCAATAGCAATTACAACATCAATTTAAAATAATAAAATTTAAAAATGAATTTAGAAAAAATATTATCAATTTCGGGGAAGCCAGGTTTGTATGCTTTAAAAGTTCAAACACGAACTGGGTTTTTAGCAGAGTCTTTAGTTGACGGGAAAAAAATATCGGTTAGCTTGAAAGTAAATGTAAGTTTATTGTCTGAGATTTCAATTTACACTATCAACGAAGAAAAACCATTGACCGAAGTAATG
Organism: uncultured Flavobacterium sp.; assembly: GCA_963513695.1. GTDB lineage: Bacteria > Bacteroidota > Bacteroidia > Flavobacteriales > Flavobacteriaceae > Flavobacterium. Next base: position 52,683 of record CAUPRL010000015.1, read on the forward strand.
AGAAATATCGCCATCAAGGAAAATGAAGGCCCAGCTATTTCTCATAAAGAAGACAATGCGACACTAGTAGCCTATTTTTCTGAAATTCTTCCAGAATACGATTCAGAACGAGTGTATCCTTCTGATATCAAGAAAGTATTGAATTGGTACAACTTGCTTCAATCCAAAGGAATGGTTTCTAAAGAGGAACCTAAAATAGAGAATGCTGAAGAAATAAAAGAAAAAGTGGTAGAAGAAGTTACTGCCGAAAAAGCTCCAGCAAAAAAAGCAAAAGCTAAGAAAGCGTAATTTAAGTTTCTATAATATATTTTAATCCTGTCACGATGTTTTCCTGACAGGATTTCTTATTTTTACACAAAACCAAATAAGATGACTTCCAAACAAACTCAACTCCAAGCTTTCGAACGATTATTGAATATTATGGACGATTTGCGCGAAAAATGCCCTTGGGACAAGAAGCAAACCCTCCAAACTTTACGCCATTTGACCATCGAAGAAACCTACGAATTGGGTGATGCGATTTTGGATAATGATTTGCATGAAGTTAAGAAGGAATTGGGTGATTTGTTGTTGCATATTGTTTTTTACGCCAAAATCGGAAGCGAAACAAATGATTTTGATATGGCTGATGTATGTAATGAAATTTGCGAAAAATTAATTCATCGTCATCCTCATATTTACAGTGATGTTTTGGTGAAAGATGAAGAAGAAGTCAAACAAAACTGGGAAAAACTCAAACTCAAAGAAGGCAAGAAATCTGTTCTCGAAGGTGTTCCAAAAAGTTTACCAGCATTAGTAAAAGCCAGTAGAATTCAAGACAAGGTAAAAGGAGTGGGTTTTGATTGGGAAGAACCACATCAGGTTTGGGATAAAGTTCAAGAAGAATTACAAGAACTTCAGGTTGAGGTTGAAGCAGGAAATCAAGATAAAATGGAATCTGAATTTGGTGATGTCTTGTTTTCGATGATTAACTACGCAAGATTTTTAAACATCAATCCCGAAGACGCTTTGGAACGAACCAATAAAAAATTCATCAAAAGATTTCAATATTTAGAAAGCAAAGCAGTTGAATTAGGCAAACCCTTAATGGATATGACTTTGGCTGAAATGGATGTTTTTTGGAATGAAGCTAAGAAGTTGTAGTTTTCGGACGCTATAGATTGATCTTTAGATTGTAATTTAGGTCTTGGAATACGTAATTGTGTTTGTTAATCTTTTTTTTTAATATGGTATTTATTAAATATATTTTATCTTCTATGTATAAACGAATTTACAAACGAATGCTTAAACGAACAGATGAACCTGATGAAAGAATTCCACTTAGATTCGGTTATCAATTATGCTTATGGATTTATATAACTTTCTTTGTTATTTATAGACTTTTAACAAAAAACAATCCTTTTTATTTAGATATAAATCCAAATATATCTTTGCTAATAGGTTTTGCTTCCTTTTTAATATTTGGAGCAATTTTCGCATCAATATTAAATTTTGAATGGATAAAAAAAATTGAATTAACAAAAAGACAGAAAAACAAGAGTAGGATTATATTAGTTTTAACAATCATTATAGTTATTCTTTTATTTAAACTTTAAAAAACAAATCAATGAATTTTACAAAAAATATTTTTATAGGAATACTATTTCTATATATTAACACTATGAGTTCACAAACTACAACTAGCTATTTAACAACTAATGTTCAACAACATATTGTAAATAAATATTGGAGTAATGAAGAAGGCACAACAGGAAAAGCTGTGTTTTATTTTGGACAAAATCAAATGTCCACATATATTAATCAAAAAAAATTGGGTAGTGGCAATTATTACTTTACAAATATATCTTGTAATGACCCTTCTAGTATATTTGATAATTCAAAAATTGGTAATTCATCTTCGGGAAATTATATAAAAACAGATCGTTACTGTTATGTAATCGAAATAAGTCCTGATTTTCAAAAAATAAGAATAAAAAAGTCATATGATAATGACACTAAATGGCAAACCTTTTATTTGTTAAATAATCCAAACTTACCGAACTAGGCTAATGGCACCTCGATAGTCCAAGCATTTGGTAGCACTGGGCTAGTAGTTTTCATAAAAATAGTTTACAAAGAAAAAGAGGCTTTTTTAAGGCCTCTTTTTAGTGAATTAATAATCATAAATGCTAGTTAGCAATGCAATTCTGAATAATTTCTCCCCCAGCTGGCGCGAGCAGAAATAAGTTAAAAGGCTAGTGAGAGCAAAGTTGAGCAAATTAAAAATCCTGTTAGAGTTCTGAACTCTAACAGGATTTTTTTGCACAAAATCCCAAAAACTTCCTCCATAAATCGGCAGCATTGAGTTTTTTAAACCTAAAATAGAGTATTGAACGAGTACTTGTAAAGCATAGCTATGTCCACTTTACTAGCAGTTATATTCTTATTGACTCTATAGTGACTCTATACTGAGTCTATACTCACTCTATAAAATAGTTATTTTTTATAAAGTCATTATAGAAAAATAATACTATATAATTAGAGTCAATAGGAAGTAACCCTAACTAATATATGGTTCAGCCTAGCTTTATGTGGCGCAAATTGTACCTTTTGTAAAAATTAAACTTTATTTCCAAAAAAAAGAAGCTTTTAAAAGCCTCTTTTAGTAAATTAATAATTTCAAAATTCATCTCTATAGTTGTAATAGAAAATCGATGTTTTCATATTAGACCGATTTTGGGGAAAATTCAAAAAAAAATGATATTTGAAAATCAAAGATTTTCAAATATCATTTTAGAAAAGTGGCTAAAATTTAAACTATATCAGCAATTCTCTTCAGTTTTGCGAGGTCTTTGATTACTATTTTTTTGCCAATCAATCCAATCAATCCAGTTTTATTGAAATCAGACAATAATCGGATACAGCTTTCAGTTGCAGTTCCAATCATTCCAGCCAATTCTTCACGAGATAATTGAATACGCAGAGAACCGTCATCTTTTTTGCCAAAGGTTTCCTCAAGATAGACTAGGGTCTCGGCTAGACGTTCTTTTACTGTTTTTTGAGAAATCGAAATCATGTGTTCACTTGCTTCTTTCAAATCTCCACAAATCGTCTTCATCATATTCATCGAAAACTGATTGTTTTTGTCAAACATATTAATTACTTCAGCTTTAGGGATAAAGCAAACTTCCATGTCTTCCAACGCTACGGCACTAAGATTTGCAGGTTCATCACTGATCATAGATCGTTGCCCGAGTAATTCTCCAGCTTTGACTAATTTTATGATTTGGTCTTTACCGTTCGGGCTTAATTTAGATAATTTGCATGCACCGGAAGTAACACAATATATACCATTTACGAGATCTCCTTCTTCAAAAATGGGATTTCCTTTTTTTATAGTATAAGAAGTTTTGCATTCTGCGAGTTTAATAAGTTCGTCTTTGTTTAACGCTTTTAAAGAGCTAATTTCTCTAACTATACATTGTTCACATTTACCCATATACGAAAAAAATTATTTTGGTCTTGCAAATCTACAAAATAATATGATAAATATCATATTTTTAATTTACTCACAGAGTATATTTGTGCGCAGAAAAAATCAAAAAAAATTATGGAGGTAAAATCCTGTTTTCATTGTGGTTTAGAAGTTGCAAAAGAAGAAGAGATTTTGTTTGACGAAAAGAGTTTTTGTTGTAATGGTTGTAAAACCGTGTACGAAATTTTTAGTCTAAACGATATGACTTGCTATTATGATTTCGAAAAATCTCCAGGGGCAACACCACTTGATATCAGTGGGAAATATGATTTTTTAGATAATGAAAGTATTGTTTCTAAGCTTTTGGAATTTCAGGAAGACAAAACGGCGATTGTTTCCTTAAGCATTCCGCATATTCACTGTAGTTCGTGCATTTGGATTCTCGAAAATCTTCAAAAATTGCAAAAGGGAGTTAGCAGTTCGCAAGTGAATTTCCCTCAGAAAAAAGTCCGTATTACCTATAATCCAGAAGAAGTTTCCCTTAAAAATATTGTCCATTTATTGAGCTCCATAGGTTATGAGCCCTACATTAGTTTGGAAAATTATGAAACCGGAAAAAACAATATTGACAGGAGTTTAACCTATAAATTAGGTTTGGCCTTCTTTTGTTTTGGCAATATTATGCTCCTTTCTTTTCCTGAATACTTTGAAGTAAAAGAATTTTGGCTAGACACTTATAAACCTTTTTTTCGCTGGTTGATTTTCGCTTTGTCATTGCCTGCTTTCTTGTATTCTGCCAGCGGTTACTACGTTTCAGCTTATAAAAGCATTAAATCGGGAATGTTGAATATCGATATTCCAATTGCTTTGGGAATTATTATTTTCTTCATCCGAAGCACGTTTGACATTGTGATGGATTATGGTTCTGGATTTTTTGACAGCTTAACGGGTTTGATTTTCTTTATGCTTTTGGGAAAAATGTTCCAAATAAAAACCTATAGTTTTTTGAGTTTCGAAAGAGATTTTAAATCTTATTTTCCTATAGCAATTACTAGAATCAATGCCGATACATCAGAAGAAAGTATTCCGATATATGATGTAGAAAAAGGAAATCGTCTTTTGATTAGAAATCAAGAATTGATTCCAGTAGATGGTATTTTAATTTCGGAAAAAGCCGAAATTGATTATAGTTTTGTCACTGGAGAAGCGATTCCTATTACAAAAAAATCTGGTGATAAAGTCTTTGCAGGAGGAAAACAAATAGGTAAAGTAATCGAAATGGAAGTATTGCATTCGGTTTCGCAAAGTTATTTGACTCAACTTTGGAGTAATGATGTTTTTCAGAAAAAAGTTGAGCAAAAACATAAGTCTATTACAGATACGATCAGCCATTATTTTACGCCTATCCTTTTGATAATTGCTTTTGCAGGATTTGGGTATTGGATTTTTATCGATGCTAATATTGCTTTCAACGTTTTTACAGCTGTATTAATTGTAGCTTGTCCTTGTGCATTGGCTTTGACAGCACCTTTTACAATGGGAAATGTTTTGCGAATTTTGGGTAAAAAGAAATTTTATCTCAAAAATGCTTTGGTAATAGAGCAATTGGCTAAAGTAGATACCTTAGTTTTTGATAAAACCGGAACCATTACAACCAATATAAAATCAAATATTTCTTATGAAGGAATCGCGCTTTCCAATGATGATTTAGTAATTTTAAAAAGTGTTCTTCGCGCATCGAATCATCCTTTGAGTCGAATGTTGTATGATTTTTTGCCAGAGAGTAAGAGATTAAAAATTATTGATTTTCAAGAAATCACTGGAAAAGGAATTCAGGCCTCTATTGAGGGTGTACAAGTACAAGTTGGTTCTACTGATTTTGTAGGTAAAGTGGAGGTGAATAGCATTCAGCAAACGTCGGTTCACATCAAGATTAATGATGTATATTACGGAAAGTATATTTTCAACAATCATTATAGAGAAGGTTTAGCGACTCTTTTTGAAGAATTGAATCAGAATTACCAGATCAAAGTGTTGTCAGGTGACAATGAAGGAGAACGTACTTCCTTGGAAAAATTATTACCAAAAGGTACCGAATTTGTTTTCAATCAAAAGCCCGAACAAAAATTAGAATTTATAAAGAAGTTACAAGAATCGGGTCATAATGTGATGATGGTAGGCGATGGACTTAACGACGCTGGCGCTTTGGCGCAAAGTAATATTGGCATTTCTATTTCTGAAAATGTCAATGTTTTTTCTCCTGCTTGCGATGCGATTTTAGATGCCAGTGAATTTAAGAAATTGAGTTATTTTCTAAAATTATCAAAGAAATCAATAACTACGATAAAAATGAGTTTTGCTCTTTCAATTATCTATAACATTATTGGATTGTCATTTGCTATTACTGGAAACTTGCTGCCTCTAGTTGCGGCAATAATAATGCCTTTGAGTACAGTTACAATTGTAAGTTTCGTAACAATTGTTAGTAATTATTATGCAAAAAGATTGGAATGAATGAATTAATTCATTGTTTTTATTATAAATTTGACAAAACCTTATAATATGATAATTATCATAAAATGGGAAAAATCGATATAGTACATTTGCTAAAATAATTAAATTCTATGAGTGTTATCTATTTATTAATTTCTATAAGTATTATCGTTGCTGTTTTTTTCTTTTTTGCTTTTGTTAGAGCAGTAAAAACAGGCCAATATGATGATGATTACACTCCTTCTGTTCGAATGCTTTTTGATGATGAACTTGTAAAAAAAGTAAAGGACGAACCCATCCAGATGATTACTGAAAAACAACCTAAACCTTAAATTTTTAAACCAATTAACAATTATTATTTATGGAAATGCAACAGTTTTATTATGACAACAAAATTGTAAAGAAATTCATTTACGCAACCATAGTTTTTGGTGTTGTGGGAATGTTGGTAGGGCTAATTTTAGCCACTATGTTTCTTTTCCCAAATATAACCGACGGAATCTCGTGGTTGAGTTTTGGTAGATTGAGACCTTTACATACCAATGCTGTGATTTTTGCCTTTGTAGGAAACGCAATGTTTGCTGGGGTTTATTATTCACTACAACGCTTATTAAAAGCGAGAATGTTCAGCGACTTTTTGAGTAATTTGAACTTTTGGGGATGGCAATTAATTATTGTTGCCGCTGCTATTTCGTTACCATTAGGATATAGCACATCTAAAGAATATGCTGAATTAGAATGGCCAATTGATATTGCTATCGCTTTAATTTGGGTCGCTTTTGGTGTCAATATGATTGGTACAATATTAAAAAGAAGAGAGCGTCATTTATATGTAGCTATTTGGTTTTACATTGCTACTTTCGTAACGGTTGCTGTTTTGCATATTTTCAACAGTTTAGAATTGCCTATTTCAATGACCAAAAGTTATTCTGTTTACGCAGGAGTTCAGGATGCATTAGTGCAATGGTGGTATGGTCATAATGCAGTTGCCTTTTTCTTGACTACGCCATTTTTAGGATTGATGTATTATTTTGTTCCAAAAGTAGCGAATCGTCCTGTTTATTCTTATAGACTTTCAATTGTACACTTCTGGTCGTTAATATTCTTATATATTTGGGCAGGACCTCATCATTTATTATATACTGCTTTGCCTACTTGGGCACAAAATTTAGGTGTTGTGTTTTCGGTAATGCTGATTGCTCCATCTTGGGGAGGTATGATTAACGGACTTTTGACATTGAGAGGTGTTTGGGACAAAGTGCGTGAAGAACCAGTATTGAAATTCTTCGTAGTTGCGATTACAGGTTACGGGATGGCAACTTTTGAAGGGCCAATGTTATCACTTAAAAATGTTAATGCAATAGCGCATTTTACGGATTGGATTATTGCACACGTTCACGTGGGAGCTTTAGCTTGGAACGGATTTATGTCTTTTGGTATCATTTATTGGTTGATACCACGAATGACAAAAACTAATTTGTATTCTACAAAATTGGCAAATTTCCATTTTTGGATTGGAACTTTAGGAATCATCCTTTATGCCTTACCAATGTATGTTGCTGGATTTACACAAGCTTCAATGTGGAAACAATTCAATCCTGACGGAACATTGACTTATGGGAACTTCCTTGAAACAGTTACTCAAATTATGCCAATGTACTGGATGAGAGCTATTGGGGGCACATTATATTTAGTTGGAATGTTGGTATTGGTTTACAATATTATACAAACTGTTAGAGCTGGCGAAACTGTTGAAGATGAGTTAGCAGAAGCTCCTGAATTGAAAACAATTAGTGCTGGAAGAATTAAAGGTGAAAAATACCATGCTTGGTTAGAAAGAAAACCTATTCAATTGACCATTTTTGCATTAATTGCAATCCTAATTGGAGGAATTATTCAAATCGTACCAACGATTATGGTGAAATCGAATATTCCTACAATAGCAAGTGTTAAGCCATATACACCATTAGAATTACAAGGTCGCGATTTGTACATACGTGAAGGTTGTGTAGGTTGTCACTCTCAAATGGTTCGACCATTCCGTAGCGAAGTGGAAAGATATGGCCCACAAGGCAAAGCTGGAGAATTTGTATATGATCACCCATTCCTTTGGGGGTCAAAACGAACTGGTCCAGATTTACTTCGAGAAGGAGGTAAATACAATGATAACTGGCATTTCAATCATTTCTGGAATCCACAAAGTACATCAGCTGGTTCAATTATGCCTGGGTATAAATGGTTGTTTGACAATAAAGCTATGGATATTTCAATGACCGAAAGTAAAATGAAAGCGATGCAAACACTTGGTGTTCCTTATACTGACGCAGAAATTGCAAACGGTCAGAAAGATTTAAGAAAACAAGCGTTGAAAATTGAAGAAAGTTTAAAAGCAGATCCTGACTTTGTTAAAAGTTATGATGAAAGCAAGAAAAAAGCTGCGGCTAGAGGAGATCAATTTGTACCAATGAACGAAAGAGAAATTGTAGCTTTAATCGCCTACATTCAAAGACTTGGAACAGATATCAAAGTGAAAGACAATTCTAAATAGTAGGAATTATGTTTGAGCAAATTAAACACAATATGGAAACTATCGCAGGGGTTGCAATATTTCCAGTATTATCATTAGTCATTTTCTTTACCTTTTTTGTTGGACTTGCCATTTGGGTTTGGGGTTACAAAAAAGATAAAATTCAGGAAATGAGTCAGATTCCTTTGAACGATTAAAAAAAATAAAAATTAAATTTTCAAAATAGATATAAAATGAAAAAATTAATCCCCTCATATATAAGAGTCCTAATCATTTTCTTTGCAGTATTTGGAGCAATGGAATATTTCATAGACTCAGGAGATAAGCCTGCTTTTATAAAATTTCCAATGGTAGCGCTATTCCTTTTAGTATTTCTTTTCTTATTAATAGCAATAGAAGTAACTGTTAATGCGGTCGATACTATTACTTATCATTTATTGACAGATGAGCAAAAAGCTAAATTGGCTGAAACTAATAATTTAGGTTTTGAAGATAGCGCTATTTATAAAAGCGTTAAAAATTTCCTATTCAAAACAAAGCAATCAGATGATGAAGGTGAATTATTATTGGATCACGATTACGATGGTATCAAAGAATTAGACAATAATTTACCACCTTGGTGGGTATATTTGTTTTACGCTTGTATTGTTTTCGCTGCTGTTTATTTAGTTCGATTTGAAATAATGGGAGGTGACGACCAAGAAACGGAGTTGAAAAACGAAATGGCGCAAGCGCAAATCGAAATCGCTGAGTATAAGAAAACAGCGCCAGACACTATGGATGAGAATTCGGTTACCTTACTTACAGATGCCGCTGATTTAGCTGCTGGTAAAGCCATTTTTACAGCAAATTGTGTGGCTTGTCACAGAGCTGATGCTGGTGGACAAATTGGGCCAAACTTAACCGATGATAAATGGATTTTGGGAGGTGGAATAAAAAACATTTTTCACACTTTAGTAAATGGTGGTCGTGATGGAAAAGGTATGATTTCTTGGAAAGGAACATTGAAACCGAAACAAATGCAAGAAGTTGCAAGTTATGTTATATCATTACAAGGAAGTAATCCTAAAGATCCTAAAGCACCAGAAGGTGAAGTTTGGGTTGATCCTAATGCTGCAAAAACAGCAGCAGCTGCGCCGGTAGCTACAGATACTACGACAGTAAAAAAATAATACAAACAAAATTAATACAATTAACAGATCCTGAATTATTTCAGGATTTGTTTTTTGTGTCTTATGAAGAATTTTAGTTTAAATTTGTTAGGGTAAATTGAAGACTAAATGGATTGATGCTATAGCCTATCCAAACAGGTTTTTAATTGTATATTATTTTGAGGCTATGTAACATATGTTTCAAAGTAAATGCTTTCAAAATTTTAATTTTAGACTCTTAAATATAAAAATTTCCACAATGTCAAAATTACCAGACGAAGCCTTTAGAGATACCATTGCAACAATTGATGAGGAAGGGAACAGAAAATTTATTTTTCCAAAAAAACCTTCTGGAAAATTTTATGATTATCGCAAATGGGTGAGTTATTTCTTGTTGCTTATTTTGATTGCCAATCCTTTTATAAAAATAAATGGCAATCAGTTTATGATGTTCAATGTATTGGAACGAAGATTCAATATTTTTGGATTCCCATTTTGGCCACAAGATTTCTACCTCTTTGTAATTTCGATGATCGTTGGAGTTGTTTTCGTAATCCTTTTTACGGTAATTTTTGGTCGAATTTTCTGCGGATGGATATGCCCCCAAACGATATTCTTAGAAATGGTTTTCCGTAGAATAGAATTTTGGATAGAAGGTGATCGTACAGCTCAAATTCGTCTTGAAAAACAAGAATGGAATGCTGAAAAAATCAAAAAAAAAGGCATAAAATGGTTTCTCTTTTTGATAATATCATTTGTAATTGCCAATGTTTTTCTGGCTTATCTCGTTGGCAGTGACGAACTAATTGTAATGATAGAAGATGGACCAAAAAACCATCTTAGCACTTTGATTTCATTGTTAATATTTACTGGAGTTTTCTATTTTATTTTTGCTTGGTTTAGAGAGCAAGTATGTATCATTGCTTGTCCTTACGGTAGATTGCAAGGGGTTCTACTAGATGATAAATCCATCAACGTGGCCTATGATTTTGTGCGCGGTGAAAAAGAAACGGGTAGAGCCAAATTGAATAAACTCGAAGATCGTTCAACTACCGGTAAAGGCGATTGTATTGATTGTAAACAATGTGTTTATGTTTGCCCTACTGGAATTGATATCCGCAACGGAACTCAACTCGAATGCATCAATTGTACAGCTTGTATCGACGAATGTGATACCATTATGGAAACAGTTGGAATGCCTACGGGGCTCATTCGCTATGCATCTGAAGATGAAATTGAGAAAAAATCCAAATTCAAATTCACAGCCAGGATGAAAGGCTATTCGGCTGTATTATTTATTCTTATAGGAATCTTAGTAGGATTGCTATTTTTGCGTACCGAAGTTGAAGCCGTATTTTTGAGATTGCCTGGACAGTTGTTTCAGCACAAAGGAGAGAATATTAGTAATATATATACTTTTAAAGTAATAAATAAAACCAATAAAGATTTTAATGCAATTCATTTTAAGCTTGTTGGTATCAAAGGCACATTAAAAGTAGTCGGAGAGCAAGAATTAAAAGTACCCAAACAAGGCATGAAAAGTGGTACTGTATTTATAGAAATTAATAAGTATTTATTGGAATCGGACAAGACTAAACTTGAAATTGAAGTTTTCGATGGCAATAAAAAAATTGAAACAAGTAAAACAAGCTTTTTGAGTCCAAGAAGTTTTGATTAGAATCCCTAGCCCAGAAAGGGGAATTGGCAATGGGGATAATAAATTAAATTTATAAGAAAAATGGATGGTAATATTTCAAATAAAAACAATAATGCTACTCAAGTACCTCCTTCGGGGGCTAGGAGGCTTAAGATTAATTGGGGGACAGGAATTGTAATTGCTTTTGCATTGTTTATTTCGTTTATTTTATATTTTATTATAAAAGTACAATCCAATTCTAAGTATGACAACGAATTGGTTTATGAGGAATATTATAAACATGATGCAAAATTTGGGGATGAAATGGTACGTGCTCAAAACGCAAAAGATTTACCGCAAAAGCCAAAAATCATGAATGATGCGCTCGGAATTACAATCGTTTTCCCTGATGTTTTTGTCCCTAATGAAATCAAAGGTAAAGTCATATTTTATAGACCTTCAAATAAAAAATTTGATTTCAATGTTCCGATTTCTATTACAGCACCATCATTAACTGTACCCAAAGAAAAGTTGCTGGGCGGTCGGTGGGAAATCAATATGGAGTGGGAATATAGAGGGAAAGAGTATCTTACTAAAGAAACTATCTATATTCAATAATTCGAGGTACAAGAAACGAAATGCGAAGTTTTATAAATGAAGTGAAACAACAATAGTACTAACAATTTTAAAAAGTATTTTCTCCCTACTTCTAACCTTCAACTTATGCTCTACACCGCCTTCATCTTTGGTTTAATCAGTAGTTTCCATTGTATCGGGATGTGCGGCCCTATTGCAATGATGTTGCCTGTAGACAACCATAATCCAGCTAAAAAAGTCACACAAATTCTTACGTATCATTTAGGGCGTTTATTGGCTTATGCAACCATTGGTTTAGTTTTCGGGTTGGTAGGAAGAGGTTTGTATTTGGCAGGTTTTCAGCAAAAATTATCGATATTTATTGGTGTGGCAATGATACTAGTCATTTTAATACCTGAGAAAGCGTTTGCTAAATATAATTTTTCGAAACCTATTTTTAAGTTTATTTCTAAAATCAAGTCGCGCTTGGGGAGTCAATTCAAAAACAAAAGCTATAAATCATTGTTTACTATCGGATTCTTAAACGGTTTTTTACCCTGCGGAATGGTGTATGTTGCTTTGTTTGGAGCCATTGCAATGCAAAATGAAATATTTGGAGTGTTGTATATGATTTTGTTCGGATTGGGGACAGTTCCAATGATGAGTAGTGTAGTTTACCTCAATTCATTTTTGTCGATTCCGATGCGAAATAAAATTCAAAAAATCATTCCAATTTTTGCGGTTATTATCGGAATATTGTTTATCTTTAGGGGGTTAGGACTTGGCATTCCTTATATCTCTCCTTCAGACATGAGTTTGTTTGTGCAATCAAGTCCAAATTGTCATTAATTATTAATTAATTCTTATATAATTATGGAAAACCAAGATCTGCTACACGTAACTCCTGAGGTTCAGGAAAAAATCGAAAAATTAGTAAACGAGAATGATCATTTTGCAGCGTTATTTAGTGAATACCTTAAGGTGAAGCATGAGGTAGCCCTAATCAAATCGGAAGAAGTGGTAACTACAGATGAGCATTTGAAAGAATTAAAAGTTAAAATCCTTCATTTAAAGGACGAAATATATTCGATATTGCGGAGATAAAGACAAAAAAAATCTCGCTAATTTTAAATTAGCGAGATTTTTTTTTGCGATAAATTATTTAGATGGTCATCGAAAACAGTTTGGTTTCTGGTGCTTTTCTTTTCAATCTTAAATCAAAAGCCATGCAAATGTTGCGAACAAAAGGTTTTCCGGCGTTGGTCACTTTAATACTATTTTTTTCGATAATGACCAATCCGTCATTTTCCATTTCTTTCAACTGGATTAGAATTTCAGGAACTTCTGCAAAATAAAGTGCTTTGTCTTTCCAGGAGGTTTCAAAATGGCACATCAAGTTCAGGATATGTTTCCTTATAATTAGATCTTCATCTGTCAATAAATGACCTCTGAAGATAGGCAGTTTATCTGCTTTTAGAAGTTTATAGTAGTCTTCTAATTCTTTTACATTTTGAGCAAAACTGTACCAACTATCACTTATTGATGAAACTCCTAGTCCTATCATTAGTTGCGTTTTAGAAGAACTGTAGCCCATGAAATTACGGTGTAATTGTCCTTTTTCGAAAGAATCATATAAACTATCGCTTTTTAGAGCAAAATGATCCATTCCTATTTCATAATATTCATTTTCGAAAAGCAAATCTTTGCCCACTTCATATAGTTTACGTTTGGTTTCATCTTTAGGAATATCTTCGTCATTAAAGCCTCTTTGCCCGTTTCCTTTTATCCACGGCACGTGAGCATAACTATAGAAAGCCAATCGATCAGGTTGCAATGAATTTGTTTTTTCGATAGTATCAATAACATCATCTATTTCTTGAAATGGTAAGCCAAAAATAATGTCGTGGCCGATTGAAGTATAACCAATTTCTTTTGCCCAAAAAGTAACTTTTGCTACATTATGAAATGGTTGGACCCGGTTGATTGCTTTTTGAACCTTATCGGAATAGTCTTGTACTCCAAAACTCACTCTTCTGAAACCTAAATCATACAATTTTTGCAAGTGAGCACGAGTTGTATTGTTAGGGTGACCTTCAAAACTAAATTCATGATCTTTTGCTTTTACTGCATAGCAGAAAATGCCTTCTATCAAATCCTCTAAATTTTTTGTAGAGAAAAAAGTTGGCGTTCCTCCTCCAAGATGTATTTCTTTTATTATGGGTTTTTCTTCAAGAATATTGCAATACAAAGCCCATTCTTTTAAAATAGCTTCTATATAAGGATGTTCTACATCATGGTTTTTTGTGATGCGTTTATTACATCCACAAAACGTGCACATACTTTCACAGAAAGGCAAATGGATGTATAAACTTAATCCTTCTTTTGAATTGCTTTCAGAAAAGGATCTTTTTAAAGTATCAATCCAGTTCTGATAAGTAAAATCAGACTCATCCCAATAAGGGACTGTTGGATAACTCGTGTATCGTGGCCCGGGTACATTGTATTTTTGTAGGATTGAGTTTTTCATAGAAAATATTATTTTTCGATAATCAAAAGTAATGCGCAATTGTTAAAATTAAAATGATAATTATCATATTCCATTTTAAAGCAAAAAAAACCTCATTCATGTAATATTGAATGAGGTTCTTTTACTTTATTTTATTCGTTTTAAGTATTTAACTTTCTTATTTGTTTGAGTTTATCCTTCAAAAGCTCCATTTCTTCCTTATGTTTTTCGATGTTTTTTCGAACTTCTAAAACAATTGAATTTTCTTTTTTTGCATTTCGTGTATTGGCAAAAAATTGAATGTTATTTTCTAATTGAAATATTTCGTTCTTAATTTCTTCAATTTTACGCATCAAGAAAATTTTCTCCCCTTCCAGTTTTCGCGTGTCATTATTCTCTGATAATTGATCCATTCTGTTTGAGAAACGCATCATTTCGGAATCTTTTTTGCTTAAACTCAATTTTTCAAATAAGGCATCGAGTACTTTATTGAATTTACCTTCAATATGTCTTCGGCTGAAAGGTACTTTTCCGAATTTTTTCCATGTTTCGATGTGCAATTTGATAGCGTCCAAATCGGTTTTGTGGTCACCCGTCATTTGAAACTCTCTCAATGTTTCAAGGTAGGCTTTCTTATTATCGAAAGCTTCAATTTCCTCGCTATTTTCTTCGTTTTTTTGCTCTTTTAGTTTGTCAAAATAATGATTGCAAGCATCTTTGAACTCCATCCAAATTTTGTCAGAGTATTTTCTTGGCACATGACCTATTTGTTTCCACTCTTCTTGTATTTGTTTCATTATTGGAGTAGTCACTGTAAAATCGGTACTTTCCTGAAGTTCTTTTGCTTTGGCAACAAGTGCTGTTTTGCGACTTAAATTGTTGTTTTGGTCTTTTTTAATGTCTTTGTAAAATGAATTTTTGAAAGAATTAAAATTCCTAACAGCCGTTTTAAAAGCAGCCCAAGTTTCTTCATTTACCTCTGAAGGTACTTTTCCAGCTGAGAAAAATGCTGTTCTCAAGGCTTCTACTTTTTCAATTTGGTTTAGCCATTGCGAGTGCGCATTTACTTTTTCAGTAGCCAAAACTTCGATTTTGGCAATGATTTCTTTTTTCTTTTCTAAATTTTCAAGTTCAGTTCCTCTCATTTTTTCAAACAAAACTTCACGTTTGTCGTGCATTTGTTTGGTCAAATCACTAAACTTGTTCCAGATTTCATCGCGGTGTTCTCGCGAAACAGGGCCAATATCTTCTTTCCAGATTTTATGTAAATCCTGCAATTCTCGAAACGCTTTGTTGATGTCGGCTTCGTTTACTAATTCTTCAACTCGAGCAACAATTTTTTGTTTTTGCTCCAAATTGTGTTTGAAATCAAGATCACGAGCTTCTCTATCAAGGTGTAAATAATCATAGAAATTTTCAACATGAAAATGGTAATTGTTCCAAACATGATTGTATTTGTCTTTTGGGATGGGACCCGCGTTTTTCCATCGCTCTCTTAAATCATTAAAGTGTTTCAAAGTGTCTTTAATGTTTTCCTGCGGATTGATTAGCTCTTTCAATTCTTCGACTATCGCTAGTCTGTTTTCTAAGTTTGTTTTAAGATTGGTTTGCAAACTTTTGAAGTGAGCATTTTTATTGTCTCTGAACAACGAATAATATTGGTCAAACTGTGATTTTAATGGGGAATGATAAGCAAATTCCTCATTTGTATCTGGATTTTCGGCTAGAAATTCTTCTTTTTTCTCTTCGAGAAGATGGTGATATTTTGCTAAGAATGATTTTTTTATTTCTTCAACATGATCCTTTACTGACATCACTTTTTCATTAGTTACCAAATTTTTCAATTCAGTAATGAGTGATTCCATAGATAATGCGTCATAATCCAGCATTGGGATATCGTGGCGTTCTTTCAAGGTTTCATCTTCACTTTCTTCGGCATTCGTATCAACGATTGCTTCAATGATGGTTTCCGTTTCTGAAATTTTTGAATCTGTAATAGGAGTAGTTTCGGCAACAACAGATTCTGTTGGCTCACTTTCGCTAATTGGAGTACCTTCAATTTCATTTGGAATTGCTGTAGCTTCAACTAAAGGAGTTTCATTCTCTATTGTCGTAATACTTTCAGAAACAGGTTCTGTATTTTCAATTTCCAAATTGGAAGTACTAGTTTCACTAGCTTCGATTTCATCAATAATTTTTGATTCAGATTGTAGTATTTCAATCGAATTGTTTTCTGGATTTCCATCTGCTTCAAGCAGGTTATCATTCTTTTCTTCTAACATTTTTTCAATGTGTAAGGGTTCATTTTTTTTTCGAATGCGAAAGATAGTAAAGGTTGTTCAAAATTCAAAGGAATTCCCTTATTTATAGTCGTTTTATGTTGGTGAAAGCGGAAGTATAGAAATTGTTTTCTGTCAAAAAAATGCTAATATGAGACCAAATAGCTGCGATTTTGCCGTAATACCGAATTATAATTTAAAGAAACACGAAGTTTGTTAGGAATTTTCAAAATAAATTGTTTAACTAAAAAAAGACTAATAGCTATTGATCTTTTCTTGTTTGTAATTGTTGCAATTGCTTTCGGAAGGTATTGAGATCGGAGTTTCTAGACGGATTTCAGTCCTTGTTTAGATGGTCGATCGTATAAAATAGGCGCTGGTGATCGTTGATTTCGTTGTGATTGTGTTGGCGAGAAGGGGATTAACACTTTTTTAGTCCTTTTTTGGGGTACCACAGACTAGGCTTTGATGGGGCTTTGATGGGTCTTTGAGTGGGGGAAAGGTGGTAATTTGACAGTAGTAAAAAAGATTGCTATTTTTTATTGGTAGTTCTTAGGGGTACCACAGCCATACTCTATCCATACTCTATCCATACTTCAGCTATACTTCAGCTATACTTCTGTCCCGTCCTAAAATAACTATACAGGTTATTGAATAAATCCTGTTTTAGCTGTGTGCCATCTTCAAAAAGTTATTGAAACCACACCAACTTCACTTAACATAAATCCGTAAATTTGTATCTCAGACAAAAAAAATGGAAAATACTTATACGATTACCGGAATGTCCTGCAACGGCTGCCGCACCAAAGCTGAAAAAGCTTTAAATGAAATAGAGGGTGTGGAAGCCTCAGTGACGCTAGAACCGCCAATTGCAAGGATAACATCCGAAAAATCAGTTTCTGTTTTTAAACTTCAAAAACAATTATACACGGCTGGAAGTTATATAATTAGCGAAAGCGACGAATCGAATGTAAATTCTATTTATAGCAAACCGCAACCCAGTGAAATGCATGCTGTGGCTTTACCAGCCAGTGCTTCGGGAAAATACTATTGCCCTATGTTTTGCGAAGGCGATAAAGTCTATGATTCCCAAGTAGGTTGTCCTGTTTGCGGAATGGATTTAGTAAAAGCACCCGAATTAATCGCTAAAACCAACTACAGTTGTCCGATGCATCCCGAAATTATTCAAGATCATCCCGGCGATTGCCCTATTTGTGGAATGGATTTGGTCGCAATGCAACCCGTTGAAGAAGAAGATTCGGCATATCTTGATTTGTGGCGCAAAATGAAAATTGCATTAGTATTCACGATTCCCGTTTTCATTATTTCGATGATGGAAATGCTACACAACAATCCGTTATTGCAAATCATGGAAACCCAAAAGTGGAATTGGGTACAATTTATTCTTTCGCTTCCCGTAGTTTTTTATGCGGGTTGGATGTTTTTTGTACGCGCTTGGAAATCCATTCTTAGTTGGAATCTCAATATGTTCACGCTCATCGGAATTGGAACGGGTGTTGCTTTTTTGTTTAGCGTGGCTGGACTTTTATTTCCTCAATATTTCCCCGATGAATTCAAACATCACGGCACGGTTTCGCTTTATTTTGAAGCTTCGGTGGTGATATTGACTTTGGTTTTGTTGGGACAATTGATGGAAGCCAAAGCCCACGGTCAAACCAATAAAGCCATCAAAGAATTATTGAAATTGGCTCCAACCGAAGCAACTTTAGTATTCGAAGGAAAAGACAAAGTAATCTCAATTCACGACATCAAAAAAGGCGATTTCTTGCGTGTAAAACCCGGAGAAAAAATCCCGGTAGACGGAAAAATAACCGAGGGTGAAAGCACCATAGACGAATCGATGATTTCGGGAGAACCGATTCCTGTTGATAAAACGGTTGATGATGCTGTAATTGCAGGAACGATAAACGGCAATAAATCTTTTGTGATGGTTGCGGAAAAAGTAGGTTCGGAAACCTTGCTTTCGCAAATTGTGCAAATGGTCCATGATGCCAGTCGTTCGCGAGCGCCCATCCAGAAATTAGCTGATAGTATTGCCAAATATTTTGTGCCCACTGTGGTTATTATTTCGGCTTTGACCTTTATTATTTGGTCGAATTTTGGTCCAGAACCTGCTATGGTTTATGGTTTTATCAATGCAGTAGCTGTGTTGATTATAGCTTGTCCTTGTGCTTTGGGCTTAGCTACACCAATGTCCGTTATGGTTGGAGTAGGCAAGGGAGCCCAATCGGGTGTTTTGATTAAAAATGCCGAAGCTTTGGAAAATATGAACAAAGTAAATGTTTTGATTACCGATAAAACCGGAACAATTACCGAAGGAAAACCATCGGTCGAAAAAGTATTTTCTGTGAATAATGAAGAAGATAATTTATTGCAAAATATTGCTTCCTTAAACCAATACAGCGAACATCCTTTAGCACAAGCCGTGGTGCATTATGCTAAAACCAAAACTATTTCTTTGGTTGAAGTGAAAGATTTTGAAGCTATTTCAGGCAAAGGTGTCATTGGAACAGTGGCTAATAAAAAAGTCGCTTTGGGAAATAAAAAACTAATGGAGCAAGTGAATTCCACGGTTTCAGAGGATTTGGAAACTAAAATTATTGTGGAACAAAAACTAGGAAAAACGGTTTCCTATATTTCAATTGATGAAATAGCCGTAGGTTTTGTATCGATTTCCGATAAAATAAAAGCTACGAGTGCCAATGCTATCAAGGAATTGATGCGTCAAGGAGTTGAAGTGATTATGATTACGGGCGACAACGAAAATACCGCAAAAGCTGTCGCCGACGAATTGCATTTGACTCGTTTCATTGCCAATTGTTTGCCCGAAGACAAACTGGCAGCAATCAAACGCTTGCAATCCGAAGGGAAAATGGTAGCCATGGCGGGCGACGGCATCAACGACGCTCCAGCATTGGCTCAAGCCGACATCGGAATTGCGATGGGAACAGGAACCGATGTGGCGATTGAAAGTGCCAAAATCACTTTGGTAAAAGGCGATTTACAGGGAATTGTAAAAGCCAAAAGCCTGAGTCACGCTGTGATGCGAAACATCAAACAGAATTTGTTTTTTGCGTTTATTTATAATGTTTTAGGAATTTCGGTAGCTTCGGGCATGTTGTATCCTGTTTTTGGATTGTTGTTGTCACCTATGATTGCTGCCGCTGCAATGAGTTTTAGTTCGGTTTCGGTAATTGCGAATTCGTTGCGATTGCGAAGTTTTAAAATGTAAACTCATTATTGTCATGGCGAGGAACGGACATCATTCTATGGTGAGAGCAACTTAATTGAGACGCTTCCAGCGTGACAATTGGAGTAAGCTACTGATATTCAAGAAACGAGCTCTACTTAGTTTGTCACGCTGAAAGCGTCTCAAATTATAAAAGCAATTTCAATCAATTTTAAAAGCATTATTAATGATAGAATACACTGAAGGAATTTACAATTTTTATGTTTACATACTGACAAACAAAAACAAAAGCGGTTTTGTATACAGGTGTCACAAACGACTTAAAACGACGTTTGCGTGAACATAAAGATAAAACGAATCCCAATAGTTTTACTGCAAGGTATCATGTCGAATTTTTGGTTTATTATGAGCATTTTACTTGGATACAACTTGCTATTGCTCGTGAGAAAGAAATTAAAGATTTGAAACGAGACAAAAAAGAAATGTTGATTAATGAAATGAATCCAGAGTGGAATTTTTTAAATGATTTGTTTTAGTTGTTTTATTTATAGACGCTTCAAACGTGACAAATAGCAAGAAAAAAAGGTTTGGTATTACACCTATTGGAAAATCGAATACTATTCATTCCGTTTTTCACGCTCGAAATGTCCTAGCGCACCAAAGAATTGATTCGATTTGCTTCGCCTATTCGCTATCGCTCGGATCTCCTTTGTCGAAATAACAAAATCACTTACTCGAGAGAAATAAAAAACATAAAAGAATTATTTTACCCCAATGCTTTTTTACTTCTTTTCAACCTTTTGTAATGTGTTTGCCGTAGATTTTTATTGCCCGAAATGATGCTAATATTGCCATCGATTTCCAGCATTGCCAACTTTACCTCTGAGAAATGTTCGATTCCGTGCTCTCGAATCGCTTCTTTTAATTCATCGTTTGTGATGTTTAATTTGCTCAATATTTTGAAATCCATTTTCCCGTCGTGGATTAAGATTTCTGGTTTTTCTTGCATAAAATCACTGAATTTTGGAAATTTATACATCAGTTTTTTTAGTAAAAAATTGATTATAAACAGGACGCTAGCAGCTGCCAAACCTCCCCAAAGACTGATGTCGCTTCCTACCATTGCATTTTGAACCGAGTTGCTGATGAGCAAAATCAAAATCACATCGGCAGTGTTGAGTTGGGATAATTCCTTCTTGCCAAAAATGCGTAAAGCAAAAATCATAAAAAGATATACGGAAGCACTTCGGATGATGATGTCAAAATATTGGTCCATATTTTTTATATAAAATTAGCCAAAAATCAGAACAACAAATAATTATATTTTGAAATTCTTTTCAATAGCCACAATCATTTCACCTGCGATGTCTTTATTGGTAGCTCCTTCGATACCTTCTAGTCCTGGTGAGGAGTTTACTTCAAGCAATAAAGGTCCTTTTGAAGAACGGATAATATCGACACCAGCGACTTTCAAATCCATAGCTTTGGCGGCACGAATGGCAATTTTTTTCTCGTCAGATGTTGGTTTTATAACAGCAGCAGTGCCTCCAAGATGAATGTTAGCTCTGAATTCGCCAGGCATGGCTTCTCTTTGAATGGTGGCTACCACCTTGCCATCTACTACAAACAAACGTAGATCTTTTCCGTTGGCTTCTTTGATGAATTCTTGGACTAATATATTGGCATTCAAACTTTTGAATGCGTTAATAACGCTTTCGGCAGCTTTTTTTGTTTCTGCTAAAACGACACCCTTGCCTTGGGTTCCTTCGAGTAATTTTACGATTAAAGGTGGACCTCCTACCATTTTTATCAAATCATTGGTATCTAAGGGCGAATTGGCAAAACCTGTTGTGGGAATATCTATTCCGCTTTGCAAAAGCAATTGCAAGGAGAATAATTTATCACGAGATTGGGTAATAGCGGTCGAAGAGTTTAGACAATATACATTCAAAGCTTCGAATTGGCGTGTTAATGCACAACCATAAAAGGTAATACTAGGGCGAATTCTGGGGATTATAGCATCAAATTGATTGAGGATTATACCACCACGATAATGAATTTCGGGAGTTTTGGCATCGAGTTTCATATAGCATTCTTTGATGTTCAAAAAGTGCATTTCGTGACCTCGCATTTCGCCCGCTTCCATAATTCGTTTGTTGCTGTATAATTCAGGGTTGCTCGCTAGTAAACCGATACGCAGACCAGAACTTATTTTATTAGCGTTTTTATAAACTTCTTTTAAATTATCGACAGAAGGTTGCCCCAAAAGATATTGTTGTTCAGGATCGACTAAGACTCTACCGCTCATGGCTTCACGTCCTAAAAGCATACGGAAACCCATCGAATCTCGATTGGTCAAGGTCATTTCGATGACCCATTTTGAATTGCCTATATCTAAAGGAGTTTGAATCACATAGCGTTGTTCTCTAAAGCCACTTGAACTTTTGACCACTCTTTTATCGACTAAAGGTGCTTCGCAATGAATAATGGTTTTGACATTATTCTGAATCGGATTGATATCAAATTTGACCCAATTCATTCCGTCTTTTATAAATGGAGCAATATTTATGGCGTGTAAAGCCGAGGTTTTGGCACCAGAATCAACTCTTGCTTTGATGGAAGGAATGCCTAATTCGGGAAGAGAGCACCACTCTTCGCTACCCAATATGATTTTGGTTTGTAACATAAATGTGTTTTGTATAATGCTTAATTGCAGTAAATATATATTGATTCGAGTTCTTATGATGTTAAATTACGGTTAAATCAATGGGAGTTGAATTCAACGGCATAAAAAAAGCCACTAATTTCATAAAATTCACAAATTAATTCGTGAAATTTATGAAATTAGTGGCTAAAATTAGTTTTATAATTGAGACTAGCTCGTCGGTTCTCCTGCTTTATGAACATTCACAATTAGTTCTTGTGAAGTTTCATCTAAATCCATGAAAATCTCGTCGCCTGAAGCAATTTTAGAAGTTATAATTTCTTCGGCTAAAGCATCTTCTACATATTTTTGTATGGCTCTTTTGAGTGGTCTTGCGCCAAATTGTCTATCGAAACCTTTATCAGCAATAAAAGCTTTAGCTCTGTCTGAAAGCTTCAATTGATATCCTAGATCATTGATACGAGCATATAATTTTTTCAATTCAATTTCGATAATCAAATTGATATCTTCTTTTTCTAAGGCGTTAAATACAATCACGTCATCAATTCTATTTAAGAATTCTGGAGCGAATGTTTTCTTCAAAGCATTTTCGATAATGCTTTTGGAATTGTCATCCGCTTGGGCAATTTTGGCTGCTGTTCCAAAACCAACACCTTGTCCGAAATCTTTTAATTGTCGTGCACCCACATTCGAAGTCATAATGATAATGGTGTTTTTAAAATCGATTTTTCGTCCCAAACTATCGGTTAAATAACCATCGTCTAGCACTTGGAGCATCATATTGAAAACATCGGGATGCGCTTTTTCGATTTCGTCTAACAGCACCACACAATAGGGTTTGCGACGTACTTTTTCGGTCAATTGTCCACCTTCTTCATAGCCAACATATCCAGGAGGTGCTCCAATTAATCTAGAAATGGCGAATTTTTCCATATATTCACTCATATCAATTCGGATCAAGGCTTCTTCTGAATCGAATAACTCTTTGGCTAAAACTTTGGCCAATTGGGTTTTTCCAACTCCCGTTTGGCCTAAGAAAATAAAGGATCCAATAGGTCGATTTGGATCTTTCAATCCAGCACGATTTCTTTGAATGGCACGAGAAATTTTCAAAACAGCTTCTTTCTGACCAATGACTTTATTCTCGATTAATTCTGGTAAAATAGCCAGTTTGTTGCTTTCTGTTTGAGCAATTCTATTTACAGGAATTCCAGTCATCATTGAAACTACATCGGCAACATTGTCTTCAGTAACTTCGATTCTATTGCTTTTTGACTCTTCTTCCCATTGCTCTTGTGCGATAGCTAAATCTTTTTCGAGACGTTTTTCATCGTCACGAAGTTTTGCTGCTTCTTCATATTTTTGTTTTTTGACCACAGCATTTTTCAATTCGCGTACATCTTCTAATAGTTTTTCTAATTCCAAAATTTGTACAGGAACTTCTATATTGGTGATGTGAACTCTTGAACCTGCTTCGTCTAAAGCATCGATGGCTTTGTCTGGCAAGAAACGCTCAGACATATATCTATTGGTCAATTTTACACAAGCTTCAATAGCTTCGGGGCTATAAGTTACATTGTGGTGATCTTCGTATTTGTCTTTGATATTGTTCAGAATCGTAATTGTTTCTTCAACCGAAGTAGGTTCAATAATTACTTTCTGGAATCGTCGTTCTAGCGCTCCGTCTTTTTCAATATACTGACGGTATTCGTCTAAGGTTGTGGCACCAATACATTGTATATCTCCTCGGGCTAAGGCAGGTTTAAACATATTGGAAGCATCAAGTGAACCTGTTGCTCCACCAGCGCCAACAATGGTGTGAATTTCATCTATGAAAAGAATGATATCGTCATTTTTTTCCAATTCATTCATCACGGCTTTCATACGTTCCTCGAATTGGCCACGGTATTTTGTACCAGCAACTAGGCTGGCCAAATCAAGTGTTACCACTCGTTTGTTGAACAATATTCGGGATACTTTCTTTTGAATGATACGTAAAGCCAAACCTTCGGCAATAGCAGATTTTCCCACACCAGGTTCTCCTATAAGTAGGGGATTGTTCTTTTTGCGTCGGCTTAAAATTTGAGAAACACGCTCGATTTCTTTTTCGCGTCCAACTACAGGGTCTAATTTTCCTTCTTCAGCCATTTCTGTTAAATCTCTCCCAAAATTATCTAGTACAGGAGTCTTCGATTTTTTGTTGGATTTATTGGCTGGATTATTGAAGCTACCTTCTTTTATACTGTCATCTTGTCCTGAATCGTCGTTGTAGGCGTCATTTTTGGGTAAGTTTTCGATAAAATTTTCTTCAGATGGTGTCATATTGAGATATTGTTCTTTAGCTATATCATAATCAATGCTGAGTTTATTCAATAGCTTTGTTGTGGGATCGTTTTCGTTTCTTAAGATACACAATAATAAATGTGCTGTACTAATTGAGGTGCTATGAAATACTTTTGCTTCTAAGAAAGTAGTTTTCAAAGCGCGCTCTGCTTGTCTGGTAAGATGAAGATTCTTTTTTTCGATATTGGTGTCGATGGTTGGACTAGCCGGACTGAGCACTTCCACTTTTCTGCGCAAAAGATTTAAATCTATTGAAAGATTATTCAATATATTAATTGCTTTACCATTTCCATCTCTCAATATTCCGAGCATAAGGTGTTCAGTACCAATAAAATCGTGACCCAAACGCAAGGCTTCTTCTTTGCTATAAGTAATAACATCTTTTACTCGTGGCGAAAAATTATCATCCATATTATCTCGTATTTCTATTGTAAAATTAGTGAATTGTTGTTTATAAAACAAAAATCATACCTAGTTATAGGTTGTGTTTGCTAATTGACAAAAAAAAGAACAAAAAAAAGTTAAAACTTATATAATTTATTAACTAAAAAATAAGTTCATTTTGTTAATAAATCATTGAAATAAGTATCGAAAAGTTTGCGTGAAAACATCGGAATGACGTATATTAGCACGTTTTGAAATTAAAATAAATTTATTAAATATTACAACTTATGTCTGAAGGAGAAAAGTTAATTCCTATTAACATTGAAGATGAAATGAAATCAGCTTACATCGATTATTCGATGTCAGTAATTGTGTCAAGAGCACTTCCGGATGTTAGAGATGGCTTGAAACCAGTACATCGAAGAGTACTTTACGGAATGTATGATTTAGGAGTAACTTCAAAATCTGCCCATAAAAAATCTGCCAGAATTGTCGGTGAAGTTTTAGGTAAGTATCATCCACACGGCGATACTTCAGTGTATGATGCGATGGTTCGTATGGCTCAAGAATGGAGTTTACGCTATTTATTAGTAGACGGTCAAGGTAACTTTGGCTCTGTCGATGGTGATAGTCCGGCTGCTATGCGTTATACCGAAGCTAGAATGCGTAAAATTTCGGAAGAAATTTTAGCAGACATCGAAAAAGAAACAGTAGACTTTCAACTGAATTTTGATGATACTTTGTACGAGCCGAAAGTAATGCCCACTAGAGTTCCCACTTTATTGATAAACGGTGCTACTGGAATTGCGGTAGGTATGGCTACTAATATGCCACCTCACAATCTTACCGAAGTAATTAATGGTACCTTGGCATTTATCGATAACAACGATATAGAAATTGACGAATTGATGACGCATATCAAAGCGCCAGATTTTCCAACAGGAGGAACAATTTATGGTTATGAAGGCGTTCGCGAAGCTTTTAAGACCGGTAGAGGCCGTATTGTAATGCGTGCCAAAGTTGGTTTTGAAGAAGTGGATGGTAGAGAATGTATTATCGTGACCGAAATTCCATACCAAGTCAATAAGGCTGATATGATTAAGCGCACCGCTGATTTGGTCAATGAGAAAAAAATTGATGGGATTGCCAATATTCGTGATGAATCGGACAGAAATGGTATGCGTATCGTTTATATCTTGAAGCGTGATGCAACGCCAAATGTAGTGTTGAATACGCTTTATAAATTCACACAATTGCAATCTTCTTTTAGTGTAAACAATATTGCTTTGGTGAAAGGCCGTCCGCAAATGTTGAATCTGAAAGATATGATTCATTATTTTGTGGAGCACCGTCATGATGTGGTGATTCGTAGAACCCGTTTTGAATTGCGTAAAGCTGAAGAAAGAGCGCATATTTTAGAAGGTTTAATTATTGCTTCGGACAACATTGATGAAGTAATTGCTTTAATAAGAAGTTCGAAAAATACCGATGAAGCTAGAGAAAAATTAATTGAAAGATTTCAATTGTCGGATATTCAAGCTCGTGCTATTGTGGAAATGCGTTTGCGTCAATTAACAGGTCTTGAACAAGACAAGTTAAGAGCTGAATATGAGGAATTGATGAAATTAATCGAGCATTTAAAAGCTTTATTGGAGGATATTAATTTAAGAATTGCCTTAATCAAAGAAGAATTAATCGAAATACGTGATAAATATGGAGATGCTCGTCGTTCGCAAATTGAATATTCAGGTGGAGATGTGAGCATTGAAGATTTAATTGCCGATGAGAATGTAGTAATTACTATCTCTCATGCCGGTTATATCAAACGTACGAATTTATCCGAATACAAAACGCAAAATAGAGGTGGCGTTGGACAAAAAAGCGCTGGAACAAGAGATCAGGATTTCCTTGAGAACATGTTCGTAGCTACCAACCATCAGTATATGATGTTCTTTACTCAAAAAGGAAAATGTTTCTGGATGCGTGTTTATGAAATTCCTGAAGGCAGCAAAACCGCCAAAGGTAGAGCGATTCAGAACTTGGTAAACATCGAAAGTGATGATAAAGTCAAAGCATTTATCTGTACCCAAGACCTAAAAGATCAAGACTACATCAAGAGTCATAACTTGGTTATGGTGACCAAACAAGGCCAAGTGAAGAAAACTTCTTTGGAGAAATATTCTCGTCCAAGAGTCAATGGTGTTGCCGCTATTACTATTAAGGAGGGCGACGAATTATTAGAAGCCAAATTGACCAATGGAGAAAGTCAGATTATTTTGGCTGTAAAATCGGGTAAATTAGTGCGTTTCGAAGAAACCAAAACGCGTCCAATGGGAAGAACTGCTTCTGGAGTTCGTGGAATTTCATTGAAAGACGAAACCGACGAGGTAATTGGTATGGTTACCGTAGATAAAGAGGATATCAATGATTCGCAAATTTTGGTAGTAACCGAAAACGGATATGGAAAACGAACCAAACTAGTTGATGAAGATGGGGAAGATGTTTATAGAATCACAAATCGTGGCGGAAAAGGGGTGAAAACCTTGAATATCACTGAAAAAACAGGAAAACTGATTTCTATTAGTGCTGTAACAGATGCTGATGATTTGATGATAATCAACAAATCGGGATTAACCATTAGAATGGCAGTGGAAGACTTAAGGGTAATGGGGCGTGCTACTCAAGGGGTTAAATTGATCAATCTCAAAGGAACTGACTCTATTGCTGCAGTAACCAAAGTGATGAAAGACGATGTTGTAGAAGTAGTGGTGGATGAAGATGGGAATGTTATTGAAACCGAAGTGATTGAACGAGTGAAACCTGTACTTGAAGTGCTCGAAGATGATGGCGTTGCGGATGATGATGATTCTGATGACGACGATGATATCGTAGAGGATGAAGAGGATGATGCTGAAGACGAGGACGAAACCGATAATTAAAATTAAACAACATGAAAACATTTATTAGATATGATTTTTATCATAGATAATAAATGTTTTTCTTAGTAATTTCGCATAAAATTTAAAACAAAAATTATGAAAAGTAAATATGTAATTCTAGCGTCAGCATTATTGATATCAGTAATTGCTTTTGCTCAAAAAGATCAAATCAAAGCGGCTGAAAAAGCTTTAAAAGCAGGCAATCCACAAGAAGCAGTTTCTATTCTGAATGGAGCTGAATCTTTAGTTGCAAATACCGATGCTGCTGAAAAAGCGCACTTCTATTCTGTAAACGGAAATGCTCATTTAGAATTAGCCAATAAGAAAGTAGATGAAGGGAAGAATTTATCATTGGCTGCAAAATCATTTCAAGATTTATTGGCTGTAGAAAAAGCTTCTGGAAAAGATAAATATTCTTCTCAAGCTACTGCCTCTATATTTGATATTAAAAACAAATTATTAAATAGTGCTATCGCAGATACAAAATCGGATAAAGATCTAGATGGAGCAAAAAAATTATATGATGCCTATTTGTTAGACAAAAAAGACACTATCAATTTGTATTATGCTGCCTCTACTTATGTGAATGGTAAGGATTATGCAACAGCCTTGCAATGTTATACTGAATTGAAGACCTTAAACTATTCAGGTAAAGGAACAAGTTATTTGGCAATGAACAAATTGACAAGTCAAGAAGATTTGTTCAATTCAGCAAAAGAAAGAGATTTAGCTGTAAAATTAGGAACTCACGAAAAACCAAAAACAGAAAAGATTCCATCAAAAAGAGGTGAAATTTACAAAAACATCGCTTTAATTTTAGTTGATCAAGGGAAAACAGAAGAAGCTAAAAAAGCAATTTCTGATGCCAGAAAAGCAAATCCAGAAGATAGTACTTTGCTTTTGACTGAGGCTAATTTGTATTTGGAAACAAAAGATTTTGAAACCTACAAAAAATTAGTAGCCGAGGCTTTAGAAAAAAATCCAAACGACGCTGATTTAGTATTTAATTTAGGTGTGCTGAGTGCTAATGCAAAAAACAGAGCAGAAGCTGAGAAATATTACAAAAGAGTAATAGAAATTAATCCTAAATATACTAATGCTTATATTAATTTGGCCGCTTTGAAATTGGAAGACGAAAAACCAATTATTGACGAAATGAACAAATTGGGAACATCTACCAAGGATATGAAAAGATATGAAGTGTTGAAAGTTCAAAGAGAAGATTTGTTCAAAAGTACTATTCCGTATCTTCAAAAAGCAGTGGAGTTAGAACCGACTAATATTGATGTTGCTAAAACACTTATGAACGTGTATAGTGCATTAGAAATGACTACTGAATACAAAGAGTTGAAAGTAAAAGTAAAAGCGCTAGAAGCGAAATAAAGCACAGTTTATACAAATTGAAAATCCGTCTTAATATTTTATTAGAGACGGATTTTTTTTATATAATTTTTTTAATTACCCTTAGTTTGTGAGTATGCTTGTTTACTTCGGCATTGAAAATTCCAAGATGATCCAATCGGTCGATTCTAATTTTTCCGCTGGCGTGAATGATGTAATTGTCTTCCATAATGATGCCTACGTGAATAATATTGCCTTCTTCATTGTCGAAAAAAGCCAAATCTCCTGGTTCACTTTCTTCAATAAAACTTAAAGCTTCGCCTTGTAAAGCTTGTTGCGAAGCATCACGCAATAATTTATAGCCATTGAGTTTATAAACCATTTGGGTAAAACCCGAACAATCTATGCCAAAAGGTGTTTTTCCACCCCAAAGATAAGGAGCGTTGAGGTACATAAAAGCCGTTCTCAGGAGGCTATTTTTAGGTTTTATACCGCTAATTTTTGTTCCTTCAAAGTTTAAGTTAGTACAGTTGATGTCAGAATGAGTCAAAAAAGATAAGGATGAACCTAAAGGAATAGGAAGTAATAAGTTATTTGGACCTGTAATGTATTCTAATAAATCAGCATTTAAAACAATAACATCTTTTGATAATTGTTGAAATTCGGATTCGGAAATAAGTTGGTATTGTTTCGAATCGACCCAGCCTTCATACTCATCGAATTGTAATCTTATTTTCGACCATTGATTGTATTGCTCCAAGATTTCGAAATGTTCGCCAAACAAAACTTGTGAAACAATTTCGCTTCTATCGCTATGATCAATTCGAAGTGGGATTATGGCAAGATTACAAATTCCGAACATTTAGGCTTTTTTAAATTTTGAATGATAGATTTTAATTTTTTTCGATTATTATAGCCGAAGCACCTCCGCCGCCGTTACAAATTGCGGCCGCACCAATTTTACCCTGATTTTGTTCCAAAACATTCAATAAAGTTACAATAATTCTGGCTCCTGAACAACCCAATGGATGGCCTAAAGAAACCGCTCCGCCATTTACATTAACTTTAGAATCATCAAGTCCAAGTATTTTCGAATTGGCCAAACCTACTACAGCAAAAGCTTCATTGAATTCAAAATAGTCAACATCTTCTATCGCAATATTAGCTTTTTTCAACGCTTTTGGAATCGCCAGTGCAGGACTTGTAGTAAACCATTTAGGTTCTTGTGCCGCATCTGCATAGCTTTTTATGTAGGCTAATGGTTTTAATCCTAAGGCAAGTGCTTTTTCTTCACTCATCAAAATAATTGCTGCAGCACCATCATTGATTGTTGAAGCATTGGCGGCAGTTACCGTTCCGTCCTTAGTAAAAACGGCATTCAAAGCAGGAATTTTATCTAGATTTACATTTGTAAATTCTTCGTCCTTTGTAATAACTATTGGTTCGCCTCTCCTTTGAGGAACAGCAACGGGAACTATTTCAGTATCAAATTTTCCTTCTTCCCAAGCTTTTGCAGAACGTTTATAGGATTGAATTGCGAATGCATCTTGCTGCTCACGAGTAAATTGATATTCGGTTGCACATAAGTCGGCACAAACGCCCATAGCATTGTTATCGTACGCGTCTGTAAGTCCATCTTTCTGCATTCCGTCAACCATTGTGGCGGGGCCAAATTTGTAGCCATTTCTCAAATGCATATAATGTGGAATCAAACTCATGTTTTCCATTCCTCCAGCAACTACAATTTCGGCATCTCCGCATTGAATTGCTTGAGCTCCCATCATAACCGATTTCATTCCTGAGGCACAAACTTTGTTTACTGTAGTACAAACAACAGTATTTGGTAGGCCGGCATAAATAGCAGCTTGTCGAGCAGGAGCTTGACCTGAACCCGCTTGAATTACTTGCCCCATAAAAACTTCATCCACCAAATTGGCATCTAATTGAATTTTGTCGAGAGCTCCCTTTATGGCAACCGCACCTAATTTTGGAGCAGAAACAGTAGATAATCCTCCCATAAAACTTCCAATCGGAGTTCTCACAGCAGAAACAATAACAACTTTTTTGTTCATAATGGGTTGAATTTTTTGATTAAGTTGCGAATTTAATCATTTTGTGTAAATACCGAATTACAATTATGATAATATTACACATTTTGCGATTAATTATGAATACTAATTTATTGTAGATGTTCAGTTGTTTTTGCAAAAGATTATGTAGTCAGCGTCATTTTATTTAAGCTATACATTTGATTGTTAATGATTTTAAATTAACATTAAAAAAACATTTAAAAAAATGGGGCAATTACTTGTGAAATATAGAATAGAAAGTTACATTTGCAACCGCTTAAAAGGAATATAAGTTCTTATATTGGAGAGTTGCCTGAGTGGCCGAAAGGACATGTTTGCTAAACATGCGTATGGGAAACTGTACCAAGGGTTCGAATCCCTTACTCTCCGCCATAAGCTATACAAATCAAATCAAAACCCCTTAAATCATACGATTTAAGGGGTTTTTTCATTTAACCCACCTTCAAAATATTCATTAATTCGTGAACTAAAAGGGATAAAATCGGTTACCCTAAAATACTTAAAACTAAGGTAACCGAATTTTGTCTCACCTATAGTATTTACAAGGCTTTACAGAGTTTCTAGAACTAGTACAATAACTAGTTTAAAACCTGTACATCTTGTGAAAAAGGGTAATTAAAATTATATTTAATAGAAATTTAAAAGTCACCACAATGAAATCAAAAGTATCCATTCTCTTTTATGCAAAAAGAGCTAAAGCCAATACAAATGGGCTTGTTCCAATCTACACAAGAATTACAGTAAATGGCAGACGAATTGAATTGAGTTCCAATCGATTTGTGGAACCATCCAAATGGTCAACAGAAGCAGGCAAAATGAAAGGGACTTCTGAAGAAGCTCGTTTAGTAAATAGCCATCTTGATGTGTTAAAAATTCAAATTATTGAAGCACAAATGGAGTTAAACTTAAAAAAAATACCAGTAACAGCAGAAACACTAAAAAGCAAAATTCTTGGCGTTGAAGAGCGTCAGAGAATGTTGGTTCCTATCTTCCAGGACCACAATAATAAAATGAAAGAATTGGTAGGTAAAGAATATGCTCAAGGAACATTAGATCGTTACACAACTTCATTGAGGCACACCAAAGAATTCTTGTTATGGAAATACAATATTTCGGATATTGAGTTAAGCAAAATAGACCATGCTTTTATAACTGATTATGAATTCTTCTTAAGAACCGTTCGTAATTGTGCCAACAATACAACAATAAAATACATTAAGAATTTCACTAAAATCATTAAAATTTGCTTGGATAATGATTGGATTAGCAAAAATCCTTTCCCTAAATACAAATCAAAATTGAGGGAGGTCGAAAGAGTTTATTTATCTGAAGTTGAAATTCAGAACATTATTAATAAAGACTTCAAAACAGAAAGGTTGTCGGTAGTACGCGATATATTCCTTTTTAGCTGCTTTACTGGTTTAGCTTACATTGATGTCAAAAACCTAACAAAAGCGCATATAAGCATCGGTATTGATGGCGAGAAATGGATTTTTACCCACAGACAGAAAACCGAAACCGCTTCAAAAATTCCTATTCTACCGCTTACACAAATGATTATTGATAAATACGATAACCATCCTGAAAGTAACAATCAGAATAAACTACTTCCAATTTTAACAAACCAAAAAATGAATGCCTATTTGAAAGAGATAGCAGCCATTTGCGAGATAGAAAAAGAATTGACCTTCCATATTGCCCGGCACACTTTTGCAACGACTGTAACGCTTACAAATGGCGTTCCAATCGAAAGTGTGAGTAAAATGCTGGGGCATAAAAATCTTAAAACAACCCAACATTATGCGAAAATATTGGATAAGAAAGTAAGTGAAGATATGAAGGTTTTGAGGGATAAATTCAATGTTAATGATTCTAAAAATGAAAAAGCATCAACATCTTGATTGTAAAATTGTTTTATATCGCATTGCTCCAAACAGCCACTTTTTCTATAGTAATCTAATTTTTGTATTAGGTTATGCCCAAAAGTATATTTTTAGGATTGCTCTCAAAATCGATTTACTTTTAGAAAAACAAATTGTTCTTCTATTTAATCTTTTGAGATGCGTTCGGATGGTAAGATTTTTTCTTTCTATATGATTCGTAGAGAAGCGTTTCGTGCTATGTGTTTTTTTATCGATTAAATAGAGATAGTTTTTCAAACCATCGGTATAAATAGTTTTGGCTTCTGCTTGTTTTAAGGTTTGTAAAACCGTATTTAGTGTTTTGTTGGTTCTGGAACCAATGGCAAAACTTGCCACCTTTTTTGTTTTAGTTTCTAAGGCATACACAATCCAAATCAATTTTTTCTTATGCTTTATGTAGCTTCGCATTTCATCCACTTCATAGCTTTTGCCTTTACTAACAGTGGGAAGCGCAATAGCATTAGCAATAATAAGGATTCGTTTCAATAGGGTAGTGGGAGATATTTGTAATATTCTGGCAGTACTCCGAATACCTAATCCTTCTTTGGTAAGCAAAATAATAGTATTGTTAGTATCACTTAAGCAAGCTTTGTAAGTATAATTGATGATTTGAGTCCGTTTACAACTTTTACATAAAAATCGCTGTTTACCTGATGCTGCTTTCCCGTTTTTTACTAATTCACCATCAACACATTTGAAACACGAGATTGTTTTTTGTACCATTTTGTTTGATTTAAAGTGTTGTAAAAACAAAAAACAACCCAGAGGTTGTTTTTTGCAATGACTTGTTTCTTTACTAAAATACTCAAAATGGATTACTTATGGGCTTAAATACACCTATCAACTTTTCTGATACATTACCTTACCATTATACCCTTTATGTTTTAAACCAAAAGGATAATAATTGCTTTCTTCAATAATTTCAAGAACATTAGTTGTTGGGTTTTTAGCATAACTCAATCGCACATTTCCTAAATGGTCGGTGTAATTAAATACATAGCTAAAAATTCCAGCCGAAACATTACCTAAAGGATTTCTGCTCGTATTTTAAACCATCAGCTTCATCAATTTTCTTTATCACGATAAACTTTTGCTTTAGATGTTCCATAGTGACCTCAAATTTTTTGTCTTGTTTACCCATAAAAAGAGTATCTAAAATTTTACCCCTCATAGAACAATCAATTACTACATATGTAAATTGTTCATCCTTATTTCGCAGGAAAATACTCCCTCCGATTGACAATTTCCCTTTTTGAATTGAACAATTCTCTATTACGGGAGAGATTAGAAATTCTCCCAAATTTATATTGCTATTCTCGAAAAGTTGCTTTTCGTTATTCCAAATAACTTTGGAATATTTGCCGTCAAAATCACAAATACAAAAAGTTAAAAACGATACTAATAATAAAGAATATTTCATAAGCTGAATTTTACGGAGTTGACAAGTATGTTTGCATTACCTGAAGGTCTTGCATAGTTTGAGATTTGGTTGATTTTGGGTTAACGATAGAACTTACTGTTCCTGGAGAATTTGAAGCCCCGCTCCAACCATTTTCTCTATCAATAGACATTTGGTGAGCTCCTTTATTGGAGGTGGAGAGATTGTAATCGATTCCATTTTCAGTTCTTTCAAAGTTTTCAGCAAGTTCGTGAAATATCACGGATGAACGAGACTTACTTACCGAAAAGCCTCCGCTGTCAACTTCTTCATATGATACTCTATCTCCGATTACAACTTGTCCATTATAGCTACCTCTCGGCAAATATGTATTAGCTCCAGCCGAGTCCTTTCCTCCATCAGAAGCATTTACAACTCCATTTGCATCTCTCGACATTTGAAAAGCACTTTTATTTCCAGCAGCGTCTTTGACTAATGCTACTGAACTTGACTCAAATAAATATTTTTTAGATGAGGATGCCATAACATTTACCAAATTTAATCCTGCGTCTTTTGCTAAAATACTACTGGCTGATTTGTTTTTTCCTATTTTTGAAAAATCTAACGTAACATGTCCTCCTTTGTCAATTTTGACATATTTTCTATTTCCCCTATCTACTAAACTTTGAATATCTTTTTTTGATTTTTTGTCTGTACCTACATCTAAATCTCTTCCATCAGGGTCAACAAAAAATACAGGATTATTAACTGCATAATTATACGGAGTAAAATTGTAATATTTCTCCGCCAGCGGGTCAATATTCATCCAACGTCCTAATGCAGGGTCATAATTTCTCGCTCCATAGTCGTAGAAGTTAAGCCCCAGCTCATCTTGCAGCTCCTTGCCATTGTACTTATACTTGTAATTTGCCTGTAAAGTCCCATTATTATACCCACTATGCTTCATCCCAAAAGGGTAATAATTGCTTTCTTCCAGTATTTTCAATAAACCAGTTGTAGCATCTTTTTCGTAACTCAACCTAACATTCCCTAAATGGTCTGTGTAATTAAACACATAACTGTTTTTTAAAAAGTCATAATACCCTTCGGCCGTTGGAAAAAATCGCGAACTTTTTGTAGGATCAACTGTGGATCCACGTCGAGTTTTGGTGCTTACTTCTGTATATTGAAAGCCTCCCAAATAGTCTGTAATAGCGAAGGTTTGTGAGGAGCTATTATCCATCGTACTTACTGTTTTTTTTACTTTTTGACCAAGTGCGTTGTAAAGATACCAAACATTATTCATACCAATTGTTATTTTGGTTGGGAGATTTAAATGATTATAAATGATTGTGGTAATGCCTTTGTTTTTGTCAGTTATCATATTGCCGTTGGCATCGTAGCTGTCATCATCTCCCAGAGTGTTGCCGTCTTTAAAACCGCTGGTATTATTGGTATTGTCGAGGACACTCAATAAATTGTTACTAGTTGCTGTATAGTTATAAGTTAGATTGTCTTTTCCAATAGTGCCTGATATAGCATCTGAATTTCCATTGCGAAATAGCGAGAGTACTCAAAGTGTATCATTTATTGGATTAAATACGAATATCAACTTATTTGATACATTACCCATCCTGACGCTCTTGATCTTGAAACGCTAGCTATTTTTGTAGCAAGGTTAGTTTTCCCAAAGATGTACAGTTTCTAATTTCCAATTACAATCGTTTAATAAATATGTGGCTTTACAACCAATACCTTGTATATCGTACCTGAAATAGACATTCGCACAATCTCCTTTAATTTGAATTTTTTCAAATTTAAGATATGCTTTAATTTTTTTTGCAGCAATTTCATTTTCCGTAAGGAAGTCTACAGATAATCCAAATTTCATTATTTCAATTCTATCTTTAAATTGATAATCCTTCAATATTACCAATCTATTTTGTTTAATAGTTGTTTGAATATTATAATATTGTTGAAGGTTTGGCATATCAATGACTTCTTTAATTAAAGTTGAAAACTTTATAGTTTCAGTACATTTATTTTCAGCTTTTCCTTTCTGATTTACATTGTTGCAAGAAATCAAAAGAATTATAAATATGTATTTTAAATGTGTCATTACTGTTATTGTTTTATCCATTTCGTGCCATCCCAAACATATTTGCCCTGTTGAAGATTATCAAAGTTACTTATTAAAGATGTTACTCCTTGTGATTTTTTCTTGTTTTCTTCTTCTTTTTTTTGCTTTTCTTCTTCTTGTAGCTTTTTATATTGTTCAATTACTTTTTTTGCACCTGCTAAATCATCAATATCAACACCGTAAACAAATTCTTCAAATTTCTGCCCTTCTTCACCAGGAAAATCGATACCATCTTGATCATCTCCAAAATGAGTATATTCATGTAGAAGTGTGCTTGCAACAAGTAATAAAGCTTCTTCCGATCCAGACATCAGTGCTTTTTCCAAATGATCCAATATATCTTTATTAATTTCAAGAACACTTGACCCTGAATTAGGCGTAAATTGACCATTAGCACCTACTAAATTTGATGCTACAATTTTAGGGCCTTTCCCCCATTTGACATGATTTGCTACACTATTTGCAGATAGCTGTCCAAATTTTAATAAACCAGACATTATTCGCTTATTAGAAGTAATACTTTGAATATTATTTTGCAAATAATAAGCGAGTCTTGGATATTGCTGAATAGTTGCTTTATCAAGTTCAAAATTCCCATCCGGATCAATATATCTTATAGGATTATTAAAAGCATATCTATATGGTGTATATTCATATGCTCCTTCTGCAATAGCATCAATGTTCATCCATCTACCTAAAGCAGGGTCATAATTCCTTGCTCCATAATCATAAACATTGAGGTTTAGCTCGTCCTGCAATTCTTTACCGTTGTACTTATACTTGTAATCCGGTTGTGTATTATTACTATTGTATCCTTTATGTTTTAGCCCAAAGGGGTAATAATTGTTTTCTTCCAGTATTTCATTAGAACTTATAGCGCCGTTATTGTCGGTGTCTTTGTAACTCAATCTAATATTTCCTAAATGGTCGGTTTTTCTGTTACTTAAATTATTATAAAATCATTTAAATACAATTTTGTCATTCCAAACATTCTCACATCTGTCCTCTAACAAAATCACAATTTCTTTGTTCCAATAGTCTGGCGTTGATTTCTTTAATATAAAATTTATAAAAATCAGCTTATTGCCATTATCGTCAAACTCGCCAAAATATTGCCTATTGTACTTACACAAATTATTATAATTCCAACATTTATTTTGAGTTGATATTTTATTTTTCTTAATGTCCTTAGCTTTAATAATTAATAATTTTTCAGCTTCTTTTATATCATCAACAGTTGGGGTGAAAAATTTATTAGCAGACCTAATGAAATACTTGTTTTCATATTCTTTTGGAAAAATATACCCTTTGTAATTCTTTCCTTCAACAAAAACCGTATTGTTTAACACGATTGATAAAGTAATTAATATTAATGATGCTTTCATTGTTGAATGTTTATAATTACTGATGGTACAATCTGTGCGTTATTAATAATTGCTGGAGCAGGAGATATATTTGAATTTAATCCACCATAATAAAAATTCGGATAATGTGCACTGTTA
Organism: uncultured Flavobacterium sp.; assembly: GCA_963513695.1. Taxonomy (GTDB): domain Bacteria; phylum Bacteroidota; class Bacteroidia; order Flavobacteriales; family Flavobacteriaceae; genus Flavobacterium. Next base: position 91,220 of record CAUPRL010000015.1, read on the forward strand.
ATTCTTCCATTTAATAGTTGCATACTCTCAATTACAGTTCCCTGGCTATCCGAAGCTCTGTAATGGGTTCGCAATGGTAGATTATGTTCGTTTCGTAATTGATTTTCAATATGAGTAGCAAACTTTTCAGCTTCTTTTATTAAACTAAACCCAGGTACTAAACTAGTATTTAAAGTACCGTTGATATCATCTAAACCGTGAGCCATTTCGTGTCCTAGTCCAATAAATAAGGGTCTACTAGTACTGCCCCTAGCGTTTATATCCCCATTCCTACTATTTGGATCAAACATAACAGTATTAGTATTTGGGTCATAACGATTACCAGTGCTACTTTGTTCTATATTTACATTACTTGTTGATTCTTGTATGCTAGTAACTAAATCGTTTCCAGCGGACTTTGAAGAAAGGGTGTTTAATCCACTTACTGCATTACCTAAGAATCCTTTATAACCTTTAATTGCTCCTGTTTTTTTGTCAATTTTAGCTTGGTCTCCTTTGTATTCTGAAAATTTACCGTCTTTACCTTGTGATAATAGGTTCCCATTTTCATATAAAACTTTTTCATTTTTACCAAAAGAAATCCATAAACTATCTCCCTGAATATCATTTATAAGAACTGGATTATTACCAGCATAGCCATAAGGAGTTAATTTATGATACTTTTCAGCAAATCTATCAATCTTGATAAAACGCCCTATAGCAGGGTCGTAATCACGCCATCCAAATGCGTAAGTATTTTTTCCTAACTCATCTTCAAGTTCTTTCCCATTGTACTTATACTTGTATCCCGCCTGCAAATTATTACTGTTATATCCTTTTTGTTTCAATCCAAAAGGGTAATAATTGTTTTCTTCCAGTATTTCATTAGAACTTATGTTGCCGTTATTGTCGGTGTCTTTGTAACTCAATCTAAGATTTCCTAAATGGTCGGTGTAATTAAATACATAAGCCCCTGTGCCCAATGCAGCTCCTTGTAGTTGCTGGAAATACCCTTCGGCCGTTGGAGTAAATATACCTATCAACTTTTCTGATACATTACCACTTATTTGATACATTACCAAGGACTTTGGAGAGTAGTTGTTGACACATTCTAACTTTGAAATCTACTTGTTTTTAATGCTTTTACCCATTCATTTCCAAAAACTTCTATATCTAAATAAATGTCATTCTCTTGATTGTAAAAATCTAAAATTAATTCATTAGATAAATCCTCTAGCACTATTTTTATAAGTCCACCATGCTCATCGTCAAAATTAAAATTAATATTAAATTCATTTAAACTTTTTAATTTTAAAACACCACAATCTTCAGAATATGTCGTGTATAAATAACATGATTTATTTTTTGTTTTTATCATTTCACCCACAAGAAGTAATAACTTTTCTTTGTCATTGAATTTAATTGTTGTTTTGTACACCTTGCTCTTAATAACAGTACCTAATAAATCGCTTTCAACGATTGACATAAGATTACTTTCAAACACTTTGATATTTGTTAACGCATTTAATTCTTTAAGATACTCTTCAAGATATCTTTTACCATACAAACGTCTTTTTTTCTGTTCAATACTTTCCATTAATAATCTATTTTTGACTTTCCATTTTGTAACATTGGTCTTCCATTTTTTGTTCTAACTGCTCCATTGTCAGTTTTTACTTTTCCAGCCTCCCAATGGGGTTGTTCAGTATGACTTCTGTCGAGAGTTTGTTGTTGAACTGATTTTGTCTGCTTTCCACCTCCAGCTTTTGGCACCTCATAACTATACTCTCTACCAGAAGCATTTTTAGTTTGAGAAACAGGCTGTTGACTGGTAGGGATTCCTTCTTTTCTCATGGCTTCACGTCTGGCAGCATTAGAAGAAATTGCTTTTCCTTCCGTTTTGGTCATTTGCCCTACCAATTCACCATCAGCTTTAGCATTTTTACCCTTCGAAAGAATAACAACGGCAATAGTGGTTCCCAATTGAATATTTTGAGAAGCCTGCGAAGACACTTCGCTTCCAGATAATTTTTCACCTAACCATTGTATTCCAGCAGTAACCATCATGTCTAATCCTTCACCAACATATCCACCTTGTTGACTAACTGGCTGCATTTGTAAAACAAGACCAGTAGCTTTACTATCTGATGCAATTGGCACAAGATTTTCAACTTTTGCTCTCGGAATCGCATCATTCTGTGTAGTAGCTTTTTCTCTTAGCTCAACTCTTTTATTCAAATCATGAGAATTCTCTAAACCTTCTACTTCTTGAGCATGTACAGGTTGGTTAGATGCAAATTGATAAGGAGTGTAATCCTCATAATCTTCTGCTAACGGGTCAATAGACATAAATCGACCTATTGCCATATCGTAATTTCTCCATTTAAAACTGTCCCAGTTAAGCCCTAACTCATCTTGACGCTCTTGACCTTGGAACTTATACTTGTATCCCGCCTGCAAATTATTACTGTTATATCCTTTTTGTTTCAATCCAAATGGGTAATAATTGTTTTCTTCTAGTATTTCATTAGAACTTATGGTGCCGTTATTGTCGGTGTCTTTGTAACTCAATCTAATATTTCCTAAATGGTCGGTGTAATTAAATACATAAGCCCCTGTGCCCAAAGCAGCTCCTTGTAGTTGCTGGAAATACCCTTCTGCTGTTGGAAAAAACTGCAATACAGTAACAGGGGGTCTAACTCTAATACCAGGACCAGAAATAGAACTTGTATTGTATTGAAATCCACTTAAATAATCGGTAATTGTAGTTGATTGGACTGAGGTTATACTATTGAACTCGTACGCTATTTTCTGCAATTTTTCTCCTTGTGAAGTATAAAGATATTCAATTTTGTTAATACCGCTTACAATCGCACCATATTTATTTTTTAAAGTAAAAACAATTGTAGTAGGCAGGTTCAGGTGGTTATAGGTTATGGCAGTTATATTCTTGTTTTTGTCGGTTATCATATTACCGTTAGTATCGTATGTGTAATCATCGCCCACAATGTTGCCGTCTTTAAAACCGCTGGTATTGCCCGAATTATCAAAAACGCTGGTTAATAGATTGGAGTTAGGTTTATAATTATACTGAAGATTGTCTATGAGGTTTGCTGGCAAAGCATCAGTCAAATCGCCGTTTCTTTGTAGATTTGCTATGTTGCCGTTTTTATCGTAGTCTATATTTTTTTCGCTATAATCTTCATAGGTTGGATAGGTGTTTCCACCTGGCTTTTGGTATATCGCATGTCGTAAACGGTTCAAATTATCATATTCATAACTGTATTTCCGCAGGACATTGTCTGAACCCGTTCTCCAATAGGTTTCCGAAATGTTTCCATTGTATAATGCTTGTACAGCAGCTACATTTGCTTCAATGCGGTTGTAATTGATTTTAAAGGCAAATAAATCTTTCTCGGTAGTGTTCAAAATCAAATTATTCGTTGGGTCATTGTTTATTCCCGTTAGCCATCCTCTGATATTATAGGCATAATCTACTTTTTGTAAAGGTGTTGCGCTAGTATTGCCAACATTTTTAGAAATAAGTTGTCCAAGTTCGTCATAGTTATTTTCTGCTAGTAGTTGAATTGGTAAAGCGTTAACCTGATGCGTGTGTGTCAGCAAACGTCCTTGTGGTGAGTAAGTAAAAATTTCGGTGGTTTTTAGTTCGACGCTACTGGCAAGACGTTTGTGATAGGTTGTAGTATATTGAGGAACACCTGAAAAATCAAGATTGGTATCAGTATAGGTATATCCTCCTAGATAATTGGTAAGATGAGTACGAATAGGTCGTGCTTTAGTATCATAAAAAGTGGTGGCCGTTTCACCTGCTGTTGCTGTAGTTGAGGTTAATGCACGTACCCAAGACCCAGTGGGCAAACTCTTTGTTGAAGTTAATACATTTTGTGCTTCAACAACTGTGGGTATGGATGGAATAGTAGGAAAAGCATAGTCGTCATAGTACTTAACAGTTAACAATTTGAAACTAGTTGGTGACACGGTATTGGTATAATAAGCCGTGATACTATCAATAGTTCCGGAACTGGTTTTGGTTTCATAGTTGGCTGTGGTTAGACTGTTTTGGTCGTTTTGCAAACTGGTTCTGGTTGTTGCGGAAACAGTAGCTGCATACCAACCGGTATAAACTACTCTACTAAAAGCATCATATTTTGTTATCATCCAACCTAGGGTGCCCAATGCCGAATCGTTAAAGGGAGAAAATGCTGGACCTGTAGCCACAACACGATCGAGTTTATCATAAACAATAAATTCCCATTGTTTGCCGGGTAATTTCTTCTCGACTAATCGATTGCGGTAATCGTATTTGTATTGGTAACATAAATCATCGAGTATGGTATTCGAAATTGTGCCGGTCTCGCTAGCTAAAGGAGGTAATACAAAGGTCAGATTACCATATTGGTCATAGACATAATACGTATCGTGTGTCATATCAGCGTTGTAGGTTCTTTTCAAAACCACCTGACCTTCTTTGTTTTTGAATTCCACTGTTGAACCATTTGTTTCTGATGGTATTGCAGCTGTATTCTCGTCATACGTTATGGTTTTGTACAATTGAAATTGAGCATAGTCAGCAGGAGTCAAAGAAGTAGGAATGTCATACAGCCCTTTGGCAGCATCCCAGTTGGCAGTAACTGAAAATAGTTTTACGGCATCTGCTGTAGTATTGGTTTGATAGTCTAGTTTTATTTCGTGACCACCGTTCATAGCCCAGTCTGTTCCTGGAGCAGCCTGCTTGAGTACTCGGTTGAGAGGGGAAGCTTCTAATTGTTTTTCACTGTAAGGATTTTGTCCCGAGTATTGCGGAAAATTGAAAACATCGGTCAATGCAGTGCTTTTATAGTCGAGAGAAGCACTAGTGGTTGGTACATAAGGCAAATATTCTTTGGCTTGACGGCCAAAAGCATCATATTCTATAGGGGTAACAATGTCTTTTCCACTTCCCGATTGCTGGTGTGCTATTTGCTGAATAGGTCGCCCCAGTCCATCAAAATAAGTAATATTTTGATTGGCTTGTGTGATAGTCGGATTCGCAATGCTTGTTGCTGTTGGTGTTTTGTATGTAGTTTTTTTGATGTAATTCTCGGTTTGGGTTTGACCAATGACCATTATTGGCAACAAAACTAAAAGGGATAGTATTTTTTTTATAACCGTATTATGGGCACGAGCCTTGAGGCATCGCGCTAGCCATTGAAATTATTCCTGCTTGCGCCAGCTGGGGATGGCGGAATAAAACGTTCGTTTTAAACCATAAAAAAACCTCGCAAATCCTGAGAGGTTTTTTTATGGCTTGTTTTGACTGCTCTCGTTGGTTGGCACAGTTTGCAAAACTGCACTATCCATCACTAGATATTTACTGCATATCACAATCGTAATTTTTCTTACTTAGACATAAAATTGTAAAAATCAGTTATAATAGCCAATCGGTTTTTAGTATTCAATAAATAAATTTCTGAAATAATATCAGATTGAACACTATACACATCAGAACTTGACAGACTGCCCCAATCCTGATTTTTATTTGATAAATATTTCAAAAATAGTTTGTTAGTGATTTTTTCTTTGTAAAAAAATTCCAAGAAATCTACATTTTCGCTATTGTCAATTGCAAAATTTATTGTTTGTTCTATACTTATCCATTTGTCTGCTTTTCTTAATAAATCAATCTTTTTATGATTCTCTATCTCAACTTTAATTTTTTTAAATTGAGTGTTGCCCTCTATTTTTTTTAGGTAGTCATCAATATCAATAGCTTTTACAGTATCTAAACCCATTTGCAAACCTAATTTATCTACTTTATTGATATAATAAATGGCTTTAATTTGATTTAAAGAAATTGTTACTGACTTGTTTTCTTTACTCAATTGTTCTGATTTACTGCTTTTTTCTTGAGAATTACATCCTAAAAAAAATAGCGTAAGCATAAGTGGATATATATATTTCATTTTTAAGTGCTTAAAATTTTAACCAAGATGGCAATTCTATTTTTGGCCAAGGAGACGATTGTGATTTGGCTGAACTTGGTGGCTCTTTACCGTTAATATACATATAAATACCTCTAGCAATATCATACCCCATTAATGCCGAATTTTGATTTATTCGATTTCTTAAATTAGAATTCCCGATACCTCCTAACTCAATAAGGACGGATGCTTTTCCTGAAAACCTTTGAACAATACCTAAATTTCTTACATCTCCTTTTATGCCATCTGAATCTCCTAGACCGAATGAATAGCTGTTCGCAATACTTTGAGCTAACTTTTTAGATTCTGCATTATCCTCATCATAAATTGCAAAAAGTCCGTCCTTCCCTCCTGAATCTAAATGAATACTAATCATAACTATTGAACCGTGGTCTTTAGCAGATTTAAGTCTCCAAGCTATCTTTTTCTGTCCACTTTTGTCAATATCTCCTGTTCTTGTCCTTTGATTATCAATTCCCCATTGTGTCAACCAATTATCAATTGAACCTTCAACTTTTAAAGCATAGTCTTTTTCATAATTAGTACCATCAATTGTTCCAGGATCAATACAACAACCCGTTTTATCTCCGTGTCCTGCATCTGTAGTAGTTTTAACAGGATCACCGTCAGAATTTAAACCCTGACTTGCCATTGCATCAGCAAAAGAAACTTGTTTCCCTTTATCATCTTCGTATTGTCCAGTATTCCAGTTATAATGCTCCCCTGAAGCTCCACTTGGATCTGCCCAAAATATAGGATTACCATCAAATGCAGAATAGGTCGACATATTGTAATGTGTGACAGGATCTATTGAGGTAAATCTTGCGATAGCTGGGTCATAAGACCTGACATCCATTGCATAAACATTCAGCCCCAACTCATCCTGCAGCTCCTTGCCATTATACTTATACTTGTTATTCGTTGGTGTATAATCATTATACCCTTTGTGTTTCAATCCAAAGGGGTAATAGTTATTTTCTTCTATTATCTCTAAGACTCCAGTTGTGGCATTTTTGGCGTAACTCAATCGTATGTTTCCTAAATGATCCTTGTATTGGTACACATATTTATAA
>CAUPRL010000016.1:0-85226 GCA_963513695.1 uncultured Flavobacterium sp.
CCGCCAAGCACAGCTTGATAATATTGGGATCTATAGTCAAGTAAAAGTATTCTGATTTGTTGTACTTATGTTGTACTAGAGGGTTTTAAAAATTAAGGAGTACCAATAAATACAATACCTTACAGGCGTAAGGAATATATATACTAGTTAGCCGTCAGTTTACCAGAACGTAGAAAAAACCAAACATAATGAAAAAATATAATCATTTCTTTTACTTTTTTCTCTTCATATTAATAAGTAGTTGTTCTGAAAAGAATGACAAAAATATTGAAAAATCAATTCAAAATGCAATTGAAAGATTTCCTCAATTAAAAACCACCAAGAAAACCTTTGGAAATGATTACAAACTTGTTAAAAGTGTAAAAAATGGAGAATTTGATTTTGAAATTCAATTATTTTCTGAACCAGATAGCATAAAAGATAAACAGCAAATAATTGTTCTGATTAATTCAAAAAAAGAATGTTCGTCAATTCCATTCTTTAACAATAAATACAAAGACTATTGGGAATTTCCATTTGATAAACCAATAAAAAACGTAAGTAAAATAGCCTCAACTTTCAAAGTTGAATTAAATAATGCTTTGAGCATATTCCCAGAGCCAAAAAATCCTAGAAAAAACAAAAATGTAAAGTATGAAGTGGTAAATGAAATGTTACAATCGTTGTTGATTACAAAAGAATTAGAAGAAAAAGATAGCTTACTTATTTATAGAACGATAATTTCAAATTCAAATATACCAAGAGAAGTTTCTGATTCTGCATTTGTAAGACTTCGTAAAAATTATGAAAAAATGAAAGGAGAATGGCATCCAGAAGATTTCATAATTAATTATAATTGTTATTATGACAGAAGAAATGCTAGAATATATCAACTAAACTATAACGAAAAAACTAAAGGTTTTGATGTAAAAAGCTACAGACAAGATTGGGGATTTACTCCATTGAATTTATAAAACCGAACGGCTAACACACGCTACAAGCAATTTGGGGATTTGGCTTAATGGAAAAATTGGTTTGTATTTGGAAGATTTGGCAAATCCGAAAGTTAAGGCTAATTTAGTCCCAAACTGCTTGTAGCGCGAGAACGTTAAAAAAAGAGAGTATGACAGGTGATTGTTTCAAATTACTAAGAAAGCAATTCAGATTAAGTGGAAAAACAATCGTTGACCACATAAAAAGAAATCACTTTGAGCCTGGAAATTTTGCAGGGGAAGATGATATCTGCTCATTTTGTGGAAGGAATGACAAACTAACAAAAGAGCATGTACTTCCAAAATGGAGTTTTCAAAATGACCCAATAAGACATTTTGAAACAATAATAAATGGAACTACACAAACTTTCATAAAAACTGTTATTCCAGCTTGTCAGACATGTAACAATGAAACTTTATCAAAGGTTGAAAAGTACATATTTGAGCTTTTCCAAAATACTGATTTGAATAAAGACTATTTTGAATATGATCAATCATTGAATATTATTCGATGGTTAGAAATAATCGATTTTAAATTTCATGTTTTGAATTTTAGAAGGAAATATCGAAAAGGGAAATCGGATAATTTTATTCCAATCTTGAAAGATATTCCAATGTCTGTAATGAGATTAAGCATTGAGCTCTCACCTTACAAGGCAATTTCCCAATTAAGAAAATCTCAAGAAAGAATTAAAAGAAGAGAAAAAGATTTAAAATATTATTCGTTAGTATTTTGGAAAAGTAAAAACAAACAATCTTTGTTCTTCCACACTATGGATGAGTACATTTTTTTTGAATTCCCAGAGTTCAAGATGGCTTTATTTTATTTCTTCAATAAAGAGTTTGGAAGCAATTATGAGGCTGAGAAAGAAGCAAAACAAATAGTAAGTAGACAGTATGGAGAAAACCCGTAGATAGCGCGAGCGACCCGATAGCAGATATCTCTTCACGGCGTTAGCGCAGAATTGCATTCTGCGCCCACAAACGAGAGCAGACATAACATACCGCTGCAGCACAAAATGACACGAACGCAGCGACTGATGAAGTAAATTCGACTAACTCAATCATTTCGTTGGGTTACCTATTTACTTAATCACACCCATTGATATCACAACTAGTATCGGTGGAGGTGTTCAATAGCGTTACTTTCGAGTCAAATTGTCCTTCTTGCCACACTTTTTCCAAAGTTTGTAAAAAAGCCGTTGTGGGTTGTGCACCGGAAATGGCGTATTTATTGTCGAAAACAAAAAAAGGAACGCCCTGAACACCTATCGCATTGGCCTCTTGAATGTCTTGTTTTACGTCTTCGCTGTAGGTATTGGAATGCAAAACTTGGGCAACAGCATCAGCTTGGAGTCCCACAGCAATTCCCAATTCACTCAAAGTATTCAAACTATTCAAATCTTTGCCATCCGTTAGATACGCTTTGAAGAACAATTCTTCCAATTCGTTGGCGAGATCATTTTTTTTGGCTAAATGCAACAATCGGTGGGCGTTGTGGGAATTAGCCAAAACAGCTTTCTCAAAATGAAAATCCAATCCGGCTTCTTTAGCATTTTGGGTCATATTGTCGACCATAGTTTGGGCCCAATCGATATCTTTTCGGTATTTTTCGGCTAAGTGTTCAATTAAATTATCATCAGCAGATGGAATGAAACTAGCATCCAACTCAAAGCTTTTCCATTCAATGACAACAGCTTCTTTATGTTCGAATTGACTTAAAGCTTCTTCGATTCTTCTTTTTCCTATATAACAAAACGGGCACATAATGTCCGACCAAATCTGTATTTTTAACTTATTTTTCATCTTGGGATTACTTTATTGGCATTGCCACTTAATTTTGTGCTGCAAAAGTAATCAAATTGGTTTTGGACTGTTTTTATTTTAGTTTTTTATTGGGAAACCCGATCGCTCAGATATCCACAATCGCTAGCGCAGAATTACTTCGTCAGTTCGCAAAAGCTCGGGTGCATGCTGTGCCTAGCTCCGCAAAGTCTCCAGACTTTGAGGTAGTGAATTTCGGTTTTCAACCGCCTTCCGAAAAAATTACCTCGAAGGATACAAATTGTATAGCCAAAGCAGGATTTATTCAATAACCTGCATAGTTATTTTAGGACGTATAGCTGAAGTATGGCTGAAGTATGGATAGTGTATGGCTGTGGTACCGCCTAGCTCCGCAAAGTCTCCAGACTTTGAGGTAGTGAATTTCGGTTTTCAACCGCTATCAGAAAAAATTACCCCAAATGATACAAATTGTATAGCTAAAACAGGATTTATGCAATAACCTGTATAGTTATTTTAGGACTATTCACAAGTATAGCTGATGTATGGCTGAAGTATGGATAGTGTATGGATAGTGTATGGCTGTGGTACCCCTAAAAACTACCAAAAAAAAATAGCAATCTTTTTTACTACTGCCAAATTACCCTATTCCTCGCTCGGATATCCACATTCGTTACCGAATAATGTCATTCTTCCCAGCGATAGCACAAGCTTCACAAGCGAAAACAAACATACCATTCACACATCAAAGTTATATTAAGATAAATTATACAGTATAGATATAGTACTGATATAGCACTAATATATCACTAATATAGCACTAATATATCACTAATATAGTAATTGTAGTATAGATGTAGCTTATGGTTGTGGTATATTATTAAGCTATCAATAAAAAATAAGAATCCTTTTTACCGCTGCCTAATCACCCCTTCCCCAACTCAAAGCCTCATCAAAGCCCCATCAAAGCCTAGTCTGTGGTACCCTAAAAAACAGTTAAAAAAGAGTACAATCGCTTCGAACAGTCAAAACGACTACCTCTTGAAAAAACCTCGCGCCTTTGCGGCTTTGCGGTAAAACAACCCCAACTGAGCAGAAACCCCTACCAATCGTATAGCGACCATCATTAGCGCAGAATTATATTCAGCACCCACAAATCAGAGTAATTAAACCATAAACAAATCATAAAAAATCCTCGCGCCTATGCGTCTTTGCGGTAAAACAACCCCAACTGAGCAGAAACCCCAATCAATCGTATAGCGACCAACACTACCGCAGAATTATAATCGATACCCACAAACCAGAGCACTTAAACCATAAACAAATCATAAAAAAACCTCGCGCCTTTGCGGCTTTGTGGCAAAAACACCCCCCGTTCATAACTCCTAAAGATTTCATTTCGATACCAACTTCAAAATTGCTACTTTGCAGCTTCAAATGTCATTCCCGTGCAAACGGGAAACCATATAAAAGTCTATAGTAAAATGAAGGTCTGTATTGCCGAAAAACCAAGTGTCGCCCGCGACATCGCATCCGTTTTGGGTGCCAATACCAAACACGATGGGTATTATGAAGGCAATGGCTATCAGGTAACTTACACCTTTGGGCATTTATGCACCTTGAAAGAACCCAACGATTACAAACCCCACTGGAAAAGCTGGGACCTCAACAACCTCCCAATGCTGCCCGAGAAATTCGAAACCAAGGTGGTCGATAACTCGGGGGTTCAGAAACAATTCAAAATCATAAAAAGCCTGTTCGACAAAGCCGACTTGGTCATCAACTGCGGGGATGCGGGACAAGAAGGTGAACTCATCCAGCGCTGGGTGATGAACGAAGCCCAATACAAAGGCGAGGTGCAACGCTTGTGGATTTCGTCCCTAACCACCGAAGCCATCAAAGAGGGTTTCGAAAACCTGAAACCTTCAGCCAATTACGATAATTTATTCTACGCCGGTTTTTCAAGAGCCATTGGCGACTGGTTATTGGGTATGAATGCCACACGTTTGTACACCGTAAAACACGGCGGCTACAAACAAGTATTGTCCATCGGACGAGTGCAAACCCCAACCTTGGCAATGGTTGTGGATCGCTTCAAAGAAATCGAAAACTTCAAACCCCAACCCTATTGGGAGTTGCAAACCTTATACCGAGAAACGCTTTTCAGCTATGAGGAAGGACGCTTTTTAAATAAAGAAGACGGCGAACTTTTGGCCAACAAAGTCAAAGAAAGCGAGTTCGAAATCGTGTCTGTCGAAAAGAAAAACGGCAACGAATTTGCCCCAAAACTCTTCGATTTAACGGGTTTGCAAGTCTATTGCAATACCAAATTTGGTTTTACTGCAGACGAAACTTTAAAGATTGTCCAAACTTTGTACGAACAAAAAATAGTGACTTATCCTAGAGTAGACACGACCTTTTTACCTAGCGACATCTATCCAAAAGTACCAGGAATTCTTCAAAACTTAACCAATTACGCTGCCTTGACGCTACCGCTATTGGAAAAAAAGATTAAAAAATCACCAAAGGTTTTCAATGATAAAAAAGTAACCGATCACCACGCGATTATTCCAACAGGCGTTCAAAGCAATTTGCAATACAATCAGCAGCAAGTGTATGATATCATTACACGCCGTTTTATTGCCGTGTTTTATGACGATTGCTTGGTTGCCAATACAACCGTAATGGGAAAAGCTGCCGAAGTCCTATTCAAAGCCACTGGCAAAGAAATCTTAAAAAAAGGCTTTCGAGTAGTTTTCGAAGACCCGAATGCCAAAGAAAAAGAAGCCGATATTTTGCCAAGCTTTGTCGTAGGCGAAAAAGGCACACACCAACCTTCGTTCCTAGAAAAGGAAACCAAACCACCCAATCAGTTCACGGAAGCGACTTTATTACGCGCTATGGAAACCGCAGGAAAACAAGTCGATGATGAGGATTTACGGGAATTGATGAAAGAAAACGGAATTGGTCGTCCATCGACTCGGGCGAATATTATTGAAACCCTTTTCAGACGCCAATACATTGTTCGAAACAAAAAACAGGTTTTGCCAACACCCACAGGAATTCAGTTGATTGATACCATTCAGAATGAATTAGTCAAATCGGCTGAACTGACAGGTTCTTGGGAAAAGCAACTAAAGGACATTGAAAAAGGAACCTTTACCGCTGGAGCGTTCATCAAGAATATGAAACTGATGGTAGAGGAATTGGTCTATGAAGTGCGAAGAGAAACCCGAGGCGCCAACATTTCGCACGCAGGCAGTGTCCAAAAACAAGAAGCGGTGGTCGAGAAAAAGAAAGCCGAAGGCATTTTGTCTGAACTCTGTCCGAAATGCAAAAAAGCCACACTCATAAAAGGAAAATCAGCTTACGGCTGCGGCGATTACAAAGCGGGTTGTAAATTCGTTTTGCCCTACACTTTTGCCGACAAAAAAATATCCGAAAATCAATACCTGCGCTTACTCCAAAAAGGTTCAACCGTAAACCTAAAAGATTTCAAAACCGATGCAGGAACTGTCGAAGGTTTGCTTCGTTTTGACGAAAATTTCGAACTCGTATTAGAAGAAAAGAAAACAGTCGTGAAACCAATTTCAGATACTTTAGAATGTCCTAAATGCAAAAAAGGAACGGTGCTTAAAGGAAATGCGGCTTACGGTTGCAGCGATTACAAATCAGGTTGCGATTTTAAAGTTCCGTTTGAGGTAGTTCGAGCGAAACTAAAAGATCAAAAACCTACCAAAGAATTGGTTTATGCTATTTTGTGTGGAAGTGTTTAATCCAAAACAGCCTTTCCATTTTCTGTTTACTAAATTCCAATCTTTTTACTAATTTTGAAATGTTATTAAAGACTAAAAAATTCCTCATATGAAAAAAGTATTTCTTTCTCTTCTTATACTCTTGCTCTTCGCTTCTTGCAAAAAATCAAAAGAGGTTTCCAAAATTGTGGGCAACGATTGGTTGCTTGGAAAATGGGAAAACAAATCGGATGAGGGAAATTTATTGGAAATTTGGAAAAAAGCAAACGACAGTCTATTCCTTGGCGAAAGCTACTTTATAAAAGAAAAAGACACCTTACATTCTGAAAAAATCGAATTGCAACAAAAAGGAGAAAATCTCATTTACATTTCCACCATAAAAGGGGAAAACAATGACAAACCTATCACCTTCAAACACAACATCGAAATCGAAAAACAATTGGTTTTTGAAAATCCAAAAAACGAATATCCTAGAAAAATTGTGTACAAACCGTTTGCCAACGGACATTTAGTTATAGAAATCTCAGGAATTCAACAAGACAAACCAAGTTCAGCACGGTATTCTATGAAGAAAACCGAATAAAAGACAATATTTTTATGCTCAATACTAAATCTTGCTCCACAAAAGCAAGATTTTTTTTGCCATAAAATATTGATAAACAACTCTTAAAATATTGTTAATAAAATATTATTCATATTTAGTCTAAATAAGCTTTGCTATCTGATTATTCATTCTTATATTTGCATTATTATTTTTAATAAGTCTAAATAAGACAAAGTAACTAGTAGTTTTATATAATAAAAAACAATGAAAAAAGTAGTCACATTCGCATTTATTAGCATGTCGGTTTTGTGTTTTTCCCAAGAAAAAGAAGTAAAAAAAGACACCATTAGCACACTATCTGAAGTTGTAATCAATTCTGACGCCATCGTTGGCAACAAATTCAAAGCAAAAAACAAAACTGGATCAACATTTTATCTCTCCGAAGCCGATTTAAAAATCTTCAAACACGATGATATTTCAAGAATTTTGATCAATGTACCAGGTGTTACTGTACAGGAAACAGATGGTTTTGGTTTGCGACCTAGTATCGGAATGAGAGGAACAAATCCCGACCGAAGTTCCAAAATTACACTTATGGAAGATGGAGTTCTGATTGCCCCCGCTCCCTATTCGGCTCCCGCAGCATATTATTTCCCAACCGCTGCCCGAATAAAGGCTTTCGAAATCATCAAAGGAGGAAGTCAAATCCAATACGGTCCATATACTACAGCTGGTGCCTTGAATATGGTTTCAACCCAAATACCGAACAACTTTTCAGGCAATGTAAGTGCCACGTATGGCAGTTACAACACCAAACATTTATACACTAACATTGGAGATAATTTCAAAAACTTTGGCTATTTGATAGAATACAACAACAGAAATTCCGATGGTTTTATGGATATCGATTACAGCTCCAAAGAAACTGGTTTTGACGCCAACGACTATGTTGCCAAATTTCGTTTGAATACGGACTTCGATGCCAAAGTATACCAATCGTTAACGATGAAACTGCAATATTCTGAGGATGCATCGCACGAAACCTATTTAGGATTAGCAGAAGCTGACTATAATAAAAATCCTTACCGAAGATACTTAGGTTCTAACGAAGATAACCTTTTGACAGATCACTTTCAATTGATGGCAACTCACTATATCAGACCTACTCAGAATTTAACTTTCACAACAAAAGCATACAGAAATACCTTTGCCAGAAATTGGTACAAACTTGACGCGGTAAATTTGGGAAAAACCTCAGTTTCGATCACAAATATATTAGAAGACCCTATCAAATATGCAGCAGAATATGACGCTATTGCAGGAAATAGTAACACCCTTGCAAATGCATTGCGTGTAAAAGCAAACAATCGGAAATACCAATCACAAGGAGCACAAACTGTCGGAAATTATAAATTTCAATCCGGCAGAGTTAATCATGACATAGAATTTGGAGTTCGATATCACGAAGACTATGAGGACCGCTACCAATGGGTAGATGGTTACTCGATTACTAACAAATTTATGATGCAAACCAACCACGGTATTGCAGGTAGTGATTCCAATAGAATTCAATCTGCTAAGGCAATAGCATCGCATATTTTATACAATTTAACTATTGACAAATTAATTCTTACACCAGGTTTAAGAAACGAAAATATCAGTGTTACAAACAAAGATTATGGAAAATTAGATCCCAATAGAACAGGCTCAAATCTGATAATTGATGAAAATAAAGTCAATGTATGGATTCCAGGATTAGGTGCTTTGTACAACTTCAATGATAATTACAAAGTATTTGCAAGCCTGCACAAAGGATTTTCTCCTCCAGGGGCAAAACCTGGAGAAGATGCCGAAAACAGTATCAATACTGAGTTTGGATTTCGAATGAACAAAAATGCTTTTTCATCAGAAATTGTAGTTTACAATAATGACTACTCCAATTTGCAAGGAGCCGACACTATGTCTGGTGGTGGTAGCGGAACTGGCGATTTGTACAATGCAGGTAATGCAAGGGTAAATGGACTGGAATTCACCGCTTCTTATGATGTTTTGAATAAATCAAATGTTTTTAGATTACCAATAGCTATAAGTTATACCTACACCAATACCGAATTAAAATCAGATTTCATTAGCCCAAGTTGGGGAACTGTAAAAAACGGAGATGAAATTCCGTTCATAGCTAAAAACCAGTTTGCCGTGACCGCTGATTTAGAACACAAAAAATTTAGTTTTGCAGCAAATGCAAGATATATTGGCGAGTTCAGAACAAAAGCGGGTCAAGGAGAAATTCCAGCCAATTACAAAATTGATGACAATATCATTATTGACCTTGCAGCAAAATACCATCTTACAAACAAAGTAAGTTTAACCTCAAACATTATCAATTTATTGGATTCAGACAACGCAGTGGCAAGAACTCCAGCTGGTCTAAGACCAAGCCACCCTTTTGGAATAAACGCAGGAATAACAGCTCGTTTTTAGATTCTAATGTTTGAATATTAAAATCATTATATTTTTTAATCCACCTAAAAAGGCATTGCAGAAACCCTATTTGCAGTGCCTTTTTTTTTAAATCCGTTTGACATTTTTCAATCCAATGAAACAAAATTGACAAAAAAACCCGACAGGCTTTTAAAACCTGTCGGGTTTACTTTTATAAACAAAGTTTATTTCAGCCCCGCCAAACTTTGTTCCAAAGTTGCAATTTTAGCCAATGCATCGGCTTCTTTTTGTCTTTCGTTGGCCAAAACTTTTTCTGGTGCACCGTTTACAAATTTCTCATTAGACAATTTGTTTTGAACTGATTTCAAGAAACCTTGGGTGTAAACCAACTCAGCAGTTAGTTTTTCAATTTCAGCTGCAACATCAATATTTCCTGTAATTGGGATAAAATATTCATTCGATTTCACACGGAAAGACAAAGCACCATCTACTTTATCTGAAACATATTCTAAGGAAGTGATGTTTCCTAATTTGGTCACCACAGCATCAAAATAAGTTGAGGCTTTATCATTATTTACAACCTTCAATTCAATTGTATCTTTGAACGGAATATTCTTGTCTTTACGAATCGTTCTAATTCCAGAAATCACTTCAATCGTGTTTTCAAAATCAGTTATTAATTGTGCATTAAACGGTTTTATCTCTGGCCAAGTCGAAACAATCAAAGCTTCTTCGGGTGTTCTTTCGTCCAATAATTGCCATATTTCCTCGGTCAAGAAAGGCATAAACGGATGCAATAATTTCATATTGTTTTCCAACATTTGTATGGCTTTCGCCAATGTTACGCCGTCAATTGGTTGTTGGTAAGCTGGTTTTATCATTTCCAAAAACCAAGAACAGAAATCATCCCAAACCAATTTATAAATTCCCATTAAAGCATCGGAAATTCTGTATTTTTCGAAATTGTCTTCGATTTCCAAAAGCGTTTGTTGCAATTTAGCTTCGTACCACTCTATCGCCACTTTCGAAGATTCCGGTTGTGGGATTGAATCTGAAACTTCCCAACCTTTTATTAGTTTGAAAGCGTTCCAAATTTTATTGGTAAAGCCTTTTCCTTGGTTGCACAACTCTTCATCGAACATAATATCGTTTCCTGCCGAAGCGCTTAACAATAATCCCACACGAACACCATCGGCACCAAACTTTTCGATTAATTCCAACGGCTCTGGTGAATTCCCCAACGATTTCGACATTTTACGTCTTTGTTTATCACGAACCAAACCGGTCAAATATACATTCGTAAATGGTTTTTTGCCTGTATATTCATATCCTGCAATAATCATTCTCGCTACCCAGAAAAACAAAATATCCGGTCCAGTAACCAAATCATTCGTTGGATAATAATATTTGAAATCTTTGTTTTCAGGATCCATAATACCCCCAAAAACCGACATTGGCCACAACCAAGAAGAGAACCAAGTATCAAGAGCATCAACATCTTGCTTCAAGTCAGAAGCTTGAAGCTGGGAGTTAGAAGTTTTTTCTTTGGCTAAAGCCAAAGCTTCTTCAATAGTTTCAGCAACTACAAAATCTTCTTTTCCATCGCCGTAGAAATAAGCCGGAATTTGTTGACCCCACCATAATTGACGAGAAATATTCCAATCACGAATATTGTTCAACCAATGCGCATAAGTATTGTTAAATCGTGAAGGATGCAATTTAATTTCACCATCTACCAAAACAGATTGAATCGCTGGTTTAACCAAATCTTCCATTTTCAAGAACCATTGGTCTGATAAACGGGGTTCGATTACGGCTTTGGTCCTTTCAGAAGTTCCTACTTTATTCAAATGGATTTCGGTTTTTGCCAAAGCTCCACTTTCTTCTAATTCTTGAGCAATTTCAGTACGAACTACAAAACGGTCTTTTCCTTGATAATGCAAACCAAAACTATTCAGCGTGGCATCTTCATTAAAAATATCGATGATTTCAAGATTGTGCTTCTCTCCTAAAGCTTTATCATTAATATCGTGAGCCGGAGTTACTTTCAAACAACCTGTTCCAAATTCGATATCAACATAGTCATCTTCGATAATTGGAATTACTCGACCACAAATTGGCACAATCGCATTCTTGCCTTTCAAATGTGCAAAACGTTCGTCATTTGGATTGATACAAACCGCTGTATCTCCGAAAATGGTTTCAGGACGCGTTGTTGCTACAGTCAAGAAATCTTCTGAACCTTCAATTTTATATTTTAGGAAGTATAATTTTCCTTGTTGTTCTTCATAAATAACTTCTTCATCAGACAAAGTCGTTTTGGCTTCCGGATCCCAGTTTACCATTCGATAACCGCGATAAATCTGCCCTTTGTTGTATAAATCCACAAAAGATTTGATTACCGAAGCTGACATATCAGGATCCATTGTAAACTTGGTTCTGTCCCAATCGCAAGAGCAACCCAATTGTTTCAATTGCTCTAGAATAGTTCCGCCATATTTGTCAGTCCAATCGTAGGCGTGTTTCAAAAATTCTTCGCGACTCAAATCGGATTTATTGATTCCCTCTGATTTTAATTTGGCAACTACTTTCGCTTCTGTAGCAATCGAGGCGTGATCTGTTCCGGGAACCCAACAAGCGTTGAACCCTTTGAGACGTGCCCTTCGGATTAAAACATCTTGAATGGTATTGTTCAACATATGCCCCATATGCAAAACTCCAGTCACGTTGGGCGGAGGAATCACGATGGTATAAGGTGTTCTGTGATCGGGTTCTGAATGGAAATATTTGTTTTTCATCCAGTAGTCATACCACTTATTTTCAATAGTTTTAGCGTCGAATTGTGCAGGAATTGTCATAAAAAGCAACTGTTAGAACCAAAATTAAGCTTTGGTCTGATTTTTGTAATTCTAATTGTGTGCAAAAGTAAATAATAAAGTACAGTATAAAAAGGGAAATAAATAATTGTACAATTAATTAAATAAAGTATTTTTACTAAATAGAATTTTAAAAACTCCAAAATGAAAAATAGAATCACTTTTATAGCAATTGTATTGACTAGCTTTTTTAGTTATGCTCAAAATGGTCCTAAAATTGAATTTAGAGCAAAAGACAATACCGTAGATTATGGAACTGTTTCCAAAAAAGGTGACAACGGTATTAGAACTATCGAATTTACAAACACTGGAGATGCTCCATTAATCATTAACAATGTACTTTCAACGCCTGGATTTTCTATACCTTCAAAACCAAACGATGCAATTATGCCAGGAAAAACAGGAAAAATTGATATAAAATACAGTATGATTCCTGGGCCAATTCGAAAAACCATAACCGTCGAATCGAATGCTGTCAATTATCCAGGCGGACGAATTCCTTTAAAAATAAAAGGGGAAGTGATTGCAGATTAACCCTTTCAAATAAAAATGAAAATAAAAAAAACGCTTCTCGGATTGAACAAGAAGCGTTTTTTTTATAATACATTTTGCAATTGAAATTTAAATTTCAGAATTTGGCTTTCTCGCTCCACTTCAAAACTAATCCAATCCTCCTCTTCCGACTTCAACAAAGAATTAATTTTTTCTAAACTATAGTCATAGCCTGGTCTATTATTGATACTTACAATTACATCTCCTTTTTGTAATCCACTGATAGCTGCAGGAGAATTTTTCCGAACGTGGGCAACTAAATAAATAGGTTTCAATACAAATTTATACCTAAAATTACTTTGAACAATCGCCCCATTTTCGATTGTTATCGTGCCCTTATAAGGCACGGTTTCAAGTCTAACTGTTTCTTGAACCCACTGCAAACCATAATGCTGTAGCTCGACACCACTTTTATTGTACTTGAAGGGTGAACCATAATTATCGTTTTTCTTTAAAAAAAGTTGCTTATTCGAATAATCAAAAACCATATTGAATCTTCTTAAGATTTCTGCGCCAACAGAACCTGCCCGATCTTGGACCATTTTTACATTTCGTGTAGAAGAAGAATCTGGAAAAGCAACAATTGGGTTCTTGAAATCAAATTTCGAAAAACTAAATTTCGATATCTGCGCTCTTTTACCCTCGACATCACCACTAAATCCTTTTCCCAAATAGTCATCGAAATTTTTTGCTGGAATAGTAACTGCTTTTTCCTTATTCTCGAAAAGCCAAATCGCATCACTATTGCCAATATCAAGTAATAACTTAGCAGGGATTTCTACAGTATTAATTGTTACATTACCAGTAAGGTATGGTTTAGATCTTTCAATTGTTATAGGAACTTTCTCGAATTTTTTTTCAATTTTATTCCTGTTTTTTTCATTGTCAACATAAACAATAATTTTCTTTTTTGAATAGTTCACTTCAACCAAATTTTTTTTGAAAAAATTATACCCAATTATACCATTCACTGGAATTCCTACATGAGACGAAAGATTGAAATTTTGATCTAAAACAATGTATAATAAATGATTTACAGACTTTAAACCTTTAATTTCCAATATGTTATTTGTCGATTTCAAGCCTTCAATAGAAGTCTCACTCCCCAACCCTCTCAATGAAATTTTTTCAACATTATAAAAATTCACTTCCTTTTTTTCTTCCATACTAAACAGAATAGTTTCTTCAACACCTGTATCCAATAGGAAATGCAATTCAACACCGTTGACATTTATGGGAATAAATATTAAATTATTAATGTTTTGGAAGGGAATAACGGCTTTATATATACCTTTTTCAAATTGAAAACCGTCTTGTCCAAAAATTGGTAAAGAAAAAACAATAAAAAAACATAAAAAGAGTATTCGTCTCATCTCAAATATTTTTATAAAGTTAGTGAAATATTGAAGAATTATCCTCTTTTATTAACAAATAAAGAAATTTGAAGCAATTTTTTTTGAAAAAAAAGTCGCAAATTTGCACCAAATTTTCAAAACATGCCTAGTATTTCAATTAGAGGTCGAAAAATGCCCGAATCGCCAATTCGAAAGTTGGCTCCTTATGCTGATATGGCTAAATTACAAGGTCATAAAGTATATCATTTAAACATTGGTCAACCCGACATAAAAAGTCCAGAAATTGCAATAGAAGCCATCAAAAATATTGACTTGGACATCATAGAATATGGTCCATCGGCAGGTTATGAAAGTTATAGAAAAAAATTAGCACAATTTTACACCAAGCAGGATGTAAGAGTAGCATTTGAGGACATCATGATTACCACAGGCGGTTCTGAAGCCCTTTTGTTTGCTCTAGGCAGCATTATGGACCCTGAAGATGAAGTGATTATTCCTGAACCATTTTACGCTAATTATAGTGCTTTTGCGGCTGAATCAAGCGCTAGAGTTGTTCCCGTAATTTCGAATATAGAAAGTGGATTCACCTTGCCTACAATTGCCGAATTTGAAAAAGCGATTACACCAAAAACCAAAGCTATACTCATTTGTAATCCCAATAATCCGACTGGATATTTATACTCAGAATCCGAAATCAATCAATTGGGCGAATTGGTTCGAAAACACGATCTATTTCTTATTGCAGACGAAGTCTATCGCGAATTTATATATGACAACAGAGATCAACACTTTTCGGTAATGAACTTAAAAGGAATAGAGCAAAACGTCATTATGATTGATTCCGTTTCCAAAAGATACAGTATGTGTGGTGCACGGATTGGATGTATGGTTACCAAAAATAAAGAAGTTATTGCTGCCTCAATGAAATTTGCGCAAGCACGTTTATGTCCACCAACCATAGAACAAATCGCTTGTGAAGCTGCAATTGATACTCCACAAAGTTATTTTGACGAAGTTATTTCAGAATATAAGGAAAGAAGAGATGCGCTGATAACCGAATTGAACACTATAGATGGTGTAATTGTTACGACTCCAAAAGCTGCGTTTTATTGCATTGCTCAACTACCAGTTGACAATACCGATGATTTTGCCCAATGGTTGCTTGAAAGCTACAATTTAGATGGAGAAACCGTAATGGTTGCGCCAGCAGGCGGTTTTTACTCGACTGCTGGAGTTGGTTTGAACCAAGTTCGGATCGCCTATGTATTGAAAAAGGAAGATTTAATTCGAGCTGTTCAAATCTTAAAGCAAGCCATTCAAGCCTATAACTTGAGATAGAAATTTTCATTTATTTTCAATACTTCAAAGACAATTTATTCGAATTAATTATTAAAAGCTTTAGAAATTCTTTAGCTTTAATTAATTACCTTTACCCCCTAAATTTATTTTTACAACATAATTGTAACTTTTAATGATAAACAACGAAGAATTTCAGGACGAAATAGGAAACAATCATATTAGTTCATCAGCAAATAACCCTTTAAGAGATGACGCTTTTGCTATTTCTGACGATGAAAAAATCGAAAGAATTAAGAAAGATGTCGAAAACATCCTGCTTACTCTTGGAATGGATTTAACAGATGATAGCTTGAAAGGGACACCCAATCGAGTAGCAAAAATGTTTGTGAAAGAAATTTTTGGTGGATTAAACCCTAATAAAAAACCCAACGCTTCTACTTTCGAAAATAGCTATAAATATGGAGAAATGCTTGTAGAAAAAAACATTACAGTTTATTCTACCTGTGAGCACCATTTATTACCAATTATTGGAAGAGCTCACGTAGCCTACATCTCGAATGGAAGAGTTGTTGGACTATCGAAAATAAATCGTATTGTTGAATTTTACGCCAAAAGGCCTCAAGTACAAGAACGATTAACGATGCAAATTGTACAAGAACTTCAGATTGCACTTGGCACAGAAGATGTGGCTTGTATCATCGATGCAAAACATTTATGCGTCAATTCTAGAGGCATAAAAGATATTGAAAGTAGCACTGTTACCTCTGAATTTGGAGGTAAATTCAAAAACGAACAAACACGCAGAGAACTTTTAGAATATATTAAGTTAGATACGAAGTTTTAAAAATTTATTGTTTTGGGATAGCAGTTTTTTTATAAAAATAAATCTTATTTTTATAAAAAGAAAGACAAAAACCATAAACTATAAACTACAAACCATAAAAAAATGCCATTATACCAATCCCAAACCTTAAAAATATACAATACTCTTTCGGGTGAAAAAGAAATTTTTAAACCCATTCATGAGGGAAACATTGGAATGTATGTTTGTGGGCCAACAGTTTACAGCAATGTACATTTAGGTAACGTTCGAACTTTCATGTCATTCGATGTAATCTTTAGGTATTTTATTCACTTAGGTTACAAAACCCGATATGTTCGCAATATTACAGATGCTGGTCATTTGACTGATGATGGCAATGTAGAAAACGATCGTTTTGTAAAACAATCTCGATTGGAAAAATTGGAGCCCATGGAAGTGGTTCAAAAATATACTGTCGACTTTCATCAAGTTTTAGACAAATTTAATTTTTTGGCTCCGACAATAGAGCCTACGGCAACAGGCCATATTATTGAACAAATTGAACTCATTCAAAAACTGATTGCCGATGGTTTTGCATACGAAACGAAAGGATCTGTCTATTTTGACGTTTTCGAATACAATAAAAAAGGACTCAATTATGGCGAACTAAGCAACCGAAATGTTGATGAATTATTTGCCAATACCCGAGATTTAGACGGTCAAAATGAGAAGAAAAATCCGCAAGACTTTGCGCTTTGGAAAAATGCTTCACCAGCACATATTATGCGTTGGAATTCTCCTTGGGGCGAAGGTTTTCCTGGTTGGCATTTAGAATGTACTGCAATGAGTACCAAATATTTAGGAGAACGTTTTGATATTCACGGTGGTGGCATGGATTTAAAATTCCCACATCACGAATGCGAAGTTGCTCAAGGAAAAGCATGCAACGGAACAACACCGGTAAACGTTTGGATGCATACCAATATGCTTACTATGAATGGTTTGCGAATGAGCAAATCGACTGGAAATTATATTTTGCCAATGGAATTGCTTTCTGGAGAAAATACTTTTTTCGAAAAGAAATTCCAACCTAATGCAGTACGTTTTTGTTTCTTACAAGCACATTATCGCAGCGTTCTTGATATTTCAAACGAGGCAATGATTGCTAGTGAAAAAGGATTAAATCGATTACTAGAAGGGGTTAAACAATTAAAAAGTATTCAGCCAAAATCCAGTTCTTCTTTTTCAGTAAACGATTGGATGAAAAGTTGTTATGAAGCAATGAACGATGATTTCAATACTCCTATTCTAATTGCAAATCTTTTTGAAGGCGTTCGTTACATCAATTTATTGAATGACAATACTGAAACTCTCAATGCCGAGGATTTAAAACTCTTCAGTCTATCTATAAATGAATTCATTTTCGATGTCTTAGGACTTAAAGATGAAAAAGCCGTTGAAAACAATAGCGAAAAACTTGAAGGTGTTGTTAATATGCTGATCAATATGCGCAACGAGGCAAGAGCCAACAAAGACTTTGCCTTGTCAGACCAAATAAGAAATCAATTGATTGCACTAGGAATTCAGTTGAAGGATGGCAAAGAAGGTACCACTTTTAACATTCAGTAATTCGTTTTTTTGGTTTTTCTGAAAACTAAAAATCTAAATACTGACTACTTTTACTTTGAAATGCTAAACAAAATCCTTATATTTCCATTTGTATGGCTAGTTCGGTTCTATCAAGGTGCTATTTCGCCTTTTACTCCGTCCTCTTGCAGATTTGAACCCACTTGTTCTAGTTATATGATAAAAGCACTACAAAACCACGGCTTGTTTTATGGCGGTTATCTAGGTATAAAAAGAATATTGAGTTGCCATCCTTGGGGCAAAACAGGATATGACCCTGTTCCTCAAAAAAAATGCAAGCATAAGCATTGAGGAAAAATAGTGAAACTAAAAACAAAAAAATGTATTTTTACATAAATATATAAAATATGACACAATCTTCAAATTTAATTTGGAATCCTTCAGAAGGAATTGATTTAGGCTTTTTTGTAATTCGTTACTACAGCTTAATGTTTGTAATTGCTTTTGGATTGGGTTGGTACCTTATGAAAAATATTTTCGAACGAGAAAATGAATCGGTAGACAAATTAGACACTTTATTTATTTGGACTGTTTTAGCTACCTTGATTGGCGCTCGTTTAGGCCATGTATTCTTTTATGATTGGGAGTACTATAGCAATCATTTTATTGAAATTTTACTTCCGATAAGAGAAAATCCAGAGGGAACATTATTTCACATCATCAATGGATGGGAATTTACTGGCTACCAAGGTTTAGCGAGTCATGGAGCCGCTATTTCTATTATTGTCACAATGTATTTTTATAGCAAAAATATACTTAAAAGACCACAAATGTGGATATTAGATAGAATTGTTATACCTGTTTCAAGTGGAGCAATGTTTGTTCGTCTGGGCAATTTTTTCAATTCAGAAATTGTTGGAAACGTGACCACCTCACCACTGGGCGTACGATTTGTTCGTGATCAATTTAGTGCTCGGGAAGCCGTAAATGCAACCCAATTGGCTTCACCCAATGAAGCCTATAACGCCATTGCAACTAATCCACAATTTTCAGATCTATTGCTACAAGTACCTGCCAAACACCCTGCCCAATTGTATGAGGCGATTTGTTACATTTTTGTTTTTGCTATTCTTTTCTTCTTATATTGGAAAACAGATGTAAGAGAAAAATCGGGTTATTTATTTGGACTTTTTCTAGTGCTTTTATGGTCGGTACGATTTGTTGTTGAATATGTAAAGGAAAGTCAAGGTGGTTTCGAAAGTGCCTTAGGTTTATTTTCGACAGGACAATGGCTCAGTATACCTTTTGTATTAATCGGATTGTATTTTGTTTTTACTGCCGAGAAACCTGTGCACTTATAAATATTAATTTATGTCTGATAAAAGATAAAACTCCAAATAAAAAAAACCGTCTCTATTTAGACGGTTTTTTTTGTGAATAATAAATCAAGCCTATTTACTTAAATACATTTTTCTTCTAGAATACAATTCATAAAACTGGTCGTCTTTCAAATCGTCAATAAACAAGATGCTTTCTCCAGTCGATTTCATTTCTGGCCCTAAAGCCTTGTTTACATTATGGAACTTGCTAAAAGAGAAAACCGGTTGCTTAATCGCATATCCTTTCAACTGCGGATTGAATGTAAAATCGGTTACTTTATTTACGCCCAACATTACTTTCGTAGCATAATTCACATACGGTTCATTGTACGCTTTTGCAATAAAAGGCACAGTTCGTGAAGCTCTAGGATTGGCTTCGATGATATAAACGATATCGTCTTTTATCGCAAACTGAATGTTAATTAAACCAACGGTTTGCAAAGCCAAAGCAATTTTCTTAGTATGATCTTTTATTTGCGTCATCACAAATTCACCCAAGTTGAACGGAGGCAAAGTCGCATTACTATCGCCCGAATGCACACCACAAGGCTCGATGTGTTCCATAATTCCTATGATGTACACATTTTCGCCATCGCAAATCGCATCGGCTTCGGCTTCGATGGCACCATCAAGATAATGGTCTAAAAGCAATTTATTTCCTGGAATTTGTTTCAATAAACTGATAACGTGTTCTTCTAATTCTTTTTTATTGATAACAATTTTCATTCCTTGACCACCCAAAACATAAGAAGGACGAATCAATAATGGAAAGTCTAAAGTGTCGGCCAAAGCAGAAGCTTCGTCTGCAGTTTCCGCAATTCCAAATTGTGGGAAAGGAATTTTCAATTCGGTTAACAAATCTGAAAAACGTCCTCTATCTTCGGCTAAATCCAAAGCATCAAAGCTTGTTCCTATGATTTTGATTCCGTATTTGGCTAACTTTTCAGCAATTTTCAAAGCGGTTTGACCACCCAATTGTACGATAACACCTTCTGGTTTTTCGTGTTGAATAATGTCATAAATATGTTCCCAAAACACGGGTTCGAAATACAATTTGTTGGCAGTATCAAAATCGGTCGAAACCGTTTCAGGATTACAGTTGATCATTATGGTTTCATAACCACATTCCTTGGCTGCCAAAACTCCGTGAACACAAGAATAATCAAATTCGATTCCTTGACCAATTCTATTCGGACCAGAACCCAAAACAATTACTTTTTTCTTATCGGTTACAATACTCTCGTTGTGAACGTAGCGTTCCCCGTTTGGTTTTTCGATTTCGGCTTCGAAAGTTGAATAATAGTAAGGAGTTTTTGCTGTAAACTCAGCCGCACAAGTATCCACCAATTTAAACACACGATTGATATTCATTGTCATACGCAAAGCATGAATTTGGCTTTCCATACAACCCAACATATGTGCTATTTGTCTGTCGGCAAAACCTTTTTGCTTGGCTTCCAATAGCAATTCTCTTGGCAAAGATTCGAGTTTAAAGCTAGAAATTTCTTTTTCTAAAGTGTATAGTTCTTCGTATTGTTTCAAGAACCACATATCTATTTTGGTGATTTCATGAATGCGGCTCAATGGAATTCCCAATGCGATTGCATCATAAATCACAAAAACACGATCCCAACTTGCGTGAGTCAATTTATCGATAATTTGTTCGTAATTGGTATATCCTTTTCCGTCAGCACCAATTCCATTTCTTTTAATCTCCAAAGATTGAGTGGCTTTATGCAAGGCTTCTTGAAACGAACGTCCAATTCCCATAACCTCACCAACGGATTTCATTTGAAGTCCCAAAGTTCTGTCGGCTCCTTCAAATTTATCGAAATTCCAACGCGGAATTTTCACAATCACATAATCTAAAGTCGGTTCGAATAAAGCCGATGTCGATTTGGTAATTTGGTTTTGTAATTCATCTAAGTTGTAACCCAAAGCCAATTTTGAAGCAATTTTAGCAATAGGATATCCAGTTGCTTTTGAGGCTAAGGCTGAGGAACGAGACACACGAGGATTGATTTCAATCGCAACAATTTCTTCTTTTTCATCAGGCGAAACGGCAAACTGAACATTACATCCTCCAGCAAAATTTCCAATGCTACGCATCATCAAGATGGCATAATCTCTCATTCTTTGGAAAGTGGTATCCGACAATGTCATTGCTGGTGCAACCGTTATGGAATCACCAGTATGAATTCCCATTGGATCCATATTTTCGATTGAACAAATAATCACAACATTGTCGTTCTTATCTCTTAAAAGCTCCAATTCGTATTCCTTCCAACCCATCAAAGCCTTATCAATAAGTACTTCGTGAATAGGCGATGCCTCTAAACCTCTAGTCAAAAGCTCATCGAAATCTTCTTTTTTGTACACAATAGCCGCTCCTGTTCCTCCTAAAGTAAATGAGGGACGGATAACCAAAGGAAAACCAAATTCCTGAGCAATTTCTTTTCCTCTAAGGTAAGAAGTACAGATTTCTGCCGGTGCAGAAGGCACATTTATCTTCTTCAATAACTGTTTGAATTGCTCTCTATCTTCGGTGATATTGATGGCATTTACATCAACACCAATCAGTTTTACTCCAAAATCCTGCCATATTCCTTTTTCCTCTGCTTCCAAACACAAGTTCAAAGCAGTTTGCCCTCCCATTGTTGGCAAAACAGCATCAATTTGTGGGTGTGCTTTTAGGATTTCAATAATCGATTTTGTAGTTAAAGGTTTCAAATAGATATGATCGGCCATAGATGGGTCGGTCATAATGGTTGCTGGATTTGAGTTAATCAAAATAACTTCAATTCCTTCTTCACGAATAGAACGCGCTGATTGAGAACCTGCATAATCAAATTCGCATGCTTGACCTATTACAATTGGACCCGAACCTATTATTAAAACCGATTTTATAGAGCTGTCTTTTGGCATTATGTTGTTGTTTGTAGTTTATTAATATTCAAAGTTCTTGATTTTATAGTTAATTCTGTAACATTTAACCCTGAACTTAATTATTTTTTAACGAGAAGGTATAAAAAAAGGCGATACTAAAAAAAGTAACGCCTTTATGATGTTTATAGAAACATTATTTTTTATGTCTTGGTTCGCAAGAAACAGTCAATTTGTGTCTTCCTTTGGCTCTACGACGAGCTAGGACTTTTCTTCCATTAGCAGAAGCCATTCTGTCCATAAATCCGTGCTTATTTCTTCTTTTTCTTTTCGATGGTTGAAACGTTCTTTTGCTCATTGCTTTGTATCTTTAAAAAATGTATTTAAATATCTTTGGGGGTTTTGAATTCCGTTATTCTAAAACCGAGTGCAAATATACAAAGACTTTTATTTCTGGCAAGTGGTTTTATAATTTTTTTTTTAATTCCTTTTGCTATCTTTGCTGTTATAAATTTACATACTATGTTTCACAAGAATATCAAACTTATTATCGCTGGCCTTCTAGTAGTTACAGCGATTTGGCAATTTACAGAATCTAATATAGGTAACGGAATTTTCCTTATATTATTGACTGCTTTTCCAATTTTCCTTTATTTCAAAAACGAATTTATTCTATTGGCCTTCCTAAAATTGAGAAAACAAGATTTCGAAGGAGCCAAAAAATGGTTGGCATACATCAAAAATCCCGAAGCAGCTTTAGTTAGAAAACAACAAGGTTACTTCAATTATTTGCATGGAATTATGCTTTCTCAAACAAATATCAATCAATCTGAAAAATATTTCAAGAAAGCAATTGAATTGGGATTATCAATGGATATGGATTTAGCAGTTGCTAAATTGAATCTGGCTGGAATTGCAATGTCTAGAAGAAGAAAGCTAGAGGCGACCAATTTGCTGAATGAAGCCAAAAAATTAGACAAACAAAACATGCTTACCGATCAGATTAAAATGATGAAGGAGCAAATGAAGAAAATATAATTTCAAAAAAAGGCGATTAGAACAAACTCTAATCGCCTTTTTTATTCCAAAATGATTTTGGGCAGGTTATCATTCAGCCATTTGTATTTAGTCAAAATCATCACGTGAGTTCCTCCTTTTATGATAATGCAATCTTGGATGTTTTTTATCGGGAAAACGTCATCTTCATCCCCATGAATGTGTATGACGTTTTTGTCTGCAACGGCTCTACCCCACAAAATGACTTGTTCGACAGCCCAATCTAAATAGCGTTTGTCACGAACACGAAGAAATTTTTCATACAATCTGAGCCTTTGGTTTATTTTTTCACCGAAAGAAAATTTGGAAAGACTTTCCACATTTGCAAGCAAATTTGTCGGAATCAGCTTATAGGCTTTGGTGGTTTTGGCCACTTTCATTCTTTTCGGAAATTCCAAATTACTTTTAACACTCGAAATAATGATTACTTTTCGAGCAGTTATAAATTGAGCCATTTCTTGAACCAAGATTCCACCGAAAGAAACCCCTATCAAAACAGGATTGGGATGCACAATCTTATCGGCAATTCGTTTGGCATATTGTGGCAATGTTTCATTATCCAAAGGAATTTCCCATTCTAAAAGAAACATTTCAAAAATGCCATCAGGAAGAACAATGCGCTCAAAAATAGAGGAACTGGCTGCCAGACCGGGCATAAAATAAACTGGAATTTTATTCATCATTGTATTTGATATCAATCCGAATTATAATTGCGGAATTTTGCATAAAATTAATTGTTTTATTTGAAACCCATAACATTATACTATCAATAATCGTTTGAAATTGAAAATCAAATCAATACCTTTGTTAACCTTATCAATATCCCAAAATAAAACAACTGATTTTTCAACTTTGAAATCAAAATCAATTTTAGGACAAAAGATATTGGACTAGAATGCTAAAGAAATATAATGCTATGGAACCTTCAGCAATTATCGAAATCAAAGACAATACGTTTGCCAGACAATTTGAAACTACAACTGAAAAAGGTTTAGTTAGCGTAGAATATTCATTTCAGGAGAAAAAAATATTTTTGACCAAAATCAATGTTCCCGAATCTTTTGACGATGAAGTTTTTATTTCTAATGTACTCAAAGAAATTATGGCAATTGCTATCGAAAGAAAACTTAAAGTAGTTCCAATACTTCCAAAAATTGTAGTTTTCTTCAAAAAGAATCCTGTTTATAAAGAACTACTTCCTCCGGGAATTCGAATATAAAAAAGGGCTGTTTAGAAGTGAAACAGCCCTTTTTAATGATAAACCATATTGCTCTATCTTCGGCCGCCTCGACCGCCGCCGCTAAATCCACCGCTTCGACCACCACCGCTAAATCCACCACTACGACCGCCACCGCTGTAATTACTGCGATTACTACTTCCACTATTAAATGAATTGTTAGAACTAGAAGGACGTGAATAATTGGATCCGCTTGAAGATGGACGATTTGACATCGAATTTGACGGACTTGTAGGTCTTGTCGATGGTCTTGTGGATGGTCTTGTCGAATTTGAATTTCCTGCAGATGGACGAGTTGAAGCATTGTTTCCTACCGAAGCACGATTTGATGAATTATTTGCTCTATTCATGTTATTGCCTGTAGAAGCACGATTTCCATAATTTCCATTGGCTTTGTTATTAGCCACCGTATTCGACCTATTTCTAGAATTATTATTATAATTATTGTAATGACTAACATGATTTACGTTAATATTTACCGACCCATGGTAACCGCCGTAATAACCTCCGTGACAATAGAAATTATTTGACCAAAATATAGCACGAGCTATTGGCACAATTGGAAAATAATATGGAGGATAATATCCATAATAATAAGGAGGATAATATGGAACATATGCTGGCGAATATACATATTGTACAATAGGTGCCGATTGTACAACCACAGTAGTTGTTGTAGCTGTTTGAGCAGGAATATTCATGGTTTCACTTCCTCCAGAATATCCAGGGTTTGCAGTACTTGCTGAACCAGACCCTTTTGGCTCGATAACATAATTCTTGCCATATAAATCCTCATCTCCTACTATCTGAATAGAAACTGTGCCGCTTTTATCTTTTGAAACAAAAATTACCGCAACGTCTTGATTCTCTGTTTTACTCACTGCAACCTGAAGAATAAAAGAAAAATCATCACCTTCCTTATTGGTAACAACTTTAATAAAATCAACTTTTTTGTCCTTATCTAAATCAAGATTGTTAACTTTTTGTTTATCTGAATTTAACGATTTTTCAAAATCTTCGATAGTTTTTGACTTTTGAAAAACTTCCATTACTGCATATAAGTCCAAATCATCTCCCGGCAATCCTAAAGACACAGGTTCATCTTTAGTTTGTGAAAAAACTGACAAACTGAACAAACTTGTTAGTAGTATTACAATAGATAAAAAACAATTTTTCATATTTTATATTTAAAATTTAATCAACATTAGTTCAATACATGCTAAATTACAAATAAATCCTTTTTTACTTCACAAATTTTTAAAAATTTTTCATTTATAATGTTGCAAGGATTATTTTTATCTTTATTTCAAAACACTAAAATTATTAGTAGTTGTTATTGTGTATTATTCCTATAGCATCTTCAGAAAAAAAATTAAAAAAACAAATTATTAAATAATATTAAATTAAATTTGTTTGATTAAACACATTTTAAATAATTTTAAATTTACTATAATTATGAAAAACAAGATTTTAACGTTAGGATTAGTAGCGGTTTTTGCAGCTTTATCATTTTCTTGCAACAAAAAAACAGAAGAAACAACTGCAGCACCAATAGTTGATAAAGAACAAATTAAAATGGAAATTCAAGCCATTGAAAATACTTTTGCTTCACATTATAATGCAAAAAACACCGACAGTATAACCTATTATGCTGACGATGCTAAAAGTTTTTTTATTGGAAGAGAGCCAATATCAGGTAAAGAATCTATAATTGAATTCTTAAAAAAGGATATGGAAAGTTTAAAAAAAGGCATCAGAATTTCATTTACTACATCAGAGGTATATGTTTCGAATGATGGAATTAATGTGACTGAAATTGGGCAATTTCAACTAGTGGATTCTACTGATGCAAAAATAGATAGTGGTAACTATTTCAGTTTATTCGAAAAAAGAAATGGAAAATATGTATGCATCAGAGACATAGCTGCTTCCGATAGTGGAGCTGCAGCTAAATAAAATACTGGTCATTAAATAAAGAAACCGTCTCCTATGTATCGAAGACGGTTTCTTTTATTCAAGGAAATGTCTTGTCCTGAAATAACGATACGCAAATTTCATCGTTAGGACTAGTCAAAAATCAAAATATTACTTCTCGATTTCTCTCAGGTTTTCCATTTTTTTGTGCGCCAAGAATCCTGATATATCTTCAAAATGTTCTTTTACTCTTTTGTTTCCAAATTCGAAAACTTTGGTAGCCAATCCGTCTAGAAAATCTCTATCGTGAGAAACTAGAATTAATGTTCCGTCAAAATCACGCAAAGCGTCTTTGATGATATCTTTGGTTTTCATATCCAAATGGTTCGAAGGCTCATCTAGAATCAATAAATTCACAGGTTCCAATAATAATTTTATCATCGCCAAACGCGTTTTTTCGCCACCCGAAAGTACTTTAACTTTCTTAGTAATATCGTCTCCATGAAACATAAATGCACCTAAAATATTCTTGATTTGTGTTCGAACATCACCCACTGCAATTGCATCGATGGTTTCAAAAATAGTTGCCGTTTCATCCAACAAAGCTGCCTGATTTTGGGCAAAATAACCAATTTGTGAATTGTGACCAATTTCAACCGAACCGCTATCAACGCCAATTTCTTTCATAATGGCTTTAATCATAGTTGATTTTCCTTCACCGTTTTTCCCAACGAAAGCTACTTTTTGTCCTCTTTCAATCACGATATTAGCATCTTTGAAAACCACGTGGTCGCCATAAGATTTCGACATTTCTTTGACAATCACAGGATATTGTCCCGAACGAGCTGCTGGTGGAAACTTCAATCGTAAAGCCGAAGTATCTAATTCGTCAACCTCAACAATCTCTAATTTTTCTAGCATTTTTACACGCGACTGAACGGCATCGGTTTTCGAAAAAGTACCACGAAATCTATCAATAAATGCTTGATTGTCGGCGATAAATTTTTGTTGCTCATCATAGGCTTTTTGCTGATGAATTCTTCGGTCTTTTCTCAATTCTAAATAATGAGAATATTTTGCTTTGTAGTCATAAATGCGACCCATTGTCACTTCAATGGTACGATTGGTAATATTATCAACAAAAGCTCTATCGTGCGAAATTACCACAACAGCTTTGGCAGAATTAATCAAGAAATCCTCCAACCATTGAATACTTTCGATATCCATATGATTCGTTGGCTCATCTAGCAAAATCAAATCTGGTTTTTGCAAAAGGATTTTGGCCAATTCGATTCGCATTCTCCAACCTCCCGAAAACTCAGAAGTTTGACGTGAGAAATCTTCACGTTCGAAACCTAAACCAGTCAAAATTTTCTCTACTTCAGCTTCGTAATTCACTTCTTCGATGGCATAATATTTCTCGCTCAAGTCCGAAACTCTCTCGATTAATTTCATATACGCATCACTTTCATAATCGGTGCGAATGGTCAATTGTTCGTTGATTTCGTCGATTTCAGCTTTCATACTGAAGATTTCTCCAAAAGCTTTAGAAGTTTCTTCCATAACCGTTGCGCCATCTGTCGTTAATAAATGCTGCGGCAAATAAGCGATTACCGCTTCTTTTGGTGCCGAAATATTTCCTGTCGAAGGTTTGCTTTGACCCGCAATAATCTTTAAAAGCGTAGATTTTCCAGCACCGTTTTTACCCATAAGGGCAATTTTATCATTTTCATTGATAGCAAAAGAAACATCGCTAAATAAAGTGGTTCCGCCAAAGTGAACGGAAATATCGTTAACTGTAATCATTGTTTGAAGTTAGAGATTAGAAGTTAGAAGTTAGAAACTTTAAACCGCTAAAAAATTAAAAGTTGCAAAGATAACTTAAATAAGGAATTAGACAATTTTAAGAATGTAGAATTGTTTTTGATTCCATTAAAACTCTAAAAAACAAAACCTCAAAATTAGAAACTTTGAGGTTTTGTTTTTTTTTTAGAGAAATTTAGTCATAATCCTCAACAAATTGTTTAGCTTGATTCATTTCGGGATTCTCAGGAAGATAAATTATTTCAATACTGTTATATTTGACTAATTCGTCATTATCATAAAACCCTTCATACAAATTATCATTAACTCGAAATTTATAAAACCCCCTAATTGTTCCTTTTGAACCAACTCCTTTTACTTCATATAAATATCCTGTAACTTGTTTGCCGTTTTTTTGGAGTTGGCTGATATTGTTATTATTCCTAATTGAAATATAAACCATAAATAAAACTATCAAAATCCATAAATAATAATTTTTAATTACATTTAAAAAAGATGGTTCGCTTTTTATTATTTTTTTACCCGCTTTCCTTGACATCTTTTTCAATTATAAAACATTCTAGATTAACTTGACAAATAATATATTTTTTTACTCCAAAATAAATCTCCGAACCACTTCGGCAACACCGTGATCATTATTCGAAGCTACGATAACATCGCCAAATTCTCTTAATTCATCATCTACATTATCGACCCAAACGCCCAATCCTGCATATTGCACCATCGTCAAATCATTTCCGGCATTTCCTATAGCTATAATTTCGCTTGGATGAATATTTAATTTTTGGGCTAAAATGTCCACTGCAGCTCCTTTGTCAACGCCATTGGGAGCAGCTTCTAAGAAAAAGGGTTTAGACATACAAACACTTAAATCAGGCATAGCATTTTTCAGTAAAGGCTCGACAGTTTTGAGATAACTGGGTTCTTCAAGCAACAAACATTTCACTGCCGAAGTGGTTACTGCATCTTTAAAACTTGGCACAATGACCAATTCTAAACCTGTAATAGTGCTTTCGATATCAATATATTCTGAGTTTCTTTCGCTGATGATTTTCCCATCATAATAAGTAATGATATGCGTATTGTTTTCCTGACTGAAATCGTAAATTGAATGGATTTGTTCTTTGGTCAATGAATGTTCAAACAGCACTTTATCTTCTTTTAAATCCGTAATCGTGGAACCATTAAAAGAAATCATATAAGAATTATTGACATCGCATTGCAACTCTTTGGCATAAGCCAACATTGCTGATGTGGGTCTGCCAGAAGCCAAAACAACATAAACGCCCATTTCCTGAGCTTTCAATAACATTTCCTTATTCTCAATAGATATTTCGTGATCGTCGGTCAACAAAGTGTCGTCCATATCAACCACAAGCATTTTATATTTCATTATTTACTCCTCAATATTATTTTAAATACTCAACCTAAACTCCTCAATCACTGGATTAGCCTTTGCAAAATCAGTTTCTTGAATAAATAATTCGACTGCTTGCCCAGAATTTCCAAATCCTGCCAATCTTGCTGATTGAATATTATTCTTTACTATCGTATTCACGCCTGCAGCTTCAATTTTTTCCTGTAAAGCCAAAGCTAAAATTTCACTTCCCGAAAACACTTTCATTAATCCCATACTATTTGTTTGTTTTATATCAATTACTCTTCTTCAAGACCCTCTTCATCCTCATCAAAATCATTTTCCTCATCTGTATCTTCTTCTTCAAAGTCTCCCTCCTCTTCTTCAAAATCGAATTCGAAAGGTTCTACCAACATTTTATCGGCTAGAATTTCGATTCTTTCGTTGAGAACTTCCGTAAAAATAATGCGTTGGGTTTTGGCAATACTATTCGAAATGCGCATAATTTTAATTTCGTGACGCAATTTCAAAATAGGGTCGGCGTCATCAAGAATAAACATTCGCAATCGGTTGACATTGAAGCCGGCTGAAGAAAACATATCGTTCAATTTATTGGGTGTACCAATCAAAACATCGATTCCGGTAGAAATATAATTTTTATCATAATCCATATCCCCTTTATCGTGTACACCATATACTTCTAAACCAGAATTTTTTCCAAAAGTTTCAAAAAGAGCCACCATTTCCAAAACTTTGGTTTTATCTTCCACGATAATCAAGGCTCGTGGCGATTCTTCATTAGTTCCTGCCAATTTCTGAATCACGTTAATCACAATTGTTGTTGTTTTTCCGCTTCCGTTTGGCGCAATAATAATACAATCGGCGCCACTTTTCAGAGTCGAAAAGGTTTCCTTTTGCATTTCATTGGCTTCAGTCAAACCGCATTCTTGAAGATTCTCTTGAAGATTCTCGTTTATTTTTTTTAGTTTCATTTTATTGATTTTTTACACGAAGATTCTCAAAGTAAAAAAAGAAGATTCACGAAGATTTAATTAAAAAAAACTTTGTGATTCTTTGCGCCAACTTTGTGCATCTTTGTGAAATAGTATTTATTTTGATGCAAACAGCTGCACATCGCTTTCTGAGATTTCATTTCCACCCAAGATAATCAATCGTTCGACTACGTTTCTGAGTTCGCGAATGTTTCCAGTCCAATCGTATTCTTGCAATAATTGAATTGCTGCTGCCGAAAAATGTTTAACTGAATTTCCTTGTTCAGAAGCAATTTTTTCAGCAAAATGCGAAATCAACAACGGAATATCGTCTCTTCTTTCATTCAGCGAAGGTACGTTAATAAGAATTACTGCCAATCGATGGTACAGATCTTCACGAAAACGACCTTCAGCAATTTCTTTTTTTAAGTCTTTATTCGTTGCAGCAATCACCCGAACATCCACTTTAATGTCTTTGTCGGCACCTACTCGGGTAATCATATTTTCCTGCAGCGCCCTTAATACTTTGGCCTGAGCCGAAAGACTCATATCACCAATTTCGTCCAAGAAAATAGTTCCTTTATCAGCCGCTTCAAACTTTCCAGCTCGATCTTTTACCGCCGAGGTAAAAGCGCCTTTTACATGACCAAACAATTCACTTTCTATCAATTCGCTAGGAATGGCGGCACAATTTACTTCGATTAAAGGGAAACTTGCTCTTTGACTTTTTTCGTGCAATTGATGAGCAACCAATTCTTTTCCAGTTCCGTTCGGTCCTGTAACCAATACTCTAGCTTCGGTTTGAGCGACTTTTTCAATCATCAATTTGATGTGATTGATGGGTTCGCTTTCGCCAATCATTTCGTAGTTCTTGCTGACTTTTTTCTTTAGGATTTTATTCTCAACAACGAGTTGTTTTCTGTCTAAAGCATTGCGGACAGTATTCAATAATCGATTCAAATCAGGTGGCTTCGAAATGTAATCAAACGCACCCAAACGCATGGTTTGAATAGCGGTTTCCATATCGCCATGACCCGAAATCATCACCATTGGAATTTCTGGTTTTATTTTTTTGACTGCTTCAAGCACTTCGACTCCGTCCATTTTGGGCATTTTGATGTCGCACAAAACAAGGTCGTAATCGTTGTTTTTTATTTTTTCAAGACCAACAACGCCATCTTCGGCATCTTCAACCTGATACGAATCATTCTCTTCGGAAAGTATTTTTGAAAGTACTCTTCGAATAGCGGCTTCGTCTTCTATGATTAGTATTTTACTCATTTTTTTTGGGTTAATCGGTTTATTGTTTAACTGTTTATTCAATTATCTGATTAATCAGTTAACCAATTAAACTTTAATATTTCAACCATTTATACAGTTCTTTCCAAGATGGTTTTTTGCCATACATTAATATTCCAACGCGATAAATTTTGGCTGCGAACCAAACTACAAAAAAGAAGGTTCCGAAAAGTATTGAGATAGAAAGTACCAATTGCCACCAAGGCACTCCAAATGGAATTCGCATCAGCATTACTATAGGCGATGTTAGCGGAATCATCGAAAATACCGTGGCAATGGTTCCGTGAGGATCATTGATTACTGTAAAAAATCCGATGTAAACGCCCAATACCAGTGGCATAATGATTGGCAACAGAAACTGTTGTGAATCGGTTTCGTTATCGACTGCCGCTCCAATGGCTGCATAAAACGAACTAAACAAAAAGTACCCTCCGATGAAATAAATTACAAAACTTATTAGAATAGTTGCGATGGGCATTTGCCATAATTCTTGAACATACATTTGCGCGGTTCCAGTCATTTGTTGATGGGCTGTTTGCATCGCATCGGACGGCATTTTTGGCACCGGACAAGTTTCTATACCTAGATAGTAAGAAGCAACCAGCATCATCGATAATCCGATTATGGCCCAAATGAAAAATTGCAACAGTCCAGCTAATGAGGTGCCAATGATTTTACCCATCATCAACTGAAATGGCTTTACTGAAGAAATAATAATTTCGACAATGCGATTTGTTTTTTCTTCGATAACGCTGCGCATCACCATATTACCATAAATAATGATGAACATCATAATGAGATAACCGAAGGCACCTCCAATGGCAATTTTGATTTCGTTGAGTCCTTTTACTGTTTGTTCTCCAGATGCCTTTACCAAACCAATGTTGACCTCAGCTTGTGCATTCTTGAATGCTACGGTATCTAACTTAGCTTTTTCGAAGTTTTCTTTGGTCAATTTTTTAGCAATAACATTTTGCAAATTTTCAATAAATGAAATGCTTGGACTTTCGCTTGAAATAAATTGGATTTTATTTTCTAAATCCTTGGAATTTGACACTTTTGGAATAACTATTAATCCTTCATAACTCTCATTTGTGACGCTATCTTTCAAGAACTTGATATCTACAGCTGTAAAATCAGCATATTTATACTCGGCTTCATTTTTATTCAAGGATAGAAATTCATTGGCAAACAAACCCGATTCATCGTGAATGGCAATTTTTTTGGTGTCGGCTTTCATAGTACTTAGAAAACCAACAAAAACGGCGATACCCACAAAAAGTAACGGACTTAAAAAAGTCATTACAATGAATGATTTATTGCGCACTTTGGCAATAAATTCTCTTTTTATTATTAGTGATATTACACTCATATTTCGAAAATTTCAAAATTTAAAATTTCAAAATCCCAAAGTCTGGAATTTAAAATTTAACTTGTTTTTGGTTGTTATTATTCACTTACTGCTTGAATAAAAATATCGTTTACAGTAGGTATTTTTTCCATAAAATGGGTTACTTGTCCTCTTTGTGTCAGAATATGTAGCAACTCATTTGGCAATGCATTTCCTAGTTGTATTTCGAGTTTTATTTCTTTGTTGAGTGATTTGAAATTTGTTTGTCCCACTTTGAATTTTTGGGTAATATCATACATTAAACCCTCAACATTATCAGACAAAATTCCCACTTCAAAACTATTAGTTCTAAATTTTCGTTTCACTTCGTCTAAACTACCTTCAATAAGCTTATTCGATTTGTGAATTAAGGCAATATGGTCGCACAATTCTTCAACACTTTCCATTCTGTGGGTAGAGAAAATGATTGTAGAACCTTGTTTTTGCAATTCTAAGATTTCATCTTTAATAACATTGGCATTCACTGGATCAAAACCTGAAAAAGGTTCGTCAAAAATCAATAATTTGGGTTTGTGTAAAACGCAAACCACAAACTGCACTTTCTGTGCCATACCTTTAGAAAGTTCCTGAATTTTCTTGTTCCACCAGCCTTGAATCCCCAATCTTTCAAACCAATATTCCAATTGCACTTTGGCTTCGGCTTTCGAAAGTCCTTTCATTTGAGCCAAATATAGACATTGTTCACCCACTTTCATGCTTTTATACAATCCGCGTTCTTCGGGTAAATATCCAATATGGGAAATGTGTTTTGGGTCTAACTTTTCACCATCAAGAATAATTTCGCCACTGTCCGGCATTGTAATTTGATTGATGATTCGAATAAGTGAGGTCTTTCCGGCTCCATTTGGACCTAAAAGCCCATAGATACTCCCTTTGGGAACCGTAAGTGAAACAGAATTAAGGGCTACATAATCGCCATATTTTTTAACAACATTTTTTACTTCAAGTATATTATTCATACTGATTTTTTGATTTATTTCACGAGATTGATCTTTCAATCTTGGGTCTGTAAAAATAGAAAAATAGTGCTAATAAGGTGTTAAATAAAACAAAAAAACCCACCCCTGTTTTCACAAGGATGGGAAAAATTATCATAATTATTAATTATGAAAACATATCTTTCACCTTTTCAAAAAAGGATTTATCACTTTTTTCAGGATTTGGAATAAAATTATCGTTTTCGAGATTGTTTTCAAAAAACTGTTTTTGTTCTTTATTTAAGGTTTTTGGAGTCCAAACATTCACGTGTACTAGCAAATCTCCTGTTCCATAACCGTTGATATTTGGAATTCCTTTCCCTTTCAATCGCAAAATTTTTCCAGATTGAATGCCTTCATCAAGTTTTATTCTCACTTTTCCGTTGATGGCCGAAATATCTTTTGAGATACCCAGAACTGCTTCAGAAAAACTGATGTATAAATCAAAATGCAAGTTTTCGCCTTCGCGTTTCAAGAATTCGTGTTCAATTTCTTCGATGGCTACAATTAAATCACCAGGAACACTATTTCCTGGAGCATCATTTCCTTTGTTTGAAACTTTGAGTTGCATGCCGTCAACTACACCAGCTGGAATTTTTATAGTTACAGTTTCCTCTTCAAGAATCATCCCTTGAGAATCGGCTTCGGATGGTTTTTTATCTAATATTTGACCCGAACCTCCGCAAGTTGGACAGGTTGAAGCGGATTGCATTCTTCCCAAAATAGTATTAGTCACACGCATTACTTGACCTTGACCGTTACAAGTAGAGCAGGTTTTATATGAAACACCTTTGGCTTGAACTTTTCGTTTTACTTTAACTTTTTTCTCAACGCCATTGGCAATTTCTTCTAGTGTCAATTTTACTTTAATTCGAAGATTAGTTCCTTTGACACGACGTTGTCCTCCGCCGCCGCCAAAACCTCCACCTCCGCCAAAAGCGCTTCCAAAAATATCACCAAATTGACTGAAAATATCGTCCATATTCATTCCGCCGTGACCACCGCCAAAACCACCTGAACCATCAAAAGCTTGATGTCCGTATTGATCGTATTTCGCTTTTTTCTGTGGATCACTCAATACTTCATAGGCTTCGGCAGCAGCTTTAAAATTTTCTTCTGCCACTGCATTGCCAGGATTTTTATCCGGGTGAAATTCGAGTGCTTTTTTTCTGTATGCCTTTTTAATTTCGGCTGCATCGGCATTTTTGGAAATGCCTAATATTTCATAAAAATCTTTTTTCATTTTTCAATTTAAGAGTTAGTCCTTCGACCCTTAGATAAGCTTTGGGCAGGCTTAGCATAGGGTGACTATTGGAATTTTAGGAAATTAGTTTCCGATAACCACTTTTGGGAAACGAATAATTTTGTCACCCAATTTGTATCCTTTTTCTATTACATCAACAATTTTTCCTTTCATCTTTGGAGATGGAGCAGGAATTTGAGTTATAGCTTCAGCAAAATCGGCATCGAAAGCGTCACCAGCTTGTACATCAACTTGCTCTAACCCTTTAGAAACTAAAGTGCTTTTTAATTTTTCTTGAATAAGCTCTACACCTTGAATTAAAATGTTATCATCTGTTTTTTTAATTTCGGATAATGCTCTATCAAAATCGTCTAAAACTGGAAGTAAAGCAAGCAATACATCTTGATTGGCTGTTTTAAATAACTCGATACGCTCTCTAGCGGTTCTGCGTTTGTAATTTTCAAATTCAGCAAATAAACGTATGAACTTGTCTTTTTCGGACGCTAAATCTTGTGATAATTGTTCTTCTCTCGATATTTCCTCTACTCTTTCTTCAATTGCAGCATCCAATGCATCTGTAGTATTATCATTATTTTCAATTGGAGTTGGATCAACAATTTCGTCGTTTAGCTTGTTTTCAGTCGTCATTCTTGTATTGTTTTTAAAAAAATTGGTAAACTTCATTTTTATTCTTTTCTATCGATTGCAAAAGTACTGCCAAAACTTGAAAAATGTCATATTGTCATTAATTAATTATTGCAAAAAAGATTAACCACAACTAATTGGAATAAAAATAAAATTTCTAAGGGCTAAAATTTAATATAATTTTAAGACTAAAACGTTTTAGTTTACATAACTTTGTCCAAGTTCTAAAATTAAAAAAAACAAATTAAGGTTGACTTCTGGTCTTTAAATTATTATTAATTCACTATGTATTATATTTAAAAAAGCTTCGTTCA
Source organism: uncultured Flavobacterium sp. (assembly GCA_963513695.1). GTDB lineage: Bacteria > Bacteroidota > Bacteroidia > Flavobacteriales > Flavobacteriaceae > Flavobacterium. The sequence continues at coordinate 36,497 of CAUPRL010000016.1, forward strand.
AACAAACGAAGCTTTTTTTGTTTTATACTTTCTTGAAATTAGGATTTAATCTTTGCTGCAATAGCTTCATCACTTGTTTAAGTGCAATACTATAAATTACTATTTACATCAGTCTTGTAAAAAACCCGAACTCGATTTCTTATTTTAACCAAATACTTTAGAATACTTCCTTTTCCAATAAAAGTATTTGACTCTTATTACGAGAATAATAGTAATGTATCTACTAATAATGTTTTGTTAATGAAATTTGACCATAAAATAATCTATTTACTACAAAAATACTAACAACTATGTATTTTATCGATAAAATATGTATTTAAACGATATTTTATTTTGTTAATTCATATATAAGTTTTACGTTTGTCACTCCAAATCTATCACTTATGAAAAGAATTACCTATTTAACATTGTTTTTATTGATTTTTAATTCCATTGCTTTTGCACAAACGAAAACACCTCTTGAAAAAGCAAACGATTATTTAGCAACAAAAGGTGAAGTTGTCATAAATTTTAAAGCGAATAATCAAAGTCAATTTTTAGAATTAAATAAATTGCTATCGGTGAGCCACAAACATGTAGATCAGCAAGAACTAGAGGTTGAAGCTTATGCAAATAAGGAACAATTTGAAAAATTTCTGACTTATGGATTGACTTTTATTGTAAATGAATCTGACAATGAAATACCTCAAGAAAGAACACAAAGAATTGAAAGAAAAAATAAAAATGGAAAAATAGCAGCATCTTGGGATACAACCTGGGATGCCTATCCAAAATACTCCGAATATGTTGCTAAACTAAATTATTGGGTAGCAACATATCCGAATTTATGTTCTTTACAAAATATTGGAAGCACTCCTAACGGAAGAGCTTTATATGTGCTTAAAATTTCTGATAATGCAAATATCGACGAAACTGAACCAGAATTTCTCTACACTTCATCTATGCATGGAGATGAAATCACAGGTTATCCAACTATGTTAAGACTTATAGATTATCTCTTAACAAAATATGGTACAGACACCGAAGTTACAAATATTGTAAACGGAACCGAATTATTTATTAACCCATTAGCTAATCCCGATGGTTCATATAAATCAGTTGGTAATGACATCTATAATCCTGGTGGCGCTACCAATACGCCTACTAGAGCAAATAAAAATGGAGTGGATTTGAATAGAAATTATGGGGATGCTATCGGTGGATTACACGCTGATGGAAATGCCTATCAGCCGGAAACAATAGCTTTTATGAATTTTGAGCAAACAAGAAATTTTGTCCTAGCAGCAAATTATCATGGAGGTACAGAAGTTTTCAACTTTCCTTGGGACACCTCATACACACCCGGAACAGGAAACTTTAGCTATCATCCTCACGACAATTATTTCAAATATGTTTCAAAAGAATATGCAAGCTTATGCCAAACTGCTGATGGAAATTTGAATTACATGGATGCTGTCTATAATACTGGACAATTTCCCGGCACGACTAATGGTGCTGCTTGGTATTCGGTTTATGGAGGCAGACAAGATTATAACAACTTTTTTAATCATAGTAAAGAATCAACGGTAGAAATTTCTGATACAAAAACTCCAACGGCATCAAATTTGCCTTTCTATTGGACTAGAAACAAACAAGCTCTATTAAATTATGTAAAACAAGCAAGTTATGGTTTACAAGGTGTTGTAACTAATGCCGATGGAAACCCAATACATGCAAAAGTTTATGTGAGTGGCACAGCTGACGGCTGGGGTTCTTGGGTAGAAACCTCACCTACAAAGGGTGATTATCATAAAGTACAAAAAGCAGGAACATATAGTGTGATTTTTGAAGCTGCAGGATATACCACACAAACAATATCTGTAACACTTACGGACGGAGCAGCTACAGTGCAAAATGTAACAATGGTGCCAACAACAGCAATTCCCATTGCAGTTGACCCCACAATATGTCAAGGACAAACAGTTGAGTTGTCAGCAACTGGAACTGGAACTATTAATTGGTATAGCACTACAACCGCTACGACTCCATTGGCTTCTTCAGCAACCTATATAACACCAGCACTAAGCTCAACAACTTCTTATTATGTAGAAAGAGTTTTAACTCCCGCAAATATTGGTCCTTTAACAGTATCTGGAACCGCTACTGTAAAAGCTACTGTCGCAAATAAATACCTTGTTTTTGACTGTAGCACACCTACAAAACTAAAATCAGTTCTCATTACCGCATCAGCTGCTGGAGAGATTTTAGTAGAATTACAAGATAGTACAGGAGCTATGTTGGAGTCAAAAATAGTACGATTAACAACTTCAGGAAGCCAAGATATAGCTTTAGATTTCTTTTTGCCTGCTGCAACAGGGTTGAGATTAGTATCTAGAGAAATTTCTGGATTTGATTTAACATGTGCAACATCTGGAATTACTTACCCAATGACTAACGGAACAGTTTCTATTACTGGAAATAGTGGTACTGGAACATTTTTTCAATTTTTTAACTGGAAATTTGAACCAATAAAAAGCAATCGCGAAGAGGTAATCGTGACAGTAAACCCCACATCTGTGGCTGGAACTGTTTCTTCGAATCAAGCAATTTGCTCTAATTCACAACCTGAGTCAGTAACCTTAACTGGAAATACTGGTACTATTCAATGGCAATCCTCTACTGACAATTTAACTTTTACTGATATAACAGGAGAAACTTCCAATACTTTATCTGGTGTTACTATAGGAGCTTTAACCGCAACAAAGTATTTTAGAGCAATCGTTACTAGTGGTGTATGTTCCTCAGTAACATCTGGAACAGTGACAATTACAGTTGCAACCACTACTTGGACCGGAACTACTTGGTCAAATGGCGAACCAACAAGTTCTACTGCTGCAATTATAGCAGGCAACTATAGTCAATCAGCCAATATTGACGCTTGTACTTTAACGGTTAATAATAATGCAGTTGTTAGTATTCCATCTGGATATAATGTTACTCTAAACGGTGCATTAACAGTAAGTTCAGGTAGTTTTACTTTAGAAAATAATGCCAATTTAATTCAAACTTCTAATATTGCCAATTCCGGAAATATTAATGTAAAAAGAAATAGCTCAGCTTTATTCCGCTTAGATTATACAATGTGGTCTTCGCCAGTTTCTGGAAGTCAAACCCTAGGATTGTTTTCACCTTTGACTTCTACCAATCGTTTTTATACCTACAATACAACTACCGATGTATACAACGCGATTTCTAACGGAAGTCCTTTTAGTTTAGCCAAAGGATATTTAATCCGTATGCCAAATACTTGGGTCGACTATGTAGCAGCTCCTCCATCAACTCCTTTGTCGTGGACTGGAACTTTTACAGGAATTCCTAATAACGGAAACATATCGTATAACCTGTCAACCGCTGGCTCAGCTTTTAATGCTGTAGGAAACCCATATCCATCAACTTTAAATATTGATAATTTCATTAATGGAAACACTGGCAATATCAATGGAACTTTGTATTTCTGGAGGAAAAGAAATGATGCAACAAATAATACTTCATATTCTACTTGCACCACAGCAGGTTGCTCCATAAATAATAGCCATTTGTATCCTGATAAAGATTTTATTTCTATTGGCCAAGGGTTTATTGTAAAAGCGACCTCAACCACTTTGAATTTTACCAATACTATGCGTGTTGCTAATACTACGAATCAATTTTTTAAAACCAAACAGATAGAAAAAAACAGAATTTGGTTGAATCTACTAAATGAGGCTACACCAGTTAATCAAATGTTGTTAGCCTATATGACGGGAGCCACTATGGGAATCGATTCCGCCATTGACGGAGCCTACATCAATGACAGTTCAACCGCTTTAAACTCCTTAATAGGAAGCGAAGAATTTGCAGTACAAGGGCGTGCCTTACCATTTGATGGAACTGATGAAGTGCCTTTAAGTTTCAAAGCCACAACCCCAGGAAATTATAGTATAGCCATCGACCATGTGGACGGTTTATTTTCAGGAAATCAAGATATAATCCTAAAAGATAACGACACTGGAAGAGAAACAGATTTAAAAACTGGAGCATACACATTTTTCGCCCCAGCAGGATTGTCAAACACAAGATTCACCTTGAAATACCAAAAAACTTTAGGAACGAATACGCTAGTCTTTGACGAAAACAGTATTGTAGTTTTCAAAAACAACGGATACATTCATATCAAATCAAATGGAAAATCGATGCACAATGTAAAACTTTTTGATACGAGAGGACGATTAATTGCAGAAAAATCAAAAGTAAATTCAAATGAAATTAGCATTGAAAGTTCAAGATTTGCAAATGAAGTTTTAATTGTAAAAATTACATCCGACGACAATAAAGTAGTAAATAAAAAAGTTGCTAACTAAATGTTGAAAACAAGAAATTTAATAAAATAGTAAAGTCATGAAAGATAAATTAACCAGATTAAATATAATTATTTTCTGCTTGTGCTCAACCTTCACAGCCTTTGCACAAAACCCTGGAGCTACTGATACAGGGGGAACTTTAGAGGCAACCGATGCTCCAGCAGCACCAATCGATAATTATGTATGGGTTTTAGCATTGGTTGGATTAGTCTTTATGTTTTTAAAACTAAAAGATATTAAAAACAAAAAAGTGACCGCTTAATAAACTTCCATACCAAAGCTGTAAATCAAATCAATTTTTGCAGCAACTGATAAAAATCTCTTCTTCCCTATAATTTGGGAGGAAGAGATTTTGTTATTTTTAAGCTGTCAGCCTTCCTTACTCTATGAGATTCTAATTAACAATGAAGCACATAATTTAAAACTGCCCGAAAAAAATATTTTCGGGCATTACTTTTTAATCAACCTGTTTTTACAACAACAACAGCTCTCCCAAATAAGCGCTTAAACTATATTTCTTAGCATCAGTGGCTACAACACTCAACCAACAATGCACACTATCACCTGACCAACTCGAAGGCAAGCCAAAAGTAAAAGTTCCTTCGCTTCGCCTGGCCGTCTGACGGTATTCAAAACTCTTTTTACTTGTGTTATATACCATTGCAAGCACTTGATCTTCGGCAACCGCTTGCCCCTCACCAGAATTGTCTGTCCAGTTGAATACTATGGTTGCATTGGCATCTGCACTTGCATCTGGATTAGAAATACCAAGCAAATCTCCTTTAGTCAAGATAACTTTTAGAAAGTCTATCACAAAATCTGGATTATCCCCTGTAACCGCTTCTGTCATATGATAAGAAGTGGCAAGGTTGTACTTCGATTTTTCTGCAATAGCTTGACCAAAATAAGCACTTACGATTGGTTTAATTGGACTTAAGAATTTTGCAACCAATGTAAATTTGAGTCGCTGTATTTCTTGTGGTTCTGTCGCTTTACGCTGACCTTTTTTTGGAAGGCTTCGAATTACATCTTTACCCCGCCAACTGGCACCTACAACGGTACCCACTTTTCCCGAGAATCCTCCTAGGATTCCTTTTTGAATTACACCCATTTTTTAAATTTTTAAAGGTTATTATTAAGTGATCCCTGCGCAGGGGATTGGTTTTTCGCCAATCATAGTTCGAAGATAATGCGGATATTTTAACCTACAACACTCCTTGATTCATTAGCACCGAATTACTTTTAATAGACCTAAAAAAAATTATTTAATTTTAAAAAATAAGATTTCTCTTCTGGTTTTTGTCAACAATTTTAATCGTTCCGTTCCAGTTTCGTTCCAGTTTCATTTCTGTTTCGTTCCAACACAACTTTAATTTTTTTTGAAAGGACATTTGGAAAATTATTTTTTAACGGAATCAAGTTCAAATAAAATAGCATTTCAAGACTAAAGAATACATTATTATGAAAACTAAATTTCACTAATTATTCCTTCTTTTTATTCCAAATAGGATTTAGAATTCTAAAAAAATATCAAGCCAATATAGATTATAAAAAATAATAACTAATTTTTATCTAGCAAATACAATTCTATAATCAAAACATAAAAAGTAACAAAAACATAGCGTTAAAAAAAAAACGCAGATTCACGAAAAAAAATTTTTTTAGTAAAGAATCTGTGGCTTAAAATAATTTTAGATTTTATTTAATCATAAAAAGAAAACCGATTCTATCTAAATAAGTTTTGAATTTATAATTCCTTCCATCCTTTTCCCTGCTTAAAATAGCAAGTGGGGAAATTTTTTATGTCTAATATTTAAATTTTGGGGTTAATAATTTTAAAATAATATTTAATTGATTATTAATATTCTTACAAATATATTTCAATTTGTGTATTTTATCGACAAATACTGCATTTAATCGATGAAAAAATATTTTTTTCTAAAAATCTTTTCTACATTTGAATACTGAAATGAAAATTTATCGAAGAGCCTACTCCAAATAAATTCATTTAATACAAATATTAAAAGCATTATAAAAATATATTCATCCTTTTAGCCCTAAAATCATGAAAAAAAATACTCTTTTAACAAAAGCATTTCTTAGCCTTAGTTTTTTATTAATATGCCTGTTTGATTTGGAGAAAAAAATTAGTTTTTTTTACAATACAAAAACAAATCAAAAAATTATTAATAATTTTTTAAATATCTATATTATTCTTTTATTGTTGTTTTTAAACAATACAAGTATTATAGCACAAACAGTTTTAATTTCACCAACTGGAGATGGTGGTTTTGAATTAGGAACAACATTCGCTTCAAATGGGTGGACAGAAGTTAACGGAACAAATAATAACAGGGTTTGGTATGTAGGAACGGGACAAGTTGGTTATACTGGTAGTCGTTGTGCATTTATCGGAAATGATGCAACCACTGTTGGTAATAATGATAAAGCAAGAACTGTTCATATTTATAAAAGTATTACAATACCTGCAGGAGCAACGAACATTAACTTATCATTTAAATATAAACAGGCCACAGCAGATTATAATTCACCAACTTATTATGATTTTATCAGTGTATACACTGACAACAACACTCCAACAAATGGAAATATACCAGCAGGAGCACTTCAATTTGGCCCTTATCCAAACTCTGATGTTATATCATTTACTACTCAAAATACAACACTTCCAAATAGTCTAGCAGGAACCACAACAAATTTAATTTTTACTTTCAAATGCGATAACGCTAACCCAAATGGATATGGAGCTATTGATGATATATCATTAACTTTCACTCCTCTTGTTTCAAGTCCACCTTCAATAACAAGTCTTGGCACAACAAGTGGTTGCGAAGGAAGTTCAATAACAATCAATGGAACAAATTTAACAGGAGCTACGGCAGCCAATGTAACTATAGGCGGAACAGCAGTGAGTTCAATCACTTCAAATACCGGAACCCAAATAGTAGCAGTTATTGGTTCAGGAACAACTGGTACCGTAAGTGTTACAACAGCAGGAGGAACCACAACAAGTGCAGCTACATTTACTGTAAATCCTTTACCAGGACAACCAAGCACAATTACAGGAAATACATCTCCTTGTTCTGGCTCCTCTCAAGTTTATAGTGTGACAAACGTTTCAGGGTTAACTTACACTTGGACATTCCCATCCGGATGGACACAAACTGCGGGAGGAACAACTAATTCAGTAACAGTAACTACAAATGGAAATTCTGGAACTATTTCTGTAACGCCTTCAAATGGATGCGCAGGATTACCAAGTACTTTATCTGTTACTCCAACAAGCGTTCCTGCACAACCAAGTACAATTACAGGAAGTACAACTCCTTGTGTTGGAACATCACAAACATATAGTGTAACCAATGCACCAGGAACAGATTATGCTTGGACTTTTCCTTTAGGCTGGACACAAACTGGCGGAGGAACAACTAATTCAGTAACCGTAACGACAAATGGAACATCAGGAACTATTCAAGTAACACCATCGAATGGGTGTGGTAGTGGAACTTCACAAACTTTAGCTACGACTGTTAATTCATTACCAACAACTGCTAATGCTGGTACAGATCAAACTTTAGCAGCTTGTGCAACAACAGCTACTTTAGCAGCAAACACACCTACAGTAGGTACGGGTTCTTGGACAGTAGTTTCAGGAACAGCAACAATAACGACGCCTTCCTCTGCAACTACAGGCGTTACAGGATTAATTGTTGGCACCACGGCTACTTTACGCTGGACAATTTCCAATGGAGGTTGCTCTACATCAACAGATGATGTTGTTATTACAACTGTAATTGGATCAGGTTGTTTGTCGTACTGCACACCAACTTATAGCACTGGATCTGGCAGTGGTAATAGTATTACTAATGTAACTTTAGGAACTTTAAACAACACTACTGGCGCATCTTCAAATCCTTACTATACTTTTTACAATGCAGTTACGATACCAAACCTTGCTCAGGCTGCTACTGCATCTGTATCCATTACTTTTGCATCACAGAGTAACCAATATGCCGCTGTCTGGATTGATTTTAACCAAAACTATACTTTTGAAGTGAATGAAGGTGCAGTTTCTGTTGCCAATACGGGTGCAAACGGCACAACAACAATAACCATTCCTGTTCCTGAGGGAGCTCTTACCGGCAATACTAGAATGAGAGTAAGAGGTGGAGACAACAATGCTTTATTCACTAGCCAAGCTTGCGGAGCATCTAATAATGGCAACGGAGAAACCGAGGATTACATTGTAAACATTACTCCTACTGCTACTTTAACTAATGGACCAGGTGGCGTCATGTCAAATTTACAATTGTGGTTTCGTTCTGATTTACTAAATGGTACAACTACCGTACCAGACAATACAAATGTAAATACCTGGAACACGCAAGCCAGGGGGACAAACGCAACTGTCAATACTAGCGGACAAGAACCAAAATATTATAATAATGCTGCAAAAAACATTAATTTCAACGCGGTAGTCGACTTTACAAATGACTATAACAACGCACCATTTGATATTGATTACACATACAAACCCCAACAATACTTACAAGGTACTTCAGGGTATTATACCCAAGATATGTTTGTAGTTGTTCTACCAGACACCCCTATTTTAAGTACTAATGAAAGTATGGATATTTTTTGTGGAGATTCACCAGATGCTGCTCCGGATGCAAGAGACGGTTCAGGAATAGGTTTCGGAAAATATACTGTAAGAACTGATGATGAAGTTATAAGTTATGCCATCAGTACAACCTCTACAACTACAGTACCTGAGGATCAAAGAGGATATGGTATAGCACAAACAGGAACGACAATTACGTATAATAATGTAGGAATAATAAATACTCGAAACAATTCTGGCGTCTCTAGTCAGGAACTTTATTATAACGCACTTAATATTTCCAATAAAGAAGTGGGAATTCCTAAATTCACTAATCTTAATGACACAAGATATTGGATTGGAAGAAGTCAAGCATTTCGGGGAAGTTTAGATGGAAGAGTTGGAGAAATTATAACCTATAGTTCAAGGCTAAATAACAGTGAGAGAAGTAATGTTCAAAGTTACTTAGCCATAAAATATGGCATCACATTGGGATTAAATGGAACTTCAATAAATTACACAAATTCGGATGGAAACATTATTTGGAATATTAATACTGGAACAACAGCAAATGATGTTTTTAATTATGATATTGCAGGAATTGGAAGGGATGATATTGCTAAATTAAATCAAAAACAATCGAAAACAGTCAACACTGCAGATGATATCACCATAGGCTTAACAGATATTGCTATAACTAACACCGCCAATACTAATACCTTCGACACAAACAAAAAATTCCTTGTTTGGGGAAACAACCACGGAACGTTAGCTGCACAACCTTCTGTAATAATCAATATGAGTTCAGGAATTACTCCTACATTAACAACTAATGTAGAATTTGTATCTGTAGGAAGAACTTGGAAAGTGGTTGAAACAGGAGGAAATATTCCTACTACAAAAGTATCAATTCCAACAATAATGCTTTCAGCTACACTGACACCTCCTGGAGATTACTTGATGTTTATATCAAGCACACCTAATTTTGATCCTACAGCTGAATATAGAATCATGAGAGTAAACGGTTCAAATCTTGAAACGGATTATGATTTTGATGGAACAAAATACATCACTTTTGGATTTGCACCAGAAAGAACTTATGTAAGATCAATTGCTTTTGACGGAACAGATGATTACCTCGATGCAGGTAAAGTATTAAACCTAAATACATCATTTACTGTGTCCTCTTGGATAAAAAGAAATAGTACAAATCAAACTATCCTTTCTAAAAGAGACATTGGTTTTACTACAGGATATGATTTAAGCATTAATAGTGATGGAGAGGCAGAAATGAGTTGGATGAATGGATCCAAACAAGCCATAACCTCATCAGTTGTAATACCTTCTGGAATTTGGCATAATATTGCCGTAACTTATGATGGTACGACATCCACCGCAAAATTATATATTGATGGCGTTCTAAATGTTACAAATGCAATGCCTAATGTCCCAGCAAATACTCAATCTTTCTTAATAGCTGCTGCCGATGGAGTAAATACAACTTCCTTTTTTAATGGAAACATAGACGAAGTTCGAGTGTGGAATGTAGCTTTAACAGACAAACAATTACGGTATGTAATGAATCAGGAAATTCTAAGTAATGGTTTAGCAACTAATGGAAGTATCATTCCAAATTCTATCACTTTAAACGATATTAGCAGTATTCCTTGGTCAAATTTAAGTGCTTATTATCCAATGTCAACTTACACCTACACCAATGCTAAGGACATCTCTAATAACAATTATACCGCAGCACTAAGAAACCTAATCACAGTTGACAGGCAAACAGCACCATTACCTTATGAATCAATCGCTGATGGTCCTTGGTCAACTAATGCAACTTGGAAAAACAATACTGTTCAGGATTTACCAAATAGTCCTTCTTTAGTAAATTCAGCAATAACTGTGGATTGGAATATTGTAAAAACATCACATGATGTAACCTCTAGTGGTAATAAAACAGTTTTAGGTCTGATGTTAATGAATGATACCAAAAAGATTACAGCTTCAAATGATTCTAAAATTGAAATTACCAATTACTTGAAATTAGACGGTAAAATTGATCTTCAAGGAATGTCACAATTGGTTCAAACTCTCGATTGTGATTTAGACGTAACTAGCAAAGGCTCGATTGAAAGAGACCAACAAGGACAAGCCAATAGATACAATTACAACTATTGGTGTTCACCTGTGAGTCCAATTACTCCTATTGCTCCTTTTCTTAATAACAATGATTATACAGTTGCGGGTATCATGAAAGATGGAACTACAGCAATACCACAAAATATTACTTGGATAGGAGGATATGATGGCGCTGCTTCAACACCCATAAGTATTGCTCGTTATTGGTTATACACTTTTGACAATAAAGTGAATGATTATGCCAATTGGAACAAAATTACTGAATCATCTCTAATTCGAGTTGGATTAGGCTTTACCATGAAAGGAAGTGGAACAACAGGAACACAAAATTATACTTTTGTAGGCAAACCTAATAACGGTTTAATTAATTCCAATACTGTGGCTAAAGACCAATTATTATTAACTGGAAATCCATATCCATCGGCTTTAGATGCAAAAAAATTCATAGAAGACAATGCCGGTTCTATTGATGGAAACCTGTATTTCTGGGAACATTATTCCACTAATAACACACACGTTTTAAAAGATTACCAAGGAGGTTATGCTACTTTAAATTTAGTAGGTGGTGTTCCTTCAGGGAGTATTCCAACCTCAGTAGATGTAGATTATATCAGCGGTTTGGGATCTCCATCGAAAGGTGCTCCAAAACAATTTATTCCTGTGGGACAAGGATTTTTTGTAAATGGTAGTGGCACTGGAGGAACTATTGTTATCAACAACAATCAAAGATATTTTGCCAGAGAATCTGATTCCAACTCGAATATTTTGTACAAAACTCGTCCTAAAACTTCAAAAACAGCACAAATTGATCATTGGAATGACAATTCGAATGATATCATACAAAAAGATAATTACAAAAGAATACGACTAGGTTTCAATGCAAATAATAATTATCATCGCCAAGTTTTATTAGGTTTTATGGACGAAAAAGCTACCAGCGGCATGGATTATGGCTATGACGGAATCGGTTTAGACGAATTGCCAAATGATATGTATTTCCTAAATGGCGAAAACCAATTGGTGATTCAAGGAGAAGGTTATTTCAATGAAGATGCATCCTACCCTATTGGAATAAAAACGACTGTTGAAGGAAAGGTTTCCTTGACCATTGATGCTCTTGAAAATTTTGATTCACAACAAAAAGTATATATATATGATGAGCAGGAGAAGACATATAATGAAATTCAAAAAAATGCATTTGAAGTGAATTTGCCTGCTGGAGTAAATAACACCCGTTTTTCGTTACGCTTTAAAGACAAATCACTGTCAACTGAAAAAACATTAAGTGTTGCCGAAAACAACGCCAAATCTAATGAAATCGAAATTGCCCATATTCAAAACAGCAATACCCTTAAAATCGCGAATAAATCAACTGAAACAACGGTTGAGAAAGTAACATTATTCAATATCGCTGGACAATCAATTGCAACTTGGAAAATTGAAAATCAAGACCAACAAAACATCCAAATTCCAATTAAAACAGTTAGTACAGGCGTATATATCGCAAAGTTAAATACTACTAGCGGAGAAGTAAGCAAGAAATTAATCATCAAATAATTCGAAATTTTGGATAACAACATTAAACCGAAATCAAAATTTATTAAGGAAACATTAACTTGTTTAGTCCTTTTGTATGCATTTTTCTTATTATATTTGTTATCAATATTGGATATCATTCCTAGTCTATAACAATTAAATTTATATTAAAATGAAAAAATTATTTACTGTGTTGGCTATTGCTCTTTTCTCGGTGGGCATTAGCGCACAAGAAGCTAAACCAGCTAAAAAAGAACCAGCTAAAAAAGAAGCTTGTTGTTCAAAAAAAGAAGCTGATAAAAAAACTTGTTCAGCCGAAGAAAAAGCAAAATGCTCTACTGCAGAAAAAAAAGAAGCTAAAGCATGTTGCTCTAAAAAAGCATAATTTTGCTCTTACAAACAAAAAACGTCTCGAGAAATCGAGACGTTTTTTGTTTGTATCAAAACGGGACTTATCCACCCACCAACTTAAATGACCTTATTTGTCTTATAGGGTTAAAAATTGGTGCTTATGCCAATACCGCTTTCAATTCTTCAAAATCAAGCAAAACTTGTTCGCCAGAAACTAAATTCTTCAAAGCAAATTTCCCTTTGTTCATTTCATTCTCTCCAACAATCACTGCATAAGGTATTCCACGTTTATCGGCGTGCTGAAACTGTTTTCCTACCTTGGCTTTGTCTGGATACAATTCTACTTTTACACCGAATTGCCTCAATTTTGTAATCGCTTTCATTGCATAGAAAGCTTCCTTTTCGCCATAATTAATAAATAAGGCTTTTGAAGTCGAAGTCACCGTTTCTGGAAATAAATTCAATTCTTCGATAACCAAATAAATTCGGTCTAAACCAAATGAAATTCCTACTCCACTCATATCCTTCAACCCGAAAATCCCTGTCAAATCATCGTATCTTCCGCCACCACCAATAGAACCCATCGAAACTGTTTTTGGAGCAGCAACTTCAAAAATAGCTCCAGTATAATAATTCAATCCACGAGCTAAGGTTACGTCCAAATCTAAAACAGCTTTACGCAAACCCAAATTAGTCACGTTATCACAAATAAATCGCAACTCTTCAACACCTTTCATACCTTCTTCCGATTCCGCTAATAAAGCAGAAAGCTTTTCAATTTTCTCTGAAATACTTCCCGTAAAATTGAACAAAGGTTGCACTTTTTCGATAGCCGATTCCGCTATTCCTTTTTCAATCATTTCCTTTTTTACGCCGTCCTCGCCTATTTTGTCAAGTTTGTCCAAAGCGACAGTAAAATCAATTAATTTATCTTTGGCACCAATCACTTCGGCAATTCCCGAAAGGATTTTTCGGTTATTGATTTTAATTGTCACACCTTCCAATCCTAATTGTGTAAAAACCGAATCATACAATTGCACCAATTCTACTTCTTGCCACAACGATTTCGAACCTACAACATCGGCATCACACTGAAAAAATTCTCTAAAACGTCCTTTCTGAGGACGATCAGCACGCCAAACGGGTTGGATTTGGTAACGTTTAAAAGGAAACTCAATCTCGCTTTGATGTTGTACCACGTATCTTGCAAAAGGAACTGTCAAATCGTAACGCAAAGCTTTTTCGGATATACTTGAAGTCAACTTATTACTTTCTTTATTTTGCAATACAATTGCATCGGCTTTCGCCAAATAATCCCCAGAATTCAAAATCTTGAAAATCAAACGATCTCCTTCTTCTCCATATTTTCCCATCAAGGTTTCGGAGTTTTCGAACGAAGGGGTTTCTATGGGTTGAAAACCAAATTTCTCGAAATTACTTTTTATAGTTGCTATAATATATTGACGTTTTGCCACCTCAGCAGGTGAAAAATCTCTGGTTCCTTTTGGAATACTTGGTTTTGATGCCATTTCTTAAAGTTATATGTTAGAAATTGGAAGTGGGAAGGAAAGAGATAGAAGTGGGAAGCAATAGTACTTCTGACTTCTAACTTCTGACTTCTACTTCCTTTTTGCTTTGCAAATATCTTGCTTTTAAAATAAATATCACATCTTCTAAAGCAAACTTGTAACAAAAATTGTAATTTCGTGTCAAATATGCACTATGTTTAAATTATTTAGAGAAAACGTCCGAATTGCTTTTGGTTCTATCAGAACACAATTGTTACGTACCATATTAACCGTGTTGATTATAGCTATTGGAATTACTGCCTTAGTCGGAATTTTGACGGTGGTTTCTGCTTTAGAAAATACCATCTCCTCAGATTTTGCTTCGATGGGCGCCAATACTTTCAATATCAATCAATACGAAAACACTGCAAGAAGACGAGGCGGAGAAGAAAGAGAAATCATAAACCCAATCATTTCTTATCCCGAAGCAGTAGCTTTCAAAAACAAATATAAATTTCCTCTAACGGAAACTTCCATTTCATTTACAGCAACTTCTACCGCTGAAATAAAATTTGAATCCGAAAAAACCGATCCCGAAAATAAAGTTGTTGGTGTAGATGAATATTTTATGGTCAACTCGGGCTTAGAAACAAGTTCTGGTAGAAACTTTACTAGCTTTGACATTCAAAACAATACCTATTCGTGCATTGTGGGCTCTGATTTTGAAAAAGGCTTGCTGAAAAACGTAAACCCCATCGACAAGATTATTTCGATTCGTGGAGCCAAATTTAAAGTTATTGGAGTACTAAAAGAAAAAGGCTCGACCTTTGGCAACAGTCAGGATTTAAGAGTTTTGATTCCTATCCAACTGGCTCGCTCTTTATTTACAGCGCCAAATATTAATTACACACTTAGTGTAATGGTAGCCAAAAAAGATTTTCTAGATGAAGCAATCGACAACGCAAACAGCACTATGCGAAGAATTCGAAAATTAAGCCCAGTTCTAGATAATAATTTTGCCATAGTACGAAGTGATGATCTCATTAACAGAATACTAAGTATTACTCAATATTTGGGAATGGCAGCTTGGCTTATTAGCATTATAACCATTTTAGGCTCCTCAATCGCATTGATGAATATTATGGTAGTTTCTGTGACAGAACGCACCCGAGAAATCGGGGTTCGAAAAGCACTGGGAGCCAAAAAAAGCACTATCGCTTTCCAATTTTTTATAGAGACTCTACTTATTGGTCAAATGGGTGGTTTAGCCGGAATTGTATTAGGAATTCTTGTGGGTTATGGCTTTGCAACAGCTATGGATTTTGTTTTTGTAATCCCTTGGGGCGCCATAATGGCTGCTTTTGGCACCAGTTTTGCCGTAGCAATAGTTTCGGGATTGTATCCTGCCGTTAAAGCTTCTAAACTAGACCCAATTGAGGCCTTGCGTTACGAATAATGAAAAAGTACGAGATACGAAGTTAGAGGTACGAGGTAAAAAATATGAAGTAAAAAAAATAATAAAAATTTATTTATTGTTTAGATTATTTTTAGCTGTTTTTATTGAAGCTACAACAATTGCTAAGATTTCATTTGACTCTTTTAAAAGTTTTTTAATTTCAAATTTTAAATCTTGATTTTTATTAATTTCAAGAATTATTTCAAGAAAAAAAACTACTTTCATCTGTTTCTTCTTCAACAATTTTTAACTTATTAATAAAATCTGCAGTGGATTTTGCTCTTTGCGATGCTCGATAGTTTGCCCCTACAGAACTCGAACATCTTATAAGTTGGTTTACGTAAGCATTGAATTCTCTGGTAGTTGGCAATCTTGAACATAAATATGAACTATCAATAGTAAATTGCTTCGTTCTTGCTTTCATATCTATCATAACTATTTTTTTTTTAATTTCTATTTTTACAACTCTCCCTTCGTACTTCCAACTTCTCACCTCGTACTTCGAATCATTCTATCATTTCCATAAATATCTTTTCGCAATTCTATATTTTTGAAATTCATATTTTCAAGCAATTCAACCATTTCTTTTCCTAAATATTGATTGATTTCAAAAAATAATTGTCCATTTGGAGATAAGCATTTTTGGGCTAATTCGGCTATTTTTCTATAAAAAATAAGGGCATCATTATCATCGACAAAAAGTGCCAAATGAGGTTCGTTGTGCAAAACATTTTTCTTGATTTCCAACTTTTCCAATTCCCGAACATACGGAGGATTTGAAACAATGATGTCGAATTTCTGTTCCAAATCATCAGTTTCGAGGATGTTTTTTAAAAGAAAAATAACATTTACCTCATTAATATCAGCATTTTTCTGCGCTGTTGCCAATGCTTTTTCTGAAATATCAATGGCAAAAACCTGCGCATTAGGAATGTTTTTGGCTAATGAAATCGCGATACAACCACTCCCCGTTCCAATGTCTAGAATCTTAAAATTTTCAACTCCAGTTTCAGACTTCTGACTTTCAATAATCCATTCGACCAGCTCTTCGGTCTCAGGTCTTGGTATCAAAACATCTTTATTTACGTCGAAAACCAAACCATAAAAACTTGTTTTACCCAAAAGATATTGAATAGGAATTTCTTTTTTGAGATCTTCTAAAATTGAATTCCAATACTGAATTTCTTCAACAGAAAAGTTCAAATCGAGATTCAATGCCAAGTCAATCCTTTTCAAATGGTTTTTCTCTTCTAAAATTAAATAAAAAAAACTCTCTGCTTCGCCAATATCATATATTAACGAAAGTTCATGAATAAATTTGGCTCTATAGTCTTTGATTTTCATACTTATAATTAACTTAAATCCTTCAGCATCCACACCGGACAAGAAACGTGACCTGTACTTCCCATTGGCGAACAAATATATTCGAAACCCACTTTTTTATAGAGTTTCTGTGCGTCGTGCATAAAAGGCATTGTTTCGAGATAACATTTTTCGAAACCATATTCTTTAGCTGCCTGTAAACATAGCGCCATCATTTGGCTTCCAATTCCACGACCTCGAGCTACTGGCAGAAAATACATTTTTTGTAATTCACAAATAGTTTCAGCTTCATTGTCTAATGGTGCTACTCCTGCCCCTCCAATGATTTTCCCGTCATTTTCGACAACAAAATAAACAGATTTAGGCTTAGAATATTCCTCAAACATCAAATCCAAGTAGGAATCTGCGTAAGCTGTTCCCACTTTTGGAATATTCAATTCGTCAAATACAGCCCGAATTAACTTTGCGACATCCGGATTGTCTTTTTTTTCTATTTTTCTAATAATCCAATTTTCCATTTTTTGAAATATTGATTGTATCCTACAAAAATAGTTATTGTTTATGGTAATTTTCTAAAGATTCAAAACTAAATCCTATACCCAAAAATCACTACTTTTGCATTTGTGGAAAAACATGTAAAATATATGCGCCGATGCCTTGAATTGGCAAAAAATGGTTTGGGAACCACTAATCCAAATCCAATGGTAGGCAGCGTTATTGTTTATGATGGTAAAATCATTGGCGAAGGTTGGCACAAAAAATCAGGAGAACCACACGCCGAAGTCAATGCAGTGAATTCTGTTAAAGATAAATCATTACTGAAAAAAGCAACCATATATGTGAGCTTAGAACCTTGCAGTCATTTTGGAAAAACGCCACCTTGTTGTGATTTAATTTTAAAAAATGAAATTCCAAATATAGTTATCGGAACAATCGACCCGAATGCGAAAGTTGCAGGAAACGGAATCAAAAAATTAATCGAAGCTGGCAAAAATGTTACAGTTGGTATTCTTGAAGAGGAATGTAACGAACTAAACAAACGATTTTTTACTTTTCACAAAACAAAAAGACCTTTTGTTATTTTGAAATGGGCCGAAAGCAAAGATGGTTTTATTTCGCCATTGACCAAATTAGAACAAAAACCCGTTTGGATTACAAATGAATATTCACGTCAATTAGTACATAAATGGCGAAGTGAAGAACAGGCAATTCTTGTGGGAACCCAAACCGTTATTGAAGACAATCCTAAATTGGATGTAAGAAATTGGACTGGTACAAATCCCATTAGAATCATTTTAGACCAGAACAATCGAATTCCAAAAGATAGTCATATATTTGACAATCAGGTAAAAACTATCATTTTTTCTAGTTTGACAAATACATTTAATCAAGAAAATAGTATCTTTGAAGTAATCGATTTTAAACAAAATCTTGCAGAACAAATACTAAACGCATTGTACAAACACCAAATTCAATCGGTAATAATTGAAGGAGGAGCAAAAACTTTGCAAACTTTTATTGATGAAAATCTTTGGGATGAAGCGCGTGTTTTTGTTGGAAATCAAAACTTTATAACAGGCACTAAAGCCCCGAAATTAGCTTTAAAAAATACTAAAAAAAGGAGCATTGAAAATGACATCCTTATAATTTCTAGAAATAATGATTAATACAATTATTTTTGATTTTGGAGATATTTTTATCAATTTAGATAAAGAAGCGCCTATTAATGGACTTAAAAAATTGGGTTTAACCCAATGGAATGAAGATTTGAACCAATTGAATTTACAATTTGAAAAAGGGCAAATTTCCGAAGAAAATTTCTTACTTGGTATTCAAAAACAAGTGCCAAATGCCTCTTTCGATGAAATACTTATTGTTTGGAACTCCATTCTACAGGATTTTCCGCTTCGTCGATTAGAATTCCTTCAAAAACTAACAAAAAAATACCGTCTGTTTTTATTAAGCAACACCGATTCAATTCATATCGACACATTCGAACGTGAAAACGGACTCTCCTTTACAAGAGATTTTTACATGTGTTTTGAAAAAGTATACTTTTCGTTCGAAATGGGAATGAGAAAACCCGATGCTGAAATCTTTAATTATTTAATAAAAAACCACGAATTGTCGCCAAAACGTACCCTATTTATTGATGACAAAAAAGAGAATACCGATGCCGCACTTGCGCTAGGATTGAAAGTTTGGAATCTCCAAGTAGGTCAGGAAGATGTAATCGACTTATTCAAGAAAAAAGAATTAGAGCTATAAAAACTTCAATGGCAATAAAAAAACAAACTCATTAAAATCAAACCATCTAACCTAAAAATTGATATTGATTTTTGCTGTTGAAAATGGAAGACACATATAAAACCATAGCTTTACCATCAGATGAAATTCTTTATAAAGAAAAAAACAGCAAATTCTTCGGATACGCCTTTCCTATTCAATCTGAAGCTGAAGTAAAACCAATTATAGACAGTTTACGAAAACAACATCCGCACGCGGTGCACTATTGTTATGCATACCAACTTGGTACAGAGAAAATAGTTTACAGAGCAAATGACGATGGCGAACCCAGTAATTCGGCAGGAATGCCTATTTATGGTCAAATACAGTCGTTTGGCGTTACGAATATATTGATTGTGGTTGTTCGGATTTTTGGTGGTGTAAAATTAGGTGTTGGCGGATTGATTTCGGCATATAAATTTGCCGCTCAAATGACATTGGAAACTGCCAAAATCATTGAAAAAACCATCGATATTCATTTCCTTATATCCTTCGGTTATAAAAACATCAATAAAGTGATGCGAGTCATCAAAGAAAAAAACGTCGAGATAATGGCTCAAAAAATGGAAATCAGTTGTGAAATCGAAATTTGTACACGAAAAAAAAATGCAGAAATGATCTTTGATGTTTTTGATTCAATTTACGAAGTCGAAATAAAACAACTTAAATAAAATTTAAAAAATTAGTTGTTTTTGCCATATTTTCAAAAAAACCCGCTATTTATTAAACTCTATTTAAAACATCTAAAATATATTGTGGTGGACTGATAGGTTTCCCAGTTTTCATGTCTACAAAAACTAAAACTGAGTTGCCAGTTGTTAATAACTCATTACTTTCATTATAAAGTTCATAGTCAAATTCAATCTTAACTGTCGTCCTATTTTTTAGAATAGTTTTTAAGGTTAAGAGTTCATCGTAACGAGCGGGCTTTTTATAATTCATGGTCAGAGAAACTACTGGAAGCATTATTCCGTTTTCTTCCATCCATTTATAAGATATCCCTTTGTTTCTAAGCCATTCGACCCTTCCTATCTCGAAATATTGAGCATAATTTCCGTGATAAACTACCCGCATTTGATCGGTTTCTGAATAGCGAACACGGATTTGAGTTTGATGATATTCCATTAAATTAAGTGTTAAAAAATTAAAATTTTAAATTCCCCATACAACAATATTTTGTAAAAATTACATATAAAATATTTTTTTTTAGCTAATTTTATTCACATATTTGTTATCCCGAAAAACAAGACTAATTCTATCTTCTTTTTTTATAGAAAAACATTACAGAACGAAATAATTTAACCAAATTTATGAACAAGACTGCACAATCAGTATGGGAAAACTGCCTCTCTTTTATAAAAGACAATATCGCAGACCAAGCATATAAAACTTGGTTTGAACCTATTAAGTCAGTTGAGCTAACCGATAATGCACTATACATTCAAGTCCCTAGTAAATTTTTTTACGAATGGCTAGAAGAACATTATGTTAAACTATTAAAAGTAGCACTAACCAAAGAACTCGGTAAAAATGCAAAGTTACTCTATAAAATCAAAATGGAAAACACTTATGGCAATAAACAACCGTTTACGGAACAATTACCAAGTGCAAATCGTGTGCCTATGAAACCACAAGATGTTGATGCTCCATATAAGAACCTAAATCCAGAACTTAAAAATCCGTTTGTGATTCCTGGGATTCGAAATTTAAAAATCGAATCGCAACTCAATGCAAATTATAGTTTTGACAATTTCTTAGAAGGAGATTCCAACAGATTGGCTCGTTCTGCAGGTATGGCTGTGGCTAATAAGCCAGGCGGCACATCTTTTAATCCTTTATTAATTTTTGGCGGTGTTGGTTTAGGAAAAACTCACCTAGCCCACGCAATTGGAGTTGAAATCAAAGATAAATACCCTGAAAAAACGGTTTTATATATTTCTGCCGAAATTTTCACCCAACAATATATTGATTCTGTAAAGAAAAACAATCGAAATGATTTTATACATTTCTACCAACTTATAGATGTATTAATCATTGATGATGTTCAATTCCTTTCTGGAAAATCAGGAACACAAGATGTTTTTTTCCATATTTTCAATTATTTACATCAAAACGGGAAACAAGTAATCTTGACTTCTGACAAGGCTCCTGTTGATATGCAAGACATTGAACAGCGGTTGTTATCACGATTCAAATGGGGATTATCAGCAGAATTACACCAACCCGATTATGAAACAAGAATTTCTATCCTAAAAAACATATTGTATCGTGACGGTGTCGAAATTCCAGAAGAAATTATAGAATATGTTGCTCGAAACATCAAATCGAATGTTAGAGAACTTGAAGGCGCAATTATCTCCTTGATTGCCCAATCTTCTTTTAATAAAAAGGAAGTAACTCTCGAACTTGCCAAAAATGTTGTTGAAAAATTCGTAAAAAATGTAAAACGAGAAATTTCAATCGACTATATTCAAAAAATTGTTTCCGATTATTTCCAATTAGATGTAGAAACATTACAATCCAAAACCAGAAAAAGACATATTGTTCAGGCTCGTCAATTGGCCATGTTTTTTGCTAAAAAATTCACCAAAGCCTCTTTGGCTAACATTGGCTCTCAAATAGGCGATCGCGATCATGCAACCGTTTTGCATGCTTGTAAAACCGTTGACAATTTAGTTGCTACTGACAAACAATTCAAAAAATTTGTCGAAGATATCAATAAAAAATTAACGCTATAAACGTTTTATGCCCATCAATATTTTAATGGTTTGTTTAGGAAATATTTGTCGGTCTCCTTTAGCTGAAGGAATATTAGCTTCAAAACTTCCCAAAAAAAAATTCGCAGTAGATTCCGCTGGTACAGGGGCTTGGCATATTGGTCGTCATCCTGACCCACGTTCTATAGCTATTGCAAAAAAATACAAAATTGACATTTCAAAACAAAAAGGGAGACAATTTACCAAAAATGATTTTGATGCTTTTGACTACATTTATGTCATGGATATTTCCAATTATCATGATGTAATTCAACTTGCAGATAATCTAGAACAAAAAAACAAGGTAAAACTCATTTTAAACGAATTGTTTCCAGACGAAAATGTTGACGTTCCAGACCCCTATTATGGAGTAGCTAACGGGTTTGAATCGGTTTATAAAATGCTAGATGAAACTTGCGATGTAATTGCAAAAAAACTCATCAAGAAGCATTCTTAAAAACTAGTTTTTTGAGGTTAATTGACTTTCTTAAATTCCTAAGAAAAAAGTTCTTTTGATAAAAAACAAAAATGAAACAATGAAACCAAACCTACTTCTTGGAAAACTATATTTAATCCCAACCACTCTTGGCGAAGGCGACCCCAATGATGTGCTGCCACAAACCATAAAAAGAACAATTGACTTCATTGATGATTTTATAGTAGAAAACGAAAAAACGGCTCGAAAATTCATAAAAAGCATACAACCCGAAAAAGTCCAAGCCTCATTACGATTAAGCGCATTAAATAAACATACCGAAGTTTCAGAACACTCGAAAATGCTACAACCATGCTTAGAAGGAAAAAATATGGGCTTAATGAGCGAAGCTGGCTGTCCAGGTGTTGCCGATCCGGGTGCTGTAATTGTAAAACTGGCTCACGAAAAAGGAATTCAGGTTGTGCCATTAGTTGGTCCATCTTCAATTTTATTGGCAATAATGGCTTCAGGAATGAACGGACAAAGTTTTGCTTTTAATGGGTATATTCCTATTGATAAGGCCGATAAAAAAGCAGCTTTAAAAAATTTAGAGAAATTATCTCAAGACAAAAACCAATCCCAAATTTTTATTGAAACTCCGTATCGAAATAATAAAATGCTTGAGGATATTATTCAAGCTTTGAATCCATCGACCTATATATGCGTTGCCACAGATATTACTTTACCAACAGAATTTATCAAAACTATGAGAGCTTCTGAATGGAAAAAAACGCAAGTAGATTTACACAATCGTCCTACTATTTTTATAATTCATAAAATGTAAACAAAAAAAAACCATCAACAAAAGTTGATGGTTTTGAATTTATATAAGCTTAATCTAGTCCACTTTAGCATTACTATCAGCGATAATTCCAGAAGTTTCATACCCGCCAAATTCTCTCATATAACTTCTAATAGAGGTTCCATAAGCATCTTTGAAATAGCGTTTCCCTTCGTATTTAAAGAATTTTTTTACTGAACCTGGACCTCCTAGATGCGCTGCGGCTAATATACCTGATTCTGTTACCAAAATACCAGCAACCACTTGTCCTTCGTATTTATCAATAACATCTTTTAATACAGATTTGTTTTTGGAAAGAAGTGCCACAAAAGCTTTCTCTTGCAGTTTTGGGCTATTTAAAAACCGGCTACTATCGTGAATTCCAACCGTTTTTAAAGTTGCTGCACCGAATTGGTATTTTCCCATATACCCTAGCGAATTAACTTTTTTGTACTTACCTTGAGATTCTTTGTGGGCAATCGCCTCTTTATAACCAATAAAAAATTTACCAGTATAAGGTACGTTTAAATTGTAATAATCATTTGTTTGTTCAGATGGAAATAAGTAGTGTGTTCCATCATTTTCGTTGATAAGAAACCAGTCACTGGCGTCTAAATTAGAAGGCTTAAAACCTGAGCTTAAAAAGGTAATAATAAGAGTCAAACTTGCATAAAAAAACCACTTGTTTATCATAAATTGTTTTTCTTCAAACGCTGTCACCCTTTGAAATTTCTACGCGGCAAAGGTACGCAAAAAAGCCAAAAATCAAAAATATAGCTGAAAATCAAGCTGTTAAACTTTTCTAAAAATAAAAAGCATAGGCCTTGAAACCACTGTGAGTCGAGTATTCAATCGTTGGAGCTGGAATTTTCAAGGTGTTAAAAACGGAAAATAAAGTCTTCAAAAAATGCGATTTTGTGTCGATTTTTGTCAAATCTAGGTCCAAACTTAGGTAAAATTGTCGGGATTTTTCGGGCTTTTGACCTAAAATTGGTCCGAAATTAGCATCATTACCGCTAATTATTCCATCTGCTCCATAGCCTAATGCAAGGTTCAACCATTTAGGAATTTTGGAACCCTTAGAAAAGGAATATAAGTTGACCGAAAACCAATAGGTTTGACCGTTATAATCTTTTAGAATTTGTTCTGAAATAGTGCTCCCAAATACATCAGGTCGATAATTGGAATATTGGGTTTTGTGGTACGAAAATTTAGGAGTAATGCGTTGTTCGTTCCAAATTAATTCTTGCGACACATATAATGCTGTTCCGACAGCATTGGCAATTATATCTCCTGTTGAAGCTCCCCATTCGGCAGAATATCCATCCATAACCTCAACAGCACTGAGGAATACAAATCCCAAACCAGCTCCATAAAGCAATTGACTTTTTTTACTGTTTCCACTCCAATTCAGCGCTTCAGCACCAAAACGACCTATATGATAGGATGCATACAAATGACCTACTTTGTCCATTTGCATCCACTCGGCATTGTCATTAATAAAATGAAAATCGGATTTAGGATAATCGGCGTACCAAAGTTGGTTCAAACCAATCAGAGCTCCAGAAGCCAAAACTGCTTCGGAAATAAATACAGAATTTTGCCTTTTCTTGTTTAAAGAATCGGATGGTTTAAGAAAATTTTCTAATGAAGATTGCGCCAATATATTTTGGAACACAATGAGAAAAAGAAAACAGATTTGACTCTTAAATTTCAAAATTATCTTGCTACTCCTTGGCTATTGATCCAATCAGAATATTTTTTGGCATTCACATTATGTTCTGATAAGGTAGCCGCAAATTCGTGATACCCAAAACGATCCACGCTAGCACAAAAATAAACAAAGTTGTTTTTTTCTGGATTCAAAACCGCTTCTAATGCTGTGATGTCTGGCATTGCAATAGGACCTGGAGGAAGACCAATTACTTTATAGGTGTTGTAGGGTGAATTTAAAAATAAATCGTTATAAAAGACTCTTTTTATTACTTGATTAAAGTCGTTATCTTTCTTTTTCTTAGCAAAAATAACTGTTGGATCGGCTTGCAGCGGCATTCCTAACTTCATTCTATTCAAATAAACTCCAGCAATTCTAGGCCTTTCGTCTTTTTTTACAGATTCTTTATGAACGATTGAAGCTAAAATAGTTGCTTCAACTGGAGTTAATCCTTGTTTTGCAGCTTTTTCCGTTCTTTCTTTATTCCAGAAATTACGGTATTCCTTAATCATTTTATCTCTGAATTTCTCCGCTGAAATATTCCAATATACTTCATAGGTATTCGGAATAAAAACTGCCAACACATTTTCATCAGTAAAACCATTTTCTTGCAAGAAGGTAGAGTCTTTGAAAGTTTTCAATAAAGTCAAACTGTCTGGTTCGATTTGGGAACCCACTCTTCCAGCAAAATTCTCTAATCGTTCCTGATTGTTGAAAGCCAATTTCACAGGTACATTACTTCGTAAGGCTTTGACCAATTGATAACTGTTCATTCCTTTGGTTAGCAAAAATCGCCCTGGTTTTACGTTTTCTGGATAACTTCTTTTGCTTGCAACCATCTCAAATCGATTCAAGTTTTCGACTAAAGGGTCAAGTATTTTCTTTACATCTTCATAACTGCAACCTGTTGGAATATGAACATAGATTTCATCTTCGGAAAACTTAGTGTTTTTTGAAAAAACTTGGTTCGCTAAAATTCCTCCATAAATCAGCAAGACTGACATTAAAACTATAGATACGATTGATATTATTTTCTTTTTATCCAAAACTAAATGATTTTAAATTTTATTTATTAATTGAAAAATAGCTTCATCCTTATAAACTCCGTTAACTAAATTCCAATCTTTTTTTGTTCCAATTTTTTCGAATCCAAATTTAGTAAAAAGAGCAATACTAGCTTTATTTTCGCTACTAATATTTGCATACAATTGATGCAGATTCAAATGATAAAAAGAATAGCGAATCAAAAGCTCCAGTGCTTCGGAACCAATATTCTGTTTTCGGTTTTCATTTCCTTGAATTACAATACCAATTCCTGCTCTGTTATTCTTTGGATCAAACTCAAATAAATCAATTAAGCCAATAGCCGGAAAATCTTGGTCCTGACAAATCGCCAATCGCAATTGTTTGGCTTCATAAATATCCTGTTGTGCATTTTCGAGGTATTGCTTTACCAAAAACCGACTGTAAGGCGTTTGTGTATTGCTTACTTCCCAAATGCTTTGATCGTTTTCCATTGCATAAACAAACTCCAAATCATTGGGTTCAAGTGCTCGGAGATAGATGTTTTCGCCTTTTAGAGTTATCATTGGAAAGTTAGAGGTTTGAAATTAGAGGTTAGAAGTAAATTTATATCTCAATCACTCCTTTAAAAACAAATTCAGCAGGACCTATAAGGAAAATATTAGTAAAATGATCGCCCTTTCTATCGAAAGACACTTCTAATTTTCCACCTTCCACATTTATTTTAACAGAATTAGCACTTGTTTGTCCCGTTGCATTCATAGCGATGGCAACAGCAGTCGCACCTGTTCCGCAAGCCAAAGTTTCATCCTCCACGCCTCTTTCGTATGTGCGAAGCGAAAAAGTATCATCGTTGATTTTTTTAACGAAATTGATATTACTACCTTCTTTTCCGTACAAATCACCATAACGAAGCGCAGCACCATTTTCTTTTACATTATAATGCAGCAAATCATCCACCAATTGCACGTGATGCGGCGAACCGGTGTTCATAAAAGTATAGTCTCTTTCTAATTTGATATTGGATACATCTATCATTTTCAAGGAGATAATTCCATCAATGGCAACACTGGCGTGATGCAAACCATCTGTTGCAATAAAAGTACAGTTATTTTGAATTATGTTTAAATATTTCGCAAAAGCCACCAAACAGCGACCTCCATTGCCACACATAGAGCTTAAATTTCCATCGGAATTGTAATAGACCATTTTAAAATCGGTGTCGGCGTCATTTTCCAACAAAATCAATCCATCGCCACCAATACCAAAACGTCGGTCACACAAACGAGCAACGAGTTGTACATTCTCCTTAGGAAAAAAACCCGAACGATTGTCAATCATTACAAAATCGTTTCCGGTTCCTTGGTATTTATAAAATTCTATTTGCATTGTAGTTTCGTATTAAGAGTTACAAAAGTACAAATTAGAATTCAAAACATTAGGTTAATTTCTAGCGCAAAAACGCAAAGTTCTACTTAAAATGTGCTCTGCTATATCACAAATTTATCAGAATGTTTACTGTGGCATTTTTTGTAACGCCTGTGCTTAGCGACTTTGTGCCTTCACGGTAAAAACCGCAAATATTAATGATACGTTAAAGATTGTTAAACGTGCGTTAAACTGTTTTTTTGAAATATCAAAATTGATAATTTTACAGTGTAAATTCTTAAAATAACTAATAAAAATGAAACGATTTTCAAGCCTTTTTTTAGTGTCATTGTTAAGCGGAACTGTAACATTAGCTTCTTATAAATTACTATTTGACGACAATGGCTATTTTTCAAAAAACAATTCAATTGTAACGCAAGCCTCAAATTCGTACGGGCGAAATGTTGGTTTATCAGCAGAAGCGGTTGATTTTACAGAAGCCGCCGACAAAACCATTCACACCGTTGTGCACGTAAAAAATGTTTCGCGTACCACAGTTACTAATCCAATATTGGAATATTTCTATGGTTTTCAAGGAGGACAACAACAAGAGCAAGTGGGAACAGGCTCTGGTGTAATCATTTCGGAAGACGGTTATATCGTAACCAATAATCACGTAATTAAAGATGCAACCGAAATAGAAATCACTTTGAACAACAAGAAATCATACAAAGCAAAACTCATCGGAACCGATTCTAAAATGGACATCGCGTTGCTAAAAATTACTGCCGATGAAAAATTGCCCTATACTACTTTTGCCAATTCGGATTCAGTAAAAATTGGAGAATGGGTTTTGGCTGTCGGGAATCCGTACAATCTAAATTCGACGGTAACGGCTGGAATTATTTCGGCCAAAGCCAGAAATTTAGATGCGAGCGGAATCCAATCGTTTATCCAAACTGATGCAGCAGTAAATCCAGGAAACAGTGGTGGTGCCTTAGTAAATACAAGAGGAGAATTGATTGGAATTAATACAATGATTTCGTCTCCTACAGGAAGTTACACTGGGTATTCTTTTGCCATTCCATCAAACAATGCACGAAAAATTATTGATGATTTAATAGAGTTTGGTAATGTGCAAAGAGGTGTTCTTGGTGTTGAAGGCGGCGAATTGAACGCCAAAGCTTCAAAGGAATTGGGAATTAACGAAACCCAAGGATTTTACATTAGTAATGTGAGAAAAAAATCAGGAGCCGAAAAAGCAGGTTTGCAAAAAGGTGATATCATCATCAAATTAGACAACCAAAATATTGCAACTTATGCCGATCTTTCAGGTTATATCAATACCAAAAGACCAAACGATAAAGTAGAAGTTACTTATATTCGAGAAGGAAAAAACAAAGTGAGTCCGGTGATTTTGAGTAAAAACGAGTTTTTTAGTACCGAATTCAAAGGATTGGAACTAGAAAATATCGATCTAAACGATAAAAAAAGGTTTCATCTTGCCGATGGAGTGAAGATCAAATCCATTACCAATGAAAACTTAAAACAATACGAGCAAGATCTCAAAGGCAATATCATCCTAAGCATCGATAATGTAAAAATTAAAGATATTGAATCGGCCTCAAGAGTTTTCAATAATAAAGCAGAAAACCAAAGCGTTCAAATGGAAATGATAAATAAAAGAGGTGAGATAATCCGAATTATCATTTAAATTAAACTCTTAAAATTGAGTAAAAACAGA
This sequence comes from uncultured Flavobacterium sp., assembly GCA_963513695.1. Classification (GTDB taxonomy): domain Bacteria; phylum Bacteroidota; class Bacteroidia; order Flavobacteriales; family Flavobacteriaceae; genus Flavobacterium. The sequence goes on from CAUPRL010000016.1 coordinate 65,963, forward strand.
CCGCAGATTCGCAGATTAATTAAAAAATCTTTGAATCTGCGGTTCTCTTTTTATATAGGCAAAACTGTCGTGCTCTTGACTTCGGATATAATAAAAAAACTGTTAATCAAAGAAACCTCGGGCAAAACCGATAATTTTTTTTGATGAAAATGATGGTAACTTTCCATATCGGGCAAGACTACTTTTAGCAAATAATCGAAATTTCCCGAAACAAAATTACATTCCAAAACCTCAGGCATATTCATAATCGACTGATTAAAACCTTCCGAAATATCGTGTGTTTGCTTTATAAGGGTAACTTGACAATAAATTATCAAGTTCTGCCCCAATTTTTTTTTGTTCAAAATCGTTACATACTTTTCGATAACGCCTTCTTTTTCCAAACGTTTCATTCTGTCGTGAACTGGCGTTAGCGAAAGATTAATTTTACCCGCAATATCTTTCAACGTCAAATGAGCGTCTTCTTGAAGAAGTCTCAATATTTTTTTGTCGGTTTCGTCTAAAATCATACTTTTTAATTGATTACATACATTTTCAACACTAGTTAATTTTTCGCTTTAGAAATAAATAAATCACTCTATTAAGAAATATTTCATTCAAATATAACAAATAAAATAAATATTTTCTTAGTTTGATTTAAAATACTGCGTGCATTTACTTTAGCACTAACTTTGCACTACTATTCACTAACAATTAAATCTTATCAATTATGATTATTGGAATCCCAAAAGAAATTAAAAACAACGAAAATCGTGTTGCACTTACACCAGCAGGTGTTGCTGAATTCAAAAAACAAGGTCATAGTGTTTACGTTCAAAAAGGAGCTGGAGAAAATAGTGGTCTTAGCGACGAAGAATATGTAGAGGCTGGTGCTGAATTATTGCCAACAATCGAAGCGGTTTATGAAATTGCTGAAATGATCATCAAAGTTAAAGAACCTATTGCGTCTGAATATCCTTTAATCAAAAAAGATCAATTGCTTTTCACTTATTTCCATTTTGCCTCTTGCGAACCCTTGACTCACGCAATGATTGAAAAAAAAGCAGTTTGTTTGGCATACGAAACAGTAGAAAAATCAGACCGCAGTTTGCCTTTATTGGTGCCAATGTCTGAAGTTGCTGGAAGAATGGCCATTCAAGAAGGAGCAAAATATCTTGAAAAACCGATGAAAGGAAAAGGAATCCTTCTTGGAGGTGTTCCTGGAGTTCCACCTGCAAAAGTTTTAGTATTAGGAGGCGGAATTGTTGGTACTCAAGCCGCAAAAATGGCTGCCGGATTTGGAGCAAGAGTGGTGATTATGGATGTAAGTTTACCTCGTTTACGCCATTTGGCCGATATAATGCCTGCCAATGTAACTACAGTTATGTCTAATCATTATAACATTCGCGAAGCAATCGCCGAAGCCGATTTGATTGTTGGAGCCGTATTAATTCCAGGAGCAAAAGCACCACATTTAATTACTCGCGATATGCTAAAATTAATGCATCCAGGAACGGTGGTAGTTGATGTTGCTGTTGACCAAGGAGGGTGCATTGAAACCTGTACACCTACAACTCACGAAAATCCAACATTCATCATAGATGATATTGTTCACTATTGTGTTGCCAATATGCCAGGAGCTGTTCCTTATACTTCAACTTTGGCGTTGACCAATGCTACTTTGCCTTATGCTTTACAATTGGCCAACAAAGGATGGAAAAAAGCTTGTGCTGAAAATGAAGAGTTGAAAAAAGGACTCAATGTAGCCAACGGAAAAGTGGTTTATGAAGGTGTTGCCCAAGCTTGGGGATTGCCATTCGAAAATGTGGAAACTGTTTTACAACCATAATTAGATTTGATTTAAAAGAGAAAACAGAGTTTATTAGCTCTCTTTTACTACATAACAAATCCGTCAAGTTTTTATAAACGAGACGGATTTTTTTATTGCTACATGGCACACGGATGACACAGATGAAGCAGATTGTCACGGATTTAAAAACTTATCTGTACAAATCTGTATAATCTGTCGAAATCAGTGTCCCAATATTTAAAATATTGTCACAACAACTAAATACTGACTACTGAACACTATTCTTTCTGTTTTGTCAAGTAATAAATTGGAATTCCTATCAACATTATAAAAACGCCCCAACCACAAGTACTAGGTTTGGTATATAATAAAGCAATTCCAATCGCGCTGGCAATAAGAATATATATAGCAGGAACCACAGGGTAACCAAAAGCTTTATAAGGTCTTTCGGCATCAGGCATTTTTCTGCGAAGAATGAAAATTCCGTAAATCGTCAAGATATAAAATACCAAAACGATAATTACAACGAAGTCCAATAAATCGCCATATTTCCCGGTCAAACACAAAGCCGAAGCCCAAAAACATTGTGCCCACAATGCCCAAGCCGGAACGCTCGCTTTATTCAAATGAGAAGCTTTTTTGAAAAACAAACCGTCTTGCGCCATCGTATAATACACTCTTGCGCCCGCCATAATCAATCCGTTATTGCAAGCAAAAGTCGAAATCATAATCATCAAGGCGATAATTAGGGTTCCAATATTCCCGAAAATATTTTGCGAAGCCACAACAGCTACTCTATCCGATTCGGCAGTTGCAATGTCTTGCAAAGGAACCACCGCCAAATACATCACATTGGCCAAAATATAAATACAACTTACAATCAAAGTACCTAGAAACAAACTCAATCCTACATTACGTTTTGGATTCTTGATTTCACCAGCGATAAAAGTCACGCCTTCCCAAGCCACACTCGAAAACAACGAACCCACTAAAGCTGCTGACATTGCCGATATCAAAGCCACGCCACTAATCGGAAGCCAAGAACCTGTATCAACATTCATTGATTGTGAAGTCCAAGCATTCGCCCAGTTAGCATCCCAAACTTCGGCTTTGGCTGACACAAATCCGAAAATAATCAATCCAAAAATAGATGCAACTTTAATAACCGTCAAAACCGTTTGCAAAATCTTGCTGTTTTTCACACCACGACTGTTGATATAACTCAATAAAATAATGGTGATTATCGAAACAATTTGAGCAGCGTGTAATTTGAAATCGCCTAACTCAAAAATTATATTTTTTTCACTCACCGGCGGATAAATATAAGCGGCAAATTTAGAAAAAGCCACACCCACAGCGGCAATGGTACCCGTTTGTATCACGGCAAAAAAGCTCCAACCGTACAAAAAACCAATGAGTTTCCCGTAAGCTTCCTTGATATACACATATTGTCCGCCCGCTTTTGGAAACATCGCACTCAACTCGCCATAACTCACGGCGGCAATCACGGTAATAAATCCTGTGAGCACCCACATCGCAATGAGCCAGCCGGCAGAACCCAATTGGCGCACCATATCCGAGCTTACAATAAATATTCCCGAACCAATCATCGAGCCCACAACGAGCATCGTTCCGTCTAGTAATCCGAGTTCTCTTTTAAAATGTTCTTCGTTGTTGTCTTGCATATTGTTTTGGTTTTTTTGGTTGGCTAAAGATATACTTTTTTTGGAAATAGCCGAATAGTTGGTTTAAATATGCAACCTTATTTAATGAAGAGACATAAAGACAACAAAAAAACTCCCAAGTAGCCTTGAGAGTTTTTAGTTTTTATAGAAGAAAGAATCACACCAAATCGAAACGATCTAGATTCATTACTTTATTCCAAGCGTTCACAAAATCTTTTACGAACTTTTCTTGAGAATCGGCACATCCATAAACTTCAGCTAAAGCTCTAAGCTCTGAATTCGAACCAAAGATAAGATCGACACGAGTTGCTTTCCATTTCAAATCCCCAGTTTTGCGTTTACGACCTTCAAAAACGTCTTTAGATTCCGAAGCCGCTTTCCATGTTGTACCAAAATCCAGCAAATTCACAAAGAAATCATTCGTCAATGTTTCAGGACGATTGGTGAATACGCCATTTACAGCATAATCAAAATTGGCATTCAGTACACGCAAACCACCAACCAAAACCGTCATTTCAGGGGCTGTCAAGGTTAGCAATTGTGCTTTGTCAATCAACATTTCCTCAGCCGAAACAGTATATTGCGTTTTACTATAATTGCGGAAACCATCGGCTTCTGGTTCAAGCACTGCAAAAGATTCCACATCAGTTTGCTCTTGTGAAGCATCGCCTCTTCCAGGTGTGAAAGGAACGGAAACTGTTTGACCAGCATTTTTGGCAGCTTTCTCAATTCCAACACATCCAGCCAAAACTATTAAATCGGCAATTGATACTTGTTTTCCATTAGATTGACTAGTATTAAATGTTGACTGAATTCCTTCAAGTATTCCTAAAACTTTCGATAATTGAGATGGATTATTCACTTCCCAATCTTTTTGTGGAGCTAGACGAACGCGTGCTCCATTCGCTCCACCTCGTTTATCCGAACCTCGAAAAGTCGATGCCGAAGCCCAAGCTGTGGACACCAATTCAGACACAGATAATCCAGAATCTAGTATTTTAGATTTTAAAGCAGCGATATCATTTTCATCAATTAATTGATGTTTAACCTTTGGTATTGGATCTTGCCAAATCAGTTCTTCTTTCGGAACTTCTGGACCAAGATAACGCGTGATTGGCCCCATATCGCGGTGGGTCAATTTGAACCACGCACGAGCAAAAGCATCTTCAAACGCAGCTGGATTTTCGAGGAAATGTCTTGAAATTTTCTCATAAATAGGATCAAATCTCAGTGCTAGATCAGCTGTAAGCATTGTTGGAGCGTGACTTTTCGATGGATTGTGTGCATCTGGAACGGTTCCTGCTCCTGCACCATTTTTGGGTTTCCATTGGTGCGCACCAGCTGGACTTTTCGACAATTCCCAATCGAAAGCGAAAAGATTGTATAAATAGTTGTGACTCCATTTTGCAGGTGTCGTTGTCCAAGCTCCTTCTAGACCGCTACTAATTGTGAATTCTCCGGTTCCAGTTCCAAAAGTATTTTTCCAACCCAAACCTTGCTCTTCAATACTCGCAGCGGCAGGTTCTGGTCCAACATATTGATTTGGATCGGCAGCACCGTGGGTTTTACCAAAAGTATGTCCACCAGCAATAAGAGCTACGGTTTCTTCATCATTCATTGCCATACGAGCAAAAGTTTCCCTAATGTCAATTGCTGACGCCAATGGATCAGGATTGCCGTTTGGTCCTTCTGGATTTACATAAATCAAACCCATTTGAACGGCAGCCAAAGGATTTTCTAATTCACGGTCGCCCGTATAACGTTGATCCTCCAACCACTTTCCTTCGGAACCCCAATAAATATCTTCGGCAGATTCCCAAACGTCTTCACGTCCGCCAGCGAAACCAAAAGTTTTGAAGCCCATCGATTCGAGTGCACAATTTCCTGTAAGAATCATCAAGTCAGCCCAAGAAATTTTCTTGCCGTATTTTTGTTTTATAGGCCACAAAAGCAATCGCGCCTTATCGAGATTGACATTGTCTGGCCAGCTGTTGAGCGGAGCAAATCGTTGCGTTCCTAAACCAGCACCACCTCGACCATCAGCAATACGATACGTTCCCGCACTATGCCACGCCATTCGAATAAAAAACGGTCCATAATGACCATAATCGGCAGGCCACCAATCTTGAGAATCGGTCATCAGCTTAAAAATATCCTGCTTAATCGCATTCAAATCTAGGCTTTTGAAAGCGGCTGCATAATCAAAATCTTCGCCCATAGGATTGGACAAAGAAGAGTGTTGCCTGAGAACACTTAAGTTCAATTGATTTGGCCACCAATCACTGTTTCGTGTACCTGTATTTTGTTTTACGGCACCACCTGAAAAAGGACATTGTCCTCCTCCATCAACATTAGCATCTTTTCCCATAATTATTTGATTTTAAAAAACTTCCCTACGAATTTACCAAAAAAATCGCTAATAAAAATCATTTTATAATAGATAAAAACTATACCACTAAATGATTTTTTTGTCTAAAAATCAAATAAAAGCATTTTAAATTCGGTGAAATTTTTAAAATAAAAAACTCCCAAATTACTTTGAGAGTTTTATAAAATATAATTACAAAAGGGTTTACAACACCCGATTCACCTGGACCAAATTTCTCTCGTAATAGGACTCCTTGGTAGAAGAAATAATAACTCCACCGTGAGTGGCTGAATGAATGAATTTTATTTCACCTTCGAGGACTTCAACTACCATTCCCACGTGGTTGATTCGACCGCTTCCTCTGGTTTTGAAGAAAATCAAATCGCCTTTTTGGGCATTTTCTATTTCTATTTTCGAACCATAAGCAGCCATCTCAGCAGAGGATCTTGGTAATTTAATATCACTATTGGCAAAAGTATAACACATCAATCCCGAACAATCAAATCCTTCGGTAGAGGTCCCACCGGAACGATAACGGGTTCCAATATTCTCTGAAGCTCTCGAAATCAATTGATCTACAAAAACGGCATCATGAACCATGCTCATCTCCTTGTTTTCAAACTTTTCTTTTACAAATGCTCCCTCTAGAGCAATTGCGTTTTCAACCGCAAGTTCTTTCTCAACCAATATAGATGTGAGAATTTTTAATACTGAACCAACCAATAATTTTTTGACTACAGATGGATTTTGTTTTTCCAATTCAGAAACTGAGAGACCATATTTCTTGGCAATTCCATATTTGGTTTCCTTTGGTAAAACTTCATGAGTAATTACAGTTTCAGCCTTATTGTCTGGAACTTCTTTAAGTTTTTCGACAACTTCTGAATTGGCTTTTATCTTAATTTCCTCTTTCTTTTCTAGAACATTCTCTTGAGTAAAATTCGAATTTGAATTATTTTTTACTGGAATAGTAATTTTTTGACCCGCTTTTAATGATTTAGTTCCTAATCCCGGGTTAGCTTTTTTAATTTCGGCGACCGTTATCCCATATAGTTTTGCTATGGAATACAAGGATTCTTTTGGCAAAACTTCTCTTGATATTGTGATTTCCGTATTAACCTTTTCCGCCTCAGGCACTGGTTTAGAAGCACCATCAACTTGCTTTGGCTGTTCATTATTAGTCAAAACTATTTCGGATTTTGCTTGCTTAATTTCTTCAGCAATCACAATAGGCTGTGTAGAATTGGCTCCCGATTTAGAGGGGATATTAATTTTTTGACCAGTTTTTAAAGATGATTTTTCAATACTCGGATTGGCTTTTTGCAAGGCTGCAACTGTAATTCCGTACTTTCTAGAAATGGAATATAAAGACTCTTTTGGCAAAACTTCGTGGGTAATATCGAGATTTTGAACCTCGCCTTTGTCATTTTCATTTGCAGCTCTAACATCTTTTTCTTTTGAAATATTTGTTTCTGATTCCTTTGGCTGAGACGTTTCTACAACTTTTTGGGCAGACGGTATTTCTACCAAATCATCTGCGGCAGTTTGTGGAACCTTAATGGCTTGCCCTATTTTAAGCCCTTCTTTTTCTAAATCAGGATTAATAGAATACAATTCCGCAACACTTATATTCAATTGTTTTGCGATACCATACACTGTTTCTTTGGGCAGAACTACATGGTTTTTTGTAGGATGCGCTTTAGTTACTTCCGATGTGCTATTTTTTGTGATTTTTACTTTAGAGGTAGAAATTAGCAAAACTGTCTTTTGCTTAATTCCATTAACTGCATCAGGATTTAGCTCAAAAATAACTGAAGATGTAACCTTGTATTTTTTTGCAATTTCACTAACAGTTTCCCCTTTTGAAACTGTATGTCGAATGTATTTGTCTTGAGAAAAAACAGATAAACTGCTGACAAGCAATACGAATACAATCCACTTAAAACTCTTCATCCTATTTATTTAAATTATACCTAAAAGCTATCAATATCGTAAAATTAAGACTCCCTGAATCAATAATTACCAATTGTCACACCAATAAATCCCTATTTTTTGAGAAATACAAAGATACCACTTTTGTTAGTTTTAAGCGTTAAAGAGCTCCTAAAAACGGATAAAATCATAAATTTTAACTACAAATCAAATAATAAAACATAGTTTCGGTCTTATTTTTTCATCAAATAAGTATTGAACCAAGTCAAATAACGTTCAAAGCGGTCCTTTTGAAAACTCGGATTCGTGATGCCGTGAAACTGACCAGGATAGATAATAAGTTCTGTTGGTATTCCTATTGATTTAAAAGCCTGATACATTTGCTCGCTCCCTACAGCAGGCACATTATAATCGCTTTCGCCGACCATAAATTGAGTAGGTGTTTTGATTTTGTTGGCTTTCAAAAAGGGATAAGAAAGAGCTACGTATTTGTCAAAATTCTTCCAAGGTTGCCCAATTTCATTATCGTATTGCAAAATATACTGATCGACTCCATACATAGACGAAACCATTGCAACTCCTGCTCCGCTTGAAGCTGCTTTAAATCGAGTATCCGACGCAATAGTATAATCGGTCAAAATACCGCCATAACTCCAACCTCCTATTCCCAATTTATCAGGATCTGCAATGCCTTTTTGAACAACATAATCTGCAGCGCCCAATATATCTAAAACTTCCTTGTTGCCCCAATCACCTGAAATAACTTTACAAAAGTCTAAGCCACGACCATTGGAACCTCTGTAATTAACAGCAACGACAGCATAACCAGCCGCTGCCAACATTTGTCTCGTAAGATCAAAACTATATTCATCTTGACCCACAGGACCACCGTGAATGAAGAAAATTGTTGGCAATTTCTTTCCAATTGTAACGTTATTTGGTCGATACAACAAATTTGAGACTAACATTCCGTCTTTGCTTTTTGAAGTAAATCCTTCGACTGTGGCCAGTTGCAATTTTTCTAAAAATACGTCTTGATGTTTGGTCAAACGACGAAGAGCACCAGCTTCCAATGCATAAATTTCCATTGGAGTTTGCGAATCACTCATTGTAGCTAGAAAACTTCCTGATGGATGGCGTTCTAAAGTGGTGAAACTCCGATTGCCACTTATAATTTTGTTCATTTTACCGTCAGAAATAGAAAATTCAGCAACATACTTTGTTCTATCATCTGTTACCAAAGCCATCAATGCCGTACCATTCTTAGTCCAACGCGGGCTTCCAACAGGTCTATCTAAAGATTTTGACAGTATTTTTGGCTCTCCACCTTTTGATGAAACAACACATAAAACATTCTGATCGTACATAATATAATTATCTGATGAAGTCGATCTTAAGTAGGCTATTTGCTTTCCATCTGGGCTCCAGTGCGGCGAAGTGTCACTTCCATTCCAAGTTGTAATTTGTCGCATTGTTGCATTCTTTTTTGCTTCGATTACCCAAATATCAGAATTTTCATTTCTGTCAGGATCAGCGGTACGATTACTCAAAAAGGCAATTTGAGTGCCGTCAGGCGACCATTTGGGATCCTTTTCATCAAAGTCACCTTTGGTAAGAGTATCCATTTTTTTGGTTACAATGTCATAAAGATAAAGATGAGTTGGTTTTCTGGTTAAATAGCCTTCAACATCTTGCTTGAAATGATAACGGTCAATAAAAATAGGTTTTGGAGTCTTTACCTTTGCTGTATCAGTTTGATTTTTAACTACCAAAGCGATTTTAGTACCATCTGGGGACCATACATAATCATCTAAATCTCCTTTTTTTATATCAGTCAATTGTTTGGCCTCGCCTCCACGCCTATCCATAATCCATATTTGGCTCCCTTTAAGTCCGTTTCTCGAGGAAACAAATGACAAATATTTACCGTCTGGACTCCAGTTGGGTTGGGATTCACTCTCAGTGCTATTTGTAAGTTGAACAGATTCTTTTCCGTCCCAAGAAACCATCCAAATATCAGAATTTCTTTTATTTTTTACAGAATCAACAGTCGAAAGTGTGTAGGCTACCCAATTTCCGTCTGGTGAAACATGAGGATCACTCAAGTTTTGCAAACGATAAACATCTGAAGGTTTTAAAGCACGTTTTGTAGTGGTTTGAGCAAAAGTGTGTCCAAGGAAAATCAACGAAAATAGAAGAATAACTGATTTCATATTAAGCTTAGTTTATAAAATTGATTATGATTATTTTGTGTCTAAATATAGGATTTCTTTTTGAAGTAGTACTACCCATTTTTTTATCCTATGCAGTTTTTAATTTATATAGAATATCATTTTCAAAAATTGTTACCTGAATTAAAATCAACAAAAAAACTCTCAAGTTTCCTTGAGAGCCTTTACTATTTAAATCATTGATTATTTAGCTAATAGTTTATGAGATGGAGCAAACTTAGTAAGATTGATGCCTTTTACTGCTGCTACATATTCATCAATAGTTGGAGTTCTACCTAAAACTGTAGAGAGCACCACAACTGGTGTAGAAGAAAGTAAAGATTCTCCTTTCTTACCCTCTTTATCTTCAACAACTCTTCCTTGGAAAAGACGTGTAGAAGTTGCCATTACAGTATCTCCCTTAGATGCTTTCTCCTGATTACCCATACAAAGATTACATCCTGGACGCTCTAGATATAACATTTTTTCGTATTCTGTACGTGCTATTGCTTTAGGATTATTATCGTCGAATTCAAAACCTGAGTATTTTTGCAAAACTGCCCAATCCCCTTCTGCCTTAAGTTCATCTACGATGTTATAAGTGGGTGGAGCCACTACAAGTGGAGCTTGAAATTCTACTTTACCATTTTGAGCTTCAATGTTTTTTAACATCTGAGCAAGAATTTTCATATCACCTTTGTGAACCATACAAGAACCTATAAATCCAAGGTCAACTTTTTTCACTCCTCCATAGAAAGATAGTGGCCTGATGGTGTCGTGAGTATATCGTTTAGAAACATCTGCATTATTCACATCAGGATCAGCAATCATAGGTTCAATAATCTGATCCAAATCAACTACAACTTCAGCATAGTATTTTGCATTAGCATCTGGGGTCAAAGCTGGTTTCTCACCTGATTTAATTTCTGCAATTCTCTTATCTGCGATAGCAAGCAATCCTTTCAGTACGTGAATGTGATTGTCCATACCTTTGTCAATCATAATCTGAATTCTTGATTTAGAAATCTCAAGTGATTGAATTAAAATATCATCTTCAGAAATACAGATTGAAGCTTTTGCTTTCATTTCCGCGGTCCAGTCTGTAAAAGTAAATGCTTGGTCAGAGGTAAGGGTTCCAAGATGAACCTCAATAATTTTCCCTTGAAATACGTTCTCACCTCCAAATTGTTTCAACATTTGAGATTGTGTGGCGTGAACCACATCACGGAAATCCATATAACTCTTCATTTCTCCTTTGAAAGTCACTTTCACCGATTCAGGAATAGGCATCGAAGCTTCACCTGTAGCCAATGCAAGAGCCACTGTTCCAGAGTCAGCACCAAAAGCAACACCTTTCGACATTCTAGTATGAGAGTCACCACCGATGATGATAGCCCACTCATTCACCGTAATATCATTAAGAACTTTATGAATAACATCGGTCATTGGATGATAAACTCCTTTAGGGTCACGAGCAGTAATCAAACCGAAATCATTCATAAACTTCATCAATCTAGGAATATTTGCCTTAGACTTATTATCCCAAACTGAAGCAGTGTGACAACCTGATTGGTAAGCACCATCAACAATTGGAGAAATCACAGTAGCAGCCATAGATTCTAATTCCTGAGAAGTCATCAAACCAGTTGTGTCTTGTGAACCAACAATATTTACAGTAACACGAACATCCGAACCAGCGTGCAACACTTTGCCCGGAGTTGTTCCAACCGCGTTTTTATTGAATATTTTTTCTACAGCTGTTAGTCCTTGTCCTTCAATTGAAACTTCTTTTGAAGGAGCATATACTGGCACAATATCAATACCAAGAGTCTTTGATGCAAATGTTTGCAATTTTTTACCAAACACAATTGCATAAGAACCTCCCGCTTTTATAAATTCAATTTTCTGAGGTGTAAAAGCTTTAGAAATATCGATCAGTTCTTTGTCGCCGTTATACAATTTCTTTGTCTTTGTGTTGATTGTAAGAACCGTTCCGGTAGCAACAGAATAAACTTCTTCGAGAATTGGATCACCACTTTCATTACGAACAGGGTTACCGTTTTCATCTATTTTTTTTACCCAGTTCTTAAGATCCAAACCAATACCTCCTGTGACATCAACGGTAGTAAGGAAAATTGGAGAAATGCCGTTTGTTCCTCCAACGATTGGAGCAAAATTAACAAATGGAACATAAGGACTCGCTTGTTTACCGGTCCAAAGCGCCACGTTATTTACACCTGACATTCTTGATGAACCCACACCCATAGTGCCTTTCTCAGCGATTAACATTACGCTCTTATCAGGATTCGCTTCTGCCAAAGCTTTGATTTCAGCTTGAGCTTCTGGAGAAATTAAGCATTTACCGTGCAATTCACGATCTGAACGCGAATGTGCTTGATTTCCTGGAGAAAGTAAGTCAGTTGATATATCCCCTTCGCCAGCAATAAAAGTGACTACCTTAATCTCTTCTGCTATTTCGGGCAATTTAGTAAAGAACTCAGCCTTAGCATAGCTCTCTAGAATTGCCGCTGCTATTCCGTTACCGCTTTTGAATGCAGCTTCTAAACGATCTGTATCAGCTTCATAAAGAAAAACTTGTGTTTTTAAAACTTCTGCAGCGTCTTTCGCAATAGCAATATCATCACCTAAAGCTAAATCAAGCAAAACGGCTATCGAGGTTCCACCTTTCATATGAGATAATAACTCTAAAGCAAAAGCAGGCGTAATTTCGGCAACAACTGATTGACCCAAAACTATTTCCTTTAAAAACTTCGCTTTCAAATTGGCAGCAGGTGTAGTCCCTGGAACAACATTATAAATAAAGAATTTAAGTGAATCTTCACGATTTACATTTTTTAAATCTTTGATTTGCGCAATAATTTCACTGAGCAATTCCGCTCCATCAATTGGTTTAGGATGAAGTCCTTGATTTTTTCTTTCTTCGATTTCCTGAAGGTAATCACTATAAGTTTTCATGTTTGAAATATTTGTGGTGTTAAAGGCCGATTTTTTTTGATTACTTCAAAATAATAAGCCATAGAAAGTATGTTTTTATTATTGTACGCAAATTTAATAATTAAAGATGAGAATTAAAAAAAATTTAATAGAAGTCCCGATTTTAAAAATTATTATTACTATATATTCAAAATACACGAATAATATTAAAAAATTACCTAAAAATCGACATAATATTAGTAAATTCTCAATTTAACTACTTTTTAAAATTGAAAAACTAAATCGATTGATATTTTTTGAATAGAAACAGTTATAATTAGACTAAATACTAAGTTGTAATCCCTATTTAACTACATCAATTTCGAAATAATTAATTCTTCTGAAATCCCCTCGGCGTCGGCCTTATAATTTTTAATAATTCTGTGACGAAGAATTCCAGTAGCAACCGCTTTTACGTCTTCGATATCTGGAGAAAATTTTCCATTGAAAGCAGCATTGGCCTTGGCTGCCAAAATTAAATTCTGAGAAGCTCTAGGTCCTGCTCCCCAATCGAGGTAATTTTTGACATATTCATTAGACAAAATGTTATCCGGACGTGTTTTACTTACTAATGTTACCGCATATTCAATTACATTATCAGCAACTGGAATTCTGCGAATAAGGTGTTGAAAATCGATAATTTCTTGAGCCGTAAACAAAGGATTTACAGTTGAATGTGAATCGGATGTAGTGCGTTTGACCACTTGAACTTCTTCTTCGAAAGAGGGATAATCTAGTTTAATAGCAAACATGAAACGATCCAATTGGGCTTCTGGCAAAGGATAAGTTCCTTCTTGCTCAATGGGGTTTTGGGTTGCCAATACAAAATAGGGTAATGCTAATTTATAGTTTTGACCTGCAATGGTAACGCAACGTTCCTGCATCGCTTCAAGCAAAGCTGCTTGCGTTTTTGGAGGAGTTCTATTAATTTCGTCTGCAAGAATAATATTTGAAAAAATGGGGCCTTTTATGAATTTAAATTGACGATTTTCATCCAAAATTTCACTTCCCAAAATATCTGAAGGCATTAAATCAGGAGTAAACTGAATTCTCTTGAAATCCAATCCCAATGCTTGTGCCAAAGTATTAACCATCAATGTTTTTGCTAGTCCTGGCACACCAACCAAAAGTGCGTGACCTCCTGAAAAGATACAAAGCAAAATTTGATCAACAACATCATCCTGACCCACAATAACCTTTGCAATCTCAGCTTTTAGTGCATTCCTTTTTATTACTAAATTATGTATTGCAGCTACGTCTGACATTTTTTGAGTTATGAGTTAATGAATTATAATTATTTTTTTAACCAATTGTTTGTAAAAACACATTCTCTGTATTCTCCGTTTATTTTGATATAAGTGTCTTTTATTTTATCATCGAACCATTTCCCGATGGCCTTGATTTGTTTTTCTTTTAAAGCTAATTCTTTAATTTTAATGTAATCTTTGGCATAATCAGCAGTATGCTCATTAATTCTATTAGTCACAGTAATCAACTTGTATTTTTTCTTACCCGATTGATCTTCATCCAACAGTGGCAACGATACATCATTGTCTTTTAAATTTGAAACCTGACTGTACAATGTAGGGTCCATTTTTGTCAACTCGAAACGAGTGTCTTGGGTTTTCGGATTAATCAATGCTCCTCCATTAGTCCTTGTTTCTTTTTCGTCCGACATTGTTTTTGCAGCTTGGTCAAAAGTAATTTCTTTGTCGACAATTCGTTTTCTAATTAAAGTAATTTTCTCTTTGGCAGCTTTTAAATCATCTGAAGTTACTGCTGGAATTAATAAAATATGACGCAATTCTATATCTTGCCCTTTTATTTTTTCAACATAAATAATGTGATAACCAAAATCAGTCTCAAAAGGAGCTGAAATTTCACCTTCTTGAAGACTAAATGCTACTTCTTTAAACTCTTTTATAAATTGGGTTTTTTTGTTCATTTTATAATAACCTCCAGTTGCCCTTGAACCAGGATCCTGCGAATACAAAACCGCTTTTGTGGCAAAACTAGATTCTCCAGCTAGTACTTCTTTTTTGAATTCGTTCAATTTATCAATTACTTTTTGTTTTTCAGCGTCTGATACTTTTGGAGTTACAACAATTTGCGCTACTTCCATCTCTGCACCAAAAACAGGTAAATCAGCCGTAGGTATTTTTTTGAAAAAATTACGGACTTCTTCTGGCGTAATTTCAACTCCATCTATGATTTTCTTTTGCATTTCTGAAGTCAATTTTTGCTCTTTCAAAACATCAAAGAAATACGTTCTAAACTCTTCTTCCGTATTTTTCTTGTAATACTTAACCACTTTATCCATAGAACCAATTTGTTCTACCATATAGTTTAACCTTTCATCCATCATCTGTTTCACCTCTGAATCGGTAACCTTAACACTATCGATAACCGCTTGGTGAGCATATAATTTGTCTTCCATTATTTTTCCTAAAATCTGGCATCGGGTGATATCTTTTATAGAACCACCTTGACTTGAAATTTCCAAATAGGATTTGTCAATATCTGAATCCAAAATGATATAATCACCCACTTTTGCAATTACACCATCGATTTTTTGTTTCTTTACTGTATTCACTTTTTTAATGGTGTCAACGGCATTTTCTTTGATAATCTCTTGAGCCATTACCATTCCGCTAGAAAATAGTATAACAAAAAAAGTAAGGGCAATTGTATTATTAATGAATTTCATTTGTATTGATTTGTAAGTATTATTTTGAAATTATGATGTAATTTTTTCTTGAAACATAATGAAAAATGCAATCTATTCTACTTTAAAATGTATCAAAAAAAAACAAATCAAATATACGCTTTAAGTATTAAGAAATGGATTTTTTTTACCTTAAACAAAAATAAGAATTCAATTATATAATACAAGTTTACTCAGTAGTATTAACAAAACTTTATAGACATATTCTGATTTATTTTTGAATGATGTTGATACTTTTACAGACAACTTATACCAAGTAATGAAAGTAAAACTACTCTTTTCGACATTATTATTTACTTTTGCATTTTGTTTTTCTCAAACTACCAAACCCAAAAAAGGCAAAGTCCTATGGGAGAACTCACCTTTACAAGGCATCGAGGTCCTTAACTTAAATTCTAAAAAAACTACAAAAACGGACACAAATGGAGATTTCAACATTTCAATTGCACTCCAAGACAGTCTGATGTTTATTTCAAAAAATTACTTGTACAAAAAAATCTGCATAAAAAAGGAAGATTTGAACAACATTCTAATAATTAACTTGACAAGAAAACCAGAACAATTGGATGAAGTAGTTGTGCTTACGAAAAAAGCTTTTCCAAAAATAAAATTAAATAAAAATAGTGCTAACCAATTAAGTATTGAAAAAGCAGCAAAAAACCCAAAACCATATGGCGTCTATGATGGAACAATAGAAAATGGCATTGGCATGGCAATACCTCTAGGAAGTGGTAGAAAAAAAATCCATCAAATTGATTTTAAAGAACTGGTCAAAAACAATAACGACGAAAAATATTATTCCGAGATATTGAAATTAAAACCAGAAGAAATCGGTCTTTTTATTGAATTTTGTGATGCTGACCCAAAATCAAAAGAAGTTCTAGTAAATACTAATCCATTAAAATTGTTGAATTTTCTTTTAGAAAAAAAAATTGAATTCAAAAAGTTAGATAGTCAAGAAAATAAATGAAAAAGCTGCCCAAAAGGACAGCTTTCTATAAATATTCGTTAAAAATAACACTAGTTTTTTAAATTCTCCACGAATTGATCAAACAAATAAGATGAATCGTGAGGCCCTGGACTAGCTTCTGGATGGTATTGAACAGAGAAACAATTTTTGTTTTTCATTCGCATACCAGCAACAGTTCCATCGTTTAGATGCAAATGTGTGATTTCCATATCAGGATGATTGTCTAATTCTTCTTTATTTACAGCAAAACCGTGGTTTTGAGAAGTGATTTCACCTTTTCCGGTAATCATATTTTTCACAGGATGGTTGATTCCTCTGTGACCGTTGAACATTTTATAAGTAGAAATTCCGTTGGCCAAAGCAATTACTTGGTGTCCTAAACAAATTCCAAATAACGGTTTATCATTGGCAAGAATTTCTTTTGCCACTTCAATGGCACTGAAAAGTGGATCTGGATCACCTGGCCCGTTTGACAAGAAATAGCCATTAGGATTGAAAGCAGCCAAATCTGAATATTTTGAATCGTATGGAAACACTTTTATGTAACAATCTCTTTTTGCAAGGTTACGAAGAATGTTAGTTTTAATTCCTAAATCCAAAGCAGCTATTTTGTATTTTGCCTTTTCATCTCCAAAGAAATACGGTTCTTTTGTAGAAACTTTAGAAGCCAATTCCAATCCTTTCATATCTGGAACTTTTGCCAAAGCCGCTTTTAGTTCTTCGAGTGGAGTGTCATCAGTACAAATTACAGCGTTCATTGCTCCGTGATCACGAATGTAACTTACTAAACCGCGAGTATCAACATCAGAAATGCAGATTAGGTTTTGTTTTTTGAAATAATCTTCTAAACTTCCTGTTGCATCTTCACGAGAATAATTGAAACTGAAATTTTTACAAACCAAACCAGCAATTTTAATGCTATCTGATTCAATTTCTTTGTCGTTTACTCCGTAGTTTCCAATATGAGCATTAGTTGCCACCATAATTTGCCCAAAATAAGATGGGTCTGTAAAGATTTCTTGGTAACCTGTCATTCCAGTATTAAAACAAACTTCGCCAAAAGTAGTTCCTGAAATCCCAATAGATTTTCCGTGAAAAATGGTTCCGTCACTTAATAGAAGTATCGCGCTTTTTCGTGTTGTGTATTTCATTCGTCGTTATAATTGTTTTTTATTGGTCTCATGGAACTTCGCTGAGCTTCGTTTCATATTTAGTAATTGTTGTGCAAATTTAATTTTTTACCACTAAGGTTGCAAAGTTTTTGCAAAGATTAGCGAATTTATTTTAGACAAAAAAAAAGGACAAACTAATAAAAGTTTATCCTTGATTTTTATTGAATGATTATCTTCATAATTATTCAGCGGCCTCTTTTGGAGCCTCATCATCAGCAGCCGGAACTTCTGTTTCTGAAACTGGAGCTTCTGCAACTGGAACTTCTGCTTCTGCAACTGGAGCTGCAACAGCTTCGTCCGCTTTCTTAGCTTTTCCACCACGACGGCTTTTTGCTTTTTTAACTTCTTTTTTACCTCCGTTGTAAAGTTCATTGAAATCAACTAGTTCGATCATTGCCATATCAGCATTATCTCCTAAACGATTTCCAACTTTAATGATACGAGTGTATCCACCTGGACGGTCACCTACTTTAGCCGCTACGTCTCTGAACAAGTCAGTTACAGCATATTTGCTACGTAAGTATCCAAAAACGATACGACGATTATGTGTCGTGTCCGCCTTAGATTTTGTTATTAATGGCTCAACAAATTGTTTAAGCGCTTTTGCTTTTGCAACAGTAGTATTAATACGTTTGTGCTCGATAAGAGAACAAGCCATATTAGCCAACATAGAACTTCTATGTGCAGTCTGTCTGCTTAAGTGATTGAATTTTTTTCCGTGTCTCATTGCTATTAAATTTAAACCTTTGAAGGTTTAGATTATTCTTTATCTAATTTGTATTTTGCTAAATCCATACCGAAGTTCAAATTTTTAATTGCAACTAGTTCATCTAGTTCAGTTAAAGATTTTTTACCGAAATTACGGAATTTCATTAGGTCATTTTTATTGAAAGATACTAAATCTCCAAGTGTATCAACTTCTGCCGCTTTTAAGCAATTTAATGCTCTTACAGAAAGATCCATATCAACAAGCTTAGTTTTAAGCAATTGTCTCATATGCAATGACTCTTCGTCATACGATTCTGTTTGTGCAATTTCGTCAGCCTCAAGTGTAATTCTTTCGTCAGAAAACAACATGAAATGGTGAATTAAAACTTTGGCAGCTTCAGTAAGGGCATCTTTTGGATTGATAGAACCATCAGTTTTTATTTCGAAAACTAATTTTTCATAATCTGTTTTTTGCTCTACACGGAAGTTTTCGATAGCATACTTAACATTTTTTACCGGAGTAAAAATAGAGTCAGTAAAGATTGTTCCAATTGCAGCATTCTGTTTTTTGTTCTCTTCAGCAGGAACATATCCTCTACCTTTCTCAATTGTTAAATCGAAATGTAGTTTGATTTTCGGGTCTAAATTACAGATAACAAGTTCTGGATTCAAAACTTGGAAACCTGAAATAAATTTTTGAAAATCACCAGC
>CAUPRL010000017.1:0-81613 GCA_963513695.1 uncultured Flavobacterium sp.
CAAGTCCAAGTATACCTTTGTCAAAGTTTTGAAACCCAAGTCCAAGTATACCTTTGTCAAAGTTTTGAAACCCAAGTCCAAGTATACCTTTGTCAAAGTTTTGAAACCCAAGTCCAAGTATACCTTTGTCAAAGTTTTGAACTTTGACAAAGGTTACATATAATTACTTTTTACAGCACCAATTTGGCCAATTTAATTTTCATTTTGATGGATCTTCTTTTTTGTTTGAAACTTTTATTTTTCTTTTTATAGTCCTCGTCATTGCCAAACAATCTGTCCATATCTTTGTCATTTTGATCAAAAATACGGTCGATTTCTTTGTCTCTGTCGGCTTTGGATTTGTTTGATTTGTCGTTTTTCTCTAAATCGGCCAACATACGATTGTTCGAATCTTCAAAATCTTTTTTCTGTTTGGCATTCATGGTGAGTCCACTTGGATTGTTTAAATCATTTGCCAACTCTTTTTTATTTTTGTATTGGGCTGACATATCAGCTACGCTAAATACAAGAAGGAACGTTAAAAACCCTAATACTTTTTTCATTTTTGTTTATATTTAAATTATTATTATTTATATTTTACTATTTCATTCCAAGGATAGTCAATTCAGCTTTTCCATTCAAAAAACCTTTAGTATCGTACCAAAAGTCAATGGCTTTTAGTCTGCGTTTACCGCCTTGTAGGTCAATGACTCTACTTTCGCCACCTTCTCTTATTTCACTACGTAAATCTATTTCTTCTGGTCTTCCATCTTCGTAACGGACCACCATTTTTTGAATATTCACTGGAGAGTTTCTTACCTTAATTTTTAATTTTCGATAAGAATCGTGTGGCCCTTTAATTTCCATTGCATCGTGATCGCCATTATGGGTAGCTTGCATGGTTCCTAATATTCGCCATGATCCTGCATTATTATTATTGTTGTGGTTGTTATTGTTGTTATACTTGTTGTTTTTATTTTGTGCATTTACAACCATACCACTCATTACAAAGAATAAAAACGCCACTGCTATTTTAAAATTTAATTTTTTCATATTTTTAAGTTTTATTTTTTTTGAATATTAGGTGCAACAATTGTATTGCACCTAATCCTAATTTATTTAGTCTTTTTCGACAAGAGCGATTTCATATTTATCTTTTCCATCCACCTGAACGGGTTGATAATAGGTTTCACCAAATTTCACATAGGTCACATCGCCAATTGTTACTTCTTCGCCTCCTTCAGGAATTTTATCTACAATGGTTCCAGCAGTTGGAGCAACAACGGTATATCCACCGTCTGTTTTTTCATAATACGTATTCCCATAATAATAATTGTTGACCGTTCCTGTATTGACTGTTTCAGCACCTTCAGGAATATTTACAACTGTTCCTCCAACTGGAGCTGCAACTGCAGTGTAACCTCCATTTCCTGCTTGGTACCATACCCCATTATCATAATGATACGGGTCTGGATGATCTGCAACACTAACAACAATCGCTGTAACAGCTAAAGTTGTTATAAAAAATCCCCATGGGTGCCAAACAGGTCCCCAATGGTAAGGACGATAAGGTCTTGGATAATAAGGATGGTAACAGTTATAACCGTAGCCACCATAATGATAGGGAGCTCTGTTGTAATGAACATTGTTGTTGCGTCTAACCGAGGTGTTTCGACTGTTATTTATCTTGATATCTTTGCTGTTATCAACGTTGATATTGACATTGTTGTTTTTTATGTTCTTGTTGTTGCTGCCAATATTATTGGTGTTCCCTACTTTATTATTGTTGCCTACATTTTTCTTGCTGGAAACATTGTTTTTGCTTGAAGCCACACTACTTTTTTTGGTTTTTGAACTTGTGTTTGGTTTTTTCGCAATTGGTTTATTTGAGTTCGAGTTTGATGATGGTCTTGAAACTGATTTATTTGAAGAAGAACCTGATGGTCTTGAAACTGATTTGTTTGAAGACGAACTCGAAGGGGGTCTATTTATCGATGATTTTTGACTAGAATTACTTGGTTTGGAAACCGACTTTTGTGGTGCTGATCTCTGAGGTGCAGACCTTTGCGGAGCGCTGTGTGGTTTTTGACGATTTTGTGCTAAAATGTCCGTTGGAACTAATAGCATTGCAAATATCATAATAGCTATGATAATTGAATTTGGTGTTTTAAGAATGTTTTTCATTTTGTTTATTTTTAGTTTGACAATAATAATTTTTAGGTTTAATTTTTACTTTGAAGGCGGAAACATTGCATTGATTTGAAAACGGATAGTAAAATCTCCTTTTGTTGGTCCGCTCACTACATATTCTGGTGTAAAAGTCATGCTTAAATTCTTAGCAAATACCTTTGTGAGCCCTAAAGACAAAGGAATAGTAAAATCACTATTTTCCCAATCGAAATTCATTATTGGACTAAATTGAACCACTAATCCTTTTGCAATCAATTTATTAAAAATGGGTTGAAACAGCATAAAGTTTTTATCTTGTCTATCTGGATCCCCTGCAAAACTCCAATATTGTTGAAACAAGACTCCATATTGTAAGCCCTTAGTTTTGGTATTTAAAACCACTCCGGAAATTCCTGAACTCCATTTTCCAGTGCCAAGAAAATCAGAAGAGGCAGTTGGCATAATTAATCCAGTACCAACACCTAATAAACCCCATGCTTGCTTAAAAGCAACTATGTCTAACAAAACAATATCGCTAAGGCCAGTGGCATCTAATTGCGGTGAATTTGGAAACGTTTGCCCTATTATTGGCACTTCTAATCTATAAATAGTATATATTTTTGAAGGGTCTTTACTTTTTATAAATGGCAATCCCAAAGTGGCTGTTGGTTGCATAATTCTTGTAGTGACATTTATTTGAGTAGCCTCATTGTCTTTTATAATGTAATTGGGTTGCACTTGCAATTTGGTTACAAATGCCAATGGGTTTGTAGCATTTGCAGCCGCTGCCGCTATTTCATCTGCTGGTTTTTCTTGTGCATATAGAAAGGCACTTACCATAAAAAATAAAATAGCTAGTTTTTTCATTTTAAATAATTAAAATATAATTCCACTTCTCAAACCGATAAAGGCTGCATCCCCATTGGAGACCCCTCCACGTGAAGCGAGCCCAGGTTGTATCCATTGGAAGTCAACCCCAAGTGTAAACCAAGGAGTTAAAAACGCATTATAATAGGTTTCAATTCCCGCTTCTCCAGCTGCTGTTTTCAGTATCGTTGGAATGTTCAGTTCTGATATTCCATCCGAGAAGGAGTAATTGAAATATCCTATTCCCCAATGATCCATCGGACGTTTTGCAAAAGGAGCTTTTCCTCCAAGTCCTAATACAAATCCATAATCTACTGGTGAACCTTCGCCATCCGTCATAATAACCTGACCATATAAACCGAAGTTTTGTTTTTTATTGGTTGGTGATTGCCATAAAGCTTGTTCAAAATAATAGCCTAAAGTCCAGCGATTGCTTTTTTTCTGAGAAGTTTGGTTGGGATTTAGAATATCGAAAACATCATCTGTGTTGTACACATCTTTTGTACTGGCTACACCTAAAATTCCTTGCTTCCCTTTTAATCCCGCAATATGAACTATTAGATCAGCTGAACCAAAAAAGGTCACTCCGTCTTGAAAACGATCACTAAAACCGATTTTATTCAAGCTACTATTAGCATCATAAACCATAAAAGTTAAATCTCTCTTTTCGTTATTAGACATATAAGCAGCTCCAAAAATATCTGGAGTTGTTATCCCATTTGGTGCGGTAATAAAAGCAGTATTTTGAAAACCAGTTCTACCTCCACCCCCTGAAAAAGTGGAAAAATTGGTTAAATCTCTGGTGCTCATTTTTCCTATAACCACTTTATCCGTTTTAGATAAAAATTGAACAAGATACACTGAGCCATCAAATCGATCGGCTCCTTCAATTCCGGGATAAGCCAGACCTGTATTTACTGGTAAAAGTGTACCTCCATTTCCGTTTACACTATTTCCCATATTGTACTCCATATGAGCAATGGCGAAAAAACCTTTCCACAACCCTAATTTTTCTCCATTAAGCAGAGTAGCAAATCCCCATTTGGCACCAAATTGGAAATCTTTATCTCCTTCACCAGAAACCATACCTTGATAATAATTCGTAAGCGAACTCTTGATCGTAATTCCTGATTTTTTAAGGCTTGTTCTCGCTCCTCCCCAATCGCCAGTAAGTTGTTTTCTGGTCCAAATCGTTTCTGCTTTAGCCTCAGTTGTTTTAGCTGCGGCTAATGAATCAGCTGAAGCATTAACGTCTTCAGGTGTAATATCCGTTTGTGCACTTACACTAAATGAAGCAAATAAAAACAGTAGAAAAACAAATGATTTTAGTTTTAAATGACCTTTTTTCATAATTGAATGTTAGTTTGAAATATGAATATTCTTTTGATTGTAAGGTATTAGCGTTATTATTTTAAATACTTAATTTCCGTTTTTCCAATAGTTCCATTGAATGAAAATGGTGCTAAATCATAATAATCTAAGGCTACTGGTGAATCTAAATCGGTTCCTATATCGAAAGTGGCATTAGAGCCAAAGTGAAGCGACATGGCTGCTGGAACATTTACTTTGCCTACAACTTCTCCATTAATTCGCAAAGTGATGTCCATAGGTCCTCCAATTTTATCCACTAATCTGGATTCTACTTCGATTTTAGATTTACCTACAGGCAATTTTTTACTGGCTTTCACTTTCGTACGTTGCACTTCGAATAAGTTGAATTCATAGCTTAGAATTCCGTCTTTAACATAGCAAGTTACACCTCCTGAAAATCCACAAAGTGCATACAAAACTCCATTTGCATTGGCTGGAGCATCGATTTCCATCGTAACTAAACTACTGTTTTTACCCAATTTTGGAGCAGCAGATTCTGGCATCAAGGTAATTGGCGCATCAAAAGACCATTCGGTTGCTGTAGGAGCAGGTGCATCTTCGGGATGAAACATAGCGGTTGACCACATACCTCCACCAATTGGTAAATTTTTATATTTTTTAGATTCATCAATGAACAAGGCTTTCATTTCTTCCAACTTTTGTGGATTTTTAGCAGCCAAATCATTGGCTTGACTCCAATCTTCGTCAATATTATACAATTGCCAAGGATCAGTCAAAGGCGACCACTCTTTTATCCCTTTTGGCAATCCACCTACCCATGGTTCTCTCAAACCTTTAGCACTAGCAAACCAACCGTCTTTATACACACCACGGCTTCCCATAATGTCAAAAAATTGAATAGTACGTGTTCCTTTTGCTTTAGCATTAGCAAAGGTATAGGCCATACTAGTACCGTGAATTGGGTCTTGTTGAAAACCGTTAACTACTTTTGGAGCTGTGATTTTTGTTATATCATAAATGGTAGGTACAATATCGATGACATGATGAAATTGAGAACGAGGTGTGGCATCATGTTGTATTCCTTTTGGCCATGAAACTGCCATTGGTTGACGAATTCCTCCAAAATAAGAACCTTGCAGTTTTGTACCTTGATAAGGGGTGCTTCCTGCCCAAGCCCAACCGGCGTTATACATATTATCTGTTTTTGGTCCGCCAAGCGCATCCAAACCTCCTAATTCTTCTAAAGCCGTTAGGTGTTGTGAAATTTTGGTTGGAATACCATTTTGAGCCAATTGCTCACTAATAGTTCCGTTCAATCCTTCGGATGAGGAACCATTGTCTCCCCAAATGTAGAATATAAGAGTGTTATCTAATTTTCCTTGTTTTTCGATTTCATCAATAACAAGACCTGCATTATAATCGGCGTGTTCTGCGAAACCTGCAAAAACTTCCATCAAACGACGTTGAAATGGTTTTTCAGATTCTGGAATAGATTCCCAAGAAGCCATAGTTTCCGGACGAGGCGTTAGTTTTGCGTTTTGTGGAATCCATCCTTTTGCTTTAGCATTTTTGAAAACACGTTCGCGGTATTTGTCCCAACCATCGTCAAATTTTCCTTTGTATTTATCAGCCCATTCTTTAAAAATTTGATGAGGACCATGTGCAGCACCTGGTGCCCAATACATAAAGAAGGGTTTTTCAGGAGCATAGGCTTTTTGTTCGCGCAACCATTTGATAGCATCTTGTGCAATATCTTCGGTAACGTGGTATGGTTTTTTAGGGTCGTGATGCAATGGTGCTTGAGTTGTATTACGTGTCATCACGGGTTCATATTGTGATACTTCTCCAGCAAGGAATCCATAAAAATATTCAAAACCATAGCCTGTTGGCCAATAATCGAATGGTCCTTTGTTTGTAATTTGTTCTTCGGGTGTGTTGTGCCATTTTCCCCAAGCTCCGGTGTTGTAACCATAGTTTTTAAGTACTTCGGCTACTGTGGCAGAGGTTTTAGGAATGGTGCCGCTAAAACCATCAAAATCATTTGCGATAGCAGAGATTTGACCATTTCCAACAAAAGTGTGGTTTCTTCCTGTTAACAATGAAGCTCTTGTTGGCGAGCACATGGCTGTAGAATGAAAACGATTATAAGAGATTCCTTGATTCGCCACACGACTTAATGTAGGCGTGTTGATTTCTCCTCCATAAGTTGATGGTGTTCCTGGCCCAAGGTCATCCATAAGGATAATTAAAATGTTGGGAGCTCCTTCGGCAAGGCGTTTGGGTTCCACTCTTTTTTTATAGGTTGACTCTTGAATAGTTAGTCCAGCTTTAGATCCTGATGGAGCTGGAGGAAAAGGCAAAACATCCTGTGCCTGCACAGATGTGGAAAAGAATACTAATAAGAGTATGCTTTTTACGATACGATTGATTCTTAGTTCCATAATTGTTTATTGTTTGTTGTTTATTGTTTGTTGTTTGTTGTTTATTGTTTATTGTTTGTTGTTTATTGTTTGTTGTTTATTGTTTATTGTTTGTTGTTTATTGTTTGTTGTTTATTGTTTGTTGTTTATTGTTTGTTGTTTATTGTTTATTGTTTGTTGTTTATTGTTTGTTGTTTATTGTTTGTTGTTTATTGTTTATTGTTTGTTGTTTGTTGTTTGTTGTTTATTGTTTGTTGTTTATTGAAATCAAATTATTTTACTCTAGCAAATAGCACATCGTAGGTTTCCCCTGTAACCGCTTGAAAATAGGTTCCTGCCAGCATCTCTTTTTCAGGATAATAGGTCAAATTATATTTGGAACCCGGATAATTTTCGTCTCGTAGTTCAATGTATATTTTTAAAACACCTTTAGTATTTGTCCAACTGGCTTTACTTACATTAATTGATTTTGGATTAAAATAACCTGCTTTCAATTTACCCTCCTTAGCGACTTCGGAAATTTTAATTTTATAGTCCGAATCGGTTCGTACCCAATTGCCAAGAAGTACTTTTTTGTCTATTGCCTTATTTTTTTGCTGCATTGGATTCAAATTGCTTGTCACAGCATCTTCTCTTAGGGCGGTAAATCCAAAGGCAAGGGAAATTCCCAAAACTAAAAACAAGGCTACAAATGGGTTTATTTTGTTCATTACTAAAATGTTATTCTTTTTAAACAGATTTTTCTGTTTTCATTCCTTTTCCAGAAAGTAATAAAGAGGTTTTAAATTCTTTTGTGGTCATTTCCAGCAAAGAGACTCTTGCATTTTCTACTATCCACACTTCACCATAATCAATATCAGGCGTAGTTGGCAAGAAAACTGTTGATTTCTCGTCATTGGTTTTGATTAAAAAACCTGGTTTCCAAGCCCCATTGAGTTCCACTAAAACTGGTGGTCTTACATCCTCTTCGGGTTGTAATTTCGCTGTCATTTTGGCTTTGTATTTGGAATAGGTTGGAATGTATAGCAAAACATTATTCTCAATCCATTCCTTCATTTTGCCAATCATTGCAAAACGAGCCAATAAACCGCAAATAAAAAATAATACAACAACAAGAAAAAGAGTCACAAAAGGCACCCATTTTTTGTCCCCAGCATTATCTAAACCAAGAATTTCAGTGAGTTTATGTCCGTATTTATACAATTTGGTATAGACACTTTTGAAAATACTTAACAAAATAAAAATGGGTAGAAACAACACAATACCTGAAATGACTGTGTCTTTTATTTTTTTGATGGTTTTCTTCATACTGCTTTTTTAGTTTTATCGAATTTAAAAGAAATTAATCTTTTTGTATTCTATTTTTAATTTTGTTTACTAAGTTTCGTTTTAGAAAGGCAAAAAAGATTAATCCAATTCCTGAAAAAAGTACCGCATAACCAATAAGATTACTGATACTTTCTGCTCCAGCATATACATCAAAAATGCTTTTAATTCCTGTGATTAATGTAAAAACGCCTAACAACGCCACAACCCACCACAGCGACCATTGTTTTCGGGCATTCCAACTTCCGGATATTACCATCCAACCCACAATTGCGGTCAGTAAACCAAATAAAACGGTAATGGCTTTAATGGTAATTAGCATTTTGGTAATCATTAGTAGGCCGATAATGATCATTGCACAACTTCCTAACATTATGGAAATACTGCGTTCTTCAGTAGGAATAGAAAACCAGGAAATAAAACCAACCAAGCCAGTAACCAAAACGATTACTCCCAACCAAAGCGCTACAGCAGTAAGGACTGCATTAGGGTTTTTGAAAATCACTACACTCAATCCAATTAATAAAATACCTTGAATGAGTAAAACCCACCAGTTTCTGAACAAAAATGATTGTGCCATAATTATTTATTTTTAATTAAATCTACTTTTACACTATTGATTTTTCCATCAAATTTAAAAGGCGCTTTTTCGTGATAACGCATCGAAACTGAACCTCCTAAATCTTTACCTACATCAAAGGTTTCACTCGCAGTAAAAGCTGCTGGAACCGCTCTTTTTATTTCACAAACAGAATATGGTTTTCCATCCAATGTGATGGTCACTGTTCCTGGTCCTCCCGGTTTAGGGATAGCAGTCAAAAGTTCTACAGTGTGTTTGCCTGCTGGAATTTTTTGTCCTTCTGTCGAAAAATATCTTTCGATAATAAGCATATTATATTCGAAAAATAATTTTCCGTTTTCCATAAAGCAGGTCACTCCTCCACCATCGCCACCCATTGCGAAAAGCACTCCGGAAGCGTTGTCTTTGACTTCCATATCTATCACCACTTTAGTGCTTCTTTTTCCTATTCCTGGTGCACTAAACTCTGGCATTCTTTCGGTATTTTCATCAAAAGTCCAAGAAGTATAAGGAGAGGCAATCACATCCTCCGGATGCAACCGCAACCAAATTCCGGCACCTTCTGGAAATGCCAAATTATCTTTTGCTTCTTGAGAGTAAATGCCTTGCAATTCTTTAAGTTTTTCAGGATTTTTGGCAGCAAGATTGTTAAATTGTGAAAAGTCTTCTTTGATGTTGTACAACTCCCAAACATCCTTTGTAGAATCCCATTTATCTAATCCCGGTTGCGCAGGAATCCAAGGATATAATGGTCCAAAAGTACAAGCGTACCAACCGTCTTTATACACACCACGACTTCCGTTATTATCAAAAAATTGTGTTTTAGAAACCTCAGGAGCTTTAGGATTTGCAAAAGTATATTTCATACTTACTCCATCTATTTTCATTTGTTTGATTCCGTTTACCATCTTCGGAGGTGTAATATTCAACACATCATAAATAGTAGGAACAATATCATTTACGTGATGAAATTGTTGGCGGTATATTTTATCGGATTTTATTCCTTTAGGCCAACTTACCACCATCATATTTTGTGTGCCTCCAAAGTGAGATGCTATTAATTTGGTATATTTAAAAGGAGTATTTCCTGCCCAAGCCCAAGAAGCGTGGTAATTGTTTTCTAAAAATGGCCCTCCTAGCGCATCCAATCCTCCCACTTTATCGAGTGCGGCCATTTGGTCTTGTATGGTATTTGAAACACCATTTTGAGCTAATAGTTCACTAATGGAACCATTTTGACCTTCGGCACTTGAGCCGTTATCACCCCAAATAAAGAATACAATAGTGTTGTCTTTTTGACCATTATCTTCAATAGTTTTTAAAACTCTTCCTATTTCCATATCGGCATGCTCCACAAATCCTGCAAATACTTCCATCATTCTAGTCTGGAAGGCTCTTTCTGATTGCGGAATACTTTCCCAAGAAGGTTGAGTTTTATCTCTTGGTGTTAATTTGGTATTCGCTGGAATTACACCTAATTCTTTTTGACGTTTAAAGGTTTTTTCGCGATAAGCATCCCAACCCTCATCAAATTTGCCTTTGTATTTATCCGCCCATTCTTTCATAATATGATGAGGAGCGTGACCTGCTCCTGGAGCAAAATACATTAAAAATGGTTTGTCGGCAGCAAAGGCTTTGTGTTGATTTAACCAAGTAATAGCATTGTCGGCTAAGTCAGTAGTTAAATGATATTCTTTACCATCTTTAGTTGTTTTAGGAGGCTCAATAGGTGTGAAATCATTCACCAGGCGAGGTTCGTATTGTGAAGTTTCACCAGCGAGAAAGCCGTAAAAATGTTCAAAACCATAATTATTTGGCCAATATTCAAAAGGCCCTGCTGCAGTAGTTTGATTGGCTGGCGTATTATGCCATTTTCCATAAGCAGAAGTACTGTATCCATAATTTTTAAGTACTTCGGCAACGGTGGCCGCTTCTTTAGGAATAATCCCAGTAAAACCATCCCAATCCACCGCTCTTTCAGCAATGGTACCATTGCCCACTCTGGTATGGTTTCTTCCTGTTAGAATTGAAGCTCTTGTAGGTGAACATATTGCAGTTGTATGAAACTCATTATATGCAATTCCTTCATTATACACTTTAGTAAATGTAGGCGTATTTATTGCTCCACCAAAAGTAGATGCCGTTCCAAAACCCGTATCATCCATTAAAATAATAAGAATGTTTGGCGCATCTTTTGGCAAATGCGCAGGTTGAGCCCTTCTAATGTGCTTGCTCTCAGCAAGTGTCTCATTTGTAATACTTGCACTTGGTACTTGCGGAAAAGGCAAGACCTCTTGTGCATTGATTCGCAAAGATAAAAGCAATATCAATAAGCTGCTTTTAACAAGTAAATAGAAAGATGATTTCATAACTTATTGTTTTTTTAAATTGTTGAAATGAAATTTTAGGATAAAATAATTTCTTTAGAAATAGATAGCGAGTACAATGCTACTATTTTAGCATTAGAAAATGAAGTTGTATCTGTAGTGATTTACCTAATCGCTACATTTTTTACAAGTACAAAAACCTTTAACTACTTAAAAATCAAGAAAAATAAATGGTTTTGAAAGAGAATTCAAAAAATGAAGTTGTGTAAGGAAATTACAAATGACAACAATAATTGATGCGACTGTAATTTCTAATTGAATTTTTTGACATCAAAAAATTCAGAAGGAGTTTTGCCTGATCTCTTTTTTATAGCAATATTAAAGGCAGATCTGGAACTAAAACCCACTTGGTTTCCTAGGGACTCCAAAGTGAATTTTAAATGCTTAGGAGAGGTTTTCAATAAATTGGACAGGTAATCAATTCTAAAATCATTGATCCATTCATTAAAATTGGTTTGGTATTCTTCATTAATAAATGAGGATAGTAGATAAACCGGGATATTTATTTCTGACGATAAATCATTGATGCTGTACCCTATTTTTGTATAAGGAGCATTTTGATTAAAATGAGACTCTATTGCTTCTTTAAAAATAGTTTTTTGTTCTAAAGTCAAATTGGCGGCCTTTTTTTCTTTTTTTAAATTGGTTAGGTTCTTCGAATTTTGCAGGCTTTGATTTATTCCATAAAGTAATGATGGATTAAAAAGCAAGCTCATAGAAACAAACAAAATAATACCTGAAAGACTGTATAAAATTTGTTGTGTAAGATCCATAAATCTCGAAAGATGGAAAAAATATTCTATTAACAATAGTATACATATAACAGATGTTACAGTTATAAAGGAAAAAAGCCACTTATAAATCTTGGTGTCTTGTGGTTTCATTTCTTTACCAATTCTCCTTCTCCATTTAAACAATAAAATAAATTCTGCAATTGTGATCAATATACCAAAATTAAGTCGTGCTATAGTTCCCCAACCTTGAGGAAGAATTACATCGGGTTCTAATGAAATTAATGTTTTATCTAATTGTGTTTTTTTAATGAAAATAAGCTTGTAATCAGAGGGTTCAATATATAAAGGAATTAAAATAATGAAATAAAGGAGTGCTGGTATGAATAACATTAAACAAACTTTATCCAACTTTTTGTAGGGAAATAAAATGGATCTTATATATAAAAAAGAAAAAGCCGGAGCACAAAAAGCCACCCAACCAGCTGCTCTCCATAAATTAGGATAGCTCAGAAAAAAAGAGGTTGTAGTTAACCCATAATTAATGGATACAATAGATATAGTAAATAAAAAACCTGCAAGTGGTCGAGAAGAAAAAGATTCTGTTTTATTTTCAAAATAAAGAACAATTGAAACTAAAAGGCCAACGATACCGACAACAAAAACAAAAATAAAATTCCAGTCTGTAGTTTGATTCATCCTTATCGTATGTTGTTTAGAACCTATTTTAAAAAAAATGTATTCAAAATACTATGGTGTAAATTTATTAAAAAAACAATTATGAAACAGATAAAAATAAAGAATATTCCTCAAAATAATCACGTCAAAATAAATTCTATTTACCAATAGTATTTTTATAAACCACTCCATCTTTTACAATCAGCACAAAATTCTTTTCAAGATTGCTTACTAAATCAAGGTTTTTCAACGGATTGCCATCAACCAAAATCATATCAGCATAAGCACCTTCTTCTATAACGCCCAGTTTTCCGGCTTTATAGGGATTGCGTTCTCCACTTAATTTGAATACTTGCGCATTGTCGGAGGTTATTAGTTTTAGTAGTTAAAATTATTTTGCAAAAACATTTATTAGTCTAATAAATTAGTTAAACCCGGTCTGCTGCCAAAGAATCTATTTTTAATAGTTATCCTATTTGCTACATTTAAAAATTTAAAATCAGATTCCTTCTGTACCTCTTACTTTAGTATTAACAGATTGGCACAAAACTCAAGCTTAAACTTGATTAAATTACCTAAACATAAAGAAATGAATTCAATCCAAAAAAAACATTAGGCTTGACAAATGGTACAGTAAGCCACTATAATGACTGAATTATACCCTAATTTATAAAATATATTTAGTAATATATTCATCAATATTAAATATATTATTTAATATATGGTCAAATAAAAAATATATTTGTATAATTATCTATTTATGTTATATTTGTAACGATAACAGTTCGTAATACTAAAATATTAACAAACAGATAGATGATTCCAAATTTACTTAAGAGCGTTTACAAAATATTGCCTTTAGTTTTAATACTTTTTATTCAAAAAGGTGTTGCCCAAGACAAATCTACTGATGAAAAATTATTTAAATTGGTAGATAAATACATCCAATCTCCCATAAAAGAAACTGTTGACACTAACGGCGATGTCTTTTTACAAAGAGATATGAGTTCTATATTTGAATCCGTAACTGCGACGAGGAAATACGACAGCAATCATAAATTAGTAGCCATTACGTCACTCATCGAAGGGGATGATCACAATCATGGTGGACTGTCTGAATTTTTAAACAATCCACAACCTTCAGTAAAAACTATGGAAAAATATTTTGCTCAAGCAGCAAATGAATTTCAAGTTCCAATTGAAATATTAAAGGCTATGGGACAAGTTCAAAGCAATTGGTCACAAGTTCCTGAATCTGACTATGGCTCATTTGGGGTTATGGGATTGATTGAAAATCATGCCACAAAACAAATTTCTTTAGCATCAAAATTGGCCAAGACTTCAAATGAAGCAATAATTGAAGACCCCAAAACAAATATTAGAGCAGCCGCTTCATTATTAGCCTATTATCAGAAAAACTATCCCAAAGCCAAAACTTTAGAAGACTGGTATCAAGCTACTCGTGAATTGACCGGTTTAACCAATGAAGAAATGAAAACTTCGTTAGCCAATCGGGTTTATAAAATAATAAATGAGGGTTCCAAAAGCATTACAAATTGGAAAGAAATTATCACAATCCCCGCGACAAAAGTTTCCATTCCTTCTCTAAATCAAAGTAACAAAACTAGCCAGGTAGCAAAGACTACTATATATACTGTAGATTACGCTCCGGCAAAACCTCGTTTTTCACTTTGTGATACTAGTAATAGCAATGGGTTACCCAATCCCAGAGCTAGTGATGGAGTCGCTTATTTGGGGCTTTATTCCTTATCAAGAAATGGTTCCGGTATAAATTATTATTTTATCCATTATATGGCAACAGGAACTTACGAAGGTGCTATAAGTTATTTTGGAGATTGTTATCGAACAACACAATCAAGTGCAAATTATTGTATTCGAAATGTGGATGGAGAAATTTCACAAGTGGTAAAAGAATCACATCGAGCATTTGCACAAGGAGTTACAGAATACAATAATGGAGGGATTGGTACAGAGCATGAAGTTTTGGCAACCAATCTGGCCATGTGGGATAGTGAACCAATGCTTGTTGCTTCTGCAAATTTGGCAATAGACGTTTGCAATAGAAATGGTATTGCACGTACCCGGCGTGTAAATAATGGTGAAAGAGCCATCTATGGCCATAGTGATGTTCGCGCTACCGACTGTCCAAATTTGACTCAAGCTAGATGGGATAATTTAATGGCTAGAATCTCAGGAGGAATTGTGATTCCTTCTGTAGCAATGCCAACACTTTTTTCTGTTATGAACCCTGGGATTGGAAGTAAAGTATCAGTCTCATGGAAAGCAAATACAGAACCGTCTTTGCTTGGTTATCGATTGTATTACGCAACAGATGAATCTCAAGTTACATGGGCTTTGGCAGCAGATGAAGCCACGCTGACAGCAACCACAACTTCAATTGTTTTGAATCAAGCTGATTTCAAGGTTGTACCCACTACTGATGTCTATCATTTTAGACTTACAGCTGTAATTCCCAACGGTACCAATCCTATTGTCGAAAGTTTAGCGAGTGACGTCTATTCCAGAAGTGCAAATGTTACGGGGAAAAAAGTGTTGATTGTCGATGGTTTTGACCGAATTGGTGCCTACACAAAATCCTTCCATAATTTTGCAACAAATTATTTCAATGAATTAAAAAACAACGGCAGCTTACAAATTAGTTCAACAGCCAACGAAAAAGTAGAAGATGGCACCATTGCATTAAGCAATTATGATATGGTAGTTTGGTTTACAGGTGATGACTCAAGTGCAAATGTTCCTCTATCAACAAATGAAAAAAACAGCATCAAAACCTATTTGGAGAATGGTGGTAAACTATTGTTATCCGGTTCTGAAATTGGTTATAATTTAGGACGAAGTGCTGCTGCTCTGTACGATTTAGCCTTTATGAATGGCTATTTGAAATCAAGTTATATAAGTGATGGTGTTGTAGGTGATACTCCGGCAAAAGGAATTATTGGAGGCCCATTTGATAGTGTAACTTGTGCCTTAGGAGTAGCCTATCCTGAAAAGTTTCCTGATAACCTAGCAGCCTATGGCGGCGCTACCAATATATTTTCATATACCTCAGTAGGAAAATTTGGTGGTATTGCTTATTCAGGAAATTTTGGATCAAGTAGTACGCCAGGTCAACTGGTTTATGTCGGATTTGGAATTGAAAATGTTTCTCAAACCGATAGAGATAGTTTCATGAAAAAAGCTTTAACTTATTTTAATGTAAACTTGTTAGGCGTTGCAGATGTAATTGCTACCATCAATGATAACGCTATCATTTACCCAAATCCTTTTACCAGCGAAGTCAAAATTAATTTTAATACCAATCAAGTAGGCAAAATTGAAATTCGAATCATAGATTTATCAGGTAGGGTTTTAAAAGAAGCATCTAGAATCACATCAGGTGCTTTTGGAAATCAAGTAAGCTTAGATACTGAAAATTTACCTAAAGGAATTTACCTTAGCGAAGTGCAATTTCCTGATGGACAAATACAATCCAACAAATTAATTAAAAAATAATCTATTAGTAACTCAATTATTTTAGAATGAAATCAAAAATACATTTATTTATTGTCCTACTGTTATCACTTTTGAATTCCAATACTAGTTTTTCGCAATGTGTGACGGGCAATGAATTCAATAAAAACACTCCCAAACGCGATTTAAGAGGTGTTTTTGTCGCCTCTGTATTCAACCTAAACTGGCCCACAAATAAAACGGCCTCACCAGCAACCCAGCAAGCTGAATTAAGAACAATCTTAGACAATTTAAAGGCGAACGGTTACAATTCGGTGTTCTTACAAGTACGTTCGGAATGCGATGCGATGTATTCCTCTGCCATTGAGCCTTGGTCACAATGGCTTACGGGAACACAAGGACTTGCTCCTAGCCCACTTTGGGATCCATTAAGCTTTGCAGTTACCGAAGCCCATACTAGAGGTTTAGAATTGCATGCCTGGCTAAATCCTTACCGAGCACAAACCTCTTCCGTTGCAACCTATCCAAAAGCAGCAAATCACGTCATAAATACTAATCCAAGTTGGATTTTTACGTCTTCAACTAATGCTAATTTAAAAATCTTAGACCCGGGAATTCCAGCTGTGACGACCTATATCACTTCAATTGTACAAGATATTGCCAGTCGTTATAATGTAGATGGTATTCATTTTGACGATTATTTTTATCCTGCTGGAGGCATGATAGCGTCACCAAGCAATCAAGATGCAGCCTCGTATGCGGCCTATAATCCGGGAAGTTTAACGCTATCGGACTGGAGAAGAGACAATGTAAACAAAATGATAGCTTCAGTATATGATGCAATACAAACTATAAACACAACAAATAACAAAAATATTGTTTTTGGTGTAAGTCCATTTGGAATTTGGAAATCTGGAGCACCTGCAGGCATCACAGGCCAATCTTCTTTTAATGATTTGTTTTGCGACCCCATCGCTTGGTTAAATGCTGGAAAAGTTGATTATTTGGCGCCTCAATTGTATTGGAAAATTACAGGCGGTCAAGATTATATCGCTTTATCCAAATGGTGGAACGATCAAATTAAATCGAAAAACAAACAACTTTATGTAAGTCAGGGATATTATAAAATGGAAGATTCTAATAATTGGAATGCTTCTGAAATTCAAAACCAAATCAACCAAAACAGAGCAACTACTATGGATGTAACTTTTGGTCAAATTGCATATAGTTATACCTCTATAAAAAACAATGCAAAAACAATAAATACAACGCTGAATGGAGCTCAATTTCAATACAAATCTTTTGCTCCGCCAATTGCCGGTAAAGATAGTTTTTGTCCTGAAAAACCAGCTAATATTAGGTTTGGGGCTTTAAAAATTATGTGGGATACACCTGCTGCTTCGCCCGATGATGCCGATTTACCTGAGAAATATGTAGTCTATGCTTTTAACAGTGCAGCTGAAGCTATAACAAACATGAATGATGGCTCTAAAATTGTTGATATTGTTGTAGGCAACGAATTGGCTCTTACTCAAAGCATGATAGATACCAAATTCTTTGTAGTTAGTTCCTTAGATAAAAATAATAACGAAGCCGGAGATTTTAATACAACCTTAGGAAATTCAGATTTCAATGCAATAGCCAGCACTAATTTAGTCGTTTATCCCAACCCATTTGTCGATTCTTTTACTTTAGATTTAAAAGATGCTTCAATTGAAATGATGGGTATTTCCATTTTTGACGCCACAGGAAAACAAGTTTGGCAGCAAAATATTGAACCAAACAATGCTAGCAGTAGCATCATCAGTCCATCCACTCTGAATTCTGGAATATATTATGCCAAAATTTCCTTTAAAAACAGGGCAAGTGAAAGCTTTAAGATCATTAAAAAATAAAATTTGTTTTAGTTTTGTGTTAGGTAAAAAGGGTCTGATTTATTTTAAATCAAGCCCTTTTTCAATTTATACTATTTCTAAAATCTATTTTTTCAAAACAAACATGTCAGCTAGATCCCCAGTTATTGGATTTCCTTCCATATCCAATTGAATTAATTGGTTCTCCCTCACTTTATATTGGGATGGCCCAACTTTACCACCTTTCAAAGCAATGTTTGCACCCGATTTATCCCAAACAAAACTTCCTTTTTCTTCAAAAACTTTACCATCGCCTTTGCCTAAGTATTTTGTTTTCATTACATAAGTCAAATCGAGATTCAAAATGATTTCGGTTTCGATACCTTCACAATCAGCACAAGGAGTGACTCCTCTATAAGTTCCCTGCCAGTCTAAGGAATTTTGGGAATTGTCTGAAACAGTTGGTGTTTCAACAGCAACTTTGGCAATAGTATCCACTTTGATTTCTGCTTCCTTCACTTCCTTTTTACAGTTCAAAAAGAAAAGCGAACCACATAATACTACTAGCATTACTTTATTTTTCATAATTTTTAAAATTATAAGTTTGAACTTGGTAAACAATTTGATAAAAAAAATACATATTACTTTCTAAACAATTCTAATAATGCTGTGGTTCCCAAGATAGTTCCAAAAGGAATCGCTTTCAAATCTACTTTGAAATCGCCATTGTGGTTAAAATAGGGGAACATCTTGCCTTCTTTTTGGGCTTTGGCGGTATCTTCGGCGCTGGCAATTCCTACCAGAAAATAATCATAAACGGTCTTTTTATTATTAATCACAAGATGCTGGAAATCTTCTGAGCCCATAACTGCAGGAAGCCCTTTTATGTTTTTCCCCGTGCCCACTAATTTTTCAAGAACGACATTTATTTTATCGACCATCGCTTTGTCATTGGTCAAAGGAGAAACCCTTCCTTTCATAGTAATCGTTGGATATAATGCTTTGGGTAAACCATTGGCAACAGCAATTCCAGTATTAACTCTTTCGATACGGCTAATGATGGAGTCTCTGACAGTGTAATTAAAAAAACGAGTATTCAATTTTAGAGTTGCCGATGCTGGAATAACATTGTTATCAATTCCTGCTTGAACAGCCCCAACGGTCACAACTGCTGGACTTTGTGGGTCATTATTTCTACTAATTACAGTCTGGTATTGCAAAATAGCATTGGCCGCCATAAGGATGGGATCAATGGCTTCGTGCGGAGAAGAGCCGTGACCTCCTTTTCCATAAAAAGTCACATCAAATTGGTCTGCTCCAGCCATTCTAGGGCCTGCTTCATTCATATAATACCCTGTTGGCAAGGGTGCGGTGTGCATTCCTAATAAATAATCAGGTTCTGGAACGCCATTTTTGTACATTTCAGCTTCCATTGCTGCTGCTCCGCCACCAGGTTCTTCGGCTGGCTGACCAATCAATATCAAAGTGCCTTTCCATTGGCTTTTCAAGGCTACCATATTTTTGGCGATTCCCAACATCCAAGTGGTGTGAGCATCGTGACCACAGGCATGCATTACGGGAACTTCGGTGCCATCGGCTTTTTTGGCTGTTTTTTTACTGGCATAAGGCAATCCTGTAGTTTCTACTACTGAATTGCAATCCATATCTGCTCGATACATTACAATAGGTCCATCGCCGTTTTTTAAAATTCCAACAACTCCAGTAACCCCTATTCCAGTCATCACGGTATAACCCAAAGATTTCAATTCTTTGGCTACAATAGCGGCTGTTCGGGTTTCCATAAATCCCAATTCTGGATTCTCATGAATATCCTTGAAAATAGATACCAATCGAGATTCCTCTGCTTTCGAAAGTTCTTTTATTTTGTTGAAATCAGTAGGCGATTGAGCGAAAATAGTTTTACAACTAAAAACTAATGCTAGCACTATTATCTTTTTTAGGCGATTCATTTTATGCGTGGAATTAATTATTGTTTCTTTTCAAAGCGCATCATCTCAACCTCTCCCATCATAAAATTTAAAATTTTTCCGTCTTTAGATAAGGTATATGCCTCTATTTTTTCCAATGTTTTCATATACACATTTTCGCCATTACCGGGGCAAGCCATCATAGTCATTCCCATTTTGGCATCTTTAAAGTTAATTTTATTTCCGTCGATTTTAAGTGTTCCAAAATATTGATTACAGCTATTATTTCCAGACACTTTGTTTTCCTTTAAATCGAAAGAAATCGTTGGTTTTTTATCCGGATACAATCCATCAAAAGCAATTCTAGGCCCCGTAATGTAATTTAATTGCCAAGTTCCATCAAGTGAAGCTGTTGTTTTCATAGAGGATTGTGATGATTTGCATGACATTAGTGCCAAACAAGATACTGCTAAAACTAAAATTAAATTTTTCATAATCAATGGATTTAAAATTAAAATGCATACAATTTATGAAAAATATTTATAACATCAGTCGATTTCAAAATATAAGCCAAAAAAAAAGTGTAACAAATGAATCGTTACACTTTCAAAATTTAAAGTTTTATAAACTATTTTTTGATTGCATCCATTTCTCCAATGAATGGAATTGAATTTTTAATTTCGGATAAAACAGTAACATACATATAATCTTCAAACTGTATTATTTTAGCCGCTGTAAGGGCTCCAACTGCTTTTTTGTACTTGTCATAGTATTTTGCCATCAATTTTTCATAAGCCATACTATTCTTCAAACTTTCTTTAGCAATTTTGTCTGCACTTTCATCGGTAAGGCTAGTATAATTTGAAGCGTACTCGTTGATAATGTCTACTTTGATTTTTCCTAAAGCCTTGCGTTCTACTTCAAACTCATCATACACTTTCCAAAACGCGCTAGCTTGAGCATCAGGAATCGCCATATACGCAGCTGCTAATTCTTTTTTAGATTTTCCATAAATTCCTTGAATTACATCAAGATCTTCTTTACTTGAAGATTGAGCAAAAACACCAGTTGATAATACAACTAATACGATTAAAAATACTTTTTTCATAATGATTAATTTGTAATTGTTATTTTATTAATTTCTTTCAAATTTAAAAATATTTCCATTATAACAAACAGTTTATCAGATAATTTTCATTTCAACAGTGATAAATTTGATTTATAGTTATTAATAACTACATAGGTTCTACTGAGAAAGTATTTATCCTCACAAAATCAATGGACTTAAAGCAATTCTATACAAAACAACTGCAAGGTTTTTGAAAGTTGAGATGTACAACTCTTGCACCTAATTTTTACTATCTATATACAATAATAAATTGCCACAAGATTTTCATTGCTTCGCCAATTCGAGCATGGCTCTCGTGTAATTTCATTAAGTTAAGCTTTGTTTTTCTCGCAAAGACGCAAAGACGCAAAAATTTAAAAGTGTTTTCTATGCAACTTTGTGGCTCTGCGTGTACTATATTTTGAAAAATATATGCAAGAAATCCATAACTTAATGACATTGGGCTCTCGTGTTTTTAGGAATCTCCGCTATAAACTTTAAAAAATTGGTGCTTTTAAATACAGATATACTTGAAGAGATTCCTACGGAATGACAAAATAGTATCTTTAAAGACTGTTGAGGAGTTTTTTAGCAGACCCTACATAAAAGAAA
Organism: uncultured Flavobacterium sp.; assembly: GCA_963513695.1. Classification (GTDB taxonomy): domain Bacteria; phylum Bacteroidota; class Bacteroidia; order Flavobacteriales; family Flavobacteriaceae; genus Flavobacterium. The sequence goes on from CAUPRL010000017.1 coordinate 21,463, forward strand.
ACCTTAAAAAAAACCATTTTTAAATTTAAAACGATTCTCCTGCGTTCAAATAAAAGGCATCGGAATGACGACCCCAAGCATAATTTAAAACAAGATTGGTTCGGGTTGCTTTATCTATCAAAATACGCAGTCCAACCCCCACTGCAGGCTGCATGTATTGAAATAAGCGAATGTTTCTATCCTTGTCACTCGCTGAAGTTATGTTTGCAAATACAGTTCCACTAATCAGTTGATTGCAACTTATTGGAAACCGATATTCCGATTCAAAATAAATTAATTTTTGTCCTCTAAATAACCCTTGGATATATCCTTTTCCACTCCTACTTCTTTGGTCCCATCCTATTGAAGGTAAGTTTAAATAGGGCACATTACCAGTCGTTACAAACTGTCCTGTTGCCCACAAACTAAAAACATGCTGTTCATTATTCTTACTTAATGGCAAAAAGTAACGATATTCTGCGTATAAAACTGTGCTTACATCTTGACTTTGGTTAAAAGCTGGATTAATACGATAATTGACATTGGCAAACATCCCGTGATGCGTATTAATTTGATTGTCTCTAGAGTCGTATAACAAATTAAGGCTTAATCCATTGACTACGTATTCTTTATCATTAAAACCATATTTTAAATTATAATTGTAATGGTTTGTATAGTTTCCAGCAGCAACATTTAGATTTTCATCTGTTATGGTGGTATACCAATCCAAATGTACTCCTGCTCCAACATAATAATTGTTTTTGACTTCCCAGGAAACCGTTTGATGAAACTTGAAATAGTTATAATCCATCGGTTCCTTAATGGCATTCAAATCAAAATCAGAATCCCTATATTTTGGAGGAATAATATCAGTTCCCAACCCATAATTAGCTTGTGAAAAAACATAAAAACGCCAGTCTCCACTTAAGAAAACACTATTGTTATTAAGCATCACGCTATTTTTGAAATTTAGAAGTACCTGTTTTTTTTCTGTATAGGTTGCTCCTAGATTGATGGAGGAATATTTATCATCTATCTTTTTCCCTTTAAAAGTATATTGAGTTACGATACCATAGGAAAATCCTGTTGCTGGTTGAGAACCAATTACAGGTATGATGAGAAAGAAATTATTTTTTTTGGGTTTTAGAACATGAATGGAGTCTTTCTTTTTAAAAAGTTCCGGAAGTGATTTTACAGGGCAAATTTTTTCAGAACTATCTGAATTCTGAGCAATAGCTCCAAATTGCATTAATACAACTAGTAATAGACCGTAACAAAATATTTGCCTTATTTTCATAATACAAATTTACACTATTTTAGTTGAAAATCGTATGAAATTAACATTAGCAATGATTGCTGTTTTTTGTAATATAAGGAACAATAATGAGGTATTTCTAAAATAAAAAAAACAAGTTATAGATCACAATAGCTGTCCATAACTTGTTTTATATTTTACACTAAAGAACTATTTTTTAACTATATCATTCTTGATTAATCCTTTATTGCTTAGTTCTGTTTTAATTGTTAAAATAATAGCATCTAAAGTAGTATCTAATTTAGAAGGATTCACTGTTGAAACGGTTCCAGTCCAAAGCAATTTATTAGTTTTAACGTCATAAATATTAGTTTCTACATAATAGGTTTTGTCTTCTTGATAGTAACCAGGAGAACCATATCCATAGCCATAACCTCCATAATAACCACCGCGGTATCCCCAACCTCCATAATAAGTTGTACCTTGAACATAAGAAGTAGTTTTTTCAATATCTGTTAAACGCATCAAAATAATACCATCAATACCATCTTTAGTCAATTCAGAAATAACAAGATTTTCTTCTTTTTCTGAAGGTTTTAGATAATTATAGGATTGAATAAAATTACCTTTTGGAGAGGATGCTACTATTTTGTCTTCGGCGATTCTTCTTGTAGAATCATCTTTCAATTGAGCAATGACCAAAACTTTATTAAAAGGTTTTGTATCCCCATTTAAGGAAGGATCGGTCCAGGTTTTTGTAAGCGTAACTGATGGACCACAAGCTGCTAATACTCCGATTAATAGCGCTGAAAAGAATAATTTGATTTTCATAATTGTTTATTTTTATATTTACTTACTTAAAATCTATACCCTAAATTGATCATATATCGATATCCTAAACTAGTTGTACTCCTTGCACCCGTTTTTTCAAACTCACCATCTCCGTCACTGCCAACAGCTCCACTATAACCGGGGAACTTGTCTTTTAATGCCTGGTTGAGTTTTTCAAAAAACAATTGCCGTTCTTCATCGGTCAAATTTCCTTCTGCAGTAGCATTTACTTTATAAGAAGCAATACCGGGCCCAACAAGTATTAAATCTACAGAAAAACGTTTCCAAAAAACAAATTGGTAACCTAATTCAAAACCCAGTTGTTGAATCTTGAGATCTAAATCAGAATTGATATTTTTAGTATTCGTCGTACCTTCTTTAGTATATTCCCAATCATGTGCTTTACTAAACCTATTGTAAGAATAATAAGGCCCTATATATACTCCTCTAGGAGCGCTAAACTTGTTGACTTTAGAAAGATAAAAACGATAATCCCCAGAAATATGAAAACCACCTTCCGACAAAACGGTATTACTTCTAAATTCATCAGAGAATCCATTTTCTATATTTGGAATTGCAGCCTGTCCAATGTTAATAGAAAAAGAACGATTGTTTTTCAGAATTCTTTCATAACCAAAAATCAATGATTTACCACCAAAAATCAATGGGTTAGTGACGTTGAATCGAATGGTGTTTTTGAATTCCCTAGTTGAGTTTGCAACAGAATCCGATGTTTGGGCTTTTAAATTTGTTATGCCAAAAGCAATAAATAAAGCAATTACTAGTAATCTACTCCATCTTTTTGAGTATAAATTTTTCATAAGATTTTATCTATATTAATAAAGTGTAAATGTACAAAACAAATTTTACATAAAAAAAGCTTTAAATGCTAAAAAGCAGTCAAAATCTCTAGTTAATAGTAACTATTTACAAGTAAAATAAAACCATATTTACAAATTTAATAGAATATATATAATCAAAACACGTCATTATTGAATGAATAAATTATTCCATTTCATGAATTAAACGTTTAAAAAAAATTATTCCTTCTAAAAAAAATCTTAAATGCCGAGACTGCTAAAAATTTGTTGATAATTAGGGTTGTTCGGATCCAATTGTTTCAATTTCATTGCCGATTGCGTCGCTTTAATCCTATCATTAGTTTGAATGTAAACAAAAGTTAAGGCATAATAAAGTTCAGCATCCGATGGGTTTATTGCTATTCCCTTTAATAAAACCGCCTCTGCTTGTTTTGATTTTTTGTTTTGATTGAGCAATAATCCATAATTGTAATATACTCTGGAATTTGTTGATTTCAATTCTACTGCTTTTGCAAATGATTTTTCTGCAGCTGGAATATTGTTCATTTCATTATAAAGCAAAGCCATATTATAATGTACCCTTTCATTACTTGCATCATTTTTTAAAGCCAATTCCAGCGCTTGTAAAGCTTGCTTATTTTTGCCCTGAGCATTATAAACTGAAGACAAATTCAATAACGCATAATTCATATTGATGTCTTTTTTTAGGCCTCGCAAATAGAATTTTTCAGCATTTGGATAATCCTTTAATTTCAAATAATAATCGGCTAACATTACATTGCCAGTCGAAAAATCGGTTTGATAACGCAAAGATTGCTCCAATTCTATTTGTGCCGATGCAAATGCTTTTTCAAATTTTGAGTTCAATTGCTCTCTTGGAATTGTTATGTATAGATCGGCTGCGGCAATTCGAACTGCTCTTACCCTATCTGAAAGCAAAGGACCTACTGCATCAGCCCAACTTTCGGCTGGGAATGTAGCTAAACTTCTTAAAGCACGATATCGAATCTGAGGTTCCGTGCTCGCAAGTCTACCCAAAAGTGTTTTTAAACTACTTTGCGTTGGTATTGAACCCAAATAAAAAGTTGCAGTTGCTTTGATGATTTTGGGCACAAACTTATTATCGATTAGACTTGTCAAATGTTTTTCGCTATTGGCATCCAATCGACTGCCTGGAATCAAATCTTCGGCAAAATGATACACCCTTTTAGGGCCATACCATTTGATAACTGCATCGGCTAGTACTTTCTCTGATTTGTCCTTATGACAGTTGCTACAGGCATTTGGAGTACCATATTTTACAGATAAATCAGGTCTTGGCACTCTAAAACTATGGTCGTGACGTAAATCATTTCCCATATACAATTTCCCCGGCATATGACAGTTTTTGCATTCGGCGGCAGGAGTTCCAGCCTTGTGAAAAGTATGTTTGGGTACATCATATTTGGTAGGAATATGACAAAGAGTACATGTTTGATTACCAGGGCGTTTTAGTTTTACCGAATGAGGATTATGACAAGTACTACAGGTCACTCCTTTGTGGTACATTTTACTTTGTAAAAAAGAAGTATAAATATAATCTTCATCATTAACCTGACCGTCAGCATGATAAAATTCGGTATCCGGAATTTGAGGAATATAATTGTCCATTATTTCAGAACTTGCAATATGCTTGCCATTAATTTCAGATATACGCGCATGACAAGGAGCACAGGTATTGATTTCTTCTAATTGCTTGGAGTTTCTGGCCAGTTTCATATAACTGCCTGCCACTCTACTTCCAGATTTATAGTCCCCATTAATAAAATCAATATGCTGTTTTGCAGCACCGTGGCAACTTTCGCAACTTACATTGATGATTGAATAACTAGTTTTATACGAGTCAGTTTTGATATCATAATTTTTTCTCAGATTGGTCGAATGACAGACAGCACACATGGTATTCCAATTTTGGGCATTACCTGTCCAATGCAACCAATCGTGTGAAGGTATGTTTTGACCCGCATACTGATTGAACCATTTTTTCTTAATTACATCATAACTCAATCTTGGAACTTGCATACGACCTCCAGGAAACTGAACTAAGTATTGCTGCAAAGGTGTGAAACCAAAAATATATTTTACTTCAAAATCATGGTTTTTGCCATCATCTCCTTCTGTGTAAATATAGTATTTGTTCCCTTTTTTGTAAAAACGACTACTTACCCCATCTGCGGTGAAACTAACATTGTTAAAATCTCCTTTTACAGTAGCCTCATTTGGGGGTAACATCGACATATAATGATGGGATTGTTTCCATTCTTTGAATTCAGTTGTATGGCATTTTTTACAAGATTGATCGCCAACATATTCTTTAGAATGAGATTCAATATCCGTATATTTAATGTATTTTGAAGTGCAGCTATCGACTATAAAAACTCTGAAAACAACAAGCAAAAAAATAGAGAGCAGGATAAGAAATATCGATTTTTTGTACATGAAAAAACTTTTTAAACAAAAGTATTGATTTTTTTTGATGGTGCAATAAATACGTACAAATCTTAATGGTCTTTATCAAGATTGATTTTGTTTATTTCTTCTTGCTTTTAAACGCCTCTATTTCTCCATCGTAGGATATTGAACTTCTATTATTGCTGTTGATGGTAAGATAGGCATTCCCTTCAAAACTCACCGTAAGCATCATGGAATACGTATCGTTTTTTCCAGTTACTTCTGCTTTGATCTGATAGGCTTTTTTTGTTTTTTCAATAGTAAAAATAGTAGGTTTACCTTGGAATGTCATCCCCTCATCACCTCCATAGCCAATGCCTGTAAAGCCTCTGCCGATAAAGGGTAAATAGCTATTAATCAAATCAGGGTGAAATTCTACAGAATAATCGGTAGTTAAATTTACTGTTCTTCCTCCTTGAGGATTCATTCTATCAGCAGCAAAAACAAATTCTTTCGATTCTACTAAAATCGAAATCTGTTTTTGTTTTTCTATTTTTCTTTCTTCTTTTAATTGCTTTCTAGTTTTTTCTTGACCAAACAAAGTGGTCTGTATAAAAAAAGTTAAAAGTAATATCAAAAATGAGACTAATCTGAGATTGCATGTTCTTTTCATGGCCAATTATTTAAATAAATCCTGATTCACTAAAGTAAAAAAAATAGAATTAAACAATTACAATTATAAGTTAAAATAGAAAAAAATATTTAAAAATACGTTGCATACAACTAAACCTTTTCTATTATAAAAAGAGTTAACCCCATCTATTGCGCAGATTGATAAGTTGTTGAACTTGTATCACTGATCCCTATACATTTAACATTTTTTTTTAATCTTGTTTCATCCTCTATTCAAAATAAAATAATACTTTTATACAGTTGAATTTTAAACCAAAAAAATTATGAAATCAAATCTTTTGAAAGCAGCATTTACGATTATGTTTTTAGCTATGATACCATTAGTATCAATTGCGCAAACAACCTCTAAAAAAGTAGTTTATCCCGCAGGAAAATCTGGCACAACTATTAAGGGAGTTTGTAAAGGAGAACAAACTATGGAATATGTATTAAGTTTAGGACCAAATCAACAATTAGCTGTTGAAATGAAAACTAATGTAAATGCGTGTTATTTTAACCTAATAGCTCCTAATGGTGAATTTTTATTGGCCGGAGAACGTGAAGACTTAAAGAAATTCAATGCTAAAGTTACTGCAGCTGGAGATTACAAAATTCAAATTTACAATATGAGAAGTGTAGCTAGAAAAGGAACTCCCTCATCGTACACTTTAACAATAAGTTCAAAATAAACATTTTAAAAAAATATAAATAAACAATTATGAATGCTATTCTAATTGTTTATTTTTTTTTTTAATTTTATCTGTAAGCTTACAATTATGAATTTTAATTTATGACAAAATTTGGTTTTGCTGCTAAGTTTTGCTGTTTTGATATTGATTGTAATGGCGCAAATCATTATCAGAAAAGTAAGTTTCCAAACTGGAAAATCATCAACGGTTATCCAAAGAACATTTGTAGTCAACAAACCATTTATTATACACTAAAGCCAAATCAAGAACAGAAACCGAATGCGTCATTAACAAACAAGTCAAATGACACTTTTTTTGATGTCTTGCCTCCAGACTCAGTAGGTGTAGCTAACTTTATTAGGTCAAAACGAAGGAAATAAATGGAGTTTAACGATACCCACAAATGGAGTTTACAAAATTCGTGTTTATCAAAAATGCCTAGTCCAGCAAGAAGATGTGAAAGTTCTCTTTTTTCTTTGAGTTCAAGCATCCCATACACAAGTTTTTAAATTAAACTATAGTTTTCCTAGGGTTACAGCATAAGCTATCAACCAATAAATAAATAGAAATAAACTCGAAAACAGCATTCCAAAAATGGTAGAAAACAAAGATCGGGTAATTAAATTTGCTTTAGAATAGATGGTTTTATCATAAAAGAACTGATATAAAAACCAAAAAGAATAAGCAAATATGGCAAAACTTGATATTTGGTTTAGTATTTTTAAAAAAGCAATATTGGAAACCAGAATTGAAAAAAGAGTTACAATTTTTGTAATGATCAACAACGCTGATGATTTATAGATATTTAAAATTAAATGTTCAGAAAAATAAAATTTACTTTTTTTAAAAAACAGATATGTAAAAATAGAAATTATAGGAATGGTAATAAAAATATAGGTCTTAGGATTATCTCGAACAAACGTGAAAAAGTTCTTTAACAAATCCTTCTCTTTTGCATCCTCATCTGCAGCAACAATATCAACCACAGAAACTTTCGCATATTTATCTAATACTACAGCAAAAGTCGTTAGTAGTAAAAACAAACTCATATAGTTCATATGACTCACTCTTTTTCCTAAAATATATTCTCTTATTGTGTATCCAGGTCGTGTAGCTAATTCTTTTAGGGAAAAAAATATTGGACTTTTTTTAATTGAATAGTACTGACTAGCAATATCGTTTTGAAAAATATGCTTGAATGAAAAGCGATCAGTACTTGTTTTTTGGCCACAATTATAACAAAAGGAGCCAGTAGCTTCAGAATCACAATTTAAACATTTCATCTATTTTTTTGTTATTTAGATTAGGTTGAATGTGTTCTCATTTTTTTGGTAAATAAAAAATGACAAAAACTCTAATAGCATTTCGAATTGATTGAAAAACATATACAAGTTTAAAAAAAAAATTGACAGGTTGTATTAAATGCAATACAAAAAGAGTCAAAAACCAATGATATTCATTTAAAATTCAATCGCATACAAAACGATCCTCATTCAATTAATAGTGTAGTACAAATTAGATATGGAAACTTGGCTTTAATTCAAATGGATTTTTTTCTCAATCGTTTCTACTGGTTTTTTTACAAAACTGGGCGCATCAAATCGATAGCCAAAATAAAGATATGCATATAATTTATTGTTCGATATCACCTTGTTTTTTGTTTCGCTATAGCTGCTTTCATTAAAATTCAAACTCGAACCAAGATAAATTGTTTCGGAATTGTAGCCTACTTTCAGTCCTCCATCTAAAAACTTAGCGAAATAGATTTCGTTTTCTGTTTTTTGAATTCCAGAGACAACCTCTTTCGACTCCATAAATTTTACACCCACCGAGGGCGACAAATTAGCAGCAATGAAGAAATTTTTGCGAATTATAAAATTGTAGTAATAGCCCGCAACTAAACGAAAATCATTTTCTTTTTGTTCCGAGTCGATTGGATCTCCACCAAGACTTATTTTATTGTATTCATATTGCATTGAGGGTACAAAACTTCCCGCACTTTTCTTTTGCCATTCGGCATAGGAGGTTATGCTTTTGTATGAAAATTTTGGATTAAAAATATAAGATGAAGCTATTGAGTATTGTTCGCTTTTGAGGTTTGGAAACAAAATATAGGGATCTACACCAGCAGTCCAATTCGAATCAAAATCATAAGTATTGGCTACATAATAGCCTCTTGTTTTATTGTAATGCAACGAAACTAGCCATTTTTTCAAAAAGAATTGTAAGTTAAATTCTTTGAAAGTAGATTTTCCTTTTGCCTCTTCATCAGTATTTCCGCTGAAAAATTTAGGATAAAAACCAAAACTAAAACCAATGAATTTATAATTTACCGCTAAGTATGTTTTATAGCTATTGTTGGTTTCTAAATACAAATCACTCCCCTTTTTATCATTCAAAATAAAAGAATCGTCTTGAGAACTTAGATTGGCTCGAAGCATAATTTTATTGGAATAATCGAAGAAATTTGTAGTGTCTTTTGGCGTTTTTTCCTGACTCAAAGCAGTTCCAATATGCAAGTAAAAGAGGCTAAAAAAGAATATCAATTTCAAGCTACAATAGTTTTCTACGCTAATTTTCATCTAAAAATTCAATTATTATCTGGATTAATTAATTTTCCAAATATAACCAAAACAAATTAGTAGGTATTTTAAAAATTAAGAATTTGTTTTTTTTACTATTTTAAAAATGTCTACTTTAGAACTGAAAGAAATTTTTTCCTTAAAAGAAAACATACTGATAAGCCAAGGTCAGTGAATCATAATTCAATCCAAGGTCGGCATAAATCCCGGTATGATACTGCAATCTCAAGGATTGAGTTTTAGTCAAAGGAACTGAAAAGGTAGCTCCAATTCTCCAATCTTTTTGAGTGTCGCCCGAATAAACATCGTTTATGGCCACTTCACCTACTTTATACCAATTGGTATTGAAACCCAACCACATTTGATTTTTGAAATAATAACTGGCGTGGGCTTGTAAACTTAAAGTGGGCTTTTGAGTAAGCTCGTTTCCATTAAAATAATTGCTGTTTTTTGTATAAAACCAAGTACCAACATAGGCTTCGGCATAAACATGTTTGAATCGCTTAGATACTCCTATTTCGGGTTTAAAACCCCACCGATTAGTCCCAATATTAATTTTTTTATCATCATAATATCGACCAATAGGAACTGAAGTTACAAGGCTGACCCCTAAAATAGCCTTTTGCTGATACTGCCGAAAATTTTTTCTATCCAAAGCTGGTGAACCTGTTAAATTGACACCAAACCGAATACGCATATCAGCAAAGCCTGTTCGTGAACCCGTAACTTGTTCACCGTTTAAGATCAATTTCCCTTGCATATCGGCCATAGGAATAGAAACTTGAATCCTCGCTAATTTATTGGCCAGACCAAAACTATGGATATAATTGAGTGCAAAAATTTGGGTGTTGATCTTAAAATCTTTGATTGGCAAAGAAGGGTCACTCAAAACATTTCCTTTGTTATAGCCATAACCCACAGCTATAACATTGGTTCCCTTGGGCACATTAGCATATGCCCTTGGCTCTAGATCTTGACCAATTACCCTACTACTTATGAATAAGATGAACAATGTTATAAAACATTGGTAAATTTTATATCTTATCTTTATTAAACGCATTTGCCTGTTTTTCATATATTTACATTAAACCAATTTAAACTTATATTTAATAAAAAACAATGAAAATTTTCATTTTTTTTACTTTACCCAATTCGTACCAAAAACAATATAATAAGCCCATTGCTCTGGACCTCGGGCAATATCGATACCTGCTCGCAATTTTAGTTTTCTAGCTATTAAATACCTATACCCTGCACCGCCGGAAACGCGCCAAGAGGATTCTTGAAACGAATCTCCCTCACCAACAGCCTTGCCTGCACCACCAAATCCAACCAGACTATGACGGTAGGTAAAATCCCATCTCCATTCTGTTTCCGCAAGAGCCGTACTATTTCCCTGATATCGCATTATAGGAATACCTCTCATTACAATATAAGGTTTCATATAAAAAGGCGGATTTCCCCAAGTATGCTGGTATTCTGCTCTAAATCCTGCAATCAATTGATTAGAAATAGGAACGTACCAAAAAGCCGATGATGACAGGGTTGTAAACCCATAATCACTACCTATAAATTCATCTGAACCTGCAAAACTTGTTTTCCAACGAAAGCCCTTATCAGGAGTGAAAACATTATCTCTTTTATCATAATCTAATACTAAACCCAATTTACTGACAATACTATTAAGCTCTTTTGGGGTGCTAAACAAAGGATTGGGATTGCCTATGGTGGTATTCAAAAACAAATAATCCAAACCAGCAGACCAAGCACTCAAACCAATTTGCTTGGTAAAAAGCCCATAGATAGGAACCGTTTTGATATTAAATTCAAAAGAACCTTCGTTCCCATTTTCAAAAGTCCGATAAAAATTCATATTCACATTTGCGTAACCTCCAAATAACCTATAATTTGCTCTCCATTTTTTTATTGTTCCTGCTGTTCCACCACCAACAAACCAAGTTCCATTAGCTGTATAGGCTCCGCCAAGAGCTAAAAGGTTTGGTTTAGCACGAGATTTCACTGTTTTGCCATTAATACTATCGACATAAGGTGTGTTTGGTTTAATAAAAACTGGTACCAATGCCCCACCAATTCCTCCAAGTGCAGGTTCGGTTATAAGATACGGTATTGGAATAAATCCCTTAGAACTAATAACCCAATCGCTCAAATCAATCTTATGATCGAGTGAATCTTTGAATGAAATCTTTTTCTGTCCTAATACTACAGTTGAAAATAAACAAAATACAATTAGAGAGAAAATCTTTTTCTTTAAACAGAAATATTCTGAAGATGTAATCATTATTTATGTTGCTAGTTTTTTAAAAGTTTCAAAGTTTTATCAAAAAACATACTGACAAATATTTGATATAAAAGTAATCAAAAAATTAATTTTTAAGAAGAATATACAAAACAAAAAAGCCGCATATCAATTGAGAATGCAGCTTTTTTAAATAATTTATGTAGTGCTTAATGTTTGAAATCAAATTCAAATGCAGCTCCTAAACCAAATTGGTAAATTGATGAATTTTCTGGATAGTAAACAGTTCCCCAACCTGGATAATAGTATGAATCTCCACCATAAGAAGCCCAAATAGTTTGGAAATAACCTTGTAATTTCAATGCAGTAGCGTCTGATGTTTTAATTTTTACACCCGCTTTGAAGTCCCAAGCAAAACCGGTATGTGAACCTGTTTCGGCGTTTATCCACCCAACTCCTAAGTCTAAACCTAAAAATGGTTGAACTTTAGGGTTTCCCGTTTGAAAATAATTGTTACCTCCAATTAAAATGTAGTTGATACCAGCACTACCTTGACGAACTTCATCTGTGCCCACTAAATACTTGGTAAAAACCGCATCGCTACTCATTCCCATATATTTCAATTCGATTGATTTTGAAGGTCGAAGGTAATATTCAGCTCCCAATCCCCACTGAAATGCACCCTTGAATTCTACGTTATATAAGTTATCTGAAATATTATCATCAAAAGTATATCCTCCGTATAGGTTCACTCCAATATCCCCTTGGTTTTGAGCTTTTGCAGCAAGTGCAAATAAAAATAATCCCGCAATAAGTACTAATTTTTTCATTGTTTTTTTTTTTAGTTATTAATTTATCTATTTATGATATTATGTTACTTGTAATAAAAAACTTAGCAAGTTTACTATAATATTTTCAATTAACCAAGTAAATCAAGCAAAATTCTGCGATACAACGGAACAAAAATAAATGAGAGCCCCCTTTATTCGAGACAATATTACGCCTAATAGTCGTTAAAAAAAATAGTTAGTAATCGTTATATTTTAATTCTCTTTCAGAATTTTAGAATACAAATCCAATTTTGACGTGGGTATACACTTTACCAATTTCAGGTGAATACATCGCATTTAGCTCCATTGGTAAAAAACCTAGATTGTAGCCAAGACCCAACGAGAAACCGTTGATAGAATCAACCGTATCTGAATCCCAAAATTTTGTTTCTGTACTGAAATTATATAAGCCGGTATTTGCTCTTCCCATTAGAAACAAACTTCCAGCAAAATTATATTGCATCCCCAACTGCCCAACAGCTAATGATGTCGAATTGATTTGCTGTTCGTTGATACCCGCGAATGCCACTTGTTGCCTAAACAATTGTTGAATACCTCCCAAATAAAAATTATCCACTATAAAACCCTGAGATTTAATAGCAACACTAGATTGTAGGGTATAAAATAATACCATCTTTTTATTTAAAGGATTGTATTTGGTAAAATTAACCATAAACTTGTAGTAATTAGGCACATTATTAAGAAGGCTTGACACATCCTGTGTGGTGCCATCCGCTAAAGTTTCTTCAATCTGGGCTTTTCTGCCAAAAACAACTCCAGCTTGCGCAAAAAATAAGTGCCCTCTTGTTGGAAAATTCACTCTATCTGTTGTTATGGATTCTGTGTTTAAGTAAGCAAAATAGTTGCTTATGTATCCCTTATAATAATCTCCTAAAATAACATCTGGCGAAAGATTACTTCTATTGTGATTGATTCCTGCCGATAAATTCCAATCGTTTGACATTACCCGAGTGTAGCTTAAATCAAATAGAGAATAAGCGACACTATACACAAAGAGTTTCTGTGTTCCATCATAGGTATTCAAGGGTAGATTTTGTCTTTCCCAACTTAAGTTGAAAAAATTATTCGCTTTGGTTCCAAAAATCTGTTTGTGTTCCAATAAAACTCTAAAATTTTCGCCAATAGCAATTTTACCCATCGTACGTGATTTATTCCATAATAAATCCCTCATCGTCAAATTTAATAATACGGCCGGACCTGTAAATGAATGAAACGACAAACCTGCTTTAACTTGCGTCAGGGGCTTTTCTTTAACGATACAAATCAACTTGGCGTGGCCTTCTATGGTAGGTTCTAATCTATAATAGATATTGTCATAATAGCGACTTGCAAAAGCGATTCGAAAGCCATCATTTATTTGTTTTGCGGTATACCCTTTCCCTGGTTTTATAGCTAATTTTTGTAATAAAAAGCTTTGACTTGTGTGCTGTATCCCTTCGTAAGCGATATCATCGATGACTATCTTATCAAGTTTTGGCAAACGATGATAAGGATCATACTTTACAGGATATTTTGCATTCAAGGAATCCGCAAGTTTCTTGAAGTAAGGATAATAGAGTTTCCCAACGGCATTTCCTATATCCATAATTGAATCTGTAGCCTCAAAGCTACCGGCACTGTATTTTTCTAAAGGAGGCTCTATAACTAAATTACAAAGCTTTTTTTCTTCGATTAAATCATCCGCATCGCGGTATTGTGTAATTTGATAAAAAACATCCAATACATTATCCAATTTTTCAATATCAGGGAGTCCCGTAAATAAATTGACTCCAATTACAATATCAGCGCCCATTTGCTTTATGTCTTTTACAGGGAAATTTCTAACTATTCCACCATCGACCAATTTGGTTTTATCACTATCAACAGCCGTAAATACACTGGGGATTGCCATACTCGCACGAACCGCTTTGACGATGTCCCCATTTGATATTACAATTGCTTTACCATTAGACAAATCGGTTGTGATACACTTAAAAGGGATACTAAATTTTGAAAAATCCTTGATATTATACACTGGTAAAAACATCCTATTCAAAATCAGCCAAAGCTCTTGAGAATCAATCAATCCTGTAGCTGTTTGCACTTTCTTGTCTTTAATTCCAACTTCTACAGAATATTGTCCAAATTCATCTTTTTCATCAATACCAACATATTTATAGATGGGCTTTCCACTTAATAGTTCATCCCAATTAAGTTGTTTGGTTACTTTTTCAATTTGATTTCCAGAATATCCCACGGAGTACAATCCTCCTATAATACTCCCCATACTGGTACCTGTTACATAATCTATTTTTAAGCCAGCACTGTCAATTGCTTTAAGGACTCCAATATGTGCAATACCTTTGGCTCCTCCTCCACTCAAAACCAATCCCACTTTGGGACGCTCTTGAGACCATAAATAATTAGTGGTAATTAGGATTAAAACAACTGTTAGAAGGATATTATGTAAGTGTAGTTTTTTTATCATTGCAACATTATTAAGTATATACATGAAAATTAGTCAAACAATATTCTAGTATAATTGAATTTTAAGGTAAAAATATAAAAATTTACTGAATTATTAAGAAGCAATAATTTAGTTTTTATAAATCAAAAAACTAGCATTACTATTATCTACAATTGCTTTTCGGCAGCTTTTTTTTCTGCTTTCCCTTTACCTATTGGAATTCCTGCGGTAATATAAAAAGAACGATGGTACTGATTGGGATTGGAATCTCCTTTCATTACAGTTACTAAACCATAGTAATAATTGAAACCAATATTCATTCCGTTACCTCCCATTAATCGGTAGCCTGCACCAATGGCTAAACCGGCATCAATCACATGAATTTGATCCCTTATTTTATTTTTATAAGTAAGGTCTTCCCCTTCAAAATCACTTTTAAATTCATCATAGGCTTTACTGAGCAAACCCAATTGAGTACCTGCTTTGACATAAATATTATTGTCAAATTTATACTTTATCATTATTGGCACGTTGAAATACCCAATTTTTCGATCGACATGACCGCCCTCAAAAGCATTGTCTAATTCTTCATTATTTAAAGAATATACAGGTAAATTATTAGCTCCTAATGTTGATTTTACAATCACGCCAGTGTTTATTGCCCAAGCCGGATTTTTAAGCATAAAGTCAAAATAAAAACCAAGATTGAAATCGGTTCTGTTTTTTGCTCCTTCAAGATTTGTTATGGTCGAGAAATTGGCTCCGCCTTCTAATCCAAACTCAACTTTTGGAGAATTTAGCATATCTCCAAATACCAAGGATATCAACACTTGAGCATTCACAGATTGAATACAGAGCAGTAAAGCGACAACCGATAAAGCTTTTTTCATAATATACTTAAATTACTTAGAGTCCAAAACGGTACTGAAGGCTAGTCATAAATTGTTTTCTAGTTCCCAGGAAACCATATTCAGCTCTCAACATGAAATGTTTGTTGTATTGATATTGTGCGCCCAAAAGAAAATTCCACATGTCTTTTGGGGCTTTTTCAAGCGAATATTGAACGGTTGAATTCCCAATAGTACTTAATGCTCCGTCAATGGCTGTCAAAAAGTTTCCTGCAGTTTCAAGAGCATTATTGGCGGTTTCATATTTGGCTTTATTTACTGGATTGGCTTGTTCTACAGGGGTCAGCCCATTCCACCAATTATCTACCGATGTTTGTTTCTCGGTAACTTTAACAAAACCTGCATCAACTTTGGCTTGTGCATCACCACCTGAAATCACCTCAGATAATGCTAATGAACCTTTGGTATCACTTTTAAGATGCACTCTAAAGGCGCCTGCCCAAAAAGTAATGTTGCTTTCCGGCTTATTCAATTTAAAAGTTTTCCCCATTCTAGGCCCAAAAATAAAACTCTGTGCTGGTTTATCTAAAGCATCCAAATCTGTCCAGGCCACATTCATATCCAAAGCCAACCAACCCCCTCCTATTCCTATAGTAGGAGTCATACCTAATCCAAATGAAGTCCCATTAAAATTGGCTTTGGATCCAAAAGAGTAGATTTGGCTCCAATTATTATTGGCATCGGGAACCCAGATACCGGCATTAATTGCAGTAGATGTTTGGACTTTTCCTAAAATACCATATACATTCAAAAAAGGGAACAACCATATATCGGGTCTAACATTTATGGCACTAGCTGTAGCTGTAGCGTCATTAAATCGAACAATTTGATCCAAATTGTATTGTGGACCATTATTAAATCCAACATACAGATTGTCAATAACTATGCTAGATTCTTGCCAAAAATAATTTACGGAAACCCCCGCAGAATAAGGTAATTGATACCCTTTTTGAGTTGCTTTTTCGCCCCAAATGGGTAAGGAATAAGGGTATTCGCTTGTTTTTAGGCTATCAATAACAGCTTCATTCTTTTTTCCGACTATTTTATCAGTATAGACTTGACTGTAAGTTTGTACACTAAAAAAAATGACAATTAATAAAATCAATCTGTTGTTTTTCATTGGGTTAGATTTTTAATTATTTATCTTAATTCGATTACAAAATTATTTAAAAATAGTTAAATAAATGCTAGTCATTAATCACTATTTATTGAGTAATACACGCTTTTGCTCTATAAATTCAAAATAGTACTATTTTGGCCTGAAATAAATTTAACAAACAAAATCAAATCTTGATTAAGGAGAGATAGGAGCTTTGGATTTATTCTGATTTTTTTCTAAGAAAACATGAAGAATAACATTCAATGCATAAAGGTTTTCGGTTTTGTACGTTTCATCGTACTGATAGGTTACATTCCCTTCGATAGCATAACGATCGCGCCAAGTGGTGGTAACACCTCCTATCAAACGAGTTTTGACTATTTTATCATAACGAGAATCCCAATACGGTTCGATGTTTACATAAGGTACTATAGAACTCTTCCCTGATTTAAACTCTTTCTCTACCATCACTCGGTATCGAAAGCGATAAGAAAATAAATTATCTTCACCCAACCAGCGCGTATCAGTTCGAAACCGATGCGAAAGCAATATGTTTCCCTTCAATGGAATTCTTTTATGAACTTCTGCAAAAACCATTTCTTCAGTATAATCTCCAGCATATTTTCCGATACTCCAACCCTTCATCAAACCTCCTCTAACCATCCAATCTTTCAACATTTGTTCCCGTTCTTGATCCATAAGCCTTCTGAAAATGGCATATTTGGTATTTCCCCAAGCATAATCCACGTGCAAATAGACATTTAAATCTCGACTATCATTCTCATTGTATTTAGTCATAGGAATAAAAGACGATAAACGCCAAGCAGTATTAAGCCTATACCAAATATCAACTTCTGGCCATAACTCAAAAGAGGAATTTTGTGCTATACAACTTTGATATACTCCTAAATTTATAAAGAGTATAAATAAAACGAGCTTAAAATGAAGTCTCCAAAACATAATTTAACACAAAGTCAGGTTCCAAAAACAAATATAAGCACGATTAACTCTTTAACAAACTTGGTTATAATTTATTTTCAAGTGTTTGTTTTACCAAATCTGGAATGATACTAGACACAGCTTCAAACTGGGTAAGATGAATTCTTTCCTTAATTTCCTGATAGAATTTAGTCTTTTTAAACTATCCATAATAGGTCCTTTCACTTCAGAAAGGTGAAAGACAAATTCCACTTTCGGCAGGTCTTTGGTTAATGGATTTCAAACTTTCTAAACCAGAAGCATCAATACTATTAATAGCGGAACACATCAAAATAAAATGTTTCATATCTGGATATTGAGCCACCATTTCATTAATCTGAGACTCCAAAAACCGGGCATTGGCAAAATATAAACTTTCATCCATACGCAAAGTAACAATTTGCGATGTTGTTATTACCTCATTGCGTTCTATGTTTTTGAAATGTTGCGTTCCTGGAATTTGCCCCACAGTTGTCATATAACGCCTTGAGGTGCGATAAAGATACATCATCAATGTAGGTTTATAAAAATTAGAAATTGCTTAACCGAAAATTCTTTTATACAATACTACCCCATTTTTAAAAAGAGTATTGCGGATTTATAACTCATTCATTTTTAATTTAAATATATAGATAAATAATTTTGTTAGTTGTATTTACACCTATCGAAAAGTTAATTTTATTTAGTAGAAATCAAACGGCCATACAATGCCTGAACGTGACGTGCATTGTTGCCTTCAATCCTATTAATAGCCTCGATTTGTTCGGCAGAGGCTTCAAAAATGTGTTTTGTAATATACCATCGAACAGATTCTGTAAATGGTGGAGTAGTCAATGAACCACGGTATTGATAGTAATGCCCTTTGATACTTTTAGAAACATTACCAAATAAGTCAGAAAGTTTTACTTTACCAACTTTTAATTCAGCTGTTTCGTGTTCTTCTTTTGGAATAGTATTCAAAAAATCTGCAATAAATTTATTTTCTTTACCTTCTTTAAATAACACCCCAATTACAAGATATTGTGGAGTTGCTTTTTTGTCAGCATTAGGCAAAAGATTTACAATATGCATTTCAGCTGGAAAAGTCTGACCATCGATTAAATGTTCGGATGGTGTGTGAAAATGACATTGTTTAAAAACAAAAGTAGTGTCATCAACAGTTATACTACTTCCTTCTTGAAAGTCCAATTGCACCGTGTGGCCTAAATTTTCTATTTTATTAATTTCGTCTTTGTAGTGTAAAGTAATTTTATGCTTTCCTTCTTTACTCTTTGAGGAAATAATGTTAATTGGGGATTGTTCAAACCCATGATCGAGTCCCGGAAGAGCATAACCTTGTTGCGTTTTTGTATTAGCATCAGGTGCAGTAGCGTTTATTTGATTAGTCGGCGGAGTAGTTACTTGAGCTTGTAAGGTATAACAGGCTGACAATACGGTAACCATTAGGATGATTTTTTTAAATTTTTTCATAATAATTTGTATTTACTTTAAAGTTTTATTGAATTTATAAGTCGCATTCATTTGGAGTCTTAGAGCTGATCCACTTGCATCATTTATGTTAACACGTTCTCCGGCCACAACCTCACATCCGAAGGTAAAGTTTTTCACCACATCCCAGAATAAGTTAACAGATCCATAATAGCCCGATTTGTAGTTCGTTGAAGCTAGATTATCATTATTTTCTGCACTTAAAACACCAGCAGTTAGAGAGGAGTGCAATTTGTTTTTCCAAAAATGTTGATAAGAAATGTTCGCACCCATCATTTGAATTTCTTCTAATTCATTGGTACCATTGTAAATGGCGTCGTAATTTAAACCACTGGCACCCTGAATATATTGAGCCACTCCAGTTCCTATTACACCTTGAAATTTAAATTTGTCTTTTTCACCTGCTTTTATAGAACTCATTAGCGTAAATCCGTAACCTAATAAACTCCTAGCTTTATCACTCTCATAGCGCAATTCTCTCATCATTGCGGCAAATTTTACAAAACCAAATCCACCATTGATACGATACGCTCCTATGACATCAGGGAAACGCTCTGGCAGTGCAGTAACTGGCCCACCTAGAGTTATTTTTTCGATTGGGTTTTCAAAAGATAAAGAGAGTACATTTTTAGATTTATAAGTGGAGAAGCGAATTTGTGGAGTTCTTAAAAGAGTAGAACTGTTGGGGCCTTCAAAATCAACACAAACCGGGTTTACTTCTTCATCAAAGAAATTACTCCAAGTCATACCTACTAAAACGAATTTGTATTTAGCATAGGCGTGGCGCATTCTGAAAATACCTGTAGCATCACTTGAATCATTGTGAAAATCTCCCTCAAGTTTAAAGGTAAGTGCATCTTCTCCGAATAAGTTTTTAACATCAAACCCAAGGCGAGTTTGTTTGGCTCCAATAAAGAAATTTGGATTTTTAGAGGCATCAATTTTTATATTGGCTGGAATAAAAAGATCGTTACGACCAAGATCTTGATTGTCCCATACAAAACTTGTTCGTCCGAAACCATAAATAGTAAATTCTGTTTCTGCTTTATCGTCTTTTTGAGCAAAAGTAAAAAAGGTAGTTAATAGTAATCCAATAATAATGGAACGTTTCTTCATATAATTAGTATTTAAAAGCTACCCTAAAGGTAACTGTTGGTTAAAAATTCATTTGAATAATTACGTACTTCCTAAAATTTTATCGGTATAGACTTAATTACAAGTTTGAAAACTAACAAAAGTAAAAGAAAATATTATTAAGTATTTGTTATTCATTGGTTTGTATTTATTGCAAATTTCGACTATTAAATTGGTTACTATTCATGCACAGTTTTGTCTTTATTCTGATTTTTTTCTAAAAAAACATGAAAAATAACATTAAGGGCATACATATTTTGGGTATTATAATTTTCATCATATTGATAGGTTATATTCCCTTCGATTGCATACTTTGAACTCCAACTTGTTGTTACACCTCCTATTGCTCGAATTTTTGTAATTTTCAAAAAGCGTGAATCCCAATATGGCTCAAAATTGAGGTAAGGAACTATAGAAGAATTTCCTGATTTAAATTCTTTCTCGACCATCAAACGATATCGAAATCGATATGAAAAATTATTATCCTGACCAAGCCAACGGTTATCCATTCGAAATCGATGAGAGAGCAAAACATCTCCTTTTATTGGTATTCTTTTGTGAATTTCTGCAAATAAAAGTTCTTCAGAATAATTAACATTACTTCCTCCGAGACTCCTACCTTCCATAAAACCACCTCTTACCATCCAGGCTTTCATTAATTGCTCTTTTTCCTGATCGACTAACCTTCTATAAATGACGAGTTTCGTATGACCCCAAGCATAATCAGCATTCAAATAAATATTTAAATCACGGTTTTTACTCTCATTAAATTTTGTCATCGAAACAAAAGAGGATAAGCGCCAATTGGGGTTTAGCCTATACCAAATATCGGTTTCTGGCCAAAACTCGAAAGAGGAATTTTGTCCATTACAAATAGTGATTGTACCGAAACAAAGAAAAATCCAAAGACTAAATTTGTTCTGTAAATTCATTATTCGTTTCGGCTTAAATTAAGAGGAATACAAGATTTGAATTCGTTTGGCATTACTCATTTCGAGTTTATTAAATCATCAATGGCTTTCTTTCAATCGTTTCATTCCTTCTACCAATGGGTGCCATCCGCAAATAAGTGTAACTCTAAAACCATCCATTTTTAAATCTGTGGGTTGACTATCATTAACAGAAGAGGAATAAGAGATATTCATCTGTATGTTATCGTTGATGTGGTATCCTAATGTGCCTCCCACTCCTACATTGTTTAGTTCATTGCCTTCAACTCCGTCAACTGTTGCTTGTCCACCACTATAGGAAATGGCATCCAATGAGCCCCAAAAATTTTCCATAAAATCGTGTGTAAGATGGGCTTCCAATTGATACATTGGTTTGGTTTCCATTTTTTGACCCATAAAATCATTGTTGTCAGAGAAGAACCAAATTGCCGGAAGGAACTCAAATGTGGTACGTTTGCCAGGAACCCAAGCTCCAATTTGCCATACCACGGGAGCACCTACACGACCATACCAACGGTTTTGACCAATATTAACAGGACTTGAACTATCATATTCTCCCATTGGAACCGCTAAACTCCCAATAATATCAACAGAAAAACCGGGTTGATATCGGATTACTTGTGGAATGTTCATAATAGCTTTTGGCCCTATAATATTGACACCCAATTGCAACAAAGGGTCTCCATATCCCCTAGCTGTTGTATTCGTGCTAAACCCATTTATAGAGGTGGTGCTGGATATTCTTCCCATTGGCATCAGTACCGAAACCATTGCTGAACGCTTGAATAAAGGCAACATTTTTGCATAACCAGCCATAGTCATTGTCGCTTCGAAATTAGCACCCGGAACAACTTTATATGTTGGGTCGAAAGGATTTGCATTCCCACCCATTGATGATCCAATTAAAGGAACGGCATTGGTTCCCATTAAACCTTTCCAATAGAATCTGGCTCCATCTCCTTGTGCTTGAGTTGCTATGGAAAAACAAAATATAACTATGAAAATAATAATGGAAAAATTCTTTACATAAATGGTGCTAAGAGCTGCTATACTATTTCTCATAATAATTACTTTGATGTTTTTATTAATTCTACTGGAGGTGTGTACTGACGCTTGTTGATAAGCGGAGGATAACCTGCATCCACGGGGAATCTAGCAGGAAGAACGTCATAGACGCCTTCAAAAGGAGAACGATTAGGTAAGATTACATTGTTTTTCTTTACATAATCTTCCCAAAGCACAATCATCTCTTTCAATTTGGTTGGATTCGCTGCTGCGAGGTCTTTTCGTTCCGAAGGATCTTTGGTCACATTGAATAATTCCCAGTCCGATTTACCAAAAGGAGCATATTCCCAACGCAGTTTCCAGTCCCCCTGACGTAAAGCCCGATTACCAAAAAGTTCCCAAGCCAAATAATCATTTGAATTACGAGGAGATTCAGCCTCACCAGCGAGAACTTTTGTCCAAGATTTACCAATCATAGGGGGCAATTCTTTTCCATTGTGTGTTTTGGGATATGATGTTCCAGTAATCTCAAGTAGTGTAGGCATAATATCGGCTATCGACATCAATCCGTTGTTGATACTTCCTTTTGCTCGTTTGTTGATAGGGCCACTTACAATAAGTGCATTTCGAACACCACCTTCGCCTAGCCAGCCTTTGTACTGACTGAAAGGAGTCATCGAAGCCTGTGCCCAACCCGGACCATAACCCACATAAGAACCTGGTTCGCCCCACGCATTCACATTATTATTAGACCATTTCGATGCAAAAAACAACGAATTAAGCGAGCCCGGTTGACCCGCAATCATAGCACCAAGGTCATTTCCTTCGGCTCCATTATCTCCAAATACAATAAAAATAGTATTTTCGTATTCACCAATCTCTTTCAAGTGAGCAATCAACTCGCCAATATGAAAATCAAGATTCTCCATCAAGCCGGCATAAAGTTCCATTTTTCTACCTACTACTGCTCGAGAAGCAGGCGCCAGTACGGAATAATCAGGAATAAACCACATACGTTCCGCTAGATTAGCCGAATCGGAGACGATACCCAATTCTTTTTGTTTTTTGAGTCGTTGTTGTCTAATCATATCCCAGCCAACATCATATTGTCCCACGTGACGATTGCGCCAATCCTTTGGAAGATGATAGGGATCGTGAGGTGCTTGATGTGCTACGTAAGCAAAAAATGGTTTACCGTCTTTGTGATCAGCATCTATGAAACTGATGATTTTTTCGGTATACGTTCTTGTTGCATAATAATTTTTAGGCAACTTGGTAAGATACTTTCCATCCTCAGTATAAAGTGTATTAGGCACTAATGCGGTCATATTGGTCATATCCCAGTAACTTCCCATTCCGTCTAACATGGTAAAATCACGTTCGAAACCGCGAGCAGCAGGAATTTTGTCAGGAGATTTTCCTAAATGCCATTTACCAACCATATAAGTATGATAGCCTGAATCTTTTAATAATTGTGGCAAAGTGACCACTTTATCATTTAAGTTTCCTTCATAACCGTCTTTACCCACTTGATTTGGAGCTGTCCATTCGTCCATATTTCCAAGACCGTTCAGATGGGTATCTACTCCAGATAACAGCATGGCTCTTGATGGAGAACAACTGGCATGAGTATAATAATTGGTAAAACGAACACCACTTGACGCCAGCATGTCTAAGTTGGGTGTTTGTATTTCGCTACCAAACATGCCTATATCGGAATAGCCCATATCGTCACCAAGAATGACAACAATATTAGGTCTTTTACCTCCAGTTTGTGACCCTGTAGATTGGCTAAATGTAATCTGAACCATAAAGAAGAGTACCGATGCGATAGTAAATTTTGTTTTCATACAATTCAATTTCTGTTTAAAAAAACTATTTTTTTAATAAGTAGAACACAACACCTTACTTTAACTTCAATTCTAACTAATACTATTAACTATATAATTATCTTTTTTGGATTGAAAAATATTTTTGTTATTTGATAATATACCCTTTTCCTTCAATACAAACAGTAAAGACTTTCTTAAAACTATCTATTTTAGCTTAGTCAGTCTCAGTGGCGGTAGCTTCGGCTTGCTGATTTTGTTGAGCCTGAGCCTGTTTTCCTTTACTTCTTTCTGCAACACCTCCTGCAATTGATATACTTTTTTTTATTTTTCAGTTACCATTAAAAATTAAAGCCAAATCGCACCACAGGTCCAGACGTATCCATATTGTACATAAATCTGTTTTGTCCGCTTCCGTTTTCATAGTCCAGGCTTATTATTCTGTACCCTCCTGTAATTTGAAATAGTTTTGAAAATTGGTATCCTGCATACGCTTGCATTTGCCAAGCTAAATCAGACCCAATACCAAAACCTCCTATTTCACCTCGGAATTGGTAAATAAATTTTTCTCCCGATTTACTCTTAATTCTGGCAATAAGCATAGGATCAAACCAGGTCTCGGTCATCGATTTACTTTTAGGCGTTGTTCCCCCCCCAATAGCTTTTACGTTGAGATTTACCCCTGAATTGATTGAATTTAGCATTCCTCCAACTCCTAAATCAAGCCAAGGAGTTACACCATACAAGCCTGACACTTCCCAACCCAATTGTTTGGCGGTAATTTCACCACTGCTAATTAAGATTCTAGGTTCTGCCCCTTGAGCAAGTTCCATATACAGTAGATCAGAACCAATAGTCCATTTTCCTTTTGATGCCTCAGCATTTAGCATAAAACCCATTTTCAAGTTTCCAAAAATAGCATCGGTATCAGCATCTACTGTCGCATCTGGCAAATCGGCCAATCCGACAGATCCACTCATATTCGGAAACATTAAATAAGGTTCGACAAGGAATTTCCATTCACTTTTTGTTGGTCTAGCAGTTCCGTTGTCCTGTGCGATTATATTTCCTGAAACAAGAACGCTTAGCATTAGTGCAAAAAATGTAGGATTTAAAAAAGGTCTATTTTTCATTTTAAAGTTTTTATTTATTATTACTTAGAAGGACAAAGTGACTGAATTTTCACCTCATCCCTACTTAATATACATAACAATCAGGATTATGTACTTTTTTAAAATTCAGTATTATTTACCCGCAGCATTTTTAAATCCAGAATTTTCAATTATTATTTTTAAATTTTTTGCAGGTGCATCAAGCAGTGTTTTGGATGCATATTGAGTCCCATCCGGTAAATCACTGTAAGTAATATCAAACATTAATTTTTCGTTAGGATTATCTATCGAAGTACTTACATCTAAAGCCATAATCTTTTTTTTAGGTTTATTTATAGATACTGAAAGAAGGTCCCCTGCCTCATTATAATCTGGAAAACTAATTTTAAACTTAGTATTGGGTTCCACTATTTGTACAGTAGTTTTTCCTGCTCCATAGATTTGTTGTATTTTTTCTGGAGCTGGAGGCAAATAGGTCTGAATTTTAGCAATAGCTTGTTTTACATAATCGGACATTTCCTCCTTTTTGTTTTCAATTATTTTACCCCGTAATCCTCCTTTTTTTTCCGCTACAACTGAACCACCGGTTTCTACTTTGGTAAGCTTGCCATCTACAGCATAATAACATTGTTTTTGGGTCAGCCCTTTTTGTTCCCCATTCATAAAAATAGTAGTGGTTTCTATCCACTCGTATTTTTTCATGTTGGACTTGCTATCGGCAAGGTTTTTTTTAATCATTGCAATATTTGCCTGTGCATCTTCCTGTGCAACTATTTTTGTAATTCCTGCAAATACTAGCAGAATTAATACTAAATTTACTTTTTTCATAGGTGGCATTTTTTTTTTTAATTAATTTTTCAGGAATATACATTCCATTTTTAAACAACAATTTGAACAAAATCTTTAAATATTTCAGCAAATGGAATTTCAAGTAATACAACAGCAAAAAATGGTAATGCCACTGAAACCCACAATGGGATCAAGTCTTTTATTGTAAATGGTACAAATTTCATTTTTAACACATTGTCCAACACAGCATTATAGTCTGAAACAGAAGAATATACCGAAGAATCAAGGTCTTGTTTTGTTACCTGGTCGTAGCCTTTTTGTATTTTAAGGCGTAGTTCCCGATACATTCCATTTGCAAAATCGTAATTTTCAAAAACACTGTTTTCTCTTGCTTCTACCATCTTCGCTGTGAAAAATAGCATTGGCATAGTAAATAAGAGAGTCATCCCAACGAGATAACCTAAAGCAGCTATTTTCAGTTCTGCAAGATGAAGACCTTCAATTACTATAAAGTCTGCCATATTACCGGCTACCGCTGCAGAAATAGCAAAAGTTATGGGTGAAAAATATCGCAGTGCATAACCCAGATATCCAAGTCCACCAGACAAATCCGGATGCTCTGGATACAAATTCAAATTCAGATTAGAAATTTTTCGAAGGATATTGCCCCATACTATTATCGTTAATAACCAATTATAAAACAAGAACAAAACAAAAGGGCGGCTAATTAAAGTAGTCCATTTACCTGCCAAATTAAGTGTTGCCTCTCCATCCTCATACAACAACTGCCAAGTAAGAAATGATGTATTGGAACTTTCGTAAAACAAAACAGCAAAGACCTGTATGTAACAAATCAAGAAAACAACAAATGTTGTCCATTTTGATTTTAGAAAATCCGTTTGTTTATTAACAATAGATTCAAAGTGCAATTTTTCCTCTTTTAAGATAATCCCAGAATGGAAAAATTGATTCAATATACTACCCAGTTTAGACCTCACCAACTTTTTTGATAAAATAAATATGGGCATCGTGATTAGAAATCGAACTTGAGTATCAAAGTTGGTAATAAAGGATGTGGTTACATCTCCTGTCCAAAATGTACCATTGATGATGGTCATAATAGCGAGAGGTAACCAGCAGATTAAAAAGGGTATAAATAACATAGTAAACTGCCCTTTAATTCCTTTATCAGAAAGTCCAGCTTTATTCAGTAATTTACTATGTGAATGATCTTCAAATGAGAAACCCATAAATTCCGTTTAGATAGTAAATAATTCTTTTCGGTTATTCGTATTTGTAATTCTTGCTAATTTGTTTTTTATCAACAATTTTAAACACTGAAAATACTCTTATTATTTTTTTTCTATAGTTACGTACTCAATTTTTCCATTGAATTTCGAAGAAACACCATAATCAGCAACATGAGTTCCATCGTCCACTCCAATATCGGCTAAATCATCGACTGAGAAGATGCCGGGTTGAGTTTTTTCGATTCTTTTTTCGACTACTTTTTTGTCATTTACAGAGATAGTACCTATTCCGCCTTTCCCTAAACCACCATCAGACTTGAATTCATATACTAGTTTGTAATTTCCTGGTTTCAATACTAGGTCCGAAACAACATCAAAGGATTGTATACCAAGATAATTATAAGTAAAACTTGGTTTACCTTCTTTGATATAGAAAGAAAGTCCGCCAAATCGCCCGCCTTGACAAACAATTACTCCGTTTCCTTTGGCATCCACTGATACTTCAGAAGTTATGGTATATGATTTACCTCTTAAATCGATAAAAATATCAACTCCCATTCCTTTCATACCTTCTCCATAAGTAATAGTATTTCTTTTTCCCATAACGGTTGGTCTTCCCATTAATTCGGCATTGGTTCTTTCTAACAAACGATCATCAATGGGCAACACATGAAATTTCTCTGCTTCTTGCATAAATAATTCCTGCATTGTTTTTAGCTTATCCCCATTTTTTGAAGCCAAATCATTTGTCAAACTAAAATCTTTTTCGGTATGAAACAACTCCCATTTATCATCTTGCAATGTTGTTGCGGGTTTCAATTTCCACGCTGGTCTGTGAATAGTACGCGCATACCATCCATCTTGATAAATAGCGCGGTTTCCAAACATTTCAAAATATTGAACCGTATGTCTTTCTTTGGCTTTAGCTTCATTGAAAGTATAAGCCAGACTGGTACCTTCTATTGGATCTTGCTCAATTCCATTAACCATTTTTGGTGCTGGTATTTTTGACACTTCGTACACCGTTGGAGCAATATCAATGACGTGTCCAAATTGTGAACGGATTTCACCTTTTGCTTTAAAACCTGCTGGCCATTGAATAATCATTCCGTTACGTGTTCCGCCAAAATCTGAAGCCACTTGTTTAGTGTAAGAAAATGGAGTATCCATGGCTACTGCCCAACCTGCTGAAAAGTGTGGATAGGTGCTTGCAGAACCCCATTCATCATAATGCTTCAACATATCAGGAACGGTTTCTGGAACTCCACTAAAATAAGTCATTTCGCTAAACATACCGTTCATTTGTCCCTCGGCACTCGCTCCGTTATCACCTGCGATAAAAATAACGACCGTATTATCCATTACTCCTAATTTTTCGATAGACGACAGTAGTCTTCCTACTTCATAATCCGTTTGTTCCGCAAAACCGGCGTACACTTCCATTTGTCGGGTGAATAATTTTTTCTCGTCGGCCGAAAGCGTTTCCCAATCTTTGATATCTACAGGTTTTGGAGCCAATTTGGTTCCTGCTGGCACTATACCTTGTTTGATTTGTCTTGCCAAAGTTTCGGCACGAATTTTATCCCAGCCTTGATCAAATTTTCCTTTGTATTTTTCAATCCATTCCTTTGGAACATGATGCGGAGCGTGTGTGGCCCCGGGAGCAAAATACATAAAAAATGGTTTTTCTGGAGATAAAGCTTGTTGGTATCGAACCCAAGAAACGGCTTGATTAGTCATATCGGTTGTGAAATGATAATTGGGGTCGTTGGGAGTTTCTACCAAGGTAACACCGTCATAAATTAGTGGCGCCCATTGATTCGTTTCTCCACCAATAAAACCATAAAATTTTTCAAATCCAGAACGGGTTGGCCAACGATCTTGTGGACCTGAATTGGAGATTTCCCAGGGTGGAGTTTCATGGTATTTTCCAAAAGCAGCAGTGTTATATCCGTTCATTCTCAATACTTCCGCCATTGGGGTAATAGTTTGAGGTCTTACCGAAGTATTTCCCGGAAAAGTGGTAGCTGCTTCTCCAATACAACCCATATTATTACTGTGGTGATTATAGCCAGTAAGCAATGCTACTCTTGTCGGCGAACAAAGTGCGGTAGTATGAAAACGATTGTACTTGATTCCATTACTAGCCAATTTATTCATTGTGGGTGTATTTATTGGCCCGCCAAACGGTTCGGACACGCCAAAACCCATATCGTCAATCAAAATTAAAACCACATTAGGTGCTCCCTTAGGGGCAGTCACATTAAATCGTGCAGGAGCTGTTGCATTACGTACGTCAAGTTCTTTGTAGGTTTGACGCTTCGGCTCTTTTATGGGAAGGGATGAACGATCTAGTTCCTGCCCAAAAACAGTACCAGAAAATGCCGTTGCCATTGCAAGTAACATAAAAGATTTAAACTTTGTTTCCATATATACCATAGTGTTTAAGATTTACTTGTTAATTTACAATCAAAATTAACAAAAATAGATTTAAATAGTGCATAAAAAAATAGCTATTAATGACTATATTTTTAAATTTGCAAGTATAAAAAGACTAAAATCATTTTTTATTCGTCAATATAATGGAGAACAACCAAGATTATTCCTTGTTTCATAAATTCAACGAAACCTATTCATCCACTGGTTTCATCGGCATTAATCGAGATGATTCCTTGATAACGGAAATGGAAAAGATGATGGAAAACAACAGTCAATTTTTCTTTGTTGCTGATTTGATTCAAATGAAGATTCTGTTTACTAGTAAAGGAAGCATTAAAATGATTGGGGTTGAGCCTGAAAATGTAACACCTTACCATTTTTTTGAGGCCACTCATCCTGAAGATATAGAAAGACATAGTTTGGGCAGAACTCAATTATTCAAAATGGCGCAAGAATTGTTTATTGCCCAAAACGGCTCCGCACTAGCATCGTCTAATTTTAGAATTCTTTGTGCAGATGGAAAATACAAATGTTTGCTTTTTCAATGTTATCTATTTTATTCCGAAAAACCAACAAAAACGGTTTACGTTATTCAAGTACACACTAATGTAGATTGGTGCAAAAAGATTCAAAAGGAAAATCATTATTATGCAGGAAACGATTTATCCCTTTTTAGATACCCCGATGAGAAATTTTTACAAATAGGGAGTGTTTTTACGAAGCGTGAATTTGAAATTATCAAATTGATCCAATTGGGCTTTACTACAGAACAATTGGCCGAAAAGCTCTTTGTAAGTGCCAATACGGTCAATGTACACCGCGGAAATATTCTCAAAAAATCTGGTAAAACACGTTTTAATGAACTAATTTACGAACTCCGAGCACAAGGAAGGCTCTAAGTTTAAATTTTTCCGAGCTATATTGTTTTAAAATGCGAAATTTGAATATCATTAAAATATTTCATTAAATCAAACTACCTAATTTATTTCAATTCTACCTTCACATTATACAAATTAGAACTCAAAATTGATTCAATAGAATCAAAATTGGTAGCAGGATTTTGTGCACTGATTTCTTTTTTTAAGGCAAGGTGCTTCAAACAGTTTTGAAAACGCCTTACATCATCAGCATTAGAAAGTAGCAAACCCGGAACCCTAGCATTATTACCTTCTTTATCTTTGGAAACCATCGTAAAATAAGAAGAATTACAATGCTTAATAACTCCCGTTTGGATGTTTTCAGCTTCCACTCGAATGCCTATAATCATCGAACTTTTACCTACATAATTCACGCTGGCTTTCATCGTCACGAGTTCGCCCACTTCAATAGGTTTCAAGAAATTGACTGTATCAACCGAAGCCGTGACACAATAATTCCCTGAAAATTTTGAGGCGCATGCAAACGCAATTTGATCGAGCAACGACAAGATGAAACCGCCGTGAATTTTACCGCTAAAATTAGTATGCGAAGGCAACATTAATTGCGAAATACTGATATGAGAAGAACTTACCGTTTTGAAAATAGTGTTCATAGTTGGGTGAAATTTATTTTGGTCTTTCCTTAAAAAATACAAATACAGTTGAAAAAAATAAACAATTAAGAACATTAAGAATATTAAGTTTTATTATCATTCTTAACGAACCTTAAATTCCTTAATGGTTTAAACATTGGCAAATTATTTTGAAAAAATTAAAATTGAACCATTAAGAAAATTAAGTTTTATTATCATTCTTAACGAACCTTAATTTCCTTAATGGTTTGAATATTAGCAAATTATTTTGAAAAATTAAAAATTGAATTATTAAGAAAATTAAGCATTATTATCTTTCTAAACGAACCTTAAATTTCTTAATGATTTAAACATTGGCAAATTATTTTGAAAAATTAAAAATTGAACCATTAAGAAAATTAAGCATTGTTATCATTCTTAACGAACCTTAATTTCCTTAATGGTTTAAATATTGGTAAAAATTGGCAAATCATTTTAAAAGTCATAAAATTAGACCTTTTCCAATAGTATTACAAGCCGAGTGAATCTTTTATCAACTGCAAATTCTCATCACTAAAATTGATTTTCAAGGCTTCTTGATGACCGTTTTCAGACATCTTATTCCAAGTTTTCAGGATGATGTTTTTCATTTTCTCTCTGTCGTGTTTTTGCACAAAAGCATCAAAATAAAATTCTAAAAACACCAAACAAATTACGTCTTCTAATAACTGGGTTTCAGAGTCTTTTTTGAGTAACTTTTTTTCGATAAGAAAAGAAACTCTATCAATAAATGCTGAAGAATACCCTGCTTTTTCTAAGATTTTGGCAGTTGTTTGAGCGTGAAATTTCTTTAAGTCTTCACGCCATTTTAAATACCCCACGCGATCCATTGCATAAGATTCTCGTGGCATTTTCCATCGACAAATGTGTTGTGCTTTGGAGGCAATTTGAATTTCTTCTGAAGCATTTGGATAAAAATTCATCAGCCTTTCATACATTCGATTCGAATATAATAATTCCTTTGGAAAGCTTTTAGATTGGTAAATTTCGCTGTTGGGATCTTGAGCATTTTCGGCATCAATCCACGCACTGGCGTTCTGAAATGGTGTCATTGTAATTTGAATTGTTAAATTTCAAATATACACAATTATTCCAAAAAGCCAACGGGTAGCAAACACCCACCAACTGTAACTTTAATTATCATTGCACTAATTAAATAGTATTTACTAAATAAATTAATCCGAAACTACTATCGCGGGTAAGATATTGAAGCGGCTTGGCTTATTCACGAAGCTGCTATGGAAATAGATAATAGACCACTTCTTGAAAAAGTACGTTCTAAAATACTTCCGATTGTAGATGCCGCTCTCGAAGGATATCAGTCCGACGGGAGTTTAGCCTATGAATTTGAAGCGGAAAAACAACACATAGATACAGAACGTCATTGGTGGGTGCAAGCAGAAACTATGGTTGGAGCTTTTGATGCCTATCAGTTGAGTGACAATCAAAAATATCTTCAGGTGGTATTTGCAACCTGGGAGTATATAAAAGCCAATTTAATTGACAATGAAAATGGGGAATGGCATTGGAGTAGAATGCCAGATGGAAGCATTCATTCAACGCAAGACAAAGCTGGTTTTTGGAAATGCCCTTACCATAATGGAAGAATGTGCATGGAACTAATGATGAGGATTGGATAAAAAATTTAGGTGTGCAACACTTTGATACTTTTATTTTTTGAGCATTTTTACCACTTTTCTGCTGGCATCTTTTTGTATAAATTCAACAAAATATACTCCTGAACTCAATGAACTAAGGTCGATTGCAAGGCTCATGTTTTTTTGCGAAAGTAGCAATCCTCCGTTTGAATTATATATTCGAAGTTCATTACAATTATCCTTTGTACTTTGAGAAAGCAAAAGAGTATTGTGCACTGGATTTGCAAACAAAAGCTCATCATTAAGATTTGAGGATAAATCAGTGATTGCCAAAGTCCCTTCTTTTATACTAAAATCAGAAAAACGAATACTTTCATCTCGCAAACTTGCAACATCCAATAAGCTACGATAAATTCCCCATTTGGGCCTTATAAAGCTATTAGGAACTTGAGGAAAACCGGGATCTGTAGCTGCTGTTCGAATTGTTTGAATGCTAGAATTGGAATAGGATAACAATTGGGTGCCATCGCTGACTTTTCTAATTGTAATGGAATAGGTTCCTGAAGTTCCAGTTCCAACTTTTATTGTCTCAGTCGCTTCCACCCAAACCCCTTCAAATAGTGATAAATTTACTTCTCGTTTATAATCATTATTTCCATTTGCATCGACCACATAAATGAGTTGCATTTTATTAGGCGAACCTTTACGAGCCGTTAATGTAAAAATGGGGCTACTTTCATCACCATCAACAGGTTTTACTTGGTGAATATGCGTAAAATTGGCTGAAGGTTGAAAACCAACAGGTACTTTAAATCGCCATGTATAAGTAACAGTTTCTCCTATAACACCTTTTAAATTATTGGGGGAAGAGGCATAAGTTTTTATTTCAACCCGCTGGCGGTCTGTTTTTAATGTTGAAATATCATTGTCCAGGATACCTGTTGCACCAGAATCTAAATGTGAGTAAAATTCGAAAACATATTTGTTTAAATCGGCATCAAAAACCTCGGCTATATGGCGTCCGAAAGCAGAATGAGAACCGTCTGGAGTTTGATCTGGAGACTCAATGACATTGCCACTCGGAGCAAAGACGCTATTGATTAACTCGTAGGTATTGCCCGGCCCATCAGCATTAAGCGTTACTTGAGCACAACATAAATTTGTAATAGCGGTTATCGCCACTGAACAAATTACAAAAATCTTTTTATTCATATCTCTACTTATTTTGCTTCGAATTAATACATCATTTTTTGCTTGATACTTTGTTCCGTTTTAAATTCACCGGAATTTGAAATCAAATTATTGATTGGTTTTTGCTCTTTTTCCCCCCATAAAACAGCAATAAATTGAATAGGATTATTGGAAAAAGTATTTGAAGAAATTGTAACATTGACAATTCCTTTCGTTTTGATTAAAATGCCACTTTCCTCCAATTTACCGCAATTTGTAATGTTATTATTTTTAAAAACAAGGTTCCCTCCTATCGTGGATTCATCATAACCACCACGATAATAATCTACAATTGAATTTTGAATTCCATCAAATTTTGAATTTGTAATGGTAACAAACTCAGCATTATATTCGCCTAAATCATCATTTTCTGCGGCCAAATCCAAGCCCTTTTTACAATTTCTAATGATGGATTTGTCGAAAGAAATAGTGTCGGCAAAAGCATTCTTATAGGTTTTCAAAACACTATCAAAATCAGATATTTCGGAATTTTTCACTTTTAAATTATACGCTGATGCCATTTCTTTTGCTACAGTTGCAAAAGCATATTGACTCTTTTCTCCTCTTAGATTTACATTTTCGATTGATAAATTTCCTTTGGGTAACATCAAAAAAACGGGTGAATTGGCTTGCCCTTTATATTCTATTATAGCGCTGTTTTTTTGATCTTTAGATCGAATAGTAATTGGCTTATCGATAACCAATGATTCCTCCAGAGCATACACTCCTTTTTTCAATTCGATAATAGTTCCGGAAGTAGCTTTTGAAATGGCCTCTTTCAATGCTATTGAAGAATTTACTTTTATGGTTTTAGAAGTGGTAATTTGCTTTTCATTCGAAAACCAAGTCGAACCAAAATCTTTCTTGTTAATTTGACCACTATTTTTATCTATTGGCAAAACAATAGCTCCAGCAGCATTCGTTTTCGCTCTATCATTTCCAAAAAGATCGTTAGTAATGGTTTCGAAATCGAAGCCTACATAAACCTCTTTTTCAAGGGTAATGGGAACAAGCAACCAATCGGATTGTTTGGTCATTGAAAATGCAGTGGTTTTGATTCCACTATCTTTTACATCACTATTATTTGTGCTGTTGCTACTGTTATTTTTAAACAAAACGCCATCTACTTTATCGTATGCCTTAATTGGAAAATCATTTGGCGTTTGATTGTAGATCACATTATTGGCGACAATGGTTCTTTCAGGGCGAGCCGAACGAATTTCTTGTAATGGTAAGACCTCCTTTTTGTCCATATTGGCTCCCACGCTAAACTGCCAAGGTGTAATACAATCGACAAAAGTATTGAAGGCAATAACTACATCGGTGACTTGATTGTACCGGTTTTGAGGCGATTTTGGCACCCCATTCATCACGGCAAGAGCGCTTCTAAATTCATTGCCTTTTATGTTATAAAAATAATTATTTGTGATCCAATGTCCGGTATTGATCACTCGAATACCTCCCATAAATTCAGAAGCAGCATCACCAATGAAAAAATTTCCATCAATAATACAGTAATTCCCATGCCTTAAAACCAGTGAACCTTCGCATTTATAAAAAATATTATTTCGGAATTCATTATTATTCGATTTATTCGAAATAATTTCGACTTCACCATCGCATCTTTCGAAAAGGTTATGGGATACCCTTGTAAAACTGGGAGACATAGAAGAGCCGCTATCGCCTAACTGAATGGTTTCTCCGTGTGGACCACCTTTGCGGGGTCTGGGACCAAAATGATTATTGATAATTTGATGGTAATTTTTAATCTGTTCGTTTCCTTCCAAAATCACCATAATAGTAGGTCCTTGATTCGATTTTCCAGCTATATAACATTGCGATAATTCATTGTGTCTTCCCCAAAATTCTACCCAATGATCATCTCTGTTTCGGTTGAGTTGTGTAAAATCTTCGATAACACAATCTGAAACTTTACAATGATTGGCAATTGCTTTTGCATCAATGTGAAAATCGATAACCGTTTTTGAAGGAGTATACCCATTCTTGAAATATAATCCACGAACTTCTAGATAAGTTCCTCCAATTTTTAAATCTGAAATCCCTTCAATACTAACTTTGCCAGATGTTTCCGCACGAAGAATTATAGGGGCTTCTTTGGTGCCTTTCCCATAAAATTGAATCTGTATGTCTTTCCAAACACCGTTGGCAAGAATAATCTCGTCTCCAGCGGCAGCATTTTTAATGGCTGCTTTCAATTCCTCTTGATTAGTTACTTTAATTGTCTGGTCGTCTTCCTTTTTTCCAAAGGAAAACAATAAAAAAACAACACCAAAAAACATCCAATTTCTCATCCATTCCATTTTAAAAAATTATTAATCCAAACCAAGAATTCAATCAACATAACCTCAAAAAGTGCGATTACAAATCATCGGTTCTAAAAGGCGGAGTTGCAAGCCCATCATTGTTGTAGAGCATTACTTTTCCTGGTGCATCTTCCCATAAATACCGAACTTCTTTTGGCTCGGAAACTTTGTCACTGCTCAACTTGATGGTTTTCATGTCATTTTGCAAATCGCCATTTGCAGGATAGAATTTATTGTCGTTTCCGGCAATCATAAAACCGCGAATGCCTGATTTTGGGGTTTCGGCAGCAAATGTTCCGTTTTTAAAGGTAATTACAATTGAATTACCTTCCGTTGTATATTTTTCAAAAATAGGAGCCGAAGCACTCAATTTCTTTTTGCCATAAGCCAGATTTCCGGCTATCGTCGCCATTCTTTTTCCAACAATCTGTTTGTGGATTGGATGAATATTATCATCCGTGCCTACGTCAATCAAAACTGCCATTCCTGTATTTTTCAATTCCAATGCTTTGGCCTGTGATTCTCGAAGTGTAACCCAGCGATTATCCTGTCCTGCATAATTGGGTAATTGGGCAAAAATAAAAGTAAAATCCAACTTCCATTTTCCTCTCCAATCGGTAATCAAGTCTTTAAATAAATCGGCATATTCAATGGCATTTTTAGAATTAGATTCTGCTTGATACCAAATTACACCCTTGAATTTAATTCCCAAAAAGGGTGCCACCATTCCATTAAACAAAGAAGTAGGATATAAATTTGGATGTTGCCTTACAGGAACTTCTGCAATAGTTTTGGTTCCTATTTCATATTTCCAATCCCCAGCCAAAGAAATCTTTTGCTGACCTGTTTGAAGGTAAATTGCTTCTTTCGCACTTCGGAAACCACCAATATCACCATTGTTTTTTATGCGAATCGTAATGGTGTTTTTTCCAGCAAGGACCATTGTATTAGAAATTTTGTATAAACGATCCAAATCTTTTAATCTACTTTGACCAACAACTTTTCCGTTGATATACGTAATATCTTCATTGTCTATGCGACCAATGCTCAAAAGCAATTCTTTGTTGGACAAATCTTTCTGTGATAATTCAAAAGTTTTGGTAACCCACACTATGCCATCGCTTGGTGTTATTTTTGCCGTTTCCCAAAAAGTAGGCACATTTAGGGTTTTCCAAGATGATTTGTCATAAGTAGTATCGAACCAATTTTGCTGCGTTCCAAGATCTAGTTTATCCGCATTTGCTTCCCAGTTCTTAAAATCTCTGTTGTAATTTTTAATTAAATCCGAAAAATTGAGATTTTTCATTTCTGCAATTACCTTTTTGGCTGACTCGTGTTTACCCATCATATCCTCACTCATCCAAGCCTCTATGTTGGTACCACCCCACGAAGAATTTATCAATCCAATGGGAACATTATATTCTTGATACAGTTCTCTTCCAAAAAAATAGGCAACAGCCGAAAATCCTAAAGCATTTTCGGGAGAACAAGTTTCCCATTGCCCTTTCTCGATGTCCTTTTGTGGCAAACCAGCCATAGTTCTCGATACTTGTAACAATTTTATTTTTTCATAATTGGCTTTCGAAAGTTCTTCTTTTCCGTTTAAAGCATCTTCCAATTTCCAACCCATATTAGATTGCCCGGAACAAAACCAAACATCTCCAACATAAACATCTTCTAAAATAATTTCATTACCTTCGACAATAGTCATTATATATGGCCCACCTTCTTTTTGTGCCTTGAAATCAATAGTCCACTCGCCATTTGCATTGGCTTTGGTCTCTAAATTCTTGTTGTTAAAGTTAATTTTTACAGTTTTGCCAGCATAGGCCCAACCATAAATTGTTATGGGAGCATCCCGTTGCAAAACCATGTGGTTTGAAAAAAACTTGGGTAATGTTACTTTGGCAAAAAGGGAAGCTGAAGAAAATAATAAAAGAAAAGAAATAAGATGTTTCATAACCTATGAAAAAATAAAAGCGTTAAAGCAAAGTATTCAATTGATCCCTCTTTTTTTTAAGAACCAATCCAAAAAATAAGCCTGCATCAAAAAAATAATTAAATAATCAAGTATTTTTTATTGTTGCAGGCTTTTAGCAGTGATGCAAAATGATTAAAAATCAATTATGCATTTTTATACAATCCAAATTCAATTATATACCTAAAGCTTGACCTCCGCCAATTTGAATAGTTTCAGCGGTTATAAACGATGCGCTATCACTTGCCAAGAAAGAAACAACAGAAGCCACTTCATCTGCCTCTCCTAATCTGCCTAATAAAATGGTGTTTTTCCAAGAAGCAAATAGCTCCGGTTTAGTCGCTTTAATTTGAGCGTGAAACGGAGTGTCTATGGTTCCAGGAGAGACTGCATTTACTCTAATTCCGTACTCAGCCAAATCTTTAGCCAAAGCTCGTGTGATCGATTGTACTCCACCTTTAGCGGTTGCATAGATACCAGCACCAGGACCAGCTCCATTCCAAGCTGCATTTGAAGTATAGTTTATGATAGAAGCTTTCTCGCCTTTTTTAAGAAAAGGAATAGCAGCTCTTGAAGCAAAAAATACAGAATCAAGATTCAAACCCATAACGAATTTATATTCTGCTGTGGTCATTTCTTCAAATCTAGCTCTGATACCGATGCCACCTGCATTATTTACAAGAACATCAATTTTTCCATATTTTTCACCAATTTTAGTAATATTTTCAGTTACTTCTTCGTCTTTTGTAACATCGAAACTATAATATTCAGCAGTAATTCCTTCTGCTGTCAGTTCTGCAACTCTTTTAGCCCCTTCTTCATCCTCTATGCCATTCAAAACAACTGTGTATCCGTCTTTACCTAATTTTTTTGCAACTGCAAAACCAATACCGCCTGTTGCGCCTGTTATAATTGCTACTCTACCTTCTAACTTACCCATTTTAATTCAATTTAATATTAATTTTTTTATCTAATTTATTTTATAACTATTTGATTTGCTCTATTTTACCTACCGTTATAAAAACCGAAAGTAGAGACATTGGAACCAAAGCAGCTAATAATCCAAACAATAAGGTCCAACTCGCAATTTGACCAGCAAATAAGATCGCTAAAATTGTACCCAATACCGCTGCGGCACCGCCCAATCCTGCCAAAGATCCTACCGATTTACCACAGTGCAAATCACTGGGCAAGGTTTGAATATTAACTATTGTAAATTGAAATCCTCCAAGTACAAAGGCCATCAAAATTACAGCCAAAGCAGCATTGGCAGCCATCACAGAAGCAATAATCGCTGGAACAATAATGCAACCTCCAACAACAATAGCTGTCTTTCTTGCCTTATCTACTGTGTATCCTTTGCGGATTAAATATCCCGAAAACCATCCTCCAGAGATACTTCCAATCATTGCTCCCAAATAAGGAACCCAAGCTGAAAAAGCCAATTCTTTGATGTTCAAATTAAATTCTTCAACTAAGTACATTGGAAGAAAAGTAACAAACATCCACCAAATTGGGTCTAGAAAGAAACGTCCTAAAATGACAGAATAATTCTTTTTATTAGCCAAAAGTTCTGTCCAAGATTTTGCCACTTCATTAGTGACCTTAGATTCAGGTTGATTGCTCAAAATGTATTCTCGCTCTTCTTCGGTAATCCACTTGTGCTCTTTTGGTCCTTTTTTGTTGATGATAAGCCAAGGTATTATCCACACAATACCTAAAGATCCAACAACAACAAATGTTAGTTTCCAACCAATAGAAATGTATAATGATAAAATAATTATAGGGGCTATGATGGAACCTATTGAAGCTGCAGCGCCAAAAAGCCCTTGAGCAAAAGCGCGTTCCTTTTGAGGAAACCATTCCGCATTACTTTTTGTAGTTCCTGGCCAAGGGCCTGCTTCGCCTAAACCAAGCATCATTCGAAATCCTGTAAGTCCAACTTTTCCTTGAGATAAAGAAGTAAGTGCATCGGCAAGTCCCCAAACTAAAACCGAAGTTGCAAATCCTCTACGAGTGCCAATTTTATCATACAATTTCCCAGAAAATAATTGACTAAATCCATAGGCAATCATAAAGAATATCGTTATGGTTCCTAACTCATCTTTAGCTTGTTTGGAGGCCACTTCAGGCGAAGCGTTTTTATCGACAATTCCCAATTCGTATGCAATTCCCTGACGATTTACTACAATTTGATTATCGTTCTTAAAACTAACCAATTCAGCTTTCTGAATAATTTTTTCACCCCTTTTAGTAAAAAGAAGGTAGGTGTTGTTTTTAGTCAATAACTGAGCTTGATTTTCTTTTACTTTTGGATCAATTTGGTCGACTCTTTTGTACTCAATATTAGCAACCCACATATAGTTTAAAGTGCCTCTATCGAGGTAATTGATTATTGTAATTAGCATTATTAACCCAATAATCCACCATCTTAATCCTTTTATTTTCATTTTTTTATTTTTCTACTAAACGTTATAACAATAATTATATAAAGCTTTAAAATGTGCCTTCATTTTTTGTTTGGCCAATTGTGGATTTTGTGTAAGTATTGCATCAAAAATGGCCTTATGTTCTTCAATTCCAGCCAAAGATTGACTCTCGTCGCAAACATGCAATTTGGCAAAATAGGTAATGATTTCTGGAGTAATAATCAACATCAAATTGTTAATGGTGCTGTTTCCACTCGCCTTGGCAATAGCCAAATGAAACAATAAATCTTCTTGAACAGCATCTTCACCATTTAATACCTTTTTTGAATACGCTTCTAATGCATCCCCTATTTGTATCAAATCATCTTTGGTTCTTCGTAAAGCAGCCAACCGAACTGTCTTCAATTCTAATAATATTCGAGTTTCAACCAAGGATTTGAAATCCGATTCTCCAAGTCTTAGAATATCATCTATTATTCCATTCATGGCAATAACTCCGATATTGGCAACAAAAGTGCCACTTTGTGGAATAGACTTCAAAATACCATAAAATTCTAATTTTTGAATGGCTTCGCGAACACTGCTTCTGCTCACATCAAATTTTTCAGAAAGCATACGCTCAGAAGGCAATTTATCATCTGGTTCCAGATTTTTATAATTGATATAATCTCTAATTTTAGCAATTATACTATTCAATACTTCTTGATTGTCTTTTTTTGTTAGCACTTCTAATTTCATATTTAATGTCTTTATATTAAATTTTGGTTAACCAGATTGGTTTTAACAAAAATAAATAAAAATAACCTAACAACTTATTAAAACTAGTATATTTCTAAATAGGGAAAAATCCTAATGTGAAA
This sequence comes from uncultured Flavobacterium sp., assembly GCA_963513695.1. GTDB lineage: Bacteria > Bacteroidota > Bacteroidia > Flavobacteriales > Flavobacteriaceae > Flavobacterium. The sequence goes on from CAUPRL010000017.1 coordinate 63,225, forward strand.
CTTCTAAAGCATAAATCTTCACTTTTGCATAGGTATTAGGTTCCTTTGATTGAAAATAGTTTCCAGCTTTGAAATAATTTTCAAAAATGCCCCACTTTTTAATATTGATATCGCTGTAAACCAAAGTTTCACTTCCGTTAAGAATCACTTCCATTCGACCATCTGAAATCTTAACTTCTAAACTAAATTTATCAAAATCAACTTTTTCTTTAAAATTGGTTCCCTCGTCATCGGTCCAGGCATTTACACCTAAAATTGCTGTATCAGATGCATTTAAATCTTTCAAAACCTTAGTCTTAACTCTAATTTTTCCGTTGTCCCAATAAATCTTCAACATGGGTGGTGCATTATTGTCTTTCTGTCCAATTAGCTCTCTTTGGGCATTGGTCAAACGTCCGTGAATTTGAGCAATAATAATCTTACTGTATTTACCATCTTTTTCTTTGGAAACCGATTCAATAGCATAAGTCCCTTTTAATTTCCCTCCCCGAGCAAAAGTCCAATTGATATTATTGTTACCCGGATCCATAGTTTCTCTTAGTTCTGATCTAGAGAAATGACTATTGGCCGTTGTAGTTCCTGAGGGATAGGCATAAAATACAATTGATTGGTCTTTTACGTCATTATACATCCATTTTTTCAACACTGGATTGGTAGCATAATCCTTAATTTCTGGATATCCAACTTCAATCGGACTTCCTGGTTTTTTAGGATCTTCTTCAGGAATAGTAATTTTCCAATGTGTTAAATCTATTGAAACTGATTTCTTATTATTTTTTTCTTGCCCAATACAGAAACTTGCCAAAAACAGGCCAGCCAATACGGCCATTTTTGAAAAATGTGGTGTCATATGTATATTTTTTTTTACTGGGTTGAAATATTTAATCTTTTAAATTAGTCTTTATCTCCGAAATAAGACACAGCACCACCACTTAAGAAATCTTCTCTTACGGGACTAAAGGTATCAATCAACATTCCCTCTTCTAAACAAACTGCACCATGAACCAAATTAGGCTGAATATAAACCCCATCTCCTGCAGTTACAATTTGTTTTACTCCATCAATTTCAAATTCAAATTTACCCGAAACACAGTAAGTAGCTTGGGTGTGAAAATGTTGATGTGGAGAACCCAATGCACCTTTTTCAAATTTCACTAGTACCATCATGATTTGATTATCATACCCTAAGAATTTTCTTGATACTCCACCTCCTAGGTTTTCCCATTCCATTTCTTTTGTGAGAATGAACTTTTGACTAAATCTTTCCATCTTTTTAAATATTATTTATAATAGGGTCCTACCCAATTGTAAGTTTTGTTATTGATTACTAAACGGTGTTTTTGATTGCTTTTATTATTTTTGGTTGCAAAAAGAAATAGCATCTCAACACCCGATTTCTTTTTGATTTGAATACCAATATAATTCAAATCTTCATAAATAATTTTTACATTTTCGATACTACTATACGCATTTTTTGAAGTTTCAGTTACTGGACTATAACTGCCGTGGGTTTCCAGTACCGATACAAAAGTGGCTTTCTGAGTATTCTTTTTTCTGAGAATAATACCAGGATCATTTCGCAAATTGAAACTAGGATCATTAGCTCCAATTTTCACAAAGAAAACTTCATCGTTTGGCTGAGTAACCGAGGTTAGTGTGTAAAAACTACTTTGGTTTAGCCAAGAAATCTTTGTATTATCAGTAGCAACAACTGCACTACCCTCTTTCCATAAATGTTGATAACCCGATGATTTCCCTAATGATTCCAGCGTTTTAGGAGTTTCATAAGCAAAATTGGCCGACATTATTTGACCCAAATAATAGAAGGGCAAATCATATTGATTGGCGGTTTTAGAATCTAATTGAATAATATCGAGTAAAAACGGTTTTTCAAAGCCTTCTTCTTCGATTAATGCCATTGTCCTTTGCATTGTCGTGCCTGGATAAGCATTGTTTTCATTAGCACTAATAATTTGAACTTTAGGGTTTGATACATCATAAAGATATTTCTCTGATGCATATTTACTTCCAGTTTCAAAATTACCGCCAAAATGAGAAGTTTCGTTCTGCACAATGGTATTATGAGCAATGGTTTGTTTGGCCCAAGTGGTGTTCTCTTTCAAATAATTACCGCCACCTTTTTGCTCGATATTCACAAACCGAGCCAATCCATAATCTTGCAAAACATCGGTACTATTGTTATAAAACGAAAAAGAAAGCTTGTCATAATGACCATGACTCAACCCTTGAGAAGCATATTTCAGCACTAACGTCAATTCGTCCTCTTTACTTTTATTTCGTATGATAGCAATTCCTCCTTGTTTTCCATCGGCACCATCCGACAAATCAATAGATTTTTTTTCGAACGGTTTTTCTAAATTATTTTTAATTCCCACAGCAACAGCCATACCTGATTCATCCAGTTGTACACGACCTTGTTGTTTTGCAATTGACAATAATGAAGGATTTTTTCCACCGTATAAATACGCAATGTCTACTGCCGAAACCAATTCACTTGAGTAATAGGACATTCCTTTTTGAGCATCATTCAAAGGAAAAAAATCTCCATTGCTTTTAGTCAAATTCAATAAAGCATAAACGGATTTTAATAGTACTCCATTTTTGTATTCGAAAATCTTTAATTCAGGTTTATTGCGTTCTAAGGCTTCAGCAAAAACCAAAAAAGGATACATAGCATACCGCTGATAGTAAGCACCTTCTGTATAATACCCATCAGGAGAAAAAGGTTCATCTACATTGGCCAAAAATCCTGTTTTTTGACCTAGTTTTTTGATCAATCCACCATCGTTGTCTTTCATTCCTGCTGGTAAGCCATTCTCTTTTAATCCATGTAAAGCACGTTCTAATAGAATGTTGTCATTCAAAACCAAAGCCAGCATCCCAACAGCCACATTGCCCCAAGCACTATGATTATGAACTCTATCATAAAACTGTGGAGAACCTATAGAAATAAAATCGGCATAAGGTCGAAACAAATCTTTTTCAATTATAGTGCGGTCAGTTGGACTAATATAATCATATACACAATCGTAAGCCTGACTTACATAAACCAACCAATTGGCATCATTCAGTGCTTGCCAAAAAAGCTTACCTCTAGCGTAAGATTTCTCTTGTGGATGCAAGGGCAAAGTTGGATACATTTTAGCATAGCCCAATAACATATCGCGAACATAAACTCCATATTTTTCATCTCTCAAAATCTGATACAAAACACCAGCTTTTTCCAAAATCAGAAAGTTTTTTTTGTGTCGTTCATGTGAATATCCTCCCGAAAAATCTTTAGGAATAGGCAATAAAATTCCTAAGGCAATCTCAGCATCGACATCGGCTTTAGCATCCGCCAAAGAAGCATCGAAAAGAGGTACATTTCCCAATTGTGATTGAATGTCACGAACTCCAGCTTTTGTCAATACCAAACAAGGATGCTCTTGTGCTCTCAATCCTAAATTCACTAGAATTAATAGTAGTAACGCGACTGATTTAAAAAATGATGTTCTACTTAATTGCATCTTTATTATTTTTGGAATAATCGAACGTATTAATTGGTAAACCAATTTGGTTATCCAAAAATACTTTTAATTCTTGAATAAACAAAATAAAAGAAGATTTATTTCCTATAGACTACAAAAAAATGGATTGCATATCAAAAGAAATACTGGAAAATTACTAATGGTTATTTTCCTTGCTTCTTTTTCCAAGCTTCAAATTCAACTAAAGAATTTTCATTTGTAGGAGGATAAAGCCCAATTACCGCTCTGCCTTCTAGTACTTTCTCCAATACAAAATTTTCGAATAGGGTCATTTCGACACATTCTTCGGCAATTTCATCGACAATTTCAGCTGGAATAACCATAACACCATCATCATCGCCAACCAAAACGTCTCCAGGAAAAACGGCAACATCACCACAACCAATAGGTACATTGATATCAATTGCTTCGTGCAAAGTTAAATTGGTAGGAGCTGAAGGTCTATTGTGGTATGCTGGAATAGCCAATTTTGCAATATTGGCCGAATCTCTAAAACCACCATCGGTGACCACTCCTGCCACACCTCTAACCATCAAACGGCTAACTAAAATATCACCTGCAGAAGCTGCACGAGGGTCTTTCCTACTATCGATCACTAGGATATGACCTGGAGGACAATTTTCGACAGCCACTCTTTGCGGATGATTGGCATTTCGAAAAACGGTAATTGGATTTCGATCTTCTCGTGCTGGAATGTAGCGCAACGTATAAGCTTCACCAACCATTGTTGGTTTACCCAACTGTAATGGCTTTACATTTTGAATAAACTGATTTCTGAATCCTTTTTTAAAAAGACAAGTAGCGATAGTTGGAGTACTTACTTTTTTTAGTTTTTCTCTTGTTGAATTGGATAAAGACATAATTGTAGAATTAGATTAAAATAGAAATTAAAAAACCCAATTTCAATGTATAAAAATACACTAAAATTGGGTTTAAACTAACAAACTAATAGCTTAATATCCGGGATTCTGTGGAATCACTATGAAGGAATTCGTATCAATTTCATATTGCGGAATTGGCAATAAAAACATATTTGGATTGGCATTGGCTTGGATTTGCGCTAAGGTCAATTTAGGCTCAGAATACGTAGTGTAATATATAGGATACATCGTAGCAAAATGATTGTCCATTGTTTCTTCCGATTTTATTGTAGTCAACGTCGTATCAAAACGCAATAAGTCGAACCAACGTTGATTCTCAAAAGCAAACTCCCATCTTCTTTCGTCGGCTAAGGCTTTTTCGAAAACTGCAATATTGCCAGTATCTGGTGTCAAAGTAACTGTGGTAGCTCTTTTGTGAATAAGGTTAATTTGAGCCCAACTTGAAGCAGTATTGCCCTGAGCTTCAGCCAACATCAACAATACATCAGCAAATCGAATCACTGGCCAGTCATTTTCGGAGTCATTCACAATAGTTGGTTTAGACATATATTTATTTACATAAATTTGGTCTGGGTTACCAACACCATAGGTACCAATATTTACTGCTTTTCTGAGGTCATTCACTGCATACGAACTAACGATCTCTTTACTTGGAGAATTGTAGCTTTTACCCGCTCCAATTATTACTGCAGAACCACTGTTTTGTGGAGCAAATTGATTTGGCATAGTATTACCCAAACCTGTTCCACCAGATTTAAAACGAACAGCAAAAATAATTTCTTTGTTCATTTCATTGGTGATTGAAAATACATTGGCATAAGTAGTTTCTAGTCCGTAACCACTATTTGCTATTACATCATTCAGTAAAACTATAGCATCTGCTTTTCTATTTAAATTTAGATAAACCTTAGCCAATAAAGATTTCGCAGCCCAACTATTGGCAAATCCAACTTCCGCAGCAGGAATTGCACCAAATTTAGCCGCACTACCATTGGCCGAAGCGTTAGCCAAATCAGCAACAATAAGTTTATAGATATCTGCCACTGTTGAACGATTCATTTGTTTGGCTTGGTCAGGTGAAATCGGTTCGTGTACTAAAAAAACACCACCATACAATCGAACTAAATTATAGTAGGAATAAGCACGAATAAAACAAGCTTCGGCAGCAAATTTCTTACGATCAACTTCGCTTATAGGAAGCGTGTTTGCTGTATATTCGATAGCTCCTGTAGCCCCATTGTAGTTGGCTCCCAATGCATTTAAAATATAATTGACTCCTCTAATATTATTATAGGTATTGAGCCAAAAAGTATAGTTTGCTTGATGAGAAGGGGTTAGGAAAAATCGATCTAAATAATCCAAATCAAAGTTTACTGTTGAAGAAGTTCCAGGGCTACTCATTACGGTATTGTCACTGCGCAATTCAGTAAATTGCCACTCATTTAAAACAGGTTTTTGAAGCCCATTGTAAATTCCATTTAATCCGGTACGCAATTCAGATGCATTTGAAAAGTAGGTAGCTGTATTGACTTGAGATTCTGGATACAAATCGATGGTGTTTTCACAACTGATTAGCGTTACTATAAAAAGAGCTAGTATATATTTGAATGTTTTCATAATCAAACTTGTTTTAAATTAAAAATTAATATCTAACCCAAAAACTACCGTTTTTGGTATTGGGAATGCCCCTCTTTGATATCCATCAATCAAAGTATTATTATAGACGCCATTGGTAAATCTTGCTTCAGCATTAATACCTCTATAATTACTTGGAGAATAAAAATACATGTTTTGTCCAGAGAAATACAAACGCATCCCGTTTACAAGACATTTTTTAGCAAACTCTTCCGGCATAGTAAATCCAATAGTGATATCTCTAAGTGCAACATAGGAAGCGTCTTCAACTACATAATCCGTCAACATCCAGTCAAAACCAACAGTTTCATAAGGTGTTTTTCCGTCTCCAGGAAACATCGCACTAACCCAATGATTTTTGCTATAATTGATGTTCGTTCTTTTGGTTTCATTGTAATTAGGATCACCGTTAATCAATTGTCCTCCTTGTGAACCTTGAAATGAGAAACCTAAATCAAAGGCCTTATAGGTAAAGTTATTAGTCATACCCCAAATAAAATCTGGATAAGGATTTCCAATAATAGTTCTATCATTGGTATCAATGATTTTATCGCCATTAAGATCGACTAATTTCAAACCTCCTGGTATAAACAATTGAGCCAATGGAGAAGTGAAACCAGCAGCTTTAGCTTCATCAATTTGAGCTTGTGACAACCAAACACCATCTGTTTGATACCCGTAATATTGAATCAAGGGATCACCTACTCTAGTTTGATACACTTCAGAACGTTCTCCTTGTTGACGCAAATAGGTTTCTTTACCTAACTCATTTACTTTATTTTCTGTATGAGAAATATTGGCAGAAGTAGTCCATTTAAACGATTTTGTTTTAATATTGGTAGTCGATAGCTCAAACTCAATCCCTTTATTATGCATACTTCCAATATTATTCATATAAAATGGAACACCGGTAAAGGCCATTGTTGGTTGGCTAAGTAATAATTTGTCCGTTTTAGATTGATAGGCGTCAACCGAAATGTTTACAGCATTCTTAAACATCGACAAATCAAAACCTAAGTTGGTTTGGTAAGTATTTTCCCAAGTAATCTCTGGATTGGATTGAATACTTGGATTAGGTGCTAAACCTGGAACGTTCGAACCTGTCCCTGAACCAGCGATGTAATTGGCATTGGTCAACGAATCAACAAATTGATAATCTCCAATTCTATTATTACCCGATATACCATAACTAGCTCTTAATAGTAGTTTGCTTACCCAGTTTACGTTACTCATAAAACTCTCGTTATTCACTTTCCAACCCAAAGATGCTGCGGGGAAAGTTCCCCATTTATATCCAGGTCCAAAATAAGAACTACCATCAGCACGAATACTCATTGATAACAGGTATTTATCTTTATAGGCATAATTTAACCTCGCTAGATAAGATAATAATCCAGTTGAAATATCAACATTAGCATTTGGTGAATCTTTTGGTACAGGAATTGTAATTAAAGTAGCATTATTCAAAGTTCTAATATTATCACTTGGATACCCTTGTCCAATTACTGTTTGATTAGTAGATTTAGTGGTTTCAGCGGTAAAACCAGCAACGGCATCAAATGTATGATCCCCTATTGCATTTTTGTAAATCAAAGTATTTTCAGAAAGTAAATCTCTAAAATTAGTCTTGGTATAGGTTCCTTTATTAGTGACTCCGTCTGCTGTAGCGTCTGTGTTAGCCCAAACCAAACGGTCTGAATTTCTCATAAAGGTACTGGCCATAGTTTTGAAATCCAATCCTTTGGCTAAATTCACAGTAAGGGTTATTGCTCCTTGAAAACGAAAATCTTTAGTATCATCAAACTGATTTGATAAAGCCCCCATTGGGTTGTTTTGGGCAGAACCTAATGGACTTACACCAGATCTTGGAACCATATAAGTGCCATCAGGCAATAAGCCTGTCATTCCCATGGCTGGATAAGTCAAATTACTAAAATGTCTTGGATGAGCATAATCACCAGCAGTAAGCGGAGCCCATTGTGGATTTTGACTCACAAAATTTTGTGTCAATTCGTTATGTTTCACAGGTAGAAAACTAGGAAAACGTATGAAATTAGTGAAGTTCTCAGCAGGAGTTTCTTTAGTTTGATATTGTGGATTTATATTGATAGCCAACTTCACGCTTTTACTCAATTCCATATCCAGTTTTGTCATAAAATTGAATTTTTGAAAATCACTATGAATCATCATTCCTTCATCACCATTATATCCTAATGAAACATAATATTTGGAGCTTTTTGTACCGCCACTGGCACTAAATCCAACAGTTTTATACATACCTGTTCTTAAAACCTCATCCTGATAATTGGTTCCTTTACCTCCTAAAAGTTCTTGTTCAATAAGCCACATAGCATTATTGTTGGCCGAAACTGTATTCCTTGTCTGATCTACAGTAGGATCCAGCTTTTTCATGTCACGTTCCTTATATAAATTTCTAACATAGTCAGAAGAGGTCATTATCGGATAGATTTCATAAGGGTTTTTAACCCCTGTTTGGTAGTTAAGTTTAAATCGAACCTTGTCTGTTTTTCCGCTTTTTGTGGTCACAATGATTACTCCACTAGCACCACGCGAACCATAAATTGCGGCAGAAGCAGCATCTTTTAATACTTCGACAGATTGAATATCGGCCATGTTTAATGACCCTAGACCATCTTGATTGGGTTGTCCATCAACAATTACTAACGGATTGTTTCCTGCGGTGATGGAACTAATACCCCTAATTTGAATTTTTGGATTTGAACCTGCTTCAGGATTAGTATTTTGAATGTTTACCCCGGCAATTTTTCCTTGCAAAGCTTGATCTACTCTTGAAACAGCGAGTTCCGGTAATTTTTCACTTTGGAATTTTGATACAGAACCTGTAACGCTAGATCTTTTTTGAGTTCCATACCCAATAACAACCACTTCATCAAGTGCGCTTAAAGACTCCTTTAAAACAACATTAATAGTTTTTTCTTTTCCTACAGGTACTAATTGTGGTTCAAATCCAACGAAAGTAAATTTCAAAATTGACTTAGCATTTTTGATAGGAATTGAATATTTTCCATCTATATCCGTAGATACACTTTTGTCTTCACAGGTAACAGTTACCCCTGGAATGCTCATCCCTTTACTATCCAATACAGTACCAGTAACTTTTGAGCCGGTCTGTGCATTAATAATGGTAGTTAAAATTAAGAGAAATAGTAAAATTGGTTTTTTCATAATTTATTCATTTTAATTTGGTTTTCATTGATCGTGTTAGTTTGTTTTTTATTCCCTTGTTCTTAGTTTTACATTGTATAAATAAAATTTGTAATTAATAAGTCAAATTTAGTACAATACAAAAATTCAAAAATCCATAATTAGGGGTAAAATTGTCCACATCCTCATAAATACGGCAATTATTTTTCTCTAAATCTCAATTTTATAGGCCTTAGATATAAAATTGAGTCAACTTTCAAATAACAACTATTTTTATACAGTAACTCTATTGCAAAATGATTTATAAATCAATAAATATTGAATGCATACTAATTTATAAATATTCAAATCAGTTTAACTGGTTTACCAATTTGGTTATCCAAAAGTATTGTTATTTTTTAGAAAAAAAAATATTTCTCATCATTATTTTAAAAAAAATTCATAGTGTGTAAAAAACTATCTTTGAATTAACAAAAAAATAATTATTAATTTACAAAATATTGTTTGAAAATGCTGAGGATGCATTTACAAATGAATAGCGTAGATAGTTTGTTTTTAATTTAGTTTACCATTTAAAAAAACACTACTTGGGAGAACTTGAAATACTACCCTCTGCAATTAGAAAGTCAGCAAATCGAACTGATTCCGCTTTCAAATCTTCAATCTTCTTCAAACTGCGATAAATTCCCCATTTGGGTCTAATGAAAGTATTGTCGGGTCGAATGGTTTCCAGATTTGCATTAGAATAACTAAGCAATTCTTTACCATCTTTAACTCTTTTGATAACTATAGAAAACGTTCCGTTGGCCCCTACTTTTATGACTTCGGTAATTTCTACCCAGACGCCTTCTAATTCTGATAAATCAATACTGGCAAGAACGACTACATTATTATGAACAACATTGAATTGATTCACTTTACCTTTTTTGGCTGATAAAGTAAAAATAGGCATATCCTGATCTCCTCCTACCGCTTTGATTTGGTGCAAATGGGTGAAATTACTGGAGGGTTGAAATCCTTTGGGTAACCTAAACTTCCATTGATAAGTAATAGTTTCCCCCAAAGTTCCTTTTAAATTGTCGGGTGATGGCTCATAGGATTTTATTTCTATTCGCTGTTTTTGTTCTACATTCCCAACGGGTTCATTGTCGGTTGTTGTTGTTTTATCGCCATTGGAATAATTAATATGTGCATAAAACTCAAAAACATTGGCTTTCAATTCAGCATCCCAAACTTCGGCTATATGTCTTCCAAATACTGCATGATTCCCTAAAGGCATAGTATCAGGGGCTTCTACGGCATTTTTTCCTGGTGCCAAAACACTATTGATCAATTCGTAAGTGTTTCCAGGACCATCCGCTTTTAAAACTACCTGCGAATAGGTATAAAAGGGAAGAGAAAAAAGTAACAAAAGGTAAATCCTTATCCTAATTTTTGATTGTATCATTAAACTGTTTTTTTAGACTTTATTTAAAGGAATCTAAGCCAGCAATAAATTGAAGTATTGCGGCATTAATTTCATTGTTTTTTTCTTTATCAAACTTGCCATGCAAGCCGCCTTCGACAGTTATAAATTGCGATTTTACTCCTAATTCTTGCAATTTTTTGTATAAATCTACTGATTGTTGATAAGGCACTGTGGGATCAGCATTGCCATGCACAATAAAAATGGGAGGACTGTCTTTAGTAACATAAGAAACAGGTGAAACCGACTTTATGAAGGCATCATCATTTGCTTTATCGCCCAACCACAGTTTTGGAGACGAACTTTTGTGTTCAGGTCCATAAGTCCAATCCCATACATCAGCAATTCCATATTTATCAATAATGGCCGCGACTTTTATATTTTCGACACCCAAACAATTGGTGTCAAAACGATGATCATTGGCAAGCAATCCGCCCATTAAGGCAAGATGTCCTCCCGCACTACCGCCCATAATAATAATTTTGTTGGGATCAATATTAAGTGCTTTGGCATTTTTGATTAAATATATCAGCATACAACGGGTGTCTTCAACAGCAGCGGGTGCCTTTGCTTGTCCTGATAAACGATACTCCATATTGGCAACAGCAAAACCTGCATTGAAAAAAGAATTAAAACCACCCTGAGTTTCTTTGACTCCCGATTTCCAACCACCTCCGTGAATATTGATTAATACTGGAGTGGGTTTACTAGCTTTAGGAGAAATATACAAATCGGCTCTGCCTTCCCAATCCAACACTTTAGTGTAAACAACATCTATTTGGGCAACATAATCTTTGGGTATAGCGACAGGTTTTTTGATAACGGTATCTTTTACTTGTGCTAGAATATCGAATGACATGAGCAAAATAATTACACTTACTACAATGTATTTTTTCATTTTATTGTAAGTTAAATTAAGCATTATAAATATAATTCTTTTAAAAAATAAATGCGGTATTTTTATAAAAAAACACCGCATTTAAGATTATAATAGGATTAGGATATTATTGAATCATTAATTTTTTACTATCTGATTTTCCATCCTCGGTAACATTCAAAATATAAGCTCCTTTGGCCAATTGTGACACATTTATTTCAGCATTATTAACTGTTTTGGTTTCTAAAACTTTTTGACCTAACAGACTGTAAATAGCTACTTGTTTCTCACTACTACTTTCTGAACTAATGTATAATTTACCATTGGTTACTGGATTTGGATAAGCACTGAATTTGGAAACATCCACTTTAGCCATACCTAATGTAGAAGATCCGCCTAAAGCTTGCCCCCAGTTATTAGCCACACGAATTTCATCTAAAGTAATATAAGGTGTTGCTGCATTCGAATTTTGATTCAATCGAATTCTGTCAAAGTTAAGTGCTCCTGCTCTGGCAAGTGTAGCTGCATTGGGTGCTGGTTCAACTGCATTAGAAGTTGGATTAACGTATAATTTGGAAATTAAATCATCATACGAATAACGAATTACTACGGTAATTGGCGTATTAACATCATAATCTGCTGTATCCCACTTAATATCTCCAACAGCAATTGGATCTATTGGAGCCGCATTGATACCAATATTAAATTTACCTACAGTCGCACTTGATTTAAGATACACCGCAGCTGTATATGAAGTTACAGAACCCGGTGCCGCATCAGCATAAGCTAAACTAAAAATATGCGATGGTGCTGGTGGCGTATCTGTAGAAGTTCCAGATGTACCTGTAGTGATGGCATTAAGATTAGTTACCATAAACATACAAGAAGCATAAAGTGATCCTGTAGTAGGTGCAGCAAAAATAAGTTGAGGATCTAGACCTGAACGATCAAATGTCAAGGCATTTCCTGTTGGAGCTGGCAAAACGGATGAAGTCCAAGGAGAAGGCTGAGCGGCTATCAACATATCATCAGGCGAAAGCGTAGTAAGTGATGAAACAACACTCCAAGTACCTATTCCTGTTCCAGAAGCAGCATCATTATTTAAAGTAACCAACTTATCACCAATTGCATAATTGAAATTTTCATATAAAGGCAATGTTCTCAGTGTAGTATCTCCAACATATATTGAGGAAGCTATTCTATCACTTTCTGTTCCTGCTACCGTTTGAGTAGCATAATACGTTTGTGAACTAATAAGGTCTGTGGATAACAATGGCGCACCACCTGTAGCGGCAGCATACCATTTTACATCGGTTCCTATAGCCACTAAATTGGCAACAGTTGGCGCTGGCGAATTGTGAATAGCCTGTTTTTTCTCAACCGTTGGAGGGGCTGTATAAGCAGGCAAAGGACTAAGACTGATATTAAAATTATCCAGTTGCATTTGATTTCCTACTGCTGTAGATGTACTCAAACCTGCAAGAAAACCAAAATGAGTCATTGCTGTTGCTGTATAGGTATTGTCTACTACAACAGTGGCTCCTCCACTGCTTAAACCGTTAGTTGTTGCAAGGGTATAACCGGCTGTACTTGTAGGATCTCCAAAAGTAAGTGGTGCGGTTACAGGATCTTCACGATAATACATTTGCCATGAATCAAAATCGGGATTGTATTCTACTTTTATACTCACATTATTGGGTGCTGTAGTACTGGCAACAGCTCCACTATTAAAGGCAACAGTTTCAAGTAAAGGGGTAGATACCGCACTTCCAGCGGTTTGCAAACCAATTCCGTTATGAAATTTAACCAAACGAACACCTCCTGGATTAGCAGCTAGACCGCTAGAATGTCTTTGTAATATCAAGGCATATCCATCTGTATTAGACCCTGTTCCCCCTGTTAAAGTAGCATTTGACGAACACAAAACAACGGCAAGATAATAAGCCCCATCATTATAGGTTTGGGCACCACTTGACATTGCCCTGGATACTCTCATATTGAAAGACCAAGTAACAAGCTTCGTATTACTTGTAAGTGTGGGAGTAAAAGGAGAAGGCATAACAGATAGCGGAGCAGTTAAATAAGGTCTTCCACCCGCACCACTTGAAGTAAAATTCAAATAGGTATTGGTATTCAAATCATTAACTGCTGAAATAAGACCGTTTGAGCCAGGATTAGATGCAGTTGTATATGCAGTAGCTCCTCCAGTAAAAGGAGAAGCAGCGTCTGTGCCAAAACCTTCATAAAAAATGGTTTGACTCCACCCAAAATTTGCACAAAGAAAAACCAAGCATACACTGAAAAAAAGCTGCGCCTGTTTTTTTGAATTAAGTAATTGTTTTTTCATAATAATAGTTTTTTGGTTTTTAATAAATAATAAATTAGGTACTAAATTCTATTGGATAACAATAATTAACAATATCGATATAGTAATACAAATTTAAAGCTAACACCAAACATAAAAATCCTAAATAGGGGTAAAATCGTCCAGCTTGACCAGTTTTAAAGAATTTTCAATCACATATACAGCTTACTGCACACAACTGCATTGCACGATCAATTGCTGCATATTTGTAGCGGCATCATTACTAGCATTGCCTACTGCCGAAGCTGTAATGTTTGAGGTTCCTTTACCTACAATGTGTATCTTGTTATTAACAATAGTAGCAACCGCAGGATTCGAACTAGTGTACGTTATAGGCGAACCAATACTTGAAACAGCAGCCGGATCAAAATCAGGGGAATTGGTATATTTTAATGGTAACGAAAACGCGATGGTATGGGTAGATATTTTTGCTTGGCTAAAGTGCACTCAAAATCGTTTTATAAAATTAAACCCTGCCCAATGAGCAGGGTTTAGCTATAAAGCAAACAAACCAAACTAATTTTACTTTATAACAGTATTCGATTGCTTCATCAGCGCTCTGAATCTTAGAAACACAAAGACCAATCCTAGTGCTGCCAAAACCCATACATAACCGTCGATAGGAGCTGCTGGTTCATCAACTGGAGCTTCAGGTAAATCTGTTTGTGCATTTACAAATGTGGTAAACATCATAAAAATAAATACTGTAATTTTTGCAAAAGAAACCGTAGTGATATATTTTTTCATCTTTTCTGTTTTTTTAATTATTCTACAATCCATTTTGTGGTTACTGTTTTTCCTTCTGAGGTTAAACGCACTAGATAGACTCCAGCTGTTTTCACGTTACTAACAGTCACTTTTGCAGTAGCTCCTGATTGTAAATCACTTTGAGAATACAATTGTTGTCCCAACAAATTACTAACGCTTAGCGATGCTTTGCTCATACTTTGAGGCACTACCACACTAAACGAATTCACTTTTGATGGATTAGGATACAAAGCAAAACCTTCAACGGCATTGTCAATAGTTTTCAATGTTTTAGCATAAATCAATTTGAAACGGTCTGCTGCTGCTGATGCTGGATTAGCTGAATCTACAGTGTAATCATAATTCACGCTTCCGTCTTGTGGAATTTCAGTCGTTGTATTAGCAAATTGATCGAACAAATAAGGAGTCGGACCTGTCAAACCAGTACCTTCAGCTTTGATGGTATATGATGTTCCTTTGTATTTGGTAATATTCAATGGAATTTCATCAGTATCAGTAGGAATCGCTCTACTTTCAATAGACAATAATTTACTGCTGTTGAAAGTTGCCATATTTTCATCAAAATTGGTCATTTTAGAGGCATCATTCTGATTGACAGCATTCGATTCGCTTGCATTAAAATCTACCACTACTCCATCTAATGGATAGCCATTTTGTGCTAATTTAGCCGTATCATATAAAGCCAAACTTAATCTACTAATTGTATTTGCTTTTCTAAATACAGACGTTTGAGTTCCTTCAAATTTGTTGGTTTCAAGAAAAGAAAGAGAAGCTGCTCCATCTGCTACTGTTTGTACAAAACAAGCTTGCCAAGGTTGCAAATATTGATTAGCGGTAGAACCTCCTGACGAGTTATTAGAACCCGTAGCGGTATTAACCGTTACATAAGTTCCTTTAGTCCCCATTTTTGGCTCCAAAATATAGTAAAAACCAGTATTTAAATTCGTAGACGCACTTAATACGGCTCCCATATCTACCTGTGCCTGATATGGATTTCCTACTAAACTAAATCCATTGGCTGTAGCATTTAATCCTGAAACAGGTATTGTTCCTGTTATTAAAGTTCCTGTTCCTCTCAAAGTAGTAACATCGTTTGTGATGCTTGTAATATTAGTTCCTAAACGACTACCTCTGATATAGATAAGGTAAGGAGAACCCGCCACAAGAGTGGTAATATCTGTATTGGTTGCTGCTATCCAAGATGGAGATGCATTATTGTGGGTAAATAAGGACGAGGCATTGCTTGTTGTCGCATCAAATCCGGTTCCTGTTCCCGTAATATGAGTTCCAAATCCAGGGAAAGGATTTCCTGTTCCTCCTTCTTGCCAGTTGGCCTGAATAGTACCTGCTGTGGTTACTGGCGAACTCAATAAACGATACGCTCTAAAACCTGCCGGAATATTACGTTCTACAATTACGTTTCCTGAAACACTTCCACCTGTAACTGGAGCTACAGTAGCTGAGGTACAGCAATCACCTGACTTTAAAGTTAGTAAACCTCCTGTGGCTAATGTTCCTGAAGTAAGAGTTAGTTTTCCGGCAACTGAAGTAGCGCTTCCAAGTGTAACACCGCCTGCTCCATTGATGGTCAAGTTTTGTACATTTCCTGTAAATAAAGGTAATGCTGGCAAAACAACCGCAAGTGGGTTCTCAAAAGTAATCGTTGCACCAGCATTACTGGCATCAATAGTTCCTGTAGTGATTACAGGTGCGCTTACAAGGGTCAAATTATTTGATGATGTAGTGATTGTTCCTGAAGTCAATGTTAATAGACCATTCACTTTTGTAGCTCCGTTCAATGTAACGACACCTGTACTGTTTGTAAGATTATTCAATAAAGTGCTTGAACTTGGCATTTCAAAAGATGCTGTTTTTGCATTTGAACCAGAATAGTTTACATTAATCGCAGACCCAAAAATAGGAGCAGCATCTAAAGTACCTGCAGATCTATTAATGGTGTTATTGACGATTGGTGTTGCTGCATTCAATAAAGTTAAAGACCCACTATTAGTTAACGTTCCCGCAGTTAGGGTTAAATTTCCGTTTAATTGAATAGCATTCCCCAAAGTTAAGTTACCATTAATACCTAGATTTCTAATTTCTTTTGCACCAGGTGTCATATATAATGTGCCTATAGGTCCAGCACCTTGAAAATCTAATGAACCACTAAAATAATTAGGAGTATTTGTCGTGCTTAAAATACTTGAAAAAGTTCCTAAACCTGATAGTGTACCGCTTACGATTAGAGTCATCGACGTTGATGGTGCTAGAGCAATAATACCGTTGTTAACTATATTGGTGACAGTTCTTCCTCCTGAAATACTATAAGTCACTCCACTATTAACCGTTAGAGTGCCTATTTTGCCTGGTCCTGGTACGGGATCAGCTCGTAATTCTCCAGAATTTGTACAAGTTGCACTAATAACCAAATTTACCACGTCTGTAGGTGCAGTACCATAATAAACAAATGCAGATGCTGCAGACGATAAAATGGTATTTGTTCCAGGTGTGGCTTTTTCAATTGTGGAACCATTTAACATTGTTATAGTTTTTGTTGCCGAAAGAGAAGCAGAAGCTATTTGCGTAGTTGTCCCCTCTACTTTCAACAAATTACTTACATTTATAGAGGCGAAAATGGATTTCCCTCCTGAACCACTTAATATCAAGGTACTGTAATCATTGTAGGCAGTAGTTCCTGGTATAGCATAAGCAGCCGATCCTGATGAAAGCAAAGTTTGAGAGCCGGCTTTGCTATAAATGACAGTTCCATTGTTTGTAAATGCAGTACAATTCATTAAAGGTGCCGATCCAGTTAATTCAAGTACACCACCTGTCTCAATAGTCACAATGCCGCATACTACGGTAGAAGAATTTCCAATTACTGCAGCACTAGATCTAGAAGAAATTAATCTTGCTCCATTTTTTATGCTAACATCTCCTGTCGATGCCGATATAAAATCTCCTGTTGTAATAATACCACTAGAAAATGTAATCGGTTTAAATTTGACACCAACAACTAATGTACCTGTTTGCCCTGCAGTCAAAGCAAATTCAGCAGCATTTGATGTGCCAGAAGAATTCCATTCTCCTGTATTTGTAATATTTCTAGTATTCCCAACAAATTTCAAAACACCAGGAATACTGGTTGTTATCATAGTTGCAGCAGTGGCGGTGCTACTTATTTGATCGGAATAAAAGGTTCCATCAATAGTACCAGTGACTGCACCTAAAGTTGTTGTAAAAGCCCTGATTTTTCCATTCACGTTTACAATATTTGTGCCTATAGCAAGAACACCTCCTATATTTAGCTGTATATCGTTACAGTATCCATTTGCCACATCAACTGTTACAGTATGACCATTTTGAATATAAACATTGTTTATAGATGAAGGGGCTACAGCAGTAACCGCCCAAACTCCAGCAGTTCTGGTTTCCCACATATCAGCATCACTCCAGTTTCCTGAAATTTTTGCGGTACGATAATCACCATCTGTTGCAACTTGTGCCTGAACCTTTGCAGAACCTTTAGATTTGCATAATAAATTATTCGTAATTTTAGACTACAACCAAACTGACAAAGTGAACCAGTTCGCAGGCAAGAATTTAAGGTCTATCCCCAGATTAGGACTTTGTCAGTTTACATTGAATAAGCATCAAATAG
>CAUPRL010000018.1:0-66238 GCA_963513695.1 uncultured Flavobacterium sp.
ACTTAACTTAATGCTCTTAATGGTTTAAAAATGTAGTCTTCCCGCAGATAGCGATAGCAGCAGATGCAATCAGCACAATAAAACTTAACTTAATGCTCTTAATGGTTTAAAAATGTAGTCTTCCCGCAGATAGCGATAGCAGCAGATGCAATCAGCACAATAAAACTTAACTTAATGCTCTTAATGGTTTAAAAATGTAGTCTTCCCGCAGCTAGCGATAGCAGCAGATGCAATCAGCACAATAAAACTTAACTTAATGCTCTTAATGGTTTAAAAAAGTTCCCTATTATTAGATAAATATAAAAAATGCGCTAATTTTACATTTATAATTTAACACCAATAGAATGGACTGGATAACCGTCAAAGAATACGAAGACATCACCTATAAAAAGTGCAATGGCGTGGCTCGAATAGCCTTCAACCGCCCTAATGTTCGCAATGCCTTTCGCCCTAAAACCACTTCCGAATTATACCAAGCCTTTTATGATGCACAGGAAGACACTTCGATAGGAGTGGTGCTACTTTCAGCCGAAGGACCCTCGACCAAAGACGGCGTGTATTCCTTTTGCAGTGGCGGCGATCAAAACGCCCGTGGACACCAAGGCTATGTAGGCGACGACGGCCAACACCGTTTGAATATCCTCGAAGTGCAACGTCTAATCCGCTTTATGCCTAAGGTAGTGATTGCCGTAGTCCCAGGTTGGGCTGTAGGGGGCGGACACAGTTTGCATGTAGTCTGCGATTTGACATTAGCCAGCAAAGAACACGCCATTTTCAAACAAACCGATGCCGATGTGACCAGTTTTGATGCTGGATACGGTTCGGCTTATTTGGCCAAAATGGTGGGTCAGAAAAAAGCCCGTGAAATCTTCTTCCTTGGCCGTAATTATTCGGCTCAAGAAGCTATGGAGATGGGAATGGTCAATGCCGTAATTCCCCACGCGGAACTCGAAGACACCGCCTATCAATGGGCACAGGAAATAATGGAAAAATCACCCACCTCCATCAAAATGCTAAAATTCGCTATGAATTTAACCGATGATGGTATGGTAGGCCAACAGGTTTTCGCCGGCGAAGCCACAAGACTAGCCTATATGACCGAAGAAGCCAAAGAAGGCCGCAACGCTTTCCTGGAAAAAAGAAAACCTAACTTCGAAAAGAAATGGCTTCCGTAGAGGAGGTACGAGGTACAAGGTACGAGGTACGAGGGAAGATGGAAGTGAAAATCCGCATACGATTCTTTTTAACTTACCTCTAACTCCCAACTTCTAACTCCCAACTTCTAACTTCTAACCTCTAACCTCTAACTTCTAACCTCTAACTTCAAATGAAACACTGGATTCAAGCCGCTCGATTAAGAACTTTGCCCTTATCCGTTTCCGGAATAATAGTAGGGAGCATGTATGCCTTGGCTTATCCAACGGACAACGTTATGACTCCCACCGAAGTCTTCAATTGGAGAATCTTTGGCTATGCGATACTCACCACATTGGGATTGCAAATCCTGTCCAATTTTGCCAACGATTATGGGGATGGAATGAAAGGAACCGATAACGCCGATCGTATTGGTCCCAAACGGGCGATACAATCGGGAGTGATTTCTCCACAAGCGATGAAACGCGCTATTGTCATTACTTCGGTTCTAACATTATTTTCGGCTATGTTGTTGATTTATTATGCGTTCCGTGATACCAATTTAAGTTATTCTTTATTCTATTTGGTCTTGGGAATTTTGGCGATTGCTTCGGCAATTCGCTACACTGTGGGTAATACAGCTTATGGATATCGAGGATTTGGGGACTTATTTGTGTTCGTATTCTTTGGTTTAGTGAGTACGATAGGAGTCAACTTTTTGTATTCAAAACAATTGAATTTTGACCTTTTTCTGCCGGCAACCGCTATCGGTTTTCTAAGCGTGGGTGTTTTGAATTTGAACAATATGCGCGATGAGGTTTCGGACCGAAAGTCGAATAAGAACACGATTGTGGTGAAAATTGGAGCAGCCAAAGCAAAGCAATACCATTATTTTCTAATTGTTTCCGCAATGGTTTTGGTGCTGCTGTTTGCTATTGTGCATAGTTTTACCTTGGATCAATACTTGTTTTTATTGGCTTACATCCCTTTAACTAAACATTTAATTACAGTTCGTAAAAACCAAGAGCCTAGAGCATTAGATCTTGAATTGAAAAAGTTAGCCTTGAGTACTTTTGTACTTTCTGTACTTTTAGCCATCTGTATGATTTCGCTGATTCAAGATATTATTGTGAATCTCTTTTTGGGAGGACGATAGGGTTTGGGGGGTTGTGGTTTGTGGTTTGTGGTTTGTGGTTTGTAGTTTAGGGTTTATAGTTTAGGGTTTATAGTTTAGGGTTTAGGGTTTATAGTTTAGGGTTTAGGGTTTATAGTTTGTGGTTTATAGTTTATGGTTTGTGGTTTAGGGTTTGTGGTTTAGGGTTTATAGTTTAGGGTTTGTGGTTTATAGTTTAAAGGTTTGTTGCGAATAGGGTTAGAGGAATTGGCGCACGGATTTTACTGAAGCTAACGGATTACAACAGATTTTTTATTTTAGATTTTAAGAAAAAATGTATCGGTGTACATCCGCTTAATCCGCGTTAGCTGTGTGCCATTAGTTATAAAAATGCAGTTATTAAAATAGAAACATATGAAATGAGCATGCCCTATAATTGGTAGCAATAACCAATGGTGATATGCGAATTACATATGACCGATAAAAAACAATAAATAGCAACATATGAAAATAACATTCTACGGTCACGCCTCATTAGGAATCGAAGTGGGTGGCAAACACATTTTGGTGGATCCTTTTATTTCGGCCAACCCCAATGCCTCGCACATCAATATCAACGAACTCCAAGCCGATTATATTCTGCTGACACATGCTCACGGCGACCACGTGCTCGATGTTGAATATATAGCGGGCAGAACCAATGCGGTTATCGTTTCGAATTATGAAATTGCTACGCATTTTGGTGAAAAGGGCTTAAAATCCCATCCCATGAATCACGGAGGTAGCTGGAACTTCGACTTTGGAAAAGTGAAGTTTGTTACTGCAGTGCATTCCAGTTCCTTTCCCGATGGAAGCAATGGCGGGAATCCCGGCGGATTTGTCATCGAAGGCGAACATAAAAACATTTATATCGCGGGCGATACTGCCCTTACGATGGATATGAAACTCATTCCGTTGCGAACCAAACTTGATTTGGCTATTTTTCCAATAGGTAACAATTTCACCATGGATGTCGAGGATGCGATCCTTGCTTCTGATTTCGTCGAATGTGACAAAATATTGGGTGTTCATTACGATACCTTTGGGTATATCGAAATCGATCATGAACTCGCTATTCGTAAGTTTTTCGGCAAAGGAAAGGATTTAATGCTTCTTGATATCGGGGAGAGTATTGAATTGTAATTGGGAGGCACGAAGCAATTAGGAGTTGTTGATGTCTCGCTCGTCTGTTCGATTTTTAAAGCAAGACAAATGGAGATTGAATAAAAAATCGTTTTCCTTTAAAAATTGTATCGAGAACCTTGCTAATCCTAAAGCTTCTCGATACAATTTTGAATGGTAATGCTGCCGCATTACCATTCAAAATCACTCGAAGAGACGTAAAGATTTGCGTATAGATTAATTGACAATTACTCGTCAGTTCGAGTGATTTTTAAAGCCAGACAGATGTGGATTAATAGAAAAGAAGGTAATGCTTTAAAAATTGTATCGAGAACCTTGCTAATCCTAAAGCTTCTCGATACAATTTTGAATAGTAAAGCTGTCGCATTACCATTCAAAATCACTCGAAGAGACGTGTTGGTTGAGGATAAAGTCAATTGTACGTCAGTTCGAGTGATTTTTAAAGCCAGACAGATGTGGATTAATAGAAAAGAAGGTAATGCTTTAAAAATTGTATCGAGAACCTTGCTAATCCTAAAGCTTCTCGATACAATTTTGAATAGTAATGCTGTCGCATTACCATTCAAAATCACTCGAAGAGACGTAAAGATTTGCGTATTGATTAATTGACAATCATTCGTCTGTTCGAGTGATTTTTAAAGCCAGACAGATGTGGATTAATAGAAAAGAAGGTAATGCTTTAAAAATTGTATCGAGAACACCTTTAAAATTTATCTCTAAATGAAACAGTCTTATGTGTATATATTAAAATGTTCTGACGATTCATATTATACAGGAGTTACAAGCAATTTGACACAACGACTTTTTCAGCATGAAACTGGTTTTTATCCTGATTGTTATACAGCGAACAAAAGACCAGTTGAATTAGTCTATTATTGTGAATTCACAGATATAAATTTTGCAATAGATATTGAGAAGAAAATAAAAAAATGGTCGAGAGCAAAAAAAGAAGCATTGATAAATGAAGAATATGACAAACTTCCTAATTTAGCAAAGAAAAAGTTTAAAGACGTTTGATGCATCCAGAATATTTACGGTTTATAGAGCTTCTCGATACAATTTTGAATAGTAAAGCTGTCGCATTACCATTCAAAATCACTCGAAGAGACGTAAAGATTTGCGTATTGATTAATTGACAATCACTCGAAGAGACGTATGGAGTTAAAGAAAAATTATAACAGCACGTCTGTTCGAGTGATTTTTAAAGCCAGACAGATGTGGATTAATAGAAAAGAAGGTAATGCTTTAAAAATTGTATCGAGAACCTTGCTAATCCTAAAGCTTCTCGATACTCCCGAAAGCTTTCGGGATTGAATAGTAAAGCTGTCGCATTACCATTCAAAATCACTCGAAGAGACGGCTAAAATTTACATAATGATAGATTATTTACAAACAAAATGAATTTAAAAAACATATTTTACATCCTAGTAATAAGCCTTTCTGCTCAGTCCATTTTCGCTCAAAAAGACGGTTATTGGGACAAAGAACGCGCTACCAAACGTGAAATTGTGGTTTCGGCTAGAGATAGAATCGTGATAAAAACCGAAGAACTTCCCGTAGGAACCACTGAAGTGGTGTATAGAATCACTCTTTTGGATGTGAATCAGCAAATGGCCAATAGTTTGGTTTCGGTTTTGAAATCCATTCCCGATCCCACAGGCATCAGTCAGGGCTCGGCCGGAGCGGTGTTCCTGCTATCAAAGATTTCGGGTGATGACAAATGCAAGTACGCTATATTTTCTAATGAAGGTTTGGCTGCCGAATATAAAAAAACAGGCACTACTGTAAACGCTTGTTATGACCAAAATGTTCCTGTAAGTCAAGATGCCAAAGGGCTCTCTGTGGACAAATCTTTGTGTATTTTGCCTAATGGCAATGCGATGTGGTTCGGATTTGAAAGCAAGAACTGGATAATGAATCAGAAAATAATTCTCGAAGTCGTGCCTTGGGTCAATACTAAATTGAGTAGCGGTTGGAATCTCGAAAACCGAAAACTGATACTGAACCAATGCAAATCGACTGATTTGGCCAAGAAAATTATCCCCTCGGACGACTTTTGTGTCTGTGTCCTCGATAAGTTGCAAAAGGAATATAAGTATCAGGAATTCCAAAAACTATTGCCCATCGAGAAATCGAAAGCGTATGCCGACTTAGGAAATGCTTGTTTGAGCCAAACCGGCGCTTCTGATAAGATTTATTCTGATTTGCGTAACCAAGCCTCCGATTTGGTAAAACAGGGCAAATATGGAGAAGCAATCGATAAAATAGGCGTGATTGTACTGTACGGAAAATCCAAACCAGCCGATTTTAATACCCTTGGCTATTCTTATATGATGACCAAGCAATATTCCAAAGCCATTAAGTCGCTTAAGGATGGCGAAAAGATAGACGATTCCGACCTACTGATACAAGTAAATCTGGCTCATGCGTATATGTTTGATAAAAACTTCAAAATAGCTAAATCGATTCATAAAAAATACCAATCACAAAATGTAACCGCTAGTTTGAGTTGGACTCAAAAAGTAAAACAAGATTTCGACACCTTTGAAAAGGCAGGGTTGCCAAGCGAAGATTTCAAGCGGGTTTTGAGGCTGTTGGAGGATTAGGAGGTAGTACACAGATTAAACAGAAAGAACAGATTGACACTGATTTTAGGAATTATTTTATGAAAAAAAAGCTACTGGTATTTATACTTTTGTTGTATGCCAATCAAATCCTGGCTCAAGAGTTTACTCAAAAGGATATTGTAGGGAAATGGAAAGTGGTTCAAATATTGAAAAAACCAGAGGGTCCTAATTTCAATGACATCATAAAAAGTTTTAGCTCGGCAACGTTTCTCTTTGAAGAGAATTTGAATTTTAGAATAGTGACTTTAGATAAAACGAAACTGTTTGCTATGCTAACTGATATGACGAAAGACGCAAAATGGAGATTGAATGCCAATAATTATGCTATCAGTATAGGAAATGAGGCTAATAAATATTCTATTTTGAAGATTATAGTAGTAAAAGTTGATGATAAAATGATTTTTCATCTAGACGGAACAGACCTTGATTTAGAAGTACAAAAAGAATAACCCCAAAACTCACAACCGACAACAGATAACAGATAACAGATAACTCATAACAGATAACTTTGAAAGCCACCTATCACAAATACATTCTCAATTTCAAACGTCCTTCGGGTACGTCACGCGGTGTTATGACCGAGAAGGAAACCTGGTTTATCATTCTGGAAAAGGATGGTAAAAAAGGAATAGGAGAGTGCGGCATCCTAAGAGGATTAAGTGCCGATGACCGTCCCGATTATGAAGAAAAGTTGCAATGGACTTGCGACAATATTCAGCTGGGTGAAAACCAACTTTGGGAAGCATTAATCGAGTTTCCTTCCATCCAGTTTGGAGTGGAAATGGCGTTCCAATCGTTGAGGAGCGAAACACCTTTTTTACTCTTTCCTTCGGACTTTACTTATGGAGAAAAAAGCATCGAAATAAATGGTTTGGTTTGGATGGGTGAGGAGGGGTTTATGAAGCAGCAAATTGAGGAAAAACTAGCGGCCGGTTTTCGTTGTGTAAAACTCAAAATAGGGGCTATTGATTTCGATAAAGAATTGCAATTGTTGGGCTATATCCGGCAACATTTCAGTCCGGAACAAGTCGAAATCAGAGTCGATGCTAACGGTGCTTTTGATGTATCTTTAGCTTTAGATAAATTAAATCAATTATCTGGTTTTAAATTACATAGCATAGAGCAACCAATAGCAAAAAACAATACTGACAGGATGGCAGACTTGTGTAAAATCACTCCAATTCCTATCGCATTGGACGAAGAGTTGATTGGCGTCTTTTCTTTGGAAGAAAAAGAAGCATTACTACAAAAAATCAAGCCCCAATACATCATTTTGAAGCCTAGTTTTGTGGGTGGATTTCGAGGCACAAAAGAGTGGATTTTGCTGGCCGAAAAGTACCATATCGGTTGGTGGATTACCTCCGCTTTGGAATCGAATATTGGATTAAATGCCATCGCACAATGGACGTTTTTACAACCCAATTTGATGCCACAAGGTTTGGGAACGGGTGCTTTGTATACCAATAATTTCGACTGTCCGTTACAAGTTTCCGAAGGACATTTGTGGTATAAAAAGGATCTCGCTTGGGAGTTTAATTATGATGTTTTTTAGATTTTTAAAAAATAAATCGTACTATTGTAATGTATGATAAAACCACTGCATAGCACCCCAAAACAATTTGCTTTAATTGGCATGCAACTCCTTTTTATGGTTGTTTTTGTGCAATGTAAAACCCACAATCCCTCTATGAAACAAGCTCATTTCGTTCGTCAAGATCAGCATAAACCGCATTCGATGCCATTTATAAAACCCCCTTATCTCAAAAAAGGCGATACCATTATGATTGTTGCCCCGGCGGGTTTTGTCCCTGATTCAACCGAGATTGATCCTGGAATTGCTTTAGCCAAAAGTTGGGGACTAGAAGTCCTCGTGGGGAAGAATGCTTTTAAAAAACACAATCATTTTGCAGGAACCGATGCAGAAAGGCAAAGCGATTTGCAATTGGCATTGAACGATAAGAAAATAAAGGCCATTTGGTGTTCAAGAGGCGGTTACGGCACGGTTCGCATTATTGACCAACTTGATTTTACCACTTTCGAGCAGCATCCCAAATGGGTCGTTGGTTATTCCGATATTACTACTTTGCACACCACAATTCACAATCTGGGATTCGCAACAATTCACGCTACGATGCCGGGTGGAATGAAGCGCGCTTCAGACGAAGCCAAACAAACCTTATACAAGGCTTTATTTGGTTATGGCTACGGATTCGAAATCCCAACAAACCCGTTAAACAAAAAAGGAACTGCAAGTGGTATTCTGATTGGTGGCAATCTGTCGATAGTCAATTCGATGATTGGAAGCGTTTCAGAAGTACATCTTTATGATAAAATCTTATTTCTAGAAGATGTTGGCGAGGATTTGTACCGCATAGACAGGATGATGTACACCCTGAAAAGAACGGGAGCACTCAAAAATCTTAAAGGTTTAATCGTAGGCGATTTTGATTATGATGTAGAAAAAGACACCTTATTTGGCGGAACGCACCGCGAAATTATCCTGAATGCAGTAAAAGAGTATAATTATCCTGTCATTTTTGATTTTCCTGCGGGACATGTTCGCGACAATCGGTCTTTGATTTTTGGAAAAGAAATCCATATCGAGGTGAATGAAACAATGTCAAAAATCGGGTATTGATTCCAATTTATAGGGCTTCCTCGCTCTTGCTCAAGTTTCCGTCACCTAATAACAGAGATAATGTCTTTAAGCTTTCGGTTCGGTCCGCAATTAACTTTGCAATACTGATGAAAGGAATAAATAAAATCATGCCGGCTGCTCCCCAAAGAATTCCACCTATAATTATCACTATTATGATGACAAGCGTGTTAATTTTTAAACGGCTTCCTACTGCAAAAGGGAATATGATATAAGCTTCTAAAACCTGAACGATACTGAAAACTAGAATAACCCCAATGGGATACCAAATAGAATTGAAGGTAATCCAGGAAATGCTTATAGGCAAAAGGGATGAAATTAGGATGCCCACATAAGGGATAAAGGTGAGTATTGAAGCAATAAATCCAAACAAAATGGGATGTGGGATGCCTAAAATGGCCAATCCAATACTGTTTAAAACTCCAACTATTAAATAAACCAAAAACATGCCTTTGATAAAATTATAATAGGTATGAATGGTTTCGACCAGAATTTCCCGAATGATTTCTTTTCTTTCGGATGGAAAAAGATGGTAAAGTGCATGGGCCAAGCGCTGGCGATAATAGAGAATTAGCATGGAATATACTGGAATAATTAGCACGTAAAATAAAGATTCAGAAAGCGAATACAAAGTGATTTTAAGTAATGAAACCGCCTGTGTTCCCGAGTTGCTGATGGCATTATTAAGAAAGGCCGTTTGTTTTTCATTGCTCAACTCGAATTGCTCAGAAAGAAAAGTACTCAATTGAGTTGCGGTTTCTAATAGTTTTACCTTGAATAATTGCCATTCATTTGAAAATGCCACTATTTGTAAAAAAAACAAATAGGCGAGGGCTGCAAACAAAAATAACACTCCAAAAATAGAGAGGAAAATAGCAATGTTTTTGTTGATTCCTTTTTTTTCCAACCACTTGCATACGGGATAAAGAATAAAGGCGATGAGCAACGAAAAGCTTAACGGAATAAATAATGTTTTTCCAAAATAAAGTAGCACCGAAATCAATAGCGCATATTGAAGTATTTCAAGAGGAGCGCACTTCTTGTTAGAGGTGATTTGTAACATGATATTGCAGAATTTGTGACTTTATACTATTGTAATAGACTGTAATTCTTATGGCATACTTTATCAAGCGAATTCAGGGCAAACTATACCTCTAGCAACTTGTAGCACAATGCAGGCCTTGATTCGCATAAATGATTAGTTTTAGAGTTACTAAGGCAAACTTCCTTACTTACTAAAATACTTTTGTATCAACTTACTCAAAGAGCTAATGTTTATTGGTTTTGATATGTAATCAGTACATCCAGCAGCAATAGCGTTATCGTGATCGCTTTGCATTCCGTTGGCAGTTTGAGCAATAATCACCAATTCTTTGTTGAATTTTCGTATTTGTTTGGTCGCCTCATAGCCGCCCATTTCTGGCATGTTGATGTCCATCATTACTAGGTCGATATCGGGATTATTGCGGCAAGCTTCTACTGCTTCATATCCTGTGCTCACTTTTAGAATGTCATCACTATAGGGTTTTACGGCAATGGTGATGAGCAGTTTTGAAATGGCATCATCTTCAACAATTAAAACCTTAAGGTTATTAATTTTGTTTTCGTCGTAAACTGTAGCATTTGTTTTTTCCACAGCCCTCTTTTCTTCTGGAATGTAGTCGGATTGGTAGGGTAAAGTAAAATAAAAAGTACTTCCAATGCCTTCTTTGCTTTCGACCCATATCTTTCCGCCAAGCATTTCGACATACGCTTTAGAAATTGCCAAACCTAAACCAGATCCTTCGTGAGTTCGGCCTATGGTATCATTGGCTTGTCTAAATCTTTCGAAAATTATTTTTTTCTGTGAATCGGAGATGCCTAATCCAGAATCTTTTACGAAAAATTCCAAGTAGTCCCCTTTTTTTTCACAGCCAAATTCAATGTAACCTTCATTCGTGAATTTCAATGCATTTTTTATAAGGTTGGTAAGAATGGCATATAATTTTTCACGATCTGTACGGATATAATTATGCTTTGAGTCTAACTCTTTAGTCAAACGAAGGCTAATATTTTTATTTGAGGCTTCCGGTTTGAAGAACGTATGCAAATACTCAATTTGTTCATTGACATTGGTTTCTGATGTGGTAATTTCTATTTGCCCAGATTCGACTTTTGAAATATTGATGATGTCATTGATAATATTGAGCATTCGTTTCCCGCTTTTCTCAATGATTTTTATATAGTCCTGTTGCACGTCTTTGTCTAGACTATTGTCTTTTAGTAGCTCAGTAAAACCAAGAATACCATTCATAGGAGTCCGAATCTCATGACTCATATTAGCAAGGAAAGCCAATTTTAATCGGTCACTTTCTTCTGCTTTTTCTTTAGCCTTGATTAATTGCTGCTCAATCAACTTGCGTTCTGTAATATCTTCTTTGATGGCAATATAATGCGTAATTGCACCTTGTGAATTTAAAATAGGCGAAATAGAAGCCGATTCCCAGTACAAGGTGCCATCTTTTTTCATGTTATGGAACTCTCCAAACCATTCGTTACCAGAGGATAGCGTATGCCATAAATGTTTGTATTCCTCCTGACTGGTATGTCCGGATTTTAAAATCCTTGGGTTTTTTCCAATTAATTCTTCATAGGAATATCCAGTAGTTTCTATAAATTTTGGGTTTACATACTCGATAATGCCTAAAGTATTTGTTATTACAATGGCTACAGGACTTTGTTCTACTGCCTGTGAAAGTTGTTTAATTTTTTCTTGCGTGCGTTTGCGTTCGCTAATATCATGAATAATTACCTGAACTGCATTTTGATGCTCGAATAGTGTTGGAATCGCTTTCATTTCTGCGTAAATGGTCTCTCCTGTCAATGAAATGAGTTTTTCTTCGACAATTTGAGTCGCATTGTCGTCCAAAACCAGTTCTTTCATTCTATGGATTACACTTTCTAAGGAATCTGGATGAACAAATTCTAATACAGATTTTCCAATAATTTGATCACTATTGTTTGCACCTACTATGCGAAGGGCTTCTCCATTTGCATAGGTTATTTTCTCTTGAACGTAAGTAACAATACCGTCGGGAGAATTTTCGACCAGTCCTCGGTATTTTTCTTCGCTTTCGCGCAATAATTCTTCGGCTAGTTTGCGTTCGGTAATGTCAGTGACGATACCAATCGTACTAGTGATTTGATTGTTTTTGTCTTTAATGGCTGATACGGATGATTCGCCCCAAAAGATAGATTTATCTTTTCGTACATAGCGCTTCTCTATTTGGTATTTATCAATCTCGCCATTAATTATTTTTTGTAACCACAGCTTGCTTTTCTCGAGGTCATCCGGATGGGTTACACTAAAATTTTTCATTTTGCTATATTCTTCTCGAGAATAGCCAGTCATTTTTGGCCACCAATTGTTGAATTCCAAAAAATTACCTTCAATGTCAGCCATTATGATTCCAGAATTGGCCAAATTAAAGATGTTCTTTAGCTTTTCTTCACTTTTTCGCAGTGCATTTTCAGCTATTTTACGGTCTGTAATATCTTGTATTGAACCCACCATCATCAAGGGATTCCCTTGTTCGTCAAAAGTGAGTTCACCCATTCCGTGAACCCATCGTTCTTCGTTAGTATTTAACTTTTGTATTTTATATTCTTTATTAAAATTAGTTTTTTGATTGGTCAATACATTGCTCAGGTAATCCGTCATAATGCCTGACCAATCAGGATGCAGTATCGAAGTCCATAAGTCAATATTTTTTTCACAATCCGTATCAATGCCAAATATCGAATCGAGTACTATGGAACTGGTCCATTTTCCTGTGGAAAAATCTAAAAAATAGGAGCCAAGCTGGGCAATTGCCTGAGTTTGATTTAGTAGTTTTTCGTTAGCTATTAATTTTTTTTCCGCTAGTTTACGTTCGGTAATGTCTCTTGCCAAAAAAATGAATTTTCTGTTTGCTAAGGAGCTAGTTTCTATGAGAGATGCCGAGATCTCAAACCAATGTTTTCCTTGTGGCAACTGTAAGGCGTATTGTTTTCCAGTTGACCATCCATTTTCGGAGGCTTCATGAATAGCTTCAAAACATATTGCAGAAATGTCTGGAGGCATAAAGTTTTGAAAATAGCCTCCTATTATTGTGTCTGGTGATACAGCAAGTAAATCTTGTCGATGGGCTTGATAATAGTAGATTTTTCCGTCTATTCCAACTTCAAAGAGCAAATCTGGAATGGCCTGAAGTATTGTCGTAAGTTTTTCTTGTGTTTTTGTTGAGTTAATTTCAATCGATTTGCGTTCGGTAATGTCTCTAGTAATATTCATTATTGTGGGTTCACCCTCATAATTTATTAAAATAGTTTCGATTTCCACATTTCGATTAATGCCATTTTTGTCTTTAATAATGGTTTCAAAATCAATTTTGCCTTTAGACAATAATAAATCAATTCTAGATTTTTTTTCGTTTTCAGAAATGGTTTCAATATCATCAATACTCATCGATAAAAGCTCTTTTTTTGTATAGCCAAAAAGAGAAGTAGTGGCTGGATTTGCTTCTATAAAATTGCTTATATTATTTTGAGAATCAATTCTGAATAAGGTTATACTATCTCTATTAGATTCAAAAAGGACTCGATATTTATCTTCGGTTGAAGGTATTGTAGTTTTCATAAAGAGATGAAGATTCTTAGTTTTAGGGTTTTAATTCAAATTTAATTATAGCTTTATAAACTATTCAAATTTATATAAATATACTAAAATTGTATCGTCATTTAAGAAGTATTTCAACATTTATTTATTTATAATATTTATTGATTAGATCGCTCAAAGAGTTTATATTTATTGGTTTCGAAATATAATCGGTACATCCAGCAGCTAAAGCATTGTCACGGTCACTTTGCATTCCGTTTGCGGTTTGTGCAATAATTATTAAGTCTTTGTTGAATTTTCGAATATGCTGTGTAGCTTCGTATCCACCCATTTCAGGCATATTGATATCCATCATAACCAAATCGATATCTGGATTATTGCGGCAAGCTTCTATGGCTTCATATCCATTGCTTACCTTCATAATTTCTTTGCTATAAGGTTTTACAGCAATTGTGATTAGTAATTTTGAAATAGCATCATCCTCTACAATCAATACTTTTAAGTCTTTTATTTTGTTTTCAGAAAATACTTTTTCAGTTACTATTTTTTCATGAGGTTCATTATCATAATGATATGGAATGGTAAAAAAGAACGTACTTCCTTTTCCTTCTTCGCTTTCGACCCAGATTTTGCCTCCAAGCATCTCAACATATGCTTTTGAAATGGCTAATCCTAAACCTGAACCTTCGTGTGAACGACTTATAGAATCGTTGGCTTGTCTGAATCTTTCGAATATGATTTTTTTGTGTTCTTTTGTTATTCCTATTCCTGAATCTTTCACAAAACATTCTAAATAGTTCCCTTTCTTTTCACAACCAAATTCTATAAATCCTTCTTTTGTGAATTTTATGGCGTTTTTTATAAGATTGGCCAAGATTGCATAAAGTTTTTCTTTATCGGTTTTAATAATGTTAAATTCAGTAGGCAGTTCTTTTGCAATGAATAATTTAATTCCTCTTTGCTTTGTTTCAGGTTTGAAGAAAGTAAAAATATAATTTATTTGTTCATTGATGTCGGTTTCAGATAAGTTGACTTCAATTTGACCCGATTCTATTTTTGAAATACTGATAATATCGTTGATGATATTCAACATTCTTTTTCCACTTTTCTCAATGATGTCAATATACTCTTTTTGTTCTTTGCCTGTGAGGTGTGGCGTTTTCAGAAGTTCTGTAAAACCTAATATACCATTCATTGGTGTACGGATTTCGTGACTCATATTGGCTAGAAAAACTAATTTTAATCGATCACTTTCCTCTGCTCTTAATTTTGCATTTATTAATTCCTGTTCGGCATGTTTACGTTCAGTAATGTTTTCTTTTATGGCTAAATAATGCGTAGTTACGCCTTCATTATTGGTTATTGGCGAAATAGTAGTTGATTCCCAAAGGAAAGTTCCGTCTTTTCTTCTATTATAAAATTCCCCGTGCCATTCATTGCCTTTGGAAATGGTTTTCCATAAATTTTTATACTCAGCAGCTGTAGTGTGACCAGATTTCAATATACGAGGATTTTTACCCAATACCTCTTCAACTTTGTATCCTGTACTTTCTAAAAACTTTTGATTTACATATTCAATTTCGCCTTTTGTATTTGTAATTTCAATTGATGCTGGGTTTTGTTCTACAGCTAGTGAGAGTTGGCGAATTTTTTCTTCTGAAAGTTTACGTTCTTCTTCTATTTGTAAACTTTCTAATTTAAAGGATATGTTTAGAACTATTTTTTCGAGAAGTGATATCTCTTCTTCTGAAGTAAAGAAGTTGGTTTCTGTTGAATATAAGTTAAAATTTCCTATTTTTTTGTTTCGAACAATTATGGGAATTGATATTACCGAAGAATAGCCTCTTTTTAGTGCATCTTTGCGCCAAGGTTTCGTCAAAGGATCAGTGGCTATATCATTCGAAATTACTGTTCTGCCTTCTCGAAAAGCAATTACTGTAGGTCCTATACCTTCTTTAATATTTAGTACTGAAGCCACATTTTTATTTGTAAAATATCCGTCTTCATGACCAGCATAAGCTGCTGTCATAATTGTATGTTTGTCCTCATTAAGTAAACCTATCCAACTCATTCTGAATTTTCCAAAAGTTACTGCTATGTTACAAATCTCTTGAAATAAATCTTCCTTGTTGTGTGTTCTTAAAATTAAATTATTGATTTGACTGATTAAGGCATAAACTCGATTGATTTTGTTTAATTCAATTGAAGTCTGTTTATTTTTTGTAATATCGTGAATGATGACTTGAACTGCTTTTTTGTGTTGATAGAGTGTTGGTATGGCTTTGATTTCTACATCAAAAGGGGTGCCGTCAATGGTTACAAATTTTTCTTCTAAAATGGATGTTGCATTTCTGTTCTTGTTGGCCTCTTTCATCCTTTTGATGATATTTTTCATGCTTGTAGGATGAACAAACCGCAATACTGATTTTCCTAGGATTTGCTCTTTGTTTTGGGCTCCGAGGATACGGATTCCTTGACTGTTGATATAGGAAATTTTATCATCGACATAGATTAAAATTCCATCAGGCGAGTTTTCTACAAGACCACGATATTTTTCTTCGCTTTCACTCAACAGTAGATAGGTTTCTTTGAGATGTGTAATATCAAACATTACACCACGTAGCCAACGAGGTTTACCATTCTCAATAACTACATTTACTATATTTCTGAGCCAAAGTATTTGACCTTTTTTGCTGATAAATCGATAGGTAAAATCATGAGCTATCATGAGTTTTGTTTGTGAAATAGAATAATCAATAGCAAAGTCTTTATCATCTGGGTGCAAATGTTTGGCCCAGAAACCTTCTTTGTACCATTCGTTGATAGTATAACCTAATAATCGTTCAGCTTGTTTGCTTACATAGGTAAAATTGAATGTTTTTGCATCAGCTTCCCAAACAATACCTCCAGTTGAATTGACTAAATCTTGAAACTTTTCAGAAGTTTCTTTTAGTCTTTCGGCTGCATTTTTTCTATCAGAGATATCTTGATGAGTACCTGACATAATAAGAGGGTTGCCATCTATATCCCATTCGATTATTTTACCTCGAGCAAGAACCCAAACCCAATCACCATTTTTGTGCATCATCCTAAGTTCACTTTCGTAATAATCTAGTTT
This sequence comes from uncultured Flavobacterium sp., assembly GCA_963513695.1. Lineage (GTDB taxonomy): Bacteria > Bacteroidota > Bacteroidia > Flavobacteriales > Flavobacteriaceae > Flavobacterium. The sequence continues at coordinate 16,468 of CAUPRL010000018.1, forward strand.
CCCTTGTAGATGATTTTCTACATTTTTTTCAGCAAGTATAAGATCCTCAGGATGACAATATTTTCTCCAAGTATCAAAATTTAAGGGAAATAGTTCATATAAGGAGTATCCAATAATTTCGGCATAACGCTCGTTGATAAATAATGCTCCTGTTTGAACATTCCATTCCCAAGTTCCTGCATCAGTAGCTATAAGGATTAATGATAGTCTGCGTTTTTCATTTTCCAATGCAGATTTCGCCAGTTTTAGCTCGGTAATGTCATAAAAATTGATGAGGTATTCACTGTTGTAGGAGTGCAATAACGGATTTGCACTAACCATTACTATCTTGTCTGTGCCATTTTTGCAACGTATAGTCACTTCCATTGGTAAGAAATCGACACCTTCTTTTTTTGATTTCTCTATGGTATAAAACCACTGATTAATAATTTTTTCTCTGTAATGGATGTCAGGATACGCTTTAGGAAACCAATCAAAAACTGTTGGAATTTCGTCTAGAGTATAACCAAACATTTCAACAAAGGCTTGGTTTATATATGTGATGTTCTGATTTTCATCATTTAATGCCATGGCTACAGAAGAAGAATTAATGATGCTGCTAAAGCGTGTTTTACTTTGCTCTAACAATTCTTCGTTCAGTTTTCTTTCAGTAGTATTTTCATGTGAAACAACAATTTTTAAACTGTCACTTCCCATGAATCGAGTTACACGGGCATTAAACCAACTTTTCATAGTAGGAGAGTGACAAGGATATTCTAATGAAAATTCTTCTTTTTCTCCTTTCATAACCGAACGAATGCCTTCTGCCATTGCTTGGCCTTCTTCGGAGTTGGGTCCTTCTGTTGTTTGGCAAATATTGAGGTAATTTTCGCCTATACTTGGATTTAATTTTTTACTTTTTGGTGAGTTTGAATCCCTAAATTTATTCCAAGCCTCATTTACAGCAATAATAAATCCATTTTCGTCAAGAATAGCAATATGAAAAGGCAGTGCGTCTAGAGTAGCTATGGCAAACCGTTTCGATTCCTTCAAATTATCTTCTGCTTGTTTTTGCTCAGTGATGTCTTGGCTTGTACCAATGGCATAAAGCGATTTTCCATTAATGTCGCGTATTATTTTCCAGCGTTCTTCAATTGTTTTTTCTACACCTTCGTGGGTTATAATTCGGTGAACTAATTTGTTTGAGGTTCGCTTTTTAATCGAATGAACAAAAGTACTTTGTACTAAAAATAGGTCTTCAGGGTGAATAATGTTTAAAAATTCTTGTAAAGTAAATTTTGTTGCTTTTGGGTCAATGCCAAAAATTTTCCCTGCTTCTTTAGACCAAGTGGCATTATTAAAGGTGAAATCAGTTTCCCAACTTCCTACTTTTGCCAAAGTTTGGGCTTCAACTAACTGTAATTCACTTTTTTGCAAAGCAATTTTTGCTTTCTTTCGTTCAGTAATGTCATTGATAATCCCAATAATATTGACTACATTATTTTCTTCATCTTTAATTGCCGAAGCTGAAACTTCACACCAAATTATTGATTTGTCTTTCTTTATGTATCTTTTTTCAATTACATAATTCTTGATTTTGCCTTGAATTAATTTATTGTTTAAGGCATTGCTTTTTTCAAAATCATCGGGATGACTTACATCCGTAATACTGAGTTTTTGAAATTCGTTTCTGCTGTATCCGAGTAATTTGTGGCACCAATCATTGAAGAGCAAAAAATGACCCAATTTATCAATCATTACAATTCCAGAATTGGCTAGATTAAAAATTCCTTCTAGCTTTTCCTGACTTTTTCGCAGAGCAATTTCTGCCTGTTTGCGATTTGTAATATCCAAACAATAAAGAGATACTCCAATGACTTTTCCTAAATCATCGAATATCGGGTTATGTGTAATTTCGTAATATTGTCGATTTTGTTCTTGATCGCCAGAATAGGCTGAATCAACAAAACGCTCACCACGAAGAGCTCTATCTATATTTTTACGGGCAATTTCTCTATCCTCTTCCACAACCATATAATCTAAAAGACTATGTCCGATTTCAATATCTACCCCATATATCTTTTTCATTTCTTGAATATGAGCAGTGTTGAAAGATGTATAGCAGTAGTTGGTATCTAGTGAAAATACATAGGAATTAGAACTCTCTAAAACTGCTTTAAAGGTTGCGTGATGCTGAATTAATTGTTCTTCGGCAATTTTACGATCTGTGATATTATAAATCGAACCTACCAGCGACTTGTTTCCCTCTGCATCTATAAATCGGGTTTTACTGGTAATGATGGTATTTTTAATTCCTTGGACAGTTAATTCTTCTTCTCTTACGTCTGGAATGCCTGTATCTAGTACTGTTCTGTCTATTTTTTGAAAATGTATCCTTTCATTTTCTGGTACTTGCTCGAATAAGGTTTTACCAATTACACTGCTTTCGTCCAAACAAAATAAATTGTAAAAAGCGCTATTGGCAAAAGTGATTTTATGCTCATTATCTTTTAGGAATATGGGGCTTCCTACTAATTCAAGAATGGTACGAATACGCTCTTTTTCAAAATGTAGTTTTTCTTCGGCTATTTTACGATCTGTGATATCACGAGAAAGTACAATAAAATGGGGGTTTACTTTTCCTGTTTCGGCTATTGGAGAAACAGAAAGCTCAAACCAATAATTCCCATTTGGCATTTTGAGTTCATATTGTTTTCCTGAAGACCACCCTTTTTCTAAAGCTTCTTGTATTGCTTCAAGACATATTGTTGTAGCAATTTTAGGTAAAAAATCACGGAAATTTTTACCTAAAAATTCGCTTTCGGGTAGCAGTAGTAAATTGTTGCGATTGCCTTGAAAATAATAAATTTTTCCTTCGAGATCTACTTCAAATAATAAATCAGGAATGGCTTCGAGAATAGTGGATAGATTATCTAGTGATTTTTTGTTTAATTCTTCAATTTCTTTTTGTTCAGTAATATCTCTAATAATATTTAATACAGCGGGTTCGTTATTGTAAATTACAATAACTGTTTTGATCTCGACATTTATTAAATGACCTTCTTTGGTTTTGATTACTGTTTCAAAATAGTTATCACCTTTTGAATGTAGATTAGTTGTTTTTTCTTCCTTATTACAATTGGAATTTGGTTTTAGGTCTCTTATATTTAATTCTAAAAGTTCTTTTTTGGAATAACCTAAAAGTTTTATACAGGCTGGATTCGCTTCAATAAAATTGGTAGGATTGCCTTCAGCATCAAATCTATATAAAATAATACTGTCTCTATTTGAATCGAATAAAATTTCACACTTTTCGCGATCTAATGGTATAGTTTTTTTTTCGTCAGGATTAATATTACTTTTCATAATGGATATTTCATAAATTAAAAAAAACTAAGTGTTAAAGAATAATAATAAATAAACCTAGAAACAGTATTCAGAATTTTGAGCTAATTCTTAAATTTTATAAGTGCGAAACAACATTTTCATCAAATGAATTGATGGTTAAAAATGAAAAATAAGTTGCAACTCTTTGAGATGCAATTTGAAATTAAGAAGTTAAATTACTGTTTTTTACAGTATTTATGCAGATTCATTCGGGCTTGTTGCTGGATATTTTTCTGCATATATCCAGTCCAGCCTAGTAGTAAGCCTTTCATACCTAATGCTTGTTTTGACCATTTCCAAATATCAAAATCATCAGTATGTTTGATAATCAAACCATCTTTAAACAAAAACTTTGAAGCAATACTATTTATTACTTTTCTATTTGTTTTGCTAAAATTATATCGGGCAATCCATTGTGCAGAACCCAGGAATTCGTTTGCTTTGATTTCAGAGAAATCAATATTTATATTTCCGTTACTTTTTTCGATTAGCATTTTCCACATTTGACTCACTTCTTCCCCCTGTAATAATCCAAAAGCGGGGTCACGAAACTGAACCTCAGGATGATAGCATTCACGCATTTTAGCGGCATCTGCTTTTGCAAATGCTGTATAAAATTTGATTATTGTGTTTTCGTTTGCCGTCATATAGAAAAATTGCTTTAGTAAAATTAATAATTTTTTTTTAATATTTTTTATTTTATACAAAATAATACTACTTATTTTAATAAAAAAGTGTATTCTTAATTAAATATTAAGAAATGAAATTAAAAATTATGAATGGTTGTATCAGATATTTTTCTAAATTTTTAATAATAAACTTGGATTTGGACAATTTTCCAAATAATAATTCAAATCTTTCGGGCTGCAAACTCCTGGATAATCACTTCTATTTTTTTCAATATTTTTAATGATTTGGAAATGCAAATGAGGTGCATATCCTCCATTTACAGAAAAATTCCCTAAAGTAGCAAGCTTTTGACCTTTTTTGAATCGAGTTCCAATGTTTAGATTTTCGATGCTTTCAACTGATAAATGACCGTATAAAGTATAGAAATTTTGGTTTTCAATCGTATGTTCCAAGATTATTGTTGGTCCATAATTACCTTTTCCTGAGTTATTAGCATAACCATAAACAACGCCATCGAGTGCAGCTACTATTGGTGTTCCAGTCTTGGCCCATATATCCATTCCGATGTGAATATTTCTTTCATCAGCTTGTCGATCGTTGAAGAGTGTCGATTGCTTATATAGATTTCGTATTTCATTATAGCCACCAAAGGCAATCTTTGCGTTTTTATTTTTCAGATAATTTTCGACATATCCTTCAAAATTCTTAGGATTACTGATATCAATTTGGGCTAATTCTAAATTTGATATGGATAAATCAATAGGAGTATAGTCTGAATAAGAAATTAAGGAGTCAATGACTTTGATGTCTGTAAGTTTTATAAGTAGCGTTTCTAATGTTGGCATACGGAATTATTCTATGGTCATCGATTTTAGTTTGGTTCTGTAGGCTTCAAGCGCATTAGATTTAGAAATAAAACCAAAATATTTCCCGTTTTTAATCACAGGTAAATAGGAAACTTTTGTTTTTTCGAACTTATTCATCACCACTTCCATACTATCAGAAGGATAAATAACATCGAAGGGTTTTATCAGTATATCTTTCACCAAAGTATATTTGACACGGTATTGATTGAAAATGATTTCTCTAATGTTGTTAAAATGAACAATTCCGATTAATTCATTTTCTAAGTTCACAACGGCAAAAATAACTTGATTGGAATGTGAAATCAAATCGACTAATTTTTCTAAGGTATCATTTGGCGAAAGCGTTAAATAATCGGTTTGAATGATAGCATTGGTATCCAAAGTCGCAAGAACGTTGGTGTCTTTGTTACTGGTAAAAGCATTTCCTTTTCGAGCGAGACCTTTGACATCAAGCGAATGAATTTCAAATCGTTTTGTTGTTGCATAACTAATAGAGGCGACAATCATTAAAGGAATCATCAAGGCATAACCTCCGGTGATTTCTGCAATAAGGAAAATCGCTGTCAGTGGCGCGTGAAATAATCCGCTGAGAATGCCTGCCATTCCAACTAAAGTAAAATTGCTCACAGGTAAATCAATTACCCCTGTTTTGTTTAATAAATTAGAATATAAAAACCCAGTATAAGAGCCTAAAAATAGGGAAGGAGCAAAGTTACCTCCATTTCCACCACTTCCCAAAGTGATTGCAGTGGCAAATACTTTGAGTAACAATGTCAATCCAATAAAAATTAAAAGCACCCAACTATTGTTTCTAAAGCTGCTAAATAAGGTGTTTTCCAAAAGTTTTCCAGGATCACTTTCGGATAGTGTTTTTATACTTTCGTATCCTTCACCAAAAAGCGTTGGAAAAACAAAAATCATAATCGCCAAAATAGAAGCCCCAAAAAGCGCTTTTTTATAGGGCTTAAAACGTAATCTTGCAAAAAAATGTTCCACTCTTTGGAAATTTCTTGAATAATATACCGCAATAAAACCGGTACTTAATCCGAGTAAAACATAATAAGGAATGTTGTGATAATCAAAACTTTGTTGCTGTTTGAAAGACAGTAAAACCGTTTCGTCTAATACAATTTCAGAGACTAAAGCTCCAGTTGCAGCAGCAATCATTATCGGAGTAAAAGCGGATATACTTACATCTACCAACAGTACTTCGATGGCAAATAATACGCCTGCAATGGGTGCGTTAAACGCGGCTCCAATTCCTGCCGCTACGCCGCAACCTATAAGAAGTGTTCGGTCTTTGTAACTTAATTTGAATCGTTGTGCATAATTCGAACCAAACGCTGCTCCTGTTATTACAATGGGACTTTCTAAACCCGCTGAACCTCCCAAACCAACGGTTAGGGAACTCGTGAGGATTTGGGCATACATTTGTTTTCTAGGGATGATGCTTGCTTTTTTGGCAACGGCATACAATATTTGTGAAGTTCCTTTCTCAATAGTTCCTCCCAAAAATCTTTTGACCACAAATACAGTTAATAAAATCCCGAAAATGGGCAACATTCCTTTGATAATACCATATTTAAAAATGTTGGTATTACTAGTGACATAGGTGGCGAACTTAAAAATATTATGGGCAAAAGTTTTCAAAACAATTACCGCAAAGGCTGACAAAATACCAACCAAAACACTAGAAAGAAAAATAAACTGTTTGTTAGTGAGCTTATTGTGTGCTAATAGGGTGAGGCTCTCAAGTTTACGGATAATTTTTTGGACCATTTTTGATTGGAATAGTTTTTTCAAAATTACTACAAATTTTATCTCAAAGAATGTTTTTTAAGGCTTCTTTTCTGCTTAAACTTTTTAGAGTTGTATTATTGACATAGTTTTTCACTGCTTGAGGATTTATTTTGCCATATTCTCGCAACGCCCATCCAATGGCTTTTTGAATAAAAAACTCGTTCGAATCTTTATGTTTTTCACATTCTGATTGTAGCAAATCGAAATTGGTTTTTTGTTTGTAACCCAATTGAAAAAGAATCGCACTTCGGTTGAGCCACATATTCTCGGAATTCGAAAACCGTTCGATTACATTCTCGGTTTCTAATGGGAATTCAAGTAAATATTCTCCCAAAATATATTTGGCAATCGTGTCTACACTATCCCACCAAGAGTTGGTAATAATGAGTTTTTCAATGAGATGAATGTCTTCTTTTTTGTAATTCTTTTTGAGTTGTTTTATCAGGATTTCGATAGCGCAATAGTGTAATTCTCTTTGCTTTTTTGAATAAAGTTCCAATGCTATTGCTCTAGCATTCTCTGTAATTTCCTGCTGGTTTTCTTTGCAAAGGGTTTTGAAAATTAACCTTCTATCCTCTGTTTTTATGCCAAAAAAAGGAAAAAGATTTCGCATATATTTGGACATAGCCAACCCATTTTCAGGATGGCTACTATCTTTAAAAGCAAGCTCCAATGATATGATAAAATTCATATTTTTAAGAATTAGAATTCCTCCTTCGGGGGTTAGGGGGCTCTAAAATCCAACAGCTGTATCATCGCCTCTTTTGTCGGCTCCACCTTCTAATTTTCCGTTGGGAAGAACCAAAATAGCATCGACTTTTCCAATTACGGGAGTAGTTTTTTCGTTGATAATATAGCCTTTGGCTTTCAAGGCATCAAAGGTTTTGGTATCGAAAGTATTGGGTTCAAAAGTGATCACATCGGGCAACCATTGATGGTGAAAACGAGGCGCATTCACGGCCTCTTGCATACTCATTTTGAATTGAGAAACATTCAATATAGTTTGTAAAACCGAAGTAATTATAGTTGAACCACCTGGTGTTCCTACAACCATAAATAATTTACCTTTTTTTTCGACCACAGTAGGCGTCATTGCACTCAACATTCTTTTTTGGGGTGCAATACTGTTGGCTTCGCCTCCAATGAGTCCAAACATATTGGGAACTCCTGGTTTTGCGCTAAAATCGTCCATTTCATTATTTAAGAAAAAACCCAATTCATCGCAATAATATTTGGAACCAAAACCATCGTTAAGTGTTGTGGTTGCTGCAACAGCATTGCCAAATTGATCCACAATAGAATAATGGGTGGTTTCAGTACTTTCGTTATAATTTATTTTACCTTCTCGAATATCCGAAGATAATGTGGCTTTGTCAAAACTAAAATTCGACATTCTTTGTTTTAAATATTTTTCTGAAATCAATTCTTTTATCGGAATTTTTACAAAATCAGGATCGCCTAGATATACGCTTCTATCGGCATAAGCTCTGCGTTCTGCTTCGACAATTACTTGAATGGCTTCTGTTGAATTGTGTCCCATTTTGGCAAGGTCATAAGGTTCCACCATTTTAAGAATTTCAGCTAGGCAAATTCCTCCGCTACTGGGTGGCGGCATCGAAATAATTTTCAAATCTTTGTACGTGAAAGTGATTGGATTTCTCCATTTGGCTTCATATTTGGCCAAATCCTCTAAAGTGATAATGCCTCCTTTTTGCTGTAAATACGCCACTAATATTTTGGCAGTTTCGCCTTTGTAAAATTCGTCTCTTCCGTTTTTGGAAATTCGTTTTAAAGTCGCTGCTAAAGCGGGATATTTTACTGTATCTTTTTCTTGGAATAGTTTAGAAAATAAAGAGTTAGAACCATTTACTTTTACAATGTCTTCGTGATAATTTTTCAGTTGGTTTTCCTGTTTTTTTGTTACAATTACGCCTCTTTCAGCCAAGGCAATAACAGGTTTCAAAATTTCTTCTATTGATATTGAACCTAATTTTTTATGTACTTCGAATACACCCGCGATGGTTCCGGGAACTCCAATTGCCAAAGCTGTTTCGAGGCTTTTTCCTTTAATCACATTTCCTTTTTCGTCCAGAAACATATCTTTTGAGGCTGCTAAAGGGGCTTTTTCACGATAATCTATTGAGCCAATTTCTCCATTTGCTTTTCGATACACCATAAATCCACCGCCTCCAAGATTGCCCGCGTACGGATAGGCAACAGCCAAAGCCAATTCAGTGGCAACCATAGCATCAAAGGCATTACCCCCTTTTTTCATAATTTCGACACCTATTTTCGATGCTTCTTCCCGTGCCGAAACCACCATCGCTTTTTGGGAGACAAGTCCGGTTTGCGAAGTGGCTGCAATTGGAAATAAATAGAAAGTAAAAAAGGCCAAGGATAGTATTGTTTTTTTCATAAAGTCTGTATTTTCAAATTCGAATGTATAATTATTTCTTTAAAAAATGTGGTGAATTCTTCTTCAAATTCTGCGTAAAATGTTCTTAATTCGGACACAGAAAGACGCATAATCGAATCGCGTTTCATACGATTGTCCATTTTTTCTAAAATGATAGCAATGCCTTCGACGGTTTGGTAGCTCATCAGCCAGTTTTGCTGTATCAAATAAGGCACCATTTTTTGGGTTTTCTCGTTTAGAACTTCATAGTTATCTCGCAACGATTGGTAAAAACGGTCGGTAAACTGTTCTAAGGTTTCATCCGAATAAGAACTCCAGTTTTTTGCCAAAAAATGATCGTAAAAAATATCCACGATAATCCCCGAATAGTGATGGTAATTAGCGTGCAAGCGTTTGGTGCTTTGCCGAAAAATAGGATGAGCATCGGTAAATGTGTCAATCTCACGGTGCAAAATAATTCCTTTTTGTATTTCCAATGGAAAAGTATCGAAATGTTTTCCATGAATGCCATCGGCCATAAAATTGCCAATTTTCATCAAATCATTTTCACCAGAAAGATAAATATGTGCTAGGAAATTCATTCGACTAAATTAGGGATTTTAAATGATTATTATAGACTACCAATTATTATATTTGTACCTCGTAAATCTAAAATCGTAAATAATAATGACTTTAATAAAATCAATATCAGGAATTCGAGGAACTATTGGCGGAAAAGTAGGAGACAACCTTACTCCGGTTGATGCCGTAAAATTTGCTTCGGCTTATGGAACCTGGCTAAAAAAGGACAATAGCAATAAAAAATATAAAGTAGTTGTAGGTCGCGATGCCCGAATTTCGGGACCTATGATTCATAATTTAGTAGTTAATACCTTAGTTGGTTTGGGAATTGACGTGGTTGATTTGGGCCTTTCGACAACGCCAACAGTGGAAGTGGCTGTTCCTTTAGAAAAAGCTGATGGAGGAATTATCCTAACCGCTTCGCACAACCCAAAACAATGGAATGCCTTGAAATTATTGAATGGAAAAGGGGAATTCTTGAATGGAATCGAAGGAGAGAAAATCCTTCAGATTGCCGAAGCCGAAGCTTTCGACTTTTCGGATGTGGATGATTTAGGCGAAATCTTTGAAAATGATGCCTATATGGACATTCATATCGATGAAGTTTTGAACTTACCTTTGGTAGATATCGAAGCAGTTAAAGCCGCAAAATTCAAAGTAGTTGTTGATGGTGTGAATTCATCTGGAGGTATTATTATTCCGAAATTATTAGAATTACTGGGCGTTGAAGTGGTAAAATTATACTGCGAACCCAACGGTCATTTTCCACACAATCCAGAGCCATTGAAAGAACATTTGACCGATATTTCAAATTTAGTAGTCGAAGAAAAAGCCGATTTAGGAATCGTGGTAGATCCTGATGTAGATCGTTTGGCTTTCATTTGCGAAGACGGTGAAATGTTCGGCGAAGAATATACCTTAGTGGCTTGCGCTGATTTTGTTTTAGGCAAAACTCCAGGCAATACTGTTTCGAATATGTCCTCTTCTCGCGCTTTGCGTGATGTGACAAATTTGCACAATGGAAGTTACGAAGCCAGCGCAGTAGGCGAGGTGAATGTAGTAGAGTTAATGAAGAAAAACAATGCCATTATTGGAGGCGAAGGAAACGGAGGTATTATTTATCCTGAATTGCATTATGGTCGCGATAGTTTGGTGGGTGTTGCCTTATTTTTGACCCATTTGGCCAACAAAAAGATGAGCGTTTCTGCTTTGAGAGCTTCCTATCCGGAATATTATATGAGCAAAAATAAAATTGAATTGACACCACAAATTGATGTCGATGCGATTTTGGTAGCTATGACCGAGAAATACAAAAATGAAGACATTACTACCATTGACGGTGTGAAAATTGACTTTGCCGAAAATTGGGTTCACCTTCGTAAATCGAATACAGAACCTATAATTCGTATTTATACCGAAGCAGCTACACAAGAAAAAGCCGATAATCTGGCATTGAAAATTATTGATGAAATAAAAGAGATAGCTGGGATTTAGAGCCTGCAATTTTATCAATAAAAAAAGGGAAGTTTGTCGTATTTTGTTACGAGATAGAAATTTTTGATACTAATTCAAATTACAATGACCATCAAAGAAATGCCAACCCAATTAGAACACTACTTCGAGCAATTCCGCAAGGATATAGTAGGAATAGATCAGGAATTTGTATCGCCTTTTGGTACAAAAAAAATCATTTATACCGATTGGACGGCAAGTGGTCGTTTGTATCGCCCCATTGAGGAGAAAATGATCAACGAATTTGGTCCTTTTGTAGCCAATACGCATACCGAAACCACAATTTCTGGCACTGCAATGACAATGGCATATCGAAAATCCAGAAGCATCATCAAACAGCACGTAAATGCAAATGAGGATGATGTACTTATCACGGACGGAACCGGTATGACAGGAGTGGTGAATAAATTTCAACGTATTATGGGTTTGAAGGTTCCAGAAAACCTGAAAGATTTCATCAATATTCCAATCGAAAAAAAACCAGTTGTTTTTATTTCGCACATGGAACACCATTCCAATCAGACTTCTTGGCTGGAAACAATTGCCGATGTTGAAGTGATTAAATGCGGTAAAGAAGGATTGTTTAGTCTTGAAAATCTAGGCAAATTATTAGATAAATATAAGAATAGAAAATTCAAATTTGCTTCGATCACTTCTTGTTCGAACGTTACCGGAATAAAAACGCCTTATCACGCAGCGGCAAAGCTAATGCACCAGCACAATGGACTTTGCTTTGTAGATTTTGCTTGCTCAGGTCCTTATGTTGCTATTGATATGCATCCTGAAGATCCCGAAAGTTACTTGGATGCGATTTTCTTTTCACCCCACAAATTTCTGGGTGGACCAGGAACATCGGGAGTCTTAGTATTTAATAAAAAATTGTATCAGAATTTAATTCCAGATAATCCTGGAGGTGGTACCGTTTCTTGGACAAATCCTTGGGGCGAACATAAATATGTTGATAATATCGAAGATCGGGAAGATGGTGGAACACCGGGTTTTCTGCAAGTGATAAAAACCGCTTTGGTGATTCAATTGAAGGAAAAGATGGGAGTTGATAACATCCTGAAGCGGGAGCACGAAATCGTAGATTATATTTTTTCGAGTCTTGGTGATATTTCAAATATAAAGATTCTGGCAGCGCAACATCAGGAAAGGCTTGGCGTTATTTCGTTCTATATTGACGATTTACACTTTAATTTGGGTGTAAAATTATTAAACGATAGATTCGGAATTCAAACTCGTGGCGGTTGCAGTTGCGCAGGTACCTATGGACATTATTTATTACACGTCGATCAGAAGACCTCTCATCAGCTTATTGATGAAATTTCTTTAGGTGACTTACTAAAAAAACCGGGTTGGATTAGAATGTCGATTCATCCCACAACGACCAATGAAGAAATTGAATATGTTTGCGATAGTATAAAAGCTTTGGCACAAAACCATCAGGATTGGTCAGTAGAGTATGACTATGATAAAAATTCAAATGAATTTATTCATAAGGAGGCAAAACCATTCGAGAAAGAATTAGTCGAAAATTGGTTTAAAGTATAAAAGGAAAAGCGTTGCTGCAACCTGAAATCTGAAATCTGCCAACTATTTTCGGTGTTTCCAGCGCTTGTGGGTCCATAAATAATATTCGGGAGCTTCGTAAATTTGTTGTTCCACTAGCTTTAGAAATTGATCGGTAATGGCATAGTTTGGAACCTTTCTGGCATCTTCTGATAGGATTTCAAAACGGGCTTCATAATAGCCACGCTTTACTTTTTTTACTTTTAGAAAAATGACATTCATATCGTATTTTTTCGAAAGCATCTCAGCTCCTGTATGCACAGGCACTTCAACTCCCATAAATTTTTGCCAGTGAAAAGCAGAAGATACCTTTGGGGATTGATCGCTGGCAAACCCGTAAACAGAAAGTAAATTTTTGCTTTTATTCTTGATAATACAGGGAATGGTCTCTTTGGTTGTTATTAGAGAAGCTTTATACCTGGATCGGATATCCCGAACTAATTTGTCAAAATAAGGATTGGCTATTTTTTTGTAAATAGCATAGCCAGTAAAGGAAACATAAGCATTCATCGAAATGACCCATTCATAGCTGGCATAATGGGCGAGCATCATAGCGATACTTTTGTTTTGCTCTTCCAGTTTTTGATAGACGTCCAGATTTGAAAATACAAATCGTTCTGTTATTTCGTTTTTTGAAATCGTCATGGTTTTGATCATTTCCAGGAACATATCACACAAATGACGGTACGATTTTTTTTCGATGGATAATCGCTCCTCTTCAGATAAATGAGGTAATGCCAATGCGATGTTTTCTCTAACAATCTTTTTTCGGTAACCAATTAAATAATAAACAATTAAATATACAAAATCAGAAAAGAGATATAATAAACGAAAAGGCAACATCGAGACGCACCATAAAAAAGGGTAGGCAATAAGGTAAATTATCAAGCGCATTAACTAAATATTTGCAGCAAATATAATTCAAATATTCCTTTTGGTGGATAGATTAGCTTCTTTCATCTGTAATAGTACCATAAATATTAATTAGATTTACACTTTATAAACAATCAAAATACATATGAGCACTATTTTAATTGCCATTGTCGCGGCTACCGTTTTATTTAGTTATAAAGGATTTAATGATTTGGCCTTTTTTAGAAAATATGAATTTCATATTGGCAGTATTAGGGCTGGAGAGCACATCCGAATGATTTCATCGGGTTTTTTGCACGGCGATCTGGGTCATTTGTTTTTCAATATGTTCACGCTCTATATGTTCGCTCCCGTAGTTATAAATTATTTTGGAGACTTTTCCTTTTTATTGATTTATATGGCAAGCCTGGTTTTTGGAAGCTTACTTACCTTGTTGTTGCATAAAAATGACTACAGTTACCGAGCTATTGGCGCTTCTGGCGCAGTCATAGGAATTTTGTATTCCGCCATATTGATTGACCCAAATATGAATTTGTACCTGTTTTTTATTCCAATCCCTATACCGGCTTATCTTTTTGGAATAGGCTATTTATTGTATTCCATTTACGGAATGAAAGCCAAAAGCGATAATATTGGGCATACAGCTCATTTTGGAGGCGCCATTGGCGGCTATTTGATTACAATTGTAAAAGAACCTTCCATGCTTGTAGAAAATACTTTTATGGTGGTTCTTTTGGCGATTCCAATAGTACTTCTTTTTGTTTTAGCCAAAGCAGGAAAACTATAATTGGCACAAGATTTGAATAGTGAATTTGAAAATAATTTAATCTTTTTAAAAATGAAAAAAATAATTTTAATTTTTGCCTTAGTCTTTGTAGCGGCTGCTTATTCGCAAGAGCAAAAACAAGTTCCAATGATTAATGTCGCTGGCGAAGGAAAAATCAAACTGGCTCCTGATCAAGTTTCGATTTCAATTTCGATTGAAACCAAAGGAACCAAAGCCGAAGAGGTAAAGCGAGAAAACGACAAAAAGATGGATGGGATCTTGAAATTTATCAAGAAGTCGAATATCGCAGCTGAGGATTTCCAAACCCAACGCATTGCTTTGAATCCGAATTACGATTACGAGAAAAAGAAATACAATTACATAGCTACACAAACAGTGCAAATCCTTTTGAAAGATTTGTCTAAGTATGATGTACTGATGGAAGGTTTAGTCAACGAAGGAATTAATAGAATTGACAATGTGGAATTCAAATCTTCCAAGATGATTCAATTGCAATCTGAGGCTCGAAAACTAGCGATGAAGGATGCCAAAGGAAAAGCGGAAGATTACGTTTCGGTTTTAAACCAAAAAGTGGGCAAAGCCATTTTGATTTCGGATAATTCCCAATCCTATATTCCAGCAGCTCCACCAAGAATGTATGCGGCAAAAGCGATGGCTTCAGACGAAGCAATGCCTAGAGAAACGTTGGCAGTGGGTGAAATAGAAATTATTGCCAATGTGAGTGTAAGTTTTGTTTTAGAATAAGTTTCAAACGGTTTAATATAGAAAAGTCCTGAAATTTCAGGGCTTTTTTTTGTCATTTCATTTTGTAGCGAGAGCACGATCGACTTCGTCCTTGCTACAAAGCACGATTTGAAAATAGACGATAAAAAAAAACGCTCAAGGGAACTTGAACGTTTTTTTTATTGATATTTTATTGGTGGGGAGAGCAGGATTCGAACCTGCGAAGTTCACACAGCAGATTTACAGTCTGCCCTCGTTGGCCGCTTGAGTATCTCCCCAAAAGCTTATTTGTTGTAAGCGGTTGCAAATATAGCAACAGTTTTTAGGTTTCCAAATTATATTGGCACTTAATTTTACATTAGTTTTTAATCGGTTGGAATTGAATAAAATAAAAAAATCTCCGCAAAGGAGATTTTTTTATTATTTATATTTTTCAGCTTATTGAGATAAAAGTTCCGCTATTTTTGCTCGAAGTTCATCTCCTCTTAAATCTTTTGCAACAACTTTACCTGAAGAGTCAAGTATAAATGTAGCAGGAATAGATTCCACTTGATATTGCTTTGCAATAGGTTCATCCCAATACTGAAGATGTGAAACCTGTGTCCAAGTCAAATGATCTTTAGCAATAGCCTCTTTCCATTTTTTTGCATCTTTATCCAACGAAACACCTACGATATTTAGTCCTTTTGAATGAAATTCTTTATAGAGTGCCACCATATTTGGATTTTCAGCTCTACACGGTCCACACCAAGAAGCCCAAAAATCAACAATGGTAACTTTTCCTAAAGATTCCTTCAGACTAACTAGTTTTCCTTCTGGATTAGGAGCCGAAAAATCGGATCTTCATTTACCGCTTGCTGCAGGAGCTTGTGCTGCTGGAGCTGCACTTGCACCCACTGAAGGTGTTTTAGTTTCTTTAATTTTTAATTGAATGGCTTTACCAGGTTTTGTGTTTTTTAACGACTCGTCAAGAGCATTATATAATTTTTCAATTTTTTTAATGTCCATCGTTGGGTCATTAGCCATTCCTTGTATAATTAAAGCACTGATGAATGATTTAGGATGGCTTTCAGTATAACTGTCGTATTTCTTTTTAGATTCAGTATTACTAACCTCCTGAAGCTTGCCGTATTCTTTCATTAGTTTATTGATAGTCGCAGTATCATTAGTTTGCTGCGCTTTCGTCATGGCAGGGGTGTTATTCTTTTGGAAATCCATTAACCCTTTTTGAATTTTCATCAAAGCTTCGTTGAATTGTACAAATTCATCATTATTATAAGTACCAGAAACTTTAGATTTGTTGATGCTGTCTTTGTTGATTTCGATAGTAATATCACCATTTTCTAGGATAAACGGGAATTTCCCTTCTACACCTTCTACTTGTAACATATGGAAGGAAGGCTCAGTTGCTTTTCCAGTAATTTCAAATTTTCCGTTTTCCACTTTTACAGTATCAACAGGCATCAACCCCATACCTGAAGCATCTGCAGTTTCCATTATTATGGTTTTTCCGTTTTCAATTCCTTTTGCTGTTCCAGAAATAGTGTACTTGGTTTTGCTACAAGAAATTAAAAATACTGTAGCGGATAGTAATAAAATTATTTTTTTCATTAGAATTAAGTTAAATGATTTAAGTGTGCAAAAGTATCTAAATTATTAAAATATCAATAATTTTATCACTTAAATTTTTGTTATAAGTAACAATTATTAATTATAAGACAAGGATGGGCACGAAAAGAGATAATTTTAGGCACACTGCATAAAAAAATCCCTTTATTGGAGAGGTAATTTTGGCTTCTTAATTTAAAATGGAATTGTTATTGGATTCACATTCCTGAATATTGTATTCGGCATGTTCAATTTCATTCATGGTAATTTTTATGTCCAAGTTGATTGACCTTAGTTCTTTATGCAAAACGGCATTTGACTCATCAAACTTTAGTTTTTGATATATTTCTTCTCTTTGATTTTCGAGCACGTCAAGAGCATCTTTTGCTTTTTTGCGTTGCGATCTATATAATGTACAAGGATCTTCCATAGTTATTCTGTCAAAAATTTTTTACTTTGCTAACTTACTTAAAATATATATTGTACACAATGCAAATGTTAATTTTTCGACAGAAAACAAAAAAACACCCCTAAAAGGAGTGTTTTTGTTATAGAGACAGAAAAATCTAATCTTGATTGGTAGTTTTTCTCCAAGTAAAAGCATTCAAAATATGTCTTTTTGCAAATCTTCCCGGAGAGTCAGCGTTGACCATTTTTACATAGGTAGCTTTTGGTACACTGATGTACTCGTAAACACTTCCGTTAGAGAAATTGATAATCAATCTGCCTTCAACAAATTTGTAATCTGTAATGGTAGAAGTCGAAATTGTTTCAGTGTATTCAGGAAGGTTTGCTTTTATAGTTTCTGGATTGATGCTAACTAAAAAATGATAGGCTTCAATAATTTGTTTACTGTTTTCTTCAGCAGCTTTCAAACCTGCCTCATCTCCCTGAAATTTATCAGGATGGGCATCTTTCATCGCATTGCGATAAATGGTTTTTAAATCTTTTAATTCTACAGTTTTGTCTACATTGAGTAGCTTGCGGTATTCAACTATTTTTTTCATAAAAATGTAACTACTTGTCCTTTAATAAGAAACCAATAAAATAGGGTTTCAGAATTGACAATTTTTTGCAAAGGTACACTTTTTTTTAACTTTCCAATTTCCGCCTATTAAAAAAACCAAAAAACAAGAAAGGAACTCCCGATAATTTAGGCTCCAATTAGATTCACTAAAAGGCTATTGTTGAGGCTTGTTATTGGCTTTGTCAAAGTTTTTCGACTTTTTAGGATACTTGTTATAACTGATATCGCTCGGGTTTTCAATCACCGATTTGATGGTTATCCAATCGCCAATTTGATGATTAGCCATCACCATTTTATAATCTAATAAGTACGCTCCGCAAAAAAAGTTGTTGTTTTCGTCTTGTTCTATTATTCCGGTATACACTCCTTTTTGAAGCATTTTTTCTTGTGAAGACTTTGTCATAATCCAATTGATTTAGATAATTAGTACTGGCAAAGTTAATCAATTATTCATTGATTTGGGTGGTTCTAGACTTTCTGATTATATTTGTACAATGGAAAAAACATTTCGACCCAGTCCTAATTCTTTCAAAAACACATTTTGTGTATTCCACGAAGTGCTGCCAGATAGAATTAAAAATTTAGAAATGCAATACGATAGCAAATCTGGGAGTAAATATTATTATACCAAAGAAGGAATGTACCGATGGTCCAACCATTGGGGAAGATTGGCCAACAGCAAATGGCGATTGGAACCTTTGGAACCCAATACCGATTCCAAATATAAAATAGGTTTCGCCGCTTGGAACGAGTTTTACCCAGACAATGCCGAAGAAGAATTGTATTATTTAGAAGCCGATTATCTAAAAAAAACGGTGAATTACCAACATAAAAACAACCCCGCTTACGATAAGAAAGCCATACTTAGAACCAGTTTTGAGACGACCAAAAAAATCAAGCAAATCAGGAATTTATTGACCTTGACCTCTTGGGCAAAATATTTTGAGGATGAGGATATTGATGCATTAAGAAAAAAAATTATCGACCAACTAATAGTCACAAATAAGACCTTAGACGAAATCAAAAGAACATTATAATGGGAAGAAACAACGAAAGAAATATCAAAATACACAACGACAAGTTGCACAAAGAACAGGATAAAGCGAAAGCAGCTAAAGCCTTGCGCAAGGAAAAATTGAAGCTAATCGTGAAAAAATTCAATGAGGATAAAGCGAACGAAAACAACTAATTTATGGAAAAGAGTCAATTCGAAGAATTAAAAAATGGAGTTCAGGAAATTATTGATTTAATAGTGGCCAAAGACAATAAGGCGGCCAACAATAAACTAACAGATATCAGCGAAAAACTGGATGATTTCTTAGATCATACCGATGAAGATGAAGATTTAATCGAAATCAGCAAATACCAAGTTTTGCTCAATCAATTGTTTCAAAAAATCAATCCGGACGAAGAAGGTGAGTAATGCAGTTACTTGTTTTTGCGGCTCGGCAATTCGGTTTCAGGATTGTTGCCAAAAATACATCGATGGAAGGGAGAAAGCGCCAACCGCTTTGGCTTTAATGAAATCCAGATATGCAGCTTATGCAACGCATCAAGCGGATTATTTATGGGATACAACGCACAGTTCCCAAAGAAAATACTATTCCAAAGCGGATATTTTGAATTGGGCTACAGCCAATGAATGGCAAAAATTGGAAATTATAACTGCTACAGAAAATACGGTCGAATTTAAAGCCTATTTTTTAGATGAAAACAAACAAAGCCAAATCCACCACGAATTTTCTACTTTTATAAAAGAAAACGGAAGTTGGTTTTATGTGGATGGACAGTTTAAGTAAATGGATATAGATTATGAAAAAGGAAATGCTATTGATGATATTCGTTTTGGGATTGTTGAGTTGCAAAACAACTTCTACACCAATTAAAGAAGTGGCCAAAACCGAACCAACCCCTGCGTACAAGCAACAAATGGTAAATTTAGAAAACGGAATCTATTTTAGAGCAACGGGCAACGAACCCGAATGGAGCTTGAAAATATCCGAGAAAACAATCGAATTTACTTCCATGAAACCCGGTTTTGAGAGTTTTAAAAGTGCCCATTTGGAACCCATTCGCGCAATGGATGCCAATGTAAAAAGCTACCTAATTGCCACAGAATCAGGCACGATGAACATCCAAATAATGCAACAAGAATGTACCAACACCATGTCTGGCGAAAAATTTCCGTATTCAGTTCGAATTGAAATGACCCTAAACAACAATTCAACCAACTTCAGTGGTTGTGGCAATTACATTACCGATTCGCGTTTGCACGACATTTGGGTTTTAGAAAAACTAAACGGTAAAATGGTGAGTGCAGCCGATTTTATGAAAGAACTACCCAACCTCGAAATCAACAGTACGACCAATAATTTTATGGGTTATGCGGGTTGTAATCGAATGAACGGTACCATTTTCTTCGAAAGAGGTTTACTTCGTTTTACCAATATCATCACCACGCGTATGGCTTGTCCGGGCAATACCAAAGAAAGCGAATTCCTGAAAGCCTTGCAAAGTACAACGACCTATCAAGTTGAAAACATGCGACTGATACTGTCTAATCCCTCTGGCGAAAAGCTAGTGTTCAAAAAAGTAGATTAAAGTTTGTTCTTCTGGCTGTGTGTGAATGGAATTATTTGCCATTATCACTTACGGCATAAATTATAGCGTTCAAGGTTTTTTTATTGATTTTAGCAGCATATAAATTGCTAAAATCCGTTTGTATCTGCGTTTTGCTTTAGCAATCCGTTTAATCTGCGTACTATTTACGGCATTTTTTGTGGACTCAAAGTGGCTAAACCAGAGATATTTACTTAAAAAGTCTTTTAACGAAAAATTAATATCTGTTTGGCACCGCTTCTTTTTAAAATAATGTAATTTTAAAAATTATGAAGAACACCATCAAAAAAGGCTTTTATTTCAAGACCTACGAAGCACCATTTCAGTCGCCGTTTGATAAACTCTTTGCGATTTTCAAGGAGTTAATCACCCATACTTCGGGCGATTTTGATGAAGCTATCGACTGGTTACGGGAATTGGATAAAGAATACAAACTCACGGATTCGGCCTACACAATCGATGATTTTATCGAAGATTTAAAGAAAAAAGGATACATCCGCGAAGAACTCAAAGACGATGGAACTTCAGGAATGGGCATTACTGCCAAAACCGAACGGGCCATTCGCCAGCAAGCCTTAGACAATATTTTTGGAAATTTAAAGCGTTCTGGAAGTGGGAATCACAAAACAAAACACCACGGAAATGGCGACGAGCATACGGGAGAATTTCGCGAATTTCATTTTGGCGACGGATTGGAACGCATTTCATTAACCGAAAGTTTACGCAATGCCCAAATCAATAATGGGGTAGCCGATTTTATGCTGACCGAAAATGATTTGGTCGTCGAAGAAACCCAATACAAATCCCAAATGAGTACGGTTTTGATGATCGACATCAGCCACTCTATGATTCTGTATGGTGAAGACCGAATCACACCGGCCAAAAAAGTGGCAATGGCACTGGCCGAATTAATCACGACGCGTTATCCCAAAGATACTTTGGATATCTTGGTTTTTGGAAACGACGCTTGGCCGATTGCCATTCGGGATTTGCCCTATTTAAAAGTCGGTCCGTATCACACCAATACCGTGGCGGGTTTGCAATTGGCAATGGATTTACTGCGCCGCAAACGAAATACCAACAAGCAAATTTTTATGATTACCGACGGCAAACCGAGTTGCGTTCGGGAAAAAGACGGCACCTATTATATGAACAGCAACGGCCTCGACGAATATATCGTGGATAAATGCTACAATGAGGCGCAACAAGCCCGAAAATTGCACATTCCCATTACGACTTTTATGATTGCACGAGATCCGTATTTGCAACAATTCGTCAATCGGTTTACCGAAGCCAATCAAGGAAAAGCATTTTACACCGGACTAAAAGGCTTGGGCGAAATGATTTTCGAAGACTATGAAACCAATCGTAAAAAAAGAATTAAATAGTGTTTATACGCACTTTGTCAGTTCGATTGAAATAGTAGAAATGAAAGAATGGAATTGACCTTGGAAAGGTCAAATATTTATAGAAAAAAAATCACAATCATCGATTGTTAATTCAAACGCAATGGCATAAAATTAATATTTAGCATGACCTTGGAAAGGTCAAATATTTATAGAATCACAATCATCGATTGTTAATTCAAACGCAATGCCATTAAATTAATAGTTAGCCTGACCTTGTAAAGGTCAAATATTTATAGAATCACAATCATCGATTATTAATTCAAACGCAATGGCATAAAATTAATATTTAGCCTGACCTTGGAAAGGTCAAATATTTATAGAATCACAATCATTGATATTTAATCCAAACGCAATGGCATAAAATTAATATTTAGCCTGACCTTGGAAAGGTCAAATATTTATAGAATCACAATCATTGATTGTTAATTCAAACGCAATGGCATAAAATTAATATTTAGCCTGACCTTGGAAAGGTCAAATATTTATAGAATCACAATCATTGATATTTAATCCAAACGCAATGGCATAAAATTAATATTTAGCATGACCTTGGAAAGGTCAAATATTTATAGAAAAAACAGCATAATGTAGGTTTCCGACCCCAGCGGGGTCGCACAAACCACAAACCACAAACTAAACCCCAAACCCCAAACCCCAAACCCCAAACCCCAAACCCCAAACCCCAAAAAACAAACCCTAAACAATAAACCCTAAACACCAAACAATGAACAACATAAACACCCTAGGCGAATTAAATAAATCAGGATACCAAACCAAAAGTATCAAAGACGAATTGCGTCACAACCTGCGAGAGAAAATCAAATCGGGCCAACCCACATTCGAAGGCGTTCACGGTTTCGAAAATACCGTAATTCCCGAATTAGAACGCGCTATTTTATCCCGTCACAACATCAATTTGTTGGGACTTCGGGGTCAGGCCAAAACACGATTGGCACGTAAAATGATTGAATTATTAGACGAATACATTCCGTTTGTTACGGGTTCCGAAATCAACGACGATCCGTTAAATCCCATTTCTCGTTTTGCCAAAGATTTGATTGCCGAAAAAGGCGATGCAACGCCCATATCTTGGCTGCACCGCAGCGAACGCTTCTTCGAAAAACTCGCCACGCCGGATGTAACTGTTGCCGATTTGATTGGCGATGTAGATCCCATAAAAGCAGCCAATTTAAAATTATCCTATGCCGACGACCGCGTGATTCATTTTGGAATGATTCCAAGAGCGAACCGCAGTATTTTTGTCATCAACGAATTACCCGATTTGCAAGCCAGAATCCAAGTGGCCTTGTTCAATATTTTGCAGGAAGGTGATATCCAGATTCGAGGATTTAAACTAAGAATGCCACTCGATATGCAATTCATTTTTACGGCTAATCCTGAAGATTATACCAATCGTGGTAGTATTGTCACCCCTTTGAAAGACAGAATTGGTTCCCAAATCCTGACGCATTATCCAGAAACCATCAAAATTGCAAGAACGATTACCGAGCAGGAAGCCAAATTGGATGCAGCCCAAAGCGATTTGGTGTACGTGCCTTCCTTAGCCAGAGATTTGTTGGAGCAAATCAGTTTTGAAGCGCGTGAAAGCGAATTCATCGACAATAAAAGTGGCGTGAGTGCGAGATTGAGTATAACCGCTTTTGAGAATTTATTGAGCACCGCCGAACGCCGTGCCTTGAAATCTGGCGTGGATAAAACAAGTTTGCGATTATCCGATTTTATGGGAATTATTCCTTCCATTACCGGCAAAGTGGAATTGGTTTACGAAGGCGAGCAGGAGGGAGCTGCCATCGTAGCACAACATTTAATAGGTGATGCGATCCATACTTTCTTCCCGGCCTATTTTCCTAAAATTGAAAAGCTCGAAAAGCAAGGTGAAAAAACACCATATTCCGATACTTTAGAATGGTTTTTTGCCGAAAGCGGTTTCGAATTGTTGGACGATTGTTCGGAGGAGGAATACAAAACCATTCTGGACGACATTACACCATTAGATATATTAATAAAAAAATACCAACCACAGCTAGAAAAAGAAGACAGTTATTTTATGAAAGAATTTATTCTTTGGGGCTTGGTCGAATATAAAAAATTGAGCAAAGATCGTGTGTCCGAAGGCTATCAGTTCAAGGATCTGTTTGGTAGTTATATCAGTAAATTGTAAAAAGACATAAAGGTTTGTCAATTTTGGACAAAAAAGTAAATCAAGTACATTTTAAGTTTTATACATTCAAAATAAAATGACAATTGGTTTATGAGGGTGATTAAATACATTATAATTTCTACAGGTTGAATCAAAATCTGAAAGCAAAAGATAGAAACTTTTTGCTTTCAGATTTATTTTTTAGAATAATTTTCCACTTTTCTTTAGAATTTCAAATCAAATCAGAAACTTATTGCCAAAATGAATGAATAATTGTTTTAAAAATATCATAAATTATTCATTGTCAGTTGTTTGAAATTTAAATATAACGTAACTTTATGTAAGATATAATCGGCTTTTGTATAAAATTAGCCTCTTTTTTCTAACTAATTTTAAAATATACTTCGAAAATGGAAACCATTGAAATTGACATACCTTTTGAAGAGTTTAGCTTGAAGGGAAATTTGACCATTCCTAAAGAGGCAATTTGCTTAGTGATTTTTTCACACGGCAGTGGCAGCAGTCGCTTTAGTAAAAGAAATAATTTTGTCGCCAAGATTTTGAATCAAATGAAAATGGCCACTTTGTTGGTGGATTTGCTTACGACCCAAGAAGATGAAATTTATGAAAATCGGTTTGATATTGATTTATTGACTGACAGACTTGTTGGAGTGACAAATTATGTATCTAAATCACCTACGCTTAAAAATCTTCCTATAGGATACTTTGGAGCTAGCACCGGAGCCGCTTCCGCATTAAAAGCCGCTGCTAAGTTAAGCCATCAAATTGAAGCCGTGGTTTCTCGTGGTGGTCGCCCTGATCTAGCATTAGCCGATTTGAATTTAATCCAAGCTCCAACATTGTTCATTGTAGGCAGTCAGGATAGTGTTGTTATAGATCTTAATAAGCAGGCTTTTAAACATCTTAATTGTTATAAAAAACTTGTGATTATTGAAGGTGCAACCCATTTATTTGAAGAACCAGGTAAATTGGAAGAGGTAGCACATTTGGCATCTAAATGGTTTTTCGAATGTATTTTTAACTCTAAAAAAAAATCCCATGATTTACACTGATAGACAAGATGCTTCATTGAAGCTGATTTCGTTATTAGAAAAATTTAAAAATGACAAGAGTGTCATTCTTGCAATTCCTAGAGGAGGAGTGCCAATAGGGTATTATATTGCCCGTAAATTTAATTTCCCCATGGATTTATTGCTCACGAAAAAAATTGGACATCCTTTAAATAAAGAGGTTGCCATAGGTGCTGTAAGTTTAGAAAATGAAATTATCGACAATTACCCTTACATCTCTAGAGAGTATATTGACGACCAAATAATTGAAATTAGGGAATCATTGAAGAACCGTTATGAAAAGTTCGTTGGCAATCGAACTCCTGTAAATGTAAAAAACAAAACGGTTATTATTGTTGATGATGGAATTGCTACTGGCAATACGCTTTTAGCTGCAATTGAAATGATACGGGGCAAATCTCCAAAAAAAATTGTAGTTGCAGTACCTGTTTCACCTACTGACTCTGCCCAAAAAATTAGCAATAAAGTGGATGAATTTATTTGTCCTTTTATCACTGATAATTTTAGGGGTGTTGGAAGTTTTTATATGAACTTTTCTCAAGTAAGTGATGAGGATGTTATCGCATTTATGAATAAAATTAAGGTATCGAACAATATAAACGTTAAAACGTCATGAAAACTTTTTATATCAAAAATGACCCCAATCAAAACAGTGAAATAGTTGATTTAAGGAAGTTACTTCTGGAAAACTCAATAGAGTTAAAAAATGAAAATTCACTCGATGAATTGGTGGAACAAATAGGTGAGGCCAAATACGTTTTGCTTGGAGAAGCGTCCCACGGAACACACGAATATTATGTGTTGCGGGCTCAAATAAGTAAATTATTAATTGAAAAAAAGGGATTTTCATTTATTGCAGTTGAAGGAGACTGGCCCGATTGCTACCGATTAAATAGGTATATCAAAAACTACCAAGATTCAGGAAAAACTGCCGAAGAAGTGCTTCATTCCTTCAATCGTTGGCCTACTTGGATGTGGGCAAATTGGGAAATTGTGGCTCTGGCCGAATGGCTTCATAAATTTAACGAAAGGCAAACAAAAAACAACAAAATTGGTTTTTACGGATTAGATGTCTATAGTCTTTGGGAATCTTTTGAATCAATAATTGACTATTTGGATAAAAAAGACAGCAAAACAAAGCAAGAGGCTATCCAAGCCTTTAAATGTTTTGAACCATACAATCGAGGAGAAGGTCAGGAATATGCCAGAGCATCTCGAATGGTGCCCTCGCTTTGCGAAAATGAAGTGGTCGATTTATTATCAAAAATCAGGCAAAAAGCACCAAGTTATAATACGGATTCCGAGGCGGTAATGAGTGTAGAACAAAATGCGCAGGTGATTGTTAATGCCGAAAGATATTATCGAGCCATGATAAAATCGGGTGCTGATTCCTGGAATATCCGTGATAGACACATGATTTACACATTAGATAATTTAATGAAATTTCACGGACCACAAGCCAAAGGAATTATTTGGGAACACAATACTCATATAGGAGATGCACGAGCTACAGATATGGCTTCCGAAGGAATGATCAATGTAGGACAAATACTTAATGAGATGCACAGAGACGAAGGAGTTTATTCCGTTGGATTTGGTTCTTATCAAGGTACAGTTATAGCAGCTCGGGAATGGGGTGATGTAATGCAAATTATGAAAGTTCCAGAAGCTGCAAAACACAGCTGGGAATACGAACTTCACCGATTGGATGCCAAAGACAGAATTGTTTTTATGAACCAGAGTGTGAAAGCGGAAATAGGCGATAAAAAATGGGGTCACCGCGCAATTGGAGTGGTGTATCATCCTAAATACGAATACTTAGGCAATTACGTTCCTAGTGAAATGCCATATCGCTACAATGCTTTTGTCTATCTGGATGAAACCTCGGCCTTGCATCCGCTTCATTTAAAACCTGATGTTAGACAACTGCCCGAAACCTATCCTTTTGGAGTTTAGCGATACAATAACATTAAACCGTTGGGTAAAATTAGTTTTTAATAATTGCACCCAACGGTTTTTAGAAAAAAACTGCCCAAAATGAACTATGTTGGATTGTTTTTGGCTTTGGTGGCGATTGTATTAATTGTGCTGTCACAGCAATAAAATCCCGAATTATTTCCTTTGCTTTTTATTGATGATTTCGTTTAACGAAGCCAGCGATTCTTGCCATTTTTTGAGCTTAGCATCATAAATCTCCCGGTATTTGGCAATAATAGCTTGATGTCGCAATTGAAAGGCATCGTTCATCTCATAATTCCAATTGTTGTCTCTGAAAATGGTTTCGAAATTGAAAACATTGCCAGCTAACATCTTATAATCCGCTACTGTTTCCTGATGCAGTTTAGAATGAAGCAAGGGTTTTATTTCGGACTCATAAAACAGTAAAGCGGTTTCATTGATGGCAAGCCCTTTTTCAATCCAGTGCTGTTCCAGGGATTCTTCTTCGTATTTAAAGAAATCAGTAATCAGTTTATCAGAAAACCAATCGGGCAACTTTACATTCGGTTTAAATTCATTGTACTCTGGAGTCAATTGCGAATTCGGAATCATCGACGAATTGTATAAATACCATTCCGAATCCATGATGAGATAGATCAGTTTTCGGGTTCTGAGTTTGGCAAGCCAAGTTCTATACCGTACAGGACTTTTAGGAAATAGCCCCGGGTCAAGCACCATTTTGCGTACTTTATTGCCAATGCGAACCTGAAGTAGGGGAGCAACGTGATAACCCCAATCTATTTTTCCGTTGGGAGAGATATTCTTTTTATCGGTAAATGAGATTAATTTACTACTCGAAGCAGAATAGACTACCGGAGCAAAGGCCCATATTTTAGCACATTGATAGCCTTTAGAGGCCAAGAACAAACTAATATAATGCGCTATATTATGACAATTGGCTTGCTGATACCCAAAGGGAATGCCTGACTTCAAAATAGCGGCAAACAGAGCGTTTGCGGTATTTAAATCTATGATGGATGCTTTTCGAGCCGTTAAAAGGGGATGTTTTCTTTTGATACTACTATTTCATCTAATTTATTGCACAGGAATTACATCTACCTCGACTTTCACTTTATGCTCACCCGAACTAAAAATAATCCCTTTCAGCGGGGAGACATCGGCAAAATCTCGACCATAAGCAGTAACAATATGCCGTTGTTGTGGAATCATATTGTTGGTGGGGTCAAATTCGCACCAGCCCATATCTGGAATGTAAACAGAGATCCAAGCGTGTGAAGCATCAGAACCTTCTAATTTGGGCTTGCCTTTGGGCGGAATAGTTTCGATATAGCCACTGACATATTTGGCAGGAATACCAACACTTCTCAAACAGGCAATCGCCAAATGAGAGAAATCCTGACAAACCCCTTTACGTTCCTTAAGTACCGTCTTCAGTGGAGTATTCACATTAGTAGAACCCGATTTGAATTGGAAATCGGTATATATTTTTTTGATTAAATCTAAAACAGCCTCAAAAAGGGGCACTTCAGGAATCAGACAACTTGCCGCAAAAGCTACAATTTCTTCATCCCAACTGATGTATTGACTGGGCAATTGGTATTGCAATACTTCATTTTTCAGTTGAAGATTAGTTTGGAATTTTAGCCTTGCTTCTTCGCAACTAATCGTATTAAAAAGTTGCACTGCGCTATTCAGTACTTCAACCTCACTGGATACGGTAACTTTTAGTGATTTATGCGATTCGTGTAACGAAAAATAATGCTGGATGTTTCCAAAATAATCCGTCCGAGAATAGATCTTGGAAGGCCGGGGCTCAATTTCTATTTTGAAATTACGGCAAATTTGTTTCGCCGAACTGCGAGGTTGCAGACACAATATGCTTTGATAATTGTGCACTTCATTAACGTAGGTATACAGCGTTTGATGTTTTAATTTATATTTCATCAGTTTCTATATTTTCTAGTGTATCAAAAACAGAATGTTGCATCACCGAATGGTTGAAATACAAACTGGCTAAATTGTTGGAAACATTACAAATCAATTGAAAAACCTTGGCTATAGTAGCATCTAATTCGGGGCGAAACATCGTCAGCTCGTCCTCTTTTATCAAGCTATCAGCATCTATTAGTTTGACAATAGTACTGGCTTCCAAAACTGATTTTTCAGCAATACTCAAGCGATGCGGGTCATTAGTTTTGGGTAATTTGGACAAATATTCCGTTAGCGTGTCCAATAAGAAAGCAAGGGTAAAAGGCAAGTTTTTTTCTAAAAACACCATATTTATTACCGCTTTCAAACTCAAATGCGATTTATAAATAGTGCGATATTGCGACAACAAATGATGGTTTTCCAATATCGCTTCCATCAAAAGAAGTTCTTCTTCCTCATTTTTCTTGAAATTCAATGTGGAACGAAAAACCGAAAGCAGGGATAAAATGCGTTCTACATTTTTTCCGGATTCAAGCAAATAAAAACCATTGTCCCTCGGTAAGGTTTCATAGATGTTGCCATAAAACGAAAAGAGACGAATGTGTAATTTATCTAAACCATGATTAACAAAATTGATATTGTTGGTATTGGTATTTTTCAGCGCAATGAGACTGTCCTCCACTAAGTTGATGATGCGCCTGGTATCGTGATTCCATTTTTCGCTCACCTGATTAATGGTGTTCAACAGCGATTGAATGTTATACACCACGGACCCAACTTTTTTAGGGTCATTAATCAAAAGCAGCAATTCGGCAATAGGGTCTTCAAAAATGGCTTCATTGTCAAATACCTCGCCCTCTTTGGCTTCTTTACCCACAAATCCCGGGTAGGTTTGCGTTAAATGGGTCAACGATTTCAATAAAACAACCAAAAACTCCGGTTGCTTATTCCCGTGTTTGGTGACGTTTTCATTGAGTCTGTTGAGAATGATTTTCAAAAAACTCCGCAACGCCATCGTTCTTTCGCACAAGCGTCCAACCCAAAATAAATTTTCGGCATTTCGACTGGTCAAAGAGTTTTTTAGTTGGTTGCTGGTGTATTTACGTTCAATAGCCCGTTCTTGATAGGTGGTAGGGGTATCCGAAATAATCCAGGTGTCTTTCGATATGCCGCCAAAACGGTTGGAGATTTCAAACTTCCCTTTAATGGCGGAACTTCGAGTCAAACCGCCTTGCATTACTTTGTAATCGTCGTTATCTGCAATCAAAAAGGCACGCAATACGGCAAAACGGGGTTCAATAACACCGTTGATAAAAGCAGGGGTGGTGCTCAGACTGACTTCCTCTTGGGCAACAAAATCCTTGGGGCTTTTCAGAATAAGCTGCTTTAAATTCTCGAGCTCCTCCTCATTCAATAAGCGACCATATATGGATCTAAACCCTTGCTTTCTATTGGTTTTCTTGATGATCAATCGGGATAAATTTTCTAATACAAAATGCAATTCTTTGGTTTGTCCGCACCACCACGTCGCCACTGAAGACATCAATAAAGGCTCTTTTAATAGAAACTTACAGGCATTTTGCATAAAGGCCATCAAGCCATAATTTTCTAAGATACTGGTGCCTGGTGGATTGACCACGGCAACATGTCCCAAACGAATGACTTGCAATAAACCAGGAATTCCCAACAGAGAATCGCGGCGCAACTCCAAAGGATCGCACCAATTATCATCCAATCTTTTGATGATGACATCAACGCGCTCCAATTGGTCAATCGATTTGAGCCAGACAAAACCGTCTCGTACCAACAAATCATTGCCTTGTACTAAAGTGTAACCTAAGTAGGAGGAAAGATAAACATGTTCAAAATAGGTTTCATTTCCGGGACCTGGAGTCAGGAAAACCACATTTGGATTTTCGTTGCTGGTCGTTCCAATCGTGTCTACGGTTTGTTGAAATTGACTAAAGTAGGGTGAAAGTCGTTTGCGGTATACTTTTTTATTTAGTTCCGGAAAAATTTTACTCATTACAATCCTATTTTCCAGTGCATATCCGGCACCAGAGGGAGCTTGAGTGCGATTGTCCAACAACCACATTTTACCGTCGGGACCACGAGCCAAATCTACCGCATAATTCAGTAAATGTTTGTGGTGTTTTTGCCGAATATCAAAACAAGGCAGGAGAAAACCCGAATTATCAAAAACCAATTCGGCAGGGATAATGCCGTTTTTGATTAAGGTTTGCGGGCCATAAAGATCTTTCAGAATTAAATCCAGCAACCGAGCCCTTTGTTTTAAGCCTTCTTCAATAGTTTTCCATTCGGACTCATGAATTAGAAAGGGAATAGGGTCTAATTTCCAGGCACGATTCGATTGTTTATTAGAATCGTACACATTATAGGTAACACCGTTTTCTTTTAATTTTTTAATGATTTCCTCATTACGCACTTTCAATTCATCGATGCCAATGCTTTCTAAAGTAGTAAACAGTCCCTGCCAATGTGGCTTTATTTGGCCATTTGGGTCAAGTACCTCATCATAAGAGTTGATGGTTTCTTTATAGGCTTGGAGTAATCCCAATGAAATATCTTGAATCATTTTTTAATTTGGAATGAATTAGCTTTAATAGTCTTGCAAAATACTATTTTTAATGTGAACTGCAATACGATTGTTTATAATAAACTTTTTAGGACCATTTCTAAAGTATACCCTTGTTTTCATTTTGAAACTGAAACCCCTTTCAAAATTTATAAAACCTACCTTGACCTACCCTTAATCTTCTTAACTGCCTTAATGGTTTAAATTGATATGGTTCTTTATTGACCTGCCAGGTTTTCAAACTGCGTTTCATATTTATTTCATTTCACCAGCCTCACAAGCTTAATTTTCTTAACGGCCTTAATGGTTTAAATTGATATGGTTCTTTATAGACCTGCCAGGTTTTCAAACTGTGTTTCATATTTATTTCATTTCACAAGCCTCACGCGCTTAATTTTCTTAACTGCCTTAATGGTTTAAAATGAAATGTTTTGTTTAAACCGGTCAGGGCTACCATTCTTCAATCCGTGGCCAAACTTTTTAAACCACTTACAATTCCTCAATTCCAATCTATGTTTTGCTCAAACAAAGTGAAACGCCTTTTCAATAGTTATAAAACCTACCTTGACTACACTTAATCTTCTTAACTGCCTTAATGGTTTAAATTGATATGGTTCTTTATAGACCTACCAGGTTTTCAAACTGTGTTTCATATTTATTTCATTTCACAAGCCTCACGCGCTTAATTTTCTTAACTGCCTTAATTGTTTAAAATTATATGGTTCTTTATTGACCTGCCAGGTTTTCAAACTGCGTTTCATATTTATTTCATTTCACAAGCCTCACAAGCTTAATCTTCTTAACTGCCTTAATGGTTTCAATTTATATGGTTCTTTATAGACCTGTCAGGTTTTCAAACTGCGTTTCATATTTATTTCATTTCACAAGCCTCACGCGCTTAATTTTCTTAACTGCCTTAATGGTTTAAATTGATATGGTTCTTTATAGACCTGCTAGGTTTTCAGAGTGCGTTTCATATTTATTTCATTTCACAAGCCTCACGAGCTTAATTTTCTTAACTGCCTTAATGGTTTAAATTGATATGGTTCTTTATAGACCTGCTAGGTTTTCAGAGTGCGTTTCATATTTATTTCATTTCACAAGCATCACAAGCTTAATCTTCTTAATTGCCTTAATGGTTTAAAATCAAATGTTTTATTGAAAACTGTCAGTCTACCATTCTTCAATCCGTGGCCCAAGCATTTACTTCTTCGCCACCCAATAATGCCTCAAATCCAAAGTATTCGGATACTCAGGATTAACCAATTCTATCGGCGTATCCGGTTTCAAACTGGTTTTATTCTGAGCCACAAACCGCGAAACCGTAGGCGTATCAAATACAGGCGCAGTCTGTTCCGTATTCGTGGCAGGCGTATGCCCAAAATCCCAAAAGCGACTGATTTTCCTCGACTCAGCTTCATAACTATTCACCGGATAAGTGTCGAAACTGCGACCTCCGGGATGCGAAACAAAATAAGTACAACCCCCAATAATTTTATTGTTCCAAGTATCTACAATATCAAAAACCAGCGGCACATCCACCCCAATATTAGGATGCAAAGCCGAAGGCGGATTCCAGGCTTTATACCGTATTCCAGCTACATATTCGCCTTTCGTTCCCGTACTTCGCAATGGAATTCTACACCCTTTGCACAACAAAATATGACGATCCGGAATGATTCCCGAAACTTTCACTTGCAAGCGTTCCAATGAGGAATCCACAAAGCGTGCGGTGCCGTTACTCGATAATTCCTCTCCCAAAACATGCCAAGGCTCAATCCCCAAACGGATTTCCAACTGAATATTATCCACCGTAATGCCCCCGTGATGCGGGAATCGGAATTCAAAAAACGGATCAAACCACGAGATGTCAAAATGATAACCCGCTTCTTTCAAATCATTGACTACGTCAATCATATCGAGATAGGCAAAGTGAGGTAAAAGGAATTTATCATGCAATTCCGTGCCCCAACGCACTAGTTTTTTCTCATAAGGTTCCTTCCAAAACTTGGCTACCAGGGAGCGCACCAACAGATTTTGCACCAAGTTCATATGTTTGTGTGGCGGCATATCAAAAGCGCGTAGCTCTAGGATACCCAAACGCCCTGTCGAAGAATCAGGCGAATACAGTTTGTCGATACAAAACTCGGTTCTGTGTGTGTTTCCGGTAATATCGGTTAGTAAGTTTCTAAAGATGCGATCCACCATCCAAAACGGAATTTCCTTGCCTTTCGGAATTTGTTCGAAGGCAATTTCCATTTCATACAAACGCTCGTCACGACCTTCGTCAATCCGGGGAGCTTGGCTCGTTGGACCAATAAAAGGTCCTGCAAATAAGTAACTCAAGACCGGATGATGCTGCCAATAGGTAATCAGACTGCGCAACAAATCGGGTCTTCGCAGCAGCGGACTGTCTTCTGGCTTGGCGGCGCCCAAAGTCACGTGATTGCCACCACCCGTTCCGGTATGACGACCATCAACCATAAATTTATCGGTGCCCAAACGCGAAAGAAAAGCTTCTTCATACAAAGCCGTGGTATGATCTACAATTTCTTGCCAAGACTTGGCAGGATGCACATTCACCTCAATAACACCAGGGTCGGGAGTCACCATCATTTTCTCGATGCGATAATCCGATTGGGGTTGGTAACCTTCTATTCGAACGGGCATTTGTAGTTTTTCGGCAGTTGCTTCCACCGAAGCAACCAAGTCTAAATAGGTTTCTAAATAATCCGTTGGCGGCAGGAAAACATAGATAATGCCATCCCTTTCTTCCACACACATGGCAGTCGAAAAGGTATCCACTTCAAACAATAGCGCTTGTGCTTCGGTTGCTTCTTCTTCCTCTTCTAATTTTGGAGCGGCAGTCGCTTTGTAGGGTGCTGATGCAGTGCCATAACGTTCCTCCAAGGACTGATGATAATCGCCCAAGGGAGGCAAATCTTCGAATAAACTTCGGTCAACGGGCTGTTCTCTTTTGTTTTTAGACACTTTAGGCAAGGATTCCAAAGGCAAACGCAAGCCAATAGGGGAGTTCCCCGGAATCAGATAACATTGTCCTCTGCGGAATTCCCAAACACAACTCACCCAATGATGCGATTCGTGAATCCATTTCAAGGGCAACACAAAACCCGAAGGATTGTTCAGGCCTTTTTCTAACAGTTTGGCTAGGGTATGACGCTGCACCGAATCTTTCAGATTCACGGCAAGCGGATCTAAATTCACAGGCAGTTTTCCCTCTTCCAAAGCCCAGTATATCGGGTCTTCGTAGGTAGGATTGATGTTCTTGGTATCGATACCCAAGTATTGGGTCAGTTCAATAGCAAAGCGTTCGGTATCGTGAAAAGTATATTTTTTGCCGTCTTCTTTGGCAATCAAAGCATCATTTTTCCACATCGGTAAGCCGTCTTTTCTCCAGTACAAAGCATATTGCCAACGCGGAAACAATTCACCCGGATACCATTTTCCTTGTCCAAAATGAAGCAAGCCGCCGTGAGCAAAACGCCCTTTCAATCGGAGGGCCAGGTCGTAAGCCAATTTGCGTTTCAAAGGACCGTCGGCAGTCGAATTCCACTCCGGAGATTCAAAATCATCGATAGAAACAAAAGTGGGTTCACCACCCATCGTCAACCGAACATCGCCTTCAATCAAGTCTTTTTCGACCACATTGCCAACTTCCATAATGTCCTGCCATTGCTTTTCAGTATAGGGTTTGGTGACTCTCGGGTCTTCATAAATTCGGGTGACCGTATTGTCAAATTCAAATTCCACCTGGCAAATTTCAGTAGCACCCGTCACAGGAGCAGCACTTTCATAATCGGGTGTACAGCTCAGCGGAATATGACCTTCGCCAGCAAAAAGTCCAGAAGTAGGATCGAGTCCAATCCATCCCGCTCCGGGCAAATACACTTCGACCCAGGCATGCAAATCGGTAAAGTCATTTTCGGGACCCGACGGACCGTCAAGCGATTTGACATCAGAAGTCAATTGCACTAAATAACCCGAAACGAATCGAGTCGCCAAACCAATACTGCGCAAAGCTTGCACCAAAAGCCAGGCAAAATCACGGCAGGAACCACTTTGAAGTGCCAAGGTTTCTTCGCTGCTTTGTACGCCCACTTCTAGGCGGATATTGTAATTCAGGGTTTGAAACACCAATTGATTGGCAAAAACCAAAAAATCAACGGTTTTTAAGCCTTTGACTTGAGCCAATTGCGCCACAAAGGCATCAAATTGGGTCCCCGTTTCTTTTACTTCTAAGTAAGGGAATAATTCTTTGAATAAATTATTTTCATAGCTAAAGGGAAAGCTTTCCGCATATTCTTCGACAAAAAAGTCAAAGGGATTAATCACCTTCAGCTTGGCAATGACTTCCACTTCAACACGCAATTCGGTAGTGGGTTCGTTAAAAACCACCCTCGCTTGGTAATTCCCAAAAGGGTCTTGCTGCCAATTGATAAAATGATTTTCAGGATAAATCTTAAAGGAATAGCCTTCGATGGCAGTCCTGGAATGCGCAGCAGGTCGGAGTCGAAAAATGTGAGGAAACAATTTTACACTCCGATCAAATTTATACCCTGTTTTATGTGAAATGGCTATTTTTATGGACATAGGGAAGTGTTTTTAACAACATTAATTTGCAAGTACAAATATTGAAAAAAAATCACTAAATATCGAATTTATATGATAATAATTAAACCGTTTTGAATCCAAATAACTTCAAATCGAT
The DNA here is from genome assembly GCA_963513695.1 of uncultured Flavobacterium sp. Lineage (GTDB taxonomy): Bacteria > Bacteroidota > Bacteroidia > Flavobacteriales > Flavobacteriaceae > Flavobacterium. The sequence continues at coordinate 52,702 of CAUPRL010000018.1, forward strand.
AAAATCAGCTTTTTATTTTAAGAATAATGCAAATTCCATACAACCGACAACCGACAACCGACAACCGATAACCGATAACCGATAACAGAAAACCGACAACCGATAACCGACAACAGAAAACCGACAACAGAAAACCGACAACAGAAAACCGACAACAGAAAACCGACAACAGAAAACCGACAACCGATAACCGACAACAGAAAACCGACAACCGATAACAGAAAACCCCTCAACCCTCACCCCCTTATCTATTGTTAATCAAATTTATTATTACTTTAACCATCATGTCTTTATCATCCGGTTTCGACTCGGCTATCATCAAGGTTAATGCTACTAAGGCATTATCGTCAATTACTTTTTTTCCTTCATAATACAGTAAAGCATTTCGCTCCAGAAACCAAACAAACAGAAAAGCCGCAATTCGCTTATTCCCATCTGAAAACGAATGGTTTTTGGTCACAAAATACAACAAATGCCCTGCTTTTTCCTGTACTGATGGATATAGATCGGTGCCGTCATAGGTTTGGTAAATCGTTGCCAAAGAACTTTTAAACGAATCATCTTTCTCGTTACCAAACAAATTAGAACCACCAAATTTAGTCTTTAACCCAGCAATAGCTTTTATGGCTTCGGAATAAGAAATCTTGAAAACTTCATCGGTATCAGTTTCCGCTATTTTTAAAGTTTGATGGTCATATTGGTCTAAAATGTCCAAGGCAAAAGCATAATCACTCAATACTTTTAGCAAGCCTTGTGCTTCATCACCCGTTATTTCTTTAGTTTGGACTATGCTTTCTAATAGTTTTACAGCTTGTTTCAACTCCTGAAACTTATTCTCGGTTTCCTTCAATCGCCTTTCGTTTATAACATACCCTTGTACCAAATAGTCTTTCAATCTTTGGGTGGCCCATTGCCGAAATTGGGTGCCTCGTTTGGAATTTACACGGTAACCTACTGAAATAATTGCATCAAGATTATAATGCTTAATTTTTCTTTTAACTTGTCTTTTTCCTTCAATTTGAACTACCGAGAAAAACTCGGTAGTTGAATTTTCCTCCAATTCTCCCTCTTCATAAATATTTCTCAAATGGAGGCCAATAGTATCGGAGTCTTTAACAAATAAATCCGACATCAATTTCTGAGAGAGCCAGACCGTTTCCTTTTCAAACTGAACATTGATTTCAATTTGATCTTTGGTTGATTGATATATTTCTATTTGGTTTTCCATTATCCTGCTATGATATAGTCACAAAAATACGATTTTAAACCTTGACTTACATATTGACGGAATTGTGTAATTCGTTTAAAATTTAAACGGTAAACTACTGAAGTAATTGCATCAAGAGTATGATGCTTAATTTTTCTATTAACTTTTCTTTTTCCTTCATTTTGAACTACCAATAAAAACGCGGTAGTGTTTTTATACTAAGAATAATGCAAATTCCATACAACCGACAACAGACAACAGACAACAGACACCCGACAACAGATAACAGACACCCGACAACCGACACCCGACAACCGACAACCGATAACCGACAACAGAAAACCGATAACCGATAACAGAAAACCCTCAACCCTCAACCCCAAACTCTAAACTCTAAACTCTAAACTCTAAACTCTAAACCCTAAACTCTAAACCCTAAACCCTAAACTCTAAACCCTAAACCCCCAACCCTAAACCCCCAACTCTAAACCCTAAACCCTAAACCCCTCACTACGGTATTTTCTCCAAATCCAATTTCAATTGATTCGATTCAATTTTGAGTTGATCAATATCTTTGTAGATCGAATCGATTTGCAGTTGCAAGGCATTGAGTTCCTCTTTCTTTTCTGCTGAACTTCTCAATATTTTAAATCCAGACGCTTGGGACAATTTTCTTTTGAGGGTTTCAAGATTCGATTGTGAGATGGCAATTAACTTATCAATCTCTATAATTCTATCGGTTTTAGTTTGTCTTTGGGCTACTAGTGCTCTTTCAGCTGCTGCTTTTTCAGCTTCGGCCTGCATTAATTTTTGTTCCTCAATTTCTTTTTCTTTGAGTTCCAGCTGATAATTTTCAATTTCGGTTTTATGGTTTTTGGCATCCAATTCGCGTTTTTTATTTTCGTCCAGGGTATTGAAAACGATCCGAACAACGATAAGAAGCAGAGCACCCAAAACGATAAAGAAAGTACTTTTTGATAGGCCTAGAATTTGGCGTTTCTCCTGCTGCATCTCGACTTTTTGTGCTCTGGGATTTTCTTTTACCGGCTGGAATGGAGGCGGGCTGACCTTAAAAATGGAATCCAGTTCGGGTATTTGTCCGGCAAATTTCCATTGGTCCATGCCGTCAAACCAAATCGGAGTTTTGGGCGTAATTTTTTGGGCTATCAATTCTTCAAAATCAAAGGGACCACTACTTTCAGTGCCGTCGTGAAGGAAATATTTTTTCATAAAAAAAGGCGGTAAAGGCTGATACTATGTTTTTTTTCAAAACTACAATCTTTTTTTGATAGGGCAAAATTTCAAAACCCCACTTCTCACTATTGTTTAAAAAAAGCACCCCAACCCCCCAACACTAAACTCTAAACCCTTAACTCTAAACTCTAAACTCTAAACCCTTAACCCTAAACTCTAAACTCTAAACTCTAAACCCTAAACCTTTAACCCTTAACCCTAAACCCCCAAACCCCAAACTCCCCATACCTTAAAAGAACCTATAAAGCCACATCTTTAGATGGGGCAAACAATCCGCGTTAATCGCTTCAACAGCAACACGATAAAAAAAATCCGTTTTTATCCGTGTCTTTACGAAGTAAATCCGTGTCATCCGTGTCCCAACATCCCCCAACCCTAAACCCTAAACTCTAAACTCTAAACTCTAAACTCTAAACTCTAAACTCTAAACTCTAAACTCTAAACTCTAAACTCTAAACTCTAAACCCCCAACCCTAAACCCCCAACCCCAAACTCTAAACCCCAAACCCTATACTCTAAACTCTAAACTCTAAACTCTAAACCCTTAACTCTAAACTCTAAACTATAAACTCTAAACTCTAAACCCTAAACCGGGCCGAGCGTTAAAAAACAGTCCAGTGGACTGTTTTAGCGAAGGAGCCAGCCGGCGCGGTGGCATAGTATTGCACTTAACCACTTAACCGCTTAACCACTTAACCGCTTAACCAATTAACCACTTAACCGACAACCGACAACTCACAACAATTCCCTATTTTTGCACTACATAAAGAACCTCCTTTTTAATCACCACTATGACCCATCCATTTTCTAACAACAGCCAAATAGGAATAGTCTCCACTTTTCCAGAACTGGTACAGACCGACTTCAAAGGAGAAAGGAATGCCCTGTGCTGGTACCGCAATTTGGAGGGTGATTTTAACGAGATCGTCAACCAACTGCAATTAAAAGAAAATATAACTGTACTGGAACCTTCAGACCTATTGGCACTCCAACTATCCGAAAAGGGGACTGTGGCAAGGGATATTATTTTAAACGATTGGCAATTGTTAACCGATTTCGGAGCTTCACCCTCGCTCAATTTATTGAAGTGTTACGAACGAGATGAGGAATTCGATTTCATTGCCACCGATGTCTATTCCTTTCATGTAGATCGTTCGCCCATTGCCACCGATACTTTTTTATGTACCTATCACGGAGCGGCCAGCGATATTATTGCGAATACCCAAGCCGAACAAAAAATCCTACTACCTGAAATCCGGGAAAAGTTGGCAGCCCTACACAATGGCCCAGCGGAGGAATTCGAAGACTTTTTAAAAGACAACTATTTTGATTTGCATTATCAGGTAAAACCCAATGCCACGCCTGTAAATCTAGGACTAGGACACCTCTGGCGCCTGGCGGTCGATCACCCGGAACAACAGGTGCTGCCTTGTATTCACAGAGCCCCCATAGAAAAAGAAGGGGAATACCGCTTGTTGTTGATTTGCTAAAAAGAGGATTCCTTTTTTAAGAAATAGTCCAAATGAACCAATTTACTAGGTTGTTATAAGTAGTGGAAAACCTTGTGCAAAGGCTTCGAATCGACTGCTAAATAAAGGCGGTACTCGTCAAAAACGAACCCAAATTGAAAAATAGTGTTTTAAAGAATACGGTATAAGTAACGAGATAACTAATATCTTTTTTTCTAATCTGACAGCAATTCACAACCTTAACTTATTGATTACCCATTTTGTAATAAGATTTACAATTTTAATTCTATCTATGGTAGGAGGTGTTTCTACTTTTATGTCAGGATTACTACTAATACCAGTTTTTTCAATAGCTAAGCATTCAAGTGATTGTTTAGATTTTTCCTGTAAATCATTTTCAATATTTAGTGCTTCTTGACTAACTGTTAAAGCTATTTTATTTTCTAATCCAATAAGTGAAATATCATTAATCTCTCTAACTCTTGATAATGCAACATATCCTTGACCTGCAGTAAAAGCTTTAGTTAAAACAACAGTTGCCTTATCCAGTGTCATCCCTTGACTTTTATGAATAGTAATTGCCCAAGCTAGTTTTAAAGGAATTTGTTTAATGGTAGCCAACCGATTACCTTGTTCATCTTCCCTATAAAAATCATCTTCCTGAATACCATATAATGTTTTGCCATTATTTAATTCAATCGTTGGATAGCCATTATTGTCGAAATCAACTACTTTACCGGTAGTACCATTGAAATAACCTAGCCGAAGATTATTCTTAACAAATATCACCTGTGCACCAATTTTTAATTCTAATTTTTCGGCAACTTTATTTCTACAATCTTTTTTAAGTTCGTTTAATTCTTTTGCATCGCCAGTTTCTATCCATTTATAAGATTTACTGTCTGTAATAATTAGATCTAATTGTTGCTTGTTTTCATCATCTGCCTCTTTATTTGTACAACAAAGTTTAGTAGTATTTTGTTTTGATAAAATTGCGCCTGCTCGCTGTTTTAGTAAAGTATAATGCTCGTCTTTTAATTTGTTGGAGCGAATAGCATTAAGGGTTGAAACAAGAGGGTCATTCTTATCCTGTCTCCAGTATTCTTCAAGATAACAAACTTTAAAATTTCCATTAAGATAAGAATCTGAATGAATAATGAAATCAGTTTGTCCATTATTTCTTGCTATTGGTGGTAATTGAAAAAAATCACCTGATAAAACAACCTGTAACCCACCAAAAGGACTATCATTATTGCGGATTATACGAATTATTTTGTCTACCGCACTCAATTGAAAATCGTGTAACATACTAATTTCATCTATAACTAAAATATCAGTGTTAATAACTGACTTTTTATAAGGCTCCCTCATATTGTTAGCTAAAGAAATTACCTTTTCTGTATTTTCCAAATCTATTCTTTCCCTAACACCTAAGTTACTGTAGTTATGTATGGTTTTTCCATTTATATTGGTTGCAGCAATGCCAGTTGTTGCAGTCATAACAACATTTTTTTTATTTTCCCTTGCCCAAGTTGCAAATTCTTCTAACAAATAGGATTTGCCACTTCCAGCGAAACCAGTCAATAAAACATTATGTCCTTGTTTTAAAATTTCAAAAGCGTCTTTTTGTTTCATAGTAATTTACATTGGAGAAATGGTAAATAAAAAAATGTTGGGAATTATAAACTAAAATACATTATTAAAGATATTCAAAACTAAAAATCGTTGCAATCATAAGGATTTTCCAAATCTTTCAAATACAAAAATAATTTTCATTAAGCAAATTGCCCAAATCCGTTGTGTCAGCTGTTTATTTCTTTCTGTTCAACATTGCTATTTCAATTAATTTCATTTCAAAATCACTAAAACTTACAGCATACCATTGAATTATGTCAATATAAGCTTTTATTGCCCAATTAAAGTCAATTTCGTTAATCAAATAATATTGCCACAAAGCATCAACATCTTTATGATGTGCAACATTATGACGTATGAGTTTTAAAAATTCTGAATGCCGATTTTTCAAAATATTAAATTCTTTTATTACTTCCTGATTTAATGTTTTTTCTATTTCTTCGGGATTTGGAAATTGTGATAATAAAAGCCGATATTTTTTTCCAAAGAGTTCTGGAACATCTTCTATGAATTCATAAAGTTGTCCGCAAACAAGTCGAAGTAATAAATTCTGCTGCGTATCGGAATCACTTTCGAGATAAAGTTTAAATAAAATGCATACATCAAGAATTGAAAGTCTCAAAAGCAATGGAACACTCGCAAAATGATATGATATTTCATTGGCTTTTTCTGAGTTGGGAACATCAGTTATTGATTTTCTGAGCCTAGGTATTTCAGTATTTATTTTGGCAATCAACTTTTTAGTTGTTTCCAATAGTTTTATGTCTGGTTGTATGTTTGGTTTCATAAATGGCTATTGACTCGTATATGAGGAAACAAACTTTAGTATATACAATGAAATAGATGGTGATTGGCGATGTTGTTTCGTTTAATACTTCCTCAAATATATACAACTTTTAGTACACTTTTACAATTAATCGGAAATAATTTCTTTGATTTTTGTGGCGAAGGATGTGTTGCTTAAAACCGCGTTGAAAACGCTAGGATTTGTTTTTATAATATGAGTAGGTACTCGCCGCAGGCAAGGACCAGAGTTGGGTGAATATGGACATTCGAGGACGGGAGGGGGCACCCATAGAAAAGGAAGGGGAATACCGCTTGTTGTTGATTTGCTAAGAAATTTTATTGCAATCTTTCAAAAAACATTCTCGGCAAAAGTCAATACAGGCAAATAGTTTACCGATTCCAATTCATATTCATCCTTATATTACTTCATCCATTTTTTGATGTTTGGATTGTTTTCTATGGAGATGTCTTCGGATTTATAATTCTTTTACATATTTAAAGAAAATGTTTATTTAGTTTTATGTCTAAAAAAGATAACATATTGTAATTCAATAGATTTTAATTATTTTATATAATTTATTGAAAATGATCACATTACATTTGCAGAATCCAAATATTGATCTAATATTTGCATCAAATAAATGTTATGAATACATCATTTGAACGTTGTGAAAATACCAAAGTAGAATGGTTAACTCCACCTAGTTTAGTGCTAAAATTAGGTGAATTTGATTTAGACCCTTGTAGTCCAATAAATGCACCTTTTTTACATGCAAAAAATAATTTCACGATTACTGACAATGGATTATCACAAGAGTGGTTTGGTAGAGTTTATTTAAATCCGCCTTACGGAAGAGGAATGGAATTGTGGTTAGAAAAATTAAAATTCCACGGAAACGGAATAGCTCTAATTTTTGCAAGAACAGAAACTAAATGTTTCTTTGAGCATATTTGGAATGATGCAGATGCTGTATTATTTGTAAAAGGAAGAATACGATTTTACCATATCTCAGGTGTTCAAGCAGGAACTCCCGGAGCACCAAGTGTTTTTATTGCCTATGGAAAAGAGAACGCTTTGGCTTTGAAGAATTCTGGTATTGAAGGTAGGTTTTTGGATTTAAAATTATAAGATTTCATAAACTATGAATTCAGCAACGTTGAATTCAGCATCAATTATCCAATTGTTTTCAACGAGAAGTTTTTTTAAAGCTTCGTCTTCACTGGCAACATTTTCAACAATTCCCATTACTTGCATATTGTTCACTTCGTAAGAACTATTTGGAGCTTCAGTTGCGCCTTCGGGTGAAATAAATATAAATTTTTTCATAGTTCCACTTTTTTATAATTTCCTCTTCCGTTAAATTCAATCAATCCTTTATCTCTTAAAAATTGTAATTGTTGACGAATTTTATCTTTAATATGATTATTGTTTGGGTATTTAATTTTTAGTTGATTTTCAAAAGTATATAATTCGTCTAATGTAAATGATTGCTTTTTAATTTCTTCAACACAGTTTAAAATATCCAATATCCAACCTCTAGCTTCTAAACTTTTAGATTTTAAAAAGTTTGTGCTATTTAATTTGATATGAACTTTTTCTTGTTCAATTATTTTTGCATTTTCAACAATAAAAACTCTGCCGCTTTCAGGGACTTTAGAAATGTCAATATTACAACCAATCCAACCTGCTCGCTTTGCAGTTGTAGATAAGGCTTTTCGCTTGATAATAATTTCGGGAGTGAAAAATTGTTTTGGAATTACTAGAAAATTATTAACCGTATTTTTATCATAAGTCAAAAAGAAGAAATTGGGATTTGTATCCGAAGTAATTCTTTTTATCATACTGTCATAAGCGCCATCATTAATTATGCTGCTTAATTTTCCGTTTTTGCTTTTTAATTCAAATTCTTCTTTACAACTAAAACAATAAAAATCTGCTACTGGCTTATTGTTTTCAAAATCATTCAATGTTGATTGACCACAATTTGGACAATATGAATTTTCTTTAACCCAATTTTCAGTTAATACTCTTGCAATCTGAGAATTGCTTTTATAACCTTCAGCTAAATGGGTATTAAAATTGAGGTTCATTAATTAGGAAAATTAGTTTTCATTTTCGAATGTTAAAACCCAAAAATACCATATTTAACCTTTGATACTAAAAATAAAATATATTTTAATTATCATTTTATGAACAGCCATTTATGAAATATTAGGTTAGGTTATTTCTATAACCTCATACTAACCAAATCTTGGAAAACACTTGTTTAGCCTGTAAAACTACCGCGGTAGTTTGAGGTAAACTACGGCCGTAGGTTGGTATAAACTACCGCGGTAGTTTTGTTTGTTCAGTAGTTTTATTCCGTATCTTTGTCTTTAACAACAACACAAATAGTATCACTCTAATCTATTATTAGTATGGCCATACCTTTTTCACCTTCAGGAAAAATCAATCCTAACGATGCTTCGGCCCCAATGAAATATTACCCTCGCGCCAGTAATTTCGGCGAAATAGATTTAGAAGAATTGGCGGAACAAGTTTCTTTCAGTTGTTCAGCAACTCCAGCCGATTGTTATTTAGTCATCATGAGTCTGGTAGAAGAGGTTTCCAATTCTTTAGAAAGAGGTAAAATTGTGCGTTTAGGAAGTTTGGGCTCGTTTCAGGTTAGCATCAAAGGCGATAGCAGCGATACCCCCGAAGCGGTAAAAGCACAAAATGTCACCAGTGCTTCCATCCTTTTTAGACCGGGGAAAAAATTAAAAACAATGTTGAAACGATTGGTTTTTGTGCCTAAAACTAAAGTATAAAAGGGTATCCCCAATACCGGGCCGAGCGTTAAAAAACAGTCCAGTGGACTGTTTTAGCGAAGGAGCCAGGCGGCGCGGTGGCATAGTATAGCACTTAACCGATTAACCGATTAACCAGTTAACCACTTAACCACTTAACCACTTAACCGAAAACCGCTAACCCTACACCTTAAAAGAAACTATAAAGCCGCATGTAGTATTTACTTCCCGATACAAAAATTGGCAAAGATATTCCCCAACAATTCATCGTTCGTAACCTGCCCTGTGATCATTCCAAAATGATACAAAGCTTCCTTAATATCAATCGCCATTAGGTCGCTAGATAAATGAGTTTCCAGTCCGTATTTCACTTTCTGTATTTCGTCTAAGGCTTTTAATAAAGAATCGTAATGTCTTGTATTGGTGACTATTGTCTCGTTATTGCGCAAAGCACCCGTATTCACAAAAGAAAGGAGTTGGTTTTTCAACTGGTCAATTCCATCCTTATTTTTGGCACTTAAAAGTAAGATTTCCGGTATCTCTTTTTTGATGTGTTCAATCTCAGCAGCAGCATATAAGTCTTTTTTATTGCCAATGATAATCAAGGGTTTCAATGGAAATTGATTCTTGATTTTTTCAATCTCTACCTGAACTTGTTTTATGTTGTCACTATCTAGAGTTCCTCCTTCGGGGGTTAGGGGGCTTAAATACAAAACCACCTGAGCCTGTTCTATTTTCTCGAAAGTTTTGCGAATACCAATGCTTTCTACATGGTCATCCGTCTCCCGAATTCCCGCAGTATCAATGAATCGGAAACCAATGCCGCCTATAACCAATTCGTCTTCAATAGTATCCCTTGTGGTTCCCGCAATATGCGAAACTATGGCGCGTTCTTCGTTCAACAAAGCATTCAAAAGCGTCGATTTCCCTACATTGGGTTCGCCCACAATCGCCACAGGAATCCCGTTTTTGATGACATTCCCCACCGCAAAAGAATCAATCAGGCGTTTCAGGACAAACTCAATCCGGTTCAGTAATTCGTGAAACTGAGTACGGTCGGCAAATTCTACATCTTCTTCGGCAAAGTCCAGTTCGAGTTCGATTAGCGAAGCAAAGTTCAGCAACTCTTCTCTTAGTTTAGCAATTTCGTTCGAGAAACCACCACGCATTTGTTGCATCGCAATTTGGTGCGAGGCTTCGTTATCCGAAGAGATCAAATCGGCTACCGCTTCGGCTTGCGATAAATCGAGTTTACCGTTCAAAAAGGCACGTAGGGTAAATTCACCAGGATTCGCCATCCGACAGCCTTGGCGCAGCAATAACTGAATAATTTGCTGCTGAATATAGGTAGAACCGTGACAGGAAATCTCGATGGTATTCTCACCCGTATAGGAATGAGGTCCTTTGAAAATGGAAACCAACACCTCGTCCAGGGTTTTATTCTGATCCATAATATGCCCCAAATGCAAGGTATGCGATTTTTGTTGGGTCAAATCCTTGTTTTTAATAGATTTAAAAACCGCATTCCCTATACCAATAGCCTCATCACCAGAAATCCGAATAACGGCAATAGCTCCAGCTCCCGAAGGCGTGGCAAGCGCCACTATAGAATCGTTGTGTAACATAGTATTTCGTCTAGAGGACAAAGGTACTAAATCTGAATAAGTTTCTATTTTAAAATTTGGCAAAGCGTTTTAGCGTAAACTGATACAGCCGTTTATCAGGTTTATATTTCTAATATCCTATAGTCTTAAATAATACCTACACGTCACTTCGAGTGATTTTTATAGTAATGCGACAGCTTTACTATAAAAATAGTATCGAGAAGTCTTTTTACTAGCTAAGGTTCTCGATACAATTTTTAAAGCAGTACCTTTTTGTTTTAAATTCAACATTTATTGAGCTTTAAAAATCACTCGAACTGACGCACGATTAATATGATTATTATCCACCACGTCTCTTCGAGTGATTTTTATAGTAATGCGACAGCTTTACTATAAAAATAATATCGAGAAGTCTTTTTACTAGGTAAGTTTCTCGATACAATTTTTAAAGCAGTACCTTTTTGTTTTAAATTCAACATTTATTGAGCTTTAAAAATCACTCGAACTGACGTACTCTCGACTTTATTTTACCCAACACGTCTCTTCGAGTGATTTTTATAGTAATGCGACAGCTTTACTATAAAAATAGTATCGAGAAGCTTTAATTATTATACCCCGCAATCCCTATATTTGTATATTATTAGAAAAAAATGGAAATATACAAGTCAAGAAGCCTGAAATATTCGCAGGAATTAACCCAAACCAAAACCCAATACAATACCATCAGTGTCCTGCGCTTAGCCAGTATTCTGCTCTTTTTAATTTTAGGCTATTACTACCTTCAGGAAGACCAAATACTGTTGCTGGTACTTTCCATTTCCTCGTTAATCACTTTTTTCCTCCTGATGCGATGGCATACCAAATTGCAATTCCAAATCAAAAGACTCGAAGCCCTGATAGCTGTTAATACCAACGAAATTGCCTATTTAGAAAACAACCAGCTGCCTTTTGAAAACGGGGAGGAGTTCATCGATTTCCACCATCCCTATGCCTATGATTTGGATATTTTTGGGAACCATTCCTTGTTTCAAAATTACAACCGCACCGCCACCTATATTGGCAAGAAAACCTTAGCCCATAACTGCGTCCGACTGCTGCCGAATGAAGAAATCCGCCTCAACCAGGAAGCGATACAGGAACTGAGCGGGAAATTCGATTGGCGTCAGGAGTATTTGGCTTTGGCCAAAATAAGTCAGGATTCCAAACAAGCCTATCAAACAATAGTGAAATGGAGTACAAACAACAGCACCCCATTGTCGAAAGCAACGGTTGGAATTGCAATCGGTTCACCCATCCTGTTCGTAGGTTTTGCAGTAGCCTATTGGATCACTTCAAATCCGGTTTTTCTGAAGGTATTGAGTCTTATTTTCATATTGAATCTGGGTTTTTTAGGTCGGTTTATGAAAAGAATCCAACTCGAAATCGCCCATTCCTCTAATATCGATACCATCATTTCGCACTACGGTTTGTTGCTGCAGCAAATTGAAAAGGAAGACTTCAAAGCTGCAAAATTAATCCATTTGCAAAAGCAGTTGACCTATCAAAAGGAAACCGCCAGTGGGCATCTCAAACAGTTGGCCAGTTTGTTTTCGAGTATGGATACCATCCAAAACCTGATAACCGGAGTACTGTTCAACGGCACCTTTTTATTCAACCTGCACATCTTTAAGGCCTTGATCTTGTGGAAAAACCAACACGCAGCAGTGCTTGAAAACTGGTTGCTGGTGATGGGCGAATTCGAAATGCTCAACAGTTTGGCGAATGTGTCTTACAACAATCCCGACTTTGTTTTTCCGGAATTGAATACCAACTATGACATTTCGTTCTCGAATTTGAGTCATCCTTTACTTCCTAAAAAAAGTAGGGTAGGGAACGACATCGATTTTCAGCCCCAATCCTTTATGATTTTGACGGGTTCCAATATGTCGGGCAAAAGTACCTTTCTGAGAAGTCTGGGCATCAATATGGTGCTGACAGGAATGGGAGCTGCGGTTTGTGCCAACAAGGCCAAGGTACATCCCATGCCCGTTTTAGTCTCGATGCGACTTGCCGATTCCTTGTCGGATAGCGAATCCTATTTCTTTGCCGAAATCAAGCGCCTGAAACAAATTATGGACGAACTCGACCACCAACCCGCTTTTGTGCTATTAGACGAAATCCTAAGAGGCACCAATTCCGATGACAAGCGCAACGGCACGATTGAAGTCATCAAAAAAGTAATCGCCAAAAAAGCCATTGGCGCCATCGCCACCCACGATATCGAAGTTTGCCTAACCACCAGGGACTACCCCGAAACCTTAAGCAACAAATGCTTCGAAGTCGAAATAAAAAACAACGACCTGCATTTCGACTTCATCCTGCGGCCTGGCATTTGCCAAAACAAAAGCGCCACCTTCCTAATGAAAAAAATGGGCGTTATTTAGGTTCTGCTGAAAACCTCTTAAACACACTTTATAAACACTATTTTGTCATTCCGTAGGAATCTCTTCTACAACCACAAGGATTCCTAGGAACCCTTTGTCATTCCGTAGGAATCTCATCTTCAACTAAAAAGGCTACCACGAACCCTTTGTCATTCCGTAGGAATCTCTTCTACAACCACAAGGAGTATCAGGAACCCTTTGTCATTCCGTAGGAATCTCATCTGCAACTAAAAAGGCTACCACGAACCCTTTGTCATTCCGTAGGAATCTCTTCTACAACCACAAGGAGTATCAGGAACCCTTTGTCATTCCGTAGGAATCTCTACTACAACCACAAGGATTACTAGGAACCCTTTGTCATTCCGTAGGAAT
>CAUPRL010000019.1:0-64929 GCA_963513695.1 uncultured Flavobacterium sp.
CTATTTGATGCTTATTCAATGTAAACTGACAAAGTCCTAATCTGGGGATAGACCTTAAATTCTTGCCTGCGAACTGGTTCACTTTGTCAGTTTGGTTGTAGTCTAAAATTACGAATAATTTATTATGCAAATCTAAAGGTTTGTAATGTTTTCTAACTCGAACAATATTGAAACTTTCATTGGGATCATTTACCAGTTCATCTTCTGTAGTGTTTTCTTTGTCGTCATCTTGTGAATACGTGAATGTAACACAAGCCAAACAAAAAAAGAGAAGAAAGAAAGGTCTCATTTTTAGTATTTTCATAATAAACCTAATTAAATATTTTTTGTTTCAAAACTTCCAAAAACTATAATTTTTTCGTCCCTCATCATTGGTTGACCTCTCGCTATAACATCTGTTAATTCTAAGTCTTTATTGAAGGCACAGAAATCGGCATCATACCCCACTTTGATATGCCCTTTGGTTTTCAGTGCTAAATTTTTGGCAGGATTGGCAGTTATTAATTTGAAAGCATCAGCAATAGGTAATTTACCTTCTTTCACTAACAATACCACTTGCTTCAAATTATGGTCAATAGGTGCTTTTTTGAACCCAATCGTTTTTCCGGTACCATCTGTAATTCCTAATCCAGCATTACCATCACTGCTAAAGGTCATCAAGTCGATCGACACACCTTTTTCCAATGCGTAAAGTACTGATTTGTATGGCTCGGTGTATTTAGTCCCTCCAGAAGTAATATCAATCATACCTCCTAATTTCGCAAATTCGATAGCTTGTTCAAATAGGGGTAAAGTCCTGCCTACGTGTGTTGGAGAAATGTGTTCTATTGGAAATTCATACTCTTTCACCAATCGAATTAGGACATCCATTTTTGAAGTAAGTCCTCCTAAATGGACATGTAAAATTCCTTTTTTACCTGCTATTAATCCACCAACACGAACTTGCTTGAGGTGTCTTAAAAGATCTAAATCCTGTGGATAGGAAGAACGCTCATCGCTTATGGCTATTTTGCAACCCAAAACTTTATCAATAAAAATCATATCGTCCTGAATGGATTCTGTAAAAGTTACTGGATCAAGGCCAAAATAGCTTGTAAAAATATAAGCTGAAATTCCTTCGGTTTCTAATGATTTTGCTTTGGCATAAAGTGTTTTTATACTTCTAGCACTTCCATCCGTTCCCAATAAGCCTACGACCGTAGTGGTTCCGCAAGCAATAAATTCACTCAGCATAATTTCAGGAGTCATCGATCCGAAACCGTGTTTACCACCAGCTCCTGTGATATGAACATGTTGATCTATAAGACCAGGAGTCAGTATTTTTCCTTTCAAATCAATCACTTGCGAATACAATGACGATTCAGGAATAGTATCCTCAATGGCTACAATTTTTTCTCCCGCAATTAAAATATCTTTAATTCCAATAGATTCTGGAGTATAAACCTCTGCATTTTTTAAAAGTTTCAACATATATTAAAATATAAAATGAATAATTAGCATTACAATAAAAGTAATTGCAAAAGGGATTAGATTTCGCATAGCCACTTGAAATGGAGAAACATTAGCTATTTTTGAACTAGCTATTAATACTCCCGAAATAGGGGAGAGTGTTCTTCCTATGGAAGCTGAAAACTCCATAGGCAGTATCATTGAAGTCGTGCTGATGCCTAATTTGGCAGTAATCTTTGGAACTAATGGGCCAAAGGCAAAAAAAGCAGCATTTCCACTTCCCATTAATACCGAGGCTAATAGTATCATAATTGCCATCACAATGCTAATACCAATACCTCCCAGTCCCAGACTTTGAGAACTTGCTACCAATCCATCGATGAACATCAAACTAATCAATCCTTTAGAAAACATTTCCGCCGCAATAATTAGGGTGACCACTGATTTAAAAATATCACCCATACCGTCAAAAAACACTTGAATGGAATCTAATACTAATTTAGCATTTCGAGTTCTAATTAAATCCATCAACAAACCTATAAAAAGGCAAATAATCATTACAGTTGTGGTGTCTAAATGTATTCTAGGGTCGAAAAATGAGAAAATTTCGGAAAATGCAAACAAGATAATTAATGGAAGAATCGGTAAAATGGCATAATACAAGGGCACTTTTAATTCTATTTCTTTTTCTTCAACCACTTCGATATTGGTATTTACTTCTTTTTTGTCATAATATTTATTGACGAAGAAATAACTGATCATCAAAGTAATGGTTAGCGGAATCATTAAGGGTATTTGATTATCAAAAAAATGGGAAACCGAAGTTGTTTCCATGATTTTTACAGATCTTGAGGTTATCACCGAGGCTGGACCAACACCAAAAGCTGTTGTTGCGGTAATAACAGCCACGGCGGACAAGCGACTAACACCCAAATTCACCATAATGGGGTAAACCGAAGCCATCAACAATAGGCTCAAACCCGCAGCCGAAGGAATGCAAATAAATAGAAACTGTCCTATTGGTATAACTAAAGATGCAATAATGTAAGGATATTTTTTTAATAACTTTAAGGGTTTTAAAGCCAGAAAAACCAAAGCGTCAGAAGCGCCATTTTTTTTAATAAAATCAACATAACCACCTATTGCCATAATTAGTAAACCCACTTGCGCATTGGTTTCACTAAAAGCGACTTTGATGTATTCGAAAATATCAAAATAACTTGAACCTGTTGGTTTTTCTAAAACTGGCATTTTAAAGCCTAACAAATAGGCTACCAATAGCATACACAAACCACTAATTAGTAAAACCGCCTGTGCATTGTATTTATTAAGCAATAATTTAGCAACTATGACTATAAATACTAAAGCGATTATCGAACCATAGATTACCATATATTAAATATTAAGATTACTAACAAAAATATAGGTTAGAGTAGAAAATTTTAAAGACCAATTTATTATTTTTAGTAATACCAATATAAAAATAAATCATAATAATTTATAATTAATTCCATTGTTGTCCGATAAAAATAATTAATTAACCTGTCAAGCCTTGAATGTAAAGTGTTTTTAGAAATTTTTAGCTGCTTTGCATCGTTTGGAGGTTTTCTCGCAAAGACACAAAGGCGCTAAAAAAACTACGACATATTGCGACTTTGCGGCTTTGCGAGATTATTGTTATTAATTGTAAAGCAAACGATGAATTTTTATCGGACAATATTGAATTAATTCCAATAAAATAATAAATTGGGTTATTGTCTATTCAAAAAAAATAGGCTTAATGACATTCATTAAACCTATTTTTTTTTGTTTTAAACTAATTAACCTAATTAACTATTAGTTTAGTAGTAGAAGTGCTAGCGCCAACTTTTGTTTGAAGCATATACACTCCTTTATTTACGTTTGTTAAATCTAATTCGTTATTCGTCATTGTTTTTTTAAGAACCACTCTTCCGTTCAAATCAAAAAGTGAAATTTCTTTTTCTCCCTCAATCGAGGAATAAATAGAAACTCTATTGTTTTGCACCGGATTTGGATATACTTTCAAAGTATTGTTTTGAGAAAATTTATCTACACCTAATGCAGTACCTGCGCTAGTTAAATCCCATACTTTTCGAACATAAATTCCATCAACAATAGCATTTTGTCCTGCAGAACTTTGACGTAAAGCAACTCCTTGAATTGTTCCCGCATCGTCAGCAAGTGGCAATGCTGCAGGTGGACTGGCTGGCGTTGCAGTAAAAGGGCCTAAAACAGGTGTAGCAGGCTCTGTATTTATAGCGTCTCCTTCAGCAAAAACAAATAAACTAACCTCATCATTAAAATCTCCAGTATTAAATTTGTATTTAACAACTACTAAATAGGTTTTGGTTATGTCCAAATCAGCTGTAACATTGCTTGGAGCAATATAAGCAGAGGCGTTAAAATTTAAACCCAATTTAAATTGTGTGGCAGTGTTTGTTCCTTGTATTACAAAAACCCTTGCTCTGTAAGAAGTATTTGTCGCTGTATAAACAGGAGTAGTTTCATTTGAATATTTCACAAAATGGAAAAAATAATCACCTGTTCCTGTTGATGCAATAGCTGCGGATGGTTTAAACAAAAATGATGCATATACAGCTCCATCAGTAATATTACCAGCAAGTGGTTTATTTACATCAACCCCCGTATTGTTGACCAATGCTGCATTGCCAACACCGCTACCAATATACCCTGCCCAAGTCAATCCTCCATTGTTGACTGCAGTAGGATTTGCAGTTGCACTATGTATATACCAACCATTAGCATTCAATGCTGCAGCGGCAGGATAATTAAAATTCTCAACTAAATAATTGGTTTGCCCAAAAAAGCAACTAGTTGAAATCAAGGAAATAAAAAGGTAGATTTTTTTCATAATAAATAATTTAAAGTTAATTGTTACTACAAATTTATAATGAATCAAGGCTAAAAATCAATACCAATTTAATAATTAAAATAATACCAATCTACCTATTATTCAACTTCGCTTTTTCCTTAATAATATCGCTTATTTTTCGATTTTCGATTTTGCTTTCTAGCCAAGAAATGATGTCGAGATAAAGGAAAGCCCTTTTCTCATAAGTGTTTTTTTCTAATTCGACAAAGCGTTCTTTTACTTTGACGAACTCTTTTTTGATATCACTCGGATAAATAGCGCTCAACTTTTTCAAAAAGCGAATGATTTCCTTTTGTACTTCGTGCAAATCGTTCATCTTAATCAGAAATTTATAAGTGCTCACCAACTGATTTTCTAAGTTGAAATCTTTCCCTGATTCGTAATGCGCAATCAAGCACAACAATCGGGCGAAACAAGCCAAGTCTTCTCGAACATACAGATTTTTGTTATTGATGATTTTTTCGAGATAAAACACGCATTCATTGTACTTTTCGTTGCCAAAATAAATGCAGGCAATTTTATAGTAAAACAACATTTCATGATGCTCATCCAAGTGTTCAGAGTGCAGTTCTATTTTGTCTAAAACTTCTGGAATGAGGTATTCTGCTTTGGCAAATGTTCCTTCAAGAATATGATAATTGAGTTTGTTGTTATACAAATACAGGAACGACAATGAAGTAATATTATCATTGACCGGAAACTGCGGATCGCTAATGGTTTCTTCCAGCATTTCCAAATACTTTTTGAAATTGCTCTTGTATTTCAACATAAATAACGACTCCAATAAATAATGATTTCCTTTTAAGAAAAACACTGGATTTAGGAAAATCATATTTCTATTGTCATAAAAAAGGGTCACCCATTTATGCGAAAATTTATAGCAAGACAAGAAATCCTGAACTAAGAAACTGCGCCAAAGATTGGCATTAAAGTACCAATACCGTTCTCGAAAACCAAACTTTTTCTCGTCGAATTTAGAGATGTGTTTATTGAAATATTCATCAATATATTGGTGTTCTTCATCGCTACGCACATAACCCGTTTTCAGCATTATGCCATACAATTGCAAAGACAAATTCGATAATTTACTCGAAATCGTATTTTTATAATTCAATTCTTTAGCTTGAATGACCAATTCATCGGCACGACCCTGAATACTTCGGGTTATGTACTGCGATTCGATTAGTTTTTCGAATTCGACAATTTCATAAGCCATGTATTTTTCGTCGTTTTCTAACGCTTGTTGTTTGGTTTTATCTAATATTTTCAAACTTTGTTTGTACAATCCTTTATTGTAAAGAATCGTTGCGAAATCGATCTGTTCTCTTAATTGATAGCGAATGTTTTGACTAGGAATATTCAACCGAATACTTACCAAAATCTGTTTGTACAAATAAGATTTAAGGTTAGATAATTGTATTTTTTTTATAATTCCGCTTTTCAAGATGTTTTTCTCATCATAAACTTCTGATTTGTCCAAAATATTGAACAATTCGATGAATTTTGTGTTCGAACTTGTTTCCAAACGACTGGCAAAAATTTTAAATTGTCTTTTTTCAGACTTCGAAAGGGATTTAATTAATACAAATAAAGAATCTTTTTGATGGTTAGCCATTGTAAAATATAGTGTTGTAATGTATTGTTTATAAGTGCATTACAAAGTATTTGCTTGTCTTATAAACAGTATAATTCACGAAAACGAGTTTTATTATACGTTAATGAAATCTATTTTTGTTCAAAGATGTGAAATTACATTAAATATTTTAAAATGAATAGAGAGAAAGTCCAAATTTTTGATACCACATTAAGAGATGGTGAACAGGTCCCAGGATGTAAATTAGATACCGAACAAAAATTAGAGATCGCCAAGCGTCTCGACGAAATGGGAGTTGATGTTATAGAAGCAGGTTTTCCAGTTTCGAGTCCGGGTGATTTTTTATCTGTTTCTGAAATCAGTAAAATTGTAAAAAACGCTACAGTTTGTGGGCTTACCAGAGCCATCAAAAACGATATTGATGTGGCTGCGGCAGCCTTGAAACACGCCAAAAGACCTCGTATTCATACTGGAATCGGAACCTCCAATTCGCATATTGTACACAAACTAAATACCACCAGAGAAGACATTATTGCAAGAGCAAAATATGCCGTTTCTTACGCTAAATCGTTTGTTGAAGATGTTGAATTTTATGCAGAAGATGCAGGTCGAACTGAAAATGATTTCTTGGCGCGAGTCTGTGAAGAAGTTATAAAATCAGGAGCTACCGTGTTGAATATTCCTGATACAACAGGTTATTGTTTGCCTGATGAATATGGTGCTAAAATAAAATACCTGAAAGAAAACGTAAAAGGCATCGAAAACGTAATTCTTTCTTGTCATTGTCATAATGATTTAGGAATGGCCACTGCCAATTCGATTGCAGGTGTTATCAACGGTGCCAGACAAATAGAATGTACTATCAACGGAATAGGGGAAAGAGCAGGAAACACAGCATTAGAAGAAGTAGTGATGGTCTTAAAACAACATCCGTATTTGAATTTAGACACAAGTATCAACACCCGACAATTGAATGAAATGAGCCGATTTGTTTCTGAAAGTATGGGTATGATTGTGCAACCCAATAAAGCCATCGTAGGATCTAATGCTTTTTCGCATAGTTCAGGAATTCACCAAGACGGTGTAATCAAAAACAGAGAAACCTATGAAATTATGGATCCTCTTGAAGTTGGAGTCAATGAATCTTCTATCATTCTTACTGCTAGAAGTGGTAGAGCGGCTTTAGCTTACAGAGCGAAAAAAGTGGGTTATGAATTGACAAAAGTACAATTGGATATAGTCTATGAAGAATTCCTGAAATTCGCTGATATCAAGAAAGAGGTTTTGGACACTGATATTCATATCATCATAGAGGCAAGTAATATTACTTGTGATTTAATCTACAAATAATAAATTAGTAAGAAAACATATAATGGAATTAAATAAATATAGTAAAACCATAACACAAGATATTACTCAACCTGCTGCTCAAGCGATGTTGTACGGAATTGGTTTGACAGAAGAAGATTTAAACAAAGCACAAGTAGGAATTGTGAGTATGGGTTACGAAGGTAATACCTGCAATATGCACTTGAATGATTTGGCTAAAGATGTCAAAAAAGGAGTTTGGGATGCTGATTTAGTGGGGTTGATTTTTAATACTATCGGAGTTAGCGACGGAATTTCAAACGGTACCGAAGGAATGCGTTTTTCTTTGGTTTCACGTGATGTTATCGCTGATTCTATCGAAACGGTAATGGGAGCACAGTGGTATGATGCCATGATTGCTATTCCCGGTTGCGACAAGAATATGCCTGGTGCTTTAATTGCCATGGGAAGAGTAAATCGCCCAGCAATTATGGTGTATGGTGGAACAATAAACTCAGGAAGATGGAAAGGAGAGCACCTTAATATTGTATCTGCTTTTGAAGCTTTAGGAAAAAAATTCAAAAATACCATCTCAGACGAAGATTTCAAAGGAGTAATCAAGAATTCTTGTCCAGGTCCAGGGGCTTGCGGCGGAATGTACACTGCTAATACAATGGCTTCTGCCATTGAAGCCTTGGGGATGAGTTTACCCTACAGTTCTTCAAATCCTGCAGTAAGTCAAGATAAACTAAAAGAATGCGACGATGCTGGAAAGGCAATTCGTATTTTATTAGAAAGAGATATTAAGCCAAAAGATATTATGACTCGTAAGGCTTTTGAAAATGCGATTACCATTGTAGCTGTTTTAGCAGGTTCAACCAATGCTGTTATGCACTTAATTGCTATGGCCCATTCCGTTGACATTGAAATCACCTTGGATGATTTTCAAGCTATTAGCGATAGGACTCCAGTTTTGGCCGATTTAAAACCTAGTGGAAAATTCATGATGGAAGATTTGCATGCGGTTGGTGGAATTCCTGCCTTAATGAAATATTTATTGAAAGAGGGTTTCATTCACGGAGATTGTATGACTGTAACAGGGAAAACAATTGCCGAAAATTTAGAATCTGTACCCGATTTATATGAAGGTCAAGAAATTGTTCAAGATATTAAAAACGCATTGAAATCGACTGGAAATATCCAGATATTGTACGGAAACCTAGCTACAGAAGGCTGTGTTGCCAAAATTAGCGGAAAAGAAGGAGAATATTTTGAAGGAACAGCAGTAGTATTCGAAAGCGAATTCGAAGTTATTCCTGGTCTTGAAAAGGGAATGATTAAACCAGGCGATGTCGTCGTCATCCGCTATTGCGGACCAAAAGGTGGTCCTGGAATGCCAGAAATGCTAAAACCTACTTCAGCCATTATGGGTGCAGGTTTAGGGGATAAAGTAGCCTTGATTACTGATGGTAGATTTTCGGGTGGATCACACGGTTTTGTGGTTGGACACATCACACCAGAAGCTTATGACGGTGGTGGATTAGCTTTAGTCGAAAATGGAGATATCATTACCATTGATGCCGTAAAAAACACTATCAATTTGAAAATTCCTGATGCAGAATATGCCGAAAGATTGGCCAATTGGGTTCAACCTGATTTGAAAGCTACAAAAGGAGTTCTATTAAAATATGCAAGATCAGTTTCTAGTGCATCAACAGGATGTGTGACTGATAAGTAAATTAAAAAAGAATGTCGATTTAATTTGAAATTGGACATTTGATTAAACAATAAAAAATGGAAAATAATAAAATATCAGGCGCAGAAGCCGTTATAAGATGTTTGCTAGAAGAAGGAGTAGACTTAGTTTATGGTTATCCCGGAGGAGCCATAATGCCAGTTTATGACGAATTATATAAATTTCAAAAAGAATTACACCACGTTTTAGTACGACACGAACAAGGTGCTACTCACGCAGCCCAAGGATATGCAAGGGCCACAGGAAAAGTAGGTGTTGCCATTGCAACTTCGGGACCAGGAGCAACAAATTTAGTCACTGGAATTGCCGATGCGCAAATCGATTCCACTCCGATGGTTTGTATCACGGGTCAAGTTGGAAAACATTTATTAGGATCGGATGCTTTTCAAGAAACAGATATCATCGGGATTTCGACTCCGGTAACCAAATGGAATTATCAAATCACAGAAGCTTCTGAAATTCCAGAAATCATTGCCAAAGCTTTTTACATTGCAAGATCAGGTCGTCCAGGTCCTGTATTAATTGACATTACAAAAAATGCTCAATTTGATTTAATGGATTTTAATTATGCTAAATGTACATCCATTAGAAGTTATAATCCAAAGCCTGTTTTAAATCTTGAAAAAGTAGCTGAAGCTGCTGAATTAATCAATAATGCAAAAAAACCATACATCATTTTTGGTCAAGGAATTATTCTTGGTGAAGCCGAGGCTGAATTAAAAGCATTAGTCGAAAAATCTGGAATTCCAGCGGCTTGGACTATCTTGGGACTTTCGGCCTTGCCTACAGACCATCCTTTGAATGTGGGTATGTTGGGTATGCACGGTAACTATGGTCCCAATTTATTGACTAACGAATGCGATGTTTTGATCGCACTCGGAATGCGTTTTGATGACCGTGTTACTGGAAATTTAGCGACTTATGCCAAACAAGCCAAAGTTATTCACTTCGAAATTGATCCTGCCGAAGTTGACAAAAACGTAAAAACAACGGTTGCTGTTTTAGCCGATGTTAAAGAATCTTTACAAGCATTGATTCCGATGATAGAAAACAAAGCACACGAGGCTTGGCACAACAAATTTAAAGACAAATATAAAATAGAATTTAATGCTGTTATCAACGAAGAGTTGACTCCCACCACTGGTGGAATTTCTATGGGTGAAACCATTGAAATGATTAACAAACATTCAAAAGGTGATGCTATAATTGTACCAGATGTAGGGCAACACCAAATGTTTGCTTGCCGTTATGCCAAGTTTAATTCTTCAAAAAGTATGATCACTTCTGGAGGATTAGGAACAATGGGATTTTCTTTACCAGCCGCAATTGGAGCCAAAATGGGAAGACCAGACCGCGAAGTGGTTGCCATTATCGGTGATGGTGGTTTTCAAATGACCATCCAAGAATTAGGAACCATTTTCCAAACTAAAGTACCTGTGAAAATTGTGGTACTAAACAATGAATTTTTAGGAATGGTTCGCCAATGGCAAGAATTGTTTTTCGATAGCCGTTATGCTTCCACAGTGATGACAAATCCTAACTTTGTAGCCATCGCCGAAGGATATCACATAAAATCAAGAAAAGTCGTAAATAGAGAAGATTTAGATGGAGCTGTAGCCGAAATGTTAGCTTCAAGAGAATCGTATTTCCTTGAAGTTATGATAGAAAAAGAAAATAATGTATTTCCAATGATACCAACAGGAGCTTCGGTTTCGGAAATGCGATTAAGTTAAAAAAATATGGAAAATAAAATATTCACTATTTCTGTTTATTCAGAAAACAACGTTGGATTATTGAATAGAATATCAGGAATATTCTTGAAACGCCACATCAATATTTTGAGTTTAAACGTTTCCGAATCCGAAATCGAAAATGTTTCGAGATTTATCATTGTTGTGAAAACAACTGAAAAATGGGTGCAAAATATTGTTGGTCAAATCGATAAACAAATAGAAGTTATCAAAGCTTTTTATCATGTTGATGAAGAAACCATTTTCTTAGAAAGTGCCATCTTCAAAATTGAGTCTAGTTTGTTGTTTGACGAAAGACAAATCCAAAACATAATCAAAGAAAGTCATTCTGAAATTGTCACTGTTTCTAGAGACTTTTTTGTGATTTCAAAATCAGGAAAACGCTCTGAGATCAATGAGTTATACGACAAATTGAAACCTTATGGAATTATGCAATTCGTTCGCTCCGGAAGAATTTCAGTTTCTAAACAAAAAATGGATGTTACCACTTTATTAGAGGAACTACAATAAATTAAGAAATCAAAACAATAAATCATACAATTATTAAATAAAAAAAAATGGCAAATTATTTCAATTCATTACCACTTAGATTACAACTAGAACAATTAGGCGTTTGCGAATTTATGGATCAATCCGAATTTGCAGATGCAATAGAAGCACTTAAAGGAAAAAAAGTAGTCATTGTAGGTTGCGGAGCTCAAGGTTTAAACCAAGGTTTGAACATGAGAGATTCTGGCTTAGATATATCTTATGCTTTGCGTGCTGAAGCAATTGCTCAAAAGAGAGCTTCATTTATGAATGCTGCTGATAATGGTTTCAAAGTAGGAACTTATGAAGAATTAATTCCAACGGCTGATTTGGTTTGTAACCTTACGCCGGACAAACAACATACTGCAGTAGTGGGTGCCATTATGCCTTTGATGAAACAAGGAGCGTCATTAGCCTATTCTCACG
The DNA here is from genome assembly GCA_963513695.1 of uncultured Flavobacterium sp. Taxonomy (GTDB): domain Bacteria; phylum Bacteroidota; class Bacteroidia; order Flavobacteriales; family Flavobacteriaceae; genus Flavobacterium. The sequence continues at coordinate 11,727 of CAUPRL010000019.1, forward strand.
GTTTCAACATTGTGGAAGAAGGGATGCAAATTCGTAAAGACATCACTGTAATTATGTGTGCTCCAAAATGCCCAGGTTCAGAGGTTCGTGAAGAATACAAAAGAGGATTTGGTGTACCAACTTTAATTGCTGTTCACCCTGAAAATGACCCAAATGGTGTGGGTTTAGCCCAAGCAAAAGCTTATGCAGTGGCAACTGGTGGGCACAGAGCTGGCGTTTTACGTTCTTCTTTCGTGGCTGAAGTAAAATCAGATTTAATGGGAGAACAAACTATTCTTTGTGGTTTGTTACAAACAGGCTCAATCTTATGCTTTGACAAAATGGTAGCTGAAGGTGTTGATGCAGGATATGCTTCAAAACTAATCCAATACGGATGGGAAACTATTACCGAAGCCTTGAAACACGGTGGTATCACCAATATGATGGATAGATTATCTAATCCAGCTAAAATTACAGCTTATAAAGTTTCTGAAGAATTAAAAGACATTATGCGTCCGCTATTTCAAAAACATATGGATGATATTATTTCAGGAGAATTCTCTAAAACCATGATGGAAGACTGGGCAAATGATGATGTGAACTTATTATCTTGGAGAGCTGCAACAGGGGAAACTAATTTCGAAAAAACACCTGCTGGATCAGTAAAAATTTCTGAACAAGAATATTTTGATAACGGAGTATTAATGGTTGCCATGGTAAAAGCGGGTGTGGAATTAGCCTTCGAAGCGATGACTGATTCTGGTATTATCGAAGAATCTGCTTATTACGAATCATTGCACGAAACGCCATTAATTGCAAATACTATTGCAAGAAAAAAATTATTCGAGATGAACCGTGTTATTTCAGACACTGCTGAATACGGATGTTATTTGTTTGATCACGCTTGTAAGCCATTAATCGCAGAATATGTGAAAAATGCTCCAAGTAATCTTGTAGGTCGCCCTTTCAATGACGGAAATAATGGCGTAGACAACAACGAATTAATTGCAGTAAATGATAGCATCAGAAATCATCCTGTTGAAGAAGTGGGTGCTTGGTTGAGAGAATCAATGACAGCAATGAAAAAAATCGTATAATTATAAATCGATTTTTAAAAAGTAAATTTTTAAACAATTCATATAAAAGCGAAATAGAAATTCTATTTCGCTTTTTTTGTTTCTTCGAGTTCCTAAAATACATAGGTAAATATTTACTACCTTAGCAAGTATATGAAAACAATTGCTGATGTTATAATTATTGGAGGAGGTCTTGCAGGCCTCACAAGCGCTATACATTTGTCAAAATCTGGCTTGAAAGTACTCTTGATCGAAAAAAATGAATTTCCAAAACATAAGGTATGTGGTGAATACATTTCCAATGAAGTTTTGCCTTATTTCGAATGGTTAGGCTTGAAAATTTCAGATTTGAAGCCATCAAAAATTTCCAAAATAGAATTTTCTACCACAAAAGGGAAAATGATTTGTGGTACTTTACCGCTAGGAGGTTTTGGAATCAGTAGATTTAGTTTGGATCATTATTTATATGAAAAGGCCATCGAAAACGGCTGCCAAATCATTCAAGATACAGTTAGCAACATTCAATTCATTAATGAAGAATTTTTTATTTCTACAGTGAATAACTGCGAATTTAAATCCAAAATTGTGCTTGGCGCTTTCGGAAAACGCTCCAATATTGACCTAAAACTAAATCGCGATTTCATTCAAAAAAAATCACCTTGGTTGGCGATTAAAGCACATTATTCTGGAGATTTTTCTAATGATTTAGTAGGTTTACACAATTTCAAAGGTGGCTATTGTGGGGTATCAAAAGTAGAGAATGGGATTATAAATATTTGTTATTTAGTGGATTATGAACATTTCAAACAGTCCAAAAACATAGAAGAGTTTCAAACTAATGTGATGTACAAAAATCCACATTTGAAAAACATATTCGAAAAAACTAAGCTACTTTTCGATAAACCGTTGAGTATTAGCCAAATTTCTTTCGAGAAAAAAAGCAGCATCGAAAATCATGTTTTGATGATTGGCGACACCGCTGGATTAATCCATCCTTTGTGCGGCAACGGAATGGCAATGGCAATTCATAGTGCCAAAATTGCTTCTGAATTAAGTATTTTATATTTGGATAAAACCATTAGCAGCAGAAAACAATTGGAAGATAGGTATGCACGAGAATGGGATTCCAATTTCAAAACTAGGTTGAAAATGGGACGTATCTTGTCAAAAATATTGCAAAAGGAAAAATTAGCCTCCTTCTGTATGAAATTATTGATTATATTTCCATCATTATTCCCTGAAATCATAAAAAGAACTCATGGTACACCCATAATTTTAAATCCGTAGATGTTTATAAACACAAAATACAGATCCACCGAGTCCGAAATTATGGATGATTTTGCATTAGAAGGAGAAATTTTGCGTGATGCTTTGGATAAAATTGCCAAAATCAACCAACTCTTAGGTGGAAACCAATTAACTTTACTAGGTGTACAGGATTTATTAAGGAACATACCTAAAACAAACGAAATTGTTATTGTAGATGTAGGTTGTGGCAATGGCGATATGTTGCGAACTTTGGCAGATTATGGAATAAAGAATTCTGTTAACTTTAGGCTAATTGGAATTGACGCCAATAATTTCACCATCAATCATGCTCGAAAATTGTCTGAAAGTTTTTCGAATATTAGTTATCGATGCGAAGATGTTTTCGATAAACCTTTCGAGGAGTTAAAATATGATATTGTATTGTGTACGCTAACTTTACATCATTTTAAAGAAGATGATATTTTACAATTAATGCGTGTTTTTAATGCCAATTCAAGAATTGGAATTGTGATTAATGATTTACAAAGAAGCGCTGTTGCCTACCGATTATTTCAGGTTTTGTGTTTTGTTTTTAGACTGAATTCGATGTCAAGAGAGGATGGTTTGACATCTATTTTAAGAGGTTTCAAGAAAGAAGAATTAGTGAATTTTTCAAAAAAATTAAAGCTCAACAATTATATAATTCAATGGAAATGGGCTTTCCGTTACCAATGGATAATTTCAAAACTATGATTGTAAAAATTAAATGTGTTTCCAAGCAATTGCCTAAATATTCGCGAACTACAGCCGAAATTATTCCATTTCTAGATGCTTGGCTTATTGGGCAAGAGACTCGTTTTGTCAAAAAAGTGAAAAAGATTTTCGAGAGTGCCGCAGTTGATAAACGCTATTCAATAATGGATCCGATTGAAGTTTTTACCAATACCTCTTTCGAGGAAAGAAACGATATTTACGTTCGTGAAATAATAGATTTGGGAACCAAAGTTTTGGAGAAAGCTTTGCAAAAAGCCAATTGGAATCCCGAAGATTTAGATTATATTATTACGGTGAGTTGCACTGGAATTATGATTCCGTCCTTGGATGCTTATTTGATTAATAAATTAAAATTACGTCAAGATATCGTTCGTCTTCCTGTAACCGAAATGGGTTGCGCTGCCGGTATTTCGGGCATTATTTATGCTAAAAATTTCTTGAAAGCCAATCCTGGAAAGCGAGCTGCTGTTATTGCCGTCGAAAGTCCAACAGCGACGTTTCAATTGGATGATTTTTCGATGGCTAATATTGTTAGTGCTGCTATTTTTGGAGATGGTGCCGCTTGTGTTTTATTATCTTCTCATTCTGAGGATAATGGCCCCGAAATTTTGGATGAAGAAATGTATCATTTTTATGATGCAGAACATTTAATGGGTTTTAAACTGACCAATTCAGGCTTGCAAATGATCTTGGATATTGAAGTTCCAGAAACAATAGCTTCTCATTTCTCGGATATCATTCATCCTTTTTTAACTCATAATAATTTGAAAATTGAAGATTTAGACCATTTGATTTTTCATCCAGGTGGAAAAAAAATTGTGCAAACCGTTGAAAGTTTGTTTTCAGATTTAGGAAAAAATATTGAGGACACCAAAGAGGTGTTGCGATTGTATGGAAATATGTCGAGCGCCACTGTTTTATATGTTTTAGAACGAATTATGGACATGAATCCAAAGAAAGGTGAATTAGGGTTGATGTTGAGTTTTGGCCCTGGATTTTCAGCACAAAAGGTTTTATTGAAGTTTTAAAATATTTAGACACGGATTCACATATTTTTATCCAATAAATAACTTGAATTAGTTTTAAATCAGTGAATCAGTGGCAAAAAATAGTATGGAAAAAGAAGAAATCATAGCAAAATTACCGTATTCCAAACCATTTTTGTTTGTAGATGAATTGTTGCATATAGACGAGAATAGAGTGGAAGGATGTTTTACATTTGATGAAAATCTGGATTTTTACAAAGGCCATTTCAAGGATAATCCTATCACACCTGGGGTAATTCTAACCGAAGTAATGGCACAAATTGGATTGGTTTGCTTGGGTATTTATTTATTGAATGATACATTTAGCAAAAATACTTCAATTGCCTTAACATCAATGGAAATAGATTATTTAAAACCTGTTTGTCCCAATGAAAAAGTAACTGTAATTTCAGAAAAGATATATTTTAGGTTTGGAAAATTGAAATGCAAAGTTAAGATGATAAACGAAATAAATGAAGTCGTTTGTAGTGGAACAATTGCTGGAATGATGGTCTAGCTAATTTGTTTTTTTGCCATTGAAATTGCTATTGAAATTAAATTATAGATGAATAAACGTGTCGTAATTACTGGTCTTGGTGTTGTTGCTCCAAATGGGGTAGGACTTGAAGCGTTTACTCAAGCCATAAAAAATGGAGTTTCAGGAATAAAACATGATGCCGAACTGGAACGTTTGCAATTCTCCTGCCAAATTGCTGGAAAACCTAGTATTTCGACAGAATTAGCGTTAAAATATTTTACCGAATTAGAATTTCGAAATTTCAATTCTTCGGGGATTTTATATGGTGTTATTGCAGGAATCGATGCTTGGAAAGATGCCGGATTGCCAATAGAAATCAATGATGAACCCGATTGGGAAAGTGGAACTATTTTCGGAACTGGAACTTCTGGAATAGAAAAATTCAGAGAAAGCATTTATAAAATTGACGATTTCCAAACTAGAAGATTGGGAAGCACAGCCGTCGCACAGACTATGAATAGTGGCGTGAGTGCTTATTTAGGGGGAAAATTAGGCTTAGGAAATCAGGTAACAACCAATTCATCAGCTTGTACAACGGGAACTGAAAGTATTTTGATGGCTTACGAACGGATAAAATCTGGTCAAGCAAAACGTATTTTAGCAGGAAGTACTAGTGATTCTGGCCCTTATATTTGGGGAGGATTTGATGCAATGAAAGTATGCACTTTTAAACATAATGAATCGCCCGAACAAGGTTCAAGACCGATGTCAGCAACAGCTTCAGGTTTTGTTCCTGGAAGTGGCGCAGGTGCTTTGGTGCTAGAAGATTTAGAAACTGCTTTGGCCCGAGGAGCCACTATTTATGCTGAAGTTCTTGGCGGAAATGTGAATTCAGGTGGGCAACGTGGTGATGGGACAATGACTGCTCCAAATTCTGTGGCGGTACAAAAATGTATTAAAAATGCTATTGAAAATGCCGGAATTGACCCAAAAGAGATTGATGTCATCAATGGGCATTTGACTGCAACTTCCAAAGACAGCTTAGAAATTAAAAACTGGTGTGAAGCATTAGATAGGAGTGGAGTCCATTTTCCGTACATTAATTCGCTGAAATCATTGGTTGGGCATTGTTTGTCGGGAGCGGGAAGCATTGAAAGTGTAGCATCGATTTTGCAATTGCATAACGGATTTGTTTTTCCGAATATCAATTGTGAAGATTTGCATCCAGAGATTGCTGCAATGATTGATTCTTCAAGTATTCCACAACAATTAATTGAAAAAGATTTGACTATAATTGCCAAAGCTAGTTTTGGTTTTGGAGATGTAAATGGTTGTATAATTTATAAAAAATATAAATAGTTATGAATAGAGAAGCAATTATCGAAAAATTAAAATCAATAATAAAACCTTATATTCAAAATCAAGAAGCTTTTGACAATCTTTCAGAAAGCACTGATTTTATTAATGATTTAAAAATCAACTCCGCCAATTTAGTTGACGTGATTTTAGATATTGAGGAAGAATACGATATTGTTATCGACAATCAAGCGATGGAAAGAATGCTTGATGTAAAGTCTGCCTTAGATATTATCGAAACTAAATTATCCGAAAAATGATAGGAAACGACATTGTTGATTTGGCTTTAGCTGAAAAAGAAAGCAATTGGAAACGGAACGGATTTCTGGATAAAATCTTTAGTCCGAACGAACAATTACTAATAAAAAAATCAGAAAATCCAGCTAATATGGTTTGGAATTTGTGGAGTAGGAAAGAGGCCGTTTATAAAATTTACAATCGGAAAACACATATTCGAGGCTACTTTCCCTTGCAATTCGAATGTTCAGACTTGGATAGAATTGCCGGAATTATTTTTGGAAAAGTAGTTATCAAAGATTTAATCTATTACACAAAAACGGAAATCACTGCACAATTTATAAATACTATTGCCGTTGAAAAAATAGATGATTTTGAAAAAATCATTATATTAAAAAATAGAATTGCCATCCATAAAATCAATGAAATTCCATTTTATTCTGAAAAGGACAATTCAATTACAAAAGCAGTATCAATAAGCCATCACGGTAGATTTGAACAAATTATTTCTTTTTAATTCAATCCCAATCTGGATTTCAGTTTCAGAAAAAGTATTCCGATTTTATAGGCATCTTCTGAAGCAGAATTTCGATCACTAACAGGAATTTTATAAATGCTGCACAATTCGTCGAGCGAAAACTGTTTGTTGTTGATATCAAGTAATTTACGGTGCATGACATCAATATCTAAAGCTTCATTTTTCAATCTGCCACAGCCCATTCGCTCGAGAGCGACATTGATCATTTCGACATCAAAATCAATATGATGTCCTACTAAAACCGAATTGCCAATAAACTCAACAAAAGCCTGAATAGCTTCAGGTTCCACCATTTTTTTCATTTTGGTTTCGATGGTAAACTCATTGGAGATTCCATTTTCGTGAAAAAATTTGTATTGTGCAATTACCGTTTCAAAACTATCACCAATAACTACGCTATTGTTGATTATTGAAAACAACCCAAATGAGACAATAACGTCTTTTTCTAAACTCAAACCCGTTGTTTCTGTTGATACTACAACGAAACGATTTGACTTTTTTTCAAATTTTGAAAGATATGTTTTCCAAAACTCAGGATATTCCTTGTTGATATTTTTTATCCAATCTAACATTACTAAGAAAATTGTGTAAGTTGAAATTTATCTTTAATTAAATCTTCTAATTCTTCCATCGGTTCAAAAGCATTTTTCAAGACCTCTTTTTCAGATTTGGTCAATTCAAGCAAATTAATAAATTGACCGGAATTATCATTTTTCAAACCTTCCATTGTTCTAAATTTAGATAAAGTGATAAATGCTTTAGAACAGTTAATATAGACTTCAGAGTTTCTAGGGTCGGCAATAGCTAATTGTTTGAAACGCGTATAAGTACTTGTAATACCGCGCAAATTATAACTTAAACTAAATAGTCGAGCACCATCAATCAAAGGCATCAATGCACGAGTTTTTATATCGAATTTATCTTTATTTGGCCCTTTCTCTTCTACATGAAATTTTTTGAAAAAGGTCAGTGGAGAATTTTTTCTTAATGCTTCATTACCTAAGAAATCAAACAATAATGTATTGTTTTTAATGTTATTGAAAATTACATTTTCAATTGCTTCTTCAATTTTTTTCTCTCCAATTACGATTTCAAAATCGAAGAAAATACTACTCAATTGATTGCTGTTTTCACCTGGAGTATTCATCCAGCTTTTATATTGATTTGTCCAGTCTGTCAATGACTTACACCAAAGCATATTACTTGCCATATGCCCAAAAGGACAATACTCATATCCTGCTTTTTCAAGAATTGCAGTGGTTCTCTTTCCTAATTTTAGAAAATAATCTTTTACATCTCTGTATTTTTCGGCAGTTACATCTTCAAAAATCAACATACTATCTTGATCCGTTGTCAACAACTGTTCTCTACGACCTTGACTACCTATACTTAACCAAGCATAGCGAGCAGGAGGGGAACCCAAATCCAAAATAGACAACTCAACAGCGCGTTTAATTAGAGCTAGATTTATTTCACTAGCAAGAATATTTACTCTTGATAATGGAATATTCTTTTGAATAGCTTTTTGTATCAATTCTGTCAATCGTTCTCTGATTGATTTTAAATCTTTTGGGGTTTGAGAGCGTTTTATTTCTTTTATCAAAACACCAGGATTACTAGCTTGGGCGACAATTAAATCATGCTCAGAAATGACACCTTTAACAATAGATTTGTCGGTTCCGTCTTGAGTAACACATAAATGGGTTACATTGTATTTCAACATTAATAATTGAGCTTCAGCCAGGGAAACATTCTCAACTACCGTAACAACTGGCGAAGACATAATCTTATCTAAAGTGGTACTTATCGGAAAACGGCCAGTTGCAATTTTTGAGCACATATCTGTGTTGGTAACAATGCCAATTGGTAGACTTTTTTCGCAAACAATCACACTAGTTGAAAGAGCATTTGTCATCTGCTGAGCCGCTTCTAGCACCGTAGTTGATTCACTTCCGGTTATTGGTGCAACATTATAAGACAAGGATTGAAAATATTGTATTTCAGATTGTTGATCAGAGAAATTCACATTGTCAGAAACTAATTTGCCACTGAGATTTTCTTTATCGGTGGGATTACTTGTATTGGAAGCAAAACTATGCAAAAGGAAGTCCAAAACCTCTGAATTATTGGTGACAAAGGGGCGGAAAATTGCAATAGGAATCGCATAAATAATACTTTCTTCTCGTGCTTTTGCTGTCATTTGATAATTATTTTTAGCAAAAAACGGGCGTAAACCAAATATATCTCCCTCATAACACTTATTGAGCAAAGTTTCCTCAGCATCGGCTATTACAGAAAGATTTACTACACCAGAGGCCACCACATAAAAACTATCGTGCAAAACATCGTTTATTTGAAACAAAATTTTATGTTTTTCGAGGTTTATTACTCGAATACTAGTAGCAATTTCAGATAATTCTTGAAATGTTAAATTATCAAACGGCGGATATTTTTTGAGGAAATCTGCAATATGTTCAGCAATTGTGTTCATAGTAATTAAATGATAGATGTGATGGTAAAAATATAAATTTATTTATTATAAAACTGTCATTAATTGATTTAACCCGTTAAATTGTAAATTTCATAAATTTTTCTTAAATTAGATGTGTAAATTAAGAAATATAATCAAGAAATTTTAATTTTATTAACTAATCTAAAACATCTTAATTATGAAATTACAAAAGAATATCAGTCTGATAGTCATTACTTTATTTGTAACATTATTTGCAAATGCTCAAAACAAACCTGCAAGTCCGGCTGCAGTAGCAACAGGCACAATTAATGGCGCAACAATTTCTATTAATTATAGTAGTCCATCGGTAAAAGGAAGAGTTATTTGGGGGCAATTAGTACCCTTTAATAAAATTTGGAGAGCTGGTGCAAATGCTGCGACAACTATAGAAACCGACAAGGATCTTACAATTGAAGGTTCTAAATTACCTGCGGGAAAATATTCTTTTTTTGTGATACCCAGTGAAAAAGAATGTGTGCTTATTTTTAATAAAGTGTCAAAAATGTCAGGAACTAGCAATTATGATGAAAAACAGGATCAATTGCGAGTAACTGTAAAACAGCAATTATCTGATGTAAACACGGAAAGTTTGGTATATGTTATCAACAAAAAAGGAATTGTTTTGTGTTGGGAAAAATGGAATATTCCTTTTTCTGTAAAATAAATTATTCCATATTTAATTATTAAAAGCATCAGCATAGTAGTGTTGATGCTTTTTTTATTGCAATAATGAGAGTAGGATTAGATAGAAACCACAAAGAGTTACAAAATTACATCTGTACTAAAGAACAAAACTCTATTTTACATAATATAAATTATAATGTTAATATGTGATTTTAATTTCTACTGAAAATGCAATCTAAACATCCTTCTTTGATTTTTTATCGGGTCTGATAATCATTCGTAAAGATTGATCTTTTGAGAAATAAGCTATCATCCAATTGTAAAAAGTTTTAATTCTATTTCGATAAGAAATTAAAGACATCAAATGCACGAACAACCAAATTAGCCAAGCAAAAAAACCATTGAAGTGTAATTTTGGATTGGGCAAATCTACAACTGCTTTGTTTTTTCCAATAATTGCCATCGAGCCTTTGTCATTGTATTTAAAAGGTTTTAACGACTTGTTGTTAAGCATTGCCTTGAAGTTATCAGCTAAATTTATACCTTGCTGAATAGCAACTTGCGCAACTTGCGGATGACCCTCAGGAAAATTCACATCGGTTAGTTGAATACAAGTATCTCCAATGGCATAAATGTTTTCAGTTGACATTATTTTATTGAAAGCATCGGTTATCATTCGTTTGCCACGACCAAAACTTTCCGTTGGAATTCCTTCAAACACTTTGGCTGTGACTCCAGCGGCCCAAATCAGATTTTTAGTAAGTATAGTTTCACCATCGGCGAAATAAACCACATCATTTTCGTAATTGACTACTCGAGAATTTAGTTTCACATCGACGCCCAGTTGAGTTACAGCTTTGAGTGTGTCTTTTTGAGAATCAAGGCTCATTGGCGACAACAAAGCATCGCCTCCATCGACTAAATAAATTTTGCTGGCTGCTGTCGCAAGTTCAGGATATTCTTTGAGTAAAATATTTTTTCGCATTTCGGCAAACATTCCCGAAACTTCAACACCTGTTGGTCCACCGCCAACAACCACAATTGTAAGCAATTTTCTTCGCTCTCGAATGTCTTTGCATATAGCCGCTTTTTCTAGATTTTTCAAAAGCGTATTACGCATTTCAATGGCGTCATTGAGCGTTTTCATTGGAATGGCGTTCTTCTTGACATTTTCCATTCCGAAATAACTCATTTCGGCACCAGTGGCAAAAACCAAATGATCGTAATGTAATTCGCCGTTGTTTAGAATAATTTTATTTTCTGAAGCTAGTACTCTTTGCAATTCGCCCAAACGAAATTGCAAGTTTTTTTTACCAGCGAAGAATTTTCGAAAAGGATAACTGATACTCGAAGGTTCCAGATAGCCCGTGGCAACCTGATAAATAAGTGGCGGAAAGAAATTATAGTTGTTTTTGTCGACAAGAGTTACTTCAAAGCCTTCTTGATTGGCTAGTTCTTGAGCTACATTGATGCCAGCAAAACCGCCTCCTATTATTACTATTTGCATATCGAATCTTTTACAAAAGTGATTTGTTTATAAAAGTACAATATAACTCAAGGCAAAATATTAGTTTTTGAATTTTTTAACAGGTTTTTCTCTAGTCGAATCCGCTTTAGTTTGTACCAATTGATTGGCCAGTAATTTTTCGATTAATTCATCTTTGGTTAAATGATGAAAAATAGTTTTGACTTTATTTTTAAAATCAACCGAAACATCGTGATTTGGTTTGGTTTTGAAGATTTGTTTTGCCCACAATAATGTATTATTTTCTTCGATATTCTCGGCAGATGGTTTTTGGAATTCAGAAAATTTGATTCCCAGTTCTCTTTCAAAATCAGCAATTTCAGCAACCTCTTCCTGCTGTAAAACGGTCAACGAAAGTCCCTTTGCTCCTGCTCTCGCCGTTCTACCGCTTCGGTGAACATAGTTTTCGTAGGTGTCTGGCAAATGATAATTGACTACATATGAAATTTCCTTTACGTCAATTCCACGGGCTGCCAAATCTGTCGCTACCAATATATTAATATGTCCTTCGCGAAATTGTTCCATAATTCGGTCTCGGATTCCTTGCGATAAACTACCGTGCAAAGCTCCTGATGAAAACCTATTGATAGCTAAATTCTTGGCCAATTTATTAACGGCTGCTTTTGTTTTGCAAAAAATAATGCCGCGTTCGCCATCTTTCGAAGTTAGAAAATGCATTAAAACATTAAGTTTTTCAATAGGATCAACCACAATATATTGATGATCAATTCCTTGATTTCCTGCTGTTTGCATATCGGCACTAACTTGAACCACATTCTTATTCAAATAGTTCTGAATCAATTGCTTTATAGTTCCAGGCATTGTGGCCGAGAAAAGAAATGTTCTTCGGTTTTTAGGCAATTCAGCGATGATTTCATCTAAACTTTCTTTCAGAATACTAACCATTTCGTCTGCTTCATCGAGAACCAAAAACTGAGTTTCTTTTAAAACAATGGCTTTGCGCTGAATCAAATCAATTAATCTTCCGGGTGTTGCCACAACGATATGCGTTGGCAAAGTCAATCGTTCGATTTGTGGTTTTATGGGGATTCCTCCGCAAGTTTCGGCAATGGAAACTTCAGGAAGATATTGGGCAAATGCTTCTAAATTACTAAAAATTTGATGTCCTAATTCACGAGTTGGAACTAATATAACTGCTTGAATTACATTTATATTAGTATTTATTAATTGAAGTAATGGTAAGCCAAAAGCAGCCGTCTTTCCTGTACCCGTTTTTGCCAATCCAACCACATCTGAATTGGATAAAAGTAACGGAATTGCTTTTTGCTGAATTTCGGTTGGCACAACAATTTTCAAACCATCAAGTGCTTTTAAAATAGATTCTTGGATTCCTAAATCGGCGAATTGTTTTGACATTTTGTTGATTTAATAATTAATAAATTGTTTTTTTGAAAACGAATACCATAGCCCCGATAGCAGTGGAAATCCTATTGTGCCGGTGTTCGGCACAATAGATTGTAACGAATAGCGGGAAATAGCTCCTAAATATTAATCGGCTTCGTTCATAATTTTTTCGCGATACTTCTTCCCTATCAACAATGTAAGTTTTAGTTTGTAATCCTCGACTAACCATTCGCGGTAGTTTTTGCTACATTGACTCAAGCATTTGGCGTAACGCTTCAGACGGCATTCGATATCAGGCTCTAATTCTTTGCACAAAGCTTTGGCGTCTCTCAATTCCTCAGTGTTATCGACACACATTGAAGCGTGTTGTTCTAAAGATTTATCTAAAACTATTTTGGAACGCAAATTTTGGGCAATAGCGAGCTTGTGTTCTTCATCAACATCAAAGGTTACTACTTCGGTTTTGCTGAATTTGGCGCGCAATTCAGGAGGCATGGTATATTTAAAATACAATTCAATCTCAGTATCATCGCGAAGATTTTCGAGATAAAATTCAGGTGATTTGAAGATATGTTGCCAGTTTACCGGTTCATTCCAGAGTCCAAAACGTGCTGCATTATTTCCTAAATCGATGACAGTGAATGTGTCTTTTTTGGGTAATTTACGTGAACCTCTGCCTATCATTTGAAAATATAATGTCAATGATTTTGTGGCCCTGTTCAGGATAATGGTTTCTACAGTAGGCTCATCGAATCCTGTTGTTAGAATTCCAACCGAGGTCAAAATAGCGTCTGGAGTATGCTTGAACCAATGCAAAATATCTTTTCGATCCTCATTACTACTAGTGTTGTCAAGGTGACGAATAGCAAATCCAGCTTCGCGAAAGGTTTCGTAAACATACAAAGAGGTATTGATACCGTTATTGAAAATAAGGGTCTTTTTACCTAAAGATTTTTCGGTGTAAGCGTGCAATAATTTTTCTTGCATTGCCATATTGGTATACAAATCATCGGATGATTTAACGGTATAATCACCATTGATTCCCACTTTCAATGAAGTCAAACCCACATCATAACTATAGGTAATTGCTTTTGCCAAGAAGCCTTTTTCTATTAGAGAACTGATGTTATCGCCAACAATCAGTTCATCATAATTTTCATGCATTGGCAATTTGATGTTCGAGCTCAAAGGTGTTGCAGTAACTCCTAAAATAAAAGCATTTTTGAAAGAACTCAACAATTTTCGAAACGAATTGTAATGCGCTTCGTCGATAATTACCAAACCAATATTGTCGAGATGTAGTTTTTCGTCATTAATTCTGTTTTTCAAAGTTTCGACCATTGCCACAAAACAAGAATAATCGTTCTGATCAGGAAGTTCTTTGACTTTACTATTGATGATTTTGTTTTTTACGTCAAAACCTTTTAGCATTTTTGAAGTCTGCTTGCACAACTCAATTCTATGCGTCAAGACGACCACTTTTTTATTGTGTTTGGATAAATATTGTCGGACAATTTCTGAAAAAACGACAGTTTTCCCTCCGCCAGTAGGCAATTGATACAATAAATGATGATTAGAAGGTGCATTGTCTAGACGTTCAAAAATAGCTTCAATATCGCCTTTTTGATATGAATAAAGTTCTTTTTTATCTTCAATTTCTGTTTCTAGAGTGTTTTGAGGCATTGCTTTTGATGGATTTTTGCAAAAATACACCTAAAAAAGAGTTATTCCACTAAATATTCGTGTAAAAAAAGAATAAGAGTTAACTAAAATCCATTATGTAGTCGGGTTTTTCTATTCCAAACGCTCCAAAATAGCCTCAAATTCGGGTGCATTATACCAGTTTTGGGCAATAGACTGGTTATTTATTGCAATAATTCTAGCCTTGAATTCATTCACTATTCCGTTGGCAATCAAAAAACTAACGGCTTGCCCATACGAATTCAACATACTTTTATAATACAATTCAGATTTAACTATTTTCTCGGCTGAAAAAGTTTGAGCGATTTCAATTGAATAAAGCATCACATCGGCTATAATGAAAGAATCTACTCCCAAAAGGATAAAATGTTTGATGTATTTTTGTGCAACAGAGCGACGCATTTTAGGTTTTCGCGGTTTCCCTGAAGTTCTTTGAGGGAAATACTCATTTGAAATTTTTATTTTACATTCCTTGAGCAACGTTTCCTCTTTTGGATTAAAAACAAAATCGTAATAGATTTTCACGGGATTGAATTTTTCATACAACTCAATAATTTGTTCTTCAAGCTGAGTTTTATTGAGTTCTGAAAGGTATTTTTTTAAATCGCGCTTACTCATTTTATAACTATTTTGTGTAAAAGTAATTTACTTTAGGAATTAATGCTTCTAAAATCAATGTTATTCCTTAATTTTGCGCTTCGAATTTAGAAAATTAAGTTATGCTAAGAATTTTGAAAAACGTTGCCATTTTTGAAGGAGTTTCCTATTTAGTCTTATTTTTCAATATGCTTTTTATTAAACCTTCGAATATTGAACTATACAAAACTTTATTATATCCGGTAGGAATGACTCATGGTCTATTGTTTATTAGCTATGTTTTATTGACAATCTTACTTATAAAATCTCAAGAATGGAATTATAAAACATCTTTTATTATTCTTGGTGCCTCACTTCTACCCTTCGCTACTTTTTATGTAGAAAAAAAGTATTTAAGAGCAGTATAAACGATTAAAACAGGTCTTTCTTTATTTTAAATTAAAGAAAATCAAGATAAAATTAGTTATCCAATCGGTCTTTTATATATTCGATTTCCGTTTTTCCGTGAGGTTTAGGTTTACCATCAGTTCCCAAATTGACCATTGTGGTACGGTCTATTGTAATGATTGTTTCGCGTGTCATCATATTGCGAGCCTCACATTTTAGGGTAAGCGAAGTGGTTCCAAACTTTAGCACATCGATACCAATTTCGATAATATCACCTTGTCTAGCCGAACTTCTAAAATTGATTTCCGACATATACTTGGTTACAATTTTGGTATTTTCCAATTGAATAATTGTGTATAAAGCCAATTCTTCATCAATCCAAGCCAATAATTTACCTCCAAACAAGGTGCCGTTTGGGTTTAAATCTTCTGGTTTCACCCATTTTCTAGTATGGAATCGCATAATCTTTTTTTATAAATGCGAAAATAAGCTTTTCTTCATTCATTTTTTTTTAATTTTAAAGAAAAAATATATGGATCAAAGAGATGCTTTTCTGAAAAAATTTCGAGGTGAAACCATTGGCACAGTAACTCCTCAATCTTCTTCGGATGAATTATTCCAAAATGAGGTGCTTCGTCCTATTTTAAAACTACAAAATGACTTGTTTATCGCTTCATTTATCAATCATTTGGGTAAAAATAGAATAGATTTCAATTCATTTTCAGTCGAGAAAAAATTGGCTACGATAGAAAATGCAATTCAAAAAGACATCAAATTCCGAAATGCTTTGAAAGGAATGATCATAGCACTATTTACAATCGATGAATATGAGGTGTACATCAAAAACTCTTCTAGTCTCAACAAAAGAATGATGGGAATGCTTATCGAAAGACTGAAAAGTCAGGTCCAATTATTATAACTTTATCATATCGTTAGCCTAAGATTATTTATGCAACTATTTAAAAAAGTAAAGATTTAATTTATCTATTTATTATTTTTACTTAATTATTTTTGTTATAATTGTTAAAAATTAAGGAAGCATGAAAGAAGAATATTTTAAATGGTACTCCCCCAATTTAAGTAGAGAAATAGAAATGCTTGTTTTTGGTCATGCAGGTTATCCCGTGATTCTCTTCCCAACTTCGATGGGGAGTTATCACGAAAACAAAGATATGGGCTTGATTGACTCTGCCAAATGGTTTATCGAACAAGGATTGATTCAAATCTTTTGCCCTGCAAGTATCGACAAAGACAGTTTTTACAATAAAGATATTCATCCCGTACATAGAATACAAAATCATACTTGGTATGATAAAATGATTTGTCACGAAATTGTCGAAAAGGTAAAAGACAATACTCCTGCGGGAAAGGTAGCCGTTGCAGGCTGCAGTTTTGGTGGCTATCACGCAGCCAACTTTGCATTTCGACACCCTGGCTATGTAAGTCATGTTTTTTCTATGGGTGGTGCTTTTAGTATCAAAAGCTTTATGGATGGTTATCACGATGATAATGTATTTTACAACAGTCCAGAAGATTATTTATACGGCCTCAATGATCATGAACTTTGGAATATGGATATCTGTTTAGGGACTTCCAACTGGGATATTTGCTATGATGCCAATCTAAAACTGAGTAGAGTTTTAAGCAACCGAAATATTCATCATTGGCTTGATGTACGCCCAGACAGAGAACACGATTGGCCAGTTTGGAAAGAAATGTTTCCCCATTATTTATCCAGAATTAAGTTTTTTTAAAAAGTATTAAAGTATTAAGATTAGAGTATTAAGACTAAAAGATAATTATATGAAAAAAATTGGAATATTATTCGGGATGGAAGATACTTTTCCGCAAGCATTTATTGACAGAGTAAACTCAAAAAACGAAAAAGGCATTATTGCTGAAGCTGTAACTATTGACAAAGTGGTGCAGAATAAAGATGGTGAATATGCCGTAATTATTGATCGAATTTCACAAGATGTTCCGTTTTATAGAGCCTACTTGAAGAACGCTGCTTTAACAGGAACCAACGTCATCAATAATCCGTTTTGGTGGAGTGCTGACGATAAATTTTTCAATAATTCATTAGCAGATACACTTGGAGTTCCGCTACCCAATACCGTGATTCTTCCTTCGGCTGAACATCCAACAGATACTACTGGAAAATCTTTTCGAAACCTGAAATACCCAATGGATTGGGAAGGAATTTTTGATTACATAGGATTTCCAGCCTATATGAAACCCTATGCAGGTGGCGGTTGGAAAAACGTGTATAGACTTGAAAACAAAGAAGAATTTTGGGAAAAACATCAAGAAACTGGACAATTAGTAATGATGTTGCAAGAGGAAATAGTTTTTACAGAATATTTCCGAGTGTATTGTTTGGGTTGCAAGGATGTTCATATTATGCAATACGAACCAAGAAATCCGCATCATCTTCGTTATGTTATTGACGGACCTCCAGTAGATAAGAAATTATTAGCCACTGTAAAAGAGTATACTTTGAGACTTTGCAAAGGTTTGGGTTATGATTTTAATACAGTAGAATTTGCCGTTCGTGACGGAATTCCTTACGCAATAGATTTTGGAAATCCAGCGCCCGATGCTGAAATAACTTCGGTTGGAGCTGATAATTTTGAATGGGTGGTAGAACATGCGGCCAAAATGGCTATTGCTGCTGCTAAAAAACAGAAACCTGGAAAAATAAATTTAACCTGGGGAACATTTATTAAAGAGGCCGTTGCTGGTAAATAATCTAGTATTGATATGAAAAAATTACCTGTTTTCACACTTGGAGTTGAAGAAGAATACCAAATTATTGATCCTGAATCTCGGGATTTGCGTTCCCATTTATCGAAAATTGTTGATGGTGCCAAAATAATTTTGAATGAACAAGTCAAAGCTGAAATGCACCAATCGGTGGTCGAAGTTGGAACAGTCATTTGCAATAATGTACAAGAAGCTGAAGCAGAAATAAAATCTTTGCGGACTGCCATTGTAGGTTTGGCAGACAAACAAAACTTAATTGTGGGTGGTGCAGGAACCCATCCTTTTTCGAAATGGCAAGATCAACCCATCACAGACGACCCTCGTTATCATAATATCATAAACGAGATGCAAGATGCTGCCAGATCCAATTTGATATTCGGAATGCATTGTCACGTAGGTATCGAGAACCGAGAAATTGGCTTGCAATTGATGAATCAAGCTACATATTTCTTGCCTCATATTTTTGCGATTTCAACTAATTCTCCTTTTTGGGAAGGCAGAAATACAGGATATAAATCGTACAGAACCAAAGTTTTTGATAAATTTCCCCGAACAGGATTGCCTGAATATTTTGATTCTGTTTCTTCTTATGATGATTATTTGGATACTTTGGTAAAAACCAATTGTATTGATAATCCGAAAAAGATTTGGTGGGATTTGCGTTTGCATCCATTTTATGACACTATTGAATTTCGCATCTGCGATATGAGCTTGACAGTGGATGAAACGATGTGTATTGTAGCTATTATCCAAGCAATTGTGGCCAAATTGTACAAATTATCAATGCATAATATGAGTTTCAATATTTATCGATTGGCCTTAATTAGAGAAAATAAATTTAGGGCTGCTCGCTATGGAATTGATGGCCATATGATTGATTTTGGATTGCATAAAGAAGTTGAAACCAAGATGCTTATCGTTGAATTATTGGAGTTTATTGATGATGTGGTAGATGAATTAGGAAGTAGAGATAAAATAAATTACGTGTATGAAATCATGAAAAACGGAACTGGAGCAGACAAACAATTGAAAGTTTTTGAAGAAACTAATGATTTGTCAAAAGTTGTAGATTTTATAACAAGCGAGTTTACCAAAGGGCTTTAAATTTCAGATTGTCGTTTGACGATTTTTGATTTCAGATTTTAAAATCGATACCTTTGCAAAAATTAGAATCCCAATAATGAATAATAATACCATAAAAATAGCGGTTTTAGATATGTATGATGGCACACCCAATCAAGGGATGCGTTGCATTATAGATATAATCAATCGTTTTAATCAAATTGTCACTTTCCAAATTTTTGATGTAAGAGGAAAATCGGAATTGCCAGATATTAAAAAATTTGATATTTACATTTCGACAGGTGGTCCTGGAAATCCTTTGATTGGTGATGGCGATTGGGATTTAAAATATTATGCGTTTATTGATGAATTGAGCAAATGGAATAATGAGAATTCAGTAAAAAAACACGTTCTGTTTATTTGTCATTCGTTTCAAATGGCTTGCAAACACTTTGGTTTAGCAGAAATCACAAAAAGACACGATACTTCTTTTGGAGTAATGACTGTTCACAAAACAAAAGAAGGACTTAATGACCAACTTTTTGATGGACTTGCAGATCCTTTTTATGCTATTGACTCGCGAGATTATCAAGTAGTTCAGCCTAAATTGAGTGTTTTTTCAAAAAAAGGTGCTAAAATTATTTCTTTAGAGAAAATAAGAGATCACGTCAAGTACGAAAGAGCCATTATGGCGGTCCGTTTTTCGGATTATTTTGTGGGAACTCAGTTTCATCCCGAAGCAGATCCAATCAGTTTTATTGCTAATTTAAGAAATAAGGAATCCAAAGAAAAAATAAAAAAAATGAAGGGCAATACTAAGTTCAGGAATATGCTTGAAGATATAGTAGATGATGATAAAATTTACCGAACAAACGAAACCTTGATTCCGAATTTCCTCCGAATTGCCATAAATGATTTGATGATTACTAAGAAAATGCTGTCGAATTAGATTAGTATTAAGATTTGAGTATTAAGATGATAGAGAAATACAGACAACTTTTTAATTCGCAATTTACTGATGATAAGTATCAGGAATTTAAGGATGATATTGCTTCTGATTTTGATTATGCTCCTACTTTTCGAATAGGAGAAACTCCTTTTTTTATTTCCCATGAGTTAAAATCACAAATTGTGGAAGGTTGTGATGATGTTATAAAATTGATTCAACATAAAGACTTTAAAAAACTCACAGAGAAATCATTAGAACTAAATCATAATGTTCCCAACGAAGACGAGCATACCACCTTTTTGGCCATTGATTTTGGAATTTGTGAAGAAGATGGTGTCATTATTCCAAAATTGATTGAAGTGCAAGGATTCCCTTCCTTATACAATTACCAAATCAATTTATACGAGAAATTTAAAAATCATTACCCTTTTATTTCGGAATTAACACCTTTTATCAATGACATTACTATTGAGGAATATTACGAAACGCTTGAAGAGATAATTTGCAACAAGCATCCCAAAGAAAATGTAATTCTGCTCGAAATTGAGCCTGAAAAACAAAACACGAAAATCGATTTTTATTATTGCCGAAGAGATCTTGGCATTCCGATAGTTTGCGTTACCGACATAATAAAAAAAGGCAATCAATTATTCTACAAAAATCAAAGCGGCGAAGAAATCCTTGTGAAACGAATCTATAATCGTGTCATTTTTGACGAATTGGATTTGCGAACCGATTTGAAACTGAATTTCCATTTTTCTGACGAACTTGAGGTGGAATGGGCTGGACATCCCAATTGGTTTTTTAGAATCAGCAAATTTATTTTGCCAATGCTGAAAGGCAAGTATTTCATAGAGACCACCTTATTGAGCGATTTGACTGAAATCCCGGAAGACTTGGAAAATTATGTATTGAAACCTTTATTTTCATTCTCGGGTTCGGGTGTCGTTTTTCACGTAAAAAAGGAAGACATTGAAGCTGTAGTCGACAAAGAATTGTACATACTTCAGAAAAAAGTAAATTACATGCCCATAGTGCAATCTCCTGACGGAAAAGTGAAATGCGAAGTGCGCATTCTTTGCATCTGGAAAAAAGAGGATGCCGCTCCTACTCTACTTTGTAACTTGGCACGTTTGAGCCGTGGCGAAATGATTGGCGTAAAATTCAATAAAGACAAAGATTGGGTTGGCGGAACTTTGGCGTTGTTTGAGAGGTAAAAAAAATATTTTTATTACTTAATTGTGCTTATAGAGGTAAAATTAATTTCAATATTTTTCCAAATCAACATTAATAATTAAATTCTTCTTCGATGATTTTTCATATTCAACTTTACCTTTAAAAGTCAATTCGTAGTTTTTCCCTTGTTTAAGAATAAATCCTTTCTTAATGAGCCAAGCAATTGACATTTCCAATTCTTTTTGAGTTGGTATCGCGTGATTAATTCCATCTGCAACTGAAGAAATTCCTTTAATATCTGTAGGTTTTGTGCTTGTCGCAATTGCAACCGCTAAAAATATCCAAGATATAATTTGTATTTCTGTCAATTTAATTTCTCTTCTCAACATTCACATAAAAATCTTTATCCACTTCCAATTTTAAATCCTTAGGCGTTTTTAGCATAATGATCCATTCTGCTTGAGGTTTTATCCATTGTTCTTTTCCGTTAACGGTTACTTTTACAGGCATATTGAAACCGGGAACACAATTCGTCCAGCGGTATTCTAGGTTGTTGCCCTGTACTTTATATTCGAAAGTTGGGATTCTAATATCTCTCAAATATTGATCAAAAAAAGATTTCAAATCGAGTCCAATTTGTTGACTTAAATAATCTTCAATTTGTTTGGTGGTAACGGTTTGGTGGTAAAAAGTGCTATTCAAACCTCGTAAAATAGTTCTCCATTTATCATCATTATTCACGATTTGGCGAAGTGTGTGCAACATATTCCCGCCTTTTGGATACATATCGCTAGAACCCTCATTGTTTACATTGTACTGTCCAATAATTGCTTGGTCATTTTTTATTCCTTTTCTAGTCCCTCTTACATATTCAGCACCAGCATCTTTTCCATAATAATATTCGACAAAAAGACCTTCGGAATAATTGGTAAAACTTTCATGAATCCACATATCGGCGATGTCTTTGTAGGTTACATTATTGGCAAACCATTCGTGAGCCGATTCGTGAATAATGATAAAATCAAATTTTAATCCCCAACCCGTTCCGCTCAAATCTCGACCTAGATATCCGTTTTTAAAGCCATTCCCGTAAGTAACACTGCTTTGATGTTCCATTCCTAAATAGGGAGCTTCAACAAGCTTGTAACTGTCATCATAAAAAGGATAGGGTCCAAACCAATGTTCGAAAGCTTTCAACATTCTTGGTACATCTTGAAAGTGGATTTTGGCTTTTTCTAAATTATCCCTCAATACATAATAATCACAATCTAAATCGCCTTTTTCGCCCTTGAAAACTTCTGAAAAGGAAACATAATCACCAACGTTTATATTCACACCATAATTATTGATAGGATTTGAAACGTACCAATTGAAAGTTCTGGTGCCATCCTTCATATCAGTTACACTTTGCAAACGACCATTGGAAACATCAGTCAAATTCTTGGGCACATTTACGCTGATGAGCATATCATCGACTTCGTCATACATATGGTCTTTGTTGGGCCACCAAACGCTCGCTCCCAAGCCTTGACAACTCGAAGCTATAAATGGTTTTCCATTTTTGTCTTTACTCCAAGTTATCCCTCCATCCCAAGGCGGATTTGCAGCAGTTTTGGGTTTCCCTCCATAAAATACTTTAACTTCTTTTATATCTCCAACATTTTGAGGCGCAATCAGCTCAATAAAAAAAGCATTGCCATTTCTTCTATACTTCAATTCAGTGCCATCTTGCGTCACCTTACTAATTTTTAAAGGTTCTTGAAGGTCAATTTGCATTCGATTGTATGAATTCAAAACCTTATATCGAATCGTATTCGAACCTGAAAGATACTTATCATCGGGATTTACCTTGATATCAAGATGATAATATTTCAAGTCCCACCAAGCTCTTTCCTTAGTAATACTACCTCTCAAAGAATCTTGATGAGAAAAAATATTCGCTTTTTTTTCTACAAGTCCTTGTGAAATTGTAGCATTAGAAATAAGAAAAAAAATAATTGATATGCTTACATATTTGTTCATAAAATCAATTTTATAATAACATTTAAAATTCCTCCAATAATCATTTTTTTAAACTATTATGAAAATTAAGGCAAATTACTTTACCGTCAAGAGTACTGACTATAATTGTATTGTTATCAACTGGGGTTATTGCATTTACTAATGTATTTGAAACTTTATAATTCCATTCGACTGTTTTTGAATCTTTATTTACCGCACAAATAAGGCCGCTTTGTCCCGGAATAAAAATTAAATTACCTGATTCTACAATTGGCGATGGTGCAATTTCGTAGCCTAAATTTGTTTTTACACGCCACAATACCTTTTGGCTAGGGCTAGTCGCATCAATGGCAACTAAATCACCTTCAGCCATAGTTTTTATGTACACTATATTTTTTTCAGCAGACAGGCCAATTGCTTCTCTACAACTCACGGTGTTTGAGTAGTATATTTCATTACCAGTAAAAGCATCAAACGCTGTCATATAGCGATCTGGCGCTACAATAAAAACTTTGCCAAATCCACCCACAGCATTTACAGCTGCCGGGGATAACATCCTACTACTGCCTTTTTCAGATTTCCATTGCAACACTCCCGTATTTTTATTAAGTGCATAAAAACTATTTCCCCACGAACCAAAGAAAACGTTATTAAGATACACAAGTGGTTTGCATTCTACAAAATTATTTACGCCTTTAAACTCCCAAAGCAAATTGCCAGTTCTATAATTCAAAGCCCTAAAAACCCCATCGGAAGCTCCAATAAAAACTGTCTCACCTTCAATTGAAGGACTACTTAAAACAGATTTTGAAGTAGTGTATTGCCATATTCCCTTTCCTTTAGATAAACTTAATCCGTAAATAGAATTATCTGTACTGCCTACAATTACAATGTCGTTTTTAATCGCTGGTGTAGAAAATATTTTGCCTTTGGTTCTGTATTTCCAAAGTTGCTTTCCTGTTCGTATGTCTATAGCAATAATCTCACCTTTGGTAGTGGTTACAATTCCGGTAGTTCCACTAACGGCAACACCTGAACCTATATCGGAATCGAACTGTATATTCCAAGCGGTATTTACATCTGGAAATTTCGCATTTACGCTATAATCCGGTCGTTTGTATAGTGTGGTATCTTTTGAAAAATAATGATTTTCTAATTGGATCGTCCCCCAAGACGGCAGTGTTTCTATTCCAGATCGTCGCTCATTATAAATAAATTTATCATTTTCAAAACGAACAATATTATAAGCTGCTGCTTGTTCTAAAATGACCTTGTTTTTATCAAGACGCAAATTCGAGCGCCCCATTGCACCAGGAATCCCTTCAAAATTATACATTTTATTAGCGTGACCATGCCCCATCAAATGAGCTTGAATATTTTGTGTTTTTAACAAATCGACTACCTCATACCAATTGTTTAACCCCGAGTCGAGGGGATAATGATTGACTGAGATTATGGGAAGTTGTTTCTTCTTATTTTTATCTAAAACGCTCTTTAAAAACTGTATGTGTTCCCGCGGTATCTGACCAGGAGACATACGCATATTAGGCCCTGAGGCTAAACCTACAAACAAAAATCCATTTTTTTCGACACTAAAACATTCGCTACCAAAAACTTTTACAAATGTATTACAACCACTTTCTGACCATTTAGAATCGTGATTGCCGGGAACAATGTAATATGGTTTGTTTAATTTATCCAAAATTTGTTTGGCCAAGTACAATTCTTCATCTGACCCAAACTCAGTTACATCTCCAGAATGAATAACAAATTCAATATCAGGATTTCTATTAATATCATCTACTGTTCTTTGCAAATCTACATCTGCATTTTTAGAGCCAATATGGGTATCGGTAATATGGGCAAAAGAAAAACCTTCTTTTTGTGCAAAAGAAAATTGACAAAAAAATACAAGAACCAGCAATAATCGAATACTATTTTTAAAATATATCATGCTTAATACAGTGTTGGAAAAATGAAATGCGATTGAGTACTTTAAAAAACAACACAGACTATAATGAATTTCTTGTATAAAATCTGTTAGAATTTCAAATTACTTATTTTCTTAACAAACTATAATTACTAGTTTCCGTTAATATTTTTAATGCAGCTTATCTAATTTTTTTTGTTCAACAACGGTAGCAAAATCTTTTACCAAACGATCTGCATAATTGTCTAATAATTCTATAACGCGTTCATTAGAATCTGATTTTACAATCAATCCAGCGTGGTAATCTAATGGGACTCTAAAGCAAACTTCTGGATCAGAAAATGAAGATAAATCTGGGTGCTGAAACTTGGATAAAGTCAAAACAATTCCAGCGTATTCTTTTTTTACTTTTGGCAATGTATATTTGGTTTCTTTTACTAATACATCTTCTATGGCTGCCCATTCCTTCCAAAGATTGATGTTCGAAGCTTCTGCCACCATTTCAGCAATATGTGCTCCGCCAACGCGGGACGATGTTTCAAGAAAATAAATCCTATCGTTGTCATTACATTTGATATACTCTGAATGCGCGACTCCATTTTTCAAACCAAATCCTTTGATAACTTGTTCATTTATGGCTTTTATAGCAATGTCGTCTTCAGAATCATACCGAATATTGGCACTTCTGAAAATCCCTCCTCCTTGTGAAATTTCCATTGGAGTGGTCAAGTATTTCGATGTAATGCTGAACAGAATTTTGCCATTCAAAACCAAACTATCGCAATGATAGACATCGCCAGGACGAAATTGTTCTAATAAATATTTAAATCTGTTATTCCCCATTTCGTTGATGTGAATCCACAAACTTTCCTTATCATAAACCTTTATAATCCCAGAAGCAGAAGCTTCGGAACGAGGTTTCAAAACCCAAGGAGCCGAAATCGTGTCTGCAAAAGTATTGATATCGTGATCATTAAATAAGGAGCAAAAATTAGGGTTCGAAATCCCGCAACTCTTGGCTCGCATTCGCATGGCTAGTTTATCCCTAAAATAGCGCCCCGTGGTTTGTCCCATTCCTGCAATCCGAAGATTTTCGCGGAGATAAGTTGCTTTTTCAACATCAAAATCATCCAAAGCCACGATAGCGTCGACTTTGTTGGATTTCATAAAATTGCCGACTCCCAGCAAAAGATGCTCTAAATTCCAATCTGTATCTTGACCTGACATATAGAAAACTTCGTCTATGTGTTCAAAAGGCCAAGGTTTATCCCGCAACTTTTCACTAGTTATCAGAAACACTTTGTTGCCTAAATCTTTTAAATGGATTAAAAAATCAGAGCCTTTGAAATAATTTGAAATGCAAATGAAAGTTTTGGCGTTTTCCATAATCCTACTTATTTAATGTTTGCAAAAATTCCTAAAAGTTTTTAGGTAAGTAAATTTTCAATAAATTTAGTCAATAAATGAACTCCATAAGCGGTTGCATGTTTGCTTTTTGCAAATTCATCATCACCAAAGGCAACTCCGGCGATATCAAGATGTGCCCAAGCTTTGTGGTTTTCGGTAAAATATTCCAAAAATTTCGCAGCCGAAATGGCTCCAGCTACGGGTTTTCCGCTATAATTTTTCACATCGGCTATGTCGCTCTCGATATCTTGCTTGTAACAATCCCAAAGTGGTAATGGCCAAAGTCTTTCACCAATAGCATCACCTGATTGTTGCAATTTCTTCGAAATAGTCTCATTATTAGTAAATAAAGCACCGCATTCGTAACCAAAAGTACCCACACTGCTTCCGGTCAATGTGGCAATATCAACAATATATTCTGGCTTAAAATTTTTGATTAAATACGATAATCCATCTGCCAAAACTAATCTTCCTTCGGCATCAGTATCTATAATTTCGATTGAAGTTCCGCTGTAAGAATGAATGACATCGCTTGGAACAAATGATTTGGCATCCACTGAATTTTCAGCACAAGGTACAATAGCAGTCACTTTTACGGGTAGTTTTAAATCGGCAATCAATTGCATTGCTCCAAAAACTGCTGCACCACCAGCCATATCACATTTCATATGCAACATGCCAGAAGTCTTGATATTCAATCCACCAGTATCAAAAGTGATTCCTTTTCCAACTAAGCCTACATGTTTGGTTTTGGAATTTGCATCATCGGGAACATAATTCATGATGACAAATTGTGGTTCGTTTTCACTTCCCTTTCCAACGGATAAAAAAGCACCTAAACCTACATTTTTTGAAGCTTCAAAACCTAAAGTTTCCACTTGGAAACCATATTTTTTTCCACTTTCGTTGGCCCAATTAGACAAGTATTTTGGAGTCACAACATTGGGTGGCAAATCGACTAAATTTAAAATTTCGACTTGAGCGCTGGCTATTTTTATGGCTTTGGAAACTGTTTCAGAAGTATCTTTTTTGGACAAAACAGACAGTTCAAAACCTTCATTTAAGAATGGATGCTTTTCTGATTTTTTGAAATGGCCTAAATCATAAGTTCCTAAATACAGCCCAGAAACAGTAGCTTCTGTCTGTTCTGCAGTGAATTGTTCAGGTAAAACCAAGGCCACATTTGTTCCAAAAGATTCTTTTTGTTTAGAAGAAATTCTTCTAAAAATGGTTTTCAAAGATTTATAATCAATCGTTGCTCCTAAGCCAATAAAAATATGAAGCGAATCGTATTTCTCTACAATATAATGTGTATCCTTTTTTCCGTAGAATACTTTTGAAGGAACTGACACTCCGTGAAATTCTATGGGCACCAAACTTTTTGCATAGGTTTCAAAAACTGGAATTAGTAATGTTCCAGAAAATCCTTCAAGGTTTTTTAACGTGTTTGTTTTCATAATCTAATTTTCTTTTGAATTGAAGAAAAGCCATTCAATTGCCTTTGGAAATTCGTCACTCCAATATCTTTCACTATGCGTTCCTTCCATATTGATGCTCAAATTAATTTTCATTTTGTCCTTTACAAATTCGCTTGCAATAATATTCTTCTTAAATTTTTTCACATGTTCAATCATCGTCGCACTTTCATCCCCACCAGCATAAATATAGATTTTTGTGTTACTACTCTCAGCTGCTTCAGAGTCTATTTTTAATTTAGGAACTACCCATAATGACGGAGAAAAAATCATCAATTTTCCGAAGATTTCAGGATAACGCAATCCACTAAAAATGCTAACTAATGCTCCCATCGAGCTTCCTCCTACTCCAGTAAATTCTCGTTCTTTCTTAGTTCTAAAATTACTATCAACAAAAGGTTTTAAGGTTTTAATCATAAATTTTATGTATTTTTTACCTTGCCCTTTTCCTAAAACAGTTTTACCTACATTATATTCTTTCAAGCGATCTTCTTCGGCGTGTTCTATGGCTATAATGATAATTTTTCCAATTTTGTACTCAGCCATTACGGCTAATTTTTTGTCAATTTCCCAATTACCATATTTGGCTTTTTCATTGAACAAATTCTGAGCATCCTGCAAATACATTACAGGATAACTTTCGTTCGACGAATCGTAGTCGTGCGGAAGTAAAGCCCATATTTTTCTCGTTTTGTTGAGTTGTGGAATCTCAAATTCATCTGAAATGAGTATGACTTTTGGTAAATAATTTTCTTTGAAAGGCAGCCAATTTTTTCTCCATTTTGGAACATATTCTCTTACTTTTCCAGATCGTAACTTTGTGGAACGGTTGGGTGTAATTTCATTATTTTTTCCAATTTCAACTTCACTCCAATCTCCTTTGGTAAATTTATACAATAATTCCTCGGGCAAATTAAAATCTGGAGCAAAATCAAACTGATACAAATTTGCACCAATTTGTTCCATCATATAATTCTTATCCTGTGTTATCCAATTATTGAAATTTCCTGAAATATAAACAGGTCTTGTATCATCTTCATCCGTTTCTAAAAGGATTTGAAGTCCTTTCTTATCATTTATTGTGTTATGCTTCATTGTTGTATTATCCGATTCTATCATTTGCATCTTTGCAATTTCATTTAAAATAAAAGGTAAATATAGTGGAATGTGATTTGAAAAAAAAATAAAGCCCAATAGCAATTTTCATCACTATTGGGTTGTTTAATTAAATACGTTCTTTTTCTGTTTTACTTATGACGACCTTTCAATACATTCACAACATCATTTAACTGAAATCCTTTGGCTTGCAATAAAATTAGGTAGTGAAAAAGTAAATCGGCACTTTCATCTAAAAATAAATGATCATTATTGTCTTTGGCTTCAATCACTACTTCTACCGCTTCCTCTCCTACTTTCTGAGCTATTTTATTGATGCCTTTTTCGAATAATGATGCAACATAACTTTTTTGAGAATCCGCATTTTCTCGCCGTGATGTAATAGTTTCTTCAAGTTTTGAAATAAACCCAAAGTCCTGATTGTTTGACGTTTGCCAGCAAGTATCTGAACCTGTATGGCAAGTAGGACCTTCCGGTTTAACTTGTATTAAAAGGGTATCTCCATCGCAATCATTTTTAATGTCCACTAAGTTTAAAAAGTTGCCACTTTCTTCTCCTTTTGTCCAAAGTCTTTGTTTGGAACGGCTAAAAAAAGTTACTTTTTTGGTGTCCAACGTTTTTTGATAGGACTCTGCATTCATATATCCCAGCATCAAAACACTTTTGGTTTCGCTATCTTGAATTATCGCCGGAATCAATCCGTGTGCGCTTTTTGAAAAATCTATGTTCATAATTTAAAGTTAGAAGTTAGAAGTTGAAAGTTAGAAGTTTGCAGCGTCGAAGTTTAAAACTTCTTACCTCGTGCCTCTAAATTCGTACCTCAATATTATTATTTTTAAGTTCTTTTTTTAAGGTCTTGATTTCTATTTCCTTGAAATGAAATACGCTGGCTGCCAAAGCTGCATCTGCTTTTCCTTCGACAAAGGTATCTACAAAATGCTGCATATTTCCCGCACCACCAGAAGCAATTATCGGAATGTTTACAATTTCTGATAATGTTGCCAAAGCTTCGTTAGCAAAACCATTTTTGGTTCCGTCGTGATTCATCGAAGTAAACAGAATTTCTCCTGCACCACGTTGTTCCACTTCTTGTGCCCAATCGAATAGTTTGATTTCTGTTGGCACTTTTCCACCTACCAAATGCACTATCCATTTGCCTTCAATCTGCTTGGCATCAATGGCAACAACCACGCATTGGCTACCAAATTTTTGTGCCAAATCATTAATCAGCTGAGGATTTTTTACCGCCGAGGAATTAATGGAAACTTTATCCGCACCATTTTTTAATAATGCTTCTACATCTTCAACTGTCGAAATACCGCCACCAACAGTAAACGGAATATTAATGGTTGCCGCCACTTTCCGAACCAAATCTATCAAAGTACTCCTTCGTTCCTCAGTTGCCGAAATATCCAGAAAAACCAATTCGTCAGCACCTTCATCCGAATAGATTTTGGCCAGTTCCACAGGATCACCCGCATCTCGCAAATCTACAAAATTAACACCTTTCACGGTTCGTCCGTTTTTGATGTCGAGGCAAGGGATTATTCTTTTTGTAAGCATAATTTATTATTTAAACCTGACAGGTTTTTAAAACCTGTCAGGTTTGTTATGATATAATATAATTCTCTAATTGTTTCAACGAAATTCTTCCTTCGTAAATTGCTTTGCCAATTATCGTTCCTTCGCAACCCAATTCTGCCAGTTTTGGCAATTCATCAAATGTTGAAATTCCTCCAGATGCAATTAATTTCAATCCTTTGGCTTGTTCTAAAATCTTTGCATACAAATCAAAACTTGGTCCTTCTAGCATTCCATCTTTGGCAATATCAGTGCAAATTACGTACTGAATACCTTTGTTTTGATAATCTTGAATAAAGGGAACTAAATCTTCGTTAGAATCTTCTAACCATCCTGAAACGGCTACTTTTTCATTATTTGCATCAGCACCCAAAATAATTTTATCAGAACCGTATTCTGCAATCCATTTTTCGAAAATTGCTCTGTTTTTTACGGCTATGCTTCCTCCAGTAATTTGATTTGCACCTGATTCAAAAGCAATTTTTAAATCAGAATCGGCTTTTAAACCACCTCCAAAATCAATTTTTAATTTGGTTTGTGAAGCGATTTGTTCCAATATTTTGTAATTGACAATTTTACTGGATTTTGCTCCATCTAAATCCACCAAATGCAAATATTCGATTCCGTGGGCTTCGAATGATTTTGCTACTTCCAGCGGATTTTCGTTGTATATGATTTTAGTATTGTAATCACCTTTCGACAAGCGAACACATTTTCCTTCGATGATGTCTATTGCTGGTATTATTCTCATTGTGAAGTTAGAGGTTAGAGGTTAGAGGTTAGAAGTAAGAAGTTTTTCAGGATTTGCTCTCCAATATCACCGCTTTTTTCGGGATGAAATTGGGTACCATAAAAATTATCATTTTCCAATGCAGAGGAATACTCCAATTCATAGTTAGTAGTCGCAATGGTTTCAGCACAAAGAGGAGCATAAAAACTGTGTACCAAATACATATATTCGTTTTCGGCAATTCCTTTGAATAAATCCGATTTTAGATTGTAAATGTTGTTCCAGCCCATTTGGGGCACTTTTACTTTAGAAGAAAATTTCACCACATCCACATCAAAAATTCCCAATCCTTTGGTGTTACCTTCTTCTGAAAATTTACACATCAATTGCATTCCCAGACAAATTCCAAAAACAGGTTGTTTCAGCGTTGGAATCAAAGTATCCAAACCGCTTTCCTGAAGCATTTTCATTGCATAACTTGCCTCTCCCACTCCTGGAAAAATTACTTTGTCCGCTGCTTTTATTTCGTCAGGATTGTTGCTCAAAACCGCTTTGTATCCCAATCTTTCGATGGCAAACATAATGCTTTGAATGTTTCCTGCTCCGTAATTTATGATTACTATTTTCATTGTTTTTTTAACCATTAAGAATATTAAGATTTATTAAGATTGTAGCCTTACTAATTCATAACTTTTACAACATTCCTTTTGTACTTGGTAAAATCATTTTCTCCGTGTCGCGTTTCACGGCTACTTTTATCGCTTTGGCGAATGCCTTGAAAATAGCTTCAATTTTGTGGTGCTCGTTCGTTCCTTCGGCTTTGATGTTGATGTTGGCTTTGGCTCCATCCGAAAAGGATTTGAAAAAATGATAGAACATTTCTGTAGGCATTTTTCCCACCATTTCGCGTTTGAATTCAGTTTCCCAAACCAACCAGTTTCTTCCTCCAAAATCAATGGCTACTTGCGACAAACAATCGTCCATTGGCAAACAAAAACCGTAACGCTCTATTCCTAATTTGTTTCCTAATGCTTTGGCAAAAACTTCTCCCAAGGCAATTGCCGTATCTTCAATCGTGTGGTGTTCGTCTACTTCTAAATCACCTTTTACGATAACTTCTAAATCCATTTGTCCGTGACGCGCGATTTGATCGAGCATGTGGTCGAAAAAAGCGATTCCGGTATCGATTTTGCTTTTTCCAGTTCCATCTAAATTTAAGTTGATATAAATATGTGTTTCGTGGGTTTTTCTAGTTATTGATGCCGAACGTTCTTCCAGTTTCAAAAACTCGTAAATGGTTTTCCATTCTGTGGTTTGCAAAGCAATGACTGCGTCTAATTCGTGTCTTTTAGATGAAATTTCATCGCTTCCTAATTCTTCATCATTACTAATAAAAATGGCTTTTGAACCTAGATTTTTAGCCAATTCTACATCTGTAATTCGGTCGCCAATCACAAATGAATTCTCTAAATCGTATTCCGGATTGTTGATGTATTTGGTCAACATTGCGGTTCCTGGCTTACGAGTTGGGACGTTTTGGTGAGGAAATGTTTTGTCAATAAAAACTTCACTGAAAACAACTCCTTCGTTTTCAAAAGCTTTCATTACCAAATTATGTACTGGCCAAAAGTTAGCTTCTGGATGTGAATCCGTTCCCAAACCGTCTTGATTAGTAACCATAAACAATTCGAAATCCAATTCGGCAGCAATTTTTCCAAGATATTGAAAGGCTTTTGGATAGAATTCCAATTTTTCGAAACTGTCCAATTGATAGTCATTTGGTTCTAAAACCATTGTTCCGTCTCGATCTATAAAAAGTATTTTTTTCATTTTTTAAACTTTTATTAAAGAAGCCAAAGCTTCCATCAATTTTTTATTTTCAGCCTCCGTTCCAATAGTCAAACGCAAGGTGTTTTCACATAAAGGTTGGGTTGTTCTGTTGCGAATTACAATTCCTTTGGCAATCAATTCGTCGTATCTTTTGTTGGCATCATCCACTTTTATCAAGATAAAATTGGCTTCAGTCGGATATATTTTTTTGACATATTTTACATCAACTAATACTTTAAGTAATTCCTCTCTTTGTGCAATAATGGAAGCTATTTCAGATTCTATTTTTTCAGGATTACTCAATCTTTCCAATGCTCGTAACTGCGTCAATTCATTAACATTGTAAGGTGGTTTAATTTTGTTTAAAACCGAAATTACTGCAGCTGAACCATAACAAATTCCCAATCGAATACCTGCCAAACCGTAAGCTTTTGAAAGTGTTTGCGTGATAATCAAATTTGGATATTCGTCTATTTTAAATAACCAACTTTCTTTTTCAGAAAAGTCAATATACGCTTCATCAATTACAACCAAACCTTTAAAATTCTCTAATAATTTCACAACACTTTCTGTCGAAAATGAGTTGGCTGTTGGGTTATTTGGCGAACATAGAAAGATAATTTTGCTATTTTCATCAACCGCTTCTAAAATTTTTTCTACTTGTGGTTGAAAATCGTTAGATAGTAAAACTTCTCTATTTTCCACCTCATTGATATTGGCCAAAACGCTATACATTCCGTAGGTTGGTGGTAAACTGATTACATTGTCCACTTTGGGTTCACAAAAAGCCCTGAAAATTAAATCCAAGACTTCATCGCTTCCGTTTCCTAATAAAATTTGATTGGTTTTTACCTTTTTTTGTGTCGCCAAAACCTTTTTTACATTGCTTTGTTGTGGATCTGGATAACGATTCACCCCATTCTGGAACGGATTTTCATTGGCATCCAAGAAAATCATATCGGCAGTGTCGAAATCCTCAAATTCGTCACGAGCCGAAGAATATGGTTTCATCGACTTGACGTTTTCCCGGACTAAATTATTTATATCGAAACTATTTTCCATTTTCAATCGCTTTTAATCGTAATGTCACCGCATTTTTGTGTGCTTGCAATCCTTCGGCTTCGGCCATAATTTCAATGGCTTTCCCAATATTTTGAATTCCTTTTTCGGATATTTTTTGGAAAGTCATCGCTTTGGTAAAACTATCTAGATTTACGCCGCTGTAATTCTTGGCATACCCATTGGTTGGTAAAGTATGATTCGTTCCCGAAGCATAATCTCCCGCACTTTCCGGTGTATTATTCCCGATAAAAACCGAACCTGCATTTCCAATATTATTCACAAAATAATCTTCATTTTTACTGCAAATGATAAAGTGTTCAGGTCCATATTCGTCAATTAATTCTAAAGCCGTTTCATCATTTTCGACATAAATCAATTTCGAATTGGCGATGGCTTTTTCGGCGATGGCTTTTCGAGGTAAATCTGCAATTTGAGATTGAATTTCTTTTTCCACTTCATCAATCAATGTTTTTGAAGTTGAAACTAAAATAACCTGACTGTCGGTTCCGTGTTCTGCTTGCGACAATAAATCAGAAGCGATGAAAGCAGGAACAGCCGAATCATCAGCCACAATCAACAATTCGGAAGGACCAGCAGGCATATCGATCGCTACGCCAAATTGGGTTGCTAATTGTTTGGCGACAGTAACAAATTGATTTCCAGGTCCAAATATTTTGTACACTTTTGGAATTGATTTTGTCCCGAAAGTCATTGCTGCAATGGCTTGGATTCCTCCTACTTTCAAAATTTTGGACACTCCACATAAATTGGCGGCGTATAAAATAGCTGGATTAATATTTCCTTTCTTATCCGGAGGTGAGCATAAAACAATTTCTTTGCATCCTGCAATATTGGCTGGAACAGCAAGCATTAAAACCGTTGAAAATAAAGGTGCAGTTCCGCCAGGAATGTATAAACCGATTTTCTGGATTGGTCTTTTTTCTTGCCAGCAATTTACTCCTTCAGTGGTTTCTATGTCAATTTTAGTCGTTTTTTGAGCCGAATGGAATTTTTCAATGTTCGATTTTGCCAATTGAATGGCTGTTTTTAGTTCTTCTGAAATAGAAGCAATGGCTTGCTCAATTTCTAATGTAGAAACTTCTATATTTTCAAATGCAACACCATCAAAGAGCGAAGTATATTTTGCAACGGCTACATCGCCTTTCTTTTGAACTTCCTTGAAAATTTCTTTCACGGTAACTTCAATATCATCGATAGTTTGAGTTGGTCTTTTTAGGATGCTAGACCAAGTTTCGGGTTTTGGATTGAATATTTTGTTCATTGTTATAATTTTTAAAGCACCATTTTTTCGATTGGACAAACCAAGATTCCTTCGGCTCCGGCTTCCTTCAATTGGTCGATAACATCCCAAAAGGTATCTTTATCAATTACTGAATGAACACTACTCCAACCTTTTTCGGCCAACGGCATAACGGTAAGACTTTTCAAAACCGGTAATATT
The DNA here is from genome assembly GCA_963513695.1 of uncultured Flavobacterium sp. Classification (GTDB taxonomy): domain Bacteria; phylum Bacteroidota; class Bacteroidia; order Flavobacteriales; family Flavobacteriaceae; genus Flavobacterium. The sequence goes on from CAUPRL010000019.1 coordinate 47,696, forward strand.
TTGCCAATTGCTTCAATTTTGTCATTAGGAACGTTCATTAAGATGTATTTTGATTTTCGGGCTCTTAGGACCGATTCTATTCGGAATTGAAGGGTATCAATAATAGATTGCACTTCCGGCGTTACCTTTGGAGAAACTGCTAATACTGCCTCACTTTTGAAAATCACTTCAACTTCTTTCAAATTATTTTTGAATAAAGTGCTTCCGCTGGAAACAATATCCACGATAGCATCGGCTAGACCAATGTTCGGAGCAATTTCGACAGAGCCTGAAATTTGGTGAATGTCAACCGTCATTCCAAAAGTTGCAAAATAATCTATAACGGTGTTTGGATAAGATGTCGCAATACGCATTCCTTCCAAGTCTTTGATAGAATTGTACTGAAACGTTTTTGGAACAGCTACTGAAACTTTACATTTTGAAAAACCTAATTTCTGTATTGCTTTAATGTTTTTCCCTTTCTCGACCAAAAGATTATCGCCAACAATGGCAACATCGACCACGCCATCTATTAAATATTGAGGAATATCTGAATTTCTTAGATACAAAACTTCCAAAGGAAAATTAGTAGCTTCGGCTTTGAGTTGGTCATTTCCATTGTTGATGGAAATGCCACAATCTTTAAGAATTTGAATACTGTCTTCGTTTAAACGACCAGATTTTTGAATTGCAATTTTTAAAATACTCATTTTTTTGTTGTTTTTTCGCAGCATTCTTTGTTATTCGGACGCTACAGGGTTGTTGTTTTACAATTTTGTTTGAATACAACTTTTAGGCAATAAAAAACCCGTTTGATGTACTCAAACGGGTTTTTAAATATGATGATTTCATCCATACCATTAACACATCGCTTGAGAGCAATACTGAAAATGATGGTGATGTAATTGATTTGATAACATAAAATTTAATTTGATAATCTTTTTATTCGATTGCAAATATAATAGAAAATATAGTAACAATCCAATTTTTATTATAACTTAACGTAAACAAATTGTTAAAAACCACTTGGAGTACTATTTATACATACAAGTGGTTTTACATATTATTTTGAAGAATTATGCTTCAACTTCCTCTAAAGAAGGTCCAGCAGCAACTAAACGTTTTCCTTCTTCATTACCAGTATACTGTTCAAAATATTTGATGTAACGACCAGCCAAATCTTTAGCTTTCTCATCCCAATCAGCTTTGATAGTATAGGTATCTCTTGGATCTAGGATTCCTTCGCTTACATTTGGTAAAGCTGTTGGGAATGTTAAATTCAAGAAAGGAATAGTATTAGTTTCAGCTTTGTTGATATCACCATTGATGATAGCATCAATAATGGCTCTTGTGTTTTTCAAAGAAATTCTTTTTCCTGTACCGTTCCATCCTGTGTTTACAAGATATGCTGTAGCTTTGTGTTCTTTCATTTTACCAATTAATGTTTTAGAATACATAGTTGGGTGTAATGTTAAGAAAGCTTCTCCAAATGCTGGTGAGAAAGAAGGTTCTGGAGCTGTAATTCCTCTTTCAGTTCCTGCTAATTTAGAAGTATATCCACACAAGAAGTGGTATGCAGCCTGGTCTTCAGTAAGAATAGAAACTGGAGGCAATACACCAAATGCATCGGCAGAAAGATAGATGATTTTACTAGCATGTCCTGCTTTTGATGGCAATACAATTTTACTAATATGGTGAATTGGATAAGAAACTCTTGAGTTTTCAGTGATAGAATGGTCATAATAATCTATTTCCCCATACTCGTCAACGATAACATTTTCTAATAAAGCGTCTCTTTTAATTGCTCTCCAAATATCTGGTTCGTTTTGTTCGCTCAAATCGATAACTTTTGCATAACATCCACCTTCGTAGTTGAATACTCCATTATCATCCCATCCGTGTTCGTCATCTCCAATTAAATATCTTTTTGGATCTGCAGATAAAGTAGTTTTTCCTGTTCCAGAAAGACCAAAGAAAACAGCTACATCACCTTCTGGTCCAACGTTTGCAGAACAGTGCATTGAAGCCATACCTTTTAATGGTAAATAGTAGTTCATCATGGCAAACATTCCTTTTTTCATTTCTCCACCGTACCAAGTACCTCCGATAATTTGAATTTTTTCAGTAAGGTTAAATAATACAAAGTTTTCAGAATTTAAACCTTGTTCTTTCCAGTTTGGATTTTTTGCTTTTGAACCATTCATTACGATGAAATCTGGTTTTCCAAAGTTTTCCAATTCATAAACAGAAGGTCTGATAAACATATTGGTTACAAAGTGCGCTTGCCAAGCTACTTCCATTACGAAACGAACTTTAAGTCTTGTATCAACGTTAGTTCCACAAAATGCATCTACAACATATAATTTAGGTGAAGTTGAAAGTTGCTCTAAAGTAAGTGCTTTCAAATCATCCCAAACTGCTTTAGTTGTTGGGTAGTTTGGAGTACTAATCCCAGATTCTTTATCCCAACAAATGGTATCTTTAGTTACATCATCTTTTACTATATATCTATCTTTAGGAGAACGTCCTGTAAAAATACCTGTTTTCACTGCGACACATCCTGTATCTGTCAATGCACCTTTTTCAAACCCTTTTCTTTTATGAGATACTTCAGCTTGATATAATTCCTCATAAGAAGGATTGTAAGCTACTTCATGATATCCTGTAATTCCCAAATCATGTAATTCCTGAATAATTTTAATGTTTTTCATAATCGATTTTATTTATTTGTTTTATTCTTTAAATTCTTTTTCAAAATTAAGAAATTCTCACCTAATAAACCTGATATTTATCATATTTTCAATAAATCTACGAAAACGATTTCTTTATTTACAAGGGCTCACGAGGGTTTATATGATAAATATCATATTTCCTAAATATATAATTAGTACTTTTGAAACAGAATAAAAACAGAATAAAAATATAAAATTTTATTCCTAAAATTATGTTAGACGAACCTCAAAAGTTGATCGAAGACAGAAAAGCACAAACAGTTTTAAACTTGCTTACTGAGATTGGAGAAATGATGATCACCAGTGGAGCGCATACGGCTAGAATAATTAGAAATTTAGAACGTATTGCAGTAGGTCTCGGTTATAATTGTGAGTTAGTAATAACTTATACCGGAATAGTAATATCAGTTTACAAGCAAAATAAATTTAAAGCACACACTCTTGCCAAGACCATAAAATCAAAAGGCCTGAATTTTGAAACCATTTCGCAAATCAGTATTTTATCTTGGGATGTTTTTGAGAATAAGATTTCAATCAACGAAATTAAGTCGACGTTAAAACAGATTAAAGCTAAGAAAGTATATTCCGATATACAATTGTATGCTTTAGCTCCTTTAGCAAGTGTTGCCCTTTGTATGTTATTTGATGGAGATTGGTTGCAATCTTTAATAGTGTACTTCTCTACTTTATTCGGTTATTACGCTAGGCGATCAATGATGCTTAAGCACCACAACCATATGGTTGCATTTTTTATTGGAGCCACTATTTCGACACTTTTCATACACTTTATAGGAGTATTTTTCAACATTCAAGTAAAAGAAGCTCTGGTGGTATCTGTATTATATCTTATTCCTGGCGCAGTAATGATCAACTCATTTATTGATTATTTAGAAGGATATTTCGAATCAGGAACCGCTCGATTTATCTACAGTCTAATGCTTATTTTGATGGTGGCTTTTGGTTTCTTTACCTCCGCGATGCTATTTAATTTGCCGATTGTCAAAACTTTAAATCTATTTGATTTTTCTGAGTTTCAACTACTAATTAAAGAAGCATTCGAACCGCAAGGTTTGTGGTTGGTAGCTTCTAAATTTATTTTCGGTGGAATAACTTCTTTGGGGTTTGCGTTGATGTTCAACACGCCTAAAAGAGCCATGTGGACTGTGTTTTTGCTTGGATCACTAGGTTATTTGATAAAATTCATCTTGGTCAAAGAATTAGATATGAATCTTACCTTATCGATATTTATAGCATCCTGTTTTGTTGGGATTTCAGGTATGTATTTTGCGCATCGGGCACACACACCTCCAATAATATTTATGATTCCTGCAGTAATTAATATGATTCCAGGTTTATTGAGTTATGAGTTTATGATGGGAATGATTGATTGGATTAGTGGCGGACTAGATCAAAAACCAACAGTTGAAGAAGTAATTCAAACTTTTTCATACGGAATTTCTACTGTATTTATTCTTTTTGCTTTAGCTTTTGGAGTGGCATTTCCAGTGGTTGTTTTCAAATCGTATTCTGTAAAAGGGAAAGATCTCAATGTAATGATAAAAAAGTTATTTGTGAGAAATAACGAATAATCATTATATTAATGAACTAAGTTTCTAATTTTAAATTAATATATATGTTCGATTGGTTACACTTTTTATTTACTCCGACTGATGAGCCGGAGATGACACAATCCTTAATTGTTTTATTTTTGGCTATTAGTGTTGGTTTTTTTGTAGGTAAAATCAAATTTGGAAATATTTCCTTAGGAGTTTCTGCAGTAATGTTTGTAGGCTTATTTTTAGGTCATTTAGGATTCACAATGAACGCTGATTTACTTCAATTTGTTCGTGAATTTGGTTTAATTCTTTTTGTTTATGGAATTGGTATTCAGGTGGGACCAACCTTCTTTTCTTCGTTTAAAAAAGAGGGATTAGTTTTCAATGCATTAGGAGTTGGAACTGTTTTTCTTGGTGGAATTATTACTTATCTGATTCATTTGTTGGCGAATATTAAAATTGAAAATGCCGTTGGACTAATGTCCGGTTCGGTAACAAATACCCCAGGATTAGGAGCTGCAAAATCAACCCTAATCGAAATTCAAAAACAATTAAATCTTCCTGCTGACCATTTCTCAGACCCTGCCGTTGCTTATGCAATAACTTATCCAATTGGAGTTTTTGGAATAATTTTTCTTATTATCATATCAAAAAGTTTTTTGAAAATTGATTTGAAGAAAGATTTGCAAATGCTGAAAGAAAAAAACAAAGACTCTGAAAATAAAATTGTCCGCCAAAAATGCAGAGTTACAAATCCTGATGTTTTTGGAAAAACCATAAAGCAAGTGCTGAAACAGTTTCATATTGAAGATGTAATTATTTCAAGACAGAAACATAGTGGAACCACAGTTGTATATTCTCCTTCGTTGGATGCTGTCATCAATGAAAAAGACGTTTTGATGGTTGTGGCAAAACAAAAAGACATTGATAATTTTATTGAATGTGTTGGTAAAGTTTCAACCGATTTATTTATCGAATCAGAAGATGATTTAACGACTAAAATCATTAGTGTTACTCAAAAAACAGCTACTCACAAAACATTAGCTCAATTGGATTTATACAATCAGTATGATGTCAAAGTGACTCGTGTAATTCGTTCTGGGTTAGAAATTTTAGCCCAACCTTCATTAGAGTTATTTTATGGAGATACATTGATGGTTTTTGGAAATAGACAAGCAATTGCTGAAGTTGAAAAAATTGTTGGGAATTCTAAAAAAATACTCTTAGAACCCGATTTTCTTTCTCTTTTTGGCGGATTGATATTTGGAGTTGTAATTGGTTCTATTCCTTTTTTCATTCCATCTCTACCAGTGCCATTAAAATTAGGATTGGCTGCAGGTCCGCTTTTGGCTGCATTATTCATCAGTAGATATGGTGGTGTTGGAGTTATTCACTCGTATATCAATAATGGTGCAATCCATTTTATGAAGGATTTTGGTATTTGTTTGTTCTTTGCTGCCGTAGGTATTAAAGCAGGTCACGGTTTTGCCGATAGTTTTGTTGAAAATAACGGTTGGATGTGGATATATTACGGTTGTTATATCACTTTTATACCATTAACACTATTAGTTTTGATTAGCCGTTTTGTTTTCAAATTAAATTTTTATCAAATGGTAGGTATAATGAGTGGTTCTTATACAGATCCAGCAGCCTTGGCCTTTAGTACAAAATACCTTGATTCTGACATCCCTAATCAATCTTACGCCACGGTTTATCCATTGGTTACCATCAGTAGAATTTTAGTGGCCCAATTACTCATCTTGCTATTTGCGAGTTGATACTCTATATATTTCAATCAAAAGGGGCTATTTCACGAGTTGTGAATAGCCCCTTTTACTTTCTATTGAATCTTTAAAAAGAAAATTAGAGTTTATCTATGATGCATTAATTCCAACCGCCTCCTAAAGCTTTATACAATTGAATCATAGAACTGAGTTGGTTTTGTGTTAACTGAGAAAGACTTATTTCAGCATCGAATAAAGATCGCTCAATATCTAGGACTTCAAGGTAAGAAACATAGCCATTAAAGTATCTAGCATTAGATAATTCTAAGTTTTTTCTAGCCGCTATAACTTGTTTGTTTCTTGCTGCCCATTCCTCTTTGTATGTTTTTACATTTTGCAAAGATTGTTCTACTTCAGCTACAGCCAACAGACAAGTTTTTTGATACGAAAGTCTTGATTCTTCAGCCGTTTGACGGTATATTTCTACCCTCCTCCTGTTTTTTCCAAAATTGAAAATTGGACCAGTCACACCAGCGGTTGCGTTTTGCAGATAGGAAGACCCATCAAATAATGAACTCACTGAACTGTTTGCAAAACCTGCCATTGCTGCAATATTAAACGATGGAAAACGCATCGCTTGTGCTACACCAATTCTTTCATTGGCAGCCATATAAATGCGTTCAGCTTGATTTACATCGGGTCTGTTTTTTAATACAATTGAAGGAATAGAAACTGGTATATTGTTTGACACTTGAAGTTCCATATTGGATTTACCACGTTCAATTGGACCTGGTATTTGGCCTATTAATATTGAAATGGTATTTTCAAGATTGGTAATTTGACGTTTTATTGCAGGAATTGTTGCTTGGGCAATGGCAACTTGTTGTTCGATTTGCATTAAATCTACTTCAGAAACATAGCCTGCTTTAAATCTTTGATTGATTAGATCGTATGCTTTTTGTCGGGATTGGAATGTATTTTGAGAAATTACCAAGCGGTTGTCATAATCACGAAGTTGGAAATAAGCCACTGCTATATCACTAACTAAATTAGAAAGAATCACTTTACGTCCTTCTTCACTAGCCAACAATTCATTTTGAACAGCTCTGTTTTCGTGACGAATTTTCCCCCAAAAGTCCAATTCCCAAGAAAGGGAAGCCGATGCATTTGAAACAGGAAATGCTTTTTCGTTGCTATTTACTTTGGCGCCATAACCAATTGCTGGCAATAAATCAGCCTTAGAATATCCTAGATTTGCTCTTGTTTTCTCGATGCGTGCCATAGCTATTTTCAAATCGTAATTATTAGCTAAGCCTTTATTTATAAGTCCCTTTAGCACATCATCATTAAAAAGATCAAACCATTTGATATTGACTACAGAAGCCAATGTGTCCATATTTACTTGTCCATTTTGGAAAGTAGCCGTATTTTGATCTTCTGGTTTTTTATATTTAGGTCCTACCAAACAACCTACGGGAAGTATGGCAAGGATTAAAATTACAACAACTATTTTAATTTTACTATTCATGATCGGTTGTTTTTGAATCCACATTATTTTCAACTACTACAACTTCTTCTTTCTTTTTCCCAATATTTTCAATCATTACATATAAACCAGGAACTATTAATACTCCAAGAATTGTAGCAATTAACATCCCTGCAAATACAGTCATGCCCATTACAATACGTGCTTGAGAACCTGCTCCTGTGGCGGTTAGCAACGGAACAACACCAAGAATAAATGCAAATGCAGTCATCAAAATTGGACGGAAACGAAGTTTAGCAGCTACCATAGCAGCTTCATAAAGGGGTACACCCTTTTTTTCGTGTTCTTCTTTGGCAAATTCTACAATAAGAATTGCATTCTTGGCTACTAATCCAATTAGAAGTACCAACCCAATTTGTGCAAAAACATTATTCACATAGGCATCACTAGTGAATCGAGCTAAAAATAATCCTAAAAAGGCTCCAAAAACGGCCAAAGGTGCTCCAAGTAATACACTAAACGGAAGTTTCCAGCTTTCATATTGAGCAGCAAGGATTAAAAACACAAATACCAAAGCCATAATAAATACTGAACTTCCACCAGGCGCTTTTTTCTCTTGATATGATAAGTTAATGTAATCGAAACTCATATCCGTCGGTAAAGTTGCTGCGGCTACTTCTTCTAAAGCAGCTAAGGCTTGTGCGCTACTGTACCCAGGATTTGCACTTCCTCCAACTTCTGCTGACCTAAATAAATTTAATCTATTGGTAAAATCTGGCCCAGTTACTTTAGTTGCTGTAACCAAAGTAGAAATAGGCAACATAGACCCTTCATTATTTTTGATGTAAATTAAATTTAAGTTTTCAGGTTTAACGCGATCTGAAGCCTCTCCTTGTAAAAAAACTTTATATTGACGACCAAATCGGTTAAAATCATTTACATATGTTCCTCCCAAAAAGGCTCCTAATGCTTCCGTAACCCTTGAAACAGGCACACCCAATTTCATTGCTTTTTCATTATCGATTTCTAATTTTATTTGAGGTGTTGCGGCATTAAAAGTGGTATAAACACGTTGAATTTCAGGCCTTTTTTGAGCAGCTGCTATAAATGCCTGTGTCTGTTGTGCTAAATATTCTGGCGTATTTCCTCCTCTATCTTGTAACATAATACTAAATCCTGCCGAAGCTCCTAATCCTTGAATTGCAGGTGGGCCAAATGCAAAAGCAGTTCCTTTAGTTACTTGCATTGCCAATTTACCATTCAATTGATCTGTAAATTGTTTGGCTGTAAATGCTCGGTCCTCCCAAGGTTTTAATGCAATGAATATAAAAGCATTATTAGGTAAATTAGATCCTGTTAACAAACTATACCCATTGATTGTAGTATAGGAAAGGATTGCATCCTCTTTTTTCAAAATAGCATCTACTTGTGCTGAAACTTCCTCGGTTCGTTGTAAAGAAGAGGATGGTGGCAATTGAATGTTCAACAAAACATAGCCTTGATCTTCTTCTGGGATAAAGCCTAAAGGGATTTTGATTCCTAATAAACTAACTGCCACCAAAATTACACCTAGTAAGGCAACTATTCGCAACGATTTTTTAGCAAAGAAATTTACCCCATTGAGATACTTCCCTGTTACTTTATTAAAAATTCTATTGAATCCTGCGAAAAATTTAGCCAACCAACCCGTTTGTTCTTCTACAGGTTTTGTGGGCTTTAAGAGCATCGCGCATAAAGCCGGACTTAATGACAAGGCACTAAATGCGGAAAATGCGACCGAGACGGCAATGGTTATGGCAAATTGTTGATAAAATCGACCTGTAATTCCAGGAGTCATTGCTACAGGAATAAATACGGCACACAAAATCAGAGCAATGGCTATAACGGGTCCCGAAACTTCCTTCATGGCTTGTATTGTAGCTTCCTTGGGTGATTTTCCGTGTTCTATATGATGCATTACTGCTTCAACCACAACAATCGCATCATCCACCACAATACCAATTGCCAAAACTAATCCTAATAATGAAAGAGTATTTATAGAAAATCCTAATAAAGGAAATACGGCAATAGTACCAATCAAAGAAACGGGAACAGTAATCAAAGGGATTAAGGTTGCACGCCAATTTTGAAGGAAGATAAACACCACAAGAATAACTAATAATATGGCTTCAAAAAGAGTATGAACAATATCCTCCACACCTGCTGTAATGGCTAGAGTGGTATCTAATGATTCTTGATATTCAATGTCTTTAGGAAAACGCGCTGACATTTCTTTCATTGCTGCTTTGGCTTCGGCAGCTACTTCTAATGCATTACTACCGGGCATTTGGAAAATTGTAATTGCAGCTGCCGGATTACTATTTCTTCGCGCATTAGTACTATAATTTTCAGAACCTAATTCAATACGTGAAATATCACTTAATAATACTTCGGCTCCATCTTCTTTACTTCTTACAATAATTTTACCAAATTGTTCCTCAGTAACTAATCGATCCTGAAGTGTAACCCCATAGGTAAAATCAGTACCTATTGGAGCTGGTTGAGAACCAAATTTACCTCCTGGACTAATCATATTTTGCGCATTCAACGCACTTTTAACATCTTCAACAGTAACCCCAAGTTTTGACATTATATCAGCCTTCAACCATACCCTCATCGAATAATCACTACCCCAAAGCGTTACTTCTCCAACTCCTTTGATACGAGCTAATCTATCTGCAATATTTATACTTGCATAATTATTTAAAAATTTAGCATCGTATTTAGGATTTTTAGAAGTTATAGTAAACAACATCAATGGGAAAGAAAGCGATTTTTTTACCACTACCCCTTGTTGTTTGACACTTGCCGGCATAAATGGCGCTGCTTGTGCTTGTCGGTTTTGAGTAAGCATGTTGGCATTGTCCAAATTGGTACCCACATCAAAAGTTACTTCAAGTGTTAATCCTCCATCAGAAGTGTTGATGGATTTCATATATAACATATTCTCAACACCATTAACCTTTTGCTCTATAGGTGTTGCCACTGCTTGTTCTACATTCAGTGCATTGGCTCCTGTAAAGTTTGTTGTGATTTTTACAACAGGAGGAACAATATCAGGATATTGAGAAACTGGTGTTTTTTGTAATGCCAACAATCCAAGTATCACAATAATGATACTTATAACCATGGCTACTATTGGTCTTCTAACGAAAAATTCTCCCATAATAATTTTATTATTTAGTTGGCGCTGTTTCTTGCTGACCAGGTTGCCATTGAACTAGTTTTGGAGTAATAACACTACCATTTCTTAACAAAGAAGTACCTCCCATTGCTATTTTATCACCCGATTTCAATCCATCTTCAATTACATAACCATCTTTATAGGCAGGGCCCGGCTTAACAATTTGCATATGAACTTTACTACTATCCCCCAATACATAAACTTGGTATATTCCTTGCATTTCAATCACTGATCGTTGTGGGATTAGAAAGGCATTGGCGCGAACATCTGTTACCAATCCTACTTTTACATATTGACCAGGACGTAATAATTTATCGGGATTTGGAAAAGCAGCTTCAAATGTAATAGCTCCAGTTGTGGGATCAATCTGTCTGTCGGCAAAACTGATTTTTCCTGTTTGTGGATAAATCGATCCATCGGATAATTTCAAAGTAATTGATTGTTTTGCGCCTTTTAAGGGAGAATTCTCTTTTTTAACTTCTCTATATATTCGTAGAAATTCTTGTTCACTTATAGTAAAACGAACTCTTACGTCTCCTAAATCTGAAATGGTATTTAAAACTGAAGAAGCTCCAGGACGAACATAATCACCTACTCTAACTTTTGAAATACCAATTATTCCTGATATTGGCGCAACTATTCTACAGTAACCCAATTCCAATTTTGCATTTTCTAATCTTGCTTTTGATGAATTTATTGAAGCTAAAGAGGCGTTATAAGCAGACTTTGCTGCAATTAATTCTCTTTGGCTCACAGCATTCATTTTGGCTAATGGAATCATCATATCATAATCCGATTTGTTTTTAGCCAATTTAGCTTCGTCTTGAGCTAAAGCTCCTTTTGCATCATTAACTTTAGCTTCATAAGGCAAAGGATCTATGGTATACAATAATTGCCCTTTGGTTACCATGCTGCCTTCTTTAAAATCAAGACTTTCAATTAAACCATCCACTCTTGGATTGATTTGAATATCCGAAAGTCCAAAAGTCTGGCCTGTAAATTCTGATTCGATACTTACATCTTGCTGTAAAACATCAGTAACCGAAATCACAAGTGGTGGCATCTGTGGATTTGCATCTTTTTTGCAGGAAAGCATCATAAATACTATAAGCATTGCCAATAAATAATTCGTTTTTTTCATTTTCATTTTTTATTATGTTGTTTTTTTTTAATTTTGGAACCTATTTATAGAAACATTTTTTAATCCTTTTTTGTAATACAATCAGTCGTAAATTTAATAAAAATTATCACTTAGCATTGCTGATTTAAATAATTAACACAAAAATTAATCTATTTTAAAATTAAATACTATTTTCAAAAACTACAATGCTTACCGATACAAAAAAACCAAGTACCGTAAATACTCCAGCTAGTTTTCCACCATGTTTATAGGCTTCGGGAATCATTGAATTAGCTAGCATCATTAAAATAGCACCCCCAGCAAATGCCTGAATAAAAGACAGCCATTCTGTTGAAGCTCCACTAAAAAGAGAAAAACCTGCCACTGTTGAAAAAGCACAAAACAAAGCAATAAATAACCAAAGCATCACTATTTTACTCTTTGACCAACCTCCTTCTTTCATACCTGAAGATCCTGCAATGGCTTCGGGAAGATTGGATATAAATACGGCAACCAACATTGCTAAACTAATTTTTCCACCTTCAAAAATACCCAAACCAATTACGATAGATTCAGGAATTCCATCGAGTATAATAGCTAAAATCATAGGGATTACTAAACTTGAACTTTTAGATTCTCCCACTTTATTTCGGTTAGTCGCACCAAAATTGCCAATGATTTTGTCAGAGAAAAAAAAGGTCGCCGCCCCCGCAAATAAACCGAAGGCAGGAAATCCTGTTCCTCTGCCCATTTTAACAGCTTCAAAAATTAATTCATAGGAAATTGCAGAAATAAGAGTACCAGCTCCAAACCCCATAATAATTCCAATAGTACGATTAGTCAATGAGAATCGAATGGCGATAATTCCACCAATGAGTAAAGAAGAGGTTGCAAGTAATCCCCACAAAAATGCCTGTATCATTTTTATATTTTTCTTTTTGTAAAACAAATTTAGGTTTTATTGACATAAAAAAAATAGTTATTCATAACTATTTCTAACATTTTCTTTCCATAAATGAGGTAAAAACATTAAAATTTTTAATTTTTATAATTTGTTAACAACAAAATATAGTTGATCGTGATTTCATTAGTTTAAATTATTTTTTGTTATTTTTGAAATAACAATCAATTTCTAATCGATTTTTTATTCGTATTCCTGGGCAAAAGCACAGTTTTAACTACTTTTTTACAACTAATTTAAATCTTTTAAAAACGAAAATCATGGCAAAACCAAACGACTTTGAGAAAAATGCTCGAGAATTAAATACTTTAAGTAAAAAAGAGCTTATAAAAAAAGCGGAAAAATTCTCGAAACAATATTGCGTCGGAAAAGGAGATGATTTCCGATTAAAAGACTATGAAACCAAAGCTAGTTTTAATTTAGGTTCAGAAGGGAAATCATTGGTAAAAGAAACTTTACAGTTAGGTGTTGACGCTTTAGCAACTATGCAAGATATTTTATATGCCCAAGATAAATGGTCTCTGTTGGTAATTTTTCAAGCGATGGATGCCGCTGGAAAAGATGGAGCAATAAAACATGTAATGTCGGGTGTAAACCCTCAAGGCTGTCAGGTTTCCTCGTTTAAAGCACCCAGTTCAGAAGATTTAGACCACGATTATTTGTGGCGTTGCCAAAAACATTTGCCAGAAAGAGGACGGATAGGAATCTTTAATCGCTCGTATTATGAGGAAGTATTGGTGGTTCGGGTACACGAGCAAATTTTGATGAATCAAAAACTACCCGAGAAATTGATCACCGACGATATTTGGGAACACCGTTTTCAAGATATTCGAAATTTTGAAAAATATTTAAATAGAAATGGTACTGTGGTTATCAAATTTTTCCTGAATGTATCAAAAGAAGAACAAAAAGAACGTTTCATAGAACGAATTGATGATGCCGACAAAAACTGGAAATTCAGTACTGCCGATGTTAAAGAACGTGGCTATTGGGATGATTATATGCATGCTTACGAGGAATTGATCAAAAATACTTCGACTGAAAAATCACCTTGGTACGTTATTCCTGCCGATGATAAAAACTACGCTCGTATTGCCATAGCTTCGGCTATTATCACCGCACTTGATGAGCTAGACTTAGAATATCCATCGGTTAGTGAGGAAAAAATAGCCGAATTGCAAGCCATAAAAAAAGCTTTATTGGAGGAAAAATAATTGATACCCTACGCAACGAAAATAGTTGTTTTTATAGATTGTTATACCTCTATAAAAACAACTATTTTGATTTTATATTACTAGCATACTTTCCAACCAACATTGCAATAATAACGGCTACATAAAGTTGACCTGAAACACTTATCAGCACAGCCAGTGATTGAGATACTGGATGAGTTGGTACAATATCTCCATAACCCGTTGTGGTAAAAGTCATAAAGGTATAATAGATATTGTCCTGCATGGGTTCTAATATATCTTTATCTATGTTAGCCGAAAAATTCATGTTGTAAGCCCCTGGAATTTTGGTCGAAATGATTGCTACAATCAAACTGTAAGCAAAGCCCAATAAAAGATAGCCTGTAATAGCATCGACAATTACCTTAACTGTAACGGTAGCTGTCGAAGAAACCTGCTTGATTAAGCTTATGACCAGAAATATAAAGAAGAAGAAATTAAGTGTTCGAAAAATAATATTTACCACTTGAAATTTACTGAAGAAAGCTGCCCAAAGCGCCAATGTTAAAAAAACAGAAATACTTATAAAAGAATTTTTGTCGTTTTTAAGCGATAAAACAGCAAAGAAAAAAATGCCCGTTATAGCAATAGAAAAAAGCAAATTAAGATATGCTCCAGGAAAAACCGGAATAACAAAAACAGTAAGGATAGTGAAGAAGAGTAAAAATCCGTTAGCCACAGCCGATTTATTTTTTTTATTATCGGTTGGAAACCTATTTTCGAAACCTTTTAAAATGGATTTTTTCATGCTTTGTGAAATGATTACTTTAAAAGAGATCAATCATGAAAAGTTTTCTAAAAAGTTTTTTTATAATGCATCTCTATTTCAAAGATAATAAAAAATAATTGTTTGGATGGCAGTGAATGTCTCTATATGTCTTGTACTTCTTTGTAGAATTTCATTTCTTAATGAATAGCCTAAATAAGGGTTATTCATACTTATAAGTTACTATATACTTACTATATACTTACTATATACTTACTATAAAGTTACTGTAAATCGTATTCAACTATTTATTATCTTTGCAGTAAACTATAAATCATAACACTATGGCAAAAGTTAAAGGTATTATTAAATTGAAAGGCACCATTGGGGATATTAATTTTTATGAGCGTAAGGGAGTAGCACTTTCCCGCAAGGCTGGTGGGGGTTTTAACGGAAAAGCGATTAAAACGAAGGATAGTATGGTTCGAGTTCGGGAAAACGGCTCTGAGTTTAAGGGTTGTATGCAGAGTGTGCAGTTTTTTAAGATGGGATTGCAGCCTTTTTTGTGCCGTTTTAAAGATGGCACTTTGCACGAACGGTTGGTGAGTTTGTTTACTAAGCTTAAAGATTTGGATCAGGTTTCGGATCGTGGTTCCCGAACGGTTTTTGGTGGATTGCAAAGTGCAGCTGGCCAAGGGTTACTGAAAAATTATGTATTGACTTCCGGTTTGCGATTGGAGGATGTATTGCACCAAAAAGCGGTTTTTAACTGGACGACTGGATTTAGTATTCCTGATTTTGAGGGCAAACGGGTTTCTTTTCCTGGAGGTGCTACCCATCTTGCGTTGCAGATTGGATATTTGAGTGTTGATTTTGAGACTAGGACTTCTAGTTTTAGTTCCAGTGATACGGTTTATATTGGTTCTAAAGAGGTGCGTACGATTGCTATCCCTGCTCCTGCTCTAGTTGCTGCTGAGGGACTTAAAGTTGGGGTCGTTTTGGTACAGTTTGTTCAGGAACTGAATGGGATATTTTATCCTTTGAAAAAGGAGACTAATGTAGTGCTGGAGGTTGTGGGATTAGCCCCCTAACCCCCAAAATGGGGAACTGGAAAGGGTAAATTGAAAACTACCAAAAAAACGCCATCGATTCCTATTATTGTGCATGCTGTTGTAAAAGCAGTAAAGAATAATTTACAACTCGACATGAATAAGGAAGATGTCAAGGCAAGAATCCGTTTGGCAGTCAAGAAAGAATTGCGTGGCAAAATGAGTATCCTAGAATTGAATACTATTCTACAAGAAATCATGGAGCAAGGCGAAGGACAATTTAGCGATTGGAGTGCTTAAAATATTTGGAATTGAGCAATACTATTCAATTGGGTAATAAACCCCTTTGTCAAGTTTTTGAACTAATTTTTACTTTTGGAAACCTTTGTCAAAGTTTTGAACTTTGACAAAGGTTTTGAAAACCAAAATCCTCTTAAAGTTTTGAGCTTTGACAAAGGTCTTGAAATGAAAAAGAAAAACTAAGATTTACCTTTTTCAAAATTTTTAACTTTGACAAAGGTTTAAAGAAAAGGTTTTAAATGGACAACGGTAAAGACAATATTTAAACACACGCACCTTTGTCAAAGTTTTGAACTTTGACAAAGATTTATAAAGAAAAGTTTTAAAAGACAAAAATGAATATCACAAACGAAATATTGGAACCCGATACTTTTTACCATATTTACAATCGTGGCATTAACAGTTGTAAAATATTTGAATCTGAAGAAAACTATTTGTTTTTTTTAGAAAAATTTTCAAAATATATGAGTGATGTTGTTGAAGTTTATGCTTACTGCCTTATGCCAAATCATTTTCATTTTTTGATACAAGTAAAACCTGAGAGTGAAATAAAAACCTTTGTCAAAATTCAAAACTTTGACAAAGGTTTAAAAGATAAAGGGCTTCACTCTTTTGATTCAATAATAAGCAAGCAAATGGGTAAGTTTATAAGCAGCTACAGTCAAGCCTATAATAAAGTTACAAATAGACACGGTGCTTTAATGGAATCTCCCTTCAAAAGAAAACGGATTAACTCAGAAGAATATTTAAGAAATTTAATTGTTTACATTCATCTTAACCCTTTAGGTTTAAAGATAAATTTTGAAAACTATAAATTTTCTTCCTATAAAACATTGTTATCCGATGCAAAAACTAGCTTGAAACGCCAAGAAACTATAACATTTTTTGATGACATTGAAAACTTGATTTATTGTCATAATAATCCACCTAACCTGAATTTTGACTTTTGATGCAAACACTTTACAACTTTGTCAAAGTTTTGAAACCCAAGTCCAAGTAAACCTTTGTCAAAGTTTTGAAATCCGAGTCCAAGTATACCTTTGTCAAAGTTTTGAAACCCAAGTCCAAGTATACCTTTGTCAAAGTTTTGAAACCCAAGTCCAAGTATACCTTTGTCAAAGTTTTGAAACCCAAGTCCAAGTATACCTTTGTCAAAGTTTTGAAAC
>CAUPRL010000020.1:0-50944 GCA_963513695.1 uncultured Flavobacterium sp.
ATGGATAGAGTATGGATAGAGTATGGATAGAGTATGGATAGAGTATGGATAGAGTATGGATAGAGTATGGATAGAGTATGGATAGAGTATGGATAGAGTATGGATAGAGTATGGATAGAGTATGGATAGAGTATGGCTGAAGTATGGCTGAAGTATGGCTGTGGTACCCCTAAAAACTTCCAATAAAAAATAGTAATCCTTTTTAATCCTGTCAAACACCCCCTTTCCCCCAATCAAAACCCCATCAAAACCCCACCAAAGCCCCATCAAAGCCTAGGCTGTGGTACCCCAAAATAAGGCAATAAAAAGTGTGAATTTAAAATTACTAATAATTTAATAGGCAAATCCAAAAGCTATTATTAACTTAGCTTTGCATCGCTAATTGTCAATAAAAACATTTAAAAAATACACCTATGAACATTCTAGAATTAATACAAAAAAGATATACGGCTAAGAAGTATAACCCTGACAAACTAATTCCACAAGAAAAAATTGAAGCCTTGAAAGAAATCTTGCGCCTCACTCCTTCCTCTATAAACGTTCAACCTTGGAAATTTACCTTTGTGCAAAATCCAGAAATCAAGACCAAATTAGCTTCGGTGTCGATGCACAATGCAGAAAAAATCAATCAAGCGCAACTTCTAATTGTTTTTAGTGTAGCCGATGATTTGGATGCTTTTCAGAAAGTGGTAGAAAATGAATTTTCGCCAGCCAGAAGAGATTGGTACAATCAGATTAAAGCCAGTATGCCAGAAGCCGATTTCAAAATATGGTTGGCCAAACAAGTGTATATTGCCTTGGGAGTGGGTTTGACGGCCAGTATTGCAATGGGTCTGGATTCGACTGCTATGGAAGGCATAGAAACGGATAAATACAAATCTATTCTTAATATGACAGCCTACAAACCACTTTTTGCAATGGCATTAGGTTACGGAGCGGAAGAAGATTCCAACCGAATTGAAGTAACCCCAAAATCCAGAAGATTGCTGGAGAATGTAATCGAAACTATTTAACCCAAAAAAATGACCGAGAAAATCAAAACCCTTCAAATCATACATCTTGCCATTTGTGCCGGTATAATCGTTGCCTATTTTATGGTAGGAAATCTTTCCTTAGACAGCTTAAAAATCCAAAGTATTGATGCATCAGAAATTGTATTCGTTGCTATTCCAATTTTAGCTTTCGTTTTGAGTAACTTTCTGTTCAAATCGCAATTAAAACAAGCGAATCCCAAACAAAAACTCGAAGAAAATTTACCCGTTTACCAAACGGCTTCCATTATCCGCTGGGCAATTCTGGAAGGGGCTGCTTTTATTATACTATTTTTATCCCAAAAATTTCTGTTATTCGGAATACTCATAATACTGTATCTTGCCTTTTTGAGACCAACGGAAGACAGAATCAATAATGACCTTCAAAAGAATGTGCTGTAAAAATCTTCCAAATCTACCTCCTATTTTACCCTCCGGAATACACTTAATAAAAAAAAAGCATCAGTCTCACGATTGATGCTTTTTATACTTTTCTTAATACCTAAAATAAAACCTTTCTATGTCCTACAAGTGTAGAATACAATAGAATAAATCCTTATTCTTTTATAATTTTTATGGTTTCAATACCCAATGAGTTATTTATTTTCAAAAAGTAAATCCCCGATTTGAAAGAACTCATTTCTATTTTGTGATCCGGTTTCACCACATCTTCGAGTATTTTACGTCCCAAAATATCGGTCAAAGTGATTTGGTTTTGGTCGTCTACTAATTGCAATTGTAAGCTATTTTCAACCGGGTTTGGATAAGCAAATTGTCTCAACTCAGATGCAGTTGCTACTCCCAATGCGCAACTACTGCCTACTACATAAGGAATGTATTTGGTAACAGCCAAACCTCCAGCAAATTCAAATTTGCAAGCATAACTGATGGTTGAACCTACTAGTTGACCCGTAATTGTATAGGTATAAATATTTCCTGAAACTTTGCTCATAGTCGTTTGAGTAAAAGGGGTTTCTTTCCATAAAATGGCATTAACACCTGTTTTGCCTGTGTCTAATAATTCGAAAGTTATTTTTACATCAGTTCCTATTGTTTCAAAAGAATAATTATATCCCGTAGCAAAAGAACCTTGCTGTGCTTGCGAATCCGTGCCTGTACATTGCAAGATAGTCTTCGTGGTTGCATTCAGCACAATAGGATTATTAGGTGCTGGATTTCCAGTTGCATCAGTTGCACTAACAGTGAAAGTATAGTTTGTATTTTGACTTAAATTGGATATAACCAATGACTTTTGTGTGCCGGATGGACTAAAAGTTGATGCTGTACCACTTGTTCCATAAGTGACGTTATAAGTTACATTTCCTGAATCATCGGTAGCATTAAGCAATAACTCCACAGAAGATCCTGATATAGTTCCGACAGTTGCAGTAAAATTTGTAGGCGCTTGCGTATCTGGAGTAGTGTTTTGGTATACTCGTATGTAATCAATTTCCATAGCAGTTTGAGTGAAACTTGGATCTATGGGTCCAGCGATTCCACCCATGGCAATGTTCAACAAAAAATATTGTTCTTTATCGAATGGCCAAGTACTGGCATTTTTAACGGCGGGATTGTAAGTGTAATAAACTACCCCATCGAGAAGAAATGAAATTTGGTTGGGTGACCAATTCATAGAATAAATATGATAATTAGCAGCAATATTATCCCCTACAACTACACCACCAATATCAGAAGTGTTTCCAAATGAGGATGGAGTATGCATGGCGCTTTGAATATAATTATCTGGTTTTGAGCGGGTAATACCGTGCTCTAATATATCTATTTCGCCACAAGCAGGCCAATTTGTAGTGCCATATAGAGCATCAAAATAACCTCCGTCTTCATTTACGTTTTTCCCAAGCAACCATAACGCTGGCCAAGTTCCAGCATCTTTTGGGATTTTTGCTCTAATATCGACACGACCATATAAATAGGCAAATTTAGAATTCAACCGTGCTGAGGTATATTGTTTGGTCACTCCTTGATTAGTGTAACTCTCTTTTTTGGCAACTATTTTCAAACTCCCATTATCAACATAAGAGTTATCTATTCTATCGGTATAGTGCTGCACTTCTCCATTAAACCAACTGCCACCCGCGGGCAATTGGGTTTGATGAAACCACTGGGTAGCATTGACAGGGCCATTAGTTGTAAACTCATCAGACCAAACTAAATCTTTATATACTACATCAACTTGCCCAAAGCAAAATTGACCAAATATAAAAAAGTGAAATAGTACTATATGCTGTATTCTTTTGATCATATTTTTAAATTTGAAAGATTAAAGTATATCACTGTATTTTAAATTCTCATTTTTGTCCCAAACTCCCCAATAAGCTCCCACTTCTCCTTCAGGACCCACTTTCCATGATTCATCAAAAGATGAAAAGTAAAACATTGGAATATCATTTTGTTTGGACCAATTTTGTGCATCAATAAAATATTTCATCGCACTTTCATTCGATGCAACGGCGCCTTTTAAAAAACCGCCTTGACTTGGCCAACCTGTTTCGGTAATAATAACTGGTTTATTTCCACCGGCATATTTGGCAGATTCAAACATGCTTTTCATATGGTTAAAGGAATATTCAATAGGGCAGCCTTCCCAATAAGGATAACAATTGGTCAAAATCACATCACATACTTCAGTTATTCTAGGACGATGCGAAAATTCATAATACGCATCTACATATCCTAATGGGATCGAGCTCGGTATTGCTTTTCGTACTTTGTCAATAAATTCTAAAAGTTCATCTTCAGTTAAATCTTTGCGATACATCACCTCATTGCCTACTGCTGCAATATCGACAAATCCATCCTTTGCCAATTGGATAAGTCCTTCTATTTCTTTCTCATTTACCTCAGGATCATCACCTAACCAGGCTCCAACCAATGTTTTAATTCCAAATTCGTGTGCGATTTTAGGGATAAACTCATTGCCTTCGGTACACGAAAAAGAGCGAACCCATTTAGTGTAAGGCGCAATTATTTTCATCCTACGTCGGACTTGCTCCTCAGAAATGATATCGCCTGGTTTTTGTCCGTCTTCGTATAAACTGAAACAAACACCATGCATTCCGTTTTCCAAAGTTTCTCGCCATATTTTGGTTAACTCCTTTGAAGTCAATTCAGAAACCTGAATCTCTTGATAATTATCTTGAAATAAAGCTCGATTTGTTGCATCTGCTAAAGAAAAATTATGACCTTCTCTGTATGACATGATTTTCTATTTTTTAAATTTTAAATTTTCATTTTTATCCCAAATTCCCCAACCTGCTCCAACTTCGCCTTCTTGTCTTACTTTCCAAGATTCATCAAAAGAGGAAAAATAGAACAGATCTATTTCTTGACTTTTAGCCCATTCTTGAACAGCAATAAAATATTTCATTGCATTCAAATGTGATGGTTCTGCTGATTCTACAGTATCGCCTTTGCTTGGCCATCCTGTTTCTGTTACAATCACTTTCTTATCCTTGGCAACTTGTTGTGTCAATTGCACCATTCTATTCAAATAATTTACGGCAAAATCATTAGCTGCTCCTTCCCAGAACGGGTAACAATTTGCTAAAATGACATCACAAGCATCAATTAAAGCAGGTCTATCCAAAAACTGATAATAAGCATCTACATAACCTACCGGAATCGAAACCGGCAATGCTGCTCTAACTCTTGCGATATATTCGATTAATACCTGCTCCGAAATTTCACCACGATGCAATACTTCATTTCCTACCGCAGCAATATCAACTAAACCTGCCTTTGCTAAAGAAATAAGTGATTCAATTTCCTTTTCATTTCGTTCTTTATCGTTGCTAATCCATGCCCCGACGATTGATTTTATACCTTTTTGATGGGCTATTTCTGGTATCAATTCATTTCCTTCGGTACAGGAAAAAGATCTAATCCATTTGACATGCGGAGTAATAATATCAAGCCTTCTACGTATTTGTTTCTCCGACAAAACATCGTCGGTATCCTGTCCTTCAGTGTAGGGACTAAAACATAAACCATGAATACCTTTGTTTAAGATTTCTGAAAACTGTGAGGTTATTTCAGATTCCGTTTTGGCACCTAAAGCAGCACCCATTGGGACATCCAAACTGCTTCCATTCCCATCTAATGAAAGTAATTTACCTGATAGATAGGCCGAAGATTGTTTCTTTTGGGCTTTTCTTTTTTGTAAAAGAGCACTTACTTCTATCGCTTTGGCTTCATCTACATCATAATCATTCATCACCCACATAGCGCCCAGAGTACCAAGAATTGGAATAAGCGAGAAGAATATTCTTAACCAAAACATAGTTTGATCGGATTGGGTAGCTGCATTAGGTATAAAATCTACCAAGGAATAAATTAATCCTGTTAATAATCCTGCTACAGCAAGACCGAATTTTACCATCCACCAATAAATTGCGCCTAAACTACCTTCTCTTCTTTTACCCGTGTTCAATTCATCGATATCAATTACATCAGATGTCATAGACATCATTAGGGTAAATAAACTCCCAATACCAAAAGAAAAAAATGGTAATGCAAACAAAAACAGATAGGGTTTACCAGGAATGAAAAGTAACCAAAGCAATACATATCCCAAAATGGAGATCCCTTGAGAAAGAATGAATGCCTTCTTTTTACCTATCGTTTTAGACAATTTAGCAACAACAGGTATTACCATTACTGTAGTTATTAATGCTCCCACACTTCCAAAAAGAGTTGGCCATAATCCGAACCCGTCCTCATTTCCTTTAAACAAATAGTATTTAATAATAAAATAGGAAAAACCTGCTGTAGTATTAAAAGCGTTAAAAATTAAAAAGGTAGCAATGCAAAGTTTTCGGAATGGTTTTATTTCAACAGAAGCTTTAAGACCTTCTTTGATTTCTCCAAAACTATTTAGAATCCCTTTAAAAGAAATAGATCCATAATTTTCATTTAAAGTAGATTTACTCGGAATAAAGAATGCTGGAATAGCGGCCATAATAGCACACGCGATTGCTACATAAACAGCCAAAGTTCGTACAGCTACATCACCAGATGAAAATAGGGACTTATCTGCCATTATAACCCAAAACCACGGCGCTATTACCCAAGCTAATTGTCCAATTAATTGCGCTGTAGCCATGATATTGGTTCGCTCGTGAAAGTTATCACTCATTTCGTAGCCCATCGCTACATACGGAATGCTAAATATTGTAAGACCCGTATAAAAGAATAAAGAAAGTACTAAAAAGTAGATAAAATTATAGGTCACACCATTATCTGAATACAATTGCCACATAAAAGCAAATGAAATTCCAAGTATCGCTGCACCTGCTAAAACATATTGTCTTCTCCTTCCCCATTTAGATTTAGTATTGTCACTTACATAGCCCATGATCAGATCTAAAATGGCATCATAAAATTTTGGAAGAAAAGATACTAAACCAAGCATCCAACCCGCAAATCCTAGATTTTGTATTAAAACAACGGTAAAAATTCCTAACATTGCAGGGAACATTTGATTGGCTAACATTCCTACTCCAAAAGCGATTTTTTGACCCATTGGAACCTTTTCCGTTGAAGGCGAATTAATATTTGACATAGTAATACTGGTTTAAATTAAATTTATTTGGTTATCAAGGTTTTATTACTATTGTCTGCAATGCTTTGGCATTAATAGAAATAGTTTTCTTTTTGTTATTTTGGTTGATTTCTACAGCCAATTCTTGTTCGGTAGGATTGAAAATTACTACTGCTATGCTTCCATCAGGATTTTTTACAGCGGTTGACATAAGTTCCTTATTGTTAATTTGGCATCCAATTTTTACAGCTCCCGGTCGCATAAATTTGCTAAAATGCGCCATCGTGTAGTATAAAGGTGTAAAATAGACCTCGTCTTTTTCAGGATCTACAATTACTGGTGCTACACACCAATTTTTGAACCAGTTAGGACCTCCTTGAGTGTCCAAAACCATATTCCAATCCACCCAACCATCGACCCAATTGTTCAAACATCCTATTATATCAGTAGCATAACGATTTACGGGTGCGTATTTTGGGTGTAAATATTTGTCTTTTTCAGATGCCCAATCCCAACCCCAATCGGTGGCTTCTTTTTTCCAATACCAAGCATCATCATTCCAATGTGGAATTTCAGAGTCAACACAAGCCTCGGTTT
Source organism: uncultured Flavobacterium sp. (assembly GCA_963513695.1). Taxonomy (GTDB): domain Bacteria; phylum Bacteroidota; class Bacteroidia; order Flavobacteriales; family Flavobacteriaceae; genus Flavobacterium. The sequence goes on from CAUPRL010000020.1 coordinate 7,189, forward strand.
GAATTAAATATTTATTAGGGGCTTTTTTATGAGCGTATTGCAAGGCATCTGGCAAATAATCATAGGTGCTTTCATACCAATGTATGGCGGTCCCAGCAAAATATTTAGACGATTTTTCATCTCTGAACATTTCGTCAACCCATTCTTTTAATCCACCTCTATTTTGGTCGTAACCTAATATTTTTACTTTCCCCCAACCGTCTTTTTCAAGCTTTGGGCCAAGATGATTCTGAACAAAATCGGTCATTTCTTTAGGTGAAAACAGCGTGCTCTCCCAGTTGTTTCCGTTGCCATGAGGTTCGTTTATTACAGTAACTCCCCAAATAGTAATTCCTTCTTTTTTATATGCTTCTAAATATTTTGAAAAATATAAAGCAAACGAATCATTATATTCAGGCAATAATTTTCCGCCTACGTATTTTTTGTTGTCTTTCATCCAAGGTGGTGAAGTCCAAGGCGAAGCGATGATTTTAAACCCTTCTTTCGAAATGGCTTTTGCCTCTAAAATCATTGGAATTAAATCCGATTTATCATCTTCGATAGTGAAATTTTTCAATTCCATATCATTTTCGACTTTAGCATAAGTATAATTACTAAGTGAGAAATCACAGGAAGCGATATGTGTTCTGGTCAATGAATATTTGGCTCCATTTTCGCCAAAATAAGCTTCCAGAATTTTTTTACGGTTCTTTTGGCTTAATCGATTGAGCAAAGAAGCAGAAGCTTCAGTAAACGAGCCCCCAAAACCGGTTATGGTTTGAAATTTTTCCTCTGCATTTAACGTTATAACTACTGGCGTTTTGCTTGTAGAAAACTTCGTTATCTTTTTTAATGAATTCCCTGAGGCCGAGGTTTCATAAACGTCGGTTTTTAATTCTTGTGCTATTATACTTTTATTCATTGAAAATGCGATACTAAAAAGAAATACTAAAACTTGGAGACGATTTAAAAGGAATAGATTTTTCATCACTATATTATTTTATTTGTAAAGTCGAAGGTGTTTTGACATCTAACCACAAAGATTTTTCATCACCATTATAGGTTTTTGTAATGGGTTTTCCATCGCGGGTCAAATTTTTAAAAACTCCTTTATCTACCATTTCCCAAAGGGCATATTTGGCTTGACACTGTAAATTGATTAATCCAAAATGATTTTCGGAACCTTTTGGATTTCCGCTGTCTTTCCACTGTTCGTCGAAAGCTTCAAAGTAAAAAAGAGAGACTCCTTCTTTATTTGTCCATTCACGCATTAATCTATAATACTCAGCCGATTTGTACTCGTCGGTCGCTTTCGAACCTGAATTTCCATACAAATCACTCGCCATAGTGGCCCAACCTGTTTCGCCAATGGCAATAGGTTTCTGCACTCCCAAAGATTTCATATAATTGGAAACATTTCTATATTGATTGATAGCGTAATCTCTTGCGCGAACCATCGCAGCATTAACTTTTTCTTTATCGGATAATTGTTTTTCAGTTTCTAAAACTCCCCAAAATACAGGATGGTAATGCGTGTCGTGCATTGGATAAGTATGCATCGAAATATAATCGACTGCTTTTATGAGTTGATTCAGGTCTTCTACATGATATTCCTTGTCACCGCCACCCCAAGAAGCAAAATTATCTGAAGTGGTTACCCAAAGTGTTGCCGGTAATTTTTGTTCTTTCTTTAATTTTTGCAAATGGTTGACCCATTTCAAAATGATGGCTGGTTCGACATAATAACTGGCTGCCCATTTGACCATCGCTTCGTTTCCAACTGCTATAATCTTTATAATATCCGGATATTGATTTGCTAATCGCACTGCTTCAGCAATTTCGACAGCATTTCGATCACTTTCGACATTGTGAATAGGCTGTAATGGTGTCCAAGCATTTTTACAATCAATCCAAGCGCCCAACATCAGATACATTTCAAAGCGCGAATCCTCTTTTTTTAATTCTCTTATAGCTACTAATAAATTCGAAACTTCTTTGTTATGCACATTATAGGTTCTCAGCACTTTTATATTCATCGCCGAAAGTAGTTTCAGGTCTTCCTTTAGCTGAGAAATCGTAGGTTCAATGTCTCTGGTTTTTTCCCGAAATCCTCCATAACAAATGGCTTGATAATTTGGGTTTCCTATAATGTCTTTGGCGGATATTTCTGTTGCTTTTTTTGAATTCATATGTTGGCTACTACACGAAAATAAATGTGCAATTATTGAGAAAAGTAAAACAAATTTTGATATTTTATTCATTTACTTAAATATTAATACTGACTTTAAGTTGGCTAATTTCACCTGTACGATGAAATATTTTCTGACTCAAATCGTGACTTAATGATAATGATGAAATGGTTTCTTCATCGTTATTGTTATATTTCACTTCAATTTGATTTTGATCGGCTATCGAATAAATAACAGGTACCTGGCAAACCGTGAACGCCAAACTTCCTTTTTCTACTAGTATTGGATAGGAATTGCTTTCTAAATCACTAAAAATCACTGTTTCCTCTTTTGTCAAAAATTGATTTTTATTTAATAAAGCAGGGTCAAAGGTCAACATACCTTCTTTTACATTGATCCCCAATTCCCCTTTTCTGGTGAGAATATCTTCTTTCACTTGGCCTGTCATTCCAGGCTGTTGAGCACCGCGATGAGATGGTGTATGCGAATAAGGATCGGTTGGAAATGCGCCATATACTTCTGGCGATTTGTGAACACCTATTCCGGCTCCAATTTCTTCATAATGAGCAGATAAATCAGAAATTACTGAAGCATCTTCATGCTCTTGATAGGCTTTTTCGATAACTTCTAAAACGGCTAAATGCAATTTTGAAACCATATGCCAATAAATGGAACCTAATCCTTCATAGCCATAAAAAGTTCCTGATCTACCGGTAAAAGCTTTGTGATTGAAGACCTCTTCAAAAATCTGAAGAATGGTTTCGGATTCTTTTTCAACCAAAACACGATAGGCATCTAGTTTATGAAGCAGTACCAAAGACGTTTTCAAATCATTGGCATTGTGAAAGTTTCCATTGAAATGATAATTCCCTTTACAATCCATATTGACTAATGAATTATTAGAATCAGCCAATAATTTCGTCAATAAAGCAGATTTTTCAATACTGTCTTTTGGAATATTATTTTTCTGTAAAAATTTAGGCAAGTCTTTGTTTGGATACAATATATAACTGTTTTGATCAGGACGATACAAAGCACTATGTCGCAAAGCATCTAATATTTGTAGTGATTCATTGGCTTTAAGATAACCTGAACTTAAAACCGCTACCTGACCTTCCAGCATTTCGCTTAGGTTGGAAATAACAATACCATCATTTTTGACAGACATCAAATTATAAGCCTGATACAATTTATCAGGCCTTTGATTGGCACGTATAGCATGTTCTATAAAGTCTAAAGCTACTTTTGTAAATGTTTTTAAACCAGCCATCGAATGGGTTCTTTTCTTGCCCCAAAATCCACTGTTATACACCTGCAAACGATAATCTGAAGCTGCTTTTCCTAATCGATCTACAATCAGTTTACGTGATTTATCATCTATTTTTCCTGTGAGTAAATTTTGATTTTCTACTAAACACTCTCTCACTTCATGATAGAATTCTACCATTTCATTCGAAATTTTGATAGTCTCTAATTCCGAGGAATCCAATATGTTTTGGAACGTTTTCAAAAATCGATGCAAATAACACAAGGTGACCATTGAAACTCCATTTCCTACTAAGGCATTGTTGGCATCATTCCATTCAGGTCGCTGCGTATTCATCCAAATTCCGCCTTCGGGAATAAAATTGGACATTTTTGCTAAAACCGTTGCAAGAATTTTTTCGATAAAATTGACATGATAAATTTCATTGTTATTATCTCGAATTAGAGCCCCATCTGCACCAATTTTTTTACGTTCTTCATTGATTTTTTTCTCCCAACTATGGCTGTATTCTATGGTGTCTTTCGGGTTATTCAAGATATCTTGATATGCTTTTATGGTATAGGGAACGGCTGCATATACAAAACATTCTTTATCGAAATACGAGTTGAGTTTACCCGGAGCATACTTTTCGATAAATTCCAAAAATTTCAACAAATAAATGATTTGATGATCGCCCCAATAGCCAATATAGGACCAAGGATTATCTGGTTCTATGGCCTCCCAATCGAATCCGCTTTTGGTCACACGGTAAGGATTATAACCGTCGAATGTTGATGCATTTAGGAATTTAAAAATCATTCCTTCGATAAAATCAGGATAGGCATAAGCCAATGCTTCCCAGTTTTGAAAAATATCGCGCCAATTTCCTTCGTAATCTAATATTTTAGAACCATCAATCTCACTTCGTGTATTGATAGAAAATTTATTCCAAGGGCGACTCGGATCACCGTGTCTGCGACTGAATTTTAAAGGCAAATATTCTGTACAAAGTCTTACTAAGTCTTCATCTTGATGATTTTCGATTAAATCAAGCAATTCGATATAGGAAAACTCATCTTTTAAATTTTGAATAAAATCTCGATTATTTTCAATAACATTAGCATTTGCTTTGGCTAAATATTGAGTAAAATCTTTTTTTCCTATTTGGTAATTATCATCAAAAATTCCTCCACGCATGATGTTGAAAAGCGTATTAGCAAAATGACGGGAATCAATAAATTTATCTGCTGTAAACTGCAAACCATCGGCTGAAGCAGTAAGTGCAATAAGATTTTGTTTGCCTAATTCAATATCTTCATAAACCTGTCTTTCGAGAGTTTTGTCATGAATAATGGATTCAATTAGCTGAACCACTTGCATCTGATTTTGATTGACATTGGCAATAATAGTCCAATCCTCAGCAGATTTAGAAGGCAAAAACAATTCATTTGAAATAAAATAAGCTCCTTTTTCGCCTTTAATATCGGTTTCTTCCGTAATATTTTCTAACTTTCTAAACGCTGAAATTTGCTTTGCCGACAATAAATATGTTGGATTGTTCATTCCTAATGACCAAACCACATTGGCTTTGAGTGCTTCGCTAGGTTCGGCTTTATCGACAATGATTGCACTTAGCGCAAAAATACCTAATCCACTTGCAGCGTGCAATTCAGTTCTTTTATAAGCATCTACAAGATTACTAGTACTCGATTGCAAATCACTATTGACACCTTGTGGCATAATGTTTTGAAGTCCGTCTAAAACCGTTATCGAATAATCTATATTAGAATCGTTTATGATTTCGGATTTTTTTACAAATCCGAACCGGTTACTGGAATTCCATTGGTATCTGAAAGTAAGATTCAAATCATTATGAATCTCTTCGAAAATGACTTTATTTCCGTAAAAGTTTTTATAAATATTTCGGGTTAGATTGTAGTTTTGATTGAACCGTTCCGAAAATGGTTCCCAAACCATAATTTCATCCTCAAAACGAATTTGAAAAATAGACTTACTACCTGTAATATCCGCAAATTCGGTTATTTTATCGTCTGTATAATAAGGAAAAAGAGCAAACTCGGCGTTTTTTCTACCCGCAGACAGGCCTCCGTTACTGGAAATAAACATCCAATGATCGGAATCACTAACGATACTCATAAAAAAAGGACGCATTTTGTCGCAATTGGAAATTTTATAGAATTGTTCTCCTTCGAAAGTGGTTATGTCTATTGCTACAGTTTTATTGGTACTTTCCATTTGGTTTTCATTTTATGAGCCGATAATTTGCTCATTGTTAATTTTTTATAAATTGAAATGTTTTACTACAAAAGATATTTTAGTTATAAACGAATCGGACTATCTGAGATAAAAAAAGTTAACCAATAAAATAACTGTTATGTTAACATTCAATATCATCTTTGGTAAATTAAGTATAAATAATTGGCTAACAGCATATAAATAAGCTGTTAGCCAATTTTATTGAACTATGGATTTATTATTACAGAAACGTTATCTACGAATAGAGTTGAACTACAACCTGCTACACCGCCGCAAATAGCTACAAACTCCAATGTGATTCCACCGCTTACATCACCCGCATTTACGGTATAGGTTGTTGTATAAGTTTGCCAGGTACTTGTTGGAACAACTTTAATATTAACTGTTTGATTAACACCGTTTGCTGCTTCAACAAAAGATTGTATAGAATAATCCCCACTAATACCCGATAATCCTCCCTTATAATCAAAGGTGATTTTTACCTTGTCTCCCGCTTTAATTCCACCTGCACCTTTTCTTTCTTGCTTAAGGGTCGGATTCTTGCCATTAGGGTCAGCAACAAGTTTAGCAGACCAAGTTCCTGTTTTACTATCGGTACTGATATCAATAACTCCGCCATTTTTATAGGTTGCCCAACCGTCAAGGTTTCCTGATTCAAAACCACCATTGGAAGCGATATCGCCAGTTGCTGTGCCGCCACCGCCACCGCCGCTGCCGCCGCTACCGGTTCCATAAAATGTAAGGTCATCAAAATAATAAGTATCAGAATCTTTATTTTCAAGATCAAAGAAAATTACTATTTTATTATATTTACCACTTGCAGTAGCAGGAAAAGGAAAACTTAGTTCTTCCCATTCACCACTTTTTGTTCTTGTTGCTGGTACATCTCCAGAATTAGTTCCTGGAGCTCCGATTAGTTCAAGTTTCATTGTGACTTTTGTTCCTGGTTTAAGGGAGTATACTTTCATTTTTAAACCCGAACGATTAGTAAAATCTAATTTAGCATCTAAATTAATTTGAACATTATCCCAAGGAGCAATTCCTAAATTGGTTACTTTACCTGCTTTACATGAAGTATTTATACCAGTATCTGATTTAGGATTTGATACATATTCAAATGAGGCACCATCTTTAATTATATTTGCAGTTTGATCGGATTTAAAAGTTACATTCAAGCTTGCAGCGCTCATTGATTCTGCAGTTTCTGCTGCACAGGCGCCGCCACCGCCGCCGCCAGTTCCATACAATGCCATATCATCAAAATAATAAGTATTGGTGTTTTTTGTTGCCAAATCAAAGATTAATACAATCTTATTGTACTTACCAGTTTGAGTACTTGCAAAAGGGAAACTGAGTTCTTCCCATTCATTGGTTTTTGTTGTCTTAAGTTCTAATTCTGTGTTAATTCCTGCATTTGCTTTATCTTCTAGTTTTAATAAAACTTTGAATCCAGCTACAGCAGAGAATACTTTTACTTTTATACCAGAATTAGTATTAAAATTTAATTTAGCATCTAAATTAATTTGAATGTTATCCCAAGGGTTAGTGCCCGTTTTGGTTACTTTACCTGCTTTACAGGAAGTGTTGATACCTGTATCAGATTTAGGGTTAAATACCCATTCAAAATTAGATCCATCTTTAATAATGTTGGCCGTTTGATCTGTTTTAAAAGTCACATTTAGGTTTGCTGCACTCATTGATTCAGCAGTTTCTTCCATACATGGTGGCGGAGGTGTTTGAATTTGCACTATATCATCGATATAAAAACTTCCTGCTTTTGTTCCTTTAGGGTCAACAAAAACTGTTAAGGTTAAATACTTGGCAGACGAACTAAAATTAAAGGATATAGTTTCCCAACCAGTTCCATTATGTTTAGTAGTAACTTCAACAGCAGCCGCTGATCCATTTTCTAGTTTTAACAAAACATCTACTATTGAATTTGACCAGAAATTCATTTTAATAGTTTTGTTTGAAACTAAATCTACCGCAGTTCCCAATTTCATAGATACACCTTCATTAACTGCGCCGCTATTGGTTATTTTACCTACTTTAGTAGCCTTATTATTTGTCCCTGAAACTGATGGATTTTGAACAATTTCGAATGCAGCACCACCAAAAGTGGAAGCATTATAAGATACATTAGCTTCATCGAAATTAATAGGCAAAGTTGCAGGTCCTTTTCGAAGTATAGTTATTTTATCTTCGTAAGTATCAGAAGCTCCAGATGCGTTAAATGCTCTTAAAGTGATAGTGTATGTACCGCTCGCATAGTTATGCATTGGGTTAATTTCTGTAGAAGTTGTTCCATCTCCAAAATCCCATATAAATTTTGATGCATCGGTTGTTGTGTTAATGAAGGTTACTAAACCCGTACTCTCATTAATAGTATGAGTAAAACCTGCAATAACTTCAGGTAAATCCTCATTTTCATTATTTTGACATCCGTTGAAGGATATAGCCAAGATCAATATCGCAATAATGGCCTTTGCTGTTTTAAGTAATTGTTTCATAATTTTTATTGTATTAGTTTAGTTTAATTTTTTTGATATACTCTTACATAATCAACCAACATGGTTTGAGGAAAAACGGTTTGACTATCAGGATTGCCTACGAAATTTCCTCCAACTGCTAGGTTAATAATGATATAGAAAGGATGGTCAAAAACCCATTCGCCAGTAACATCGCTAGGTGTAATTTGATTATACAAAACATCATCTACATAGTAATTGATATAGTTTGGTCCCCACTCAATGCCAAATATGTGAAAGCCCGTATCAAAACGATCATTTAACAAACTATAGCTTTTTGTAATTGATAATGCTCCTGAATATCCTGGACCGTGGACCGTTCCTAACACTTTTGTTGGTTGTTGTCCTCGATATTCCATGATATCTATTTCACCACAATTAGGCCAACCTACTTCATCAATATTGTCACCCAATAACCAAAATGCAGGCCACATCCCTTGCCCATAAGGCAATCGAATACGTGCTTCAAAACGACCATAAGCTTGATCAAATTTACCTTTGGTGGTTAGTCTTGCAGAGGTATAGGAATAGCCATTATAGGATTCTTTTTGAGCGGTAATTAATAAATATCCGTTTTCAACTTTTACATTTTCAGTACGCTTTGTATAATACTGAAGTTCATTGTTGCCCCAACCTTCTAATCCCGTACCCTCGTCATAGCCCCAAATAGTGCTATTAGGAGCACCGTCTGTGTCAAATTCGTCTTGCATGACTAGTTTTGTGAAAGTGGCTACTTTTTGAGTTTCATCTGTCGAACAACTAGAAATTACAAATATTGGCAATGCTAAAATTAGAGACTTAACAACTAGTCCTTTTATTAGTATTAAATTTCTTTTTATTTTTTTCATCTTTATTTGTTTTAATGTTTTCTTCATTACTGTTACTCTTTATAGAAATACATATTATCTACGTAAATAGCTTTTACGTTGGAAGATTTTATGTTTTCAATAATGATTAAATTAACTCCTGTCTTATCCAATCCAGTTTCTGAAGATGGTCTAATAGGCACTTTTACAGTTAGCCATACTCCTTCTTGAAAATCGGTATCTTTAGCAACGACTGGAGCCCTAGGATCTAGTTGATAACTTTGACCAATACGGTTTTGTTGAAAGGTAGTTGCAGTAGAATTTTCATTCTTAAATGTGAGAAGAAGGTCAATATCAGTGGGTAATTCTAACAACAAGAGATCAATACTAAAGTGTGTCATTTGACTAATATCTAATGGCGTTGTAAGCTGAGTACCAACAAAATTAAAATCGGTGTAACTTAATACATTCTGGCCATCTATCTTGGTTTGTTCCCCTTTAGTAGTTTGGTAAGGAGCCCAATAGCCATTATAATAATTTACGGGTAAGTCTTTATATTTGTCGCTAAATACTGAAAGCACATTAATTTGAGGCAAAGTAGGAACCGGTGCAACAGGAAAGCCTCCTGGAACATTAACCGTTAAAGATCCTGCTGCTTTAACACCACCTATCATAGCTGTAATTTTAGCTGTTCCCGTACCAACAAAACTTAAAATTCCTAAATCACTAACTCTAGCCACGTCAACATTAGATGATTTAAAAGAAAAATAAGCAGCTGCTGCAGTTACGGTCTGATTTAGTCCAGACTCCACATTAAATGTTTGTGTCAATCCATAATTAGCCATATTAACTGAACTTCCCAAGAATTGGGTTTCCACTTTATCCTCGCCTTTACAAATAGATGGCCTTGGCTGGGCAATAGTTCCTAATTTTTCAAATTTTAATTCATCAATCCAAAAGGTATAACCTTTACCATTTTCTGGTCCTTCAGAGTACCAAAACAATCCTTTTTCAGCTATTAGTTTGGTGGCATCAGGAATTGGAATAATATATTTTCTCCAGTTGGTAGTTAGCTGCAAGTCTGTAGTCACTAAATACTTGTTTTCTTCAAAATCTTGTCCAAAGCCGATTTCGTTAATTAAACCTGCTTGCGTTCCCTTTGCCCAAAACGTTAAGGCATCATAACTTGTTAAATTACGTGCGCTGGCTAAACGGAAAATAGCTCCTGCGTAGGCACCCGAGGGGTCACCCACGTTTGGTACGTCAAATCGCATCGCTGAAGATCCTTTGTATTTTGTTTCTTGATCGACAGTGAATGCTCCAAAGGCGGAACCTTGAAATGGATAGTAATCCAATCCTGCACTAAAACCATCTATAAAAACATCGGGATTTGCAGGAAAAGTAGCGAAGGCTACTTCGTCTGAAATTTCTCTTTCACAACTTAGGGTAACAACAAAAAGTATACCTAAAAGGAAGTAATTTTTTAATTTTATAAATTTTCTATTTTTCATTTTTCTTTTCTTTAATTTCCAATGTTGATATGTATATACGTTCTAATTTCCCATTCATTTCCATTAGGAAATCCAACAGAGCTCACTGGAGGTATTGGCGGGAATGTATTTGGAGGAACTGCATTTGGGGAATACCTCGGGGAATACTGATCTAGGGAACGCCATGTACCACGAATTCCTATTTGGGTATTTGGCAAAATAAACCAATCTGGTTTTCCAAGGCTCGTTGATAAATCCAACATTAGCTGCACTGGATACGTAAGGTTGAAATCTCGATGGTAGTCAAAAGGCCCCCAATCATTAATTTTAAAGGTATGAATAACTTTTATTTTATTATAAATTAACCTTACATCTCCTCCAATACGTTCGATAAGTCTAGCATCACCACCATTAGCTTGTCCATTACCAAAATACATATTGGCAATTAATCCTAGGTCTGTACTTGCTTTAGACACTATACGCGAATTAACTTCCCATAAATCTTGAGCGGGTGCTGAATTTGGAAATGCAAAAGAAGTACGATTTGATAAAAACCCAATTGCAGCATCTTGCGCTGTTGGCTGATGGCGATAAACAAAACCTAGATTAAAGGCAAACTTGGCATCTTCAGCCCTGTCATTATCCCATTCATACATCCAGGTTGCTGGCGTTGGATCATAAGAAAGCAATAGTTCTCCCGCTGTGGTTTCTCTATTGACTCTTACCGCAAATGGATCATCCTGAATGTTTCTTAGTCTTCCGGGAGCTTGCACGTCATTAGGCATGGCATCAACTAGAGGTTTTTGCCATAAAAAATTAGGAGCTATTTGAAAATCACCAATCTGATAGGTAAATCCTGAAAGGATGTTTGTCTGGTTTCCGCTACCTGTATCTTTTAGTCTCCAGCCCGTAAACGTTTTAGTTTGATCCGCCCCACCAAAGGCTACTAAACCTTGATATGCGGCTGAACCATACCAGTTGAAAGCCCCTTTTGAAAAGGTCAATTTTGTTTTTGCCCCCCAATTGTCGTTGCTATTAATTTTATCGGTATACACAACATATTTTGCTTCACCATTAGATACCAATGGATCATAATTCGGATTGTCTAGCGCTATTTGAAATTCTCTTCCTTCTAAAGGCTGACCTCCCCAAATACCACCAACTTCAATACCAAAATTTCCAAATTTTCTTTTAGCATGCAAGGTCAACCTTCGTGTTTTTGGTTGTGGAATAGCAAAGGAAGTTTGTGTAATTTCCCTTTGTGTTAAATCTTCATGGTAAATACCTGTAAAATCAATTTTTGCTATAGTTTTAGAATATTTTAGTAAAATAGCTGGGTTGGCTCCCCACCATAGTTCAGGTCCCATAGCTATTTTAAATCCCTTAAACATTTTCTTTCCTTCAATTTCTAATCCATACGGAGCTTTACCTTGATATATATCTAAATTAGGTCCGTAATTGGCTTCTGGATACAAACCAAAGGCATCACCCTCGTCACCCCAATGGTAGTGACCTGTACGATAAAATCCATCTAATTTGAATAATTTATCATCCCATCTGTAGCTTGCTCTGTAAACTTGTAAACGATTGTTGTCTTCTATAGTAGTAGTTGTACCATCAGCGTTAGCAACAGTCACTGGACGCCCTCTATTTTCATAGAATATTTCATCAATAGGATTTAGTGCTACATTGCCTAAAACATTAAATTCAATATTGGCAGTCATATTTGCGGTCGGACTTCCTTCAACTCCCACAAAAAACGATTGCATATTGTCGAAACCTAATTGATTTGGATAAGTTGTACTATTTGGATCTGGTTCGTCTGGAGTTGTAATCAAACTTCCTCCTGTGCTGAAAGTAGTAATTTCAGCCGACAATCTTGATAATCTAATCTTTGAATTTTTTGAACTATCTAAAGCCGCCTTATCCCCTCGAGCTCTTAACGTCCCATCTAAAATTTGAATGGTACCAAAATGATGTTCTATATCTGCCAGCGTTCTTCCACTAGCAACTGGATTCAACTGGTGCACTTCTTTCAATACATAATAAGCAGAACGTGGATACAATTGATAATTTCCATTTGCATCTGTTGGTCCTTTGGCACAAATACCAAACCATTCCTCATTCATATTATTTTCGCCTTTCACATAGTCAAAAGCATAACCACCGTTTGCCCAAGAAGCATTGTTGTCGTGAATGTCTAAATATTTTGTTTGCCCATATTTCCACCAACCATCACTAAACTGAAAAGTAAATCCTCCCAAACAATTGCCACTTTTGCCAACACCTGCGGCATTTTCATATATTTCTTTCCAATTGCCTTTGAGCAATGTCGCTTGTGCATTTTGATCTTCTTGATTGGTTACTGCGTTAAACGCATCGGAACCAAATTCAGCAAACAAAATTGGTTTCCCGTATTCTTTTTTCACTCTTTCGAAAACATCGCCAAAGGAAATTCCACGATACACATTCAAACCTAAAATATCAACATCTGGGCATTCTTTTGCAATTAAATCTAGAAAAAGTAAATCACCATTACAAATACCTATCGGATGTGAATTATCGATGGCTTTCATGGCAAGAGTTGCCTCATTGAATAATTTATACATCGATTGAGCACGTACAGTAGATTTTCTGTCTTCAATCGGGATATCTTCAGTTTCAGCTCCGTCCCAAAATAAACCATAATTGTTTTCGTTACCCAATAAAAACAATAGCAAACCTTTCGTATCTTTATAATCAGTAGCCATTTGTTTTGCTTCTTGTAAGAGCAAATTACGAGTAGTAGGATCGGAATATTCGGTATTCACAACCCAAGTACCGTTTAAGGTTAAACCATATCGACCAAAAGTATGATTCAACATGGTGTAAATACCATATTTGGTATAAATGTATTCAATCCATTTTTTTGGAATACCTGAATATACTCTTATAGTATTAACTCCCATATTCTTCAAAAGCCCCATTTCATCGTCTAAAGCTTTGAGAATTACATCATCTTTTTGTTTCCACAAACTATAATTGAAGTTTGTGCCAATGGGTACATAATCCCAATTCATCCCATTCATAATGAGATTTTGACCATTTACCTTCAGTCTTATGCCATCACTGCTCTTGTCAACCTGGATTTTATCCGCTTGAGCAAACAATGAAATGGAACAACTAAAAAGCGAGAGTAAAAAAATAATTTTTTTCATACTAGATATTGGTTTAAAGTGTTTGAATAAATAATAAAATTGAATTAGTGAATAAACTGAATTACTAAAAATAGAATAATGTAAATTTATCGGAATAAACTAAAGTATCTTTAAAAACAACCACAACAAAAAACATACAATGCAAAAAAAAGCACACAAAAGATAAGATACTTAAATAAAACAATGTATTCACTGAGGAATTGATGATATTCCCAGCTAAATAGTTGCTAAGAAAAAAGGAATTACAACTCTAATGTTGTAGTAATGTATAGTTAAATTTTAGAATTTATACTTAAACTATACAGATAATATGTACTCAACAAGACCCTGTTCGTGATGTAAATCCATTTTTTTACGCAAACGATATCTTTTTATTTCCACACTGCGAAGTGAAATATTAAGTAAAGGTGCAATTTCCTTAGAAGAAAGGTTCAATCTAAGATAGGCGCATAGTCTTAAATCATTAGGAGTTAATAGAGGGTGATCTTGTTTTATTTTTTTCAAAAAGTCTTTGTCTGCTACATCAAAAGCTTCTTTAAACACTTTCCACGAATCCTCTTCGGTGATATTTTTGTTGATCGTTCGTATTACTGATTTGACACTCAAACTACTACTGTTTTCAGTAGTTTTCTTCAAGTCTTCCTTAATAAAGGCTAGCAATTCGTTTTTACTATTCAAACTCATTGTAGAGGCGGCTAACTCTTTGTTTTTCATATCCACATCCTGAGTGAGTTTTTCGTTTTCTAACTTCATCTTTTGTTGCTCGAGTTCGAGTTCTTTAATTTCGAGCAATCTATTGTTTTCTTCTATTAACTTTTCTCTTTGCGTGTGATAATGCCTCCTAACCTCTTTACGTATGTAATAAGAAAGTACCAGCAACAAAAGAAAATAAATAAAAATTGCTATGTTCGTTCTGTAAAAAGGCTTTAGAATTGTAAAAGAATAAACCACTGTATTTTCTGCTGCGGAATTGGCAAATTTGGCTCTCACCTTGAAAACATAATCTCCCGGAGAAAGATTTTTGAAATTAACCGACGACTTAGCACTCCAATCGCTCCAATTCTCCTGAAAACCTTCTAAAACATATTGATATTCAGCTTTAATGTATTTGTTGTATTCTGGTACACTAAAATCAAATGAAATATTGTTTTCGCTATATCGAAACTCTCCTTCTTTTTTTATAGACTGATTAGTGGCTTTTTCTCCTAATACATTTGTTTTTATTTGGTTAATAGCTACAACGTATTTTTCAGAAGCTAAATCACTAATATTCAACACATAATATCCATCTGTAGTACCTATCAAATAGTCAAAACTTGATACTTGAGTAACATTCTCAAAACCCGGCATGGCATTGGTCAACGAAGCTGGAATTGGAATCACATTTTGTTTGAGCTGATTACTGAGTTTACTCAATGAAAAATAATGAATGCGATTTTTTGAAAACAACCAAATTTTATTCGAATTATCTACTATCATCTTTCCTGAAGTATACTCATCATTTTCAAAAACAGAACTCAATATAGAATCTTTCTCAAATTGTTTTGTTTTTGAATTCAATTTGAAAACCCCAGCTTTATAAGCATAATAAATGATGTTATTAAACTTCACTAAACCTGAATTTTTTCCGCTTTTTGGAGAAGAATAGGTGGTGAACGAGTTCGCTTTTTGCAATTTTGAATCCAATTTCAACCTAAAAACTCCTTGTTTTTCGTGGCTCACATAAACATTAAGCGAATGATCAATTTCAAAATATCTAGTAGAATAATCGAAGCCTTGTATTTTATTTCTAAAAACCCATTGATTATTCACTTTTTCTAAAACTGATATCCCAAAATAATTCCCTTGTAACAATAGCGATTTTTGATTGGGAACAGCTTGGAATTTCCAAGTTCCCGATACCGAAAAGATATTTCTTGCAGTAGCATCTGCAATAATAAATGTACCTGAATCATGACCGCAAAACAAAGTCCCATCGTATTCATACAATGACCAAACCTGACCTTTTGTTCCGTTGATCAATGTAAATCCTTCGTTAGTCTTATTATTTTTATAAAACAAACCTTGATTAGTGCCTATGTATAGTCTATTTTGAAAGAGTTTGGCAGCATAAACCGTTCCCAAATTTCCTGTATCATCCGTCCTACTATGTATAGCCGATTGAAGATTGATACAATTGATGCCGTTATCCGAACCTACCCAAAGATTTTTGTCGAAATCTTCAAATACTGTCAAAGCAGTGTTATTAGTCAATCCAGTAATTTGAGTGATGTGGTACTTCAAATTGCCTTCTTTACCCAAAATATAAATCCCTTTGGAAACCGTTCCTATAACAAATCCTCCATCTGATAATTTTAAGCTACTATACACGTTCGTCGAAGCCAATTCCCCATCGATAGCAGTCGAATATTTAGTCAAAACTGTATTGACCAATTTATAAAAACCATTAAACTCGGTCTGAATCAAAAGTCCATCTTCCGTAGAAAAAACATTAACAATTCTATTTTTTTGAAGAATTAGGTTGTCCGAAACCAACTTACTCCTTCCGCTTTCAATTTCAAAAAGTCCCGCATTTAAGGATTGAAAATAAATTGAATTATTTGCTTTATAGGATTTTGTAATACCGTTTTTTGCAGGGACAATAATTATGTTTCCTTTTTGAGAATCATAAATTAGAATTCTATTCAAGGACTGAAAAACAACCCATTGATCGTAACTTATGATATTCCAAAAAATTTCATCATTCAGAAATTTACTCTTAATGGTTTTGCTAAGTGAAGTGTATTTTAGTCTGCCATCTTCCTGTCTTTTCCAAAAACCAAATTCCATATAACAGCCCGTATAAATTCGATCTCCTATCACTTTTACAGACCTAATTATAGTTTCGTTTGGCGAAGGATAAAGCGACCAACTGGAACCATTAAATTCCAAAAGACCTTCGTTATTGGCAAAATAAAGATGCTGATTAGAGTCCTGAGCTATCATCCAGTTTTGATTGCCGCCCTCATAACTTAAGGCCGAATACTTTATTATGGGTGGTAATTCCTGCGAAATACCCATTGAAAAATAGAGAAAAGAAGTAAAAGTAATAAACTTTAAAAAATATTTATTCATCATTTGAAACTGAAATTGGAAATATTGTTTCATAAAAATAGAAATAATAATCTGATAATAAACAATAAAGGCACGCTTTTTTAAAACGTGCCTTTGAAAACAAAACTATTTAACCTAAAAAACTATTCCTTAACTACTTTTGAAGTACTTAAGTTGCCATCAATTTCTGTAGTTACCATATATACTCCTTTTTGAAGCTCGTTGGTTTGCAATGTAGCAGTGTTGCTTTTTGGACTAGCTTTCAATACTTCTTGACCTAAAGTATTGTAAAGTGTTTTTCACAGGATTAGGATACATTTTTACACTTGAAGTAAAAGCTTCTAAAAAATTTATCATACTAAACTACATAGTAAACGAAAAATCACCACAACATTGCTACAACATCAACTAAATGTAAAATAAATATAAATTATTAAATCAATTTAAAAAAAAATCAACATTACACATGCGACCAACAAAATCAACCTTTTTTGACAATTTGACAATAATAATAAATTATATTTATGTTGTATACTTTTTGTATAGGTGTTTATTGCAGATAAAACAATAAACTATCAATATCTTTACTAAAATCAAAAAATTATTACTTAACAAATTAAAAACTAAAAATTATGAAAAAAATTACTTTATTTATTTTCTTGTTAATCTCATCAATGGGATTTTCTCAAAACTTAATCACCAATGGAGATTTTGCCAACGGAGCCACTGATTGGACATTTAGTTCTCCTGGTGTAGTCTCTAGTGGAGAAGCTTATTTCAGCAATGCAAATGCTGTAGGAAATCCTTGGGATACAGAGTTGAAACAGACAGGAAAGTCATTTACAGGGGGCAATACGTACACTCTTACTTTTAGAGCTCGTGCAGCGGCAAACAGAAACATATCTGTTAACATTCAAAATACTGGCATTTGGAATGATCAGTTTAGAAATAATGCTGTTGCTCTTACGACTACCATGACGGATTATTCGTATGTTTTTGTTGCTACATCTACTAATGCTAATGCCCAACTTAATTTCCATATGGCTAATATGGGGACAAATACAACAGCGGCTGTCTATATCGACGATGTTACGTTAACACTTACAGCTAGTAATACCTGTACTAATAATGTTCAAGATGGAACTGAAACGGGTGTAGATTGTGGTGGTACTTGTGGTCCTTGCCCTGTCCCTCCCGCAACAGCTGCGACGACACCGCCTAACAGAGCCCCTGCTGATGTCGTATCTGTGTTTAGCGATAAATACACTAATGTAGTACCATCTGGAGTAGAGACATTTGGAGCTGCGACATACACGAATTTTACGATAGTAAATCCTAATGACACTAGACGTCTTACTGTAACAGCAAATGGCCAAGGTATGCAATATTTATATTTAGTCGGTGCTCCTTTAGATTTAACTAACTTTACCAATATGCACATAGACTTTTATATTGAAGGCGCTGTTCAAGCCGGTCAAGAATTTCAGGTTTTTCTTCTTAATTTTGGAGCGTGGCCTAGTGGTGCTGGTAGCACTAAATTATTTAAGAATTTTGATGTAAACG
Source organism: uncultured Flavobacterium sp. (assembly GCA_963513695.1). GTDB lineage: Bacteria > Bacteroidota > Bacteroidia > Flavobacteriales > Flavobacteriaceae > Flavobacterium. Next base: position 25,557 of record CAUPRL010000020.1, read on the forward strand.
CTATCGGGTCTGGCGCATGGTACTCTGCTGATATTGCATTAAATACTTTTAATGATACACCTTTAACAAGAGATAAAATTTCATTAGTTCAGATTGTTGTTAATGGTGGAGCAGGAGCTCCGGCATTTGGCCCTGTATATATTGATAACATATACTTCCATAAAAACACTACACTAGCTACCAAAAAATTTGAAATAGCTGGTCTTAATGTATATCCAAACCCAGCAAGAGATAGCTGGACAGTAACAACACAAAACATAAACATGTCTTCTATTGAAGTGTTTGATGTTTTAGGTAAAAATGTATTATCATTAAAACCAAATGCAATCGAAGCAAAAGTAGATGCATCTAGATTAAAAACAGGGGTGTATTTTGCAAAAATCAACACCATTGATGGCTCGAGCACTTTAAAATTAGTTAAAGAATAACGGCACAAACCATTAATTCTATAGTAAAAAGAGTGATTCAATTGAATCACTCTTTTTTTTTTGAACAAGCCTTGCTATTTTTACCGAAAAAACTATGAAAAGTTGCTAACTCGAGGTATTTTATTTATTTCATTTTTGGTTGACTTTTAAAAAACCCTTTTGCGCAAAATTCAACCACTTTATGTACAATCTGGTAAAATCTTTACAGTTGTACTATTTGTTACTAACAAATTAAAAACAAAAAACAACACACAATAACAAATAATATCGTAATATTGCAATATAAAAATATAACAATGGGAGCATCCAAAACTGAAAGTTTTACAGAGAAACAAAATGAACTAGCCATCCTTGCCAAAGCCTTGGGGCATCCCGCTCGAATCGCAATTATCGATTTCTTGCTAAAAGTAGATAGCTGTATGTGCGGCGATATCGTCAACGAGTTGCCCTTAGCACAACCTACGATTTCCCAGCATTTAAAAGAACTCAAAAATGCAGGTTTAATCAAAGGGAATTTCGAAGGTGCGTCGATTTGCTATTGTATTGACGAACTTGGATTCGAAAAAATAAAAGGTTTTTTCCAAGAAGTAACGCAACATTTGGAGAAAACTAAAAATCAATGTTGCTAATCTAAAAATTATACAAATGAAACTATCACAAGTAAAAAACATCTTGAAATCGGCAGATACAGTAAACTTCATCTTAGCCGACGGGACTAGCGTACCCGAACATTTTCACGTGACCGAAATAGGTTTAATCACCAAAAACTTCATCGATTGTGGTGGCACAGTTCGAAAAGAAACAGTGATCAACTTCCAATTATGGGATGCCAATGATTTTGAACACCGTTTGAAACCTCAAAAATTATTGAACATCATTGAACTATCCGAAAAGGTTTTGAACATCGGGGATTTCGAAATTGAAGTAGAATATCAAGCACAAACAATCGGTAAATACGATTTGGATTTCAACGGCAATGACTTTGTTTTACTGAACAAAAAAACCGCTTGTTTGGCACAAGACCAATGTGGCATTCCTTCCGAAAAACAAAAAATAAGAGTGTCGGATAGTAAAATCGAACAAAGTTGCTGCACTCCAGGCGGAAGTTGCTGCTAATTTATTAAAGTAAAAAACAATATTTAATGACACCATCTAAAACCATCCTATTCCCCGAAATTGAAAATGTAATCGCCTCTTTCAACTTCGAAAGCATCTCATCTGAACGCAAAACTGTATTACAACCTCTAGTAGATTTTATACAAGGAAAAGTCAGCAAAGGGCAAGAAATTCGACTGAACTTGATTTGTACGCACAATTCCAGACGAAGTCATTTGTCGCAAGTTTGGGCGCAAACAGCGGCCGCTCATTATGGTATAAGAAACGTATTTTGCTATTCTGGTGGAACCGAAGCTACAGCTATGTTTCCAATGGCGGCAAAAACATTGGAAAAGCAAGGATTTCAAATTAAAACCATTGCCGAAGGAAGCAATCCCGTTTACGCTATAAAATATGCCGAAAATGAACATCCAATAATTGGTTTTTCAAAAACATTTGATGACAATTTTAATCCACAAACTGAATTTGCAGCGATTCTAACTTGTTCCTCAGCCGATCAAGGTTGCCCTTTTATTGCTGGTGCCGAAGTCCGTATTCCGATTACCTTTGAAGACCCAAAAGCTTTTGACAATACGCCACAACAAGCCGAAAAATACGAAGAAAGAAGCCTGCAAATTGCGACCGAAATGTTTTATGTATTCTCTCAAATTAAATTATAATTATGTCAGCAAATAATTGTGCTCCAGTCGTTGAACGAAAAAAATTAAGTTTTCTGGACAGTTACCTCACCCTTTGGATTTTTTTAGCAATGACAATGGGAGTTTTGATTGGCTATTTTATCCCTTCGACGGGCGATTTTATCAATTCTTTTTCGACTGGCACAACCAATATTCCGTTGGCCATCGGATTAATATTAATGATGTATCCCCCATTAGCCAAAGTAAAATACGAGCAAATGGGCGAAGTATTCAAAAACACCAAAGTGCTCGGTGCTTCTTTATTTCTGAACTGGATTGTTGGGCCAACTTTAATGTTTTTCTTAGCATTATTATTACTAAAGGGTTACCCCGAATACATGATTGGTGTAATCTTAATTGGACTAGCGCGCTGTATTGCGATGGTCGTAGTGTGGAATGATTTAGCCGATGGAAACCGAGAATATGCGGCTGGATTAATCGCTTTGAACAGTATTTTTCAAGTCCTACTTTATAGTGTTTATGCCTATGTGTTCATCACGATACTGCCACCCTATTTTGGCTACACGGGTTTTGAGGTAAACATCAGTATTGGGCAAATTGCCGAAAGCGTGGGAATTTATCTTGGAATTCCATTTGCGTTAGGAATTATCAGCCGTTATTCGCTTATTGCTCTTAAAGGTCTTGAATGGTTTGAGACGAAATACGTGCCTTTTATCTCTCCTATAACCTTAATCTCCTTATTGTTTACCATAGTTTTAATGTTCAGCTTAAAAGGAGAATTAATCGTTCAAATTCCGTTCGATGTTTTGCGAATTGCACTGCCATTGGTAATCTATTTTACCATAATGTTCGTCATCAGTTTCTTCATAGGCAAGTATTTTGGTGCCGATTATTCGAAAGCAACTGCTATCGCTTTCACAGCAACAGGTAACAATTTCGAATTGGCCATTGCGGTTGCCATCGGAGTTTTTGGCATCAATAGCGGACAAGCTTTTGCTGGCGTTATTGGCCCATTGGTAGAAGTACCTGCCTTAATAGCCTTGGTCAATGTGGCTTTTTGGTTTAGAAAAAAGTATTATTGAAATAAGCAATTCTAGAAAATAAGGGGCGTGAAAATTACTACTTGGCACAGTCAATACTAGTAAATTTATATTTTACATTTTCAAAATCGATAGGAACTCCTTTTTTAAAATAAGACGCCCCTAAATAAGTTACAATTTCTCCATTACCCAAAATAAGTGCATTACCCTTTTTTAAAAATGCCATTGGATTCTTGAAAACAACTTTATCATTTGTGCCTTGAATAAAGCTATAATCTACAAATAAGGTATCGCCTTTGAACTCGCCCGCAATTTTTCCAGTTTTTATAGGCATATCTAACAATTTCATATCCATAGTACCAGTCAATTTCCCGCTTTTCAAAGTGTTGACTTGTAATGTCACCGTATCTTTTTCGTAGATAGAAACGTAACACTGCACACTGACAGGTTTTTCCTGTGATGCCTGATCAGCAGCCTCTTTTTGATTTTTATTACAGCTAATAAATCCTATACAGGCCAAAAGAAAAAAAGAAAGCGTTGTATTTTTCATTGTAGATAAATTTTAATTAATAGATGCAATCAGATTCATTGCTAATTTATAAAAAATATAGGTTCGCAAGCAGTTCTCCGCCCATAAAATTCTCACCCACAAATTATTATTTTTAGTTTTGCTAGTTATTAAAAAAAATAGAGTCATTCCGCGTTTGAAATGACTCTAATTCTGATTTAAAAAATACTATTTTTTCTTATTAAGTTCTCTAATGTAATTTACCAATAGCCATCGCTGGTCTTCAGTCAACAATTCATCATAAGAGGACATTGGAGGTTTTCCTACTGTAATTTTCCAAAAAATCTCTCCATCGGTTTCATTTGGAATGTTTTTTAAAGCTAAAAAATTTGCAGGCTTACTTTCCATGCTCAAGGCAGCCTCTCCATTTCCTTTTCCAGTGACTCCATGACATAAAACACACATTTGTTCATAAATTACTTTTCCTTCGGCTGTCGCTTTGGTATTTCCAGCAAATGGATTCTTTAAACCCTTTGTATATTCGGGAACTGCCCAGTTTTTTTGAGCGACTAGGGTCTGACTTCCGAAAAACAGTAATGCGATAGCTACTAAAAACAAATAATTACTTTTCATTGTTTCAAAGTTTAAATTTTACATAGTAAAGATACTACAGTATTTCCAAAAAAACACTATAATTATCACGAAATATTTATAAAAATGTATTTTTATAACTATATCCATAATAAATAAATATTTTGAAATTAGGAAGTAAACATGCCGTTATGAAATAGAGTAATTATTATTTTTAATTGCCTTAAACTTAGTACTCAAATCAACACTTTTTAAGCCAAAAAAACCGCAAAAGTATAAAACAGTTGCGGTTTAGGATTCTGACTGAAATGAATTACAATATATAATCCGTATTTATAAAATTTGATTCTTTACTATTTAGTAAATCCTGCAATATTCCGTTGTTATATTCATTGTCTTTCGAAGCTACAAAAGTTCTTATTGAAAAAGATCGCAAGGCATCGTGAATACTTAAGGTCCCCACGGCAGAATCTTTTCTACCAGTAAACGGAAATACATCAGGTCCTCTTTGACATGAACTATTCAAATTTACTCTCGAAACCAAATTGACCAAAGTATCTATCAGTGGGGCAATGGTCTTGATATTTTGACCAAACAAACTCACTTGCTGTCCGTATTGCGATTCAGCCATATCATTCAGAGGCTCTTGAATGTTTTTGAAAGAAATTATCGGAACTACAGGACCAAATTGTTCTTCTTTATACACCCTCATTTCTTTATTTATCGGAAATAATACCGCTGGAAATATAAAATTTTCTGAACGCTCTCCTCCTTTTTTGTTCAAAACCTTTGCTCCCTTACTTTGAGCATCATCAATCAATTCCTGAATATAATCAGGCTTATCCGTTTCAGGCAATGGCGTGAGAAAAACCGATTTGTCCCAAGGATTTCCATAAATCAACTCATCTACTTTTGCCGCAAAACGTTTATTGAATTCATCTGCAATAGACTCGTGCACATATAAAATTTTTAAAGCAGTACAACGTTGACCATTAAACGATAATGATCCTGAAACACATTCCTGAATGGCTAAATCTAAATTAGCATCCGGCAAAATAATAGCTGGATTCTTCGCTTCCAATCCTAAGATCAAACGCAATCTGTTTTTATTTGGATGCAAATCCTGTAAAGCAATGGCCGATTTACTGTTGCCAATCAATGCCAAAATAGAAACTTTACCCGATTTCATAATGGGAGAAGCTACTTCTCGACCACGACCAAAAAGTATATTGATAACCCCTTTTGGAAAACTGCTTCTGAAAGCTTCCATTAAAGGAGAAATTAATAAAACACCATATTTAGCAGGTTTAAAAATAACAGGGTTTCCCATTATCAAAGCTGGAATCAACAATGTAAATGTTTCGTTTAATGGATAATTGTAAGGACCAAGACACAAAACAACTCCCAATGGACCTCTGCGCACCATTGCATTAATCCCTTGCACTTTAGAGAAATGAGCACTACGACTGTTTAATTCTTTATAACTTTCAATAGTATCATAAATATACTCGACAGTTCTGTCGAACTCTTTCTCAGAATCGCCCAATGATTTTCCTATTTCCCACATCAAAAGCTTTACGACTTCGCTTCGCTTCGTTTTCATTTGGGAAACAAAATTTTCCATACATTTTATGCGATCAACTACCTTCATTGTTGGCCACAAACCTTGTCCGTTATTGTAAGCAGCATTTGCAGCTTCAACCGCATCCATAGCTTCTTTTTCTCCCATAAAAGGAATTGTTCCTAATAAAGTAGGCTCATAGTTTACAGTAGACGATATAGTAGAATACACCGGCGTAGTCTTTCCCGACCATTGAATTAAATCTCCATCAACTAAATAGGTGTCTTGAACTATAGGAGCAGTAATCTGATATTCCTGAGGTATTACATTCATTATAAGTTTAGTTTTAATTAAAACAGTTCTAATTGCTTATTCTTTAGGGAGAAACAATCTCTCCATCCCATCCAAGTATCCCTCCTTGCAAATTAAAGGCGTTTTCAAACCCAAGACTTTCCATTAATTCACAAGCCTTGGCGCTCCTTGCCCCAGAACGACAATACACATAATAATTTTTTGATTTATCCAAGGCTTCAATCTTTTGAATAAAACCTTGCCCCTCATAAATATCAATATTTATAGAATTGGCAATGATCCCTTCATTGCATTCATTTTCAGTTCTAACGTCTAAAATAACGGCGTTACCGTCGGCTTCATATTGTGAAACCCAATCTTCTTGTGTTAAATTCATAGCTTTGTTTTTTGTAAAAATAGGAAGTTTTTGTCTAACAATACAATGCACAGTTGTTAATTAGATAAAAAACCAAGAAAACGATTGAGTAAAAACGAAATGTTTAACAAATTAATATATCATATAAATTTATTTCAAAATAAATCTGTTTTTAATGAATTATTAATAATTATATCAAGTTTTACTTACACATGCTGCCATAACTAAAGTTTAATAAAGTACCCTATACCCTAGCAAACATTCAATATTGCAGGCAAAAAACAGTACGTAATCCTGATTCAAAATTCAACTAATAACTAGGACATAAAAATCTCAATTGGTTTCCTATAATGTACCATCTAAATAAAGTTAACAAAAAATTAACTTAACATTTGTATATACAAATATAATTATGTGCTACATTTGTACCTACAAATAACATACATACAAATATGAAAATTGAAGATGTTATAAAATCAACTGTACCGATGGAGAATTCCAAAAAAATTATCCTGAATATTATGTACACCCAAAATATTTTGGCAGAAAAGTTCAATGAACTATTAAAACCATACGATATCTCTGGGGAGCAATATAATGTACTGAGAATATTAAGAGGACAAAAAGGGAATCCCGCAAATATGTGCGTGATACAGGAACGAATGTTAGCCAAAACAAGCAACACCACACGATTAGTCGATAAATTATTATTAAAAGAATTGGTAACACGAGAGGTTTGCCCTGAAAATCGACGTAAAATTGAGGTTTCGATTACCGCTAAAGGATTAGATGTTTTGAAAGAACTCGACCCAAAAGTAACGGAACACGAAGAATCATTTTCGAAAAATTTAAATGCCGACGAAATAGTAGTATTAGACCAATTATTAGAAAAATATAGAAATCAATAAAATAAATACAATATGAGTACTTTTTTAGACCATCAAAACTGGAGATACGCGACGAAAAAATTCGATGCTACCAAAAAAATAACTACCCAAGATTTAGACACTTTACTGGAAGCTATTCGCTTAAGCTCGTCTTCATATGGATTGCAACCTTATAAAATATTAATTATTGAAAATCCCGAATTGAGAGCCAAAATTCAACAAGCGGCTTGGGGACAGTCACAAGTTGTCGACGCTTCTCATTTATTAGTTTTCGCCAATCAAACCGATATAAGTGATACGCAAATCGACGAGTTCATAGAAAATACAAGTAAAACAAGAGGTATAGCTAAAGAAACTTTGGCAGGTTATCAAGGTTTTATGAAAAGTAAAATCAATGAATTGTCGGGTGACGCTAAAAACATTTGGAATTCAAAACAAGCCTATTTGGCCCTTGCCAATTTAATGAACGCAGCCGCCGAACTTAAAATTGATGTAACTCCAATGGAAGGTTTTTCTCCGGCAGACGTCAATGAAATACTAGGCTTAAACGAGCTTGGTTTAAACGCATCATTATTAGCTCCTATAGGGTATAGACACACCGAAGATGCTGCACAACATTACAAAAAAGTAAGAAAATCAAAAGAAGAATTATTTATCACAATTTAATTATAAACCCAAAAACAAATTTAAAACAATGAGAAATTTAAAATCAATTACAGTAGCATTAGTAGTAGCTTTATCTACTCTAACAGTTTCAGCACAAACCAAAAAAGTGGACGTTTCAAAAAGTTCAGTAAACTGGTTGGCTAAAAAAGTGACAGGACAACATAACGGAACTGTCAACCTAAAAGACGGAGCACTTGTTTTCAAAGGAAAAAAACTAGCAGGTGGTACATTTACAGTAGATATGACCTCATTAACAGCTACCGATCTTTCTGGAGAATACCAAGGAAAATTAAACGGTCATTTAAAATCTGATGATTTTTTCAGCACTGCTAAATTTCCAACATCAACTTTAGTTTTCAAAACTATCGGAGCAAAATCTGCCAATGTTTATACTGTAACAGCCGATCTAACGATTAAAGGAATCACAAAACCAGTAACATTTGACATGACTGTTTCTGATAATACTGCTACTTCAAAATTTATGGTCGATAGAACTAAATTTGATATTAAATACAAATCAAATAATTTCTTCGAAAACCTTGGAGACAAAGCAATTTATGATGAATTTGAATTAAATGTAGCGCTTACATTCTAATTTTCATACCAATGAAATCAACAAACCCCGACAAGAAATTGTTGGGGTTTTTTATTTAACAAAATCTATAAAAAAAGTATTTTTAATTAATACTATTTGGATAATCAAATTTGATTTATATATTTGTGCAAGAAAATACTATGAAAACAATTACAAACAATACTTGGTGGTGGAACAATTTACGTCAATAGTCGTGAACAAAGCTCCCATAGTATAAACTATAAATATAAAAGGCTTGTCATCACGACAAGCCTTTTTTTTTGATTTATAAATAAAAACCTAAAAGTTACAACTACTGCCAATCAACATAAAAATGAAAACATATAAATTACAAACCAAATACAAACAAATACTCGCTGACACCATCACTCCAGTTAGCGTATATTTCAAAATTAGGGATCAATTTCCCAATAGTTTACTATTAGAAAGTAGTGATTATCACGGAAATGACAATAGCTTTTCCTATATCTGTTGCAACCCAATCGCATCTATAAAAATCGAAAACGAAACCATTTTCAAAACCTTTGCCGACGGAAGGATCGAAACCCTATCCATCGAAGCAGGAACGGATGTTCCACAGGTAATTCAAGAGTTTTCTGGTCTATTCCAATCCGAAAAAAATGATTTTAAATTCATTAATAACGGATTGTTTGGCTACATTTCATATGATGCTGTACGTTATTTCGAAAAAGTAACTATCGCCAAAAAAGACGAAGAAACTACTATTCCTGATGTCTATTATGCCGTATATCAAAACATTATTGCCATCAATCATTTCAAAAATGAAGCTTATATTTTCTGTCATAGTTTAGACGGAAAAAACAATATCTCAGAAATTGAACAATTGCTTCAATCTCGTAATATTGCTTCTTACAAATTTAGCCGAGATGGCCAAGGCAGTTCCAACTTAACCGATGAAGAATTCAAAAAAAATGTGGCATTAGCCAAAAAACATTGTCACAGAGGAGATGTATTCCAATTGGTTTTATCCAGAAGATTTTCCCAAGGGTTCAAAGGTGATGAATTCAATGTCTATAGAGCCTTAAGAAGTATTAACCCCTCCCCTTACCTGTTCTTTTTTGATTATGGCGATTTCAAAATTTTTGGTTCTTCACCAGAAGCTCAAATTATTGTCAAAAATCGTAAGGCGGAAATCCACCCCATTGCTGGAACCTTCAGACGTACTGGCGATGACGAAAAAGACGCTATCCTTGCCAAAAAATTATCCGAAGACCAAAAAGAAAACAGTGAACACGTGATGTTGGTCGACTTAGCTCGAAATGATTTGAGCCGTCACGGACATGGAGTTCAGGTAGAAAAATACAGAGAAATTCAATTTTTCTCTCACGTGATTCACTTAGTATCAAAAGTAACGGGGCGTTTACACGAAAAAGCTACAACCATGCAAGTCGTTGCCGATACTTTTCCCGCCGGGACTTTGAGTGGAGCACCCAAACACAGAGCAATGCAATTAATAGAAGATTACGAAAAAACCAATCGCAATTTCTACGGAGGTGCCATCGGTTTTATGGATTTTGAAGGCAACTTCAATCACGCGATTATGATTCGAACATTTTTGAGCAAAAACCACCAATTACATTCGCAAGCAGGCGCTGGAATTGTAGCCAGTTCTGATGAAGAAAGTGAAATGCAGGAAGTGTACAATAAATTGTTAGCGCTGAATAAAGCCTTGGATTTAGCCGAAACAATTTAGCCCACTAACACCCGAAGGGAGAATAATAGAGCAGCAAACTAAAAGATTTTCACATTAAAATAAAGTAAAATGAACAACAATATATCCATTCCAACAGTTCCCCCTTCGGGGGTTAGAGGGCGAATCCTAGTCATAGACAATTACGATAGCTTCACATACAATCTAGTACATTATCTCGAAGATTTAAATTGCGAAGTTACCGTTTACCGGAACGATGAATTTGATATTGACGAAATTGCGCATTTCGACAAAATATTACTTTCTCCAGGCCCTGGAATTCCAGATGAGGCAGGTTTATTAAAAGCTGTAATTGCTAAATATGCTCCAACAAAAAGCATTCTTGGTGTATGCTTGGGTCAACAAGCTATCGGAGAAGTTTTTGGAGGAACCCTTTCGAATTTAGACAAAGTATATCACGGTGTTTCCTCAATGGTAAAAACTTCGGTCAATGATGAGCTACTTTTTGAAGGTTTGGGAAATGAATTCGAAGTAGGTCGTTACCATTCTTGGGTGGTTGATGCCAGTTTACCAGAGGATTTGGAAGCCACTTCTTTCGACGAAAACGGTCAAGTAATGTCTTTGCGTCACAAAAAATTTGATGTTCGTGGCGTACAATTTCATCCCGAAAGTGTGTTGACACCAAACGGAAAAAGGATTTTAGAAAATTGGTTGAAAAATTAGTGTTCAGTTCTCAGTGTTTAGTCCTAAAAATTAAAAAAAACTTACGCCTTTGCGGTAAATAAATGAAAACAGTCAATATCCATAGTATCCTCTCTTGCCTCATTATTTTGAGCTGCCTCGCTTGTAACCAAAAGAAGGAGCAAAAAGTAGAAGCAACGAGTATTGCCCCAACAGAAATCAAGTTGGATTTATTGGATTTACAGGCAAAAAACAAACTGGGAAAAGATACTATGGTAACCATCGCCAATGATCCGGTTTATCACAAAACAAAGAAATACAAAGCAGTAAGCGCATCGTTTTTGATAAAAAAGGAGATTGATTTAACCAAGATAGATCCCAAAAACACCAAAATAGTTTTTGAATGTGTAGACGGTTACAAACCGGAAATGCCCTTGGAATTATTTTTAAATGCAAAGCCGTTCCTAGCATTTGAAGATTTGGATGCGCCAAAAGGAGCCAAATGGGAAGCAATTCTCAAAAACGGAAACGAAATGAACGCAGAACCGTTTTATATCGTTTACACCTCAATTTCAGAGAAAGACACTCAGTACAAATGGCCTTATAATTTGGTGAAAATATATTTGGAACCTTTGAATAAAGCAACAATAGAACTATACCCTTTAAAAAACAAAAAATTAGAAACGGGTTATAATTTATTCAAAAATCAATGCCTAACCTGCCACGCCATCAACGGAATTGGAGGAACAATGGGACCGGAATTAAACTATCCGAAAAGTGTTACCGAATATTGGAAAGAAAACGAATTGGTCAATTACATTGTGAATCCGGCTTCTTTTAGAAACAAAGTAAAAATGCCAACGCTCGGAATATCAAAACAACAATCTCAGGAAATTGTTGATTATTTAAAATATATGTCTGAAAATAAAAAGAAAATATAAATGAAAACCGTATTAAACAGGCTCATCAACCACGAAATACTTACTAAGGAAGAAGCCAAAAATGTATTGGTCAATATTTCCAACGGAAGTTATAATCCAAGCCAAATCGCTTCTTTTCTTACCGTTTATATGATGCGTAGCATTAGTATAGACGAGTTAGCTGGCTTCCGCGAAGCCTTGTTAGAATTGTGCATTCGAATTGATTTATCAGCCTATAATACCATCGATTTGTGTGGAACCGGAGGCGATGGAAAAGATACTTTTAACATTTCAACTTTATCATCCTTTGTAGCAGCTGGAGCAGGAATCAAAGTGGCAAAGCACGGCAATTATGGTGTTTCATCCATTTCGGGTTCCAGCAATGTAATGGAAAAATTGGGGGTAAAATTCAGTAATGATACTAGTTTTTTAGAAAAATGTATCGACCAGGCTGGAATCTGTATTTTACACGCCCCTTTATTTCATCCTGCTATGAAAAACGTAGGACCTATTCGAAAAGAATTGGGAGTGAGAACCTTCTTCAATATGTTGGGACCAATGATAAATCCCTCATTTCCTAAAAATCAATTGGTAGGTGTTTTTAACTTGGAACTCGCTAGAATGTATGCTTATTTGTATCAAAACACCGATATCAATTTCACCATTTTACATTCATTGGAGGGCTACGACGAAATCTCTCTGACTTGCCCAACAAAAACCATAACTAAAACTATGGAAGGAATCATAAAACCAGAAGATTTTGGAGTTCGTCAATTGTTGCAAAGCGAAATCGAAGGCGGAAAAACCATCGAAGAATCGGCAGCTATGTTTAGCAATATCATTGCTGGAAAAGGAACCGAAGCCCAAAACAATGTGGTTTGTGCCAATGCAGGAATGGCGATTGCAACGGTTACAAAATGTACACCACTCGAAGGGTTCGAACTAGCAAAAGAAAGTTTACTTTCAGGAAAAGGATTAGCAAGTTTGAATAAATTAAAAAAAATAAGCCTCCCAGCCGCCAAAGGGGGAGTTTAAGATAGAAATTAATACAGAACCCATTAAGTCCAACAGTTCCCCCTTCGGGGGTTAGGGGGCCAATAACAATGAATATTTTAGATAGAATCATAATCGACAAAAGAAGAGAAGTCATTCTCAAGAAATCCATCATTCCCATTTCGCAATTGGAAGCTTCGGTTTTCTTTGGAAAAAAGATCATTTCTTTAAGTCAAAATTTAAAAAACAGCAACTCCGGAATCATTGCCGAACACAAACGCCGCTCTCCTTCCAAAGCTGAAATTAATTACAACTTCACTGTAGAAGAAGTGGTAAAAGGATACGAAAATGCAGGAGCTTGTGGAATTTCAGTTTTAACGGATGGCAAGTATTTTGGCGGTTCATTAGACGATTTGCTTTTGGCAAGAGCCTCAGTAAACGTTCCGCTTTTGCGAAAAGAATTCATCGTAGACGAATACCAAATCCTCGAAGCCAAAGCCTATGGAGCCGATTTAATTTTACTGATTGCAGCGGTTTTAACCAGAGAAGAAATCAAATCCTTGTCCGAATTTGCCAAAAGCTTAGGATTAGAAGTTTTGCTGGAAGTGCATAATGCAGAAGAATTAGAAAAATCGATAATGCCAACTTTGGATATGATTGGCGTAAACAACAGAAACCTAAAAACTTTTGAAGTGAGTCTGGATTTCAGCAAACAATTGGCAGACCAAATTCCAAATGATTTCGTGAAAGTTTCCGAGAGCGGTATTTCCTCCATCGAAGCCATCAACGAACTAAAACCTTATGGTTACAAAGGATTTTTGATTGGAGAAAACTTTATGAAAACCGACAATGCCGGTCAAGCTGCAACCGAATTTATCAGCCAACTAAACAGCCCCCTAACCCCCAAAGGGGAAACTAGCAACGACTAAGCAATAGTATTTTTTTATGAAGAGTCAAGAAAACAAAAATAACAAGCCCTTAACTCCACTCCAACAACTCCCCCATTGGGGGCTGGGGGGCCGTGGGATTAAAATCTGCGGAATGAAACATCCCGAAAACATAGTCCAAGTAGGCGCGCTCCTACCCGATTATATGGGATTTATATTTTGGGAGAAATCGGCGCGGTTTTTTGATGGAATCCTTCCTGAATTGCCAAAATCGGTCAAAAAAGTTGGCGTTTTTGTCAATGCCACTTTGGAAGAAATTCTAAGCAAAATCGAAAAATACGATTTACAAGCCATTCAGGTTCACGGAGAAGAATCAGCTGAATTTTGCAAAAAATTAAAAAAAAATATCCCAAACCTGATAGATGTCATAAAAGTATTTCCAATTTTAGATACCTTTGACTTTGCAGAACTAAAACCATTTGAAAACGTGTGCGATTTTTTCCTTTTTGACACTAAAGGAAAATTACCAGGAGGAAACGGAACCACTTTCGATTGGAAAGTATTGGAAAAGTATCCGTCAACCAAGCCTTTTTTCCTAAGTGGAGGAATTGGAATGGATGAAATTAATGCTGTACAAGAGATTTTGAAAACAAATTTACCAATTTATGCCGTTGACATAAACAGTAAATTTGAAATCGAACCCGGACTAAAAAACATAGAATTATTACATAGTTTCAAGGAAAACTTGCAACTTAAATCATAAAAATAAATGAGTTATCACGTTAACGAAAAAGGCTATTACGGAGATTTTGGTGGAGCATTCATACCTGAAATGTTATACCCTAATGTCGAGGAATTACGCCAACAATATTTAAAAGTTACTGCAGAACCTGAATTTCAAAAAGAATTTGATGCTTTGCTAAAAGACTATGTAGGTCGCCCGACACCACTATATTTTGCGGAGCGTTTATCCCATAAATACAATACTAAAATTTACCTCAAAAGAGAGGATTTATGCCATACCGGCGCTCATAAAGTCAACAATACCATTGGACAAATTTTACTGGCAAAACGTTTGGGCAAAACCAGAATTATTGCCGAAACTGGAGCAGGTCAACACGGCGTTGCAACAGCAACAGTTTGCGCTTTGATGGGCTTGCAATGCATTGTTTATATGGGTGAAATCGATATCAAACGACAAGCACCAAATGTAGCCAGAATGAAAATGTTGGGGGCAGAAGTTCGTCCCGCACTTTCGGGTTCAAGAACATTGAAAGATGCTACTAATGAAGCCATTCGCGACTGGATAAATAATCCGGTCGACACCTATTATATCATCGGATCCGTTGTAGGACCTCATCCGTATCCTGATATGGTGGCGCGTTTTCAAAGTGTAATTTCTAAAGAAATCAAAGAGCAATTGTTAGAAAAAGAAGGTCGGGAAAACCCCGATTATGTGATTGCTTGCGTGGGTGGAGGAAGCAATGCGGCTGGAGCCTTTTATCATTTTTTAGATGAAACCAAGGTAAACATTATAGCGGTTGAAGCCGCTGGTTTAGGTGTAGATTCTGGCGAAAGTGCTGCCACATCCGCTTTGGGAAAAATTGGTGTCATTCACGGTAGTAAAACCCTGTTGATGCAATCTCCAGACGGGCAAATTACCGAACCTTATTCGATTTCTGCAGGTTTAGATTACCCTGGAGTTGGCCCGATGCACGCCCATCTATTTGCTTCAGGCAGAGCAGAATTCATTTCGATTACAGACGATCAAGCCATGCAATTTGGTTTGCAGCTTTCAAAACTGGAGGGAATAATTCCTGCCATCGAAAGTGCGCATGCTTTTGCCGTTTTAGAACATAAAAAATTCAAACCTACAGACATAGTCGTTATCAATTTATCAGGACGTGGCGACAAAGATTTGAATACATATATAGACTATTTCAAATTATAATTGACTTTAAAAAACAGTAGAATATGATAAAATTATTCACATACGGTACTTTGCAACATGAGGATGTGCAAGAAAACCTTTTTGGAAGGGTTTTAAACGGAACCCCTGAAAAATTAATTGGATATGTTTTGAAAAGAATTCAAATTGAAGAAGAATTTGGTATTGTGCATTATCCCGTAATTGTAGAAACTCAAGATAGTGAGGATTTCATTGATGGCATTGTTTATGAAGTATCAGAAATAGACCTGCATCAGGCCGATTTATACGAAGGAATGCATTACAAACGAGTGGAAGTACATTTGCACTCCAACCAAAAAGCTTGGGCGTATAGCGCAGCTAATCTGACCCACTTTTAATTATTTTTAATCAAAAAAAAGACATCACAGTTCTGAAAAAATAAAAATGAACAGAATAAATAAAAAATTACAAGAAACTAATACAATACTTTCCATCTATTTTTCAGCAGGATATCCTAATTTGAATGATACAGTACAAATTATCCAGGATTTAGAAAAAAATGGTGTTGATATGATTGAAATCGGATTGCCCTTCAGCGATCCATTGGCCGATGGACCAACAATTCAAGAAAGTTCGACCCAAGCCTTGCACAACGGCATGACTACCCAAGTTTTGTTTGACCAACTCAAAGACATCCGGAAAACAGTTTCGATTCCATTGGTAATTATGGGATATTTCAATCCAATGTTGCAATATGGCGTTGAAAATTTCTGCCAGCAATGTGCCGAAATTGGTATCGATGGCTTAATCATTCCTGACCTTCCGGTCGATGTGTATGCTGACGAATACAAAACCACTTTCGACAAATACGGACTCAAAAACATCTTCCTGATTACGCCACAAACCTCGGACGAGCGCATTCGTTTTATCGATAGCGTTTCCGACGGATTTATCTATATGGTAAGTTCGGCAAGTGTCACCGGTTCGCAATCCGGTTTTGGAAGCGTTCAAGAAGAATACTTCAAACGCATCGCCGATATGAACCTGAAAAATCCTCAAATCATCGGTTTTGGCATCAGTAACAAAGAAACTTTTAATCAAGCCACGCAATTTGCAAAAGGCGCGATTATTGGAAGTGCTTTCATCAAAAACTTGACGGAGAATGGAGTTGAAAGTATTGGGGAGTTTGTGAAAGCGATTCGATAAGAAAAATATCATTTTATATAAATTCGAGACGGCGTTTAAAGTTATTTTAAATGCCGTTTTTTTTGATACAAAACTTATAAATTTATCAACTTATAAGATTATTTTTATATATTTGATACAACTAATTTTTGGTCCTCTATCAGACCTATCCACCCAGTATTGGAGTGATTGGTCTGATTTTGTCAGACCTATATATAAGTTGGCAGTAATATTGACACCGAACCAGAAAAAAAGAATTAGCTTCTTTCCGAAAATACTCATATAGCTTTGAAGTAATATTAGAAAATCACATAAGAAATGAAAACAATAATTAAAAAATTTCTATTAGCCTTTTTGCTTGTATTTCTAGTAAGTTGTGACCCAGCACACGATATTGTATTTACGAATAATACAAATTCAGTAGCTAAGGTTAAATTCAAATTAAACCCGAAATTTAAAAACTATCGTTTAAGCGAATCAATAACTGGAGATTCAATTGTGTTTAATTTAAAGCCAAAGGATACTTCAAATTTATATTTTGGAATTGGAGTTTGGGATGACAACGAAATAGACCAATTATGCAATTCCATAACTAGCTTAGAAATTGAGAATAATGACTTAAAAACTGTCTATAAATCGAAAAAAACAATAAAAAATATCCTTGAAAATAATCAAGAGGGATTTTGGTGGAAAACGAGGATAGCAATTGATATTGAATAAAAAAATGAGAAATGAAAATCCAAATTTAAAACTTTTAAGTATTTCTGTAATTTATTCTTTATCTACAATTTTTATGTGGACTCTGTCTAAAAGTGATGAAAGCGCTTCTTTAGGTTATTTATTTATGATTGTAATCATTTGGGCTATTTTGACAATCGTAACGGGAATCATAATTTGGAAAGACAAAATAAAAATGAAAAATTGGAATATATTAATTCTTATATTTTGTACACCTTTTCCTTTTATATTTTTTCTTTCGGCAACTTCCAAAGAGCAAGTTAGAGGAACTTGGGAATACAATAAAAACAATCGTCGCATAAAAGAAATCACATACGAAAACCGAAAAGAATATTCATCAAGCGTCGATAAAACTTCAGAAGAATATCCTATTCCTGCAAATGATAAATATCACCTTGACAGTATTGTTTATTATGGGGAAAATTCGAAAATTATTGAAACTAAACATTTCAAGTAAATAGAAAATACTACTGCCAACACACGCTACAAGCAATTTGGGTATTAGGCTTAATTTGAAAATGGTTTTGTATAGCTCGGGTGTGACTGTTTTTTCACAGTCTGACGTTAGTGGCAAGCTATCGTCACCTGCAACGGAAACTACTCTGCAAAAGAAAATCAAATGAATAATTACAAATTAATTTACATAGTTTTTTTATTTCCAATTTGTTTGTTTGCCCAAATCAAACCGACAAAATCCACAATTCAGAAAATAGTTAAAAACAGTGTTGTGGAAATGAAAAACGAAAAGTTAAGTTTGCCATCAAATAAGTCTTGGGAATTTAATAATATTGATAGTTTATACTTCAAAAAAGACACTTTAAATGCATTTATGTACAAAGAAGGAACGAAACACAAAAGTTTGTGTGAAGTAGTTGATTGGACATTTTATCGCAAAAATGCTTTCGTCTTTGGTCAAGGTTCGAATTGTAAAGAACCGCCAACAAGAAAAGTTACTCGAAATCCGAAAGACTATTATACAATTGCAATTTATACTGTTGAAAATGAAACTATGATAGATATTTTGAGATATGACAAAATGATTGTAGAATCTTTTATAGTAATAGAAGTATCAGAAGCAGAAGATTATACTGAAATAAAATTGGTAAGAAGATTTAATGGATATTAGCCAACCACTAACAGCCATTTCAAGCAATTGCGAATTTTGAAGTAAATTCACGTTTACGTTTCGCAAGAAATTTTATCTTTAACAGCAAATAAACGGTAACGAAGTTCGCAACCGAAGGAAACGGCAAATCGTTTATAAACCCTATTATTCGACACCTTTTACTACTTTTGCAAAAACAAATGTAATTGATGAATGAAAAAAATAGCCTAACAAAAGGTCTCAAGAAAGTATTAGGTCTTACTTCATTATTCATAATAACGATTGGAATAGTAGTTTCGCAAACATCTGTTGTTTCAATATTGCAAGGTGCAGGTTTAGGGGGTGGAACTTTTTTCATTGCCATTCTAATTGCTTTTATCATAGCTTTATGTTACATATCAACTTATTCTGAGTTGGCCTTGATGATGCCAAAAGCAGGAAGTATCAGTACTTACACCGCCGTTTCTGTTGGACATTTTCCGGCAATTATTGCATCCCTTTCGGCTTACGTCGCACCAACAGTATTTGGAACATTAGCCGAATTGCTTTTGCTGCATAATGTTCTCGATACAATAACCGCAAGCTCTTTTACAACCGTGGCTCTTGTAGTAGTTTGGACATTTACACTTCTCAATATTTTCGGTATTGATTTGTTTGCCTCTGTACAAAGTATCATTTCATTCACAATGTTAGTGACGCTGGTAGTCATCGGATTTGCCGGAATAGGAACATTCAATAATCAAGGAACTCCACCTGCTCAGATAATACAAGATTTTATCCATCCTAATGCTTCTGTATTTACTTTAGTACTGGCAGCACTTTGGCCCTTTATCGCATTTGAAATGGTGTGCGACTTTATTGAAGAAGCTAAAAACCCAGTGAGACATATTCCAAAAGCAATGTTCACCGCCTGCATCGTTTTGTTGTTTGCGTACAGTTTGGTAGCCTTTGTAGCAATGAAACTTGTACCTGCAGAACAGCTCACCAGCACAGATATTCCACATTTAGTTTTAGGAAAAGCGATTTTTGGAAATGCAGGTAAAATAGTTATTCTCATTTTGTCAATCACCACAACATGTGGTTTTATCAGCACTGGATTTGCAACAACACCACGATTATTATACGGTATGGCACATCACAAACAGTTGCCGCCCATTTTTATGAGATTGCATTCAAAATGGAGAACTCCCTGGATTGGCATATTAGTTGTCGCAACTATAATAACAATTGCTATTCTACTTTTCAAAAAAAGTACAGATGGTTTATTGATGCTCGTTATTTCGGGAGCAAGTTGTTATTTACTTGCTTACATTATTACCCACATCGATTTAATGGTATTGCGCAAGAAATATCCCAACTACCCACGTTCATACATATCTCCCTGGTTCCCTTTCTTGCAAATTATTGGAATATTAGGAATGACTTATGCGTTTATCAATAATTCACCAAGTCCCGAATTGCGATTTAATGTATTTACCAACGTAGCTATATTTATTGGAGTCACAGCGGTATTTGCTTTCTTTTGGGTGCGATATAAAATGAAAAAAGGACTATTTGAACCCGAAGCTATTGAACAAGCTATCGAAGATTAACCCAATCACTCGGATATGTAATAAACATCCTAGTGCGGATAGCGGATTTGCAATCCCGAAACGTCGGGAGTGTTGCATCACTAATTTTACAAAAACTTTATTTTTCTTACAAATACTTTTGTATATTTGTTGATAGATTGTGACTGTTTTTTCACAGTCTGACGTTGTGTGCAATGCTGACAAACCAATTTGACAAATGAAAACTGTTCAAGACCATATTAATTCTGACTTGTTGAATTGGCTTCACGACAACAATTTCAAATATAGACAAGCCAAAATCAGGACGGACAAGGGGGCTCTCGATAATTTGTATAATGACAAGTTTTGCTTAAAAATTTACGACAGACTTGGACACGGATTTGGAGTGACCATTAACCTAGCAGACAAATATGACGAAAGCATTTATGACAACGATAGCTTTAGTTTGCATTGGGCCTTTGAGTATTTTAAAATTAAACAAACTGCTTCGTTCGACAGTCGGACTGAAAATCAGTATGAGCAAAACTTGCCAAACTTAATTTCGGACATTAAAAACATTATTCCGCGACTAAATCAAATGACTCTTTCCGAATGGGACAGTATGAAAGAGTGGATAGAAAAAGAAGCGAGAAAACAATTTAGCTAACAAGTTGACCAATGGAAATGAGAAGCACAGCAAATAACAGCACATTGGCAATAGGCGGGGTTTCTTCTCCGCTAGACAGTTTTGTGGTAACCGAAAGTTCAGTTCTCCGAACTACCTTTAGTGCTGAAAACCCGACCGCTCGGATTGTGACTGTTTTTTCTCAGTCTGGTGTTACCAGTAATTTTTAACCTCACAATATGGAAAAACTTCAACTATATTTTATAGTTTTAGGAACTCTTCTATTTACTAGCTGTTCGAGCAATAAACTACTTTTGACTAAGATGGACACGCAGTATGGAAAAGTCAAATTTTACTCTGAAAAGATTAGCAAGTATAATAAAGATATCGCGAGAATATACGCAGCGGTTGACAGTTTAGGATATCGAAGTTATTACAAGTTTTATCCAGATAAAATTGTGAGAACTACAGAACGTTCTAAGCAAATGATTTATACTGTTTCTAAGGAAAAGTTGTCGAACGTTTATGATAAAAAGCTTTACCTAAAATTTTCGTCCTTGGACAATTTAATTTTACAGCGTGGAAATAGAATTTTGGATTCTCTCAATCTTGAAAAATTTAAAAGAAGTGAACGTGCCGAAGCATTTATAATTGAAGTTAATTATTATCACGGCTATCCAAAACACGAAAAGTTTAAACCATAAAATACCGGTAACACCCTTCTCGCTCTCATTTGCCCGATAGCTATCGGGAATGTTGCATCACTAATTTTACAAAAACTTTATTTTTCTTACAAACGCTTTTGTATATTTGTTGATAGGATTACTTCGTCAGTTCGCTATCGCTCGGGTGTGAATGTTTTTTTCACAGTCTGACGTTATAGGCAATGCTAATAACCTCATTTAAAACATAATGAATTTAATTTTCGCTAAACTTTTTGAAAGATATCTAAAATGGAATTATCCAGCTAGATTTAGTATAACAATGTATATTAGTGTTTTTTATTTCTTTCTAGCATTCCTTATTTTGTTGCCAACTAAAACATATATTGACCACCAAATATTTAACAACGAAATTCATTACGAGAAGTCAACGATATTGATTATGGTATTTGGGTTGTTAACAGCAATTATATATTTTGTTTATATCGGTTACATAAAAAATAACTACATTCAAAAATTGTCGGAAAAATATAAGAAAAGAAGTGTAAACAAGGCTTTGCTTTTTTTTATAGTCACATTCGCTCCTGTGATTCTTATGGTATTAGCTGGAATAATTACAGTTTTGCTAAATGGAGGATCAATATTAGGGAATGAAATAAATGGTTACTTTGAATAGAAATAAAAGCACAGCCTATAACAGCTGTCTGTGTCTATTGTGGAATTTAGTGGAATTACCGTTTCGCATCAAGTTTTCGTTAAGCGAAAAATTGAGCGGTTACGAACTTCCAGCCATCTCAAGGTGACAAAACGTTAGTGGCAAATTTTCAACACCGAAATAGAAATGAAGTTTCAACTTAAATTTGACGTCAGCATTTACAATAAACAAATGGATTTGTTGTTCGATTTGGCGTGGAAACGAAAAACAGAATATTACAAAAACGCACATTATTTTGGATTCATTCTATTAGTAGTTGGCACTTTTCTAATCTTTGAACGTCCAAGCTTTTTTGGCTTTGCAATTTTGATTTTCAGTTTAGGCATTCTTATTCCATATTTCTATTACTATTTTAAAATCAAATCTCTTTATAGAAAGCTAGAAACAGAAAAGACGCTAGAAATTGAAAATTCAAAAAATCAAGATTTAGTGTTTTGGGAATTTACTGATGCGTGCTTGATAATGGAAAGTGAAGGAAACCAAAGGAAACTGAATTGGGAAGATTTTGTAGCCCAATTAGTAAAAGAAAATAATCTGTTTATGTTTACTAAAGAAAATGAACCTTTAGTTTTAGGAGAAGTGGAAGTTGGAAAAGATAACTTTAAAATGATAGTTGATTTTGTTGTCGCAAAAATCTGCCACTAATAGCTAGGGGTTCGTTGCGGCTGCAACCAGATTTTGACAACGTCAAGGCCTTTTTTCCCTTCGCCAAGCGGCCGGTATGTTAGTGACTATTTTAGAAGAATAGAAGATGAAAAGAAACATAATTTTGAAATTGCATTTTTTCTCTATGTTAGGTGCTAGCGTAAACCACACAACAATAATACCAATACAATGATAAACATATTTGGAAGCAAAGAAAATATTTGGAAAAGCTTTTCCGAACAAACTGGTGGAACTTTTTTTGAAGGTCAATACGGGATGTTGGATGGAACAATAATTTCGTATAAGAACTGGAAAATTGTTTTTGATTACTATGATTTATATTCTGGAAAATTCAATGAAAGATTTACTAGAATTTTTGTCCCAATAGTTTCTGTTGACGATTTTAGATTTGAAATTTACAATAATGGAATAATTAGATCAATCGAAAAGATTTTTGGAGCGCAGGATATTGAAATTGGGATAAAGGAATTTGATAAAAGATTCATCCTGAAAGCGAATAATGGTTTTAAATTGAAAAAGCTTCTACTAAATCCTCGAATAAGACAGTTGTTGGAAATCCAAAAAGAAGTGAATTTTGAAATTTCTAATTATAAAGGAATATGGGAAAAAGAAACCCAAGAACTTGAAGTGTCTTATTTCGTAAAAGGCGAGATTAAATCGATTGAAACTCTAAGTTCCCTTTTAGATTTATTTAAACTTGTTTTAGACAAATTAGTGGAAAATCAATCAATCGACAATAAAGCCAGCAGTTAACACCCGATCGCTCGGATTGTGAATGTTTTTTCAAAGTCTGACGTTATTTACCATTTTAGACCACACATCTATTTCGAACACAATCAAATGAAACAAAGAGAATTTGCATCAACTGGATTTATTTTAGCCTTAACCATTTTACTTCTTAATGACTTTTTCTTTAAAAATTATTATGGAAATTGGCTGACTGGAAAATTGTCTGACTTTGCAGGATTGTTTGTTTTCCCTTTATTTTGGACAATTTTGTTTCCAAAATTAAAAGACAAAATATATTTTATAACAGCAATTTTATTCATTTATTGGAAATCGATTTACAGCGAACCTTTACTTCATATTATTAATCAATATTCAATCATTAATCTGAATAGAGTTGTAGATTTGACTGATTTATTGGCATTATTAATTTTACCATTTTCATACATATATCAACAAAAAAACAACAAAAATTTTATAACTATAAACCCAACCTTCATTGTTGTTTTAGCTGCATTTTCCTTTATGGCTACCAGTTATGATTCAGAAATCGAATACAAAAAGACATATTCTTTTGACTATTCTATTGATACTCTAAAAACAAAAATTTACTACTTAAAAACAATTGAGAATGAATTTGAAAAAAGAAAAGACGATTACATTTTGGACTCGACTGAAAAATACAAAATCCACAAATTTAATGGAGACACAATCGACGCAAAAAAAACACCTTTAAACAAATTCATAAAAGACACAATGGATCTGTTTGTTTTAGAAGATTTCTGTTTTGAAGGTTATGACGCAAAAATTGTAATAAGTGGCAATAATATGAAATCAAAAATCAAAGTTATAGGTTTTCATCATAATTGCCCAAAAGATGAAAAAACTCTAACACATTGGAATGATGACGAAGAAATATTATCTAAATCATTTGAGAAAAAAGTCATCGAACAACTAAAATAAAAACGGCTCATAACAGCTAGGGGTTCGTTGCGACTGCAACCCCGATAGCTATCGGGAATGTTGCATCACTAAATTTACAAAAACTTTATTTTTCTTACAAATACTTTTGTATATTTGTTGATAGGATTACTTCGTCAGTTCGCTATCGCTCGGATTGTGACTGTTTTTTCTCAGTCTGGTGTTACCAGTAATTTTTAACCGCGGAACGGTTAGCAGTAATGCCCACGCAGACTCAAGAATCTAGTATTATGAACTTAAGATTATTTTTTATTTTAGTTATTATTGAATCGCTTTGTGTGGTTGGTGGATTTTTTGGACTTATTTTATTTTTCTTTCTTCATTTTGGTTCAGGAGCTGGAGCAAGTTCTGACAAAGCTATGTTGACTGAAAATGTGACGTTTGTAATCCTATTTTTATTGCCATTGCTTTTTGGAATTTTTAAATACAGAAATTTAACAGAAAAATCAAAAGCCAAAAGTTATTTATACTCAGGTTTGCTCGTGACAATAGTTAGCGGAATATATTTTGGACTGAATATGTAACAGCACTACTACCAGATTACTATGTCTTTAGCAAATAATAATTCATAAATTTTCCAATTATTTTCTGCGAATAGTTTAATAACTTTGTCTTAAGGAAAAACAACTAGGTCTTGCGAAGGGAAAGGGAAATTTTCTTCTCTTTCCTTTCAAAA
>CAUPRL010000021.1:0-50856 GCA_963513695.1 uncultured Flavobacterium sp.
ACTTAAGGCTCCTCTCGACCCTGCATATGCCGGATTGATATTGATGGTGTTGTACATATACTGTGTAAATTGTGCGTCTTGTTGGGCATAACTTAACACTCCAGTAAACAGCAAAGCGAATAGTAGTATTTTTGTCTTCATAGTATTTATTTATAAGTGCAACGGGTTCTATACTGTTCCAAATCTATTAATAATATTTTTTAAATACAACTCATTTATAGCTCATAATCAATTCATTATAAATAATATTGCTAGTGACTACAATGGGTATTCTTGTGGTTCTTCAAATAAGTTGCGCCTTTTTACTCATAAAAAAAACTTCGCTTGTCTTCGAGCCAATTATGAAAATTGAATATTCATTACAAAAGTTAAAAATAGTTAAAAGACATACACAAATATCAAAAAAAACAAAAAATTCAAACAATTTACACTAGTTTTTTAAACATTAAACTGACAAAAACTATAAAACCTCCTCAATAAACCTTCTTTTTTTGGCCACATTCTTATGAATTCCATCACAAAAAAGCAGTTATTTGAAGCTCAACTCCTACTATTATCCCCAATACTGTTATTTCGACAGGCCAAATTCATGTTTGAAAAAAAATAATTACATTTACTGAATGTTCCATATAGGATCTCTTCACATTAGACAATTGCATCTCTTTTTAACCCTTAAATTCAAAATTATGACAGTAAAAAAAATTGTATTGTTTCCGGTTCTTTTTTCGTTCTTAGCGATTTATGCTCAAGACAAAAAAAACAGTGTTGTCCCAAATGAAAACCTAATCACTCAAAACATTGCTGAAATTCCGAAAGATCTCGCCGTTCAGATAAAAAAATACTCTGAAGCTCGCGGGGCTAGTTTAACTGAAGTTCATCCAACAAAAAACGAAATTATCATCAGTACTCGGTTTAGTTCGACTGCACAATTGCACCGTATCACCCAACCTATGGGTGCGCGAACTCAAATCACTTTTTTTGATGAGCCTGTAAGTGGCGCTTCCTATGAGCCACTTAAAGGTGACTATTTAGTATATTCTAAAGATGTTGGTGGAAATGAATTTGGTCAATTGTACAAGCTAGATCTGAAGACTCTTCAATCTACTTTATTGACCGATGGTGGTCGCTCTCAAAACGGCGGAATCACTTGGCGAAAAGACGGTCTAGGATTCTACTATTCTTCAACTAAAAGAAATGGTGGTGATCGCGATATTTATTATATGAATCCAAACGACCCAAAAACCAGCAAACTAGTTCTTGAAGTAAAAGGTGGTGGATGGGGAATATCGGACATTTCAGATGATGGCAAAAAACTATTAATTAGCGAGTATATTTCGGCCAACGAATCGCATATTTGGCTTTTAGACACCGAATCTGGAAAATTATCCGAAGTTACAGATAGAAAAGCAACTGGAATTATTCAAGCGGGCGCTTTGTTTTCGGATAAAAAGGATGAAATCTGGCTGGTTACCGATAAGGACAATGAATTCGGAAGACTTGCAACTATGAATTTAATCACAAAAAAAGTAAGCTATCACACTTCGAAAATTCCTTGGAATGTTGAAAATGGCAATTTATCCGAAGATAAAAAATCGTTTGTTTTTATAACCAATGAAGGTGGTGTAAACAAAATGTATTTGATGAATACCAGCGACAAATCCTATTCTGCGGTCAAAAATATTCCTATCGGACTCATTGGTGGTGCTAGTTTTACCAAGGACAATCAGAGCATTTTCTTCACACAATCAACTGCGCAAACCGCGTCAGATGTTTATAAATTAACTATTAAAACGGGAGTAATTGAACGATGGACTGAAAGCGAATTGGGTGAAATGCAACAATCGGATATGGCTCTTCCG
Source organism: uncultured Flavobacterium sp. (assembly GCA_963513695.1). Taxonomy (GTDB): domain Bacteria; phylum Bacteroidota; class Bacteroidia; order Flavobacteriales; family Flavobacteriaceae; genus Flavobacterium. The sequence goes on from CAUPRL010000021.1 coordinate 1,860, forward strand.
AAATTCATCGAATGGAAAAGTTTTGACAATCTAAAAATATCCGGTTTTTATTATCCTGCACCGGCAAAATTCACAGGAAAAAGACCTGTTTTAATCAACATTCACGGTGGACCAGAAGGACAATCAATGGCTTCTTTCTTGGGTTCTGGAAATTATTATACTAATGAAATGGGTGTTGCCTTGATATTTCCCAATGTTCGGGGTTCGTCTGGTTTCGGAAAAACATTTATTGCCAAAGACAATGGTTTTTTAAGAGAAGATTCTGTCAAGGATATTGGTGCATTATTAGATTGGATTGCCCAACAACCCGAATTAGACAAAGATAAAATTATGATCATGGGCGGAAGTTATGGCGGATATATGACTTTGGCAACAGCCTATCATTATGCTGATAAAATCAAATGCTCTGTAGATATTGTTGGAATCTCCAACTTTAACACTTTTCTAAAAAACACCGAAGAATATCGTAGAGATTTAAGACGCGTGGAATATGGCGATGAAAGAATTCCAGAAATGGCGGCTTTTTTCGAAAAAATGGCTCCATTGAACAATATTGACAAAATCAAAAAACCATTGTTTATTATTCAAGGCACAAACGATCCACGTGTTCCGGTTACCGAAGCTACGCAAATGCGTGACAAACTAAAAGCCAATGGAAATGTGGTTTGGTATCTGGAGGCTAAAGATGAAGGTCATGGTTTTAGAAAAAAAGCCAATGTCGATTATCAACGATTAGCCGTTATCCGATTTATGCAAGAATATTTGATGCAATAGTTCCAAAAAAAATCCCAAGCTCACACTTGGGATTTTTTTATTCTACTGTGATTTACCAGATTTTCACTCGTTTCTCTGGAGCAATATACATACCGTCACCCTCCTTGATATTAAAGGCTTGATAAAAAGCATCCACATTTTGTAATGGAACATAGCCACGATACATTCCTGGCGAATGCGGATCGGTTTTTACTAAATTTTTTATAGCCTCGTCACGCATTTTAGTTCTCCAAACAGTCGACCAAGAAATAAAGAAGCGTTGTTCAGGAGTATAGCCATCAATCAATCCTGGATTACCATTTTCCTTTAAATAGATTTGCAAACCATCATAAGCGGCATTTACTCCGCCCAAATCACCAATGTTTTCGCCTAAAGTAAATTTTCCGTCAACGAAAGTCCCTGGCAAAGGCTGCAAAGCACTGTACTGATCTGCTAATGCTCCTGTCAAAGCAGCAAATTGTTTCTGATCTTCTGGTGTCCACCAATCTTTTAGGTTTCCGTCTGCATCATAACGCGATCCAGAATCATCAAAACCGTGAGAGATTTCGTGACCAATAACAGCTCCAATTCCACCATAATTTACAGCTTCATCTGCTTGGTAATTATAAAAAGGTGGTTGCAAAATAGCTGCCGGGAAAACAATTTCATTATAGGAAGGATTGTAATATGCATTTACAGTTTGCGGCGACATTCCCCATTCGGTTTTATCCACTGGTTTATACAATTTGTCGATATCTTGTTTATTCCTCCAACGAGATATATTTAATGAATTTTCGAAATAAGTTCCTCCTTCTTCTGGACTTTTTAACGTCAATGCAGAAAAATCTTTCCACTTATCAGGATATCCAATTTTTATTTGTGATTTATGTAATTTCGCAATGGCACTTACTCTAGTTTCAGCAGACATCCAAGGCAAATTATTGATACGGTTTTCAAAAGCAAGGATAACATTCTTGATCATTTTCTCGGCTTTCACTTTAGCTTCTGGCGGAAACTTTTTCTCTACATATAATTTCCCAAGCGCTTCACCAGTAGCGCCATTAATCACTTGTAAGGCGGTCTCTTTAAGCGGTCTTTGTTGAACAGCCCCTGTTAATGTTTTTCCATAAAATTCCCAACTGGCCGTTTCAATTGAAGTCGATAATCTGGATGATGATCTATTGAGCAAAGTCCAACGCATATAGGCTTTCCAATCTTCAACTTTATTTTCTTTGAAAATAGTTTCTAAAGCAGTCATATATTTGGGCTGGGAAACAATCAATGAATCCGCTTTTGTCAGACCAATTTGTTTTATATAATTTTTCCAATCAATAGTTGGAGTCAGTTTTTGCAAATCTGCAATCGCCATCGGATTGTATGACTTTCTTCGATCTCTTCTCTCCACTCTGTCAAATCTTGGTTTGGACATCGCAATTTCTAAAGCTAAAATTTTATCAGCATCTGATTTTGCTTGAGCTGGTTTTTCACCTAATAATTGAAGCATTTTGGCCACATGCAAAACATATTTTTCTCTCTTTTCTTTAGAATCCTTATCATCTGCAACATAATAATCACGATCCGGTAAGCCTACACTTCCAGGCCCAAGATTTATAACATTTCTATTACTGTTTTTGGCATCAGCTCCAATACCAATTCCGAAAAAACCAATGCCTCCGATGGGATCCATTTCGATCATTAATGCTTGTAAATCGGCAGTGTTTTTCACAGCATTAATTTTGGCTAAATACGGTTTCAAAGGCGATATCCCCTTCTTGTTTCGACCAACAGTATCCATTATTGTTTTGTACAAATTTATGGCTTTGCCCTGATCTGTATCCGATTTGTATTTTGGATTTTTTGAGGCTTCTTCCAAAATTGCTAAAGCATCTTTATCTGTTTTTTCTCGCAATTCATTAAAACTTCCCCAAGTGGTTTTATCTGCAGGAATTTCGGTTTTATCAAGCCAAGCTCCGTTTACAAATCTAAAAAAGTTGTCATTAGGTCGTGTCTTTTTATCCATATAAGAGGTGTTGACCCCGGGCTCTAGTTTTGCCTTTGAGTTTTGTGCATTCATTGCTGTGAATCCTATGATTACAGGAATCACAATTTGGAAATGTTTTTTAAAGTGGAAATTCATATTTTATGTGTTTAAGTTCTTATCACAAATCTATTCATTAAATTCAAACAATTCTCTAAACGTTTGTTAAAAAAATAGTTTCGCGTTTTAAAAGCTAGACCTTTTCGGTATTTTTGCTCAAATTATTTTCATGAAATCTTTTTTTTATCGCTATCGGAAATTCTTTGCTGGTTTATTGGTCTTTTCCATTATTACCATTTCACTGTTTTATACCGCTTTAAAGCCTAAGAAATCCCTACCAATTTTTAATCCATCGGATGTAAATCCAGAATTGGTGGATTCTACGATGCAATACATCAGCAAATACCATACAATTGCTGATTTTTCGTTTACCAATCAAAACGGAAAAACCATCACTCAAAAAGATTATGAAGGCAAGATTTATGTAGCCGATTTTTTCTTTACCACCTGCAAATCCATTTGCCCAAAAATGACAACCAATCTGGTCGATGTGCAAAAAGCATTTTTAGATAATCCAAAAGTAAAATTACTATCCTTTACCGTTATGCCCGACATAGACAATGTTTCGGTTTTGAGGGAATATGCGAAAATTAATGGGGTGGATGCCGACAAATGGAACTTAGTTACAGGCGACAAAAAAGCGATATATACGATGGCAAGAAAATCCTATTTGGCTGTAAAACAAGGAAAACCAGAAGAACAATACGATATGGTTCACACCGAAAACTTTGTTCTAGTTGATTCCAAAAAACGAGTTAGAGGTTTTTATGACGGAACCAAAAAAGAAGAAATTCAGCGATTGATTGCAGACCTAAATTGGCTTTTAGAAGACGAGCAATAGCAAACCTGATATTTGTCATTATATATTCTAATTTTTGCTGTACTTTTGCAATCTATATTCAATCTAAATAAGAATTTGAAAACTACGATTGCCAACCTAAAAAAAGGAGAGAAAGCCATCATCAAAGATTTTGATGCCGATATTATTCCATTAAAATTACTTGAAATGGGGTGTTTGCCTGGCAATACTGTCCAATTAATCCAAATTGCTCCTTTTGGAGATCCTTTGTATTTAGATATAAATGGTTCGCACCTCGCCATCCGCATTGAAACTGCTCGTGAAATTGAAGTGGATATCATTAAATAATAACACAAAATGAGCAAGCAAAATATCAATGTCGCCTTAATTGGAAATCCGAATACCGGAAAAACTTCGGTTTTCAACCAGCTTACGGGTTTGAACCAACAAGTGGGAAATTATCCAGGAATTACAGTCGAAAAGAAAGTTGGTTTTTGCAAATTACCCCATAATATTAATGCCAATGTAATCGATTTGCCTGGAACCTATAGTTTGAATGCGAGTTCAGCCGACGAAAGTGTGGTCATTGAACTTTTACTCAACAAAAAAGACAAGCTCTTTCCCGATGTGATTGTTGTGGTTTCAGAAGTGGAGAATTTGAAACGTAATTTACTGCTATTTACCCAAATAAAAGACCTGGAAATTCCAACTATTTTAGTCATTAATATGATTGACAGAATGGAACTCAAAGGAATCTCATTGGACATTCCTTTTCTAGAGGAACAGCTAAAAACTAAAATAGCACTAGTAAGTTCCCGAAAAAATATTGGGATTGATGCATTAAAAGCATTAATCACCACATACAAAACCATTTCGACTGAACCTTGTTTGAATGCGTCTTCTATTGATGACGACTATTTCAATTCGCTTAGAAAAACGTTTCCGAGTCAATCTTTGTATAAACTTTGGTTAGTAATAACTCAAGATGTAAATTTTGTGGATTTAAACAGAAAAACTCTTGAAAAACAATCGTTTACAAAAACCAATTCAGAGCTTAAAAAACTGCAACAAAAAGAAACCATCAAGCGCTACCAATTTATAAATAACACCTTAAAAATTGGCCACAAAGTAGATTCCACAGCTGCTACTGATTTCAGGAGTAAGCTCGACCGAGTGCTAACCCATAAAGTTTGGGGTTATTTGATTTTCTTTGTCGTTCTATTTGGAATTTTTCAATCTATATTCGAATGGTCCAAAATCCCTATGGACTTTATTGACCTAACTTTTGCCAGATTAAGCACAATGGCAAGCGAAAATTTACCTCCAGGCGCTTTTACCAATTTGATTGCACAAGGAATTATCCCCGGAATTGGTGGAATTTTGATGTTTATACCACAAATTACTTTTTTATTCTTGTTCATTTCAATTTTGGAAGAAAGCGGTTATATGAGTCGTGTGGTTTTTTTAATGGACAAAATAATGCGCAGATTCGGACTTTCGGGCAAAAGCGTAGTTCCTCTAATTTCAGGAACAGCTTGTGCGATTCCAGCGATTATGGCCACCCGAAATATCGAAAATTGGAAAGAGCGATTAATCACTATTTTGGTCACTCCGTTTACCACTTGTTCGGCGCGATTACCAGTTTATGCTATCATTATTGGATTGGTAATTCCCGATGAATACTTCTTAGGCGTACTAAATTTACAAGGATTAACACTAATGTTGTTGTACCTGCTTGGGTTTTCGACGGCTATTCTTGCGGCTTACATTCTGAACAAAGTACTAGAGCTCAATTGCAAGACTTTCTTTGTGGTCGAAATGCCCAATTACAAGTTACCGATGTTCAAAAATGTGATAATCACCGTTATCGAAAAGACCAAAGCTTTTGTTTTTGGTGCTGGAAAAATAATCCTTGCCATTTCAGTGATTTTGTGGTTTTTAGCTTCCAATGGGCCAACCAAAAAATTCAGAGATGCCGAAACGATTATCCATTCCGAAAAAGCAAATCTAACCCTTTCGTCTGTAGAATTAGAAAACAAAGTTGCTGCTTATAAATTAGAAAATTCTTATATTGGACTAATGGGAAAAACGATCGAACCCGCCATTTTACCTTTGGGTTATGATTGGAAAATAGGTGTTGCTATTATCAGTTCTTTTGCAGCAAGAGAGGTTTTTGTGGGAACATTGGCCACTATTTATAGCGTAGGCGGCAGCGATAATGACAATACCATCAAAAACAAAATGAAAGAAGAAGCTAATCACGAAACGGGTGATAAAATTTTTAATTTTGCTTCAGGCACTTCGTTATTGCTTTTTTATGCTTTTGCAATGCAATGCATCAGTACTTTAGCCGTTACAAAAAAAGAAACCAACAGCTGGAAATGGCCTTTGGGACAATTGGTTTTTATGAGCAGCTTTGCCTATATCGTAGCTTTGATTGCTTATCAATTATTAAAATAATCATAATGATTCAAGAAATTTTAACCTATATAACACTGGGAATTGCTATCGCATTTTTGTTCAAAAAATTCTTTTTCAAAAAGAAAAAAACAGATAAAAACTGCGGAGAAGATTGCAATTGTCAGTAACCCACTTTCACAAAAAGATTATTGGCTATCTTATTCGAAATGGTTAATTCTTTCCCATTGACCTTTATTTTTGTAGATAAATCGAAGCTTTCTTTAAAGATAATTTCAATTTTTGAACCCAAGGCAATTTCTTGCTTGTCTAAATATTTCAAAAATTCTGCCGAAGAATCTTTTACACCAACACAAATTCCTATCTGATTTTCTCCTAATTCAGAAAGTAACTGTTTTTCAATGGCAACAATTTGCCCGTTAGCATTCGGAATAGGATCTCCGTGAGGGTCTTCGGTGGGATTGCCCAGAAAATCATCCAATTTATTTATAAGTTGTTCAGATTTGATGTGCTCTAATTGTTCGGCGATATCGTGTACCTCATCCCAAGCAAAATTTAATTTATCTACTAAAAAGACTTCCCATAGACGGTGTTTTCTCACAATCATTTTGGCAGAAAGTCGACCTTTGTCCGTCAGAGAAACACCTTGGTATTTTTTGTAATTCACCAAATCTTTTTCGGCCAATTTCTTCAACATATCAGTCACCGAAGAGGCTTTGGTTTCCATCATTTCGGCAATCGCATTCGTGCTTATTTCGGCATCAGCAACAGTGGTGAGGTGAAAAATTGCTTTTAAATAATTTTCTTCTGAAAAAGTCATTTGGCTATACGAATTTGGTTATTTGATTTAGGATATAATTGAATACTATTACTCCTTTTTAAATTTTTACGATAAATAGAGGAATCGAAATTTTGTGACGCAACTTGTCTACGGTTGTCCCAAAAAGCAAATCTTTGAAACCAGTGTGACCGTGAGTTCCCATAACTAAAACATCGAATTTTCCTTTATTAATAATTTCAGGGATTACATTATTGGGTTTACCATACCCTAATTTAGTTTTTACTTTGAACCCTTTTTGCGAAAGCATTTCCTTGTATTCGGCCAACAATTTAGCATCAATTAAGGTTTCTTGATCCTCGATATTTTTACCATAAACCATTGCTCCAACAGTTTCTACCACGTGAATTAAAGTATATTTGGCTTCCATTCCGCCTAGTTCGAAAGCGCTATTTATAGCAACGGTATCCGCCGAAGAGAAATCTACTGCAACGGCAATTCTCTTGGTGTTATAAGTGCCAATTTCGGAGAATTGAATTTCCAAATTGTGTGGAGAATGATTTTGAAATTCCAACTTAGATTTAGCAAAAAACGGTTTGAAGACAATATACAACAACAGAATCAAGAAACCAAAAGCCAATGGAACTACCGTAAACCATAAAACAATCGGGTTTTCTGAGGTTTCTAGCCAACCTACAATTTCATTATACACTAATTTTACATTCAGCGAAACAATTATTGAAGCTACAATCCAAGAACCAATTTGAGTCAATTTATTGATATGAAACCCATTCATTTTAGATTTATCGCTCACGAAATGTATCAACGGAATGATAGCAAAACCCAATTGCAAACTCAAAATTACTTGACTCAAAATCAGCAGTTTTCCAGTCACGCTTTCGCCAAAAATAGAGATAACAATTACTGCAGGAACAATCGCTATCAAACGAGTAATTATTCTTCGAACCCAAGGTTGGATTCTTAGATTGAGATAGCCTTCCATAACGATTTGTCCAGCTAAAGTTCCTGTTATTGTAGAACTTTGTCCTGCAGCAATCAAAGCCACAGCAAACAAGACTGGAGCCCATTTCGTGCCTAGAATTGGTGCCAAAAACTGATGCGCATCCTGAATTTCGGCCACTTCGAACATTCCGTTTTTGTAGAATGTGGCTGCCGCCAAAATCAATATGGCAGCGTTTACAAAAAAGGCCAAGTTCAAGGCAATCGTACTATCGATTAAATTGTATTTCAATGCTTGCTTGATTCCGGCAACACTTCGATCGAATTTTCGGGTTTGCACCAGAGACGAATGTAAGTATAAATTGTGTGGCATAACCGTGGCTCCAATAATTCCGATGGCGATATAAAGTGCCGCCGAATTGGGCATCGATGGGATTAGTCCTTGCACTACTTTCCCCATTTCAGGTTGGGCAAAAATCATTTCGAAAATAAAGGAAATTCCAATGATGGCGACCAATACAATAATAAAAGCTTCCATTTTTCGGATGCCTTTATTGATAAGGAAAAGCAATAAAAAAGTATCTAAAACAGTAATTAAAACCGCATCAATCAGCGGAATATCAAACAATAAATTGATCCCGATTGCCATTCCTAAAACTTCTGCAAGATCACAAGCAGCAATAGCAATTTCTGCCAAAAAATAAAGAATGTAATTGATAAAGGGTGAATAGGTTTCTCTTGAAGCTTGAGCCAAATCGCGTTGTGTCACAATGCCAAGTCGAGCACTTAAACTTTGCAAAAGCAACGCCATCATATTGCTCATTAACAAAACCCATAATAAGGAATACCCAAATTGACTGCCTCCAGCCAAATCAGTCGCCCAATTTCCGGGATCCATATAGCCAACAGAAATTAAATAAGCGGGACCAAAAAACGCCAAAATCTTTCTAAAAGCGGAGGTTTTATTTTGTGTAGCAACCGATTGATTTACTTCTTCTAATGATTGGCTCATAATAAAACTGAATTATTAAGGCAAATATATACAAAATTATTTTGTTTGGGTAATTATTTTTTTAGCCAAGCCTAAATTTTGAATGAAGTAAACTAAATACATTTTGGGCACAAACCAGACAATGTGAAATTAACCTCTTTGACTACATAATTATCAGGAATTTTAAAAGAGGGTTCAACTGAATCCAAACAAGTCACCGAAAGGCATTTTTCGCAACTAAAATGTACGTGATTATGAGAATGTATTTGGTTGTCCAAATGATGATGATGACAGGGAGCATATTTTACTGTTCCGTCTGGAGTTGCGATTTTATGAATCACATCTTCTTTAACCAACCGATTTAGAACTCTATAAATAGTAACCCTATCACACAAATCGCCAATTAATTTCTGAATTTCGATGTGAGAAAGAGCTACATCTGAATTTTTAATCAATTCTAAAATAGCAGATTTAGCGGTGGTATTTCGTGTGGTTTTCAATGCTAAAATTATTATAATGCAACAATGTTGCGTTATTGAAAATATATTTTATATTTGCAACAAAATTGCATTAATCAAATGTACACCAAATTAAAGAATAAATCAATAGTCTTTTTAGATATTTTAGGAATTTCCAGTGCTAGTTTATGTCTAGTACATTGTTTGATTTTTCCAGTTTTGAGCATCATTCCAATGGGGTTTTCGCATAATCATTGGATAGATGTATTTTTTGCGTGCATTGGAATGTTTGTTGTTTCGAAAATTTTACTGAGCCATACTTCGAGATTAGTTAAAGTGATTCTTTCAATTTCTATCCTTACCATTATTACGGGAGTTGCAATAGAATTGCTTTTTGAAATAGCCACGCCAATGGTTTTAATTGGCGGAATCGGAATGATAATAGGTCATTTATTCAATTTTAAAACTCATAAACATACTTTATATGAAAAATAAAACTTTGCCATTATTCCTTTTCATTTATTCTTTAATTCTGATTGTAAGTTGTGCTTCTGCGCAAGAAAAACCAAATAAAACTGCAAAAACAGGCGATACCTATTGGAAACAAGAAAACAGTATCAATTTTTTAGTCGTTGGCGATTGGGGAAGAAATGGGGAATTTCACCAAAAAGATGTGGCCAATCAAATGGGATTAGAAGCAACTAAAAGCAATTCAGGTTTTGTAATAAGTACAGGCGATAATTTTTATCCCGATGGCGTTATTAGTACTACTGACCCTCAATGGAACAAATCGTTTGAAGATATTTATACCGATTATAGCTTAAACATTCCTTGGTTTACTGCTTTTGGCAATCACGATTATCGGGGAAATATTCAAGCACAATTAGATTACAGCAAAGTAAGCCGAAGATGGCGAACAACCGAACGGTATTATAGTTTTGAAAAAACAATTCCCAACAGTAGCGAAAAAGCTCTTTTTGTGTTCATTGATAGCAATCCATTTGATGAAACATTAAGTAGAAATAGACATAGCGACCTAGCATCTCAAAATAAAGAAGCACAATTAGAATGGCTAGAAAAAACCCTTGCAACATCTACAGCAAGCTGGAAAATCGTGATAGGTCATCATCCTCTTTACACTACAGGAGTGCGACGAGATAAGATGCTTGATGTAAGGAAAGTCTTTTTGCCCATTTTTGAAAAGCACAAAGTAAACGCCTATTTAGCTGGACACGAACACGATTTGCAACACCAAAAACCCGAAGGATTTACACACTATTTTGTAAGCGGCGCTGGAAGTGAAATTCGACCCGTTACACAAGACGAGCAGCAAACCAAATTTGCGATTTCTGACCACGGATTTATGAGTATGCAATTGCTTAAAGACAAACTGAATGTGCAAGTGATCAATTTCGAAGGCAAACAGTTGTATCAAACAACGATTTTAAGATAATAAAATTGAAAAGAAAAAACATTCAACAATGAAAAAACTCCCCGTAACCGTACTATCTGGTTTTCTTGGTGCCGGAAAAACCACTTTGCTAAACCACATTTTACATAATAAAGAAGGCTTGAAAGTAGCTGTAATCGTTAATGATATGAGCGAAGTAAACATTGATGCCAACTTGGTAAAAGCAGAAAATACGCTATCTCGAACCGAAGAAAAATTGGTAGAAATGAGCAACGGTTGCATTTGCTGCACTTTACGTGAAGATTTAATGATTGAAGTGGAGAAACTTGCCAAAGAAAACCGTTTCGATTATTTGTTAATAGAAAGCACTGGCATCAGCGAACCCATTCCGGTGGCGCAAACTTTTACTTTTGTAAACGAAGACGAAAACATCGATTTGTCCCGCTTCAGTTATATCGATACGATGGTTACGGTGGTCGATGCCTTTAACTTTTTTAAGGATTTTGGCTCGAATCAAACTTTAGAAGAAATCAAAGCGACTAACATCGAAAACGACAATAGAACCATTGTAAATTTATTGGTCGATCAGGTAGAATTTGCTAACGTCATTATTTTAAATAAAACCGATTTGGTTACGCCAGAAAGATTAGAACTGCTAAAGGCGTCAATCCATAAATTGAATCCTGTTGCTAAAATTATATGTTCAGAAATGGGTAAAGTCAACCCTAACGAAATCATAAATACGGGTTTGTTTAACTACGAAGAAGCCGAAACATCGGCAGGTTGGATGCAAGAACTGGAAGGAATTCACACACCTGAAACCGAAGAATATGGCATTAGCTCGTTTGTTTTTAGAAGCGAAAAACCATTTCATCCCTATCGTTTATGGGATTTTATTGCCAATGATTTTCCGCCAACAATTATCAGAAGTAAAGGTTTGTTGTGGATAGCATCACGCCCCGAACAAGCCATCAATTGGAGTCAAGCTGGCGGTTCTATGAAAGCTGAAGGTGCTGGCGTTTGGTGGGCAAGTATGCCATTAGGCGAGCGAATGAGTTTTGCAAATTTTGTCGAAAATCAGGACATTATTGAAGAGCGTTGGACACGTGATTTTGGCGACAGATTGAATGAGTTGGTATTTATTGGAATTTCCATTAACGAAAAAGAAATACGCCAAGAATTAGAAAACTGCCTTTGCACCGCCGATGAAATTATGGAATTGCAAGATGGCTTTTTCTCGAACAAAGATCCTTTTCCTATTGCTAGAATGAGCGAATTGCAGGGAGAAACCGCTTTTTTGAATGATTGATTTTTTTAAATAACGAAGTTACAGTTCGTTTTAGATTAGAAAAATTTATTGAATTGCAACGATTCAGACGCTATTTAGAAACAAAATACAATGACTAAAAAAATAAACGTTTACATTTTAGCCGGATTTTTAGGAGCGGGAAAAACAACTGTTTTAAATCACTTGCTGGATCAATTTCGAGACAAAAAAAATATTGTTATCGAAAATGAATTTGGCAAGATAAACATTGACGCAAGTCTAATTGAAGGCACTTTCGAATCGCTTTACGAACTTACAAATGGTTGTATTTGTTGTTCTATAAACAATCAATTGCTGGAAACTTTAAACAAAATAGTGTCACTCGAAACTTTACCAGATAATCTATTTATTGAAACTACAGGAATAGCCGACGCTGGCGAAATTGCAGCCAACTTTTCGCCTGGTTACGTTGCCGAACAATTTGATCTAAAAAAAGTAATCACTGTGGTAGATGCCGAAAATTTACTCTTTTTTAAAGATTCGAATCCTGAAGTGAGCAAACAAATTGTAGCCGCAGATCTTGTGGTTCTTAATAAATCATCGTTGGTTGCTATCGAAACTGTTGTTGCTGTCAAAGATTTTATCAAATCTATAAATCCAGATGCGCCCATTCTATTGTCTAAAAATGGTTCGCTAGACCGCAACCATTTAGCAACAGCAAACGTTCCGAAAATCATCACGCCACAAAATATTCACAAACCCGAGAGCATTCATAAAATTAAAACAATGCTTTATGAAACCGAAAAGTATTTTGACATTCAAATGCTTAGATACGAACTGTTTAAAAATATGTATTTGTACTACGACCATATTTACAGGATAAAAGGATATGTTTTGAGCGCTCAAAAAGAAGTTTTTTTGGTACAAACCACCGGAAAAACCGCAACGGTTACAGCTACTACAAATCAAAATATTGTAAAAAGCCAATTGGTTTTTATTGGAAAAGAACTAGAATTAAAGACCATCGAACGCTTGCTAACCAATGCGATACTAAAAGACAAAAAAGCTAAAATGTCATAAATGGGAAAACTAAAAATTGGAATTCTTACCGTCTCAGACCGAGCTAGTCAAGGAATCTACGAAGACCTTTCAGGACCAGCAATTAGAAATGTAGTCGATACCTACACCAATGACAGTTGTGATTTTGCTTATTTGATCATTCCCGATGAAGAAGAAGTAATACTCGAAAAACTCATTTATTTATCAGATATTGAACAATGTAGTTTAATTTTTACTACTGGCGGAACTGGCCCAGCCTTGCGAGATGTAACGCCCGAAGCAACCGAGAAAGCGTGTCAAAAAATGCTTCCCGGTTTTGGCGAATTGATGCGAACCGAAAGTTTAAAAGAAGTTCCCACCGCCATATTATCTAGACAAACGGCAGGAATCAGAAACAAAACGCTAATCGTTAATTTGCCTGGAAAACCATCTGCCATAGAAACGTGCTTGAAAGCTATTTTTCCGGCAATTCCATATTGCATCGATTTGCTCGAAGGTCCATTTATGGTTTGCAACCCAGAAACTATTCAAATTTTTAGACCCAAAAAATAAATATGATTACAATAAATTTGCCCTCAAATACACAAAAAATGTTCGACTCAGCATCGGTTACTTTGCTAGATGTTGCCGAGTCTATAAGCAATTCTTTAGCCAAGGAAGTGCTCGTAGCTCGTGCAAACGGACAAATTATAGATTCAAACATAAATATTGAAAACAAGTCAAAAATAGAATTATTGACCTGGAAAGACGACGAAGGCAAAAATGCTTTTTGGCATACCTCGGCGCATTTATTGGGTGCCGCTTTACAAGAATTATATTCAGGAGTACAACTCGGAACAGGACCAGCTATTGAAAATGGTTTTTATTATGATGTTGATTTTGGCGAATACAAATTTACTGATGCCGATTTTGTTAAAGTCGAAAATAAAATGTTGGAATTAGCCCAGCAAAAGTTGGCGAACATCCGAAAATCAATATCTAAAAGTGAGGCTGCTGATTTTTTTACAAAAAACTACAATCAGTACAAACTAGAATTAATTGAAGGCCTATCGGACGGCACCATAACATTTTATGAAACAGGAAATTTTACAGATTTGTGTGCAGGTCCGCATATTCCAAACACCTCTATCATCAAAGCCGTAAAAATCACTTCGATTGCTGGAGCCTATTGGCGTGCCAACGAAAAAAACAAAATGTTGACTAGAGTTTATGGTATTTCGTTCCCGAAAAAAGCAGAACTTGATCAATATTTGGAGGCTTTGGAAAAAGCAAAACAACGCGACCATCGCAAATTGGGAAAAGAATTAGAACTTTTTTACTTTGATGAAGAAGTCGGAATGGGTTTGCCATTATGGGCTCCGAAAGGTGAGGCTTTACGCCAAAATTTAATAAGTTTTCTAAAAAAAATACAAATGCGAGCGGGATATCAGCACGTGGCTAGTCCGCATATTGGTAAAAAAGAATTGTACATTACCTCTGGACATTATGCAAAATATGGTCAAGATGCTTTTCAACCCATTAAAACACCGGCTGAAAACGAAGAATTTTTCTTAAAACCAATGAACTGCCCGCATCATTGCAAAATATATGCTACCAAACCCCGCAGTTATAAAGAATTACCCATAAAATATGCTGAGTTTGGAACCGTTTACCGCTACGAGCAAAGTGGCGAATTGCACGGATTGACTCGAGTTCGTGGATTTACTCAAGACGATGCGCATATTTATTGTCGTCCAGACCAACTGAAAGAAGAATTCCTGAAAGTGGTCGATTTAGTGAATTTGGTGTATGGAAAATTAGGATTTACGGAATTTCAAACCCAAATTTCGTTACGTGATACCGCAAATAAAGAGAAGTATTTAGGCACAGACGAAATGTGGAATCTAGCCGAAAACGCCATTATTGAAGCGACTCAGGACCGTGGAATGAAAACCGCAACCAAGGAAGGCGAAGCCGCTTTTTACGGCCCAAAATTAGATTTTATGGTGCGTGATGCTATTGGAAGAAAATGGCAAATAGGCACAATTCAGGTGGATTATATGATGCCAGAAAATTTTGATTTGACTTATACCGGAGCAGATAATGCGCTACACCGACCTGTAATGATTCACAGAGCCTTATTTGGTTCTATGGAACGATTTATTGCGCTTTTGATTGAACATACAGGCGGAAATTTTCCGGTTTGGCTCGCTCCTACCAAAGTAATTCTGTTGCCAATTGCCTCAAAATACATTCCGTATTGTCAGGAAATTGCGAATCAAATTAACGAGGAATTCCATTTGCAAATTGAAGTGGATGAACGTGACGAAAAAATTGGACGCAAAATCAGAGATGCCGAAACACAAAAAATTCCCATTATGCTTATTGTGGGCGAAAAAGAAATGGAACTAAATCAAGTTTCGCTCCGAGTTCACGGCGAAGGCGACAAAGGAGCTATTTTGATATCGGACTTTATGGAAGATTTTAAGAAAGAACTTAAAATTGTATAAATGATATTAAGCGGAACAGAAATAGCCAATGAATTAGGTTCAACAATTACAATTGAACCGTACAACCCAAAACAAATGAATCCAAATAGCTATAATTTATGCTTGAGCAATGAATTACTAATTTATGATGATGACGTTTTGGATATGAAAAGCGAAAACAAATTCAAAATTGTAACAATTCCAGAAGACGGCTTTTTGTTGCAACCCAACAAACTCTATCTCGGACGAACTGTTGAATATGTAAAGACCAATAAATACATTCCGATGCTCGAAGGCAGAAGTAGTATTGGTCGATTAGGAATGTTTATTCATATAACCGCTGGATTAGGAAATGTAGGGATGGCTGGGTATTGGACTTTAGAAATAGTAGCCGTGCAACCATTAATTATTTATCCAAATGTTGAAGTTTGCCAATTGTTTTTTCACACGGTCAACGGAGAGTTTCTACCTTATTCATCAGGAAAATATCACGAAAACAAGGGCATTCAACCTAGTTTTTTATATAAAGAATTCGAAAATGAAAACAATTGATAACGAATTAGAAGAAACCGAAAAACTACAATTGCAATTTGAAAAGCGTGGCGGTTTGCTTCCTGTTGCAGTTCAAGAAAGCAGCACAGGTCAGGTATTGATGTTGGCATCGGTAAATCAAGAAGCATTTGATATTAGTCTGAAAACTCTAAAAGCGACATTTTGGAGTACTTCTAAAAATCAAATTTGGACTAAAGGATTAACCTCCGGAAATACTTTATTGATAGACGAAATCCTAATAGATTGCGATCAAGACGCCATTATTTATAAAGTTACACTCGAAAAAGGAGGCGTTTGCCATACGTATAACGCTCAAGGCCAAAACAGAAAAGCCTGTTTTTACAGAAAATTAAATTTAGAAAACGACCAATTATATTTTTTAGAAAAATGAAAAATCAGGAACAAATCGATGCCTTAGGAGACAACCACATTGGAACATCGTCAGAAACGCCTTTGCGCGCAGATGCATTTGCAAAATCGGACGAAGAAAAAATAGAAAATATTGCATTCTACTTCAAAAAAATAATGGAAGAATTAGGTCTTGATCTAACAGATGACAGTCTTTCTGGAACGCCGCATCGGGTGGGAAAAATGTATGTTAAAGAAATATTTTCGGGTTTAGATCCCAAGAATAAACCGAAGATGTCCATTTTTGACAATAAATATGAGTACAGTAAAATGTTGATTGAAAGCGATATAACTTTTAATTCCTCTTGTGAGCATCATTTTTTACCCATTGTTGGCAAAGTGCATATTGGCTACATTTCGTCAGGCAAAGTTATTGGGTTATCAAAACTCAACAGAATTGTGCAGTATTACGGCAAGCGACCGCAAGTTCAGGAACGTATGACGATGCAGATTTTTAACGAATTGAAAACTGCACTTCAAACCGATGATGTGATTGTGGTGGTCGAAGCCGAGCATTTGTGTGTTTCGAGTCGTGGTGTAAACGATAAATCCAGCAAAACAACTACAATTGAATATGGTGGACAGTTTGATGATACTCAAATTAGGAATGATTTTTTCAAAATAATTTAAAATGACTGTAAAAGCTACTCAGATTTTAAAGGAAAACGGACTCAAAATTACCCAAAATAGATTGGATGTTTTGTCTATTTTCCTTAATTCCGAAAAGGCTTTTACATTATTAGATTTAGAGAAATTATTTGGTTGTAAACACGACCGTTCGAGCATTTTTAGGAGCTTGCAAACCTATACTGAAAACGGTCTTTTAGAGAAATTTTGTAATTCATCAGGTACCGCTGTTTATACCCTAAATCTGCACCAACCGAATTGTGATGGTAAATCGCATTTTAAATGTAAGGATTGCGAAACTGTAGTTTCACTGCCTAGTTTGCCAGCAGAATACCTGCAAGCATTGGGCAAATACAAAATAGAAACAATGAATGTTTTAATAGAAGGCACTTGCGAAAAGTGTCAAAATCAAGATAAATCAGAATAGAATGATCGAAAATAATTACTTCAGTTTGCAAGAGTTGCAACTTATTTCAAAATGTAATAGCTACAAAAAACTCGAATTTGTACAGTATCATTTTTGGATAAATGAAAGTAATCCGGTAAAAAAATTTAGTTTTATTGATACTATCGCTTTAGAATTTGAAGAGAAAAAAACCATCTTTTTTAAAATTAATGATTTTGATACTGGCATTTCAATACTAGAGGATTATGACTTTGAAACGGAAAATCAACTATTAAAAAATCAATTTCAAGATAAGATATCCCTAAAAAAAGTATCTGTAAACGAACTTCCGATCTGGCAAAAAGCAATTAACAATCAGTTCAAAAGTATTGAAGCCGAACTTGAAAACCGAAAATATTTAAACAACTCGCTACAAATACGGTTTAAAAACTACGATCTCGAAATCAACTTTAGCCCAGTAGATGGATTAATGGTTAAAACTTCAACAGCATAGAAAAGATATGAAAACAACCATTTGCAGAGAAGCCCATTTTAATGCCTGCCACCGAATGCACAATCCCAATTGGAGCGACCAAAAAAATCAAGAAGTTTTTGGCGTATGCAACAACGCCAATTACCACGGACATAATTATAGGTTAATTGTGAAAATTACAGGACAAATTAATCCTGAAACGGGTTATGTGATGGATATGAAAGTGCTTGGAGCGATTATTAAAAATGAAATTGAAGCTCGATTTGACCACAAAAACCTCAATCTTGATTGCCCTGAATTCACAGAAAATTTTGCATCTACTGAAAATTTTGCTTGGGTTATTTTCGAAATCCTAAAACCGCAATTACCACTAAATTTAAAATTGGGAATAATTTTATATGAAACCGAAAGAAATTTTGTTGAAATCTGTGAATGATTTTACTTCAAAAATTAAAAGTTCTTAATACCCAGTTAATTTTTTGCCGCTACAATAATTTTTTTAGTTTTGTCTAAAATTTAATTTACCCTTATGAAATATTATTTGCTTTTACTATCATTTGTATTTTTTAATGCGTCTTTTGCCCAAAAAACAGAACCAAAGAAAACAAATGACACCATTAGTAAGAATGAAAACGAACTGAATGAAGTTGTAGTTTCGGGAACTTTAAAAGCGGTAAAACGACTAGAAAGTGCCGTTCCTGTTGAAGTTTATTCGCCAGTGTTTTTCAAGAAAAATCCAACCGCCAGCATTTATGAAGCTTTACAAAATGTCAACGGTGTGAGGCCTCAACTCAATTGTGGAGTTTGCAACACGGGCGACATTCACATCAACGGACTCGAAGGTTCTTATACTTCGGTGATGATTGATGGTATGCCAATTGTTAGCAGCTTAGCGACCGTTTATGGATTATCTGGAATACCGAATTCATTGGTAGAAAGAATCGAAATCGTGAAAGGTCCCGCTTCGTCTTTGTACGGAAGTGAGGCCGTTGGCGGATTAATCAACATTATTACCAAAAATCCAAGCAATGCTCCCCTATTTTCTGCCGATGTATTTACCACTTCTTGGCTGGAAACCAATGCCGATTTGGGCGTGAAATTCAACATTAAAAAAGCAACTTCCATATTTGGTTTGAATTATTATAATTATGATCAAACTATTGATAATGATAATGATGGTTTTACAGATGTAACAGCTCAAAATAGAATTTCGGTTTTTAATAAATGGAATTTCAGCCGTCAACAAAACCGATTATTCACGGTTGCCGTTCGCGGAATGTATGAAGATCGTTGGGGCGGCGATGTGAATTGGGAGAAAAAATACCGTGGAGGCGATGAAATTTACGGCGAAAGTATTTATACCAAACGCGGAGAACTTATTGGAAGTTATCAATTGCCAACAACCGAAAAACTAATGCTGTCTTTTTCAGGAACAATCCATTTTCAAGATAGTCGCTATGGAACGACTTCTTATATTGCGAATCAGAAAATAGGATTTTTGCAACTCAGTTGGGACAAGAAATTAGGAAAAAACGATGTATTGGCCGGAATTGCATCCCGCTATACCTATTACGATGACAACACTCCAACAACTGAAATTTTAACTGAAAATAATCCCGAAAAAACCTGGCTTCCTGGGATTTTTGTGCAGGACGAAATTACTTTTAATGAAAAACACAAAGTATTATTTGGTTTGCGATACGATTACAATTCTATTCACGGAAATATTTTCACGCCAAGATTGGCCTACAAATTAAAAATCAACGACAATAACATCTTTCGTTTTAACGCTGGAACCGGTTTTAGAGTAGTGAATTTATTTACCGAAGACCACGCCGCTTTAACAGGTTCGCGTGAAGTGGTAGTTGCCAATAATTTAGATCCAGAAAAATCAGTAAATGCTAATTTAAATTATATCAAGAAAATATTTTTTTCGAATGGCACGTTCTTAGGCATTGAAACCTCTGCGTTTTACACCCGATTTAGCAACAAAATTGTATCCGATTATGCAACTGACCCAAACAAAATCATTTATAATAACATTGATGGTTATGCCTTGAGCCAAGGAATTAGCTGTAATGCAGACATTAATTTTACAAATGGATTAAAATTCATAATTGGAGCTACTTATATGGATGTTTCCAATGTAGAAAACGGCATCAAAATAAGACCTTATTTAACCGAAAATTTCACGGGAACTTGGACGGTTTCCTATAAAATTAACCCAATTAAGTTAGCCATTGACTACACCGGAAACGTGTACAGTCCGATGAAATTACCACTATTAAGCGACACTGATCCAAGAAATCCGAACTCACCTTGGTACAGTTTACAAAACATTCAATTTACGTATTCAGGCTGGAAAAATTTTGAATTGTATGCTGGCATCAAAAACCTGCTTAATTTTACTCCTAAAAGAAATAATCCGTTCCTGATTTCCAGAACCGAAGATCCATTTGACAAAAATGTACAATATGATGCAAACGGAAAAGTATTAGTAACACCTGATAATCCGTATGGTTTAACTTTTGACACGACATATGTTTACGGACCGAATCAAGGAATAAGAGCATTTTTTGGGTTGCGATATAATTTGTATTAAATATTGACACGGATTTCACAGATTTTCACAAATTAATCTGTGCTATTTTTTGAAATCAATGTCTAATAACTTCGAGCTTTATAGCAAATGAAAAAAGCATTTTACATACTATTCCTTTTTCTCTGGGCGATTCCATCAAGTTCTGCCCAATTGAAAACGTATTCTTTCGAAGAAGCCGAAAAATTATCAAAGGAAAACCCAAAACCTTTTGTCGTTTTCATCCACACTTCTTGGTGTAACTATTGTAAAATGATGGAGAATTCGACTTTCAAAAACGAAACAGTGATCTTTAAACTCAATAATGATTTTTATTTTATTTCTTTGGATGCTGAAACAAAAGAAGATATTGTCTTTAATAATCATCGCTTTAGTTTTACTCCAAAGGGACAAAACACGGGAATTCACGAACTCGCCTCGGCATTGGCAACCATCAATTCTCAAGTGGTTTATCCAACGCTTACTATTTTGCAATCGGATTATTCGATAGTGTTTCAAAAACATTCTTTTTTGAGTAGTAAAGAATTGCTTGTAGTTTTGGAAAAGATAAAATAAGGATTCTTTTTGGTAAAGCATGTCCAAAATCAAAAGACATTCTATCAAACTATAACAAAACTTTATAATTCGTTCTTATAACTTGATTTGAATCTTTGTAACTTTGCAACTTTCAAACAATAATCTTAAAATATAAAAATATGTATCCAGAAGAAATGGTATTACCAATGCAAGCTGAATTGACATCAGTTGGTTTTCAAGATTTACACAGTGCGGAAGCAGTAGATACTGCTATAAAAGCCGAAGGAACAACATTAGTAGTGGTGAATTCTGTTTGCGGTTGCGCTGCTAGAAATGCACGTCCAGGATCAGCAATGAGTTTAGACAATGCCAAAAAACCAGATCATTTAGTGACTGTTTTTGCAGGTGTCGATAAAGAAGCTGTTGATGCTGCAAGACAACATATGTTCCCTTTTCCTCCATCTTCACCAAGTATTGCCTTGTTCAAAGACGGCGAATTAGTTCATATGTTAGAACGTCATCATATTGAAGGTCGCGCTGCCGAATTGATTGCCGATAACTTGAAAGACGCTTTCAACGAGTTTTGCTAAGCACATAGTTATAAAAATTAAAACTTAATTTTACCACAGATTCCCAGATTATAATTTTTACAATCTGTAAATTTGTGGTAATTTTTTTTAACTTTACATTGTAAAACAACCCCTATTATCATTAATAATGAAATGGTTTTTTAAAATATTGTTGCTTTCTATTTTGTTGCAAAGTTTTCAATGCACAGACTCGAATGAATCTGATGACCTCATCACCTCTGCACAATTAGAAACAAAAAAACAGGAGATTCAAAACTACATCAACAGTTTTAGTTGTTCTGAATCTTTAGGCTGTGGATTTATTGCTTTTGGGTCAAAACCTTGTGGCGGTCCTAGAACCTATTTACTTTTTTCAAACAAAGTAGACCAAAGCAAACTTCAAAAAATAGTCAACGAGTACAACGAAATGGATGAATTATATAATATTCAAACCAATGCAATATCCGACTGTATGTATGTTTCTCCACCAACAGAAGTCAAATGCGTCAATGGTGTTTGCACCATCATCAAGTAAGAAATAAAATTTATATTTACTCTAAAACCACGTTTATTCGTGGTTTTTTTCTTTAACCCCTTTTGAACTTTGCACATTCCTTGTGAACTTTGCAGTTAATTTTTTATACTTTTGCACAATTATTTTTCTCAACTTAACCTGTTTATAGCATGCAACTGTACAACACTTTAAGCGCAGAAGAGCGAGCCATTATGATTGATAATGCCGAAAAACAGCGACTCACGCTGTCTTTCTACGCTTATGCGCATTTACAAAATCCAACCCAATTCAGGAATGAATTATTTCTTGCTTGGAATCCTCTCGATGTTTTAGGGCGAATTTATGTTGCCAATGAAGGAATTAATGCCCAGTTATCCCTTCCAGCAGATAATTTCTACGCATTTAAAGACACCATCGAAAAATACGAATTCATGAAAGGGATTCGGTTGAATATCGCCGTAGAACACGATGATTATTCCTTTTTAAAACTCACCATAAAAGTCCGTGACAAGATTGTTGCCGATGGATTAGAAGATGAAACTTTCGATGTGACCAACATTGGTATTCATCTCAAAGCTAAGGAATTTAATGATTTATTAGAAGATCCCAACACGATTGTGGTGGATATGAGAAATCATTACGAATCTGAAATTGGTCATTTTACCAATGCTATAAAACCTGACGTGGACACTTTTAGAGAAAGTTTACCCATTATCGAAAACCAACTTTCAGAACACAAACAAGACAAAAACCTTTTGATGTATTGCACCGGCGGCATTCGATGCGAAAAAGCCAGCGCTTATTTCAAACACAAAGGTTTCGAAAACGTCTATCAACTCGAAGGCGGAATTATAGAATACACTCGCCAAGTCAAAGCTGAAGGTTTAGAAAGTAAATTCATTGGTAAAAACTTTGTTTTCGATCATCGCTTGGGCGAAAGAATTACCGATGATATTGTTTCACAATGTCATCAATGCGGAAAACCTTGCGATGTGCATACGAATTGTGTGAACGAAGGTTGCCATTTGCTTTTCATACAATGTGAGGATTGCAAAACTGCTATGGAAGGTTGTTGTTCTGCTGAATGTGTCGATGTAATTCATCTTTCGGAAGAAGAACAAAAGGAAATTCGCAGAGGTGTTAAAAATGGAAATAAAATTTTCAAAAAAGGAAAATCTGATGTTTTAACTTTTAAAAAATCAATATCAGAAAATGAATCTTTGTCGAATGTCAAAACGATGACAAAGGATATTAAAAAAGACAAAATAATGCAAAAAATAGAATTAATGGCTCCGGCCGGAAACTTCGAATCACTTCAAGCGGCAATCGATAATAATGCGGATTCGGTATATTTTGGTGTAGAACAATTGAATATGCGCGCCAGAGCAACGGTAAATTTCTCGATGGATGATTTAAAAGAAATTTCCCGTCGTTGCGAAGCCAAAAAAATTAGAACGTATCTAACTTTGAATACCATCATTTACGATCACGATTTATCAGTCGTAAAAACATTATTGGCCAAAGCCAAAGAAGCCAATATTACTGCAGTGATTGCTTCGGACCAAGCGGTGATAGCAATGGCAAGAGGCATTGGAATGGAAGTTCATATTTCGACGCAATTGAATATTACCAATATTGAAACCATCCGATTCTATAGCCTTTTTGCCGACACGATGGTTTTGAGTAGGGAATTGAGTTTGCGCCAAGTGAAAAATATTACAGAGCAAATCGAAAAAGAACAAATTAAAGGACCAAACGGAAAATTAGTAGAAATCGAAATTTTTGGTCACGGAGCCTTGTGTATGGCGGTTTCAGGAAAATGTTACTTGAGTTTGCATTCGGATAATTCATCGGCAAATCGTGGTGCTTGCAAGCAAAATTGTCGCAAGAAATACACGCTTACCGACCAAGAAACAGGTTTCGAAATTGAAGTGGATAACGAATATTTGTTGTCTCCGAAAGATTTATGCACCTTAGATTTCCTCGACCAAGTGATTGATTCTGGTATTCAGGTTTTGAAAATTGAAGGTCGTGGTCGTGCTCCGGAATATGTGGCAACAGTGATAAAAACCTATCGTGAAGCCATAAACAGTTATTACGAAGGAACTTTTTCAAAAGAAAAAGTTGCGGTTTGGATGGAAGCATTGGGTACGGTTTACAATCGTGGTTTTTGGTCAGGCTACTATTTGGGACAAGAATTGGGCGAATGGAGTGATGTTTCCGGCTCGATGGCAACTCAGAAAAAAGTGTATGTTGGAAAAGGAACGCATTTCTTCCCAAAAGCAGAAGTTGGACAATTCAAAATCGAGGCTTATGATATTCAAATAGGCGATAAAATATTGGTTACAGGTCCAAGCACAGGTGCTCAAGAAATGATTATTGAAGAAATGTTTGTGAATGACGTTAGGGCAGAAAAAGCTACCAAAGGAGACGATTGCACCTTCAAATTGCCTTTCAGAATCCGAATGTCAGACAAATTATATAAAATCGTAGAAGCCTAATGGTAATTGTAACGCTACAAAGAGCCAAATGTATTGGATGCAATTATTGCGTTGAAATGGCACCTGTTCAATTTCAAATGTCCAAAAAAGACGGAAAGTCGGTGTTGATTAAAAGTGTCAATGCCAAAGGGTTTTTTACTTTAAAATCGCCCGACCACACCATAACCGAAAGCTGTGAATTGGCTGCCAAAGCCTGTCCTGTGAAAATTATTTCGGTGAAGGAGACCTAGTTATTTTCTTGATAGTCAATACTAAAGATTGCATTTATAAGCTAAATTTATTCTGTTTCGATTGATAAAGTGATGGCAAAAATGTACCTTTGAGTGGGTCAAGTTTTAAGATTCATTTGCATTATGTCGAAAATCACTGTTCATATTGCTAGAATTTTGTGCATTTTCACAACTTCTATGTTGTGTTTTTCGACTTATATTGCCCGTTCTCAAACACCTGAAAAACAAATTATTCGGGTCGAAAAAATGGAATATGCTTTCAATCCAAATCTTGTTGAAACATATAATGAATTTGTTCCTATTTACACCTCTCGCGTTGTATTTGCCAATGATCCCTCGGTGGCTGAAAAAATGAGGCTAAGTGTGCTTTCGGCAATAAACAATAGATGGAATTCAATTGTTCTAAATCCTAAATGGGATATGAAATCCGGTTTTTTATTCAATAAACCTCCCCGATTTAAATCAAAATTACGAAAAGGAATTCCTGGTAGTTGGCATTTGTTTTTTCAAGTCATTGACAACGGTCCCTATCCTATAGACGATGATCACATAAGCCCATTCAAAATTTTCCCGGATTTAGAAACGCTAGATGATGCGCCCTATAATTTGAAAATCAAAGCAGTGATTATTGATGGTTCGAATGAAGCCGTGATTTTTTCGAATGAAATGACAATCCTAATGCAAAGAACAAAAGTTCCTGTTGGACAAATTTTGCTTCAAAGAGTTCCTGCACTTCCCGATTCATTTTTACAAGCTTTTGATAAGGCGATTCAACAATTTTTTACTGAGCCATCACAAAAAGAGTTAATGCTTGAAATTACTCCAGCCTGTTTATTTTTAGGAGTTGACAAAGCATTAGCCAAAGCCCAAAAGTTAAATTTTGTTTCCAAAAACGATTCGGTTATCGAACAACTTCAATTAAAACAAGAATGGGTAATTCAAAAGAGTACAACGACGCAAATAGGAAGAAAAAATAATTTTGGAAATAATTTATTCAATTCTTCCTTGACCTTAATATCAGGTTTAGAAACTGATAAAATAAGGGAAAGGAAATACCAAACAACTTTCGGATTTGTAGATTTAAATGAAAAGTCTCGTTATTATTGTCAAATTCCTTATAGTGAAGAAACCCGTGAAGGAAAATCACGGGAAGTGATAAAGGATGACAATGGAAACAAAAGTTATAGTAACTACCTTAATGGAGATTTTAGTGTCACCAGATTCTTTGATCCTAAAAAGACGCTCTTTTTAATTCGTGACAAAGATACTGTAGGAAGTTTCAGGTTTGTTTCAGGAAACAGTCCAAACTATAAAAATCGCACCTCACAATGTTGGGACGGAAAAAACGAATCTACAATAACTGATATCCCAGAATCTTGGATTACTATGATTTCCAATCAAAATAGTTATGCAACTCCATATATTTTAGAAGGAGAACTCTTTAAAACTCATTTCATCATTGAAAAATGTTTGGCAGGAAATCAAGTAGATATTCAAATAAAGAATCAAGATATTGCCTCCCTTAAAATATACAACAATAGGCCTGTTTTGGGGTTGTTATTTGTTCCCATTCCAGACGAAAAAGTTTTTTATACCCTATTGATGTTTTCAACTTTACCTTTCGGTTTATTATTTTAAAAAGAAAACATAAATTCAGAACAATAGCCTTTGTGATTTTTGTATCCATTGATTATTCTTCAAGAATCAAACGATTTATTTATATAAATAACAATTTTATGGAATATTGTTATGATTTAGTGTTGATTTTATTGTACAGTAAAATTTTTTTATTAAGTTTACATAACTAATTAAAAAATTTAACTAACTATGAAGAAAAAGTATTTATTACTAATGCTGTTTTTTGTTGGAATCTTAACAGGATTTTCACAAGACATAATAGTAAAGGGTAGAGTATCGGACCCTAGCGGCAATTCATTGCCAGGAGTAAATGTTCTTGTAAAAGGAACAAAAATCGGTTCCTCAACCGGAGGAGATGGAACCTACTCCATCAAAGCTCAAAAAGGCGCGGTTTTAGAATTTACATTTATTGGTTTTGAAACCAAAGACGTGAAAATAAACGGAACTTCAATGAATATTGTTTTGAACGAAGGTTCACAAACCTTAAAAGAGGTTGTAATTGTAGGTTCTTTGGGTAGAACTTTAGACAAATCTTCCTTAGGATATTCTGCACAAGCTGTTAAAGGACAGGAAATAGCAGATACACAACGTCCAAATTTTGCCAATGCGCTTCAAGGGCGTGTGGCTGGACTTACGGTTACTGCAAGTACTGGTGCTCCAGGAGCATCAACCGCAATCCAATTAAGAGGGGTAAACTCCATAAGCGGCAACAACACTCCTTTATATATAGTAGATGGTTTACCGGTAAGTAACGAAACATTGAGTCAAGGCTTGATGATTTCTGATGCTCCCAACAGAAACCAAGACTACACCAATAGAGGTGCTGATATTAACCCTGAGGATATTGAATCTATAACTATATTGAAAGGACCTGAGGCTGCTGCCCTTTATGGAATGCAAGCGGGTAATGGTGCAATTGTTATCACTACTAAAAAAGGACGAAAAGGAGTTGGAAGAGCTACTTATTCTACCAATACCAGATTGGACCAAATCTATCGTTTTCCAGAAACCCAAATGAAGTATCAAAGAGGTGCCAATGGAATTACAAACATTGATTATAGAAGACAACTGGGAGAGGCTTTTGCGCCAGGAACAAAATTTTATGACAATGTTGGAAATTTTTTCAGAACAGGAATTTCTACTGTTCACAATTTATCTTTTGAATCTGGAAGTGATGTCACTTCATACCGTCTATCTATTAGTAATTTAGATCAAGAAGGTGTTACTCCGAATACTTCTTACAACCGTTTAACAGCTAGCTTAAATGCTACGGCAAGAATTTCACCAAAATTCAAATCAGAAGGTACTTTTAGTTTTACAAAATCAGAAAATGACAAAGCATCAAAAGGAGGTTCTGGAGGACTAACGGGAAGTAATGGTTATTTATTAACTTTATTAGGTTGGCCACAAAATGATGATGTTCGTAACTATTTGAATCCAAATGGTACAAGAAGAAGAATTACAACTGGAGCTTTAGACACCGAAACTGATAACCCGTTTTGGGATGTTGAAAAAAACTTAGCTACTGACTGGAACAACCGCTTTGTAACTAATGTGGGCTTATTGTATGATCCAACATCTTGGTTGAATATTACTGCTCGTGTAGGTTGGGATGTAAACAGTGGGCAAGGATTTAGAGCCATTCACCCAGAATCGGCTGCAGGACTTTCAACAGGAGGTTTTATTGAATCTTACTATAATAATACTAGTAATTTAAATACCACTTTATTGGGTACTTTTACAAAATCATTTGGAAAGTTCAACACCAAAATTTTACTTGGTAACGCTATAAACGACAACTATTTCAGAATCTTATCTACTTCAGGAAGTAAATTTTTAGACCCAAATTTTAATTCTATCAATAATACTGATCCTACAACACATAGATCGCAAGAAAGAATCATTCAAAGTCGGATCATAGGTTTCTTTACAGAGATGAATTTTGATTATGATAAAATTGTGTTTGTTTCTTTGACGGGTCGTAAAGACTGGACTTCTTCTTTACCAAAACCTTTCTTCTATCCTTCTGTATCAACCAGTTTTATGTTTACTAATTTATCGGGTTTAAAAGACAAAAAGACATTGTCCTACGGAAAAATAAGAGCTTCTTATGCTGAAGCAGCAAACATTCCCTCTCCATACTCTGCAGTTCCTGTTTATACAACACAATTAACAACAAATGGCGGATATGCTTATGGTGTAACAGGTGCAAATCCTAATTTAGTTCCTGAATTCCGAAAATCTATAGAATTTGGTACAGAATTGAAGTTTTTCAACGACCGTTTAGGATTAGATGTTACCGTTTATAGCACCAAAACAATTGATCCATTATTGAAAAATATGCGTTTGAGTTATGGTACAGGTTTTGTATTAACTACAGCTAATTTTGGGGATTTAAAAAACGAAGGTTTAGAAATCACAGTAAATGCTACTCCAGTCAAGACAAATAATTTTTCTTGGGATTTGAATCTTAATTTCAATAAAACCCGTTCTGAATTATTGAATCTTCCTATGAACGTGCCAGAATATTATGCTTCTGATACTTGGCTTTATGGTAATGTTAGAGGTGGTGTAATGGTAGGCAATCCGCTAACCACACTAACAGCAGTTGATTATTTGAGAAATAATGCAGGACAGATTTTAATAGACCCAAGTACGGGTTATCCTCTTAAAAACCCAAACTTTGTAATCGCTGGAGACAGAAATCCTGATTTTGTACTTGGTTTTCAAAATACTTTCAAATACAAAAATTTAACTTTGTCGATGTTATTAGACTTCCGTAAAGGAGGGGATATATTTAATGGAACTGAAGAATGGATGTACCAAAATGGAATCTCGACTAGAACACTAGATAGAGAGCAACCACGTTTTGTTCAAGGTATAGTAAGAGACGGATTAGAAAATTCTGCTACTCCAACTCAAAACAATATTATGGTAACTCCTTATTTACAAAATGAATACTATAGATCTGGTAATGTTGATGCTGACTTCATTGAAAAAGATGTCAATTGGTTGCGTATGAGAGACATCACATTAAGCTATAGAATGCTTTCTGAATCATTGAAAAATACCTTTGTAAAATCATTAACTTTTAATGTAACTATGACTGATGCATTTATGATTTCAAATTACACAGGTGCAGACCCTGCTGTAAATGGATTGAATGCCTCTGCTGGTGGAGCTGGTGGAGTTGGTTTCGACTTTGGAACCGTTTCTACACCTAGAGGCTTGAACTTTGGAATGAAATTAGGATTTTAATACTTTAAGAAAATGAAAAACATAAAAAAATATATCGCTGCAATAGGTTTTATTACCGCTGTGGTATCGTGTGATAACTTGCAAGATTTGAATGTAAATCCAAGTTTTCCAACAGACGTGCCTTCACAATCTTTGATGGCTCCAATTCAGCAACAAATGGCTAGAGGACTACAATTCGACAATCGTTTTTTAGGAAGATATGTACAATATTTCAGTAATGCCACTACTGGGAATGAATGGGACAGATTGGGTTATATCGCAAACAATGACCAAGGTGGTGAAATCTGGAGATCAGCTTATTTTGGAATTGGGTTAAATTTAGTCAAAATGCAAGAAAAATCAGTTGTTGAAGAACATCATGATATTACGGGTATTGCAAAAGTAATACAAGCATGGTCTTGGCAAGTGGCTACAGATTACCATTCGGAATTGATCGATTTTGATCAAGTGTTTACCCAACGGATGTCGTTTGATTATGTAGCACAAGACAAGGTGTATGCCGAAGTTTTGCGTTTGATAAACGAAGGAGTTACTGACCTAGCTCGTACAGACGGTTTCGTTTCGGCTTCATACACTGCTGTTGGAGACAAAATGTATAACGGCGATAGAGCCAAATGGACTAAATTTGCTTGGGGAGTTGTAGCTCGTAATTTGAACAACCAAATCAACAAATCGACTTATAATCCTACTGCAGTAATTGCGGCTTGTGATAAATCGTTAGCCTCAAATGCAGACAATGCCTTGATTAATTTCAACGGTACTGTCGCAGATGACACAAATTTTAATGGTCCTGGAAGAAACAATTATGCCAACTTCCGCCAAACTGATTTTGTGGTAAGGCTATTGAATGGAACCGTTTTTACAGGAGCAATAGACCCTCGTATGTCCAGAATTCTTGCTCCTTCTATCGGATTATCTGAAACCGCTCCTGCCTCGGCTGCGGCTCCAGATCCTACAAAATATACATTTATTGGAAATCCGTTGAATGCTACAGCTTCAACTACAGCTGGTCCTAGTAGAATCCCTAATCTTTGGGGAACATTTGTAGCAGGAACAGTTACAACTCCTGGTCGATATATTTTTAGAGACAAAGCAAGCTTTCCTATTATGACTGCTGCTGAAATTCAATTTATTAAAGCAGAAGCGGCTTTTATCAAAGGTGATAAAACTATGGCTTTGGCAGCATACAAAAAAGGGATTGATTTAAGTATCGATTTTGTAAATGCTAACACAATTGCTACGACTTCATTTCCTATCACTTCAAATATTACAGCCGCAGAAAAAGCAACTTTTCTTACTAACCTAAATGTAGTTCCAGCAGAAGCAAACTTGACTATGAGTCATATCATTCTTCAAAAATACATTTCACTCTTTGGATTTGGAGATTTAGAAGCTTGGACTGATATGCGAAAATACAAATACGATAATGTAAATATTTACAAAACTATGGTCATTCCTACGGGTAGTGGTTTATTTGCTGATAATGGCGGAAAATTACCTTACCGAGTTCGTCCGAGATTCAACTCAGAATATGTGTGGAACTTTGCCGCTTTACAAGCAATTGGCGGAGACAAAATAGATTATCATACTTTAGAAATGTGGTTCTCAAAACCGTAATTTATCAACCTAAAATTTTATTAAATGAAAAATATAGTAAATACAATAAATAAGGCTGTTTTACCACTTCTAGGAGCTGTACTGATTGCCTCTTGTGGAGAGGAACACAATTTCACGCCTTATGCAACAAGCGCCCCTGAAAACGCGGCTAATGTAAAATTCCTCCACGCCGCTGTGGGAGCTACTGGAACCAATTTTCAGGTGAATTGGTTTATGGCGACGGATAAAATATCCTCAGTTGGAGTTACTATCGGACTTCCTGTAGGGATTTCTTACGGGTCCATGTATCCGGGACCTTTTTATAGTCTAGTAAAATCGGGCGATGAACCTCTTACTGCAGTGACACCAAAAATTGCTGCAACGGCTACTGCTCCTGAAATTCCAGCTATTGAACGTTTTGTAGGTAAATTGCTGACCGAAAAAGGGAAATATTATTCCAATTTCCTAATTGGAACAGTGCCTAATGTAGCGCCAGTTACTTATTCTACTTATCAAGTGAATGATGACTTTTCTGTTGCTACCGATAAGACCAAAGCATACATCCGTTTTATCAATGTGATAACCAACACCCCCGCGGCAGGCTATGATTTAGGTTTGATAAAAACAACTTCTATATCTGGAGCTGCTACAACGGTTACTAAAGAAGTTCAAACCTATAGGAATGTAACTTTCAAAGGCGGTAGTGAAGTGTTTATTCCAATTGAAGCTCAAGACCCAACAGATGCAAGAGGTTACCAAATACAATTGCGTGTTGCGGGATCTGCAACAAACACTCCAGCTCTTGCGGCGCCAGCATTAGTGGCAAATCTAGCCAATTCTGGAACAGGAATTTTTGTTCCAAGAGCCGGAAGAATATATACCATTTTTGTTCGAGGATTCGCAGGTGGATTATCTGCAGGGGCACCAAGTGCAACAGTAAATATTCCAGGTATAACTTGGTACACTTGTAAATAGAGTAAAGACAATATCTTTAAAAAGTCCTGCTTTTGCAGGACTTTTTTTATGTAATAAATTATCTAATTCTCAAATAAGCACTCCTAATCTTAGCCTCCCTTTTGTCTTAAAAACACCAAGATTCAAGCACAGAAGAAAGTTTCTATAAAGTTCAATATTTGTTACTAGGTTTTTCACAATATTTGTCGAAATATGCAATTAAGAGCTAAATAATTAGAATCTCATTTTCTACAATAATATTTGTTAAATCCTTCCTTTTATGGGGTTATTTTGTTAAAACATAGTTAATATTTTAACCAAATTTGTTTATGTTTGCATAACTAATCAATAAAACTAACCGCAATGAAAAAAAAGTATTTAATTCTTTTACTGTTTTTTGCTGGAATACTTTCAAGTTATTCCCAAAATATTACAGTAAAAGGAAAGGTTTCAGACGCTAATGGCTTATCACTGCCAGGTGCAAATGTTTCTGTAAAAGGAACCAAATCTGCCGTTGCAACGGACATGGATGGGAATTATGAAATTGGAGCTTCAAAAGGGGCTACATTAGTGTTTTCCTTCATTGGATTTTTAAATCAAGAGGTCAAAGTTTCAGGCAATACTCTTAATGTAAAATTAAAAGAAGGAGGCGAAACCAATCTCGAAGAAGTAGTTGTAACCGCAATGGGAATTAGTAACAAATCAAAATCCTTAGGGTATGCCAACCAAACCATCAAAGCAGCAGATGTGGAACGTCCAGGACAACTCAACGCCCTGCAAGCACTACAAGGAAGTGTTTCTGGGGTAACTATCAGTAAAACTTCGGGTGAAGCTGGAGGTGGTGTTGACATCTTGATTAGAGGCGTTTCCTCTTTGAATACCGGAAGCAACAACCAACCTTTAATAGTTATTGATGGTAATCCTATTTCCAATAATGTGATTGCTGGTAATGTTCTTCCAAGTAGCGGCTCGAACTCGCCTAATAGTGCTGAACAATTTTCCTTCTCGAATCGTGGTATCGACATTAACCCTAACGACATTGAATCTTATACCGTCCTTAAAGGGGCTGGAGCAACCGCTCTTTATGGTATTTTAGCAGGTAATGGAGTTATTATAATCACTACCAAAAAAGGGAAAGAGGGAAAAACGAAAATTAATATTACTTCAAGCACTACAATGAGTGAAGTTAATAAATATCCAGAATTGCAATCTACTTATAGGGAAGGTTCTTACAGACAAACTTCTATAAATCCAGCTCCCCAAACTTTTGGATATTATCCCATAGTTAAAAGCATGAATGCCAACACACCTACTGGAATCCAATTTAATGTTAATCCTTCATCTGCCACGGGAGCCTTATTAAATGGGGGTTTCCAAACCAATGGACCAAAATATTCAAGTGCCGACGACAAAAGCATCTATTTCA
Source organism: uncultured Flavobacterium sp. (assembly GCA_963513695.1). Classification (GTDB taxonomy): domain Bacteria; phylum Bacteroidota; class Bacteroidia; order Flavobacteriales; family Flavobacteriaceae; genus Flavobacterium. The sequence continues at coordinate 35,586 of CAUPRL010000021.1, forward strand.
GAGATTTTTATAGAGACTTTTTCTTAACAGGTGTGACTTTCGACAACAATCTAAGTGTAAGTGGCGGAACAGAAAAATTGAATTATTTTGTTTCTGCTTCATCAAGTAAATCACAAGGAATTGTACCAAATAGTGATTACTCAAGAAAAACCTTGAAATTTAATGGTAATTACAGACTGTCCGATAAACTGAAATTTGGCACATCGATTACTTATGCAAATTCTGGTGGAGCTCGTGCCAATGGCGGTGATAAATCTGTAATGAGTTCATTGTCCTATTGGTCACCATCAATAGATGTAAATGATTATTTGACACCTTCAGGAACAATGAAGGATTGGACAGCAGGCACCATAGATCAACCGGTTTACTTGGCAATGACAAGCAACTTGACAGATAAAGTAAATCGATGGATTGCCTCGGCGGATTTAAATTGGCAAGCCAACTCTTGGTTAAACGTCGTTTATAGAGGAAGTGTTGATAATTATTCTGATTATAGAAACCGATATGTTGGTCCTGAATTAGATACTGGAATTAGTGTTAAAGGATTTATAGTAGATCAAAACATTAGTTTCACTGGTTTGAACTCTAATTTATTGGCAACAGCCTCTAAAAAATTTGGCGATTTTAATACTTCGTTAATGCTTGGACATCAAATTTTTGATACCGAAACAAACAATAATTATGTAAGGGGCGAAGGACTATTAATTCGCAACTTTAATAATATCTCTAATACTACCAATAAATTTGCGGAGCAAAAAACGGAACGAGTGAGAACTGTTGGTTATTTTGCTGAGTTAAAAGCAGATTATAAAGAACGCCTTTATGCTGCTGCAACAGCTCGAAGAGACCAAGCATCAACATTGCCTGAAGCAACTCGTAATTTCGACTATTATTCTACAAACTTGGCCTTTATTTTTCACGATCTTTTGGATAAAAACGGAAGCCTTCTTTCTTTCGGAAAACTGCGTGGCTCTTGGGCGCAAGTAGGTAAAATTCCTCCTTTCGGAATCGGAAGATACAGTACTCCAGATGTGATTCCTTTCAATGGAATTGGCGGAGTTTCGCTTGGTACTGTTGGAGCAAATCCAAAAATACGAGCCGAAATTGTATCAACTTGGGAAGGTGGCGTTGATTTGCGATTTTTCCGCGATCGCCTTCGACTTGAGTATACTTATTTTGACAGAAAAAGTGATGGCCAAATTTTACCGGCAGGTCTAGCTTATTCTACAGGACAAACCTCTTCTTGGGATAATAATGGATCCATGCAAACAACAGGACACGAATTGACTTTAGCGGCTGACATTTTTAAAAACAATACTTTTAGATGGAATGCCATTGTTAACTTCACTGCCTATGAAACAGAAGTGTTGTCTTTAAACGGTTTCGACCAAATTGATTTTGCTAATGATGCTGGAGCTTCTGAGGTATATTCACGTGTAAAAGTCGGTGACGCCATGGGTTCGATTTATGCACAAAGTTGGAAATATGTAAACGGAAAACTTTTAATTGGAACTAATGGTTTGCCATCTATGGAAACCGATAAAAATGGAGCACTTCTTTACACTAATGTTGGAAACGCATTTCCTGATTATGTAATAACGCTAAACAATAACTTTAGTTATAAAAACTGGGATTTAGGCTTCATGTTCGAATACAAAGCAGGAGGAGAAGGTTTTGATCCGGCTGAAAGGAATAGTATTAGAAATGGGTCTTTAAAAATGACTGAAGTAAGAGAATTAACAGTATTAGACGGAGTAAAATCTGATGGGGCTGGAGGATATGTGCCAAACGACAAACAAATAATGACCGATGGTAATACTTATTGGAGAAATGCGGTAATCAACAGAGCATCTGAAATACTCATCCAAGACACTTCTTGGATAAAACTTAGAAATGTGTCTTTGACTTATAATTTTTCAAGTGATTTAATTTCTGTATTGAAATTATCTAATGCTTCTTTATCTGTAAACGGAAACAATTTCTTGTTGTGGACACCGTGGAGAGGATTTGACCCAGAAGGAAGTCAATATGGAGCAGATAGCAACGTGTACGGATTTTCAGGAAAGAACATTCCTTTGACAAAAAGCTTCTCAATGGGATTAAACATTGGTTTTTAATTTAAAAAAAAGTATTATGAAAAATATATATAAAATTGCTGGAGGGCTTCTATTAGCAATCTCAATTTATAGTTGTAGCGATAACTATTTTGATGTAAACACACCAGCCAATGCAGTGGCTGACGACCAAATTGCCATGAAAGATGTATTGTCGCCTTGTATAAAATATACCATGAATGCTCAATTTAACGTAGCTTCAAATATTGCACAAGTGGATCAGCACATAACCACAATTGTTGCAGATCGTCAAGGAATAGACAATCAGTTTTTGGCTACTTTAGATGCCTATTGGAGAATAGTTTACACACAAGCATTGCCCAATATTAAAGTATTAGAAGACAAGGCAAAAGCTACTAATTCAAGTCATTATCTAGGGATTTCCAAAGTGCTGAAAGCCATCAACATTGGAACAACAACAGATTTATATGGTGATATTCCCTATTCAGAATCCCTTTTAGGAACAGAGAAACTGTATCCAAAATACGATTCACAACAAGCTATTTACACAGATGTAATCAAATTGCTTGATGAATCAATAGCATTACTTTCTGCTCCAAATACTTCAACATTTGCCCCTGGTGGAGAAGATTTAATTTATGGAGGAAAAGCAACAAACTGGGTAAAAGCGGCCTATTCATTCAAAGCTAGATTTCAATTGCATTTGTCGAAAATTAATGGTTCAACAGCTACAGCAAATGCTGTTTTAGCAAGTTTGTCTAAAGGTTTTACATCAAACGCTGACGATTTTCAACTAAAATACAATAGTGTAAACATAAACCCTTGGTATTCTTCACAAGTTGGCTTATTTACAGGAAACGTATTTTATGCCATTTCAAATCATTTCATCAGTTATATGAACGGAAGTGTCGGAGGCGTTTTCCCTTTTGCTGCTCCAGCTGTAACAATGGATCCGAGATTACCAATGTTAGTCGACATGAGAACTTATAATTCCTCTGGAGTAACGGGTACTCAGCCTCTTTTGCCTTCAGGATATGTAGGAACAACAAACGGAACAGGCTCTCCTTCCTCAGCAAAAATAGGCACCCAGTTCTTTTATTCTAGAATAGATGCTCCTGTAATTTTTCTAAGCTACTCTGAAACTAAGTTTATCGAGGCCGAAGCTCAATTTCTTCTTGCAGGAGGCACACCCACTTCTATAGGCTCGAATGCTGCCGCTTATGCTGCATATCTTGCAGGGATTGGCGCCAATATGGATAAAATTGGGGTGCTAGCAGCCGAGAAAAACGCATATGTAGCCGATGCCTCTATTTCAAAAGGTGCTGCAGCTTTGGAGTTGAAAGATATTATGAGACAAAAATTTATTGCATTATTTCTAAATCCAGAAACATTCAGTGATTATAGAAGATATGATTTTTCTACAAATGCCTTCAAAAATTTAAAAATTCCTGTAAACACGGATCCAATTAATGGTGGTAAATGGATGAGAAGAATTGTATACTCAACCAATGAAAGAAGTGCAAATGCAGCTAATTATTCATTGAATTTCAAACCAATGATTACCCCTGTTTGGTGGGATAAATAGGGATTAAAACATCAATTTATAAACCTCTATTTCCGTAAAAAGAAATGGAGGTTTTTTTGTTTTCGAAAACTTGAAAATCTAAAACTAAAAAAATACTATCTTTACAAACTAAACGTTTAAGAACTTAAATTGCGTCCGTCGCAATACTACATATAAAATTATGGCATGTACAAGTTGTTCAACTTCTGATGGAGGCGCTCCAAAGGGTTGTAAAAATAATGGGACTTGCGGCACCGATAGCTGCAACAAATTAACGGTTTTCGACTGGCTTTCGAATATGAGTTTGCCAAATGGAGAAACCCCTTTTGACTGTGTCGAAGTCCGTTTCAAAAACGGAAGAAAAGAATTTTTTCGCAATACCGAAAAGTTAACTTTAAGTATGGGCGACATTGTCGCAACTGAAGCTTCTCCAGGACATGATATAGGAATTGTTACCTTAACAGGCGAATTGGTACGTATCCAAATGAAGAAAAAAGGTGTAAATCACACCAGTACTGATATTCCTAAAGTGTATAGAAAAGCCTCTCAAAGAGACATCGATATTTGGTCTGCTGCGCGCGATAAAGAAGAACCTATGAAGGTTCGAGCCCGTGAATTGGCCATTTCGCAAAAATTAGAAATGAAGATTTCTGACATCGAATTTCAAGGTGATGGTTCAAAAGCAACATTCTATTACACCGCCAACGATAGAGTAGATTTTAGACTTTTAATCAAAGACTTTGCAAAAGAATTTAGCACCAGAGTCGAAATGAAACAAGTAGGTCTTCGTCAAGAAGCGGCTCGTTTGGGAGGAATTGGCTCTTGTGGTCGTGAACTGTGTTGTTCGACTTGGCTAACCGATTTTAGGAGCGTAAACACCTCGGCAGCACGATACCAACAATTGTCTTTAAACCCTCAAAAACTGGCTGGACAATGCGGTAAGTTGAAATGTTGCCTAAATTACGAACTCGACACTTACATGGATGCCTTGAAAGGTTTCCCTGATTTTGACACCAAATTAGTAACTGAAAAAGGCGATGCTATTTGCCAAAAACAAGATATTTTCAAAGGGTTGATGTGGTTTGCTTATACTAATGATTTTGCCAATTGGCACGTATTAAAAATAGATCAAGTCAAAGAAATTATTGCCGAAAACAAACTTAAAAATAAAGTGGCTTCGCTTGAAGATTTTGCAATTGTAATTGTTCAAGAACCTGAAAAGCACTTTAATAACGCAATGGGTCAAGAAAGTTTAACTCGTTTTGACCAACCCAAGAAAAAGAAAAAGTCGAATAAAAAGCGTAAAAATGGCGAAAATGTAATTGTTGGCAATGATAACGACAAGCAAAACAATAGCAATAGGCAAAACCAAAATAATAACAGGTCAAACAACAATAGATCAAACAACAATAGGCCAAACAATAACGCTAAAGCTAATAATTCAAACGACAAAAATCCTGTTGTTGCCAGGAAACCTATAATTATTACTAAAAATGAGAATAAGGAATAGTGTATTACTAGTTTTTGTTGTAATTCTCTTTTTTTCGTGCGACAAAAAAAGAGTTTTCGACGAATATAAATCTGTGGGAACTGCCTGGCACAAAGACAGTGTCGTAACCTTTGAATTACCCGAATTAGATTCGACAAAACGATACAATCTTTTTGTAACTTTGAGAGACAACAACAACTACCCTTTCAATAATCTCTTTTTGATTGTGGGGTTAGAATTGCCCAACGGTTTTACAAAAGTGGACACACTAGAGTATCAAATGGCAAATCCAGATGGCTCATTGATGGGAGATGGATTTTCAGACATAAAAGAAAACAAACTTTTTTTTAAAGAAAAAGTGCGGTTTAGAGGAAAATACAAGGTAAACATCAAACAAGCCGTTCGTGAAAACGGGAAAGTTCCCGGCGTAACAGCTTTAGAAGGCATTACAGAAGTTGGTTTTAGAATAGAAAATATAGATTAAGAAGTTATTATGGCTAGTCAAAAAAACAATATTCAAACAAAAAAAGTAGAAAAGGACATCAACTACTACAAAAATAAATTTTGGAAAATTTTCTTTTATGGTCTAGGAGGATTATTATTGTTTTTCCTTTTTGCCTCTTGGGGACTTTTTGGTTCGATGCCTTCATTCGAAGACTTAGAAAATCCAGATTCCAATTTGGCTACCGAAATCATCTCCTCTGACGGAGTTATTTTGGGTAAATATTTCGAGAAAAACAGATCGCAATTAAAATATTCCGACTTGCCTAAAAACCTTGTTGATGCTCTCGTAGCGACCGAAGATGTGCGTTTTTATGAACATTCAGGAATAGATGGCAGAGGAACTTTAAGAGCGGTTTTCAGTCTAGGAACGAGCGGTGGTGCAAGTACCTTGACACAACAATTAGCAAAACAATTATTCCACGGTGAGGGCTCAAAATTCTTACCATTTAGAATTGTTCAAAAAATCAAGGAATGGATTATTGCTATTAGACTTGAAAGACAATATACCAAAAATGAAATCATTGCAATGTATTGTAATGTCTATGATTTTGGTAATTATTCCGTAGGAGTTAGTTCAGCGGCACAAACTTATTTTTCGAAAGCACCTAAAGATTTAACCATTGACGAATCGGCAATTTTGGTCGGAATGTTTAAAAACTCAGGTTTATACAATCCGGTAAGAAATGCACAAGGTGTCAAAAACCGCAGAAATGTAGTGCTTTTGCAAATGGAAAAAGCAGGAATTATTACCGAAGACCAAAAGGTAAAATTACAAGCCTTGCCAATCACACTTCGTTTCAAATTAGAAAGTCACCGCGAAGGAACAGCGACCTATTTCAGAGAATATTTGCGCGACTATTTGAAAAAATGGGGAGAGGAAAACAAAAAAGCAGATGGTTCTGATTATAACATCTACAAAGATGGACTAAAAATCTACACTACCATTGATTCGAGAATGCAATTGCATGCCGAAGAGGCCGTTGCAAAACATATGGAGAACCTGCAAGAACAGTTTTTTATTGAGGCTAAAACCAATAAAAATGCGCCTTTCGTAAATATTTCGCAAGCTGAAACCGACCGAATTATGAAGCAAGCGATGAAAGCCTCTTATCGTTGGACAGTAATGGCCGAAATGGACAAATCCGAAGAGGAAATTATAGCGTCATTCAGTCAAAAAACAAAAATGAAGGTGTTCACATGGAAAGGGGAAAGAGATACGATAATGACTCCTTTAGATTCTATTAGATATTACAAACACTTTTTGCAATCAGGACTTATGGCGATGGAACCTCAAACAGGAAACATCAAAGCTTGGGTTGGAGGCATCAACTACAAATATTTCCAATACGACCACGTAGGACAAGGAGCAAGACAAGTAGGCTCTACATTCAAACCTTTTGTTTATGCGACAGCAATCGAACAATTAGGAATGTCACCCTGCGATACTATCCTAGACGGCCCTTTTATGATTCGAAAAGGACGCCATCACGTGACCGAAGATTGGGAACCAAGAAATTCAAACAACAGTTATCGTGGAATGGTGACTTTAAAGCAAGGATTAGCTAATTCTATTAATACAATTTCCGCAAAATTAATTGATAAAACAGGACCCGAAGCTGTTATCGAATTAACACATAAATTAGGTGTAAAATCGCAAATCCCCGCTCAGCCATCCATTGCCTTAGGTGCTGTAGATATCACGGTAGAAGATATGGTTGCAGCGTACGGTACATTTGCCAATCAAGGCGTTTATGTAAAACCTCAATTCATTTCTAGAATAGAAGACAAAAGCGGTTTAATCATCTATGAACCCATTCCAGAATCACACGATGTCTTGAACAAAGACATTGCATTTGCAGTAATAAAATTGCTTGAAGGCGTTACCGAAAGTGGCTCCGGAGCTAGATTACGTACCCAAGGCGGTGGTAGCGGAGACAATCGCTGGACAGGTTATCCCTATATGTTTACCAATCCTATTGCGGGTAAAACGGGAACCACACAGAACCAATCCGATGGATGGTTTATGGGAATGGTACCCAACCTAGTCACAGGAGTTTGGGTAGGTTGCGAAGACCGTTCGGCACGATTCAAAGGCCTAACTTACGGACAAGGAGCCACTGCAGCATTGCCTGTTTGGGCTTATTTTATGAAAAAATGCTACGAAGATGAAAACCTTAAAGTTTCGAAAGAGCCATTCGAAAGACCATCAAATCTTTCTATAAAAGTAGATTGTTACACCCGACGAGCCGTTGTAAAAGACACCACAGCCGTTGAACAAGAAACAGAGGAATTTGAGTTGTAATTTCTAGGAGCTATTTCCTGCTGTACACTATATCTTTTGTGGCGAACGCCGCCACAAAAGGATGCCGTTCCCATCAGGGCTAGGGCAGTAGTTTTCAAAATATAAACGAAGTATCTATGAAAAGAATAGCTGTTTTTTTGATTCTTTTGATGAGTTTATCTGCGAATTGTCAAACAAATAACAGTCAATACAAAGAGATTCTTGTCCCAGAATTCAATAAAATACTAGATAGTTTAAAAGTAAAAGGCGCCATTTTAATCTATGATATTTCGAATAAAACCTATTATTCTAATGATTTTTCTAGGGCTAAAACTGGATTTATCCCAGCATCAACCTTTAAAATTCCAAATTCAATTATAGCGCTTGAAACAGGTGTAATTAAGAATGAGTCCGACGTTTTTAAGTGGAATGGAGAAAAAAGATGGAATAAAAAATGGGAACAAGATTTAACTTTCAAAGATGCCTTTCGGGTTTCTTGCGTTCCGTGCTATCAGGAAGTAGCTCGAAAAATTGGTGTCGAAAGAATGAAAACCTATCTAAATAAAATCAATTATAAAGAAATGATTTTTGATAGTACAACAATCGATAATTTTTGGCTTGAAGGCGAATCTAAAATAACTCAAATCCAACAAATTCAGTTCCTGAAAAGATTCTGTTTTTCAGAATTAAACATTTCGAAAAGGACGGAATCGATATTGAAAAATATAATGTTAATCGAAAAAACCGAAGATTATACCTTAAGTGGAAAAACAGGCTTGTCAGTAAAAAATGATTTGTATAATGGTTGGTTTGTTGGTTATTTTGAAGTGAAAAACAAAGTTTATTTCTTTGCTACAAATCTCGAACCTTTGAAAAAGGAAGCAGCAAGTGAAGACTTTTACTCAGCTAGAATCAATGCAACAAAACAAGCCTTCAAAACCCTTAAATTTTTGAAATAAAAAGCTTTTAATTGTTTAAATTAGTAACTAATTATGATCAACAAAAAAGTAAACAACGTACAAGAAGCACTCGAAGGAATCGAAAACGGAATGACCCTAATGCTGGGAGGTTTCGGATTATGTGGCATTCCAGAGAATTCCATTGCTGAACTCGTCAAAAAAGAAACAAACAATCTCACCTGTATTTCTAACAATGCTGGCGTGGATGATTTTGGTCTTGGACTGCTGTTGCAAAAACACCAAATCAAAAAAATGATTTCTTCCTACGTAGGAGAAAATGCCGAGTTCGAGCGCCAAATGCTTTCAGGCGAACTCGAAGTAGAACTCATTCCGCAAGGAACTTTGGCCGAACGTTGTCGAGCAGCCCAAACCGGGATTCCCGCTTTTTTCACGCCAGCTGGTTTCGGAACCGAAGTCGCCTTTGGCAAAGAAACCCGAGAATTCAATGGAAAAATGCACGTTATGGAACTCGCTTTCAAAGCCGATTTTTCTATTGTAAAAGCTTGGAAAGGCGACACAGCAGGAAATCTCATCTTCAAAGGAACCGCCCGAAATTTCAATCCTTGTATGGCTGGCGCTGGAAAAATTACCATCGCTGAAGTCGAGGAATTAGTAGAAGCCGGAACACTCGATCCCAACCAGATCCACATTCCTGGAATCTTCGTGCAACGCATTTTTCAAGGGGAAAAATATGAAAAAAGGATTGAGAAAAGAACTTTGAGAAAAAGAGAATAGTTAGCAAATATTATATCAGAAATGAAAGAATACAAGAAAATATTTTTAATTCTAATACTTGGTTTTATTAGTTGTAAAAATAATGATGCTTCAAAAGATGTTATAACAATTGAAGCTAAAACTCAAGTTTATAAAAATATTGAAGAAAATATTTCTCCTACGTTTTCTCAAAAAGATTATTCATTAGTTTTTCAATACTCACAAGATGAAGAAAATCAATTACTTGGAATAAATATCGTTGATAAAAAAACTATTAAATTTCATCTTTTCACAGAAACACTTCCTTGCGATACAGAATATTGGGGAATTGCAAATAATAAAAATTGGAATGGAGATGGTGAAATTGATGAAGATGAAGATGGCGGTTATTTTGTAGATGAGTACCTTAAAGAAGAAAAAGAATACCTTGTTGGAATTAGATTGGCTACCGATTTAAGTAAAGTCAAAATCAAATATATCCAAAAAGATAGTTTAGATACAGACTGCCTTCCAATCACAGAAATAATTATGAAACGAATAAAATAACCTTTGAAAACAACTACCATTTGGAATACTGATACAATAAAAAGCTTGAATTAAAATGATATGTGCATATTTTTCGAAGCGGGAAATTTGAAAAGAGAATTGAGAAGAGAACGGTGAGGGAAAAATAGTGATCTGTATTCAGTTTTTAATGATCAGTTCGAGAAAGAAAATAAATGCCTGAAGGTTAAATTAAAATTGTTAAAAATGAAATTTCTATTACTATTTGTTCCTCTCTTATTTTTTTCTTGTAATAGTAAAAACGACGAGCAATATAAAGATTTCAATGAAAAAATTGTTGATTTTACAATTAAGAACTCTGACGGTAAGTTTATTGAACTTCCAAATTTATACGATTCTTTATCCAAAAATATTAAAGATGATAAAACTGAAAAATTGATTCTAGTTCAAATACTAAAGAAGAAAGGTTTTGAAGTAATAAATTGGGAGCGTGGAAATCATCCGTTGGGATCACGAATTGTATCGCTAACGTTAAAAAAGGATAGCTGCGAATGCGAAGTCGACAAAATATATTATTCAGATAATGATTCTGTTGCCAATGTGAGTGAGAGAATTAAATGTTATAAAGCAATAAATAAAGATTAATATAAAAGATTGTTCCGTTCGAAAACAAAACCTTAAATGATCTTTAATTTCTTATATGGTTCAAAAAACATCCAATGCTCAGTTTGAAAAGAAAACTTATATGACTTATATGGTTCAAAAAACAAAATTATGCTAACAAAAGAAGACATCGCCAAACGAATAGCCCAAGAAGTCAAAGATAAATACTTTGTAAACCTCGGTATTGGTATTCCAACATTGGTAGCCAATTATATCCCAAAAGGAATTGAGGTGGAATTTCAAAGTGAAAATGGCGTTCTAGGAATGGGACCTTTCCCTTTTGAAGGCGAAGAAGACGCTGATTTAATCAACGCCGGAAAACAAACTATCACGACTTTAAAAGGTGCTTCTTTCTTTGATTCGGCAATGAGTTTCGGAATGATTCGTGGTCAACACGTCGATTTAACGATTTTGGGTGCCATGGAAGTTGCCGAAAACGGTGACATTGCCAACTGGAAAATTCCCGAAAAAATGGTGAAAGGAATGGGTGGCGCTATGGATTTGGTCGCTTCGGCCGAGAATATTATCGTGGCTATGATGCACGTTAATAAAGCAGGAGAAAGCAAAATTCTAAAAAAATGTACTTTGCCTTTAACAGGCGTTGGTTGCGTGAAAAAAGTAGTAACCGAGTTAGCCGTTATGGAAATTACTCCAAATGGTTTTAAGCTCTTAGAACGCGCGCCAGGCGTTTCTGTAGCACATATCATTGCTTCAACAGAAGCTAATTTAATTATCGAAGGCGAAATTCCAGAAATGGTGATTGATTAAAAAAAATAACCGCAGATTCGCAGATTTTAATTTAATTTTTTTAAATAATCTGCGAATCTGCGGTTATCAAATCCTTTTTACTCCAAGTCCTACTTTGCACTTAAAGCATTGTATTTATTGACTTTACAGAAATCATCAGAGCAAATTTAAGCAACAAAAAGCAATGAAATACTTGTTTTGTTGTACCTAATGTTGTACCTTCGTAGCACGATGCACCCGAATGAAATGCTAGTATTAACAAGGCTTTCACCACTTTGCATTATTTTGTAAAGATAGTACAACATTTCTAAATTCCAAATCTTATGGCTTCAATTAAATTAATCCTCAGAACCCATCAAGCTGACCAAACAGGTCACAGTCCTTTATACATTCGAGTTATAAAAGACAGAAAAACGAAATTTATCACTGCTGGAGTGAAGCTCAAAGAGAACGAGTGGGATGAAGCAAAGCAGAAGGTAAAAAAGAACCATTCCAATAGCGCAAGAATGAACGCTTCATTATCTCAAAAGATTGCAGATGCCGAAGGGCAGCTTGCCGACCTGGAGCGCAAAGTAAAATCCGTTTCGATAAACAAGATCAAGGAAGCCATCAAGGGAAAAGAAGTGCCTAATTTTTTTGATTATGCTTACAAAAAATGTGAAAAATTAAAAGGAAACCTTGCTGTAAGTTCTCATAGAGCTTATTACGGTTGTATCAAAAAATTTGAAGACTATTTAGGAACTCGGGATATTTATTTCGATGACATTACTGTTTCGGTTTTAATGGACTACATTAGTGATTTAAGTAATGTGCAGAAAAATTCCAATACAACCCAACGCCAAAAGATAATCATTTTGGCTATTATGTTCAAAGAGGCGATTAAAGAGGATATTATTCCGCCTCATATGTATCCGTTTAGCAAAATCAAATTAACACGAAATAGCAGCTCTCGTTCCTTTTTAAGCAAAGAACAAATACAAAGTTTATTAAACTTAAATTTTGCTCCAGGATCAATTTCTGAAATTGCTCGTGATATGTTTGTATTTTCGATTTATGCTGGTGGTTTGCGTTTTAGTGATGTAGTCGATTTGCAACACCAACACTTCAATGTGGAGGAAAGCCGAATCAAAAAGGTAATCCGTAAAACTTCTCGCTTACATCAGTTTAAAATGGGTACTGTTGCTTTGAATATCCTAGCTAAATACCAAAAAGAAAATGCCCTTGAGGACGATTTTATTTTTCCGATTGTAAAAAACAAAGAATTGTATTTTAAAAACGATGAAACCAAACATAAAATCATCGAAAGTGGAAATGTACTATGTAATAAATATTTGAGAAAAATCGGAAAAGAAATGAAATTACCTTTTTCGCTTTCATTTCATTTAAGCCGTCATAGTTTTGCTACAAATGCGTTAAATAATGGAATGAGAATTGAGCACGTTTCTAAACTGATGGATCACAAAGAAATCAGCACTACTCAGATTTATGCCAAAATCATCAGCGAAGAACTGGACAAAGCCGTTGATAGTTTTATTTTCTAAATAACCTGTCAAGCACCTATTTTATTGACCTTAAACGATTGTTAATAACTTCAACTAAAATCCTTTAACAAGGATTTTTTTTATTTTATAACTTTACAGAAGAGAAAATGAGTAATTTTTAAAGCATTCGAAACGAGTGATAAACGAACACTAGTAGAAAACACTAGGACTTCCAAAAAGCAACCAATTTAAAACCGCTTTTAATTACCTTTTAATACTAAATGAACACCCCAAAAACTATAATTAAACTTGAACTCAAAGGATCAAAATATGCAAACAGCGCCGTTTGTAGAATTATTGGCAGTGCCTGCGGCTCTGGCCAAAAATCCTTTATTTGATATAATCGTTGAAGACAAAATCAACATTCAAAACTATTGCAATGCTTTAATTGCAAAAATTCTGGAACTCAAACAATCTCAATTTCCTGCATTTATCGATTATCAATTCAATCAGGTGAAGAACCCTGAAGTGTGGATATGTAAACTCGAAAAATTATTAGCCAATAATGAAGCCTTTTTCAGCTCCAAAACAGCATTGAGTAGATACAATAAGTTGTACATTTTAATTGATAAAAAACGAACAGAGCTGCAATCTTTGAGAGTAATTGCCACCAAGCCAAAAGCTACTAAAAGACAAATTAACGCAGATACTGACGATAGGTATTTTTCTTTTTTTGAAGCAAAAAGCTATATAAATTCATTAGATAATTTTAACGACAAGATTATTTATTTAATGGATGAAATCTTTGAATACAACCAAGCGGATATCGTTTCTCTTAATAATAAGTTACAACCTTACGACAAACAATGCAATCAATTAATTGAGCAATTACAAATAATGCGTAAAGTTAAAAACGATTTTGAAAAAGAAAATCAAGAAAAACTAGCTACTGAAAACAATTCAAATATTCCATTTAAAAAAATTAGATTAAACGGTCCAACTAACATAATTACTAATGCTTTCAAACAAATGATGGTTGATGTGAAACCAAATGGAAAACCTTATATTCAAGGAAAAATCAAAGATGTTAGTCAAATTATATGCCTAATATTTGATGATGAAAAAGGCGAACCGCTTTCACAAGCCACTGTTCTAACCTATCTTTCACCAAATCGCACCGACAAAGACCCCAATAACGACATCAAAGTTAGATTTTAGTCCGATTTTTTTAAAACACACTATTTGTAATACATATAATATTCAACAACTTACAAACTATTTAGTCTTATCGGACTAAAAAGTACTTATCGGACTTTTTTTTATTTCTTCCATTTGCACCATAACAATTTAAAACATTTAAAAATGGATGCAATTATCTTCACAAAAGACCAGTTCACAGATCTAATGAGTAAATTAGACACAATTCAAAGCCAAATCTCAATCAAGGCTGACCCAAAGAAAGAAACGTTTCTTGACAATCAAGAGTTCCTGCTTCTGATGAAAATTTCAAAACGTACAGCTCAAACCTGGAGAGACGAAGGTAAAATTTCATTTAGTCAAGTGGGAAACAAAATCTACTACAAACTTTCCGATGTTGAAAAGCTCCTAACGGAGCATTACAACAAATCTTTCAAAGGAAGATAGTATGAGCAGCTGCAACGGAACTTGTGAGTTTTGCGATTGCAAAACTCACACAAACGAGAACCAACAACCGCCAACTATTAACCATTAAATTAAAACTATGGTAACCATTTTCAAGAATTTCAACGAGGTTGTAGAACACAAAACAATTTCAACAATTTTAGAAGAAATCAAAACAGGAAAGTACAGACCGGGTATAATTTACTTGCGCAAATCACTTGCCGAGAACAAAACAGAAGCCTACAATAAAGCCAAAAAATCACTTCCAGCATTCACACCTTCGGGAAAGTTTGTTGGAGGTCGAAAATTGGAATTCCTAGTGAATTATTCAAATTGTATTATTCTGGACATCGACAAATTAAGTGCAGCCGATTTGCAAAATGCAAAGCATTTGGCCAATCAAAGTGAATTCACATTTGCCAGTTTCATAAGTCCATCAGGTAACGGATTAAAAATTCTAGTAAAAATCAATTCAGATAAAGCCAATCACAAAGAAGCATTTCTCTTGGTTCAAGCTCATTATGAGAGTATTTTAAAATTAGAAATAGACAAATCAGGCAAAGACTTAACCAGACTATGCTTTTATTCTTATGATGAAAACCTTTATTACAATGAAAACGCAAAAATATTTAGTGTTACAGAACAAGAA
>CAUPRL010000022.1:0-47190 GCA_963513695.1 uncultured Flavobacterium sp.
CTGTTGCAGGACCGTTGGTGTCGGCTGGTAAACTGCTAGCAGAACAAGAAATCGTCAGATTGGCTGGTGAATTGGTAAATGTTGGCGCTTGTGTATCGGTTACTGTAATGGTTTGAATATATGTTGTTGTATTCGAATTGGAATCAGTAGCTGTCCAAGTTCGAGTGATGACTTTGTTGTTTCCAGTTCCATTGACTACCGAATCGGTATAATTTATGGTTGGTGTTGCACAATTATCGGTAGCTGTTGCGGAACCGTTGGTGTCGGCTGGCAAAATACTTGCCGAACAAGATATTGTCAAACTCGCTGGTGATGTGATGAAAGTTGGCGCTGTTGTATCGGTTACTGTGATGGTTTGTACATAAGTTGTCGTATTCGAATTGGCATCAGTAGCTGTCCAAGTTCTTGTGATGACTTTATTATTTCCTAATCCATTTACTACCGAATCGGTATAATTTATGGTTGGTGTTGCACAATTATCCGTAGCTGTTGCAGGACCGTTGGTGTCGGCTGGCAAACTGCTGTCGGAACAAGATATTGTCAAACTCGCTGGTGAATTGGTAAATGTTGGTGCTTGCGTATCGGTTACTGTGATGGTTTGAACATAGCTGCTAACATTCGAATTGGCATCAGTGGCTGTCCAAGTTCGGGTGATGATTTTGTTGTTTCCAATTCCATTGACTACCGAATCAGTGTAATTTATAGTTGGGGTTGCACAATTATCCGAAGCTGTGGCGTGACCATTGGTATTGGCTGGCAAACTACTGTCGGAACAAGATATCGTCAGATTGGCTGGTGATAAAGTGAATGTTGGAGCTATAGTATCATCTACAATAACTGTTTGATTTTGAGTTGTGATATTACCTTTACCATCATCGAAAGTCCAAACTATCGTAAAAGTCCCTTGTGTGTTATAGGATAATGGGTTTGATGTGGTTCCTGTTATAGTTCCTGCGCAAGCATCTGTGGCTGTGGGAGCGGTTACTGTGGCTGAACATTGACCGGTTATCGTTGGCAAAAAAGCTACATCTGTAATTGGAGCAATAGTATCATCTACAATAACCGTTTGAGTTTGCGTCGAATTATTTCCGTTACCATCATTGAAAGTCCAAACGATTGTAAAAGTCCCTTGGGTGTTATAGAACAATGGACTTGATGTGATTCCTGTTATAGGTCCTGCGCAAGTATCGGTGGCTGTGGGAGCGGTTACTGTGGCTGAACATTGACCGGTTATCGTTGACAAAGAAGCTAAATCTGCAATTGGAGCTGTCGTATCATCTACAATAACCGTTTGAGTTTGCGTTGAAGTATTTCCTTTGCCATCATCGAAAGTCCAAACGATCGTATAGGTTCCTTGGATGTTATAAGATAATGGGTTTGATGTGGTTCCTGTTATAGTTCCTGCGCAAGCATCTGTGGCTGTTGGAGCGGTTACTGTTGCAGCACATTCGCCTGTAATTGTGGGTAAAGTTGAAGTTATTGGTGGGTCAAGATCAGGGGAACACTGCCCGTAATTATAGAGTGAATTTAAAAATATAAAAATGACAATCAAGTAGTTTTTTCCCATATCCCACAATTTTACTATTCAAAAAATTCAACATAAAAAATTAGGGTTTATTAAGTTTTGACTATAAAAAAATATTTAATTATTATACTACTCAAAAAGCTTTGGGCTATGTTATTATTCTGAGCATATATATCTGTAAATGAGATATAAACATATATCAAAGTAATAACTAGTTGTTCAAAACATAAAAAATAATCGACGAAATACACTCTTATCTGTTAAATAACTCTAATCTAATGATTATAATTACAATGGCTAATCTAATTATATAAGTTAATTTTGCTAAATTCTAAAATTAGAATTATTGTTATGTGTTTATTACCTGCCTATGAAAGATGTTTTCTCCATAAAAGAAGCTGTACAAAAGATTGAATTTTTTTGTGCCTATCAAGAACGTTGTCACGAGGAAGTAGTTGCTAAATTGCGTTCGATGAAGATGGATTCAGACGAAATCGATCAAATAATGGTGCATCTTATCGGCGAAAATTTCATCAATGAAGAACGTTTTGCCTGCAGTTTTGCCAGAGGAAAACACCGCATCAAACATTGGGGAAAAATCAGGATTACCAACGAATTGAAATTTAGAAATATTTCACAAACCCTCATCAACGCAGCACTTAAAGAAATCACTCCCGAGGAATACTTGGAAACCTTTCACACTTTGGCTGAAAGGCATTGGGAAACCATTCGGGAAAAAAATACTTTAAAAAAACGAAAAAAGTTTTGTGACTATATCCTACGCCGAGGTTTCGAAAGCAATCTGGTTTATGATAAAGTAAAAGAATTGGAAATTAGTGGCCAGTAATCAGTCACCGTTTGTCATTCCGTAGGAATCTCAAATTACATAAAGTTAATAAACCACAATGAGTGAGACGCTTACAGCGTGACTAACTGGATGGAAAAACAATTCGCAAAATAAGTTGAAAAACAATCAGTGCAAATCCGTTAGATCCGTTTAAATCTGTGGGCTATTATTTAAAGAAACTATAAACTCAAAAGCACACTCACCGCATTTCCCCCAAAACCAACCGAGTTTACGAGCACTTTATGGATTTGTTTTCTTGGTTTTTGAACCACGGCAAATGGAACTCCAATAAATTCCTGATGTTGCATCATCAAAATCGCCATTTCAATACTCAACATTCCCGAAGCTCCAAAAGTGTGTCCAATTTTCCATTTGTTGGTAGTAAGCATTGGCAAAGTTTTACCAAAGACTTTCTGAATCGCTTTGTATTCAGTTAAATCTCCCGCTTTTGTTCCTGGAGCGTGCATCACGATGGCATCAACTTCGGATAGATTTGTGTTTTTCAAAGCCATTTTCATAGATTTCTGAAAACAGGTTGCTTCTGCCGAAATGGAAATGTTGTGTTCCAATATTTCTGTGGCATAACCTATGCCTTCTATGTAAGCGAGTGCATTTTCTTTTCGTTCAATTTCCAAACAACAAACGGCAGCTCCTTCACCAAGAATCAAGGTGTTTTGTGTTTTTTTTAAATCGAAAGCGCGACAAGGCCATTCTGCAAGATCAGGCTGACGCTCCTCTATGTTTGAATAAATTTTCAAAGCCCGCATTTGTGCAATGGTAAAATCAGTCAAAGGCGCTTCGCTTCCACCAACCAAAAATTTGTCCGCCATTCCTGCACGCAGCCAAGCCACACCATTTAATAAGGCGTGCAAAGCGGTCGAACAAGTGATGGAATGCGAAATTTCCGGTCCCGAACTTTGCAAATCGTGAGCCACCCAAGAAGAAATATTTCCCAAAGTTGTCGTTGGCGAAGCCAAAGTTTGAGCTTTGCCTGTTTCCAAATATTCCTGATAATGCTTTTCGAATAAATCCGTAGCGCCTCGTGAAGAACCAATATTAATTCCGAAAACATCCTTAGAAGTCCAACCTGCATTTTGTATGGCTATGCGAGAAGCTGCCATTGCATACAAAACCGTTTTGTCTAAAGATTTGTATTTAACGTCAGATTGCTTTAACTCCTCAACCATTTCATTCGAATCATCATTCAATTTGGCAACCAAAGTGCTTTTTTGGTCTAAAAAATGATTCGTAAAACAATGATTATTGTTTTGATACTTTTCCCAAATCGTTTTTGGGTCATTGCCCAATGGAGAAATGGAGGCTAAAGATGTTATGGAGATGGTTTTAGACAAGACTTGTTTTTTTATTATACTAAGATTCACAAAGAATTAATACAATCTTTATCATTAATAAAACATTTTGGTGTTTCCTTAATGAGTCTTTGTGAATTTTTTTTGCAAATTTAAACTATTTCCAATGCTTTTTCGACTACTTCATATACTTTTTGCAATTGTACGTCGGTGATAACATAAGGCGGCAATATGTAAACAATATTCCCAACAGGTCTCAAAATCACACCGTTTTCAATGAAGAAATCATAGAGTTTATTGCGCAATGTTCCATAATAACTGGCAGCGCTTTCAGTTTGTATTTCCAAGGCAAAAATCACTCCTAGTACACGTGTTGTGGTAACTTTAGGATGGTTTTGTATGTGTTTTTGAAAATTTAAGTGGCTTTGATTTACCCGAATCAAATTGTTTTGCATTACCTGTGTTTGGAGTAACGACAAACTTGCTAAAGCTGCGGCACAACCCGTTGGATTTGCAGTAAAAGTATGTCCGTGAAACAAGGCTTTATTGATATCTTCGTCGTAAAAAGCATTAAAAATGTCTTGGGTAAATGTCGTAATTGCCATCGGAATGGTTCCCCCTGTCAAGGCTTTTGACAAACACATCATATCAGGCTGTACAGTTAGATAATCGCAGGCAAAAGTCTTTCCCGTTTTACCAAAACCTGTCATCACCTCATCGGCAATGGTGAGGACTTTATTTTCTCGACAAATTCGGATTAATTCGTCCAATGCTTCTGGCTCATACATGACCATTCCTGCAGCTCCTTGTACCAAAGGTTCGAAGATAAATCCAGCGCAATCTTGGTTTTTTATCGCTTTAGCCAAAGCATCAAAACTTTCTTGTTCACACCCTTTTACAGGTACTGGAATCCGAATCACATCTATCATCATTCCTTGAAAAGCTTCGACAAAAAAAGATATTCCACTTGCTGCCATTGCCGCAAAAGTATCTCCGTGGAAGGCGTTTTCGAAAGCTATTATCGTGGTTTTCTTTTCTCCTCTATTGAAAAAATATTGCAAAGCCACCTTAATAGCTATTTCCACTGACGTGGAACCATTGTCCGAAAAAAATAGTTTTTGTTGGTTTTTGGGCAAAATTTGCATCAGCTTTTCGGCCAAAATTATCGCTGGTTCGTGCGTAAATCCTCCAAAAAGAACGTGTTCCAAAGTGGTTAATTGTTTGTAAATCGCATCGGCAATAAATGGATTAGAATGCCCAAACGGATTCACCCACCAAGAAGCAATGGCATCAATGTATTCTTTATTATTTTCGTCCCAAAGTAAAGCTCCCTCACCACGTACAATCGCAATGGGAGGTTTTGAAGTTTTGTGTTGGGTGTACGGATGCCAAAGATGTTTTTGGTCTCTTTCGGAAAAGTTCATTTGCTATAAATTATTTGACTCCATCGAACTGACGTTTCGCAAAGATACACGAAGAAAACGCAGAGATTTAGAAAAGAGTTATAAATTCAGAAGATTTTCTCTAAACAAATTGGCGTATTCTTTGATGACATTTTGATCAAAATAAGGTTCTTGTTCAATTCTTCCAATGCATTTGACGCCTGTTTTATTTAGAATAATAGATTCTGTTGCTTTATTTTCATCACCAGAAAAAATAATTCCTGAGATGTCTAAATTTCTATTTTTTAAAGCTTCAATTGTCAGCAAAGTATGATTGATGCTTCCTAAATAATGTCTGGAAACCACGATTACTTTATACTCTTTATCGATTAAATCGACAACACAATAGGTGTCGTTTAATGGCACTAAAACACCTCCAGCTCCTTCTATGACAAGATGATTTTTAGTGTCCGGCTCTTTGATTTGCTTTAAATCAATGGTGATACCATCTAATTCAGCTGAAAAATGTGGACTCGCTGGCGTATTGAGTTTATAGCTGTTTTCGTGAATGACAGTTTTGTCGTTTGAAATATAGCTTCTGATTTTATGGCTATCTGAATTATCCAAATCACCCGCTTGGATGGGTTTCCAATAATCAGCCTCGAGAGCTTCGACAATAATGGATGAGGCAATGGTTTTGCCTACATCGGTAGATATTCCTGATATAAATAGTTTCATAATTAGCCCACGGATAATACTGATCTAACAGATTATCACGGATTTTTTTTGTTTTGTTTTCTGTCGTTTGTATAAATCATACGTTTGAATTCTGCGTCTTCTCCAAAATTTAATAACAAGCCAACTTCAATTTCTGTAGCTTTGAGATAATTCATAATTTGTGCAACGTGAACATTCATAAGTAGCTCACAAGCTTTAAGTTCAACTATTACTTTGTCTTCAATCAATAAATCTGCATAATATTCGCCAATTAGTTGATTTTTGAAATAGACTTTTATCGGTTTTTGTGCTTCCACTTTATAACCCAATGATTTTAACTCGAAATACATTGCGTTTTGATAGACTTTCTCCAGAAAACCATAACCCAACTGATTATAAACATCATAATAGGCCTTTAAAATCGAATCCGTAATTTCCTTATAAAGCAAGTTTGACATAAATAATCCGTGTTAATCTGTAAAATCCGTTCGATCTGTGGGCAAAAAAACAAAGGTACTCAACAAGCGTAAGACTTCAAATATTTCCTTTTTCGAATTGTAACTATGCAAGCAAAAACGCAAACGTTCCTGACCTTCGGGAACGGTGGGCGAAAGAATCGCTTTTACATCAAAACCTTTTTCCTGAAGTTGAGTGGCAATGGCTTTTACCTTTTGATTGCCTGGAATAATGGCAGATTGAATTGCCGATTTACTCCTGACAAATATTGGTTTCAATCCCAACAAGTTCTTTTCCTGATTGAAATGAATTATGTTTTCTCGAAGTTTTTCGATGGTTTGATTTTCTGTTTTTAAATGCTGATACCCCACCAAAATCGTGGCAACAGAATGCGGCGAAAGTCCCGTAGTATAAATAAAACTTCGGGCAAAATTGACCAGATATTCCTTTAATTGAAGACTCCCGACAACCGCTGCGCCGTGACAACCTAATCCTTTACCAAAAGTCATTATTCTGGCGAAAACTTGGTCTTGCAGTCCCAACAGTTGAACCAATCCTTCTCCGTTTTCACCAAAAATCCCCAAAGAATGCGCTTCATCAACCACAAGATAACAGGCGTATTTTTCTGAAACGGCAACCAATTCTTCCATATTGGGGCAATCGCCATCCATCGAGAAAACTGTTTCGGTTACAATATAGACTTCGACAAGCTCAGTCTGACAACGCTGAATAAGTTTTTCCAGATCCTCAAAATCATTGTGCTTGAATTTATAAGCTTTGGCATTCGAAAGTTGAATTCCATCGCGAATGGAAGCGTGACACAATTCATCATACAAAATCAAATCACCCTTTTGGGGAACGGAACTAAAAAAACCAACATTGGCATCGTAACCCGAATTGAAAATCAAGGCCGATTCCGATAGATGGAATTTAGCAATTAAGTTCTCCGCTTCTTGATATACTTTGTGATTTCCTGATAATAATCGGGAACCTGTTGCTCCATTTTGGATGCAATCATTATCTATTAAATATTGGTGGGTTTCCTCGAAAATGTTTTTGTTTTTAGAAAATCCTATATAATCATTGGAGGCAAAATCGATTAAATCATTGGATAAAGATAATTTTCGCAAAGCATTATTTTGCTTGCGGATTTCGAGTTTGGCATCGAGATTTTTGGAAAACTTCATAAGGGCAAAGTTAGGAAATAAATTAATCTAAATAGGGGACACAGATGAAACGAATTTGCTTCTCGAAGCTTTAGAGGTAAAACCTAGATTGTAACTGATTTTAAAAAAATTATTGTTTTTATAGTATTTATTATTGTTTATCAATAATTTTTATATATTTGTACCGAACATTAAAACTAAATCATTATGAAAAAATTACAAAAACTAAAAATGTCTTGGGATATTTTGCTTAGTATTTACACGATGTATGCCATCATTTCTACAGCATTGCTTTTGGTTGCTCTCTTTTTTAACGACTTGCCTAATATCAATGCTTTGTTTGGCGAGAATAAAATACAAAGTATTGATAATTATATTAGAATAATAGTTGTCTTAATGGCAGTTGGGAACGTAATGTATATTATTGTGCTTTTTAAACTCAAAAAACTAATCGATTTTTTTATGAAAAATGATTTTTTCAGTAACGCTTCAATTCTATTGCTAAAACAAATAGGGAGTTATTTAAGTTATTCCACTTTACTTATATATATACCTACCTATTTTTACAACCTCATAATTAATAATCAAAATACAACGGGTGTTTTTGCTCAAAGTCTTGGTAAAACAGCTTTCTTGTTCTTTACTCTTCTTGGGGTATTCTTCCTCATATTAAGCGCTGTTTTTGAAGAAGCAAAAAGGTTAAAGGAAGAAAACGACCTAATGATATAATTATGCCAATAATCGTAAACCTTGACGTTATGCTTGCCAAACGCAAGATGCGCTCTATTGAATTGGCTGAACGCATCGGCATCACGACAGCCAACCTATCTATTTTGAAAACCGGTAAAGCAAAAGCGATTCGGTTTTCGACATTAGAACTGATTTGTGAAATTCTGGAATGTCAACCCGGAGATATAATGGAGTTTGTAAAAGAGGAATAATTTAAATTACAAAGTTTCCAGCCTTTAGAAGGCTGAAAACTTTGTATAAAAAAAGCCAAGCATTTTCTGCTTGGCTTATAGTTTTTATATTGAAATTGTCTTAGTCGGCTAAAACAATTACTTTATTGTCTTTCATTTCGATAGTTCCAGAATTGATAGCTATTGTGTAGGTCTGATCGTTTACTTTCGTAAATAACCCTTCGGACTCCTCGCTACTGAAATTGAAGCTTGGCGCTGTAATTTTTACCAATCCTTTTTGGAGTAATGAAACTATTGGAGCGTGATTATTCAACATTTGAAAATACCCATCCACTCCTGGAAGAGAAATGGAAGTGATTTCGCCTGAAAATAATTTTGCTTCTGGTGATACTATTTCTAAAATCATTTTGTTTGAGTTAGAAGATGGAAGATGGAAGATGGAAGATTAAGAATTAACTCTAACTTCTAACTTCTAACTTCCAACTTAATTAAGCTTCTGCCAACATTTTTTCTCCAGCCTCGATAGCGTCTTCAATAGTTCCTTTAAGGTTGAAAGCTGCTTCTGGCAAGTGGTCTAATTCACCGTCAATAATCATATTGAATCCTTTGATGGTGTCTTTAATGTCAACTAAAACCCCTTTTAATCCTGTAAATTGCTCCGCAACGTGGAAAGGCTGTGATAAGAAACGTTGTACACGTCTTGCTCTTGATACCGCCAATTTATCGTCTTCTGAAAGTTCTTCCATACCCAAAATCGCGATAATATCTTGCAATTGTTTGTATTTTTGAAGAATTTCTTTTACTCTTTGTGCACAGTTATAATGCTCATCACCAATAATGTGCGGTGCTAATATTCTAGAAGTTGAATCCAAAGGATCTACCGCAGGATAAATACCTAACTCGGCAATTTTACGAGACAATACTGTAGTTGCATCAAGGTGAGCAAATGTTGTTGCTGGTGCAGGGTCAGTTAAGTCATCCGCAGGAACGTAAACCGCTTGTACAGATGTAATAGAACCTTTGTTTGTAGAAGTAATACGCTCTTGCATAGCTCCCATCTCAGTTGCCAAAGTTGGTTGGTAACCTACCGCTGATGGCATACGTCCTAAAAGTGCTGACACCTCAGAACCTGCTTGCGTAAAACGGAAGATATTATCTACGAAGAACAATACATCCTTTCCTTGATCAGATCCAGCTCCATCACGGAAATATTCAGCGATAGACAATCCTGAAAGTGCCACACGAGCACGGGCTCCAGGAGGTTCGTTCATTTGACCGAAAACGAAAGTAGCTTTTGACTCTCTCATTCCTGGCATATCTACTTTTGACAAGTCCCATCCTCCATTTTCCATGGAGTGCATGAATTCCTCACCGTATTTTATAATTCCTGACTCTAACATCTCACGAAGCAAGTCATTTCCTTCACGTGTTCTTTCTCCTACTCCTGCGAATACTGAAAGTCCACCGTGACCTTTTGCAATATTGTTGATCAACTCTTGAATCAATACTGTTTTACCAACACCAGCACCACCGAACAATCCAATTTTTCCACCTTTTGCATAAGGCTCAATCAAATCGATAACTTTGATACCTGTAAATAAAACTTCAGATGAAGTTGATAATTCTTCGAATTTTGGAGCCTGTTTGTGAATTGGCATTCCGTTTTCACCTGATTTTGGCAAGTTTCCTAAACCATCAATAGCATCTCCGATTACGTTGAATAAACGACCAAAAACATCAGCACCGATTGGCATTTGAATTGGAGCTCCTGTTCCAACTACTTCATAACCTCTGCTCAAACCGTCTGTTGAATCCATCGAAATGGTACGAACGGTGTTTTCACCGATGTGAGATTGTACTTCGAGAACTAAAATTGTTCCATCTTTTTTTGTGATTTCTAATGAATCATAAATTTTTGGAAGTTCAACATCTTTTCCGTTGAAAACTACATCGACAACTGGTCCGATGATTTGGGCAACTTTTCCTATTACTTTTGACATTGCTTATGTATTTATTAAATAGCTAATCTGGTTTATGAATGACAACTAATCGACACTAATCGAATAGGTTTGTTTTTTCAGGTTGCAAAGATAATTTTTTAAAATATAAAAATCAATACTTTTTTTATAAAAAAACCCCGCCCTTTTGCGAGGCTTCTAAAAGTAACGCAAAAAAGGACAAAAAAGTCTATAAACCAAAAAACCACCACGTTAGGAGTGATGGTTTTTGGTAATTAAATAATGTTGAATATTAGAGAGTCTTAGGGAAAAGTACTCTGTATTTTCCTAGATCTACCCCTTTCAGATTTGAACCATAGGTTTTATTGATAGCTTCAATAAAAGAATTTGCAATTAAGGCATAGCCTCTTGGAGAAGGATGAACCCCATCAGTCGAAAATCCTCCACCTGTAATGAATGCTCCAGTAACTGTGAATCCGTTTCCAGAAATTCCAGTACTAGACACTTGTGACATCAAAGCGTTGGTGTCGACAAAAGCCAACCCTTTAGCAGCAGCCACAGCTTTAATTTTAGCATTGTAAGCGTCTGTTGCTGTTTTTACCAATGCCGTTTCGCCTGCGCTTAAAATGGCTTTGTCTTCCATTGGATAAGTGACGCCAATAGTGTTGTTATTTGGTGGAAATCCAGGCTGAATAGTTCCAATTGTTCCTGCTGAACTCAATACTACATAATCCCTAGTTGCTGGTGCTGCACTAGCGTGACGTGCTTTTCCATACAAAGTGCCTAAAAAACCAGCTGTAGCCGCTGGAAAATTAAACGGAGGCCCTTGTAAAGCTGCTGTAAATAAAGGTGTTGCATCATAGGCTAGCATATCGTCAGCTATCAAAAGTGGATTTGTAGAACTTACAGTGAGTGTTTGGAAACGCGCAGGTTGCGAAGCCGAAGCCAATATAGCATTTAAACCACCCCATAATTGATTCAACGATGCAACTTGAGCAGCATTTAATGGAACAGGATTTGTTGCTACAAAAGTAAAGAATGGCAATGAGTTCACATAAGGAATATTTGCTATGACTCCTTTTGGAGACACGGCTGTCATCGTGTTCACTAAAGCATCATAAGTGGCATCGAAGCCAACTCCTGCAGCGCCTGCAGAAGGGGTAATCGGATTGGAACCATCTCCACCTGAGGTTGCATACCCCAAAACATCATTGTTTCCTATCCAAAGGGAAAAAAATGTTGGTGTCTGTGCCGCAGCGTAGCTTAATACTGAAGTCGTTGCATTTGGCGCAAAACGAACATAATAAGGGTTCGCAGTACCCATAGAAATCCCAGCTAAGCTTCCGTAACTTGGAGATAATAAGTGAAAACTTTTGGCTCCTGGTACTCCGCAGTTATTATACGGTCCGCCTGAAACTATAGACGTCATAATCTCAGTTGAAGGCGTTCCAGCAACCGGAACTGGGGCCGCACCTCCTGTCGAGGCCAGTCTTGGACCAGCGGCAGGCACTCCATTAATTTTAAATCCACCAATGTTATCGGCCATAAATGGAACTTTAAATTCCCCACCACCAACGGTAGCAAATTGCTGTGCCATAATATAGGTATAGGATACTTTTTGTCCCTCAATAAATAAGGCATTATCTGAATATCCAGCGGTTAATGAATTGCCTAAGGAAACAAATTTCGAAAAATTAGCACTTCCTGCAGTTGGAGGTAATCCATCGGTCGTATTATAAACAACAACCTCTTCATCATTATTATTATTACAAGCTACAAAGGTTGCCGCAACCAATAGTAACCATTTGAAATTTTTTATCATAATCTTATATTTTTATTTGTTGTTGACTGATTGATTTACGGATTAATGGTCCAAGAAATGTAATATTGTTGGCCAATGGCCCCTGCTCCTAATACTTGGATATAATCTTTGCCTCCAAGGTTTGTTGCTCCTAGTTTTACTAAAGATTTTAATTTTGGTAACCCATAGTTAATTTGAGCATCAACTACCGTTGCAGATTCAATCATACCATCAACCATAGTTGATTCCCATAAATATTCTGTATTCCATCTAATGCTAGCATTAAATCCAAAATTTTCAAATAATTTTTCATTGCCTATTGACGCTCTAATCTTATGTTTAGGAGTGTTGAAACCTGCCTCGAAGCCAGGGTCTTTGGCTTGGTCAAAATCAAATTGTGCGTAGTTGTAATTAATTCCGAAATCATAATACCCAAACATTCTTTTAGAAAGACCAATTCCAACTCCAAATGACTGAATTTTTAGGTCTGTATTGGTGTACAACTGAAAGGCTCTTACGTTTCCATTGCCAAGCGCATGAAGTGTTTGAACTGCAGGATTGGTAACATAAGATGGTGCACCTTGAGCAAAATCGAAAGTCTCACTCACAGTTCCGTATAACGGAGCAACGGATACAGTGTTTCCAATAAAATTATTATAGGTGTTATAATATCCATTAATATCAATATTAACACCTTCATATTGTGAACGATACCCTAATTCTATCGCCTGAACTTCTTCAGGTTTTACATTACTTACATTTGTCACTCTTAATAAGGCTGCTGCTCCAGGAGTATTACCAGGATTGGCTGCAATAAAGGCTGCAAATTGATTCACTGACGCTCTTGTGTATGAGTTTTGATAAGCGTTTTCACCTGTAATAGTTACAGAAGAACCCCCTGCATAAATTTGTCCGACCGCTGGTGAACCATTTGCAACAGGTCTTGTTTCAGAATATCTCAATAAATTATCAGGAGCAGAACCTATTAATACGGCACTACCTACGTTGAAACCAATATATTGGTCTTGAGTACTTGGGTTTCTAAAACCAGTTTGATAAGACGCCCTAAAATTATGTTGTTTATTTGCGCCACCAGCATAAACCAATGACACTCTTGGCGAAAAGTTTCCATCAAAGTTTTTAGATTTATCATATCGGACAGACCCCGTGAATTTCAATCGATCTTCTAAGTATTTCTTTTGAAATTGTGCATAAACTCCATATTCGTTGTAATAAATTGGCCCATCGTCATCGGTATAAATTCTACCGAAAGAATTCAATTGGTATTGTCTGTACGACCCCCCAACTTGAATTTCTCCATATTTAATAATGTCCTTAAAATTATAATTAACATCTGAATGGTAAATTCTGGAATTATCTACCAATTTAGATCCTGTCAAAACATCTGGATCAGCGATTACAGCATTGAAAGCTCCTTGAAATTCAGGAGTTCCTGGCAAAAATCTACCCGTATCAGCCACTTGTCTTGACAAGATATGAGCATTTTCTGGTGTTTGCCCAGCAAGAGTAGCTTGAACAAAGGTTCCAGCATATTGCCCAAACCATGTAGTGTTATCTTTCCATTTATTATTTACATTTAAACCCGTAAATTGCATATCATATGATTTTCCACCGTCTTCGGTAGTAGTATAACCTCTTACAAAAAAGTTTTTACCTTTCACTTCTAATTTATGCTGTGACATATAAAAGCCGTTCAAATAGTATCTATTTGCTCCTTGATAAACAGCATTTCCAAAACCAAATTTGCTTTGCCAGATTACTTCTAATCTTTCGTCACCCAATGGTCTTAAATGAAAAGAGTAATCAATTTTTGTGTTACCTGCCTTGTTGTTTGTCAAATCTACCTCATTATATCCTGTTCTACTTACATTATAATTGGGTAACAAATTTACTGCTGCTGCTGGAATTAAACCTCTTTCAGCCAATGCTTGTCCCACAGCTTTGATATTTGTTGAAGCTTCATCTCCATAGACGTTGATACCATCATAATTCACATCGCTTCTTGTAATTCCTTCGCCTTGACGCGTTTTGTCGTCATAATTTACAGCGTACCAATCGGTTCCTTGCATATAGGTAAAGTTGGCTTTTGCTGCAAAATATTTGTTGAATGTATGTGCCATACGGATACCAAAATCATAAAAACTGTTGGTGCCTGCAGCTTCTTGGCTGGTTGCTCCATATTTTAAATAGGTAGAAATACCTTGATAGGTGAATGGGCTTTTGCTATTCATAAACATAATACCATTAAAAGCATTTGCACCATATAATGCAGATGACGCTCCTGGTAGCAACTCCACACTTTGTACATCGATATCCGAAACACCTATCATATTACCTAATACAAAGTTCAAAAGTGGGGATGAGTTATCCATTCCGTCAACCAACTGCATGAAACGAGTATTAGCCACTGTTGCAAAACCACGAGTATTTATGGATTTAAAAGTCAAACTACTAGAGTTCATTTGCACTTCTTTCATGTTTTCTAAACCATCATAAAAAGTCGGGGAAGCTGTTCTTTTAATTTCCTTCAGCCCCATTCTTTCGATAGTTACGGGAGATTCCATAACTTTTTCCGGTGCTCTAGAAGCCGAAACCACTACTTCATCTAATGTTGTCTCAGAGTCAACAAGTTTAATGGTTACATTTTGATTATTGGAAGTAACACTTACTTTTTTGGTTTGATGTCCCAAACTTGTTATTTCAAGTGTAAATGGCGGGTTTAATGTTGATGTTAGTGCAAATTTTCCATCAGCATCAGAGACCGTTCCTGCTTTGTCGCCAACGACTTTTATGTTAACACCAGGAATGGGTTGGTTGTTACTTTCTGTAACTGTGCCTGTTATTGTGTTTTGAGCGAAAGAAATGCCGCAAAAAAACAATGACAAAATAAGTAAATAGCTTCTCATTTGAATGAATTTTGTTAGTTAATGCGTCCAAAGTACAAATATTTTTGATATTACTAAAAAAACATAAGATATTTTTAATAATATATAATTTCACTATAGTTAGCTATATGAAAAACCATTAAATTAATTTTGCGATTTTAGTTAAAATAATGCGATTTGTTATGCGCGCATATAAAAATAGAATTTGAAATTTAGAGATTCTTAAAAAAACAAGGCAAAAAAAAAGCGAGAAAAAAATCTCGCTTTGTATGAAAATATGTGCAAACAATTTATTCCACTGTAACTGATTTGGCCAAATTTCGGGGCTGATCTACATTACAACCTCGCATAACTGCTATATGATAGGATAACAATTGCAACGGAATCGTAGTAATAAGTGGCGATAAGGCATCGGAAGTTTCAGGAATTTCAATTATATAATCAGCTAAGCCTCTTACTTGCGTATCTCCTTTAGTTACAATTGCTATAATAATTCCGCTTCTCGATTTAATTTCTTGAATATTACTCACTATTTTGTCATAATGCCCTTGTTTTGGAGCTATTACAATCACGGGCATATGTTCGTCAATTAAGGCGATTGGACCATGCTTCATTTCTGCTGCAGGATAACCTTCAGCGTGAATATAAGAGATTTCCTTGAGTTTCAAGGCACCTTCTAGTGCTACAGGAAAATTGTACCCTCTTCCTAAATACAAGCAATTGTGAGAGTTTTTGAAAACTTGAGCAATTTCTTTAGCTTTAGCATTGGTCTCTAGGGCTTCTTTGACTTTTTCAGGAATAATCTCTAATTCTTGCAAATAGCGGTGGAAATCAGTCATAGACAATGTTCCTTTCGCTTTAGCCAAACGTAATGCCATCATGATTAATACCGTAATTTGAGTAGTAAACGCTTTTGTTGACGCCACCCCAATTTCTGGTCCAGCGTGAGTATGTGAACCAGCGTGAGTTTCTCTAGAAATGGAAGAACCCACCACATTACAAACCCCATAAACAAATGCGCCTTTTTCTTTGGCTAATTTTATTGCCGCCATTGTATCAGCAGTTTCTCCTGATTGCGATATGGCAATTACAACATCACGTCTGTTTATAATAGGATTTCTATATCTAAATTCTGATGCATATTCTACTTCAACCGGAATTCTAGTAAATTCTTCGAATATATATTCTGCCACTAAACCGGCATGCCATGAAGTTCCACAAGCGACAATAATAATGCGCTCAGCGTTTAAGAATTTTTCTAAGTTATCCTCAACCCCTGACATCTGAATAATTCCTTCATTGGCATGAAGCCTGCCTCGATATGTATCAGTAATTACGCTAGGTTGTTCGTAAATTTCTTTTAACATAAAGTGATCGTAACCGCCTTTTTCTATCTGCTCCAAGTTCATTTGAAGCTCTTGAATATAAGGATCAACTAAAGAATCATCTTTAATTTTTCGAACTTTCATTGGTTTGTGCAACCTGATGTTTGCCATTTCTCCATCTTCTAAATACACTGCATTCGAAGTATATTCTATAAATGGTGAGGCATCAGAAGCTATAAAATATTCGCCTTCCCCAATTCCAATTGCCAATGGGCTACCCAAACGGGCTACCACAATTTCATCAGGGTTTTTTTTATCAAAAACAGCTATTGCATACGCTCCGAATACTTGATTCAATGCTACCTGAACTGCTTTTCCTAATTTTAGATTTTCCTTTTTTTGAACTTCCTCAATAAGATTTACCAGAACTTCGGTATCGGTATCCGAATGAAAAATATAGCCTCTCTTTATCAATTCGACCTTTAGAGGCGCATAATTTTCGATAATACCATTGTGAATAATAACTAAATCTCCTGAATTTGAAACATGAGGATGCGAGTTCACATCATTAGGGATACCGTGAGTTGCCCAACGTGTATGCCCAATTCCGATTGTTCCGTTAGTGGAAATTTCTTTTGAAGTTTTGGCTTCAAGATCAACAACTTTTCCTTTGGTTTTAGATAGTTTAATGTTCTCTCCATCATATAACATTACACCAGCACTATCATATCCTCGATATTCTAGTCTTTTTAATCCTTTTATTACAATAGGATAAGCTTCTCTATAGCCAATGTATCCAACAATTCCGCACATAGTTTTGGTTTATTTAGGTTTTGTATAATATATTTCTAGTTTTAGTCTTTTATCCTTAATAGGGTCTGGTGAAGTTGATTTTCCTCCGTACAGAATAGTTCCTAACGGATTCATCACGCTTGATTTTGGTGCTTCTGAAATCCACACTGAAGGCGTTTTTAAATCATAAGAATTTGAAATATCTATACTTTCGGTAACTGCAACGCCCAATTTAACATTAGTCGAATCGGCATATTTCACAAGGTTTCTAATATGATTTGTGATTCTGACTTTATAGTTCGTACCTTTCTTTGTAACAGTACTCGTATTTATATTTCCATCAAAAACCAATTTTGCTTTCTTAGGTTTTGCAGCGGATGTACCATCTATAAAATAATCAATTATTGGACGATTGTTCTTGTAATCATACAAGTAGATCCGTTGCGGCTCGAAGCTATCTTTCATCGCATCTGCATCAATATTAAAAACCAGGCTGGCTTCGTTTATTAGCCATCCTTCTTTGCGGATTTTGTCCAATTCGTCTGAAACCCCATTTGGTCCAGTCAGATTTCCGTTTTTATCATAGCCTATCAAATCCTTTTTCTCGAAAAGATCAATCACGGCCACTGAACCTTCACCTCCTTTTAAATATAATTTTTCGTCACCAAGTACTCGATTTGGATTGGCTGTGGCAGTAGCATAATTAGTATTGGTATTACTTTGTTCTAGCAAACTTGCCGTGGTTCCGGACAAATTGAGCACTATTGATTTATCTACGAGCGTTTTATCAGTTGCCGAAGTTTCCTCCTTATATTTGATAGTAATGGTCCCTTTTGCAAAATTAACCATCGCCAAACTTCCTTTGTCAGCCCCTGACTGTTCCACTTTGAAATACAATCCTTTGAAGTAATTGATAAAAACATCGTTTGTAGTCAAACTACCAGCGGGAGCGTTGATGATTTTATTTTTGAAAAAAGTAGCGTTCAATTTCAAACGCATACTTGGTGGCGTTCTTGTGATTAAAGGCGTGCCCGTCGAACTGGTTGAACTAAATCTATTTTCCCTTGGATTAAAGAAAAAAGCGTCATTTTGTGCTGTATTGGCATCGTCGTTCAGCCTAGCTCCAATTTTCAAATTGTCAAATTCAGTGGTGTTTTGATCGGTGTAAAAAGTTTGAGGCGTACCACTTTGATTTCCCATATAACGCCCTGACTCATATACGCTAAGTTTAATTTTAGCTAATGCTTGTCCATAAATCGAATCCAATTCATAGGTGCGATTCCCACTGGCTTCTGTAGTAAGTACTGTGCTAAAATAAGGTACGTCAATTATAACACTATCGATTACTGGATTTATACCAATAGTTGGGTTTGCAGATGCTAATGTTACCTGAGTTGCAAAATTGGCGGTAGTTTTACCAAATGCTGGATTGTCATAAATCCCCAAAGCGTTAACTTGCAGATTATTGGATTGGATTGGGGTAACTTTTTCGTTATAAGCAATTACATCTGAATTATATTTAACCAACTCAAAATTATTATCACCAATCAATGCATCGCCAACTGCACTATACTCTTTATCACAAGAAACGAAAAGAAGAATGCTTACAAAAAATAATAGGGTCTTAAAAAAAGAATTATTGTGCATGTTTATCAGAAAATATTTAATTTATAGAACAAAATTTTTATAAAAGTTAGAATACGTTTCAGCGAATTTATCTTTCGAGGCGAAAGGTAAAAAAGGTTTTCCTGAAGATTCTATAAATTTTGTTAAACTTGAAGAGAGGTTTTCTGAAGCGATAATTACTGCATCAGAATGATTAATAGTTGCCTTCATAATACTTTCGTAATCTGGAGTTTCCAAATCAGAAATAGCATCTAGTGGCACACCATCAAATTTTATTTTGTTTATCATTTCTATATCTAAAACCCCTTCAAAAGACTGACTGTAGACTGATGTGACGATTTTGGTGTCTGAAAACAAAGCTTCGTTTTTATAAAAATGCTTCATATAAATGGGCAACATTGCTGCCATCCAACCATGAACATGAATAATATCAGGAACCCAGTTCAATTTTTTCACTGTTTCAACAACACCTTTTGCAAAGAAAATCGCTCGTTCGTCGTTGTCCGGGAATAGCGCTCCATCTTCATCGGTAAAAGTTGCTTTCCGTTTGAAATACTCATCATTATCAATAAAATATACTTGAATTCTTTCTTTAGGTATCGATGCCACTTTAATAATCAAGGGCATATCTAAGTCATTTACTACCAAATTCATTCCAGAAAGTCGAATTACTTCGTGCAATTGATGTCTTCTCTCGTTTATATTTCCATATCTTGGCATGAAAATTCTAATTTGTCCACCTTGATTATTTATCATTTTTGGCACTTCGTAAGACATTGAAGAGACCTCATTTTCAGCTAGATAAGGCACCACTTCAGATGATACATATAATATCCTCTTATCTTCCATATTGTAAATTACTTAATTTATTGGCAATAAAAACCATGCAAAATTACAAAAATTTATGCAGTTATAGACTAAAATATTATGTTTGCAAATTATTTCAACAAAACACCTATGCCTATTTTCTACGGAAAAGCAGTTTTGATAGACTATTTAAAATCTATTACAACCCAAGAATCCACCATTGGTTTTGTCCCAACTATGGGTGCTTTACACCAAGGTCATTTGTCATTGATGCAACAATCAATGGACAACAACCAATTTACGGTGGTCAGTATTTTTGTCAATCCTACGCAGTTTAACAACCCCGAAGACCTAGCAAAATATCCAAGAACATTGGAGGAAGACCTCAAAAAAATTAATGCTTTAAACCTAGAAATCATAGTTTATGCCCCACCCGTTGACGACATCTATGATGGAAAACCATCCTCCCATCATTTCGATTTTGACGGTTTAGAAAATCAAATGGAAGGGCGTTTCAGGCCAGGTCATTTCGATGGTGTTGGCACCATTGTCAAACGTCTTTTCGAAATTGTGCAACCAACCAATGCCTATTTTGGCAAAAAAGATTTTCAACAATTGCAAATTGTGAAGAAAATGGTAGCTAAAAATAAAATGAAAGTCAACGTAATTGGCTGTCCTATTTATCGTGAACCCAACAAGCTGGCAATGAGTTCCCGAAACGAGTTACTATCTCCAAAAGAAAAACAAGAAGCTTCAATTATCTATGAAACTTTAATCAAAGCAAAAGCAAAATTTGAAAATTCTAGTGCCAAAACGGTAACCGAATGGGTTCAAAAATCATTTAAAAATAATCCAACTTTTACTTTAGAATATTATCAAATTGCCGACGAGGACACACTTTTGCCTTGTTTACGAAAAAGCAAAAACAAGAAATATCGCTCATTTATAGCCGTTTTTGTTAACAATATTCGATTGATAGATACCATTTCATTAAATTAATTTACTTTTGCACCATGCAAATACAAGTAGTAAAATCTAAAATTCACCGTGTAAAAGTCACTGGCGCCGATTTAAATTATATTGGCAGCATTACTATTGACGAAGCATTAATGGATGCTGCAAACCTCATCGAAGGCGAAAAAGTTTCTATTGTAAACATCAACAATGGCGAACGATTTGAAACTTATGTCATCGTTGGTATTAAAAATTCCGGCGAAATAACACTCAATGGTCCAGCTGCCCGAAAAGTGCAAAAAGACGATATCATCATCATCATTTCCTATGCAACTCTAGATTTTGAAGAAGCCAAAACCTTCAAGCCTTGGATTGTTTTCCCTAATGAAAACGACAATTCGCTGACTTAATTTTTTTTAAGATTTATTCTACTGGGTTTTATGTAAAAAGTTTAAAACATTTAAAACGAAATTTACAAACCTTTAACCATTAAGAATATTAAGATTCATTAAGATTTAAAGTTTACTTAATGAAACATAATGCTCTTACTGGTTTTAAAAAAAGTTGAATGTTCACAAAATTTCCAATAGAACCTTAAAATTTATTCTCAAAATTTCAACTTTCACTCTTGCTTGAGTGTTTTGAATAAATTCTGTTTTTACTTACTCTGCCTTTATAAAAGCAAATAAAAAGTACTATATTGCTACTCTTTTTCTCCTGAACATTGGAGAGAATTTTAATTTCCAAAACACTAAGAAATAATGAAACAAATAGCCCTATTGTTGCTTTTTTCAATCTCTGTTTTTTCACAAAAAACCACAGAAACTTTTGAATCCAATAAATTGGGTGAAAGCCGTGTAATCACAATAGGATTACCCGCTTCCTACGAAAAACACCCAAACAAAAGATACCCAATTCTCATTTTATTAGATGGTGATTATCTATTTGACCCGTTTTCTGGCGCTTTGAACTACGGTGCTTATTGGGAAGATATGCCCGAAACAATAATTGTAGGTATTAACCAAAACACTAACGAAGAACGAATCGACGACAGCAATTATGACGATGCAAACGGCTTACCTTCTGGAAAAGGCGCTGCTTTTTTTAGTTTTATCGGTAGCGAATTGCTTCCTTATATCGAAAAAAAATACCGCGTTGCCCCCTTCCGAATTATTGCCGGACACGACACAACTGCTGGTTATTTGAACTTTTTTCTTTACAAAGATTACTCCATCTTTAACGCCTACATCTCTTTAAGTCCAGAACTTGTTCCTGAAATGGAAACTCGAATTCCTGAACGTTTTGCTACTTTAAAACAACCCCTTTTCTACTACCAATCAACTGGAGATGGTGACATAAATGACATTTTAGAGCCTTTAAAAAAATTGGATGAGAACATCAAATCCGCCAACAATCCATTGATAAATTACAAATACGATGTTTTCAAAGGCGCGTCACATTATTCGGCAGTTTTATATTCTATTCCAAATGCTTTGTTTCAAATTTTCGATTGTTACAAACCGATTTCAATGACTGAATTTTCAGAAAAAATAGCCATTCTTCCCAACGGACAAGTAAAATATTTAACGGATAAATACGATGCCATTTCTAAAACTTTAGGACTCAAAATTCCCATTAGAATATCTGATTTTAAAGCAATCGAAGCGGCAATTCTAAAAAATAAATCCTACTCAGAATTAGAAAAATTAGCCGAATTAGCTCGAAAAAATTACCCAAAAGCGATGCTAGCCGATTATGAATTGGGTTTGATGTATGAGAAACAAGGTGATTCAAAAAAAGCGGCCAAATCTTATCAAAAAGCAACGCAATTAGACGATATTGGCGATTTGACCAAAGATTTGATGTTCGAAAAAGTAGATGAAATGCAAAGCTTAACACCAAAAAAATAATGTCCAAAGTAAAAACTTCCTTTTTTTGCCAAAATTGTGGCGCTCAATATTCAAGATGGCAAGGTCAATGCAATTCTTGTAAAGAATGGAACACCATCGTCGAGGAAATTATTCAAAAAGAAGAAAAATCAAGTTGGAAACCCACGACCTCCGATTCGAAAAGGGTTTCGAAACCCTTGCGTGTAAACGAAATCGATTCTAGTCAAGAAGTGAGAATGAACACGCTGGACGGCGAACTCAATCGCGTTTTGGGCGGCGGAATTGTTCCTGGTTCTTTAATCCTTTTGGGTGGTGAACCTGGCATCGGAAAAAGCACACTTTTACTCCAAATTTCCTTAAAACTTCCTTATAAAACCTTATACGTTTCGGGCGAAGAGAGCCAAAAACAAATAAAAATGCGTGCCGAAAGAATCACGCCAAACAGCGACAATTGCTACATTCTTACCGAAACCAAAACCCAAAATATCTTCAAACAAATTGAAGCCATTGAGCCCGAAATCGTCATCATCGATTCCATTCAAACACTTCATACCGATTACATCGAATCGACTCCGGGAAGCATTTCTCAAATTCGGGAAACCACTGCCGAATTGATAAAATTTGCCAAAGAATCGAATGTTCCTGTAATCTTGATTGGTCATATTACCAAAGACGGAAACATCGCCGGACCCAAAATTTTGGAACATATGGTTGATACTGTTTTGCAATTTGAAGGCGATAGAAATCACGTGTATCGTATTTTGCGTTCGCTAAAAAATCGTTTTGGTTCCACTGCCGAAATCGGAATTTATGAAATGCTGGGTAACGGTTTGCGCGAAGTTTCGAACCCATCCGAAATATTGATTTCACACAAAGACGAGGAATTATCAGGAACCGCCATCGCCTCGACTCTTGAAGGAATGCGTCCGTTGATGATTGAAATTCAATCCTTAGTCAGCACCGCAGTCTATGGAACACCGCAACGCAGCACAACGGGCTACAATGCTAAAAGACTCAATATGATTCTAGCCGTTTTAGAAAAAAGAGCTGGTTTCAGATTGGGTGCCAAAGATGTTTTCCTGAATGTAACAGGCGGAATTTCGGTAGATGATCCAGCTATTGATTTGGCAGTTGTTGCCGCCATTTTATCATCCAATGAAGATATTCCTGTGAATAAAGATTTTTGTTTTGCGGGAGAAGTTGGTTTGTCTGGCGAAATTCGCCCTGTAAACCGAGTGGATCAACGCATTCAGGAAGCCGAAAAATTAGGCTTTTCGACCATTTTTGTATCCAAATACAATAAAATTGCATTGAAAAACACCATAATAAAAGTTCGATTGGTGGCGAAGATTGAGGATGTGGCGAGCGAGTTGTTTGGATAAGTACAAAAGTTTCTCCTTATGAAAACCCGAAAACAAAAAATCATTTTAGCTGTAAAAATAGTTGCTATCTCTTTTTTAGCACTAATTATAGCTCTTTTTGCATTTAGAAATGAATTGTTGGAACAAACCATTGCCAAGGTTTCCTTCAAAATGGCAAGCGAATACAACAGTACGTTTACTGTAAAAGAAGCTTCATTTGTAGGGCTTTCGGGCCTGAGATTTTCAGAAATTGTTTTGGCTCCCAAAAATGCCGACACACTTTTCAATATTCATAAAATGAAAACCAACGTCAATTTATGGCGATTGTTGTTGGGCGACGTACAATTGGGAACATTAGAAATCGAAAAGGGTTATGTGCAAT
The DNA here is from genome assembly GCA_963513695.1 of uncultured Flavobacterium sp. Classification (GTDB taxonomy): domain Bacteria; phylum Bacteroidota; class Bacteroidia; order Flavobacteriales; family Flavobacteriaceae; genus Flavobacterium. The sequence continues at coordinate 24,125 of CAUPRL010000022.1, forward strand.
TGGTCAAAAATAAAAAAGGTCGCAATTTTGATGCTTTCTTGAAAAAGGACGAAAATGCCACTAAATCTAACGAAAAAAGAGATTATGCCAAATTTGCCTATCGACTCATTTCGAAGGTACTCAATTTGGTTCCCACCGATATGAAAGTAGAAAACCTTTCGTTTCGTTTGGATGACAATGGTAAAAAAACGACCATAAATATTGAAAAATTACGATTGGTCGACAAACAACTCGAAACTTCAATTACGGTCGAAACCAAAGCGTTTACAGAACGTATTAGAATAGCTGGTATTGCCGATCCAAGAAACAAAACAGCGGATATTCGTTTTTTTAATAGAGATACTGGGGCGATCAAAGTGCCCTATCTGGATGAACGTTTTGGATTGAAATCGAGCTTCGATTCCATACGACTCAACATTCAAAACATAGATAAATCCGGTAGTGAATTGCATATTGACGGTTTTGCTTCGATTGCCAATTTGATGGTCAATCACAAGAAAATTGCTAGCAAAGACGTAGTCATCAAAAATGCAAAATTCGATTATCGTTTTCTACTGGGTTCCAATTTTATTTCTATTGACAGCAGTTCTACAGTCCAATTCAACAAAGTAAAATTTCATCCTTATCTGGCTTACGAAACCGAGGAAGATACCATTTACAAACTCAAAGTGGCCATTCCGAACATGAAAGCGCAAGATTTTATCGTCTCGCTTCCTGATGGTTTGTTTACTCATTTTCAAGGAATGCAAGCCGAAGGTAATTTCGAATACAAGCTAGATTTTATGTTCAATAAAAACAAACCAAACAAACTCGTTTTTGATAGTAAATTGAAGAAAGAAAACCTAAGAATCACCAAATATGGCGAAGCGAATCTCAACAAACTCAATGGTGAATTTGTGTATCGTGCTATTATACAAAATGTTTTGCAGCGCCCTGTTTTGGTAGGTTCAGAAAATCCAAATTATACGCCTTTGGATCAAATTTCGCCTTATTTGCAAAAATGTGTTTTAACCTCAGAAGACCCTTCATTTTTCTCGCATCGCGGTTTCATCAATGAAGCCTTCAAACAATCGATTCTTAAAAACATTCGCACCAAAAAATTCTCTCGTGGAGCGAGTACTATTAGCATGCAATTGATAAAAAATGTCTTTCTTACTCGTGAGAAAACGGTTTCCCGAAAACTAGAAGAAATTTTGTTGGTTTACATCCTCGAAAACAATAGAATTGCTACCAAGGAACGAATGCTCGAAGTCTATTTTAACATTATCGAATGGGGACCGAATGTTTATGGAATTGGCGAGGCAGCACAATATTATTTCCAAAAAAGTCCAGCCGATTTGACTTTAAAAGAATGTTTATTTCTAGCCACCATTGTTCCAAAACCAAAGAAATTTATGTGGCAATTTGACAATGAAGGAAACCTAAAATCCTTTGCCAATCAGCAGCAAAAATTTCTCAGTAATTTGATGTTTCGAAGAGGAATTCTGATTCCCGAGGATACAATTGGACAATCCATTCCGCTTCAACTTACTGGAAATGCCCATTCCCTTTTGAATATAAAAGTGCAAGATTCTATACCCGTTGATTCATTGGCAGTTGAAGAGCCCTTTGAGTTTTAGAATTTAACCACAAAGACACTAAGATTTTAACTTTTTATCTAAAAACAAACCCGACAAGTTTCAAAAACCTATCGGGTTTTATATTTAGCTTTCTCTTCGTGTAATTTGTGCCTTCTTCGTGTACTTTGTGTTTAAATATTTAAGGAGCCGGATCTGGAATTATCGCTTGAACTGCATTGATTTCTGCAATAATTTCATCAGATAAAACGACATCAATCGAAGCGATATTTTCTTTTAATTGGTCCATCGTCGTGGCACCAATTATAGTACTAGTTAAAAAAGCTTGTTGGTTTACAAAGGCCAAAGCCATTTGCGTTAAACTCAAACCGTGCTTTTGCGCAATTTCTTGATACAATTGAGTGGCTTTTTTACAATTATCGCTATTGTATCTACCGTATTGTAGAAACAAAGCCATTCGATAATTCGGTTGCATACCTTGTAAATATTTTCCGGAAAGCATTCCAAAAGCCAATGGAGAATAAGCCAATAAGCCTACATTTTCTCTGAAACACATTTCCGATAAACCCGTTTCAAATTGTCTATTCAAAAGGGAATACGGATTTTGAATCGTTTTTATTCTGGGTAAATTTTTATATTTACTTTCCTCCAAATACCGCATCATTCCCCAAGGCGATTCGTTCGAAATTCCGATATGTTTTATTTTTCCTTGTTTGATGAACCCATCCAATGTCTCTAAAACCGATTGAATATTGTCTTCCCAAGCGTCCTCTTGTACTTTAAAACCGCGTTGCCCAAACATATTCATTTTTCGTTCCGGCCAATGCAATTGGTACAAATCGACATAATCGGTTTGCAATCTCTCTAAACTTTGTTCTAAAGCTACTTTGATACTATTGGGAGAAAAATCTAATTTTTTGCGCATATAACTATAAGCTGGGCTTGGACCCACAATTTTTGAAGCTAGAAAAATATCTTCTCTTTTCCCGGTTTTTTGCAACCAAGTTCCAATAATTTTCTCGGTACTACCATACGTTTCTTTATTAGCCGGAATCGAATACATTTCGGCAGTGTCAAAAAAATTGATTCCTTTTTCGAAGGCATAATCCATTTGGGCGTGTCCCTCAGCTTCTGTATTTTGTTGACCAAAAGTCATTGTACCTAGACAAATTTTGCTGATTTTTATGTCGGTATTCGGTAAAGTAGTGTATTTCATTTATTAGAAGTGATAAAATTATTGGATGCAAAAGTAAAGTTTAGTCCGACAATTGATAGTAACATTAACAATTTATTAAAATAAAAAAGGTTCTTCATTTTCACGAGAACCTAATTTTTGATTTAGTTGTAAAAAGCTTAATTTATCTCCTTCAACATCTCAGCGATTTCATCCAATCGTGGTGTCAAGATAATTTCGATTCTACGATTTTTGGCTTTTCCTTCGGCAGTCGCATTGCTTGCCAATGGTGAGAATTCGCCACGACCTGCTGCTGTTAAATTCTGCTTATTTACCTTTTTGTTTTCGCTCAAAATAGCAACTATTGCAGTGGCTCTTTTAGTCGATAAATCCCAGTTATCTGCTATTGGACCTGAGCCTCCAAATGGGTCATCATCGGTATGACCTTCAATCAAAACCGAAATATCTGGATTGTCACCCAATACCTTCCCCACTTCGACTACAGCGGTTTTTCCTTCAGAATTTACGGCCCAACTTCCTGATTTGAAAAGCAATTTATTTTCCATAGAAACATATACTTTACCGTTTTTCTGCTCTACAGTCAATCCTTTGCCTTCAAAACCATTCAACGCTTTCGAAAGGGTTTCTTTCAGTTTGCGCATGCTTTCTTCTTTACTAGCAATCAAATCTTCCAATTCTTGCAATCGTTGGTTTTTTTTATTTAATTCTTCTTGTTCGAGCGCCAATGCTTTTTCTTTAGCTCCCAATTGTTCTAATAATTCTCTGTTTTTAGCCATATTGGCTTTCAAAGATTCGCTGCTGTTTTTTTCTAATGCGGAATAAGAATCCTTCAAAACATCCATTTTTTTGTTTAGTGCAGCATAGTCCGCTTGAAGTTTTTCGCGTTCCGATTTAACTTTTGCCAAGTCTTTATTCAAGGCATCTCTTTCTAATTCGAGTTGGCTTTTCGATTTGAGTAATTCTGCATTTTCATCAGAAATACTTCGATTTTCTTTTTTTAAATCGGCATATTTATTTTCTAAATCAGTGTAAATTTTCTTGGAAACACAAGAAGTCGAAAGTGCTACAATTAGCAATCCTAAGGAAATTCTTTTAATCATTTTTTATAATTTATGGTTATTTGGGAATTCTATTATTCTATTTCTACCAAGCTCGGACAATGGTCTGAATGTTTGGCTTCGGGTAATATAACGGCTCTTTTTATTTTTTGTTTTAAGGACTCACTAACTAAACAATAATCGATGCGCCATCCCTTGTTTTCTAATCTAGCTGATGGAAATCGCATAGTCCACCACGTGTAATTATTGGGTTCTTTGTTCAAAAATCGAAAACTATCTATGAATCCACTTTTCATAAAACCATCTAGCCAGGCTCTTTCTTCGGGCAAAAATCCTGAAACTTTTTTGTTTCTAATTGGGTCGTGAATATCTATTGCTTCGTGACAAATATTGTAATCGCCGCAAATCACGAGGTTAGGGACTTCTTTTTTAAGCTCATCAATATAATTTTGAAAGTCATCCATGTACATGAACTTGTGTTGCAGTCTTTCAATATTCGTGCCAGAAGGAAGATACAAGCTCATTACAGATAATTCGTCAAAATCGACTCTAACATTCCTTCCTTCAAAATCCATGTGGGGAATTCCAGTTCCAAAAACTACATTGTTGGGCTTTATTTTTGATAAAATTGCTACACCACTATAGCCTTTTTTGGTAGCTGGAAACCAATAGTGATAAGGATACCCGGCAAGTTCAAAATCTAAAAGTGGAATTTGTTCTGGAGTCGCTTTAATTTCCTGAAGACAAATTACATCTGGATTTGCTTGCTGCAACCAGTCGATAAATCCTTTTGAGATTGCAGATCGAATACCGTTGACATTATAAGAAATGATTTTCATGTGTTTTTTATTTGTGTTTCAAAAGTAATGAAAACTATAAAGATTGATAGCTAAAAATAATAGAAAATGGAGTTTTTTGCTATCTTTGTTACCTGCTCAAAAAAACATAAGCTATATATGGGTTTAGTAACCGCAAAAGAAGTTGCCAAAGCAATAAATACGGACAAGTACGGCGTTTTAGGTACTTTTTCCGGTTGGTTGTTGATGAAAGTCTTGAAAATTTCTACATTAAATAAAATATACGACAGAAACAAACACTTAAGTGAGGTGGAGTTTTTGAATGCCATTTTGGATGAATTTCAGATTAAATTTGAAATCCCAGAAGAAGATTTTAAACGATTGCCAAAAGACGGTGCTTATATTACCATTTCGAACCATCCGCTTGGTGGAATTGACGGTATTTTACTCTTGAAATTAATGCTAGAAAAAGAGCCTAATTTTAAAATTATTGCCAATTTTCTCCTGCATCGTATCGATCCGATGAAGCCTTATATTATGCCCGTAAACCCATTCGAAACTCACAAAGATGTGAAGTCGAGTGTAATTGGCATAAAAGAAACCTTGCGCCATTTGAGAGATGGAAAACCACTGGGAATGTTTCCGGCTGGTGAAGTTTCGACGTATAGAGACGGAAAACTTATGGTGGACAAAGCTTGGGAAGAAGGGGCTATAAAAGTGATTAGAAAAGCCCAAGTTCCTGTAGTTCCTATCTATTTTCACGCCAAAAATAGTGGCTTATTTTATTTCCTTTCGGAAATTAGCGACACTTTGCGCACTGCAAAATTACCTTCGGAATTATTGACTCAAAAAAATCGTGTGATAAAAGTTCGTATTGGAAAACCTATTTCGGTGGCAGAACAAAATGAACTTACCTCAATCGAAGAATTTTCAGAATTTTTGAGGAGAAAAACCTATATGTTGGCCAATCCTTTCGAAAAGAAAACTCCGTTTTTACCAAAGCCTAGTTTAAAACTACCAAAGAATCCAAAGGAAATCGTTACAGCTGCAAATCAGGATAAAATGATTACTGAAATTAATGCTTTGCGAGATAATGATTGCCGATTATTGGAAAGTAAAAACTACGAAGTGTTTTTTGCCAAAGCCCACGAGATGCCCAATTTGCTGCACGAAATTGGTCGGTTACGAGAAATTACATTCAGAGAAGTGGGTGAAGGCACGAATGAATCTATAGATATCGATGCTTACGACAAGTATTATCGACATATGTTTTTATGGGATGGTGATACCAAATCTATTGCTGGAGCGTATAGAATGGGATTGGGTTCAGAAATTTATCCAAAATACGGAATAGAAGGATTTTACTTGACCGATTTGTTCGGATTTGAACCTGAATTACACGATATGCTTCACCATTCAGTAGAGATGGGGCGCGCTTTTATTGTCAAAGAATACCAACAAAAACCAATGCCTCTTTTCTTGCTTTGGAAAGGAATAATCCACATTACATTGCGTCACCCAGAACATAAATTCTTACTCGGCGGAGTGAGTATCAGCAATCAATTTTCGAATTTTTCGAAATCGTTAATGATTGAATTTATGAAATCTAACTTTTATGACCCTTATATTGCCCAATATATTCATCCTAAAAAAGAATTTAAGGTCAAACTAAAAGACGCCGATAAGGACTTTATTTTTGATGAAGCCGAAGCCGATTTGAATAAATTTGACAAATTGATTGATGAATTGGAACCTGGCTCTTTGCGTCTCCCGGTTTTAATCAAAAAATACATCAAGCAAAATGCTCGTGTGATTGCTTTTAACGTTGACCCTTTGTTCAATAACGCTATCGACGGCTTGATGTACATTCGGATTTCAGATCTTCCGGACAGTACCGTAAAACCAGTTATGGAAGAGTTTCAAGCTGAATTAGAAAGAAAAATGGCTGACAAGGAAGAATAAGAACTGCTAATTTACCTCCATACCGACTGCTGCAAAATATCATCCATTGAATTAGTATTTATAAAATATAAGATTCGAATGAAATGATAACTTGCGAGAAAAATAGCCAAACCATAGGCCAATTTTTTATTGAAAAGGAAGTTGTTGAAATATTCTTTATGAGTAATTAATTCAACCGAAAGCACACTAATTGTGGCGATGCAAAAGGCAATCACTAAAGGCCCAAATATATTATAATACAAACTTTTGTATATATCCCCTTCATAAAAATACACCAACGATTTTGTGATGCCACAACCCGGACACGGGAAACCCGTAAGCATCTTCAAGGGACACAAGGACTGAGCCGTTTCTAGATGAGCATCTTGATTGAAAAAGATTAAAAAAAACGGAACCATCAGCGTGATAAATGCGCCGATAATTCCGTAAATTTTACGTTTGGATTTTGTATTAATTGTATAATTTATTGATGTCATTTTGAACAATCATTGCAGCAGCCATTGGAAAGAAAAACCCTAAAACCATCAATAATGTAGAATCGTCTTTTTGAGGATACCCAATGCGTTTGTAAACTTCTGGTAAACCTTCTCGACCTGCCAAATAAAAGAAATAAATATTGATTGGAAAACAACATCCCGCAAAAATGGCGATTGGTGACGAAATCACTTCACGGCCTGTTACTGCATTTAACACTTCGGCAATTTTAATATTCCAATAAATATGGTATAACCCACAGGTTACAAATCCTAAGATTAATACTAATACTGGATCGACTTTAAATACGGGAATGGGATTGTTTGGTTTGTTCCAATGTTCTGTAATTGTGTTTTCCATCTTTTGATTTTTAATAGTTTAGGTAAAAATATAAAAATTATTGAAATGCATTATCTATTGGCTCCCAAAGTTCAATTTTATTTCCTTCGAGATCTAGAATCCATCCAAATTTTCCATAATCATAAGTCTCCATCTCCCCAACAATTGTTACACCTTCATCAGCTAATTTTTTTAACAAATTTTCTAAATCATGTACTCTGAAATTTTGCATAAACTGTTTTTCGCTTGGCTCAAAATATTTGGTATCATTGGCAAAAGGCGACCATTGGGTAGAACATTCATTTCCAGAGTTGTCTTTCCACCAAAAAGTAGCGCCATAATCGTCTGTCTTTAACCCTAAATGTTTACCATACCAAGACACAAGTGCTTTTGAATCTTTGGCTTTAAAGAAGAAACCTCCAATTCCTGTAACTCGCGTTTCTACTATATTTTTTTTAGTTTCGCCAAAATATTTTGCCTTGATTTTATCTACAATAACTTGAGCCAATCGTTCGTGGCTTTCGAACGTCCAGCCGGCAATGTGTGGCGAGAGAAGAACATTTTTGGCATTCAACAAATATTGAAAAGCATCGGGTGTGTCTTTGTCTTGAAACAGTGTTTCGAAAGACAATTTTTCATATTCCAAAACGTCTAAACCTGCACCAAGAACTTTTTTTGTGTTCATTGCTTCAACCAAGTCAGCGGTTACAATATTTTTTCCTCTTGAAGTATTGATTATCCAAAACGGTTTGGTAAAAGCATTAATAAAATCCCTATCGACCATCTTGTCCGTTTCGGGTGTCCAAGGAATATGCAGACTCAAAACATCGGTTTTTTGTTGTAATTCTTCAAGAGAAACTTGTCGTGCATTTGCATCACCCACGTTTTCCAGAATGTCATAACACAAGACTTCTGTTTCAAAACCTCTCAGCTTTTTGGCAAAAGATTTTCCCATATTTCCGTAACCTATGATACCCACAGTTTTTCCGTCGAGTTCGTGACCGCGATTTTTTTCTCGGTTCCAATGTCCTGATTTTATCTCGTTGTCGGCTTGATTCAAATTATTGAAAAGCGACAAAATCATGCCCAAAGAATGCTCGGCAACCGCGTTTCTGTTGCCTTCGGGCGAGGCAATAAGTTGGATGTTTTTTGACAAAGCATAATCACAGTCAATACTTTCTAAACCAGCCCCAACTCGTGCAATGAATTGTAAATTCGAGGCTTTGTCTAAAAATGTTTTGTCGATTTTGAATCGGCTGCGAATGACAATTCCTTGATAATCTTGGATTTTGGCTTCGATTTCAGCTTTCGAAGAAGTAAAGTCTTCGTGATTTATAAATCCAGCTTCTTGTAATTGACTCCAAAGCAGTGGATGATTGCTATCGATATGAAGGATTTTGATGTCCATATAAAATGTTTCCAAATTTGATTTACCAAAATAACAAAAAAATTGTGGTTTATCGTTTTGTCAAAGGGATTTAGTAAAACAATTGTTTAAGTTTGTAATATGAAACCTTAGAGAATGTTTTTTGAAGTCTCCTTTTAATTCAAATAAAACCGAAATAAGCAGAAAATGAAATTAACCAAAACCTTTAAATCATTTTTTAAAAGCGAAAAATCGGGCGGAATTCTGCTACTTTGTGTAACTATTTTGTCGCTTTATCTTGCCAATTCTCCTATTCAAACCGAATATATTCAGTTTTGGTCCACAGAAGTTGGACATCATTCGATTACACATTGGATTAACGATGGCTTGATGACGATTTTCTTTCTTTTGATAGGATTGGAATTAGAACGCGAAATTTATCACGGAGAATTGTCAAGTATCAAAAATGCGGCTTTGCCTATTTTTGGTGCGCTTGGCGGAATGCTTGTTCCTGCGGGATTGTTTTTATTGTTGAATTTCGGAACCATAACTCAAAACGGCGCTGGAATCCCAATGGCAACAGACATTGCATTTGCCATAGGAATTTTGTCCCTTTTAGGAAGTCGTGTTCCTGCTTCTTTGAAAATATTTCTGACCGCATTAGCCGTCATTGACGATTTGGGAGCTATTATTGTAATTGCTGTTTTTTACACAACATCTATTGCTTATGGAAATTTAGCGATTGCTTTAGGTATTATGGGTGGCTTATTTATCCTAAATCGGTTGAAGGTATACAATCTGATTCCCTACTTGATTGGAGGAGTGGCCATGTGGTATTTTATGCTTAATTCAGGCGTACACGCTACAATTACTGGTGTTTTATTGGCTTTTGCCATTCCTTTTGGAGACGGAAGCAAGAAATCGCCTTCCTATATTTTGCAACATTTTCTACACAAACCTGTGGCCTTTATCATTCTGCCGTTGTTTGCTGTTGCTAATACTTGCCTCGCCATAGATTCTAATTGGAGTGAAGGATTGTCTCATTCTAACTCGATAGGAATTCTCGTTGGACTTGTCATTGGAAAACCCTTGGGAATTTTTCTTTTTTCACTCCTTGGAGTTAGTTTAGGATTTTGTGCTTTACCCAAAGATTTGAAATGGAAAACCATCATTGGTGCAGGAATGTTGGGCGGTATAGGCTTTACAATGTCAATTTTTATTACACTTCTTGCCTTTAAAAATGACGGAGAAGAAGTGATTACGTATTCAAAAATTGCAATTTTGATTGCATCTTTTATTGCAGGTACTATGGGTTTCCTTTGGTTGAAATATACTTTGAAAAATCCAATTCAGAAGACCATAACTGTTCCAAAGGAATAATGAGCTTTGGAATAAACACAAAAAGGGAATTTAGTTTAACGCTAAATTCCCTTTTTATTCAAATGTTTTATTAGTTCCCCTTGATTTGTTTCAAAGAAGTCTTGATTCCTCTTATCAATGATGAGCTGAATCCGTGCATTTCCATTTCGTTTAGTCCTGCTATGGTACAACCTTGAGGTGTTGTTACACGGTCAATCAATTGCTCTGGATGGATATTTTCCTCCATAATCATTTCGGCAGCTCCTTTAACCGTTTGTGCTGAAATTGCCAAAGCCGTTTTCCAATCAAAACCAATTTCGATTCCGGCTTGCATCGAAGCGCGAATGTAACGCAAGGCGAAAGCCGTTCCGCTTGCTGCCAAAACAGTAGCCGCATCCATCAATTTTTCGTCAATAATAGGCGCTGTTCCTAAATCTTGGAAAAGGTCTACCACATTTTGAGCTTTAGCTGCATGTTTTTCATTAAAGGCAATACACGTTGCCGAAGCACCAAATTGAGCTGCAATGTTGGGCATAATTCGAATTGCACTATTCGATTCGCCAATTTTATTTTGAAGTGTTTCAATCGATAATCCGCTTACTCCAGAAGCAACTACTTTATTGGAAATTACAGGCAAGATTTCGGCTAAAACGGTATTTACCTGATACGGTTTGATGGTGAGAATAATCACATCTGCCTCTTGGATGTTGTGTTTGTTATCTTTTGAAACGGTTGCACCCAATTCTTCTAAATAAAGAATACTTGCTGTATTCCGTCTGGTTATGGTAATTTGGTTGTTTTTCGAAAATCGAGTTAATCCCAATGCTATGGAAACTCCAAGATTTCCTCCACCAATAATATGTACTTTCATTTTTTATATGTATTAAAAACCTAAAATTAATCTGGCTATTGAAAAATAAATAAGAATTCCGCAAATGTCATTGCTAGTCGTGATAAACGGCCCTGTGGCGAGTGCAGGGTCAATTCCGAATTTATCCAATAATATTGGTACAAATGTTCCAATAAGCGATGCAATAATAATTACTGAAACCAACGCAACAGTTACAATTACCCCGATGATAACGTCTACATTTAAAAGAAAATGACTTCCCAAAAACAAGATAGATGCTAGAATTACACCATTCAGTAAACTCAAGGAAACTTCTTTTATCAATCGGTTGAACAGGGAGCCACTTAAAGTATCATTGGCTAAACCTTGCACAATAATCGCCGAGGATTGCACCCCAACATTTCCAGCCATTGCCGCAATTAGTGGCGTAAAAAAGAATAAATTTCCGTGATTGGTCATAGCACCTCCAAATAATCCGAGTACTTTCACAGAAATAAATCCTCCTAAAAGTGCCAACACCAACCAAGGCAAACGCGCTTTTGTTAATTCCAAAATACTGTCATCGGCTTCAACGTCCTGCGAGATACCGGCAGCTAACTGGTAATCCTCAGTTGCTTCGTCCTTGATTACATCTACTATATCATCGATGGTGATACGACCCACTAATCGGCCCAATTCATCAGTAACTGGAATGGCTTCGAGATCGTATTTTTGCATAATACGAGCCACCTCAACATCTTCAGTATCGACCACGACGGAGTTTAATTTCTTGATATAAACTTCACTAATGGGCGTCTTTGAGGAAGTTGTCAATAAATCTTTGAGCGACAATCGCCCTAGCAGCCTATCTTCATCATCGACAACGTAAATAGAATGAACTCTGGAAATGTTTTCGGCCTGAATTCTCATTTGTTTGATACAGGTAAAAACGTTCCAGTTTTCGTTGACCTTTACCAACTCTTTGTGCATAATTCCACCGGCAGTATCCTCGGCATAACGCAACAAATCGACAATATCTTTGGCGTGCTCTACATCTTGGAGTTCCGAGATTACTTCTTGCTTTTTGCTCTGCGAAAGTTCGGCAATAATATCGGCAGCGTCATTGGTTTCGAGTTCGTCGAGTTCTTCGGCAATTTCTTTTGGCGAAAGCCTACTCAATATCTTCTCTCGTAAATCGTCTTCTAATTCAAGGAGGATTTCGGCGGTTTTTTCAGAATCTAAAACCTTGAAAATATAAGTAGCTTCATCAAAATCAAGCTCATCGAGAATCTCTGCAACATCAGCATGATGCAAGTCATTCAATAAAACTTCCAACTGTTGGTCATTTTTTGATTGAATAAGTTGCTCTAATTCTACAATTAGTTCTTTGCTGACTTTAAACTCCATCGGCTTCTATTTTTTGGGTCAATTCGATAAATTGTTCAACACTAAGCTGTTCCGGACGTAGGTTAAAAACTTCGTCTTCTCTTAAACTATCGGACAAATTTAGTGTTTTTAAACTATTTCTCAAGGTTTTTCTACGTTGCTGGAAAGCAGTCTTCACAACCGTAAAAAACAACTTTTCACCGCAAGGCAAACTGTAATCCTCTTTTCTTCGCAAACGAAGCACACCCGATTTAACTTTTGGCGGCGGAATAAAAACGTGCTCATCGACGGTAAACAAATACTCTGCATCATAAAAAGCTTGAGCCAAAACCGAAAGGATTCCATAGGTTTTACTTCCTTTTTTCTCGCAAATGCGTTCGGCCACTTCTTTCTGGAACATTCCTGCAAATTCAGGAATTTGGTTTCGCAATTCTAATGTTCGAAAAACAATTTGTGTCGAAATATTATAGGGGAAATTGCCAATGATAGCAAACTGCTTTCCGCCAAAAACTTCGTTGACATCGTATTTCAAGAAATCTTTGGAAATGATTTTTCCGTGTAATTTAGGATAATTCGCATTCAAATACTCCACCGATTCGTTGTCAATTTCGATCACATAGGTGTTGATTGGTTTTTCCAATAAATACTTGGTCAAAACGCCCATTCCAGGACCAATTTCCAAAACATCTTCGTAACCTTCTAGATTCAGGGTGTCAGCGATGGCTTGCGCTACGCTTTCGTCTTTCAAGAAATGTTGTCCGAGGTGTTTCTTGGCTTTTACTTTTTCCATATTGTTATTTTTTACCGCAAATTTTACCGCAAAGACGCGAAGCCACAAAGTAATTAATGATTTTTATAACTGCACACTCATTCCGATAGCTATCGAAACTGAACATTGAACACTTTTTAATACTCCGAAATCACTTCCAATTCCGTTCTAAAAGTAAGCATTTTATCTCCAAATAATTTCAGGCCTTCTTCTCGCATTGTCGCTGCTTCTTCTTGATAATATTTTTCCAAAGTTGCTTTGCTGTCCGTCGTGTATTGAACCGAATAGGTTATTCCTCCCATTTCTTCTTCGATTAAAACACGTGCCATTTTTGCCGAAGAGAATTTTCCCGTGGCTAGCATTTCAGGAATGTGTTTGTGTTGCATCCAAATCATCCATTGGTCGTGAACGCTTTCGTGTATGTTTGTGGTAACGTTGTAAATGATCATAGTAGCCCCCTAACCCCCGAAAGGGGAATCCTACTAGGGGTAAGTAGGGTTGAAAATTAAATTAATTTTTATAAAAAACTCACTATCAATCTCAATTCGAAATTCCCCCTTCGGGGGTTAGGGGGACTTTATAAATTCTTATCTCCTCGCAATTGTCGGTATTTGTTTCGTGCTTCGACAAAGTAAATACTGTCCTGATGATTGAAAATTATTTTCTCGTAAAGCGGTTTTGCTTTTTCGGGTTGTTGCAACTTGTTTTTCTCAATTTCTGCCGAAAAGAACAAGGCTTCGTCAACATAAATAGCATCTGCGTGATGGGCAATAATACTTTGGTATTGGCTTAAAGCCAAATTAAATTCTCCTTGTTTTTCGTATATTTTACCCAAACGCAACAAAGTTACGGCTTCAATTTGTTCTCCTTTGAAACTTTTCAAAATCGACTGAAATTGCAGAATCGCTTCCTGATTTCGGTTTTGATACAACAAATAATCGCCTTTGGCAAATTGTTTCAAGGCGGTTTGAGTCGAATCGGCCACGGTGTTATCGTTGATTAAAAGGAAATATTCCAAAGCATCATTGGCAATCAATTGTGTGCTTGCCGATTTCAATTCCTTGAATTGTTTCGAAGCCCAAACAAAATCCCCTTGAAAATAACTGGTTTTGGCTGCTTTCAAACTCGCTTCGTGCGCCACCACATCATTCTTTAAATTCTCTTCAATTTGAGAATAATAAATTAATGCCTGATTGAATTTTTCCTGATAAAGCAAAATATCCGCCAATTCCATTTTGGCTTGAGCTTCTTGATATCCATCCAATTGCAATTCGAGTGTTTTCTTGATTATGGCTTTTCCTTGCTCTGGTTTTCGCAAATTAAAAGCCAAAAAATGAGCCTGAATCAGTTGCAAAGACAAAGTATTTGCAGTGATGCCATATTCTGTCAACAAACTGCTGATTTCACTATTAATGGCAGCAAAATCTTTCTCTTGCGACTTGTAAATTTTCACTTCAAGTAAATAGGAATGCGCTTGAATAGTCAAATCCAAATCTTTGGTGTTTTCTAGAACAAATCCCAGAATTTCTTTGGCAGTTTCGTGTTCCTCTTCGTCGATTGCGAGTTGGGCTAAATTCAAAATGCTGGAAAGCGATTCGGGATTGCGTTTATAGACTGCTTTTTCTTGAATAAAAGCTTTTCCGAATTCTTTTTGTTGCACATAATACCAACTCAAATATTGGTTCCAAAAAACATCTTGATTCTTTTGAGCTCTAATAATTAATGCTTTTCGCAAAGTCTCATTGAAGTTCTCATCTCCCTCTTCAGCCATAAATCGGGACAGCTGATTTTGTATTATTACCGAATTCTGTGGATTGGCATAAGCCTCGTCCAAAAAAGTGACAATCATCATTTCAGTATTGCCCAATTGCCCATAAAGCTGCGCCATTTGATAATTGAAATTAAACTGTGGCTCTATGGTTAATGCGGTTTGATAGGCTTTCAGCGCATAGTCTATCAAAGATTTTCTTTCGAAAGCATTTTCAATTGCGTAAACCTCGTTTGGATTTTTCTTGATGCGTTCGATGGCTTGGTCATAGTACTTTTTGGCGGAAGTATCATCCTTTTGCAAATGAAAATTATAACCCAATTCGACCAAAAGATTGCCTTGTTTGTAGGTGTTCAATCGGGTTTGAATGGCTTTTTCGGCAACATCAAATTGCTGTAATTGCTGGTAACAATCTATTGCTTTTTGGAAAAACTGCGAATTTTGTGGTGATGATTGTAGTAATTCTTCGAAACTGATTTTGGCTTTCTCGAAATCGCCTTTTTCGAAATAATACTGTGCCAATTGCTCGTTTTGCGAGAAACAAACCAATGAAAAAAACAGGGCGATATGTAGAATTAAGTTTTTCATTAGTTAATTGTAATTCGTTTAGTCAAATATCAATTTCTATAAAAATATTTTAGAAATTTATTGAATATCATAGCTCTCAAGTATATCAAATCCAAGCTTTCCTTTTCTAACAAATACTTTTACACTATCGGCAGTATTAACTTTTTCTGTATCTGAAAACTGAAATACTAATTCTTTTTCAAAGCCAAAATAATCAATTCTTACTATAGGGCTTCTCTCGCTTCGATGGTGTTTCGAGCCTGGCATTGAACTTTTCTCTTTTATTTTAAATCTGTAATTTGTAGTTACATTTTCTGCTAAATAATAATTAATCGCCATAAATATATAACAGGAAATAAAACCCCAAGAAATCAAATTCTGCATAATTGGATAGAAATTACCTTTAAGAGAATAAGTTTTATTGTAATGTTGTTTGTTGAAATAGAAAGCAAATAAACCAATAACTAGAATAATTGAAATTGGAAAATACACATCAATTATTGTAATTCTATAAATGAAAATTTCAAATAACATTAGAAATAGTCCAAGAAAGAACATCAAAGTATAAAACACTTTCCATTTTTTTTCTTTCTTCTCAGTTTCTTTTTGTAATTCTATTGTTTTATTCACAATGCTATTATCAAACTAATCTATAATATCAAACCCACAATAACTTCGCAAAACCTCAGGAATTACAATACCTTCTGCGGTTTGATAATTTTCTAAAATTCCTGCTAGAACTCTTGGCAATGCCAATGAACTTCCGTTTAAGGTATGTGCTAATTGGTTTTTTCCTTCTTTGTCTTTGAAACGCAATTTCAAACGATTCGCCTGAAAAGTCTCGAAATTAGAAACCGAACTAATTTCTAACCAACGTTCTTGCGCCGTAGAATACACTTCAAAATCATACGTCAAAGATGATGTGAAACCCATATCGCCACCACAAAGACGCAATATTCTATAAGGTAATTTCAATTCTTGAAGAATATTTTTTACGTGTTCTACCATTCCGTCCAAAGCTTCGTAAGATTTGTCAGGATGTTCCACTCGCACGATTTCCACTTTGTCAAATTGATGCAAACGGTTCAATCCACGAACGTGAGCACCATAAGAACCGGCTTCACGACGGAAACAAGGGGTGTAAGCTGTGGTTAAAATTGGCAATTCGTTTTCGTTCAAAATCACATCACGAAACAAATTCGTTACCGGAACTTCTGCCGTAGGAATCAAGTACAAATCATCGGTTTTGTCGTGGTACATTTGCCCCTCTTTGTCTGGCAATTGTCCAGTTCCATAAGCCGAAGCTTCGTTGACCATATGAGGAACCTGAACTTCGTTGTAACCTGCAGCCGTATTTTTATCTAAAAAATAATTGATTAAAGCACGTTGTAATTTGGCTCCTTTTCCTTTGTAAACTGGAAATCCTGCACCTGTAATTTTATTGCCTAATTCAAAATCGATGATGTCGTATTTTTTTACCAATTCCCAATGCGGTTGCGCTCCTTCGTGCAAAACAGGAATATCGCCTTCTTGAAAAACGTTCAAATTATCATCGGCTGATTTCCCTTCGGGAACAATATCGGCGGGAAGATTGGGTAAAGTATATAGTTTTTCCAAAAGCTCGGCAGCAAGAGTTTCAGCTGTTTCGGCTAATCCTTTGCTTTTTTCTTTTAATAAAACGGTTTTTTCTTTGAGAATGGCGGCTTTCGATTTTTCGCCGGCTTTCATCATTTCGCCAATATCTTTGGACAATTTATTAGATTCGGCTAAAGTATTATCTAATTCCACTTGCGTAGCACGACGGGTTTCGTCTAGTTTTACTACTTCTTCAACAACAGCAGCGGCATCCATATTTCTTTTTGCCAAAGCTTTGATTACTTTCTCCTGATTCTCTCTAATAAATGCAATTTGTAACATAACTTAAATTTTTAATGCTTATTTGTTTTAAATAAGGTCACAAATTTAAGGAAATGTTTGATACCATTCGGACAAAAGTTTTTTAGGAAAAGTTATTTCACGAAGATGCACAAAAGAGACACAGAGATTCACAAAGTTTTCTGTATTTTATTAAAAATTCTTCGTGTGTCTTTGTGCTTTTCAGGATGTGTTTTTGTGAAATATTACTAAAAAACTATCTCAAGAAAATGCACAAAAGAGTCACAGAGATTCACAAAGTTTTCTGTGCTTTATTGAAAATTCTTCGTGTGTCTTTGTGTTTTTCTTGGAGTGTCTTTGTGAAATAATAATAAAAAGTTATTTCACGAAGATGCACAAAAGAATTTTAGAGAATTGAAAAATGTAATGAAGGTTTTAGGAAACAAAAAAGCTACATCTATGAAAAATGTAGCTTTGAAATTGTAAGTTGAAAACTTATTCTTTATTTCGTTTTCATTGGTGGCAAATCAAATGCTTTTGAGTCAGCTTCGAAATTATTACGGTGCGAACCATCGCAAAAAGGTTTGTTGGATGACAAACCACAACGACAAAGCCCCAATGCAGTTCTTCCTTCTAAGCCATAATTGACACCATCTTGATCCATTATTTCAAAATCACCTTCGATTTTTATAGATCCGTTTTTATTAATTATTAGTTTAGTCTTGCTCATATTGTTTTTGTTTTAGAGGTCAAAGATTGTGAAAATTATTGATAATTAAAAGGACGGATTCAAATCCATCCTAAAAATAGGTTCCGACTCTATGGCTCTATTGGCTGGTCATTATTTTTTTGTTGATTCATTTTTGTCACTAAAGCCTTTAACCGTAATGCTTTTGCTTTTTTCTCTTCTTGCAATTTAGCCATTTTCCGATTGAGTAATTTGGTATGCAAAGCCTTGTTTTTCGTGTTTTTTTCAGGTCCTTTTGGCATAATCTGTCGACTTCAATAATTCTGTTTGCAAAGATAAACAAAGAGACGAATTAAATTATTAAGAAACCCATTTGAAACCCCAAATCCCTAGCCCCGATAGCAGTGGAAATCCTTTTGTGCCGGCGTTCGGCAGAAAATATTGCAACGAATAGCGGGAAATAGCTCCTAATCCTTCGACTGCGCTCAGGAAGACAATAAATAATTCCTTATTTTTGCAGCAAATTTAACTGAATTATGTTACAGAATCCAAAAAGATATACCATTACGGCGGCATTGCCTTATACAAACGGCCCTATTCATATTGGGCATTTGGCGGGTGTTTACGTGCCTTCGGATATTTATTCCAGATATTTAAGATTGCAAGGGAGAGACGTTTTGTTTGTGTGCGGAAGCGATGAACACGGCGTAGCGATTTCGATGAAAGCCAAAAAAGAAGGCGTTACACCTCAGGAAGTAATCGACAAATACGATGGAATTATCCGAAAATCATTCTCAGATTTTGGAATTTCCTTTGATAATTATTCCAGAACTTCGGCGAAAGTTCATCACGATACGGCTTCGGAATTTTTTAGAACACTGTATGACAAAGGTGATTTTATCGAGGAAGTAACAGAGCAACTATACGATGCCAAAGCTGACCAATTTTTGGCAGACCGTTTTGTGGTAGGAACTTGCCCTAAATGTGGCAACGAAGAAGCTTACGGTGACCAATGTGAAAAATGTGGTTCGACACTGAACGCAACGGATTTGATAAATCCAAAATCGACCATTACGGGAGAAACTCCTATTTTGAAATCGACAAAACATTGGTTTTTGCCTTTGGATCGTTATGAAAATTTCTTGAAAGAATGGATTCTCGTTGGACATAAAAATGATTGGAAACCCAATGTTTACGGACAAGTAAAATCGTGGATTGACGGCGGCTTGGAACCTCGCGCAGTAACTCGTGACCTCGATTGGGGAATTGATGTTCCGGTTGAAGGTGCCGAAGGAAAAAAATTATACGTTTGGTTTGATGCGCCGATTGGCTACATTTCTTCTTCGAAAGAATGGGCTGCAAGAGAAGGAAAAGATTGGGAACCATACTGGAAAGATGCCGAAACTAAACTGGTTCACTTCATCGGGAAAGACAATATTGTTTTTCATTGTATCATTTTCCCGGCAATGTTGAAAGCCGAAGGAAGTTATATTTTGCCGGACAATGTTCCTGCGAATGAGTTCTTGAATCTGGAAGGAAACAAATTGTCCACGTCTAAAAACTGGGCGGTTTGGTTGCACGAATATTTGGAAGAATTTCCGAATCAGCAAGATGTTTTGCGTTATGCTTTGACATCGAATGCCCCGGAAACTAAGGACAATGATTTTACCTGGAAAGATTTTCAGGCGAGAAACAACAATGAATTGGTGGCGATTTTTGGAAATTTCATCAATCGTGTGGTGGTGTTGACCAATAAATATTACGAAGGAATTGTTCCGGCTCCAAATGAACTTTCGGAAGTGGACGAAGCGACTTTGACAGAATTGAAAGCTTATCCAGCAGTAATTTCGAGTTCGATTGAGCGATATAGATTCCGTGAAGCTTTGAGCGAATTGATGAATGTTGCCCGATTGGGAAATAAATATTTGGCTGACGAAGAGCCTTGGAAAATGGTAAAAACCGATCCTGCTCGCGTACAAACCCAAATGTATGTTGCTTTGCAAATTGCAACGGCTTTGAGCTCCCTTTGCGAACCTTTCTTGCCATTTACTGCAGCGAAATTAACTCGAATTCTTAAAATTGAAGACAAAATCGATTGGAAAACAGTTTCTGATGATTCTGATTTAATTCCTGCAGGACACCAAATTGGTGAAGCCGAATTGCTTTTTGCCAAAATTGAAGACGAAGAAATCCAAAAACAAATAGATAAATTGGAAGCTACAAAAACAGCCAACAGTGCAGAAAATAAAGTTGCTGAACCTCAAAAAGATTTAATTCAATTTGATGATTTTGCTAAAATGGATTTGCGTGTGGGAACCATTCTTGAAGCCGAAAAAATGCCGAAAGCTAACAAATTGTTGATTTTAAAAGTGGACACAGGAATTGATGTTCGCACGATTGTTTCGGGAATTGCCGAGAGTTTTAAACCTGAAGATATTATTGGAAAACGAGTTACGGTTTTGGTGAATTTGGCTCCAAGAAACCTTCGTGGAGTGGAAAGTCAAGGAATGATTTTGATGACCAATAATGCCGAAGGCAAACTGGTTTTTGTGAATCCGGATGCGGATGGAATTGGGAATGGGGAGACGATAAATTAAAAACAAGTCTTTATGAAATTCATTTATACAGTATTGATTTGTTTATTTATCAGTAAAGGTTTTTCTCAAGAATTTTCGGGGATGTTTTCGATTGATTTAAATAAAAAAAGTAAAATCTATTCTTCAATTGATAAAAATGAGTCTAATGTTGTTTTATGCTTTTCAAGTAATGAAAATACTCAAGCAATTTTATTAGATGAAAACACAAATTTAATAAATTTAATAAGTACAAAGTCATTTCCAAATTATAATAAGATAATTACAGAATACACTTCAAATAAAAAAACAAAATTTGTTTGGGCAAATGATGATTTAACCTCATTTTTAGTACAAAGTTTTGATTTTAATAATAATGAAGCTTATTCAAAAGCCTATTCTTTTTATAATAAGGACAAAAAGTTATTGCAAGTTTTTTTCAATAATGACGAGTTGCAAATCCTTGCTATTTCTTCAATAGATAAAAATATAAGTATTACATCTATTTCGAATGATGGCTCTAAGTCAGAAAATGCAATAAGAGCAGAAAATAGTGCCCTGAATACTCTTAACAATCTATATAACTATACCTATACAACCGAAAAAAACAACTTTTCATTGGTAAGAATTAATGAAAATAAATACAACTCATTTTCTGAGACACATTCATTATCAAAATGTTATTTAAAAAACGACACTTTTGTTATTTGTTTAGATATGAATCCAAATGAAACTGAAATTTTATCTATTAATATTAAAGACAAAACTGCCGTAAACAATATTATCAAAAGAGAAACAATAGAAAATATAATTTCATATAATTCATTAATTATAGATAATAATATATTTCAAGTTGAGCAAAATAAAGCTAATTACTATCTTTCAGTAAAAGATATGCAAGGAAATATCATAAAGAAATTTTCTGAAAACGATTTTCAAATCAGTAAGTATTTTGCAGAATATGAATTAGGTAAAATTGATGAAATAGAGCGTAAAAACTATTTCAAAAAAATCAATAATCAAGAATTAGGGCTAACCTATACAAAATTTGAAGGTAATTTGTATTTAACAATTGGTTCTCCAATAAAAGCTAAAATACCTAGTGATGAATATCATTCGAATGGCCCTACAGTTGTGTTTAATGGAGGTTCATTCGCTGGAGTTACTAGTGGTTCTTCTAGCAGCACTGCCTCTTATGGCCCAAATTTAGATAACTATAGCGAATTTATTTCCAAAGGTCAGATCTATGGCCAAATAAAAATGGATTCAAATTATAGTGTTTTACCCTCTTTTAAGAAAGAATTTTCATTTAATAAATTAAAAACCCTAATTGTAAATTCAAATTCATACGCTGTTCCGATTGTTTTCACAATGAAAAATATTTACTATTTAGGATTTTATTCAAACAATGAAAAAAGATATTTTTTAAAAAAATTTATAAACTAATGAACCTAAAAGTAATTGCTTTCGACGCTGACGACACTTTATTTGTAAATGAACCCTATTTTTTGGAAACGGAAGAAAAATTCTGTGGTTTGATGGAAGATTATTTGTCGCATCAAGGGATTTCGCAGGAACTTTTTAAGGTTGAAATTGCCAATTTGAAAATCTACGGTTACGGAATCAAAGCCTACATTCTTTCGATGATTGAGGCGGCGATGAAAATTTCGAACAATACCATTCCTATTGAAGTCATTGAAAAAATCATTGAATACGGAAAAGAATTACTCGAAAAACCCATCGAATTATTAGACGGTGTAGAAGAAACCTTGCAAGCTTTACACGGAAAATACAAATTGGTTGTTGCCACCAAAGGAGATTTATTAGACCAACGCCGAAAACTACACGATTCTGGTTTAGGACATTATTTTCACCATATTGAAGTGATGTCAGACAAACAGGAAAAAGATTATTCTGATTTGTTGAAACGTTTGGATATTCAACCTGGAGAGTTTTTTATGATTGGCAACTCACTGAAATCGGATGTTTTGCCTGTATTGGCCATTGGCGGTTATGCCGTTCATATTCCGTTCCACACTACTTGGGCTCACGAAAGAATTGACTACACGATTGAACACGAAAATTTCAGTACGTTCGAAAAAATGACCGATGTATTGAAAAGATTACAATAACGCTACTCTTGATTTATTTTGCTTACCAAAAATTGACCGAGAAGAATTTACTTTTCTAAAACGCTCTCAACTTGAAGATTTGGGAAATAAAAAAGTTTATTGAAACGAATTTCAATAAACTTTTGGAACATCCTATTTTATAATTCTTTACAGTGTTTTACTAACTATTTTTGACTATTAAAATTTAAACCAAGCATAAGGTTCGTGTGTGAAATCCAGTGCTCTTGGCAATCCATCGCCTGGCGTTACTTTCAACTCTGGCAGAGTTGACGGGTTGGATGGATATTTTTTTCCATCAAATTTTACAATTCTATTTTTCCCTCCACTATAAATGAATAAATCTTTCCATCCA
>CAUPRL010000023.1:0-43245 GCA_963513695.1 uncultured Flavobacterium sp.
CGATTTCCTGAGCCACAATTACCGAAGCTTCGGCAGAGTTTTTGAAAATTTCGTTGTGAATTTTCTCAAATCGGGTTTCTTCAAATTTCCCTGGGCTTTTGTAGCTAATGTCAGGAGTGGTTTCTAAAGCAGTTTTCATTTTTTTGTTTTTTGTAATAATTTACAGAACTATTTTTTTTGAAAAATGGTATAAGCGAATATATTACTTATACCATTAATTTCAACTAATTAACTAATTCATTTTTTTTGAATGCAACATCATTTGAGATGGCAATATTTTTAATTTTGAATAATTTCAACATCTTTATCCCACCAAAGTCTTGTTCCTCCATTGTCTGCTCCGCCTAATAGAGGTAGTGCCGAGGCAACACCTTGAGGGTTTCCTGCTTTCTCTGAATCAACAAAATTAACTCTACGAATTCCTAAAGCAGAATCGATAGTTCCAGCGCTAGCGTTTACAAGCACAGGGAACAATTTAGGAAAACCAGTTCTTCTGTATTCCGACCAAGCTTCTTGTCCTTCTGGGAAGTTGGCAATCCATTTTTGGGTGATAATTTGTTGCAATTGTATTTTTTTAGTCGCAGTTGCATCGTATTTCACAGGAACTAAATTCACAGCAGTACCATTGTTACCAGCCGCTACAGGATCAACATAATTTTTAGGCAAATTGGTTGAAGCCAAATAAGTTGTTACTCCTGAAATACCGTGTTGTTCGAATGAAGCAGTAACGCCATCTTCGTATAAACTTTGAGCAGTTCCAGAACCCATATTCCAACCTCTTAATTTTCCTTCGGCTCTTAAGAAATAAATTTCGGCAGTAGTCATCCAAACAGTTGCTTTTATATTTACAGAAGAAAAATCCTGACGATCTGATTTATTGGCAATTTGAATTCCGGTACGAATCCCTTTGTATTCACCAGGAAATTGTTTAGAAGTCAAGAAAAAGGCAGATAATCTTGGATCATTGTAACCACCCATAATCGATTCCATATCGGCTGACATTTTGATATCTCCCCAACCTTGGCTAATATCAGAAATTGGATTGCTGTAGTTTTTAGGCAGAAGTGTAAAAGTATCTGCTTTGGTTGTCAAAACTCCAAACTCTTGACCTACGGCCAATTCTGCTTGTTTTTTGGCCTCTGTCGGGTTTGCTTTCACAATTCGCATCGCCAATCTAAGACGCAACGAGTTGGCATATTTTACCCATTTAGCATAATCACCTCCATAAGAAGAAACGTCTGAAGAAGCGAACAATGATGTTTTGTTAGCAGCTGCATTTGCTTTTGCAATTGGTGTCAAACCCGTGATGGCTTTATCCAATTCAGCGAACATTTGGGTGTAAACCTTCTCTTGAGAATCATAAAGGAAAATTGCAGTATCATCAGGAGTGTCGAATGAAGAATAAACACAAGGTCCATATATATCAGTAATTCTATGCATAGCCTGAACTTTAATGATTAAAGAAAGATAATAAAACTCATCATATTTCCCTTCAGCCTGTTGCTTAACTTTTAAAGCATTTGCCATTACTCCTCTATATGCCGATTCCCAAGCTTGATTATTCCATCCGCCATTCAGTTTATACTGTGGATTGTTTCCATTGGCAAAACCAGTTGGAGTAGCCATATAACCGGACCAAATGTCTCCTTGTAGGTTTTGAAAGATTTGATACGGCCATGCAGTAAGCAAAATCACATTGCTGAACATTGGAGAAAATGGAGCTTTAATCGTATTATAATCTTGTTCTAATTGAGAATTTGTAGCTCCTTGCGGATTGGTGTTTATATTCTCAAAATCTGATGTACAACTTACTGCTGAAAGCAAAGTGATACAGATAGCGGTTGTTTTTATTTTATTTAATATCATGATTTTTTTATTAGAAAGTTACATTTAAATTAAGACCTACACTTTTTGTTGACGGCATTCCATATACATCAACACCTTGTAAACCTTCACCTGAACTCAAAGCAATATTTGGATCGAAAGGAGCATCTTTGTAAATAAAGAATAAGTTTCTTGCGATTAATGATAAACTGGCAGATTGCAGGAATGGTAATTTTTTGGTACTGAAATTATATCCCAATGAAATCTCTCTAACGCTTATGTTTGTTGCATCATACACATATTCTCCTGTCGCTTTATTTCTTCCTCCAACATTGTTGTAGTATTGAAATGCATCCATTGAGGTAACAGGAGTTACACCATCGGCAGCAACAGCGTCAATTTTAACTACACCACCATTATTTCTGGCATCACCTGTTCTTTGTGAAACTCCATTATAGTCGTTGATGGCTTCGGTCAAACTCATTACTTCTCCGCCAAATCTACCATCAAGAAGCACATTCAAATTGAAAGCACCGTATTTGAAAGTATTGGAGAAACCTAGCATAAAATCAGGGTTGGCATTTCCAACTTCTTCCCAATCGGTCAATTGTACATTTCCTGTGGCGTCCAATAGAATTTTACCTTGAGCATTTCTCAAAATATTTTTCCCTTCGATGATACCAAAAGGTCTTCCTTCGTTCAACACATAGCGGTAATTGTTAGAACCAGATGGAGTCAAAACGATTTGCCCTCCCAATTCAGTTGGAATTCCTGTTACTTTATTTTTATTTTGAGAGTAGTTTAGCGTGGCGTCCCAAGAAAATTTGTCTTTCTCGATGATTTTACCATTCAAGATTATTTCCATCCCTTTGTTTTGAACACTTCCTCCATTGTAAGCAAAATTCACGTATCCATCAGCATTAGTTGCTGCGGCAACAGTAATCAACTGATTGTCTGTAGTTGAGTCGTAATAGGTGAATTCAAATCCAAGTCTGTTGTTGAACATTCTCCATTCTGTACCAAATTCCCAAGCCGTTTGCATTTCTGGTTTCAATGAAGAACCCGGTCTTGGTCCAACTGATGGTGGAACAAGTATTCCTCCAACAATTGTTGACGAAGGTGTAGTTAAATAAGAAGATAAATCATTTCCAACTTGTGCCCAAGAAGCACGCACTTTTCCAAAGCTAACCCATTCCGGCATTTTAGTCATTTCGCTGATGATTCCAGAAGCTCCCACAGATGGATAGAAATAAGAGTTGGTATCCGTGTTTACCAATGTAGATGACCAGTCATTTCTACCTGTTATGTCAAGATACAAATAGTTTTTATAACCCAATGTAGCTGTTGCAAAAACGGATTGAATTTCTTTATTTCCACCGGCAACTTGTTGATTTTCGGAATTGTTTACAAAATTTCCTAGAGTAAACCAGTTGGCATACACTAAACCTCCGCTACCTCTACCTGAGTTTAAAATAGTAGAACCATTGGCGGTTTTTGCAAAACTAGTTCCTAGAATAGCATTGAAACTTAAATCTTCGTTGAATTTGGTATTGAATTTCGCCAATAAATCTCCGTAGTTTTGAGTGCCTACAGTATTTACATTTATATAAGTTCCGTTGATGTTTGAAAGAGAAGTCGCAGAAGTCGCATATATTTCTTTTTCAAAACCAGATTCTAAACGGTCATAACTATAACGAGCTGATAAATCCAACCAATCGTTTACTTTATAGTCTAAACTAAGTCTTCCTTTGAAAAAACGATCTTCATTTACTGAAGCATTTCTTTTGATTAACCAATATGGGTTTTGAGAATCTTCGTTTGGAGTTGTAATCCAATTTTGAGCCATTAAATTTCTTGAAGGATCAAAAACTTCAAAGTTTTGTTTGTAATATTCTAAGGTTTGACCACCTCTTGGCATAGAATAAACAGCGGTAATTGGGTTAAAATAAAATCCATTTACAGGTCTGTTGTTGATGTTTTGGCTTACGTAATTTGCATTAGCTGTAACCACTAATTTGTCATCTAAAAAAGTGTTGACTTGGTTAATTCCAAAATTATTTTTGCTTAATTTATTTCCTTCTATAATTCCTGCAGCAGTAGTATTCGCATAGGAAACAGTTGTAAAAGAAGTGTCTGTTCCAGCGGTGTATCCCACAGAGGTGATTTGAGTTGAACCTGTTTTGAAAAAGTCTTGAACTTCATCATTAAATGTTCCTTTTGTATAGGAACCATCAGGATTTTTACCCCAAGTAGTCGAAGCTCCTGCAGCCGATGATGCTACATATTGATTTTGAAATTTTGGTAAATAAGCTGCTTGTTCAAAAGTGGATACTGAGGAAACTTTTAAATTGGCTTTTTGTACTTTCGCTTTTTTTGATGTCAATAAAATTACGCCACTTGCTCCTAAACTTCCATACAATGCAGATGCAGAAGCTCCTTTTAGAACAGTCATTCCGTCATAATCTTCTGGGTTCAAAAGTGAGATAACATCTCCACCATCGGTATTTCCACCCGCTAAACTACCAAAAGTTTCGTTAGGTTGAGACGAGCTAGAACTCATCAATGGCACACCATCAATAACATATAATGGTTGATTATTGGTTAGTGAGGAATTTCCTCGGATAACAACTTTGGTAGATCCACCAGCACCTGAAGCACTTTTGGTTACTGCAACACCGGCAATTTTACCTGCCACGGTGTTCATTAAGTTGGCATCTTTTACTCTTACCAATTCTTCTGATTTTAATTCCTGAACAGATGAAGTTACAGCTTTTTTAGATTTTTTAATACCTAATGAAGTTACGATAACTTCGGTTAGAGCATTAGTAGAACCTTCTTTTAGTTGTACTTTGATAGTGTTTTCGTCGCTTACAACTACTTTTTGAGTTTCAAGTCCAACGAAGGAAATTACTAAGGTTTTTCCTTTTTCGACTTGAATGGTGAAATTACCATCCACATCGGTGGTGGTTCCTTTTGTGTCACCTTGCACATTTACATTTGCCATAGGGATTGGTAAACCATTTGCGTCGTTTACAGTTCCTTTGACAGTTTTTACTTGAGCAAGACTGACTTGCGAAGTAAAAAGAATCATAAAGATTACAATAATTTGTTTCATTTTATTAATTTTTGTTAGTTATGGTGTAAATTTATCGGGAAGGGTTTTCTAAAAAAAAAAAATTCTCCCAACAGTAACAAAGTTTCAACCAACGACATATTTCAATCTACATTCTGTTTTGCGAAAACGTTTTCTTCTTTTTATTTCGAACTGTTTTCGTTTATTTTTGTAATTATTTATTAAAAAATGTGGTAATTGCTGTCAAATTGATTAAAGTTGCAAATGTTTTTAAAATGGGCTCTTTTGCCACTTGCAGTATAAATTAGCATTGAAAATGGGTAAAATCAAGGAAATGAAATTCGACATTAGACTTCAAAACCATTTTTGGTTTTGGGGAGTTTACTTTATGCTCAATTTTTTGCGTTGGGGAGCTTATTTTAATGATTATGAGTATTCCTTCAAATCCAATCTTATTGAATTTGCGTTGCACATTCCTTTGGTTTATTTCAATTTGTTTGTATTGGTTCCACGATACGTCTTGAAATCAAAGTACTTTACGTATGCTTTTGGATTGGTAATAAGTTTGATGATGGTTTATTTACTAAAAACCGGAATGACCTATTTTATTATTTCCGAAAATATTTGGCCAGAAGCCAATAGAGATTACAAACCGTTCGAAATCAATCATATTGTGGCGGTATGTATTGGAGAGTTATATGTTCTAGCAATGGCTTCCTCTATTTATTTGACGCTTACTTGGCTAAAAGAAAGAGATAGAAACCGAGCTTTGCGAGAAGAACAATTCAAAATCAAATTGAAATATCTGAAAAACCAGATTCAGCCACACTTTTTTTTCAATACTTTGAATAATTTATATGCTTTGTCCCTTGAATCGTCTGACAAAGTTCCCGATGTGATTATAAAATTGTCAAAATTGATGGAATACGTTTTGTACGACATCGAAGGTACTAAATTTGTACCGTTGATTAAGGAAATCGATTATATACAGAATTATATAGAAGTAGAAAAACTCCGTTTCGAAAATGTAGAAGTAAACATAAATTTGGAATCAAATATTGATGAAATCAAAGTTCCTCCATTATTATTTATTTCGCTGATTGAAAATGCATTTAAACACGGCGGACAGAATAATAATAGGCTTAAAATGAAAATAAACTGTAAAGTCATTGACGACTACTTGCGTTTTGAAATCATAAATAATTTTGTACTTTCACCAAATTTTAAAAATTCAAAAGGTATTGGATTGACCAATACAAAAAAGAGGTTGAAATTAATTTTCAAAAACAATTATTCTATAGAAAATCAAGTGAAATTCAACTATTACATAATCCGTTTGCAAATACCTATATATAATGAAGATTAAATGTGTTTTGGTTGACGATGAGCCATTAGCTATAAAAGTCTTGCAAAATTACTTTGCCAATTTTCCTGATTTTGAAGTTGTCGGCACATTCAATAATTCATTAGAAGCATTGGATTTTGTAAATAACAATCTTGTTGATACTATATTTTTGGACATTAATATGCCAATGATGACAGGTTTTGAATTGATAAGCTTGATGGAAAATAAACCCAAAGTAGTTATCACTACCGCTTTCAGAGAGTTTGCAGCCGAAAGTTATGACCTTGAAGTGCTCGATTATTTAGTAAAACCCATTCCGCTGCCACGTTTCATTAAATGCATCAATAAAATTACAACCGAATTTAGCATCAAAAACAATCTCAAAATTGAACCTCCTCGAATGGATTCCCATATTTTTATCAAAGTCGATAAAAAAATGGTAAAAATACATATTGATGAAATCTTATTTATAGAAGGGATGAAAGAATATATCAAGGTTGTAACCATAGACAAGACCTATATCACTCATAAATCCTTAACTTCATTATCCGAAGAATTGCCTTCAGAGCAGTTTCTGCGAATCCATAAATCCTTCATAATTGCCATTGATAAAGTAAAATTTATCGAAGGTAATAGAATCCAAATACTTTCCTATACCATCCCAATTGGGCGAAATTACAGCAAAGACGTAAAGAGCAGAATTTTAGAATAACTGTCTTGTTCTTAATATTTACTCTTTAATTATTGCACTAAATTCAATAAATTTGAAATGAAAAATCAATAAGATTTTATTCAATTCGTCCAGACATTATTGTGCTGACCAACAATAAAAATCATTATTAAAATTTCCAAAAGCGCAATATTTAAAAAAAACTTCTACTTTTGTCGCAGAAAAACATACCTATGGCAAAGAATTTAGTTATCGTTGAGTCCCCTGCAAAGGCAAAAACAATCGAGAAATTTCTAGGAGGCGATTATCAAGTCGAGTCAAGTTTTGGTCACATTGCCGACTTGCCGTCTAAAGAAATTGGCGTAGATGTAGAAAATGGATTCAAACCCAAATACGAAGTGTCTTCCGACAAAAAAGCTTTGGTTTCTAAATTAAAAACTTTAGCCAAGAATGCAGAAATGGTTTGGCTAGCAAGTGATGAAGACCGTGAAGGAGAAGCTATTTCTTGGCACTTATCCGAAGAATTAAAACTAGATAAAAAGAAAACCAAGCGTATTGTTTTTCACGAAATCACTAAGACAGCCATATTAAAAGCCATTGACAATCCTCGCGAAATCGACTATAATTTGGTCAATGCACAGCAAGCTCGTAGGGTTTTAGACAGATTAGTAGGTTACGAATTGTCGCCTGTGCTTTGGCGAAAAGTTAAAGGAGGACTTTCAGCCGGTCGTGTGCAATCGGTATCCGTTCGTTTGATTGTCGAGAGAGAAAGAGAAATTCAGAATTTCACTCCAGTCGCATCCTATTCGGTTGTTGCCGAATTTACGAACGAAGCAGGAAAATCATTCAAAGCCAAACTGCCAAAAAATTTTAATACCAAAAAAGAAGCCGAAGCTTTCTTGAACAAGAACGTCGGTTCCACTTATAAAGTTTCAGATTTAGAAACTAAACCAACAAAAAAATCACCAACAGCCCCATTTACCACTTCGACTTTACAGCAAGAAGCGGCTAGAAAATTGTATTTGCCTGTTGGAATCACGATGCAACTTGCGCAACGCTTATACGAGGCGGGACTCATCACTTATATGAGAACGGATAGTGTGAATTTGTCGAAAGATGCTATGGATGCCGCGCAGGCTGAAATAATCAAATCCTACGGAAAGGAATTTTCTAAACCAAGAAATTTTGTCAATAAAAGCAAAGGAGCTCAAGAAGCTCACGAGGCAATTCGTCCGACCGATATGTCGCGACATACTGTAAAGATTGACAGAGATCAAGCGCGTTTGTATGATTTAATTTGGAAAAGAACCTTGGCTTCACAAATGAGTGATGCAGAATTAGAACGTACCAATGTTAAAATCGCAGCCAGCAATCATAGCGATTTATTCACAGCATCTGGCGAAGTGTTGCTTTTTGAAGGTTTCTTGAAAGTCTATTTGGAAGGCCATGATGACGATGAAGAGGAACAAGAAGGAATGCTTCCGGCAATGAAAGTTAACGAAAGATTAGAAAATAATTACATCACTGCCACCGAAAGATATTCGCGTCCCGCTTCAAGATATACTGAAGCGTCTTTGGTAAAAAAATTAGAAGAATTAGGCATCGGTCGTCCTTCGACTTATGCACCAACAATTTCTACTATTATCAACAGAAATTATGTCGAAAAAGGAAACCTAGAAGGGCAGGAACGTAAATATACACAACTGACTTTAGCGTCAGCTCAGATTAGCGAGAAGATTCTTAAAGAAAACACCGGTTCTGACAAAGGAAAATTAGTACCAACGGATATCGGAACTATTGTAACGGATTTCTTGGTCAAAAATTTTGAAAACATCCTCGATTATAATTTCACTGCCAAAGTAGAGCAGGATTTTGACGAAATTGCCGAAGGAAATATCGAATGGACAAAAATGATGCAAGAATTCTACGATAAATTTCACCCAACTGTCAGAGATGTAGAAGCAAATGCTGAGCGCGAAAGTGGAGAGCGAATCCTAGGAACAGATCCTAAAACAGGGAAGCAGGTTTCGGTTCGTTTAGGAAAGTTTGGTCCAATGGCACAAATTGGTGATGCTGATGACGATGAAAAAAAATTCGCAAGTTTGATGAACGACCAAAATATTGGAAACATCACTCTAGAGGAAGTTTTAGATTTGTTTTTGTTGCCTAAAAATTTGGGAACTTATAAAGGAGAAGAAGTTGAGGTGAGTAACGGTCGTTTTGGTCCTTATGTTCGTCACGGAAGTGTATTTGTTTCATTGCAAAAAGGAGAAAACCCCTTAGATATAACCCTAGAAAGAGCCAAAGAACTGATTGACGAGAAAGCACAAGCCGATGCGCCAATTGCTACGTATAAAGGCGAAGGAGTCCAAAAAGGAACAGGTCGTTTTGGTCCTTTTATTAAGTGGAATGGTATTTTTATCAATGTTAGTAAGAAATATAATTTTGATAACTTGTCACAATCTGATATTGTAGAATTGATTGAAGATAAGTTGCAAAAAAATATCGATAAGGTTTTGCATCATTGGAAAGATGAAGGAATCTTGGTCGAAAAAGCCCGTTGGGGAAGATCGGTTATTACCAAAGGAAAAATCAAAATTGAATTGAGCAAAGATATCGATGCCACAAAATTGACTTTGGAGCAAGTTCAAGAAATGATTGCCAAGAAAACACCTGCCAAGAAAGTTGCTGCCAAAAAAACTACAGCAACAAAGAAGCCAGCAGCAAAAAAAGCTGTTGCCAAAAAACCAGCAGCAAAAAAGAGATAAAATATGGAATTTGATTTTCTGAAACCATTAGATAACGAAATCCTTCAGCTTATCAAGGGTTTTTCTTCACAGCAATTGGGAAGCAAGGTGGTTTTTCATACTGCCGAAGACTTTCCTAATTTGGATAAAATTAAGATTGCCATAATAGGAGTTGTAGAAAACAGAGGAGAAATCAACCCAACTCTTGAAGTTAATTTGTCTCACATTCGAGAGGAATTGTATCGATTATTTCCAGGGAACTGGGATACTTCTATTGCTGATTTAGGTAACATTCTTGCTGGAAATTCGATTTCCGACACTCATTTTGCTTTGAAAAAAGTAGTTTCTAGTTTAATCAAAAAGAAAATTATTCCAATTGTAATAGGTGGTTCGCAAGATTTAACCTATGCGCTGTATAGAGCATATGACGATTTGGAACAAATGGTAAACTTAGTTTCAATAGATAGTAAATTCGATTTTGGAAAAGAAAGCGATGCCATTTCAGCATCTTCTTACTTGACCAAAATAATTATCGACGAGCCTAACAATCTTTTTAATTTTTCTAATGTTGGATATCAAACATATTACAACTCACAAGAAGAAATTGATTTGATTGACAAATTATTCTTCGAAGCCTACCGTTTAGGTGAAATTTCAAATACGATTGCCTTAGCTGAACCAGTTTTTAGAGATGCCGATATGGTTAGTCTTGATTTGACTTCGGTAAAATCGAGTGATTCTGGTAATTTTACTACTTTTATACCTAATGGTTTTAACGGAAAAGAAATTTGTGCTTTAGCTAGATATGCAGGAATTAGTGATAAAGTTTCGCTTTTGGGTGTTTTTAATCACAATAATTCAGCCCAAGAATCCGTTTTGATAGCGCAAATTATTTGGTATTTTATCGAGGGCTATCATTATCGTTCGAATGAGTACCCTTTTGGTAGTCGAGAAAATTACATTAAATATATTATTCCGCTTGAGGAAGAATTAGTTTTTTATAAAAGCAACAAAACAGATCGATGGTGGATAGAAATACCATTTATTTCTACTGGTAATAATAAGTTAAAGAAAAGCACGTTATTACCTTGCTCTTATGAAGAGTATTTGGGAGCATGTAATCATGAAATTCCTGAAAGATGGTGGAAAGCGCAGCGAAAAAATATTTTATAAAAGTTAATTTTAGATACTATATTTTTTGCAAATTTGAATTTAAAACCTAAAAGAAACATATCTATTAAATAAGATAAAACTTATAAATTAGTACAAATCTTGTATTTTATCGTTTATTTTAGTATTTTAGCGATAAAATATTTTTTTCTTAACGTATTTAATTTTAGTTTTGGACTATGGAATAAATAGTACTCTAAATAATTGTTTTATTAAATAATAATAAATAGGTTTACAAACTGAATAATAATGAATAATTAACCCTATTAATATGAAGAAGTTTATTGCTTTTACTGCAATTTTAACCCTACTAATTGGATGTGGTAAAATATCCGACAAAGGAGAGCTAGTCGGCGTAAAAGGTGCAAAATGGCATCCTGAGAAACCATATGGAATGACTTTAGTTCCTGGCGGATCTTTTATTATGGGAAAATCCGATGCGGATGTTGCCAATGTAGGTGATGCAACTACAAAAACAGTGACGGTTCGGTCTTTTTATATGGACGAAACAGAAATTACCAATAGAGAATACCGTCAGTTCGTAGAATGGGTAAAAGATTCTACCATGAGAGTGCGTTTGGCTATTTTAGCCGATGAATCTGGTATTAAACCGGGAGCAGGAGCAGCAAACGGAAAAGGAAAAGGAAAAAGTTCTGGAAGTATTGGAGATTTTGCTTTTAATGATCAAGATCCTGCAAAAATGACTGCCTACGACAAGTATATGTATGATAACTATTATAGCATTGGTACAGATGATGATCCTTATGCAGGTAGAAAATTGAACCGCAAAGTTAAGCTGATCAAAGACACTAAATTGTATCCAGATGAGTACTATACAGAAGTTATGGATTCAATGTATTTGCCTCTTGAAGCTTCTTATAATGGTTTGAGAACTATTGACGTTGATAAATTAAAGTTCAGATATTCTTGGATGGATATTCAAGCCGCAGCAAAAGCCAAAGTGGGTAAAAGAAAAGATTTCATCAGAACTGAACAAGTAAAAGTGTACCCAGATACTACCACTTGGATCAAAGATTTTGCTTATTCCTACAACGAGCCGATGCATAATGATTATTTCTGGCATAAAGCGTATGGAGATTATCCTGTAGTTGGTGTCAATTGGAAACAAGCAAAAGCATTTTGTGCGTGGAGAACATTGAATAAGAATACGTATATAAAATCACAAAAGAAAGGGCGCGATCAAACTAATAATTTCAGATTGCCAACAGAAGCTGAATGGGAATATGCTGCAAGAGGAGGTTTAGAATCTGCAACTTATCCTTGGGGTGGTCCATATACTAAAAATGATAGAGGTTGTTTCCTTGCTAATTTCAAACCTATGAGAGGTGACTATGCGGCTGATCAGGCTTTATATACAGTAGAAGCAAAATCGTATGAGCCTAACGGATATAATCTGTACAATATGGCTGGAAATGTAGCTGAATGGACAGAGTCATCTTATGATCCAAATGCTTATGAATATGTTTCTTCAATGAATCCAAACAATACTGATACTTCCAACAAACGTAAAGTGGTTCGTGGAGGTTCTTGGAAAGATGTTGCTTACTTCCTACAAGTAAGTACAAGAACATTTGAATATGCTGATTCAGCAAGAAGTTTCATCGGATTTAGAACCGTTCAAGATTATATGGGAACGCAATCAACCGAAAAAATTAAAAAGAAAAAATAATTAACCCAAAATCAAATTAAATTTAATTAACCTAAAAAATCAAACATTATGGCATTAATAAGCAAACAAAAGATGAATTTTGCATACGGAATGGGAGCGGCAGTAGTAATTATTGGAGCTTTATTCAAAATCACTCACGCAGAACTTGGACCACTAAATGGGAACGTATTGCTAACCATAGGTCTTGTTGTAGAAGCAGGTATTTTTGCTTTATCAGCTTTTGAACCAGTAGAAGACGATTTAGATTGGACTTTGGTTTATCCTGAATTGGCCAATGGTGAAGCTAAAAAGAAAACTGTTAGAGCAGAAGCTCCAGCAGAAGATGCTCAAGGATTATTATCTAAAAAATTAGATGCTATGTTAAAAGACGCTAAAATTGACGGTGAATTAATGTCAAGTTTAGGAAATAGTATTAAAAATTTTGAATCAGCTGCTAAAGCAATTTCTCCAACTGTAGATTCTATAGCATCGACTAAAAAATACAGCGAAGAATTGACATTGGCTGCGGCTCAAATGGAGTCTTTGAATAGTTTGTATAAAATTCAATTGCAAAGTGCTTCAAGAAATGCTCAAATCAATGAAGAAGTAGCCGAAAACAATATAAAATTAAAAGAGCAAATGCAATCATTAACTTCGAACTTGTCTTCATTGAACAATGTGTACGGAGGAATGCTTTCTGCAATGAATAATAGAGGATAATTAGTTCTGACTTTATATATAAACAATAACTAATTACTAGAAAATATGGCAGCAGGAAAGTTAAGTCCTAGACAGAAGATGATAAACCTAATGTACTTGGTTTTTATCGCGATGTTAGCATTGAATATGTCCAAAGAAGTTTTATCAGCTTTTGGAATTTTGAATTCAAAAATTATTGAATCCAATTCAATTACTGATGAAAGAAATGAAAATTCATTTGGACAATTGTCTCAAAAAGCAATAGATCAGCCAGGACAATATGGTGAAAAGAAACTCATAGTCGAGAAGATTAGAAAAATTTCGAAAGAATATTCTGACTATCTTGAAGGTATAAAAACAACAATCACGAAAAAAACTGAAAAAGATGCTCAAGGAAACTTTATGTATGAGCAGATGGATAAAGGAGATATAGTAGATGCATTGTTTTTTAATGGCGATAAACTATCTAAAGAAGGAAAAGAGTTTTTAGAAAAAATTAAAAACTATCCTGCTCAAATAAAAGAAATTGCAGGAAGCAAATTACCAGAAGTAGAAGTTGATAAAATCGAAAAAAGATTTGCTACAAACCCTATAAAATCAAAAAATGCTGGAGCAACATTGCCTTGGATAGAATATAACTACAAAGGGTTTCCTTTAATTGCAACGGTTACAAAATTAACACAATTGCAAGCCGATGTAAAAGCAACTGAAAGTGATGTAATGGCTTCAATGTTTCAATCTGATTTGATTGCAGCAGCATCATTAACAGCTTATCAACCGATTGTGGTTCTTGAAAAATCAGTTTTCTTTCAAGGTGAAGCGGTTAAAGGTAAAATTATTTTAGGAAAATTTGATCCTAAGTTAATAGCAAAATCGGTTGTCGTAAATGGTTCAAGCATACAAGCTCAAGCTGGTCAAGCGAATTTCTCTTTTGGTTCAGGAAATATTGGAGAACACCCAATTTCAGGGTCTTTCAATTTTGATGAAAACGGAAAAGTAGTCAGTTTGCCAATAAAAGATAAGTATGTTGTTGTAGCTAGACCAAAATCTGCTACGATTTCTGCTGATAAAATGAATGTAGTGTATCGTGGGGTTGTAAACCCAATGACCATTTCATTTGCTGGGATATCTGCCGATAAAGTAAAAGCAACTGCTCCAGGATTGGCACCGTCAGGAACTTCAGGACAATATAGCATGCGTCCAGGTGCTGGAACTGAAGTCGTAATCAATGTATCGGGAACACTTCCTGATAATTCAATTGTTTCAGATAGAAAAACATTTAGAATTAAAGGAATTCCTAGTCCAACAGGAACAATTCGAGGCGAAATGGGTGTCGTAAAAGGACCTAAATCGAGTTTAGAAATCTCTACTGTTGGAGCAAAATTAGTCGATTTTGATTTCGAAGTTGGTTTAGATGTGGTTGGATTCAATTTTAAAGTTACAGGTCAACCTACAGTGGTTGTTGTAGGGAATAAATTGAATGCGCAATGTAAATCCGTTCTTTCTAAAGTAGGAAGAGGAGATCAAGTTACCATTTCTGAAATTAAAACAAAATTGGTAGGTGCAGGAAGTTATTTGTTACCTAGAACGGCACCAGTAATTTATGAAATACAATAAACAAGGATACTGATCCAAAGTTTTTTCAATAGCTTACAATGATAATATGATGAATATGAGAAATTTTTTAATAGTTGTTATTTCTATTTTTGGGAGTGTTGCAAGTTATGCGCAACCTAATTTGCTGAATGCAAAAATACCAGAAGAAATCGGGCTTAAGTCTGCCGCCCAACTCATTTCTGACAATGACAGACCATTAGAATATGGATATGTTGATGATCGAGATGTGTTGATGGGGAAAACAGTATGGGAAATTATTGATCTAAGCGAAAGAATTAATTTTCCTTTGTATTTTCCAATAGATACCGCAAATATTGGCCCTGACAGACGTTCGTTGTATGATGTTTTGACTAAAGCTATTAAGAACGGTGAAATTACTGAGGTGTATTCAGATAGTTATTTCAATACCAAAAAATCATACAAAGATATTAAAGCATCATTGATGCGAATCGACACCACAGATGCCGGTAGAGAGCAGATCAATGCAGGGCAAAAGATTTCCCCTGAATATATTGTAAAACAAGACTTAACGGCTCAAGACGTTAGCCAATATAAAATTAAAGGATATTGGTATTTTGACAAACGTCAAAGTGAATTGAAATACAGATTATTAGGTATTTGTCCAGTAACTCCAGACGTTTATACAATGAACAGTGAGGAAAAAGATTATATCGAATTGTTCTGGGTGTTTTTTCCATCAGCAAGAGATGTTTTACATGATGCTAAAGCATTTAATGATAAAAATTCCTCCATGCCTATTTCATTTGATCAAATATTGAATTCAAGGCGTTTTAATGCTGTAATTTATCAAGAAGAAAACGTTTATGGAGATAGAGCAATTACAAGTTATATGAAGGATAATGCTCAAAATCAGTTGCTTGAAGCAGAACGTGTGAAATCAAAAATCCGTGACTTCGAAGAGGATATGTGGAATTATTAATTTCATTTCAAATTTATAAAAGAACTCTTGCTAGACTAGCGAGAGTTCTTTGTTTATAAGCATTTTAGATTGATATTTTATATTGTATCACCTCTAACATCTAACTTAAAATGGTCGATTACTTAATAGTAGGTTCAGGATTAGCCGGGATTTCGTTCTCTGAAATGGCGCTGCAAAATGATAAATCTATTTTAGTTTTAGATAATAATTCGCAGAACTCATCAAAAATTGCTGGAGGTCTTTATAACCCTGTGATTTTAAAAAGGTTTAGTGAAGTTAGTCAAGCCCAAGAACATTTGTTGATTATGAATCAATTTTTTGTGGCTATTCAAGATAAACTAAAAATCCAATTCGACTATAAATTACCAATTCTTAGAAAATTTTTTTCTATCGAAGAGCAAAATAACTGGTTCATGGCTTCCGATAAAGTGAATTTGGCCCCTTTCTTGTCAACCAACTTAATTACAAGAAAATATTCGTCCATAGATTCTCCTTTTGGATTTGGTGAAGTCTTACAAACAGGATATGTTGATACCGCTCTGTTGTTGAATAAATATAAAGAGTACCTTATAAGCAATAAATGGTTTATTGAAGAGTCTTTCGATTATTCTTTATTGCAAGAAGAAACCAATGGGATTCGATATAAAGATATTCAAGCCAAAAACATTGTTTTTGCCGAAGGTTTCGGAATGCACGCCAATCCCTTTTTTAAACATTTGCCATTAGACGGTACCAAAGGTGAGCTTTTTATAATCAAAGCTCCAGAATTAGATTTAGATGTAATTATTAATACCAGTGTGTTTATTTTGCCTCTTGGCAATAATCTATTCAAGGTAGGAGCAACTTATAATTGGGCAGACAAAACCGATAGGCCTACTGAAGAAGGCAAAACTGAATTAACAGAAAGAATAAAAGAAATAGTAAAATGTGATTTCCAAATAGTAGCTCATTTCGCTGGAGTTCGACCTACCGTTAGAGATCGAAGGCCATTGGTTGGTACTTATTCTGGTCATAATTCAATACACATTCTTAACGGATTGGGAACTCGTGGCGTCATGCTTGGGCCTGCTATGGCAAAGGCTTTATTCGAAAATATTGAAAATCAAAAACCTTTGGATCATACAATTGATATCCGAAGATTCGATAAAAAGAGTTGATTTATTTTTTATATTTCTTATCGAAAGACACAAACATATTAATATAAATATTCCTTGACCAACGCAAAACAAAAGGGAATAATGCTATGTTTGAAATTATAATCGCAATAAAAGTGGTTTTCAAACTCGAATGAATAAATAAATAAGAAATAAAAAAAACAGCTATACTTAACGCTACATTCAAGGCATAACTTACATACATTGCACCATAAAAAAACGAGGGCTCGATTTGGTATTTCAAATCACAATGACTGCATTTTTCATTCATTTTAAGAATTTTAGAAAAATGCAAGGGATTTTTATCCGTATACATACTCTCATTCTGACATCTTGGACAACTTCCTGTTAAAATGCTATTTAGTTTGGATCCTTTTTTTAACATTTGCAAAAATTTTCTACGAAGGTACGATTTTGTGCTTTCCTTAATGTAACTTTAGTAACAAAACATGCTTAACATACACAATTTATCCGTTTCTTTTGGAGGAACTTATTTATTTGAAGAAGTAACCTTTAGATTGGGTGCTGGAGACCGTGTAGGTCTTGTCGGCAAAAACGGAGCGGGGAAATCGACAATGCTAAAAATATTAGCCAAAGATTTTGCTCCTGATTCTGGAGTGATTTCCCAAGAAAAAGAGGTTCGAATGGGTTTCTTGCGTCAAGATATTGATTTTGAGCAAGGAAGAACCGTTCTTGAAGAAGCCTACGAAGCATTTACCGATATTAAAATTGTAGAAAAAAAGCTGGAACAAATCAATCATCAATTGGTTACCAGGACTGATTATGAAAGTGAAGAATACGGTCAAATTATTGAAGATCTATCTGACTATACACATCGTTTCGAGTTGTTAGGTGGTTATAATTATATTGGTGATACCGAGAAAATTCTTCTCGGATTGGGTTTCAAAAGAGAAGTATTCAACGATCAAACCGATACTTTTTCGGGCGGTTGGAGAATGCGTATCGAATTGGCCAAACTTTTACTCCAATCCAATGACGTCTTATTGCTGGATGAGCCTACGAACCACTTAGATATCGAAAGTATCATTTGGTTAGAAGGTTTCTTGCGAAATTATCCTGGAGTTGTTGTCATTGTTTCGCACGATAAAATGTTTTTGGATAATGTGACCAATAGAACCATCGAAATATCTCTTGGAAAAGCTTATGATTTCAACAAACCTTACTCAGAATATCTTGAATTAAGAGGCGAAATCAGAGAAAAACAATTGGCAACACAAAAAAATCAGGCCAAAAAAATTGAAGAAACTGAGAAACTAATTGAGAAATTTCGTGCCAAAGCTTCCAAAGCTTCGATGGCGCAATCACTAATCAAAAAATTAGATAAAGTAGAACGTATTGAAGTGGATGAGGACGATAATTCGGTGATGAATATTTCCTTTCCTCTTTCAAAAGAACCTGGAAAAGTGGTTATCGAAGCCGAAGATGTAACCAAAAAATATGGTGACAAAGTGATATTAAAAGACATTTCCCTTTTAGTTGAACGAGGAAGTAAGATTGCTTTTGTTGGACAAAACGGTCAAGGAAAATCGACTTTTATGAAGGCGATTGTAAATGAATTTGAATTTCAGGGAAATATTAAATTAGGACACAATGTACAATTGGGTTATTTTGCTCAGAACCAAGCAGAATATTTGGATGGTGAAATCACTTTATTGCGAACTATGGAAGATGCAGCAACAGATACTAATCGTTCGAAAGTGCGCGATATGCTCGGTTCATTCTTGTTTCGCGGTGACGATGTTGAAAAGAAAGTAAAAGTGCTTTCTGGTGGCGAAAGGAATCGTTTGGCACTTTGTAAATTACTTTTGCAACCCATCAATGTTTTGGTTATGGATGAGCCAACGAATCACTTGGACATCAAATCCAAAAATGTATTGAAAGCTGCTTTGCAAAAGTATGAAGGGACATTGCTTCTGGTTTCACACGATAGGGATTTTCTTCAAGGAATGTCCAATATTGTCTATGAATTTAAAGACCAAAAAATAAAAGAATATTTAGGCGATATTAACTATTTCTTAGAGCAACGCAATCTTGAAAATATGCGTGAAGTCGAGAAAAAAGATACCGATAAAGCTTCTTCCCAAGCTCAATCAAAAGATCAAAAAGGGAATAATAAAGCTTCTTATGAAGATCAGAAAAAAGGGAAAACTTTGCAAAACCGTTTAAGTAAAATCGAAAGCCAAATTCAACAATTGGAAAAAGACCTATTGCATGACGACAAAATGTTGGCTTCCAATTATGACAAACACATAGAAGACGCTGCATTTTTTGTTGCTTACAATAAGAAGAAAGAGGATTTAGACAAATTGCTTCTCGATTGGGAAATTGTCCAAGAAGAAATCGATTCTTTGTAACATATTAGGTTCTTTTAATTGAATTTTGGATTTTTTATTTGAAGGGATTGCGTTCTTTCCAAACGATTTCTGGTTCCAAATAACAATACACTTTTTCAAAAACTAGATCTGCAATAGCGTTGTTATGTTTTGCAAAGCCATACATTTTTTGTGGTTTTGCGCCAATGGAACTCTTTATTTCTAGTGCAGTTCTTGCAAAAATAATTTCCTTAAAACCTTTATTTATAGAATAGGCTACCATATCATATAGCATGTTTAAATACAACATTTTTTCACGTTGAATGCTATCGTCATATCCCAAAAAATAGGTATCCATTACCTCGCCATTTTTGATGATGGTATTGAAGCCAATTAATTTTCCTTCTAGAAAATAACCATAAAAAAGAAACTTGTCTCGGAGTAGTTCTTTGAATATTC
The DNA here is from genome assembly GCA_963513695.1 of uncultured Flavobacterium sp. GTDB lineage: Bacteria > Bacteroidota > Bacteroidia > Flavobacteriales > Flavobacteriaceae > Flavobacterium. Next base: position 19,701 of record CAUPRL010000023.1, read on the forward strand.
TAAAATGATTTTTTGCTAAGAAAAAGGTGTTGAAATGGGCATTTTCTGCCACATGATAATACAATTTATAGATAGTTTCTTCGTGTTTAATGATATCATCTAGGTGCATTTTTCTTTTTTCTACACCGTGGGCTTTTTTTCGAGCACGTTTATATTGATCGCGGTATTTTTTAGACAAAGCGTCAATATAATCTTGTTCCGATTTCCAATCTATTGGAATGTCAAAAATCATATTGGGTTGGGTAGAATATTGAAAGTAATCTGAGAAACCCGCCTGAAGAAAAGCAGTTAAGTCTTCTTCTGGAAAATCTTTGTAGGTGGTAATGTGAACTTTTAAACCTTTGTTTTTGAAAATGCCCTTTAAAATTTCAGCAGCTGATTTCAGCCCGAGCAATATTTCAAATTCTTCTATTTTATTCGAAAAAGCAAAAGCATTTTGGCCAGTGAACATATTGTTTCCAATGATTAGAATATGGGAACATAACTTATTGAAAAAAACATTTCGAATAGCTGTTTTGACACATTTATCACGTTCACCATAAGAGTGTAATTTGTTTAAATCTAATAATTGTGAAATAGAAATCCCTACTAATTCATATTCCCTGAACAACCCAATAAAATGGCAATGCATATTTGATGGAGCTGATAGTTCTAGAACTTTTAAATATTCTTTGCTAAGAAAAATGTTTTCAATAGCCAAATCGTTCCAGTTCTCAGGAAGTTCGGAGACAGATTCGTATATTTCTATGTGTAGTGGTGTTTTCAAATAAAAAAAATCGCCCACAAATGTAGAGCGATTTAGTTGTAATTAAATGTTAAAATTATTTCCAGCCACAAATAATGGAGCCCATAATTGTCATTATTACTATCCAATAGCCAGCTTGTACAGCCATATATTTCCAGCTTTTTTGTTCAAACAAACCATTTATCGAAATAATAGGTAAGGCTAGAAAAATACCCGACATAAAACCGTGAAGGGCTCCGTGTTTATAAGTTCGGAAAGCATCCCCATAATCTGCCAAAAATGCTTGATAAGATGGTTTTGCCGTGGCAATAAAATCTGGTCCGCCAATCATCCCTAAAGGTCCCATTTGATGAATGGTTAAGACCGGCATGATAAAAGCTAACATAATTGAATAGATGAATGTGAGTCCAAAAATTTTAAGCATATTGCTTTTCTCGGTTTGCTCTGGTGTCAAACCAGCTCCTTTCATCCAAATTGTTCCAAAAACTTTGGGATGGTACCATACAAAACCAACCAAAAGAGTAGATAATGCGGCTACTAAAATTGCTAAAAAGTTAAATTCCATACGATTATAGTTTTGAGTTAGTGATTCAAATGTACTATTTTTTTGAATTGTTTTTGGATAATTTTTGTTTTACTTTTTAAAGCAGCAACTTTATTTTAGGGCACTTTGTAAGATAAAACTATATAAATATTCTTAAGTTGTGTATTTCATCGATATTTTTTGCTTTTTATCAACTTCCGAACTAATTTAGCATGAGTATTCACCACAAAAATGTGTGTTATGAAATATATTTATACATTATTTTTAGTTTCAGTGTTTTCATTTGTAATGAAAGCGGAGGTTTCGGTTTCTGAAAAAAATGCCCTTATTCAGTTGTATAATAATACCAATGGTGTAAATTGGACTACACAATGGGATTTAAAAACTCCCGTTTCTTCTTGGTTTGGTGTAAAAGTTCAAGATGATAAAGTTATTGCTGTTCAATTACAAAAAAATAATCTAGTAGGTACTCTACCTTCGTCTATTGGTGATTTGAAATCCTTAGAAATCCTTAATTTATCGTTCAATAAACTTTCAGGTTCTATTCCGGCTTCTATTGGGGAGTTGAGTTCGTTGAAATTATTGTCAATGTTTATGAATAATCTTTCAGGAAATATTCCTGCCGAAATAGGAAAATTAAGTAATTTAGAGACTTTGTCTTTGTATAATAATGATATCGAAGGACAAATTCCAGTGAGTCTTTACGAACTAAAAAATTTAAAAGTGCTTTATTTAAACAGTAATAAAATTACAGGAACTTTAGATTCATCTATTTCCAATATGACTAGTCTTCAACAATTAAGTTTGTTTGATAATAAAATGGTCGGTAACGTTCCTTTTGATATTGCTAAATTGAATAATTTGAAAGAAATGAATATATCTTATAATCAGTTTAGTGGTTTTGTTACAAAAGATTTAGCTAAATTAGATATGTTAAATATGACCATGGTTAATGATAGAGGGATTGCACAAGTATTAAAAGTTACCTCTGATAAAAATACTGCAATAGTATCTGAAGATTAATTTTTTTCAAATTTTGATAATTTTTGAACCGTGTTGATTCTCTTCGCGGTTTTTTTCATGTTATTTTTTTATAGTTCCTATTGTTAAAAATAATTTTTGTTTAAAGACTTTCAAGTCAACACAATACAAGATTTAGCAATTTTTTTCTAAGAATGCCTTGTATTTGTTAAAAATCATCGTATATTTGCACCCGAAACATCGCGGGATAGAGCAGTAGGCAGCTCGTCGGGCTCATAACCCGAAGGTCACAGGTTCGAGTCCTGTTCCCGCTACAAAGAAACCCAGCAATCGCTGGGTTTTTTCATTTCTGTATCCTATTTGTAGCAAGATTCAGTGTTATCTCTGGAAATTGATAAATGCAGATTCCTAAATTTAAGATACTTTCTAATTCTTTTTTTGGGTATTGCAAAGGGCTCTAAGGAATTAAATCCGATAATTGTAACATGTATTTTATTTCTTCTTTTTTGAAGAATTTCTTTCAATTAAGCGGGACTCCATTATTATGGTTTCAGGTGGATGTGTATCTAATTTTTCATCTATTTGGGATAGCAATAATGTGGTTGCAATTTTCCCCATTTCGAATCCTGGTTGATCAATTGTAGTCAGTGAGGGTTCTATAACTGACGATATGGGTTCGTTGCTAAATCCTACAATTGCTATGTCTTCGGGGATTTTGATTCCTTCTCCTTTTAAATATTTTATGGCTCCAATGGCGGCATTGTCATTTGCAGAAAATATTCCATCAACAGCGGCAAATGAGAGAATCTTTTTTGCGCTTTCTGCTCCGTCTGATTCCATCAATTTGGAGTTTATCACCAAGTTTTCTTCGAATAAAATTTTGTATTTCTCCAAGGCGAATTTGTATCCATTGAACCTGTTTTTATAAATCGATAATTCTTGTGGTCCGGAAAAATGTGCTATTTTTTTGCATCCCTGCAAAATAAGGTGTTCGGTTGCTTCGTACCCCGATTTGAAATCGTCTATAATTACATTGCTGTTTTTTGATGAATCAAAATGTCTATCAAAAAATACAATTGGGGTTTTGTTTTTATGAAATATTTGCAAATTGGAATCGTTTTTGGTTTCCATCGAAATCGAAATCAAAACGCCATCAACTCGGTTTGCTGAAAGGGTGTGAATTATTTTTTTTTCTCTGCTAAGTTGTTCTAAAGTTTGGCAAATGATGACATTATAACCCGCTTCATAAGCTGTTTCTTCGATGCCTGCAATTACAGATGAAAAGAAATGACGCGAAATTCTAGGTACAATTACTCCAATTGTATTGGTCTTATTTTTGCGTAAATTCGAGGCTAATACATTTCTTTGGTAACCAAGTTCTTTCGCTTTTTCGAGAATTCTATCTTTTGTTTTCTGTGTAACTCTGGAATTGTCGCTCAAGGCTCTAGAAACAGTAGAGCTGTCTATATTTAATTCTTTGGCAATATCGTGAATTGTTATTTTACCGTTTTTCATTAAATACCTAGTTTAGAGGTGAATTTTATTTTTTCAAAAGTACAAAATAAAAAATACAATCGATTGTATTTTTAAAAAATAGTATTACTTTTGTAAAAAATAAATCAATATTTGTTAAAAACAAATAAACTAATTCTAAGATAAACATATAGTTATGGCAAATAATTTTAATATGCGTTATGCATCTAGCCCGGAAGCGGTGAAACATTATGATACAGCTCAACTTAGAACTGAATTTTTAATTGACGACCTAATGGAAGTTGGAAAGGTCAACTTTACGTATTCGCATTACGATCGTTATATGGTAGGCTCAGCAGTTCCAGTGACTCCATTAACACTTGAAACTCTCGACGTTCTTAAGATGCCAAACTTTTTGGATAGAAGAGAAATGGGAATTATTAATGTAGGTGCTAGCGGTAGTGTTTTGGTAGAAGGCGTTGAATATGCTTTAGGGCATAAAGATGCATTATATGTAGGAATGGGAAATGCATCAGTAATTTTTAAAAGTGATGACGCTAATAATCCAGCAAAATTCTATTTAAATTCTGCTCCAGCTCATACTAATTATCCAACAAAGAAAGTAAGCTTGTCCGAAGCTAATAAAATTGAATTGGGTTCTGTAGAAACTGCCAATCATAGAACAATTAACCAAATGATTATTGGAGGTGTTGTTACTACTTGTCAACTTCAAATGGGAATGACTGAGTTAAAAATAGGAAGCGTTTGGAACACAATGCCAGCTCACGTGCACGATCGTAGAATGGAAGTGTATTATTACCTAGATATTCCCGAAAACCAAGCAGTTTGTCACTTTATGGGACAACCACAAGAAACCAGACACATTTGGATGAACAATCATCAAGCGGTTATTTCCCCACCTTGGTCTATTCATTCAGGATCTGGAACTTCAAATTATACTTTTATTTGGGGAATGGCCGGCGAAAATTTAGACTATGGCGATATGGATATTGCTAAAATTACAGACTTAAGATAAAAATTTACAAACTTTAAAAAATATAATTATGTCAATAAACTTATTTGATTTAACTGGAAAAGTGGCTCTTATTACTGGAGGTGTTCACGGTCTAGGAATGGCTATGGCCAAAGGATTAGGGCAGGCCGGTGCTAAAATTGTAGTAAATGATCTTTCGCAAGAAGCGCTTGACAAAGCTATAGCTGAATACAAATCGGTTGGGCTTGAAGCTTACGGATATGTGTTTAATGTATGTGATGAGAAAGCTGTAATAGCAAGTATTCAAAAAATTGAAGCTGAAGTTGGTCCTATTGATATTTTGGTAAACAATGCAGGAATCATCAAAAGAACTCCAATTATTGAAATGGAAGTAGAAGATTTTACGGCTGTAATAACTGTCGATTTAATTAGTCCTTTTATCGTTTCAAAAAATGTGGCTAAAGGAATGATTCAACGCGGCGGAGGAAAAATCATCAACATTTGTTCGATGATGAGCGAGCTTGGAAGAGATTCTGTGAGTGCTTATGCAGCTGCTAAAGGTGGATTGAAAATGCTTACCAAAAACATGGCTACTGAATGGGCTAAATTTAACATTCAAACCAATGGAATTGGGCCTGGTTATTTTGCAACAACTCAAACAGCACCAATTCGTATAGATGGACATCCGTTTAATGATTTTATTATCAGTAGAACACCAGCGGCTCGTTGGGGAGAACCTGAGGATTTGCAAGGTGCTGCCATATTCTTATCATCAAAAGCAAGTGATTTTGTAAATGGTCATATTCTTTATGTAGATGGTGGAATTTTAGCCACAATTGGAAAACCTTCGAATGAGGATTAGAAAATAGTACTATTTTTGGTTTTGATGATTATGATTAATGAATTTGGATTACATATTCTCAATTGCGATTGTTAATGAATTTTGTAATCCGTATTTAAAATTATATTAATGAAATCTTATTAAATCGAGGTCTATTTTCTAATCTAGAATTTAGGCCTTGTTTTTTTTATAAACATATTTTTTCAGATTTCTGTTTTACTAATTTATCCTCTTTTTTTATAACCAAGGAATAGATTTAAATAACTTAACACATAATTCAAATGATGAAATTGAATCTTAAACGCGCTCTGTCTTTGTTTGGAATTCTTGTTCTCTTTTCTAGTTTTGAACCCAAAACACAAACTTCCAAAGCAATAGTTATCAAGAATGCTCTAGCAATGGATCGAGTGAATGAAGTTGTTTCAATTCAATTGGAACAATTAAAAAAACTTACGGAATCGTACGAAGATTTGCTAGTTAAAGATGAAAAAGGCAAACTCTTAGTTACTCAATTTGTCGATACTAATTTAGATGGCACAGCAGATGAATTGCTTTTTCAAGCTACTGTTTCGGCTAAGTCTGAAGTGGTTTATACCGTTTTTGTAGATAAAGAAGCCGCGAAGAAAAAACCTGTTGCTCAGTATTCTACCTACGCTCGATTCGTTCCGGAAAGGACTGATGATTTTACTTGGGAAAATGATGTTGTTGCTTTTCGAACTTATGGTCCAGAAGCACAGCGATTGATTGAAGTGGGAGAAAAAGGGGGAACACTTTCCAGCGGCATAGATTTGTGGTTGAAAAAAGTTAAATATTCTATAATTGATAAATGGTATACTAACAATGTTAAGACTCCCGGTTATTATCACATAGACCATGGCGAAGGCTACGATCCTTATCATGTAGGGAAAAGTAGAGGGACCGGAGGAACTGGAATATGGTTGAATGATTCCTTGCATGTGTCTAAAAACTTTGTAAAATACAGGGTAATTACAACTGGTCCTTTAAGAGCGATATTCGAATTGGATTATAATTCTTGGAGTCAGTTTGGGGTGAAGGAAACCAAAAGAATTTCTCTAGATTTAGGTTCTAATTTCTCTAGATTTGAAAATAAAATTGCTGCTGACAGTAAAATCCCTAACTATACATTAGGAATTACGTTGCATTCTGAGAAGGGAACTGTTAAATTAAATACTCCAAAGGGGATTTTTCGTTATTGGGAACCTATTGACGATGCTTTTGTAGGTGAGGGGATAATTGTAGCGACTAAATATATAAAAGATGCGATTAACCACCATTCATCTTCTCCAGATCAGAGTCAGATATTGGTTATTACTGAGCCAAAGAATAGTCAGTTAGTTTATTATGTAGGTTCAACTTGGACTAAAGCTGGGCTGATCCAATCACAGGAAGAATGGGATGCGAAATTGGAAAAGCAGGAGCAGATTATTAATAATCCCCTAGTAATAAAGGTGAAGTAGGTTTTTTATAAAGTTAACCCTAATTTTTTAAAGATTGAAAATAAAAAATTGAATTAGATTCTATCTCCGAAAATTCTCTTTCTGTTTTTAGTAAGGAAGGCTCCAAACTCAAATATTTGTTGAGTTTGGAGCTTTTTATTTGAAATGACTTTTAAAAATTATTGCTCGTAATTTGGTTTTAGTACGATTTGTAGCCGAATTTTTTCATACGAGTCCTTTAAAACCAGTTAATTAGGGGGCGTAAATAATTATATAAATTTATTTCAAAATATTTTTTTATACCGAAATAATTACTAATTTAGCATACCGGAACAGAACAGCACGCTAGCTATGAATGAAGCCATTTTTGCCATTAGTATTAATCACGAAAGTGATACCCCAAAGTATCAGCAATTGGTCAATGCTATAAATAATGCTATTGCTAAAAATCTTTTGAATAAAGGCGATTTATTGCCTTCTGTGAATAGTATTTGCAAGGAAAATAACCTTTCGAGAGATACGGTTTTTAAGGCTTATTCAATTTTGAAAGACCAAAGAGTTATCGAATCAGTTCCTAATAAAGGATATTATGTAGCTGGCGAAACCCGAAAAGTACTTTTGGTTTTAGACACTTTCAAGGCATATAAAGAAGTTTTGTATCATTCTTTTGTGAACAATTTGCCAGAAAATATTATTACAGACGTTCAGTTTCATCATTATAACATTGATAATTTTAAGACAATCATCAATAACAGTATTGGGAAGTACTATAAATATGTAGTGATGAATTTTGATGATGAGGAAGTGGCTACTGTATTGGCTAATATTTCCAATGAAAAACTCTTATTGATTGACTGGAATATTCATTCAAAATCGAAGAATAATTATGTGTTTCAAGATTTTGGAAAAGCGTTTTATGAATCGTTAAAAGAGGCTGTTGATTTGTTTCGAAAATACGAAGAAATAGATTTTATATACCCAAGTTTTACTAATCATCCCATTGAGTCAGTACAGTTTTTTGAGAAATTTTGTAAAGATTTTAATTTTAAATATAAAATCATCAAAAAACATAAGAATTTCGATATCGAAAAAAACAAGGCTTACATTAGTGTAAGCGACCGAATGCTTGGCGTTTTTCTTGAACAATGCAGGGAAAAAGATTTGGAACCAGGGAAGGACGTTGGAATTTTGTCCTACAATGAAACACCGATGAAAAAATTTATTTACAAAGGAATTTCAGTAGTTACCACCGATTTTGAAGCATTAGGAACCAAAGGAGCCGAGTTTATTACAAAAGACGAACCGATGCAGTATTATGTATCGACAAAATTAATAATAAGAGAATCATTATAAATTATGTATTACATTGGATTTGACATAGGTAGCTCTTCGGTGAAAGTGGCTATAGTTGAAATAGCAACCGGCAAAAGCATTGGCGTAGCACAAGAGCCAGAAACCGAAATGAGTATGCTGGCCCTTAAAAACGGTTGGGCAGAGCAAAAACCTGAAGATTGGTGGTTGCATTCTTGCAATGCCGTGGCCAAATTGAAGAAAAAACACAATATTTCAAGAACACAAATTAAAGGTGTAGGGATTTCCTATCAAATGCACGGCTTAGTTTTGGTAGATGCAGCAGGTCAACCTTTACGAAAATCTATTATTTGGTGCGACAGTAGAGCTGTAGGAATCGGAAATGAAGCTTTTGCTAGTATAGGTGAAAAAAAATGCAACGAACACTTGCTGAATTCGCCTGGCAATTTTACCGCATCCAAATTGAAATGGGTCAAAGAGAATGAACCGGAAATTTACAGCCAGATTCATAAGTTTATGTTGCCGGGCGATTATATTGCCTACAAATTATCGAATGTAATCAATACCACCATTTCAGGCTTGTCCGAAGGAATTATGTGGGATTTTAAAAACGACAGCTTTGCCAATTTCTTGTTTGAGCATTATGGTATTTCAACGGAATTGATTCCGGATATTGTGGATACGTTTGGAATCCAATCAAAAGTGGATAAAAAAGGAGCTGAGGAAAGTGGCTTGGCCGAGGGAACGCCAATATTTTACAGAGCTGGTGACCAACCCAACAATGCCCTTTCGTTGAATGTTTTCAATCCGGGTGAGGTGGCCGCAACAGGAGGAACATCGGGTGTAGTTTATGCTATGACCAAAAGTTTGTCGGTAAAAGAAAGTTCGAGAGTGAATAATTTTGCTCACGTTAATTATATAAAAGGGAATGAGCCAAGAATTGGAAAATTACTATGCATCAATGGTGCGGGAATTCAATACCGTTGGTTGCTCAATAATCTTTCGGTGGCTTCTTATGAAGAAATGAACAATCTCGCTTCTGAAATTCCTGTTGGTTCTGATGGGGTTTGTATGATCCCTTTTGGAAACGGAGCAGAGAGAATGCTCAATAGCAAAGACATTGGAACTCGTTTGGTCAACATCAATCTGAACAATCACGGTAAAGGACATATTTGTCGCGCAGCTTTAGAAGGAATCGCCTTTTCATTCGTTTATGGAATGGAAATTATGAAATCCGATGGTATCGAAGTGAATGTAATGCGAGCCGGAAACGATAATTTATTCCGTTCCGAGATTTTTTCGAATACCGTGGCAACACTTATCGGACACGAAATAGAAATATACAATACCACCGGAGCCATTGGTGCAGCAAGAGCATCAGTGCTTCACGAAGGCGATTTTGAAACCTTCGGCAAACACATCACCGACAATGATCACGTGATGACTTATATGCCTTTTAAAGACAAACAACCGTATTTAGAAGCATATCAACTCTGGAAAAATGAATTAGAATTAATAATCAATAAATAATTAGAATATGGCAACTTTAGGCAATAAAGAATACTTTAAAGGTATTGGCGAAATTAAATTTGAAGGAAAGGAATCAGATAATCCATTAGCATTCAAATATTACAATCCAGATCAAATCGTGGCTGGAAAAACTATGCGCGAGCATTTCAAATTTGCAATCGCTTACTGGCATACTTTCTGTGGTCAAGGATCAGATCCATTTGGACCAGGTACTCAAAATTTTGCTTGGGACCAATCATCCGATGCGGTGCAAGCAGCCAAAGACAAAGCAGATGCAGCTTTCGAATTTATCACAAAAATGGGATTTGGATACTACTGTTTCCACGATTACGATTTAATTCGTGAGGGAGCCACTTTTGGAGAATCAGAAAGCAGATTAGCGACAATCACCGATTATTTGAAAGAAAAACAAGCGGCTTCTGGCGTAAAATTACTTTGGGGAACTGCAAATGCTTTTTCGAACCCACGTTATATGAATGGTGCGGCTACCAATCCTGATTTCAACGTTGTGGCAAGAGCTGGTGGACAAGTAAAATTAGCTTTAGATGCTACCATTGCTTTAGGAGGTGAAAATTATGTTTTCTGGGGAGGTCGTGAAGGATATATGTCCTTATTAAATACTGATATGGGTAGAGAATTAGACCATATGGGACAATTCTTGAGAATGGCTCGTGATTATGCTCGTGCGGAAGGTTTCAAAGGAAATTTCTTCATTGAGCCAAAACCTATGGAACCAATGAAACACCAATATGATTTTGATTGTGCTACAGCCATTGGATTCCTTCGTGCTCAAGGTTTAGAAAAAGATTTCAAAATGAACATCGAAGTGAACCACGCTACATTGGCACAACACACTTTCCAACACGAAATTGATGTGGCTGCGCAAGCGGGAATGTTAGGAAGTTTAGATGCGAACCGTGGGGATTACCAAAACGGTTGGGATACAGACCAATTTCCAAACAACATTCAAGAAACTACCGAAGCGATGTTGGTATTCCTAAAAGCGGGCGGATTACAAGGCGGTGGAATTAATTTTGATGCGAAAATCAGAAGAAATTCAACCGATATGGAAGATGTTTTCCACGCACACATTGGCGGAGCAGATACTTTTGCAAGAGCTTTATTGACTGCAGATAAAATCATTACTTCATCGGCTTATGATAAATTGAGAACAGCACGTTACAGCTCATTCGATGCAGGTAACGGAAAAGCGTTTGAAGAAGGAAAATTATCAATGCAAGATTTGTATAAAATTGCTCAAGAAAATGGAGAGTTATCTGCTACAAGTGGCAAACAAGAATTGTTTGAGAATATCATCAACCAATATATTTAAAGCAATTTAAGGTTCTAAAAAAAACGGATCATTCAATGAAAGGGTGTCGGGGATATTTAATAATTAGTTAAATATTTTCGGCATCTTTTGTTTTTAAATCTGCTGTTTTTGTTTTAAGAGTAAAAACAGATTGTCATTGCATTATTTTAATTTTTTATGCAGGTTAATTTGCTTACTTTTGCACCGTGAAAAAATAAAATTAATTCTTTCAGAATGGTTTGAATTTTAACAAATTAGAACGGATAGACCTTGCTAAGGTATTGATTTTTATGATTTTTTATAACCCGATTTCTTTATAACCCGGTTTTTATTTAGAATAAAACAATTAACTATACAAACAACATGAACAAACAAATTGACAATTTAGCTGCTGATAACATTAGAGCATTAGCCATATCAATGGTAGAAAAAGCAAATTCGGGTCATCCCGGAGGAGCAATGGGAGGAGCTGATTTCTTACACATTTTATATTCAGAATATTTGAATTTTGATCCAACAGAAATGAATTGGCCTTTTAGGGATCGTTTCTTTATGGATGCAGGACATTTATCAGCTTTAATGTATGCGCAATACCATTTATTAGGGAATTATAGCAAAGAAGATTTACAAAATTTCAGACAATGGGGTTCGGTTACTCCAGGGCATCCTGAAGTAGATGTTATGAGAGGTATCGAAAATACCTCAGGACCACTAGGACAAGGTCACGCCATGGGAGTTGGAGCTGCCATTGCTGCCAAATTCTTAGGCGCCAGATTCGAGGGGCTTTTTACACATAAAATTTACGGTTTTATTACTGATGGTGGAGTTCAAGAAGAAATTTCCCAGGGTGTTGGCCGAATTGCTGGACATTTGGGTTTGAGTAACTTTATTATGTTCTACGATTCGAATGATGTGCAACTTTCTTCTATGACAGACGAAGTTTCTTCTGAAAATACAACCATGAAATATGAGGCTTGGGGATGGAAAGTTATCAATATTGATGGTCATAATCACGAGCAAATCAGAAAAGCATTAGACGATGCGAATGCTGAAACTGAAAGACCTACCTTGATTATTGGTAAAACTATAATGGGTAAAGGTTGTGTTTTAGCCAATGGAGATATGTACGAAGGAGAATGTGAATTGCACGGAAAACCAATTGGCGATACCAAAGCCGATTTCAAACAAACTCTAATCAACTTAGGCGCAAATCCAGAAAGTTCTTTTGATACTTACGAAGAAGTTCAAGCCTATTATGCTGAAGTATTGGCTAAAAAAACGGCTGCAGCAGCTGCGAAAAAAGCAACTATTTCCGCTTGGAAAACCGCCAATCCGGCTTTAGCTCAAAAAATGGAAATGTTCCTTTCTGGCGTATTGCCTGATTTAGATTTGAGTCAAGTGGTACAAAAAGCCAATGTCGCCACTAGAGAAGCATCTTCAGCTGTATTGGGTTATTTAGCTGAAAATGTTGAAAACATGATAGTTTCATCAGCGGATTTATCCAACAGCGATAAAACAGATGGTTTCTTGAAAAAATCATCGGTTTTACAAAAGAATAATTTCAAAGGAGGCTTTTTGCAAGCGGGTGTTGCTGAGTTGACTATGACAGCCATTGCCAACGGTATTGCTCTTCACGGTGGTGTTATTCCTGTTGTTGCAACTTTCTTTGTGTTTTCTGACTATATGAAACCTGCAATTCGTTTAGCTGCTATTCAAGAATTGCCTGTAAAATACGTGTTGACTCACGATTCATTTAGAGTAGGGGAAGACGGGCCAACGCACCAACCTATCGAGCAAGAAGCACAAATGCGTTTAATGGAAAAAATCAAAAACCATTCAGGGCACCAAAGTTTATTAGCCCTTCGTCCTGCTGATGCTATCGAAACTTCAGTAGCTTGGGATATGGCGTTGAAAAACGCAACAACACCAACGGCTTTGATACTTTCGAGACAAAATATTAAAGATATTCCAGCAACTGTTGCCTCAAGATACCAAGAAGCTACTGAAGCTAAAAAAGGAGGTTATTTAGTAAAAGCTACTTCAAATCCTGATGTCACTTTATTCGCCAATGGTTCAGAGGTTTCAACACTTATCGGTGCCGCTGAGTTGTTAGAAAAAGAGCATAATCTAAAAGTGAATGTGGCTTCGATCATTTCTGAAGGCTTGTTCAAACAACAATCAAAGGAATATCAAGAAAGCATTATTCCTAAAGGGAAATTAGTATTTGGATTGACAGCAGGACTTCCGGTTAACTTAGAAGGATTGATAGGCGATAGCGGAAAAGTAATCGGTTTAGGTCATTTTGGTTATTCTGCACCAGCAAGTGTATTGGATCAAAAATTTGGATTCAACCCAGAAAATGCTGCAAAAGAAATCCTAAGCTACATTAAAGAAAGTAAATAATTAATTAAAAAAGAATAGAAATGAAATTTTTTATAGATACTGCCAATTTAAAAGACATCAAAGAAGCTAATGATTTAGGGATCTTAGACGGTGTAACAACCAATCCATCGCTTATGGCGAAAGAAGGAATTACTGGTGCCGATAATATCCTAGCGCATTACGTAAAAATTTGTGAATTAGTTGATGGCGATGTTTCCGCCGAAGTAATTGCTACAGATTTTGAAGGTATGGTTGCCGAAGGAGAAAAATTAGCGGCTTTACACCCTCAAATCGTAGTGAAGATTCCGATGATTAAAGACGGAATAAAAGCCTGTAAATATTTTTCAAACAAAGGCATTAGAACCAATGTTACTTTAGTTTTCTCTGCTGGTCAAGCGTTATTGGCTGCAAAAGCGGGAGCAACCTATGTATCTCCTTTCATCGGACGATTAGATGATATTTCTACAGACGGAATGGCTTTGATTGAAGAAATCAGATTGATTTATGACAATTATGGGTACGAAACTGAAATTCTGGCGGCTTCAGTACGTCACGTCATGCATATTATCAATTGTGCCAAAATTGGTGCTGATGTGATTACAGGTCCTTTGAGTGCTATCGAGGGCTTGTTAAAACACCCACTTACCGATATTGGTTTGGCTACATTCTTAGCTGATTTCAAAAAAGGAAATAGCTAGAAACAATGCTAAAAATATACGAATCGATTCCAATTCGATTTCAATTGAAAAACCCTGCTTCGTTTCGGAGCAGGGTTTTGTTTTTGAATTGAAACTTTATACCAAAAACCTAAAATACCGGTTTATTTGTCAGTGCATAGAAGTCTCTTCGTGAGCAAAGGGGCGCGACTGTCAGATAGCTTAAATGTTATTTGGTCTTTATTCAAATTCTGATGTAAAGAACAGCTTTACATTGGGGTATTTACTTTGTGTCATTTGAATGGTAAAGTCTGAATCGGCTAGAAAAACCAATTGACCGTATTTATCGTGTGCCAAGAATTTTTGTTTAATTCTGCGAAATTCTTTGAATTCTTCGCTTTTACTATCGTTGGGTTTCACCCAGCAGGCTTTATGTACCGGAAAGGTTTCATAGGTGCATTTGGCTCCATATTCGTGCTCCAAGCGGTATTGAATTACCTCGTATTGCAGTGCTCCCACGGTCCCAATGATTTTTCTGTTGTTCATTTCGAGGGTAAACAGCTGTGCTACCCCTTCATCCATCAATTGATCTACCCCTTTATCCAATTGTTTGGCTTTCAGTGGGTCAGCATTGTTGATGTATCTAAAATGCTCTGGTGAGAAACTTGGAATTCCTTTGAAACTCATAATCTCGCCCTCGGTGAGTGTATCGCCAATCTTGAAATTTCCAGTGTCGTGCAAGCCGACGATATCGCCAGGATAGGAGATGTCAACGATTTCTTTCTTCTCTGCAAAAAAGGCATTCGGGCTCGAAAATTTTAAATTCTTTTTCTGACGAACGTGGTAATAGGGTTTGTTTCTTTCGAAAGTACCTGAGACAATTTTGATAAAAGCCAAACGATCACGGTGTTTAGGATCCATATTGGCGTGGATTTTAAAGACAAATCCGCTCATTTTTTCCTCTTTTGGGTCAACCAATCTGGTTTCGGATTCTTTGGGTCTAGGAGACGGGGCAATTTCTACAAAACAATCTAAGATTTCTCGGACACCAAAATTATTCAAAGCTGAACCAAAGAATACGGGTTGTAGTTTTCCGTCTAAATAATCCTGACGGTCAAATTTGGGATAGACTTCGTAAATCAATTCTAATTCTTCTCGAAGTTTGTAGGCAGGCTTTTCACCAATAATTTTTTCTAATTCGGGACTTTTTACATCCTGAAAAGCAATGGTTTCTTCGATATTCTTACGGCTGTCTCCGCTAAATAAGTTGATATTTTCTTCCCAAAGATTGTAAATTCCCTGAAAATCATAACCCATACCTATTGGGAAACTCAAGGGGGTTACTGTTAATCCGAGTTTTTGCTCTACTTCGTCCATCAGGTCGAAAGCATCTTTTCCTTCGCGGTCTAATTTGTTGATGAACACAATAATGGGAATATTTCGGAGTCGGCATACGGCGACTAATTTCTCCGTTTGTTCCTCGACTCCTTTGGCAACGTCAATCACAACAATAACGCTGTCGACTGCTGTTAAGGTTCTAAAAGTGTCTTCAGCAAAATCTTTGTGTCCTGGTGTATCGAGAATGTTTATTTTTTTCTCCTTATAATTGAATGCCAAAACCGAAGTCGAAACCGAAATTCCTCTTTGGCGTTCAATTTCCATAAAGTCACTCGTGGCTCCTTTTTTGATTTTATTGTTTTTTACTGCACCAGCCTCCTGAATTGCGCCTCCAAAAAGGAGCAGCTTTTCGGTTAGTGTAGTTTTACCAGCATCGGGATGCGAAATAATTCCAAAAGTTCTTCTGCGTTGTATTTCTTCTAAAAAGCTCATATTTTTTTCAATAGTTTGCAAAAGTACTATTTATATATGCGAATTGAAAAAAAAAGTCTTCTCTATAAATTGATAGGCTATTTTTTTCAATGGTTAAAAGTTGTTATTTAATTCTGGTAAGGACTAAGCTAAGTAGAATGCTTTAAAAATGTACTTCTGTTGCAGAAGGATAGGGTTGGTACTGAGTATGAATTTAAGGTTAATGATGGTGGGTATATAGTTACTATATAGTTACTATAAAGTTACTATATACTTACTATAAAGTTACTATAAATATAAGTAATTCATACTCTATATGGGGCTTTGATTGGGCTTTGATGGTGAGTAAATTATTCTTTGCTATGGGCAGGTTGTCTTGGTCTTGTCTCTTCTTGGCTTTTTCTTGAAAAATGGATTATTTAATAAAACAAAAGCATCTAGAACCAAATTAAATTTTAAAAATTCACAACTCCTTTATTTTTAAAATATTATATCGTTTTCGTTAATAAGATTAATTGATTTTCATTTCCTGTTAATTAAGGATATAGTATATTTGTGACTAAATAAATTATATTTCAACATTTAAATTTAAAAAAATGAGTATTATTGTTAAAATTCACGCAAGACAAATTTTCGATTCAAGAGGAAATCCTACAGTAGAAGTAGATGTAGTAACAGAAAACGGAGTATTAGGAAGAGCAGCAGTTCCATCTGGAGCTTCTACAGGTAAATTCGAAGCAGTAGAATTGCGCGACGGAGGAAAAAACTTTCTAGGAAGAGGAGTTCTTAAAGCGGTTGAAAATGTAAATACAGTAATTGCTGAAGAATTAGTTGGAACATCGGTTTTTGAACAAAACTTGATTGACCAAACCATGATTGAGTTAGATGGAACTCCGAATAAAGCAAAATTGGGTGCTAATGCTATTCTTGGTGTATCTCTTGCCGTTGCAAAAGCAGCAGCAAACGAATTGGGTATGCCTTTGTACAGATATGTTGGTGGCGTTTCTGCCAATACATTGCCTGTTCCTATGATGAATATCATCAATGGAGGTTCTCACTCTGATGCGCCTATCGCATTTCAAGAGTTTATGATTATGCCCGTAAAAGCAACTTCTTTTACTCATGCTTTGCAAATGGGAACTGAGATTTTCCACAATCTTAAAAAAGTATTACACGATAGAGGTTTAAGTACGGCTGTAGGTGACGAAGGAGGGTTTGCTCCAAACTTAGCAGGTGGTACAGAAGACGCTTTAGATACCATCAAAAAAGCAGTTGAAGCTGCTGGTTACACTTTTGGTGATGAAGTAATGATTGCTTTAGACTGTGCTTCTTCAGAATTTTATGCTGACGGAAAATACGATTACACTAAATTCGAAGGGCCAACTGGAAAAATCAGAACTTCTGCTGAGCAAGTAGAATATATGGCTGAATTAGCAGCTAAATATCCAATTATCTCTATCGAAGACGGTATGGACGAAAACGACTGGGAAGGTTGGAAAATGCTTACTGAGAAAATTGGAGACAAAGTTCAGTTAGTAGGAGATGATTTATTCGTAACTAATGTAGAGCGTCTTTCTACAGGAATTGAAAAAAACATCGCCAATTCCATCTTGGTAAAAGTAAACCAAATTGGTTCTTTGACAGAAACGATTGCTGCTGTAAATATGGCTAAAAATGCTGGTTATACTTCAGTAATGTCTCACCGTTCAGGAGAAACAGAAGACAATACTATTGCTGACTTAGCGGTTGCTTTGAACTGTGGACAAATCAAAACGGGTTCAGCTTCACGTTCTGATCGTATGGCAAAATACAATCAGTTGATTAGAATTGAAGAAGAATTGGGAAATACTGCATATTTTCCTGGTAAAAATGCGTTTAAGATAAAATAATCGCACTATTTTTACTAAAAAGCCATTTGCGTAAAGTGAATGGCTTTTTTTTTGGTTTTTAACATTTTCTTTGAGAATTTCATTTTTTAATTCGCTTACAATTACCTAAATTTGGAGAAATAATTTATTAAAGTTTTATTACAAAAGACCATGTCAAAAACAGCGAAATTAGAAATTGAAGGAAAAGTATATGAGTTGCCAATATTCATTGGGACAGAAAATGAGGTGTCTGTTGATATTAGCAAATTAAGGGATGTATCAGGGGCTATAACCTTAGATCCAGGGTATAAAAATTCAGGAGCTTGTACCAGCGAAATAACTTTCCTAGATGGTGAAGAAGGAATTTTGCATTATAGAGGATACTCTATCGAAGAATTGGCCGAAAAGTCTAATTTTCTTGAAGTATGTTATTTGTTGATTTATGGTGAATTACCTACTCCAGGGGAGATTTTGGATTTTGAAACTCATATTAGAAGGTATACTTTGGTCAATGAGGAGATGAAAAGCATCATCGATGGTTTTCCAACTACCGCTCACCCTATGGGAGTTTTATCTGCATTGACTAGTGCTTTGATTGCCTTTAATCCAAAAGCTGTAAATCCTGAACATCCAGACGAATTGTATGAAGCTGTTTGTAAGTTATTGGGTAAATTCCTTGTTATTGCTTCTTGGACCTATAGAAAAAGCTTAGGTTATCCTTTGAATTATTATGACAATACCATTGGATATGTGGAAAACTTTATGCAATTGATGTTTAAATTGCCTACAGAGCCTTATAAAGCCAATCCGATAATTGTTGAGGCATTAGACAAATTGTTTATTCTTCATGCTGATCACGAACAAAACTGTTCTACTTCAACTGTACGAATGGTAGGTTCTTCTCACGCAGGTTTGTTTGCTTCTATTTCTGCAGGGATTTCAGCACTTTGGGGACCATTACATGGTGGAGCCAATCAAGCAGTTCTTGAAATGTTAGAAGAAATTCACGCCAATGGAGGAGATGCTGACAAATATATGGCTAAAGCCAAAGATAAAAACGACCCTTTCCGATTGATGGGCTTTGGACATCGTGTATATAAAAACTTTGACCCGAGGGCTAAAATCATCAAAGAGGCAGCGGATGAAGTTTTGAAAACTTTAGGTGTAAATGATCCTATTTTAGATATAGCCAAGAAATTAGAACAATTAGCTTTGGCCGATGAGTATTTTGTAACTAGAAAATTATATCCAAATGTGGATTTCTATTCAGGGATAATTTATCGTGCCCTAGGAATCCCTACTGATATGTTTACTGTGATGTTCGCCATTGGTAGATTGCCAGGTTGGATTGCGCAATGGAAAGAAATGAGACTTAACAAAGAACCAATCGGAAGACCAAGACAAATTTACACTGGGTCTCCTTTGAGATCATTTGTAGCAATGGAAAAACGATAGTTAAAGCCATAAAATTTTTAAACCACTCCAATCGGGGTGGTTTTTTTTTTGAATACATTTTGCAAACCAGGTCGCTCGGATGTGCACTAAATATCCTTGTGTTTTATAAAATTATCTTTTATATATGTCGGTAAAACTCAAGACTTTGTGACTTTGAATTCAAAATTTTGATGGTTAGCTTAAAAATAGATACCAACAAAGTTTCTCTTTTTAGACGAGCTTTTTTATCTTTGGCCAAACCAATACAGCGCTATGTTAAAATTGAATGTAAAAAATGAAACATCGAGACTGAGGGCTGTCGTTCTGGGTATAGCCAATAGTAATGGGCCAACACCAGCAGCCAATGAAGCTTATGATCCAAAGTCGCTCGAACATATCTTAGCCGGAACCTATCCTAAAGAAGCCGATATGATTCCAGAAATGGATGCTTTTAATCGGGTTTTTGAAAAATACGGAGTTACTGTTTTTCGCCCAGAAATGCGGGAGAACTACAATCAGATTTTTACAAGAGATATCGGTTTTGTCATCGATGATGTTTTTGTAAAATCGAATATTTTACCTGATCGAGATCGTGAACTTGAGGCTATACAATACGTAATAGACCAGATCGATCCTGCTAAAGTGGTAAGTCCTCCCGAAGAAGTACATATAGAAGGCGGCGATGTGATGTTGTGGAACGACTATATTTTTATAGGAACCTATAAAGGCAGTGATTACAAGGACTATATTACCGCCAGAACCAACGTTCAAGGTGTTCAGTATATTAAGGATTTATTTCCTAACAAGATTGTTAAGGAGTTCGATTTGATTAAATCTAAAATCGAAGCTAGAGATAATGCCTTGCATTTGGATTGTTGTTTTCAGCCTGTAGGCGAAAATAAAGGCATCATTTACAAACGAGGTTTCAGAGAAGAAGCGGATTATTTATTTCTATTGCAACTCTTTGGCGAAGAAAATCTTTTTCATATCAGCAGAAAGGAAATGTATCATATGAATTCGAATGTTTTTTCGATAGATACTAATGTCGTTGTTTCAGAGCAGAAGTTTACCAGACTCAATAAATGGTTGAGAAAAAACGGCTTTGTTGTCGAGGAAATTCCGTATGCTGAAATAGCTAAGCAAGAAGGCTTGTTGCGTTGTTCGACCTTACCTTTAATTAGAAGTTAGAGGTACGAAGTAGGAAGTACGAGGTACGAAGTTGGAAGTACGAAGTACGAGGTACGAAGTTGGAGGTAAGAAGTTGGAAGTACGAAGTTGGAGGTACGAAGTTGGAAGTACGAAGTACGAGGTACGAAGTTGGAAGTACGAAGTTGGAGGTAAGAAGTTGGAAGTACGAAGTTGGAGGTACGAAGTTGGAGGTACGAAGTTGGAGGTACGAAGTTGGAAGTGCGAGGTTGGAGGTACGAAGTAGGAAGTACGAAGTTAGAAATTAGAAGTTAGAGCTATAAAGAAAGAAGTTTGAGAGTAGTAGATTATTTCTATAAAGATTCTACTATTCTTAAACTATTAACCAGTTAACCCATAGAAATGAATCAAACTACAAATTCCATTTTAATGATTCGCCCAGTTGCGTTTCGAATGAACGAACAAACGGCGGTCAATAATTATTACCAAAAAGTCCTTGACGGACTATCAAAGGAAACTGTAAATGCAAAAGCACAAGAAGAGTTTGACGCATTTGTTAACAAACTTCGAATGGTGGGAGTGCAGGTTACTGTGGTTGAGGACACTTTAGATCCTGATACACCTGATAGTATTTTTCCAAATAATTGGATTTCCTTTCACGAAAGTGGCGATGTGGTTTTGTATCCTATGTTTGCCGAAAACCGTCGCGAAGAGCGTCGCGAAGATGTTTTGGATCTACTAGAAGAGCAGGGTTTTGTTATCAATGAAATTATGGATTATACTTCGGCTGAAGCCGATGGTTTTTTTCTTGAAGGTACAGGCAGTTTGCTATTAGACCGAGAAAATGGGAAAGCCTATTGTGCTTTGTCGCCTCGTGCGGACGAAGAATTGTTTATTGAATTCTGTGAAGATTTCGAATATTCGCCAGTTATTTTTGAAGCTTTTCAAACCGTTGCTGGGGAACGTAAATTGATTTATCATACTAATGTTATGATGTGTATCGGTACTACTTTTGCGGTGATTTGTGCCGATTGTATTGACGACAAAAAGGAACGAAAAATGGTTTTGGACAGTTTAAGAGGTGATGAAAAGGAAATTATTCTTATTACCGAAGACCAAGTCAATTCGTTTGCAGGCAATATGCTTGAGGTAAAAGGAACAGACGACAGACGTTATTTGGTGATGAGCAGCGCGGCTCATAAATGCTTGACCAAAAAACAAATTGCCCAACTCGAGGAGCATGTCACTATCTTGAGTTCGAGTTTGGATACTATCGAAGCTTGCGGCGGAGGAAGCTCCCGATGTATGATGGCTGAAGTATTCTTACCCAGAGAATAATTCGTGTACTGCTAGAGTAAATTTCCTTTGATGATCGTTAGAATAGCACTAACAATATACTGAATTCCGATTGCAATTACAATAAATCCAACTATTCTGGAGATGGCAACAATTCCGGATGTTCCCAGTATTTTAGCAAGGTAATGCGCACTTCTTAGAATGATGAAAATGGCAACAGCAATAGCAAAAATGGCACAACATGAAATGATTATTTCATTTGTGGCATGGTGTTCTTGATAGAAGGCGATGAGTAAGGATATGGAGCCAGGACCTGCAAGCATCGGAATGGCCAGAGGTGTTAAAGCGATGTCGTTTCTTTGTTGAGCCTCTGTTTCGGCTTTTTTATTGATTCCTCGTTTTTTGTTAAATTTACCCGAAAGTAAGGAGAAGCCTGAGCTTACAATGATTATTCCGCCTGCTATTCGGAGGGCTTCGATGCTAATACCAAAAAAGCTAAGCACATACTGACCGATAAAAAAGGAAACAATTAGGATAATAAAGACATCTATTGCGGTCCATAACGAAATTCGGGACCGCTCTTTTTTAGTGTCGGAATGGGTGAGGCCAACAAAAATTGGCACCGTCCCTATGGGGTTTAGCACGGAGAATAGCGCGGCAAATAAATAGATGAATAAATCCATATTGTCTTGTTTAGATTGTACAAAAGTAGTGTTTTTACCCCTTTTGGTTGTTATTCCATTTTTTTTTTATTTTTTTTTTGGAGGGATGTGAGAAGTGGTCAGTTATCGGTTATTTGTTGTCGGTTGCCCCCCAGCCCCCTAAAGGGGGAGTTAGGAGTGTTTCTAAAACACTATGTCATTTTACATTGCTTTTTTTATCAATTATACTCAACGGGTTAATAGCACTACTATTTTTAATTGATTTCCCTTTCCCTTTTTTTTGACTACTTTTGCAGCATACAATTATAGAAAATGAAAAACAAAAAAACTGTGGTTCTTGGAGCCAGTGCTACCCCCGAAAAATATGCTTATAGAGCCATTTCAATGTTGGTCGAAAAAGGACATTCTGTTTTGGCAATCGGTCAAAATGCTGGAGAAGTGGCCGGAGTAAAAATCCAAACTAAAGCTATCCCTCTCAAAAATATAGATACGATTACTTTGTATTTGAACCCCGTTCGGCAACGTGATTATTACAATTACATTGTCGAATCCAAACCAAAGCGAGTGATTTTCAACCCTGGAACGGAGAATCCTGAGTTTTACCAGTTATTAGAATTGAATGGTATAAAAGCTGAAGTGGCCTGTACCTTGGTTTTATTGGCTACCAATCAGTATTAAACTGGGTTTGTAGTTTCAAATTTGCATTGCGGTTCAGAAATGAAACCTCAAAGGTTTTTGAAACCTTTGAGGTTTTTTTTTATTAGAATCTTGTTTCTTTTACAGCCGGCTTGCAGATGGCAGGAGCTGGAAGCTAGGAGTAGGGAGGTCAGGTGCAGCGGATTACTCTTGTGTGGTGAGACTCCTACGGAGTGACAAATAGACTTGTATTTTGGATTATTGCATTATAAACGGGACTTCGGGCAGTAGGGTCAGGAGATTGCAGATGGCAAGTGCTTGCAAATGGGAGCTGGAAGCTGGGGGTCAATGTCATTAAGTTAAGCTTTGTTTTTCTCGCAAAGACGCAAAGACGCAAAAATTTAAAAGTGTTTTCTATGCAACTTTGTGGCTCTGCGAGTACTATATTTTGAAAAATATATCCAAGAA
>CAUPRL010000024.1:0-42671 GCA_963513695.1 uncultured Flavobacterium sp.
ATTTGATGCTTATTCAATGTAAACTGACAAAGTCCTAATCTGGGGATAGACCTTAAATTCTTGCCTGCGAACTGGTTCACTTTGTCAGTTTGGTTGTAGTCTAAAATTACGAATAATTTATTATGCAAATCTAAAGGCTCTTCGAAGTGTTTTATTATAGCATGATGTGCTGTGCGAATGTCTCCGACTTTGCGGTTTTTTTTATATTTGATAAAATAGTGGAAAGCTTGATACATATTAAATTCTAATTCAATTTTAAAATACAATAGTTAGGATTAATTTAGGTGGCTCAAAGTCGGGAGACTTTGCAGCGGTGAATCCCAATGGAATAATAGGGAATATTGCCCACAAATTCCTGTGGATATTGATTGACCAATTCCAACACTTCAGGTTGATTCGTAAATTGATGCGTATGTAGATTGAAATATTTCATTAATCGTGGAAGTTTTTTACCCCAGCTTTGATTTCGATTTTCAAATCGTTTTCTAAGGGCACTTTTGGACAAGAATATTTATGATTGTATGCGCATAAGGGATTGTAAGCCTTATTAAAATCAATTACGATTGTGTCTCCTGTTGGCGTTTTCATATCGATATATTTCCCACCGATATAACTTTCTTTTCCACAAGTCAAATCGGAAAAAGGCAGGAACAAATAATCTTTGTATTCCTCTTTTTTAGATAATTCAATGTTTCTGTAAATGGTCAATTGGAATGGTTTTCCATCCATTTCAAAATGTGCTTCGCCGTATTTTACGTACATTGGTTTTCTGCTAGTAGAAGTCTTCATTTCGAAAGGCTTTTCGCTTTCGGTTCTAACAAATTTTGCTGTGACAAAAAACTTTTCGTTTATTGGATAAAAATCTAATGCCTTGAAAACAGCCAAATCTTCAGTAGTTAACGGACTGGTTTTGGCATCGGCAAATTCGGCATTTAACTCATTTTGGAATTTCTCAACTGAAGCGACATCAAATTTTTCTTGGGCAAAACCAAAGTTGAATAGTGCTAAAAAAAGGAATGATAGAAATGTTCTCATTTTTTTTATTTTGAGCAAAAATAGTTCAAAAGTTAGAAAGGCACAAAGAATATTATTTTGGAAACATTGCATAGATTCTCACAATGCCTGACAATAAAAATCTTTGTAGCTTTGCCAACAAGAAATTTATCTATGCTTAGAACAGGGCTTCGTAGTTATATCAACAATTTTAAAGGTTTCCGTCGTGAAGTCTGGATTCTGGCTTTATCAAATAAAAACATACCTCATGTACCAATAAATTAATAATCATGGATAATAACATAGAAATACAAAAAGACGGTTGGAGTGTAAGAAATTCATTTGACGATGTCTTTATACTTGAATATAGCGCTGGAATTATTGAGGAATTAGGAGCTTGTTATATAGTAAATAAAAAAATATATGACGAGGTCAAAAATAGTGCTATAACCTTGGAGCAACTCATTAAGAAGTATGATATTTTAAATAAATTCGAAAAACTTTATACCCTTGGTAAAACACGACTTACAGGAGATAACATTCCTCCTAATACTGAAACATTTTACTTCAATCGTAGTTTTATAGTTACCGATGAAGATGGAGAGTATTATTTAGAATACGTGTTGTCTCGGCAAGGTGGTGGTAGTCGAAAATTCAAAATAAACAAACAAATTTATGAGGATGCAAGAACAGGCAATTTTTCTACCACAGATTTGTTTATAAAATACAACCTATACCAATTTGACATTCCAGAAAATGACGTTAAATAAAAATAAAAAAAGTATGAAAAAAATAGTATTCGCATTGACATTTTTGGTTTCGACCACAATGTTTGCACAAGACAAGTATGATATATTCATACAAAAAATAAAAATGGAGGAACAAGTAAAAGACTATGTCAACAATTACATAAACAAACTCGCTCTCGAGAGTAATGGCATTACCGCTGCACAATGGACTACAATAAAATCTAAAATAGATTATAGTCCCTATTTTTTGGGCATTAAGGAGGTATTAATGATGAATTATACAACTGAACAGCTAGATGAAATTGTGCAAGCAAATGATATAGTTTCTCCCGTAAATGACACAGGACAATTTATTTTCAAACCAAAACCACATGTGCAAGAGCAATTCTATAAAATAAGCCGAGTTTTTGGCAAATTGCTAAATGTTCAAATTAATAAGCAAATTAAAAATCTAACCTAACTGGGCTTGCCTGCGACGAGTACCTACTTAAATTAAAAAACAAATCGTAGCGTTTGAAACGCGGTTATTACAAACAGAAGCCCTCAAAAAGCTTCTGTTTTTGTTTTAAAATCACTATATTTTAAATATAAATTGTCCACAACAACTTTTGGGTAATTTTTATTCGAGCCGCGTTGCAAACGCTTTGAATAATTTTCATCAGAAAGTGGGCACTCGATGCAATCGAGCACTCAATGTCATTAAGTTAAGGGATTTTGACTATGATTTTGTCATTCTGACGAAGGAAGAATCTCAACAAACAGGAGCAACTTATAAGGGATTCTTCCTTCGTCAGAATGACAAAAAAAGTGTAACGTAATGACATTGATCAAGCACTAGAAGGAGTTTAAAAGTTAGAAAGCCACAATGTTTATGTTTTAGAGAAAGTGTTTTCAATAGATCAAATCCTAGCCCAGATAAAAGTGGAAATCCTTTTGAAAATAAGGTGCATTTTTCTTGTTGTTGCGGAACGACCAAAGGAAGTTCCTGCAATGACTTAGAAAAAAAGCAATTATTGAAAAAGATTGGAGCGAATAGCTGGAAAAAGCTCCTAAAAATCTTTGTAGCTTTGCCAACAAGAAATTTCCTTATGCTTAGAACAGGTTTACGAAGTTATATCAATAATTTTAAGGGCTTCCGACGTGAAGTTTGGATTCTGGCGCTCATCACTTTTATCAATCGTGCAGGCACGATGGTTTTGCCTTTTCTATCCCGATACTTGAAAGAAAATCTACATTTTACTTATGGTCAGGTAGGATGGATTATGGTAGCTTTTGGTTTGGGTTCTATGCTTGGTTCTTGGCTTGGCGGCAAATTGACCGATAAAATTGGGTTTTATAAGATTATGATTTTTAGTCTTTTTACGAGTGGTATTCTATTTTTTATCCTGCAATACATCACCAGTTTTTGGGGATTATGTATAGGAATGTTTACCATTATGACCATAGCTGATATGTTTCGTCCAGCGATGTTCGTCTCTCTGATTGTTTATGCCAAACCCGAAAATAGAGTTCGTGCCTTGTCATTAGTGCGTTTGGCCGTTAATCTTGGTTTTGCTGCTGGCCCAACATTAGGTGGTTTGATTATTTTAGGAATGGGGTACCAAGGATTGTTTTGGGTCGATGGTAGTTCGTGTATCATAGCCATTCTCATTTTTGCGATGACCGTCAAAGAGAAAAAAAGAATTCCTCTTACTGCAGACGAAAAACTGACGAATATCAACCGAAAATCGATTTTCAAAGACAAACCTTTTTGGCTGTTATTATTTATCATTTTTATTATTGCAATGGTATTTTTCCAATTATTTACTACACTTCCTTTGTATCATAACGAAAAATTTGGCTTGACCGAGTTTCAAACCGGTCTGCTTCTTTCCCTGAATGGGCTATTGGTTTTCTTATTAGAAATGCCCATTGTAAGTAGAATTGAAAGTGAAAAAATCAATAAAATAAAAATCCTCGCCTATGGTGCTCTATGTGTAGCCTTAGGATATTATATACTGCTAGTTGATTCTTGGGTTTTTGTATTGGTAATAAGCATTGTTTTACTCACTTTTGGAGAAATTTTTGCGTTTCCCTTTTCGAATGCTGTCGCCTTAAACCGAGCTCCAAAAGGACAAGAAGGCCAATATATGGGCTTGTATACAATGAGTTTTAGTTTGGCTCACATTGCTTGTTCTAAAACAGGATTAGACATTATTGAGCATTTTGGTTATCAAATCAATTGGATTGTTATGGGAAGTCTAGGAATGTTGGCTGTAATCTGTTGCATTTGGCTGAATCGAATGTTACTAACCGAAAAAAGAATATCGGCTTAAATACCATTCTTCGTTGTATTTCTTAGCTTTAAAGAAGGATAAACTTAAAATTTAGTTAAATAACTATAAAAATAGTTTATCAACTAAAAATATAGTTGTATGTTTGTTTTCAGAATGAAATAAACCTTACAATTATGCAAAAGCTGACCAACAAAGAAGAGGAAATTATGCAAATTTTATGGAGGCTAAAAAAGGCTTTCGTAAAAGAAGTTCTGGCTGAAATCACTGAAGAACAACCTCATTACAACACCCTTTCGACCATAATCCGAAACCTGGAAGAAAAGGGTTTTGTTTCGCACAATGCATTTGGCAACACCCACCAATACTTCCCTATCGTAAAGATGGAAGACTATAGAAAGCGATTTATGAACACGGCTATTGATACTTACTTTGATAGTTCCTATAAAAATATGGTTTCCTTTTTTGCCAAAGAAGAGAAAATTTCAGCTGAAGAATTACGGGAGATTTTAGCGATGATTGAACAAAAACAATAGTTATGGAAACGCTATTCATTTACCTCGTCAAATCAAGTGGGTTAATTGGACTATTTTATTTGTCCTATTTCGCTTTACTGCGAAAAGAAACTTTTTTCAACAGCAATCGTTGGTATTTATTAGCGGGATTAATCAGCTCGGTAGTTTTGCCAATGCTAGTTTTCACAAAAATAGTTTGGGTCGATCCAACCCCATCCAATTTTGATTGGTCGAAATTACCTGTAACTGCTCCAATAAAGGAAGAGTCTTTTGAAATCAATTGGTTTCTTGTTGTCTCCTTTTTGTATTCTATTGGAATTCTAGTTTTCTTGATCAAATTCGCCTTTGATTTTTATAGTTTAAACAAAGTTTTGAAAGGCAAAATCATTCAGAAACAAGCCGATTTCAAGTTTATTGACATTACCGAAAATGTTTCTCCATTTTCCTATTTCAATTCCATCGTGTATAACTCATCACTATACAGCGACACCGAATTGGAAAACATTTTGGAACACGAAAAAGTACACAGCGCACAAAATCACACGGTTGACGTATTGATTTCTAGACTATTTTGTATTGTTTTCTGGTTCAATCCATTCGTGTGGTTATACCAAAAAGCCATACTTCAAAATCTGGAATTCATCGCCGACAGCGAAGCTTCTAAAAACATATCCGACAAAAAAGCCTATCAATTGACGCTTTTAAAAATAACAACACAGGAAAATTGTGTTGTCCTTACCAATCATTTTTATCAATCATTAATCAAAAAACGAATCGTTATGTTAAACAAAAATCAATCAAACAAAAGGAATTATTGGAAGTATGCTTTAGTGCTTCCATTATTAGGTGCATTTGTATTTTTCTTTCAAGTGAAAGTTATTGCACAGGAGAAAGTATCGGAGCAAACTATAGTTGAAAATTCAAAACCAGTTGAAAAATCGGTAGATGTTTATAAAATAAACAAGAATACCACTGATGCAGAATTAAAAGAAAAAGTGAATGCTTTAAAGGAAAAATATGATATAACACTTGCTTTTTCGGGTGTAGAAAGAAACTCTAAAAATGAATTAACTGCCATTAAAGTTGATTTGAAAAAAGGAAAAGAAATTACACAAAAAATGGCAACTAAAGGAACAGAGCCTATCAAAACATTTGGAATTATAGTTTCAAAAAATGAAAATGGATTACTAACTGTTGATTTTGGAACAGATGAAACTGTGATTAACAAAAAAAGTGTCTTGATTTCACCTGATGCCCCTTCGGTTTCCATTGAAAAAGAAATTTTTATTGATGGTGCCAAAGCAAGTCAGGAGGATTTAGATAAATTAGATCAGAATGAAATTGAAAGCATCGATGTTAACAAAAATTCCGACAAAGGAACCATTCGAATTGTTACCAAGAAATTCTATAAAACAATAAATGACAATGACGTTTATATTAATGACGAAAAAGTAGATAAAAACGAGCTCTTACTTTTAGATCAAAATACCATTACCAAAATGGATGTCAATAAAACCGGAAAAACTATAAAGATAACAACCAAAACGGTTACACAATCAGCGGATAATATTGATTTTCCAACACCTCCAACTCCACCTAGTCCGCCAACTTTTAAATTTAAAGCCCCAAAAGCTCCCGTTTTTCCAAAAGCTCCAAAAGCCCCAAAAGGCGACCCAATCAATGGTGACAAAAAAGCTTGGAAAGAATTTGAAAGCCAAATGGAGGAATTTAACAAAAAAATGGCAGCCATGGAACCACAAATGAAAGCTTTTGAGAAAAAAATGGAAGAATTTGATAAACAAATGGAACCTTTTAATGCTGAAATGGAGGCTTTTGACAAAAAAATGAAAATCTACGAGCAACAAATGGAAGAGTATCAATCCAAAATGAATGCAAAAAAAGGGAAATAATATTCCAAACAAAACTCAAAAAGACGGTCACTAATCAAGACCGTCTTTTTTTATATCTTTGCAAAAAACTTAATATATGTTCAAAATTTTAGCCCAAATAAACAAGCTTATTCTGCCTAGTTTCACTAAAAAAAGGTTGGATTTGGCCAAAGCCAGTAAATGGCAAAAAGCCATAATTGGGTATCGCTATTACGTAACTACAAGAGCACTAGATTGTTGATTGCAGATTTTAAATTGCAGATTGCAGATTTTATAAAAAATTGATTTAATTTCAATTTACAGTTTGCAAGATTGCTAAAATTACCTATATTTGCACCCACAAAATAGGCCTCGTGGCGCAACTGAATAGCGCATCTGATTACGGCTCAGAAGGTTACTGGTTTGAATCCAGTCGAGGTCACTTAAGAATGGAAAGCTCAAACGAAAGTTTGGGCTTTTTTTGTAACTATTTGGTTTTGAGCTCGCTCAGGAAAGCAAATAGTTACAAAAAAAGTTTTTCAATCTATGATTGAAAAAGCATTCTATTTCCACTACGGAGCTAAGTCTGGATGTTGCGAAGCAAAATCCAGATAAGAAAAACTCAAACAATAAGGATTTAAACCTAAAAAAAAATGCCAGACTATTTCCTCGACATCGAATACAACAACCTCACTTATGGCGAACAAGATGTCAATTTAAAGGAATTTGAATCTTGCACTTTCAATCACTGCAATTTCTCACAATGCAACTTCATTGGAGTCGTTTTTATCGATTGTACCTTTAACGATTGCATTTTTAGTGGAGCCAAAATCAATCACGTCGCCTTAAGAACTGTGCTTTTCTGTCGCTGCAAAATTGAAGAAGTGAATTTTGCAATGTGTGACAAACTCATTTTTGAAGTTCATTTCAAGGAATGTGTTTTAGATTTTTCTAAATTTTATACGCTCAAAATCAAAGGAACCACCTTTATAGATTGTAGTATTATTGCCGTTGATTTTATGAACACCGATTTGACCGAAGTTATTTTTGATAATTGTGATTTATACCGTTCCGAATTCAGCAAGGCCAATCTTAGCAAAGCCCATCTCAAAACGAGTTACAACTACACCATCGACCCAACAAAAACTAAGATTAAGAAAGCTGTTTTCGCCTTAGAAAGCATAAAAGGTTTACTTTTCAAACACGATATTATTGTGAGTTGATACAGTTAGTCCTGCTCCGCACCTGATTTATCTCTAACTTTTTTTAGCAAATAGTTTTTCCTAAAAACTAGCACCACCTGTTCCTTTTCATTTGAACTTAGGGCTTCGTTTATTAGTTTAAAATCATTTCTGTTGATGTTGCAAAATCGCTATTGCATAAATTCCCGATTTCTTATTAAATAACGATTATATACTGTATAAAATATGATATATATCATAAAGAGAAAAATTATTTTATTTGAAATTTGATACATTAATCCAATTTAAATCAAATAGATATGGCAAATTTTGATATTAAACACATTAAAAATGTGGTTTTAGTGGGTCATACCGGAAGCGGTAAGACGACCTTAATTGAATCGATGTTATTTGAAGCAGGTTTAATTAATCGTCGCGGTTCGATTTTAGAAAAAAACACTGTAGCCGATTATTCGGATATTGAACACGAAAAAGGGAAATCTTTTTTTTCTAAATTAGTAAATACAAAATGGAGAGGTTATAAAATAAATCTTTTAGACACACCGGGTTACGATGATTTTGCTGGAGAAATTATTGGAGCAATGCGCGTCGCCGATTGTGGCTTAATGCTGTTGAATGCCTCAATGGGTGTTGAAGTCGGAACTGATATTATTTGGGAATATGCCAATGACTATAAATTACCTATTTTATTGGCCGTAAACCAATTAGATAATGAAAAATCAGACTTTGACAAAACCATACAAGAAGCCAAAGATCATTTTGGACAAAGCGTTGTTGTAGTTCAATATCCATTAAATCAAGGTCCTGAATTTGATGCTATTATCGATGTTTTGAATATGGTAATGTACAAATACCCCGCGAATGGTGGCAAACCAGAAAAAGTAGCCATTCCTGAAAATGAAATAGAGAAAGCCAATCGTTTGCACCAAGAATTAATTGAAA
This sequence comes from uncultured Flavobacterium sp., assembly GCA_963513695.1. Classification (GTDB taxonomy): domain Bacteria; phylum Bacteroidota; class Bacteroidia; order Flavobacteriales; family Flavobacteriaceae; genus Flavobacterium. The sequence continues at coordinate 8,543 of CAUPRL010000024.1, forward strand.
CTATTGCTGGAAATGACGAAACCCTAATGGAATTGTATTTCGAAAAAGGCGAATTGAACGAAGATGAAATGAAATTAGGCTTGCATCATTCCTTGATAAAACACGAAATATTCCCTGTATTTTGCGTTTCTGCAAAGAAAAATATGGGAAGCGGACGAATTATGGGATTCATCGATAATGTATGTCCATCCGCTTATGAAATGCCCAAACAAAAAACCATTGACGGAAAGGAAATTGAATGCAGCGAAAAAGGCCCAACTGCCATATTTGTATACAAAAACCTCTCGGAGCCTCATATCGGTGATTTAAGTTTCTTCAAGGTACTTTCGGGTAAAATTAAAGTTGGAGACGAATTGACCAACGAAAACACGGGTCAAGTCGAACGTATTAATCAAATATACGAAGTGGAAGGAAGCAAGCGTACTGCTGTAAATGAATTGACCGCGGGAGATATTGGTGCCACATTGAAACTGAAAGACACCCACATCAATAACACACTTCACGAAAAAGGAAAACATATTGAAATCACCCCTATTATCTTCCCTAATTCTACATTTTCTATTGCTGTGGAAGGTACCAAAAAAGGCGAAGAAGAAAAATTATCTGTGGCTTTGCATCAACTGGTCGAAGAAGATCCCACCATTCGAATTGAAGTTTCCCCTGAATTAAACCAAACCATTATCCATTGTCACGGTGAATTGCATTTGGCCATCATTAAATGGAAATTAGAAAAACAATACAAATTATCGGTAGAATTCCGCAGTCCGAAAATACCGTATCGCGAAACCATTCAAAAAAGCGCTGAGATTACCTATCGCCACAAAAAACAATCGGGTGGTTCAGGCCAATTTGCCGAAGTGGCAATGAAAATTGAACCTTGGTACGAAGGAATGGACGAACCCAAAGGCTACAACATTAGAGGAAAAGAAGAAATCAATTTGGCTTGGGGTGGCAAATTAATCTATTACAATTGCATCGTGGGTGGCGCTATCGACACTCGTTTTCATCCTTCTATATTGAAAGGAATTATGGAAAAAATGACCAAAGGTCCGTTGACCGGTTCTTATGTAAGAGACGTTCGAGTAATTTTATACGACGGCAAAATGCACCCGGTTGACAGCAACGATTTAGCGTTTAAAACAGCTGGAATGATGGCTTTCAAAGAAAACTTCGTCAAAGCCGATCCACAATTATTAGAACCTTTTAATCACATCAGAATTCAAGCGCCTGAGGAACTTACGGGCGCGATTATGAGTAATATACAAACGCATCGAGCCAATGTAGAAAGTATGGACGCCGAAGGACAATTTACGGTGATTACCGCTTTTCTTCCTTTTGCGGAAATGCAGGAATTTGGCAGTGATTTACGCTCTATAACACAAGGAAGAGCAAGATTTACAGCGAAGTTTGATCACTACGAATCGGTTTCTTTTGATATGCAGAAAAAATTAGTTTCCGAATTCAAAAAAGAAGAAGAACTGGTTTAAAAATATCAAATGCAACAAAAAAGAGTCTCGCAATTACGGGACTCTTTTTTGTTTTTGATCCATAGCAAACACTATCATATTTTAATCCAATCATACAGCTCCGTTTGTCACGCTGTAAAGCGTCCCTACCCTCGTGAGTAGCGACTCCTACGGATTGACAAATAGCCTTTTATTTTGGGATATTTTATATGCGTTTTCGGTATTATTGAAAAGTTAAATCTCTTTTACCAATAATCCTTTTAACCATATCCCTACTATCAGAGCAATGATTAATAAGAAAGAGAACATATAAAATATAGTGATTTCTGCACTCAAACCTAGTAATAACGGTCCTGCAAAGGCTGCAGCTGACCAAGCCGTTAAGATATAACCCAAAACTTGTCCGTATTTTTCAGTTCCATAAATGCTTTTTACAAAAGAAGGCATTGTAGCAAAACCCGCTCCATAACCCGCAATAATGACATAAGTCAAGATCTGAAAAGAGATGCTATTGGTCGAAAAACTGGGTATCAAAGCAAAACAAACCACGTTAATACCAATAAAAAGCATAAAGGTAGTCCAACAGCCTATTTTATCTGAAATACTCGACCAAAACAAACGTCCCAATCCATTAAACAATCCAATGATAGCCACAAACATCGTAGCTTGTGCTGCGGACATTCCTACGACTTCTTGTCCCAAAATAGCCGCTTTAGAGATGATGGCAATTCCGCCACAAACGTTCAAGAATAACAACAACCAAAGTGCCATAAAACGTTTGTCGGTTAGGATTTCTTTTGGACTCAAGTCAATATGTGCGTGATTTGCTGCGCTTGTATTTTCAGGATTTGCCAAATATAAAGCACTCAACAGCATACAAATTCCGTAACCAATTCCGAGTGTGGCAAAAGCTCCTGATAATCCCATAGAAGCAATTAAAGGACCTATTAAAAACGAAGCTAATAAGGAACCTAAAGCAAAAGACATAATGATAATTCCAGAAGCCAATCCCGGTTTATCAGGAAACCATTTTACAACTGTATAAACTGGAACGACATATCCAAAACCTAAACCAATACCTTGCAAAACACCAAATGTTAGGTAAAACAAATAAATATTCCCCATATTTACGGCCAAAGCACTACCCAATAATCCTACGGTTAAAAATATTGTTGCCAGTAAACCTGCTTTGGTTGGTCCCACTTTTTGAGCCAATTTACCCATAAAAGCTGCGGTTAATCCTAAAAAACAAATGGCTAAACTAAACCCTGTCTTAGTATCGTGTGCATCCCAATCTAATTCGTTAGACAAAGGTTCAATCCATTTGCTGTAGGCATAAATAGATCCGATGGACAGCTGCATAATCATTCCTGCCAACACGATTAAATATTTATTCTTTTTCATTCTTTAAAATTCTAATGTTCATTTTAACCTATTTGATATCAATCGGTTTTATTATTTCCTGTCACTTCGAGTGATTTTTAATAGTAATGCGACCGCTTTACTATTAAAAATGGTATCGAGAAGAACCAAATAGCGATTTTATTTTCAATTCCTTTTATGTCTCAAAAGTTCTCGATACATTCTTTGTTCCGCTACTCTCCACAAAAAACACTCGACCTGACGTTTAAAACAATTTTTATTTTATGGTAACATTATCCAAATACAAACTAAAAATGGCTTTGGCATTTTCTAAAGCTTCGGTGGTTGGCGAAAGAGTGTCTCCAAGCGCATACTCCATATTCATCAACTCCCATTTGTGTTTTCCCAATTGGTGAAAAGGGATAATTTCCACTCTTTCGATGGTTTTATAATCCGAAAAATGTTTTGCCCATTCGTGCAAATAGTCCTCTTGATCCGTCCATCCGGGAACAAAAACATAGCGCAACCACATTGGTTTGCCGGTGCTCTCGCGATGTTCAGCAATTTTTAAGGTTGTGGTATTACTTAAACTAGTGAGTTTTTTATGCCATTCTGGGTTGATATGTTTGACATCCAATAACAACAAATCAGTTCTATCCAAAAGTTCTTTGGTATGATCATCTAAAACGCGTCCATTCGAATCCAAACAAGTATTGATTCCGTTTTCGTGCAAACGATCGAACAAATGAATCAATTTGGTTCTTTGCAACAAAGGTTCCCCACCAGAAACGGTTACTCCGCCTTGTTTACCAAAATAAGATTTTTGCTTTAAAGCTTTCGAAACTAATTCGTCAATGGTGACCAATGTTCCTCCGTGAATGTCTATCGAATCGGGATTTTGACAATACAAACAGCGAAATTGACACCCTTGTACAAATACCACCATCCGAATTCCGGGTCCATCGTGGGTTCCAAATGTTTCTAAAGAATGGATTCTTAAGGAATCGATGTCCGTATCGTTTAATAAATGGGTGTCTTGCTCTGGGAAGTACATAGGTGTTGGTTATTAAAATTAAATTCTATTCCTTTAAGTAAAAATTTAAAGAAATAGAATTTATAAAAATACATTATAATTTGAAATTACATAGTACTGTGGAACGTTCTGCTAATCACTTCCAATTGATGTGCTTTAGAAAGACGTACAAAGTTCACAGCATAACCAGAAACACGAATCGTCAATTGTGGATAGTTTTCTGGGTGATTGTATGCATCTAACAAGGTTTCTTTGTTAAGAATATTTACATTTAAATGATGTGCATTTCTTCCAAAATAAGCATCCAATGTTGTAGTTAAATTACCAACCTGCTCTTCCAAATTGTTTCCTAATGATTTTGGCACCATAGTGAAAGTATAAGAAATTCCGTCCTGAGCATCGTTGTAATTCAATTTACTTACAGAGTTCAAAGAAGCAATAGCTCCATTTTCATCTCTGCCGTGCATTGGATTGGCTCCTGGAGCAAAAGACTCTCCTGCTTTACGACCGTCAGGTGTTGCGCCAGTATTGGAACCGTACATTACATTAGAGGTAATGGTCAATAATGAAAGTGTAGGAGTTGAATTTTTATAGGTTTTGTGTTTTCTCAACTCATCAATAAAGATTTTGGTCACTTCTTGAGCGATGGCATCCACTCTATCATCATCATTACCAAATTTTGGATAGTCCCCTTCAATTTTAAAATCAGAAGTCAAACCAAATTCGTTTCTAATTGGAGATACTTTAGCATATTTAATAGCAGAAAGTGAATCGGCAATAATCGAAATTCCCGCAGCGCCATAAGCGATATCAATTTTTGGATTGCTATCAATCAAAGACATTTGCGCTCTTTCGTAATAATATTTATCGTGCATATAATGAATGATATACATTGATTTGGCATACACACGAGCTACTTCAGCCAATGTTTTCTTGAAAGATTTCATTACGGTATCATAATCTAATACTTCATCGTCTATTTCAGAAATACCACTCACAACTTGAGCTCCTTCTACTTCTTCTCTACCACCATTCAAAGCCAATAAAAGCGCTTTAGGCAAATTGGCACGAGCTCCAAAATGTTGAATAGTTTTTCCAATTTCTTGATACGAAACACAACAGGCAATTCCGTAATCGTCAGATCCACGATTGTCTCTCATCAAATCATCATTCTCATATTGAAGAGATGAAGTATCGATAGAAACTTGGGCACAAAAATCTTTGAAACCTTGTGGCAAATTTTCAGACCAAAGAATCGTTAAATTCGGTTCTGGCGAAGCTCCTAAATTATATAGTGTTTGCAAGAAACGGAAAGAAGTCTTAGTTACTTTAGTTCTACCATCGTGCAACTGACCTCCAATAGCCTCGGTAACCCAAGTTGGATCTCCACCAAAAATAGCATCGTAAGCTCCTGGACGAAGGTGACGCACCAATCGCAATTTCATTACAAATTGGTCAATATATTCTTGAGCTTGTTCTTCGTCAATAATTCCAGCTTCGATATCGTTTTGAATGTACACATCTAAAAACGAAGAAACATTCCCTAAAGACATTGCTGCTCCATCTTGCTCTTTTACCGCACTTAAATAGCCTAAATAAGTAAACTGAACTGCTTCGTGAGCAGTAGTTGCTGGTTTCGAAATGTCAATTCCATAAGAAAGTGCCATTTTTTTCATGTCTTGCAAGGCTTTAATTTGCTCTGCAATTTCTTCACGCAAACGAACTTTTGAATCGCTCATCTCACCAGAAACTTTTTCTTTATCTGATTTTTTCTCTACAATTAATCGGTCGATTCCATAAAGAGCTACTCTTCTAAAATCCCCTATTATTCTTCCTCTTGCATAATTATCAGGTAAACCAGTTAAGACGTGTTTTGATCTGTAGGTTTTTATTTCACCATCATAAGCATCAAAAACAGCTTGATTGTGATTTTTGGCGTAATTAAAAATATCAACTACTCTGTCTGAAACTTTCAAACCTCTTTCAGCTACAGCCGATTCAACTAATTTGATTCCGCCATAAGGTTTCATAGCTCTTTTCAAAAGCATATCGGTTTGAAGACCTACAATTGTTTCATTCTCCTTTTGAATATATCCGGGTCCAAATGAAGTAATATTAGAAATAACTTCGGTGTCAATTGCTAAACAACCATCATTTTGTCTTTCTTTTAAAAGTGTTTCTTTACATACATCCCAAAGTTGAATAGTTTTGTAAGAAGGCCCTACAAGAAAACTAGCATCTCCTTCGTATGATTTTATGTTTTGCAAAATAAAATCGTGCACATTAATACTATTCTTCCAAACACCAGTTTTAAGCTCTAAATTTTTTACTAAATTTTCCATTTTCTATATCTCTAAATTTTTCTAAACTTCTTATCTTTTTTCTATGTCTAAATTTACGAAATATGTAAATAGAATATAGATTTTACGTTTTTTTTAGGAATAGCCTAAAGTTTTATCTCAAAGAGAAGCAATTCAATAATTTATTAGGCACAAATATTTATTATCTTAATATTTTGATGGATTTTGAAAGAAAATTCAAAAAATTACGATAACGGTATAGTTTTTTTTATTTTTTGTTTTTCCGCTCTTTTCTTCTGAAAACGAAGGTATAGAGCGTATTTTTATTCAAAAAAAGGAAGCGAATTGGGTTGGTTTTTTATAGAATTTAAGAAAGAAAAATCCCCTTTCAAAGCAAAACTTCGAAAGGGGATTTGTTATTTTTTACACTATAAAATGAGTATAGTTTCAATTCCATACTAGTATCGAAAACGGTTAGTTGCTAAATGATCACCTATTTAGTATAAACTGTATTTTCTTGCTCAGCAACTCTAATAAATGTAGTTCTTTTAGTCAATTCTTTCAATCGAGAAGCTCCAACATAAGTACACGCACTTCGCAAACCGCCAAGAATATCTTTCAAAGTGACCTCTACATCGCCTCTAAAGGGAACTTGAACAGTCTTGCCTTCGCTTGCTCTGTATTCTGCTACACCACCAACATGTTTTTCCATAGCAGTAGCCGAACTCATTCCGTAAAATTGTTTGAATTTTTCACCATTAATTTCTATCAGTTCTCCTCCACTTTCAGTATGCCCCGCGAGCATTCCGCCCAGCATTACAAAATCAGCTCCTGCTCCAAAAGCCTTTGCAACATCGCCCGGCGTTTTACAACCACCATCGCTTATAATTTGCCCGCCAAGTCCGTGAGCAGCATCGGCACATTCGATAATGGCTGAAAGTTGAGGATAACCCACACCCGTTTTAACTCTGGTGGTACAAACTGAACCAGGTCCAATTCCTACCTTAATTATATCGGCTCCAGCCAATAATAATTCTTCGACCATTTCGCCAGTAACCACATTTCCGGCAATAATAACTTTATCGGGATATTGCTTGCGGGTTTGCTGTACAAAATTCACAAAATGCTCCGAATACCCATTGGCCACATCAATACAAATGAATTTCAACAACGGATTGGCTTCAAAAATTTGGGCTATTTTTTTAGAATCGTCTTTTCCTGTTCCGGTACTTATGGCGATGTAATTATACATTTCTGTTGCTAAATTACGCAAAAAATCATTCCATTCTTGAACGGAATAATGTTTGTGTATTGCCGTAAAAAGTTTATCCTCGGCCAATGCTTTGGCCATTTCAAAAGTTCCAACAGTATCCATATTGGCTGCCATAATGGGAACTCCTGTCCAAGTTGTGGTGCTGTGCAAAAATTTAAATTCTCTTTCTAAACTAACGTGAGAACGGCTCTTTAATGTGGATCGTTTTGGTCTAATCATTACATCTTTGAACCCCAATTTCATTTCTGTTTCTATTCTCATTTTATTATGATTTTAATGGTATGAATTTCTTCCAAAATTACAACTTAATACCAAATGATTTTATGTTATTATCCAAAGAATTCTGGAATAATACCGATGAATATTTAATGTAATTATTTGAAATACCAAACGATATAACACTGCATTTCATCAAACATTTTTAGAAGTGTCAGATTTTTTATGTATTTCATCGATTAACTCTTTGATAGTGCAGGTTTTTTTTAGGTAAAAAAAGTAAGTTTTTTTTTCAGATACTATTATAATTAACTATATTTGAGTGTCTTATTTATGAAATATAATACTATAAAAATACTACATATAATAGCACTTCCTTCGCCTTGATACTTTAAAGATAAAAAACAAAACCAACATATAATAACCAAACAACAGTAATTATGAAAAACCTAATTTTAATTCTTTTTACAACGTTCGTGTTAAGTTCTTGCGATAAAGATGGACAATTTTTTGCAGGCAAAGACCAACTCCCACCCGAAACCCAAACAGGTGCAAACACAGTGGGTTGTTTAGTAAATGGAAAAGTATTTTTACCAAAAAAAGAAGGTATTAATCCTGAGGTTAATTGTTTTTATCAATTAGTTAAGGGCGAATATTTCTTTACAATGGCTTTTTCTGATTTAAGAGGAATAGATGGGAAAACTGTAAGTGTACAAACAAGTAGGATTAATTTAGCTGTAGGACAAGTTTACATTTTGAATAAAAATCCATTAGATAATGCAGATTACACCGGGGGGGGTGGGACTTTTAGACAAAATTATGCAAATAAATTTTATACTAACACTATAAAAACTGGAGAGCTTAAAATAATAAAACTTGACCCCGCAAATTCTATTATATCAGGAACATTTTGGTTCGATGCAGAAAATACAACAGGCGAAAAAGTAGAAATAAGACAAGGACGATTTGATTGGAGATACTAACTTAAAAAAATAAATATGTAAAATCTTTAAAATAAGGAAGGACTTCTATTAAATAGAAATCCTCCGCAACTAAATTAAAAAATCGACCAAAATTTATTAATTCAAAATCAAAAGTATGAAAAATTATTTCTACAAAATTGTGTTTGCTTGTTTTTTATCATCCATCAGCTATAGTCAACAAGTAAACAACACTGAATTTAAAACCAAAACCCTACAAGTTTTTCAAAATTTAGACAAAAATAGAATCCCGCACGGTATTTTATTAGATTTTGGGATGGAATTTACAAACCTAAAAGCATTTAACGGAACGCTGACCGATTCGACATTCACAACATCTCAAACAATGTCCGACATCTACAAAACTTTATTAATGTGTAGAGTGCGTAGCAATGTAACTACGGGCTTTATAACGCCAGAAGAATATGCTACTCGATGGTACACACAACGAACGAGCGGGGTATTAATTTTGAGTGGGCAATATTTCAAATACAATCGTTTTGCAGACAATGCCTATCCTAGCAAACTCAATTATAGTAACAATCAATTTTCTGATAAGTTTATTGGTTCTACTTTGTTTTTGCATAGGCTTTGTTGCAAAATCACAAACCGTAAATACCGAATGGGCTACCAAAATTAATCAAACCTTTGCGGGTATTGATAAAAACAAAGTACCGCACAGCCTTTTAAGAGATTATGCTATGGAGTTTACCAATTTAGCAGCCTACAATGGTGTACTAACCGATACCAGCTATGTAAACAAAGGCACACTAACCTCTATTTACAACACCTTATTGATGGCAAGGGTAAAAACCACTGTAACCAGTTTGGTAAGCCCTACTTTATATATACAAAACTGGAACAATTTACGTCAAAAAAACACCATAGTTCTTAGCGGATTGTATTATAAATACAGTCAGTTTAAGAGTAATGCCTATCCTAATTTTGTTACCGTAAGTAATAATAAGTTTTACGATAAATATGTGAACGGTGTTTGGCAAAACCCTTACGAAGAAAAACAAGTTTTTGCCATAGCAACACCCATTATTAAATACAAAGGGCTTAAAACAACCGTGAAATTTCCACAAACTTTATGGTATACTAACCAAGTTGGTACTGTGCAAAGTATTGCTATGGATTTTGACAACGGAGCAGGATATACAACCATCCCTTTTAACAGCACTTATAGTTTACAATATGCACAGGAAGGGGTGAAAAACTGGAAATACAAGCTGACACTTACCAATGGTCAAATTTTATACAGCCAAAGCCGCATAATTTTTGAAGGCACACTAACTACTATTGAATGGAGTGACCGATTTAATAATCAAAATTAAAATTATGAAAACATTTACAACAATTCTGTTCGTACTAATTACTTTAATTTCGTGCACCAATGATGGAACCACCCGGAATCCTTTAGACCAATTGCCACCTATGACAACATCCGGTAAAAACACCATTGGTTGTTTAGTAAACGGAGTGCCTTTTACAGATAGTGGTTTAATGACTAACTTTTATCAATTTGTTAATGGAGAGTATTTTTTGGGTATCAGCTGGGAGCAGCGTGTTGCAGGAAATTGGAAAGAGGGGCATATCAGTTTAAGAAGAGTTTCAATTATTGAAGGGAAGACTTATAAATTGAATATTAATTCTATAAGAAATGATTTTACTGGTGGCTCTGCGAACTATAGTTTACCAAAAGATGGTGAGTATGAAACAAACCCAAATTATTTTGGCACAATAACTTTTACACGTTTTGATACAAAAAATCAAATAATGTCTGGAACCTTTGAATTTCAGGCACAAGAAATAACAACTGGAGAAATTATAAACATAACCAATGGTCGTTTTGATTTAACTTTTACAAAATAAAAATTATGAAAAATAATATACAACTTCTTATTCTTTTATTGGGATTTAATGCAATTGCACAAATCACAGATAATAGATTTTACAGTCAACCATTTCCAGGAACTCAAATGTATTTAGGACAATTCGGAAAAGCTACTTTAGAAATAGACGACGCTAGAAGTGATGGCTTAATTACAAAACCATTAATTGTTGCCGAAGGTTTTGATAGTGGATTACTTGGTGTTGAAAGTGGTCTAGGCGATAATGATCTAGATTCATTTATTAGAAGTGTTAATAGATCTGACTCGAATAATATAGAATTCTTTTTAACTGGTAGTACAAGATTTACCGCTGGCGATCAAGATTACGACATCATTTACGTTAATTGGGATAATGGTAGAGATTATTTACAGCGAAATGCTTTACTTTTAGAAGACATTATTATATGGGTGAATCAACAAAAAGCATTAGCAGGCAGTACCGAAAAAAACGTAGTCTTAGGACAAAGTATGGGCGGCGTTATTGCTCGCTATGCCTTAGCAGATATGGAGCAACGAAGTATGGTACACGACACAAAATTATACATTAGTCACGATGCACCGCATCAAGGAGCAAATATCCCATTAGGCATTCAATATTTTGCTCGCCATTTAGCGGATCAGTTTGTTGGTACACCATTAGGCGATTTTCAGTTTGAGGTAAGTAATGGTGGTAATGCATCTATTGAAGAGATTAGCGCATTACTAAATTCAACGGGTACAAAACAATTGTTAGATAATTATATTACACCAAGTTTTAGTTTAGAAAATTCAGTTCATAATGATTGGCAAACTGACTTATTATCTAAAGGCTATCCCACTCAAACCCGCAATATCGCTATAAGTAATGGTAGTCATTGTGCCAATACTCAAGATTATGATTACAATGCTTCTTTATTTAGGATGAATGGTAATGCAAGAACTGGTATATTGTCGGATATTTTAGGGTCTTTACTAGGAGTTTCAGACGACATTGCTTTGGCAGTTGTTTTTAACGAACCAGCATTGTTACTGGGTGTTTTGCCTGGAAGCAGTAAATTTAATTTAGATTTTGATGCTAAGGCACTACCAATTGCCAATCAGACTGCCAATATTTATAAAGGTAAAGTTAGTTTTACTAAAAAATTGTTATGGATAGCTAATATTACAGTGAACCTTACAAACCGTTCTTATGACAATCCTGTTAATCTTTCGTATGATAAATATGCAGGAGGAAGATACGAATTATTTGGACAAATTGCAGATATCAATTTATTTGATGATAATGGAGATTTAACACAATTTCAAGCTGATTTACTAAATTTATTAGGCTCCGTAAATATAAATTTTAATGTAGAAAATACTTTTGGATTTATACCTACCGCAAGCGCATTAGATGTTGGACAAGGAAATGTAATTCTAAATGATACCGATTATTCTAGAGTTTATAATGCTGCAAATCCACCAACAGGAAACAGAGTAATTCCTTTTCAAAACTTTATCACAGCGTTTGAAAATAACAACAGTATAAATGAAAGGCATATCTCATTCAATACAAGAAATGGTGATTGGTTAGCCGCGGAACTAAATGCAATTAATATCGGCGGAACTCCACAAGTTTTTGATTGCACATATGTGTGTTCGACATCTCAAATATCCGGTCTAGATGCTTTTTGTACTTCAGCAACTTATAGCGCCTCTGCCACCGGTGCAACTACTTTTACTTGGGCTATTACACAAGGTGCAAATCTTGTAAACTTGACTGGCAACGGTACAGCAAATATAGCACTAACAGCCCTACCAAATGTATCAGGCCAAGTGACTCTTTCTTTGATTATGGGAGGAAGTTGCGGTAATATTGCATTAACCAAAACCATTTGGGTAGGCATTCCATATCCTATTTTTTCAAATGCTAATGGCTCACAAACAGGTTCTACTTTTAATTACGGCTATAATGGTTTTGGTAATTTTGGCAGCTTTACAGATGAAATTAATTTGAATAATTCTTTAGGTGTTAATAATGGAGTTTTAGGGGCAGAATATGAAGTATTTGACCCTGCATCTAATACTTACGTTCCCAGAGGGAATGGTTCAACAGTAGTAGTAAATTCAGCTGATGCTTATCAATTTGAGGATATGGTTTATATCAATGTAAGAGGTCGCTTCTTAAGTGATTGCGGCTGGAGTGAATGGGGAGATTTAACACTTACTTCCTTTGCTGAATATTTTAATCAATACACGGTATATCCTAATCCTTCAAATGATGTAATAAACATCGAGATTGCAAAAAAAGAAAGTCAATTAAACAACCAGAAGAAACAGCAACCAACCAATGCATCTACAAGAACTGGAGAACTTTTTGATTTAATGGGGAAATCAATGAGAAAAGTACAAATAAAATCCGACATTGCTTCTATTTCGGTTGCTGGATTGCCAAAAGGGATTTATGTTCTAAAAATTTATATTGATGGTAAAACAGAAAGCCATCAGATAGGCGTTAAATAAATGTTTTTGTACATAATAAATCCGCCATTTTTAATAAAATAGGCGGATTTTTTTTGATATTATTTTAGGCTATAAAACACAAATTTCACTAATTAACACACAAACAATTGGTGAAAATTAGTGAAATTAGTCTATAAAAAGTTGCTACTTAAAAAACGAATATAGCTCTTTCGCTCATCATTTCGTTTACTTCATCAGCCACTTCTTCGATGATAGCTTCGTTAGTATGATCAGATAAAACTTTATCAATCAAAGCAACAATCGTTTCCATATCTTCTTCAACCAAACCACGAGTGGTGATGGCTGCAGTTCCAACACGAATTCCAGAAGTGACAAAAGGGGATTTATCATCAAAGGGAACCATGTTTTTATTTACGGTTATTTCTGCTTTTACCAAAGCGTTTTCTGCATCTTTACCTGAAATTCCTTTGTTTCTCAAATCAATCAACATCATATGATTGTCTGTTCCACCAGAAATAATATCATAGCCTCTTTTTACAAAAGCATCTGCCATAGCATTAGCATTTTTTTGCAATTGCAAAGCATATCTGAAGAAATTATCAGTCAAAGCTTCACCAAAAGCAACCGCTTTAGCCGCAATAATGTGCATTAAAGGACCTCCTTGATTTCCTGGAAATACAGCTAAATCCAATAATGAAGACATCATTCTGATTTCGCCTTTTGGAGTAGTTAAACCCATTGGATTTGGAAAATCTTTCCCCATCAAAATCAAACCACCTCTTGGTCCACGCAAAGTTTTATGAGTAGTCGTAGAAACAATATGGCAATGAGGAATGGGGTCATTCATCAATCCTTTTGCAATTAAACCAGCAGGATGTGAAATATCGGCAAATAAAATAGCACCAACAGAATCAGCGATTACTCTAAAACGCTCAAAATCCATATCACGAGAATAAGCCGAAGCGCCTGCAATAATTAGTTTAGGCTGCTCTTTAGTAGCAATTTCTTGAATTTTATCATAATCCAAACGACCTGTTTCTTTGTCAACACCGTAAAAAACAGGATTGTACAATCGTCCTGAGAAATTGACCGGCGAACCGTGAGTTAAATGCCCTCCGTGAGACAAATCGAAACCTAATATAGTATCTCCCGGTTTCAAACAAGCGTGATACACTGCAGTATTGGCTTGAGAACCTGAGTGAGGCTGAACATTGGCATATTCGGCACCAAATAACTCCTTAGCTCTATCTATGGCAATTTGCTCGATAACATCCACCACTTCGCAACCTCCATAATATCTTTTGCCAGGATATCCCTCGGCATATTTATTGGTTAAAACAGAACCAGCTGCTTCCATTACTTCATCACTTACAAAATTCTCAGAAGCAATAAGTTCTAGTCCGTGAATTTGTCTGTCTTGTTCCTCTAAAATAAGGTCAAAAATTTGTTTGTCGCGTTGCATTTCTTTGATTTTAGTTAATTTGGCGCAAAAATACAAAAAAACGTTTGGTAAATAGTAAGTTTATGATATATTTGATGAGTAATTCTTAACAATATAATTAACAATAGTATGCCAATATCAGCTAATAATACCAACCGTAAATCTTGGATAGAAGTACCAGTTGATAGCGACTTCCCTATTCAGAACATTCCCTTTGGGGTTTTTATTACCCGAGATGACGTAATTACCATTGGAACTCGAATAGGTGATTGTGCCATTGATATGGGTGCTTTGCAACAATTAAATTATTTTGAAGGAATCGAATTGACCGATGACATGTTCATGCAAGATACCTTAAACGATTTTATTTCCGATGGAAAAAAAACTTGGCGTTTGGTTCGAAATCGCTTGGCGGAATTGTTTGACACAACCAATCCAAAACTAAGAGATAATAAAGAACATCGTGAAATTGTGATCTTCGATGTAAAAGACATCGAAATGCAATTGCCGGTGTTAATTGGCGATTTCACAGATTTTTATACTAGTAAAGAAAATGCAACGAATATTGGCAAAATAATAAACAACCCCGAAAAAGCATTACCGCTTAATTGGTTTCACATGCCAATTGGATATCATGGAAGAAGTTCAACGATAATTCCATCAGGAATACCTATCAATAGACCAATGGTTCAAACATTACCAATTGGAGAGACAAGTCCAGTTTTTGGTCCTTCTCGAATGGTTGATTTTGAATTGGAAATGGCTTTTATAACAACTGATGCTAATATTATGGGAGAAAACATCCCTATAAGCGAAGTCGAAGATTATATTTTTGGGATGGTATTAATGAATGATTGGAGTGCTCGAGACATTCAAAAATGGGAATCTTTATCCTTTGGCCCTTTTTTAGGTAAAAACTTTGCCACTTCCATTTCATCTTGGATAGTAACGATGGATGCCTTAGAGCCCTTTAGAACCAAAGGCCCCAAACAAGATCCTTCCCCACTTCCCTATTTGCAACAAAAAGGAAAAAACAACTTCGACATTAATTTAGAAATAGACCTAAAAACTGAAGACGGAACTACAACAACTTTGTCTAAAACCAACTTCAAATACATTTATTGGTCGATGATACAACAATTAGCACATCACACGTCCAATGGTTGCCGCATCAATTCAGGTGATTTAATGGGTTCTGGAACTATTTCTGGACCAACCCCAGATAGTTATGGTTCACTTCTTGAGTTAACATCAGGAGGGAAATCGCCAATCATAATAAATGATACTACAGAACGCAAATTTTTAAAAGATGGCGACACTGTGATTATGAAAGGGTTTTCTAAAAACAATGGCGTTAGAATAGGATTCGGAGAACTCTCAACAAAATTACTACCTCCTTTTGTGAGGAAATAAAATATTCTTTCAAACGCAATCGAATCCGATATTTTTATAAGTATCGGATTTTTTTGGCATTATTATTGGCAAGAAAAATATCTGTAAAAAGTCTTAGAAAATGGCTTACATAATTCAAAATTAAAGTAAATTTACAATAAAATTAGCATGAAAAATACCTACTTACTTTTCGCTTTTCTAATACTTACCTCTTGTGGTGTAAAACAAACTCAAAACTTATTGAGTTCAGGCAATTACGATGAAGCCATCAATAATTCTATTTCTAATTTACGCTCCAATAAAGACAAGAAGAGCAACCAAGATTATGTGTATTTGCTGGAGGAGGCTTTCGCCAAAGCCAAAGAACGCGATTTGAATACCATTAATCTATTGGAAAAAGAATTCAATCCTGCGAACTATGAAAAAATTCATAACACCTATTTGGCATTGCATAATCGTCAAGAAAAGATAAAACCATTACTACCCCTTAAATTATTGAATGAAGGTAGGAACGCCATTTTTCCATTTGATAATTATAATGACCAGATCGTATCTAGCAAAAATTACTTATCCGATTATTTATACAACAATGCCAAGTCCTTAATGGCAACTTCAAATAAAATGAATTTCCGCAAAGCATTTGACGACTTAACCTATCTGAACCAAATAAATCCTGGCTATAAAAATGCTATTGATGTAATGAATGAAGCGCAGTTTAAAGGAAAGGACTTTGTTTATGTTTATACCAAAAACGAAACCAATATGATTATTCCGGTTCGTTTGCAAAATAGCTTATTAGACTTTAATACTTATGGATTGAATTCCAAATGGACCGAATTCCACGGCAGTAAGCAAAAAGGAATTAATTACGAATACGAAATGCAAATAAGTTTCAGAGATATATTCATTTCCCCCGAACAAATAAAAGAAAAAGATTTTATCAAGGAAAAACAAATAGTTGACGGGCAAAAAAAACTTTTGGATGCCAACGGAAAAGAAGTTATAGACAATACTGGCAAAGTAGTAATGGTTGATAATCTCCGAAATGTAACCGTTCGAATATTTGAATCAAGACAATTAAAATCTTGTCAAATTCAAGCAAAAGTAGATTATATTGACTTAAAAAATCATCAATTAATGCAATCGTTCCCTATAGCTAGCGAGTTTGTTTTCGAAAATATTTATGCTACTTATAAAGGCGACCGACGTGCTTCCGACTCGAATTATTATTCTTATTTTGACAGAAGAGCCGTTCCCTTTCCAACAAATGAGCAAATGGTGTATGACACTGGCGAAGATTTAAAAATGAAATTGAAAAACATCATAGTCCGCAATTCTTTCAGAAACTAACTGTTGTGTACTTTCTAAGAAACACACTTGAATAAATTAACAATTAATCTCATAATTGTTGTAAAAAAACCTTAGTGCTCAAAGAAATTATTCGTAAATTTGCAGCAATGAATAAAACAAGTTTACATATAACTTCTTTATCCCGGATAAACAGATCAACCACTTCTCCCGAAGTACGGATGCTATTAGTATAGTTTCCAAACCAGTTTTTCAAATATTTATCCATTTTTCATATTTCACATTTTGAAATTACATTCTTTTACTTTTGGATTTATAAATCCTCATAACAACATTATTTTTTGCACTTCGACAGCTGCTATTTTTTATAGTATACTGTACCTTTGCAAGGAATTTTTTCATTCATCGCTCATTTTTTTTCACCATCAAAAAATTCAATTATCGAAATGAAAATAGCTATAGTTATAGCCCAAGAAGAACATTATAAATATGCGCAACAAATTTGCGACACCATAGAATCTTCGGCTTTATTAAGAGGCACCGGAATTGCTAAAAGAACGCCCGATTACATCAAAAAAAAGATGCACAATCGAGACGCCGTTATCGCTTTAGATAAAAATGGTGTTTTTGCTGGTTTCTGCTATATCGAAAGCTGGCAACACGGCCAGTACGTGGCACACTCAGGTTTAATTGTTCATCCCGATTTTAGAAATCACGGTTTGGCCAAGAAAATTAAAACTTTTGTTTTCAACTATTCCTTAGAAAAATATTCCGGCGCGAAAGTTTTTGGAATCACAACCGGGTTGGCGGTTATGAAAATCAATTCCGATTTAGGATACAAACCCGTTCCATTCTCAGAATTAACCAATGATCCAAGTTTTTGGAAAGGCTGTCAAACCTGCACCAATTATGAAATCTTGAAAAGCAAAGAGAACAAAATGTGTTTGTGTACCGGAATGCTTTACGACCCAGAAGAAAAGCCCAAAGACCCACCAAAGCATCCTTTCAACGTCCGGATTTGGAACAGATTGAAAGCCATTAAACAAGCATTATTTTTAAAAAAATAACATTCTAATTTCACCCTTCCTAGGCTATTAGGAAATGAAGCAAAAACAAACACAATGAAAAAAGTAGTATTAGCATACAGCGGAGGATTAGACACCTCTTATTGTCTAAAATATTTAAAAAATGAACAAGGATACGAAGTACATACGGTACTAATTAATACCGGTGGATTTGACGATGCTGAATTACAAGCTATCGAAGACAGAGCCTACGAATTAGGAAGCGCCAAACACGTTAGCCTAACCATTTTAGATAAATATTACAACAAAGCAATCAAATATTTAATTTTTGGAAATGTATTAAAAAACAATACCTACCCTTTATCTGTAAGTGCAGAAAGAGTTTTCCAAGCCATTGAAGCTATCAAATATGCCAAATCGGTTGGTGCAACGGCCATCGCTCACGGAAGTACTGGTGCTGGAAACGACCAAATTCGTTTTGATTTAATTTTCCAAACCATCGCTCCCGAAATCGAAATCATTACTCCTATTCGTGACTTGAAACTTTCAAGACAAGAAGAGGTTGACTATTTAGCTAAAAATGGCGTGCACTATTCTTGGGAAAAAGCCCAATATTCTATCAATAAAGGATTGTGGGGAACAAGCGTTGGAGGAAAAGAGACATTAAATTCAAAACTTCCTTTGCCAAATGAGGCCTACCCTTCTCAACTAACAAAAGAAGGTGAAGAAAAAGTAACTTTAGAATTTGTAAAAGGCCAATTAGTTGCAGTAAACGGTAAGAAAGATAAACCTTCGAACAACATTGTTACGCTAGAAAAATTAGCCGGTGCTTATGCTATTGGTAGAGACATTCACGTGGGTGATACCATTATCGGAATCAAAGGAAGAGTTGGTTTTGAAGCAGCAGCTCCATTAATCATTATCAAAGCGCACCATTTATTAGAGAAACACACGCTTGGAAAATGGCAACAATACTGGAAAGAACAACTAGGCAACTGGTACGGAATGCTGTTTCACGAAGGGCAATTTTTAGATCCTGTAATGCGTAATATCGAAACTTTCCTGGAAGACACTCAAAAAACCGTAAATGGAACTGTAACCGTTTCATTGAAACCCTACCACTTTTCATTAGATGGAATCGAATCAGATAATGATTTAATGAACACCGGTTTCGGACAATACGGAGAAATGAACAATGCTTGGACTTCAGACGATGCGAAAGGGTTTATCAAAATTTTAGGAAATGCCCAAAACATATTTTCATCTGTAAATAATGAAACGTACGAGTAAGTGATTTTACCACAAAGTTCACAAAACTTAGCGTGCTTTGTGCCTTCTTTGTGTTCTTCGTGTTTAAGTTTTACATTCACTATTTTAGAGAATTTCGATACAGTTTTTAAAATTTAAAATTATGATTTCAATAGGTATTATAGGCGGTTCAGGTTACACAGCGGGCGAATTAATTAGAATTCTAATGTTTCACCCCAACGCAAAATTGGATTTTGTTTACAGCACTACCAATGCGGGAAAACCACTTTCTATAGCACACCACGATTTGTTGGGCGATATCGAAATGAATTTTACCGACACCATAAATCCAAACGTGGACGTCGTTTTCTTGTGTTTAGGACACGGAAAATCAATTTCCTTTTTGGAAGAAAATCAGTTTTCTAATGCAACCAAAATCATCGATTTAGGTAATGATTTCAGATTAACAAAAGACAAAGACTTCAACGGAAAATCATTCGTTTACGGTTTGCCTGAATTGAACAAAACCGACATCAAAAGTGCCCAATATATCGCAAACCCAGGTTGTTTTGCAACAGCCATTCAATTGGCTTTATTGCCATTGGCAGCCAACGGATTATTGAATGACGATGTACATATTAACGCGACAACAGGAAGTACCGGAGCTGGAGTTGGACTAGCAGCAACCTCACATTTCAGTTGGAGAAACAACAATATGTCGCATTACAAAGCCTTCAATCACCAGCATTTGGGCGAAATCAACCAAAGCGTAAACCAATTGCAAGCGGATTATACCGACGAATTGATTTTTGTTCCCAACAGAGGCGATTTTACCAGAGGAATTTTTGCCACTTTATACACTAAAGTAGAAGAAAGTCTAGAAGATTTGGTGGCCAAATACCAAGCTTTTTATGCAGACCAACCCTTCGTAACCGTTACCACTACCGACATCAATATGAAACAAGTGGTGCAAACGAACAAATGTATTATTAGTTTAATGAAAAAAGGAAACCGGATTTTGATTACTTCGGTAATCGACAATTTAGTAAAAGGTGCTTCAGGCCAAGCCATTCAGAATATGAATTTGATGTTTGGACTCGAAGAAACTACAGGCTTGCACCTGAAACCAAGCGGATTCTAAAAATAGTTTTTGGTTTATTGTTTGTTGTTCTTGAATTAACTATAAACTATAAACTATAAACACAAAACAATAAAAAATGAACTTATTTGACGTTTACCCATTATATCCTATTACGCCTGTAAAAGCCCTAGATTGCACTATTACAGACGATAAAGGAATCGAATATTTAGACTTATACTCTGGTCACGGAGTGATTTCTATCGGTCACACCCAACCGGATTATGTGGCCAAAGTGAAAGCCCAATTGGATAATTTGAGTTTTTACTCGAATGCGATCCAAAATCCATTGCAAGTAGAATTAGCTGAGAAATTAGGAAAAGCTTCTGGCTTAACCGATTTCAATTTATTCCTCTGCAGTTCTGGGGCTGAAGCCAATGAAAATGCTTTAAAAATGGCTTCTTTTCATACCAATAAATCAAGAGTAATCGCTTTTGACAATTCATTTCACGGTCGAACTTCGGCAGCGGTTGCTGTGACCGACAATAAAAAAATTGTTTCTCCATTAAACGCCCAACAACTAGTTACTTTCTTGCCTTTAAACCAAATTGATTTAGTAGAAACCGAATTGAAAAAAGGAGATGTTTGCGCCGTAATCATTGAACCAATCCAAGGAGTTGGTGGTTTAGACCAAGGAACAACCGAATTTTTCCAGGCTTTAGAGAAAGTTTGTGCTGCCAATGAAGTAGTTTTAATTTTAGACGAAGTACAATCGGGTTACGGAAGAAGCGGAAAGTTTTTTGCGCACCAATACCACGGAATCAACCCAGATATCGTAACGACTGCCAAAGGTATGGGGAACGGTTTCCCAATTGGAGGCGTTTTAATTTCACCAAAATTCAAAGCGAGTTACGGATTATTAGGAACTACTTTCGGTGGAAGTCATTTGGCTTGTGCTGCTGCAATTGCTGTTTTGGACGTGATAGAAAATCAAAAACTAATCGAAAACACAAACAAAGTATCCGAATACTTTTTTGAAGCCATCAAAGTCATTCCTGAAATCATCAAGGTCAAAGGAAGAGGATTGATGCTGGGCGTTGAATTTGATTTCGACGTGAGCGCTTTGAGAAAGAAAATGATTATCGAGAAACATATTTTTACAGGCGGAGCCAACAATAAAAACTTATTGAGAATTCTACCTCCATTGACGATTACAACTCAAGCTATTGATACATTTATTGTGGCTTTGCAAGAATCATTGGCTGAATTAAAATCATAAAAATCAATAAATCTTTGTCAAAGTTTTGAACTTTGACAAAGATTATAATTTTATAAAAATGAACACAGTATTATCCATAGCAAAAAGAAACGCCGTTTTAACTAAAATGGCTGAACTTTTGGAACAAGAAAGAGCCAACATTAAAACAGTAAATCAACAGGATTTAAGCAATTATTCTGGTAATGATTTGGCTATGGAAAAACGTTTGTTGGTAGACGATGCCAAAATTGACGGAATGATTTTATCGATGCAGCAATTGGCAAGCCAGGAAGATCCTGTTGGCGTGGAAAGATTCCATTTCACTCACGATAATGGTCTAAAAATTACCAACAAAACAGCGGCTTTTGGAACGATAATGATTATTTATGAATCCAGACCCGATGTAACAGTTGAAGCGGGCGGAATAGCATTTAAATCGGGTAACAAAATCTTGTTGAAAGGCGGAAAAGAATCTTTGTTATCGAATTTAAAAATTGTTTCGCTTTGGCACCAAGCTTTAGAGGAAAATGATATTGCTAAAGACTGGGTGGAATATTTGAATTATGACCGTGTTCAAACTCAGGCATTCCTAGAAAACCCAACACAAAGAGTGGACTTAATAGTGCCTCGTGGTGGCGAACAATTAATTGCTTTTACCAAAAAACACGCTACCTGTCCTGTGATTGTAAGTGGTCGTGGGAATAATTTTGTGTACATCAACAAAGAAGCCGATTTGAAAAAAGCGTTGGATATAATCATCAACGGAAAAACAACCAATATTGGAGTTTGTAATGCTTTGGATAAGGTTTTAATTGATTCCAAATTAGAAAACTGGGAAGATTTTGCCGCTAACGTAGTAGCTGAATTGCAAAAGTATAAAGTAGAAATATTAGGAGACGAACGCTTTTCAAAAGCAACAAACGTTCCTCAAATCGAATCGGATTTAATTTGGTACGAAGAGTTTTTGAATTATAAAATTGTTGTGGGAATTGTGGATTCCAACTTAGAAGCAGTTGCCAAAATCAATAAATATTGCGGTGGACATTCCGCTTCGATAATCACACAAAATAATGCAGTTGCCCAAGAATTTATGGAGCAAGTAGATTGTGCGGCAGTGTATCAAAACGCTTCCACTCGATTTACCGATGGAGGTCAATTTGGTTTGGGAGGCGAATTAGCAATAAGCACAGACAAATTGCACCAACGCGGCCCAATCGGATTACAACATTTAGTGACCAATAAATGGTATATTTACGGTGAAGGACAAATCAGATAACAGAAAAAATCCGTTGTATCAGCGTCCAAAAGATAACAAAAATGAAAAAAAGAATCTTATTAAAATTAGGCAGCAACACGCTAACCAAAGAAACCGATCACATTTCGAGAGGAAAGATTGAAGATATTGGACAGCAAATCGCCGCTTTAAAAGACGAATATGAATTTATCATAGTAAGTTCCGGTGCTATAGCAGCAGCCAAACAGTTTGTTAAACTAGACAATCACGATAAAGATGTTTTTGTAAAACAAGCCTTGGCTTCGATAGGTCAACCCCATTTGATGCGGATTTACCACGAAAACTTCAGTGATTTAGGGTTACATACCTCGCAATGTTTGCTTTCCTATTCAGATTTTGAAAAAAAACAAACCAAAACCAATATCGTCAACACGATAAACGTCTTGGTCAAAAATAGTTACATTCCAATTATCAATGAAAATGATACTGTGGCCACAGATGAAATTAAATTTGGTGACAACGATAAACTGGCTGCTTTAACAGCCGTTTTATTAAACGTAGATATTTTGATTATTGCCACCAATACCAACGGAATTTACACCAAAGAATCCATTAATAACGAAGTCCCTGAAACTATTGAGCTAGTGACTGACTTGTCTGTATTGCAAAAAGAAATTGGAGACAAAAAATCGTCTCACGGAACAGGCGGAATGCAATCCAAAATTGACTCAGCAGCCATTGCCAAAGCCGCGAACATCGAAACCTGGATCATCAACGGCTTGGAAGATAATTTTATTTTAAAAGGGTTGAAGAATGAAATTGCGTTTACTAAAATTGTATAAATATAATAATTTGGTTAATCTGCAATTCAATTAACCGATTAAACAATTAACCGATTAAACAATATAAACAATGAACTTTATATCCATACAAAACATAGATTCACTCGAAAATTGGGTGAAACAAGCGTTAAAAATTAAAAAGAATCCGCTTAAAAACAAGAAACTGGGAAAAAACAAAACACTAGTAATGTTGTTCTTTAATTCAAGTTTAAGAACCCGTTTGAGTACCCAAAAAGCAGCCTTAAATTTAGGAATGAACGTAATGGTGATGAACTTTGGCAGCGAAGGTTGGACATTGGAATATGAAGATGGAGTCGTTATGGATCAAGGTGCTTCGGAACACATCAAAGAAGCGGCTGCAGTGGTTTCGCAATACGCAGACATCATTGCCATCAGAGCTTTTGCAGGCTTGGTCGACAAAGAAAAAGACAATGCCGAAACCGTAATTTCAGGATTTTTGAAACACGCTACGGTGCCAATTGTCAATATGGAAAGCGCTACAGGACACCCCATGCAATCCCTTGCCGATGCCATTACGATGGCGGAACACAAAACGCCACACAGAGCCAAAGTGGTTCTTACGTGGGCACCACATCCAAGAGCTTTGCCTCAGGCAGTTCCAAATTCTTTTGTGGAAATGATGCAAAAACAGGAAGATATGCATTTCGTGATTACGCATCCAAAAGGCTACGAACTGAATCCTGAAATCACCAAAGATTCCAAAATAGAATACGACCAGAATAAAGCTTTCGAAAATGCCGATTTTATCTACGCCAAAAACTGGAGCAATTACAAGGAATACGGAAAAATCACGAATTCCGACCCAAATTGGACAGTAACTGCCGAAAAAATGGCGTTAACCAACAATGCCAAATTTATGCACTGTTTGCCGGTTCGTAGAAATGTAATTGTTGCGGATGCAGTAATCGACAGCGAAAATTCAATAGTTATCGAACAAGCGAATAACAGAACGTATTCAGCCCAATTAGTGCTGCAAAAAATATTGGAAAATGTCAAATAAACCCTCTTTATCCATTATAAAAATTGGTGGCAACATCATCGATAATCCAACGGAATTATCACAGTTTCTTTCTGATTTTTCCAAGATGGAAGGCAACAAGATTCTTGTTCACGGTGGCGGAAAATCGGCTACCAAAATGGCACAGAGTATTGGCTTGACTCCTCAAATGATCGACGGACGAAGAATTACCGACAAACCAATGTTGGATGTGGTCGTGATGATATATGCCGGCGAAATCAACAAAAATATTGTGGCGCAATTACAAGCCAATAATACGAATGCAATGGGATTTTCTGGTGCGGATGGAAACTTGATTCAATCCACCAAAAGAAACCATCCAACCATCGATTACGGTTTTGTGGGCGATGTTCAAAAAGTGAATACGCCTTTATTAGCAACATTAATCAATAGCGGAATTGTGCCTGTTTTTTGTGCCATCACGCACGATAAACAAGGGCAATTATTGAACACAAATGCCGATACCATTGCCAGCGAATTAGCGATTGCTGCCTCAGAAGTTTTTGAAGTGACCTTGAGTTATTGCTTCGAAAAAGCAGGAGTGCTGACCGATGTGGAAGATGAAAATTCGGTAATCCAACAAATCAATTCGGAACTTTATGCTAATTTAAAAGCAGAAGGTGCCATTCATTCCGGAATGATTCCTAAATTGGACAACTGTTTCAATAGTTTGTCAAAAGGAGTTCAAAAAATAAAAATTGGACACCATCGAATGTTGAAAGATGCTAATGCAATTTGTACAAGCATTGAGTTATAATTAATTTGCCACAAAGGCGCTAAGGCACAAAGAAAAATTAAAAAAATTCGCGACTTGTGTCTTCGTGGCAAAAAAGCAAAATATGAAAAACATAGAAACCCTTACTCAAGAAGCCATTGCGCTTTTAAAAACACTGATTGAAACCCCTTCCTTTTCAAGTGAAGAAGATCAAACCGCGCTTTTAATAGAAGAATGGTTCAGTCAAAATAATATTACTTTTAGAAGAGAAAATAATAACATTTGGGGGTACAATAAACATTTTGATAAATCCAAACCTACCCTTTTACTCAATTCGCACCACGATACCGTAAAGCCTAATCAAGGCTACACCAACGATCCATTTAAAGCCATCGTAAAAGACGGCAAATTATTTGGTCTCGGAAGCAATGATGCTGGTGGGTGCTTGGTTTCATTAATCGCCACATTTACTCATTTTTATGCTGTGGAAAACCTGCCTTACAATATTGTAATGGTAGCTTCGGCTGAAGAAGAAAACAGTGGTAAAAAGGGTTTGAACAGCGTTTTGAAACATTTACCGGACTTGGATTGTGCCATCGTTGGCGAACCAACATTGATGCAATTGGCCATAGCCGAAAAAGGATTATTGGTTTTGGATGTTGTGGTAAAAGGCACCGCAAGCCACGCCGCACACCACAACCCCGACAATCCAATTTACAATGCAATGCCCGTGATTGACTGGTTCAAAACCTATCAATTCGAGAAAATATCCGAGGTTTTGGGCCCCGTAAAGATGACCGTAACCCAAGTGAATGCAGGGAAACAGCACAACGTAGTTCCTGCCGAATGCCATTTGGTGGTCGATATTAGAGTGAATGATTGCTACAACAATACCGAAATTTTAGAAACGGTGAGAGCAAATGTAAATGCCGAAGTAACCCCGCGCTCGATGCACTTGAATGCTTCGTCTATTCCAATTTCTCATGGATTAGTGCAGGCCGGAATCGCTTTGGGAAGAACCACTTACGGCTCGCCTACCCTTTCCGATCAATCAGTTTTGAGTTGCAAATCCTTGAAATTAGGCCCAGGAGAAAGTTTACGCTCACACTCGGCTGACGAATTTATTTATATCAACGAAATAGAAGAAGGAATTCAATTGTATATTAAAATACTAACTGACTTTTTTAATAATATGTAGGAGCTGTTTCCCGCAACCGAGGCTGAAAGCGAACTGGCAAAGCAATCCGTTGCAATCCACGCAAAAAAGCGTGGGATTTTCACTGCTATCAGGGCTAGGGCATTTGGGAGACAAAAAAATTAAAAACACTCAGAGCTTTGCGAATCTTTGAGTAAACTTTGTGAATCTTTGCGAAATAAAAAATACGCCTATGAAACTTTGGGAAAAAGGAATACCAACAGATAAAAAAATCGAACACTTCACCGTTGGAAACGACCGTGAATTAGACTTAGTTTTAGCCAAATATGATGCTTTGGGTTCCATTGCTCACGCCAAAATGTTGTGTGAAATAGGGCTTCTGACTGAAGAAGAAACCGATTCTTTGGTTTTGGCTCTAGAAGACATCATCATCGATGCCGAAAAAGGCGAATTCGAAATCGAAGACAATTTTGAAGACGTCCATTCCAAAATCGAATATTTGTTAACAGCAAAATTAGGCGATGCAGGAAAGAAAATCCATACGGCGCGTTCTCGCAACGACCAAGTTTTGGTTGACGTGAATTTGTATCTAAAGGATGTAGTAAACGAATTCAAATCACAAGTAAAAACCTTATTCGATTTATTGATGGAATCGGCCGAAAAACACCAAAACGTGTTGTTGCCGGGTTATACGCATCTACAAATTGCGATGCCTTCCTCTTTCGGGATGTGGTTTTCCGCTTATGCTGAAACCTTGATTGACGACATCACAATGTTGAATGCCGCCTTGAAAATCGTGGACCAAAATCCATTGGGTTCAGCCGCCGGTTACGGAAGCTCCTTCCCTATCAACCGAACTTTTACGACTCAGGAATTAGGGTTTGAAACCTTGAAATATAATTCGGTTGCCGCACAAATGAGCCGTGGAAAATCAGAGAAAACAGTCGCTTTTGCTATGATTAGCGTGGCTGCAACTTTGGCAAAATTCTCTATGGACGTTTGTTTGTATATGAGCCAGAATTTTGATTTCATCTCTTTGCCAGCCCATTTGACGACGGGTTCGAGCATTATGCCACACAAAAAAAACCCAGATGTTTTTGAGTTAATCCGTGGAAAATGCAACAAAATTCAAGCTTTACCTTATGAAATTACCTTAATCACAAATAACCTACCAAGCGGGTATCACAGAGATTTACAATTATTGAAAGAAGGATTGTTTCCCGCAATTCAAAACCTGAAAGCTTGTTTGGATATTGCCATCTTCTCCATCAAGGACATCAAAGTAAAAGACAATATCTTGGCGGATAAAAAATACGATTACCTGTTTACTGTTGATACTTTAAACGAAATGGTCGTAGCAGGAATGCCATTTAGAGATGCTTACAAAGCCGTTGCAGAACAACTGGAAAACGGTACTTTCCAATCGCCAAAAGAAACCAAACACACTCACGAAGGAAGCATCAACAACCTTTGTTTAGAGGAGATTAAAGAAAAAATGAAGTTGGCTTTTTAAGAATATTTTCAATACAACTCAAAAAAAGCCTCGTTGTTAAACGTTAAGCGAGGTTTTTTTATTTAAAATTTTACTTTTCCAGTTTTTAGATATATTGCTGAATTTTTAACCGAACTATTCACGGCATCTGCAAATGCTTGTTCAAATGCAAAAAAAAGCACACTTCCATTGCCTCTTGACACAAAATCTAATACTTTTTTTCGTGTCTTTATATCATAAATCTGAAAATGGGAATTAATGATACAACTTTCACTTTGAGTTCCAGAAGACATACCCATACCACCACCTGGCATAGTCATGGGCATAGCAGGACTTCCTTGTATACTGTTTGTAATTTCATGGTTGGTAATTCTTATGAGGTAATCAGTTTTTGTATTTGCAAATAATGAGTCAACCTTTTTCTGTTGCTCCAAAGTAAATGTTATGGGATCGTTTGAAACAAATTCAAAAGATTTAACTTGCATTATTTCACCAAATACATTTTCTTGTTTCAATTTAATAGCACATAAACTATCATAATGTTTTACAAAATCGCTCTTTTGCTTATACTTTTTATTAAATGTCTTACTAAATTCATTTATAGATACGTTATTGTTTCCAATAAGTATCGCAGTTTTATTGGAACCAAAAACAAATTCTGAGTCTTTATAATTAGAATTTTCACTGATGCGGACTACTTCGCATGAACATAATAATTGAATTCCAACCATTCCGGCAATTAGCCATTTATTTACTTTCATATTTTTAATTTACAATAGATTTGGGTTGATATATTTTTGCCAAAGTTTCGAACAATGACCTAGGTTAATTTACAACTTCCCCTTCAACTCCCCAGCATCAATGTCGCTATGGGAAACATCATAAACCGATTCCCCTTCCTTGATTAACAGCAACTGTGGCGATTGATGATACACCCCAAAACGGCTTGCAATTTCATTTGAAATAGCTCGATGTTCTAATAAATCCAAGAAATAGGCACTTACTTGATTTTCTAAATCAAACTCGTTTTCAAATTGTTTCAAAGCAGTTCGGCTAACGATACAACGAGTGCTGTGTTTAAAAATTAGTACGGGTTTTTCGTTTGAAGAACTGATAAGTTCATTTAACTGACCCAAATCAGTCAATGGAATCCAATTGATTTTACCTTTAGAATTATCTTCCTTATCAGAACCTCCGAAAATAGTTGAAAATACACTCATTTTGTCGCTTTTTAAGTCATTTTGTCGTTCGTAAACCCCTCGTATACAGTCAAATTGTCGTAACTTTAGAGATGGAATACCTTTTGACGATTATTTAACAAAGATATTCTATTGAATTAAAGATTACGAATTTAAAATTAAAAATAATCATACAGAAAACCACAAACAATAAACCACAAACAATAAACCACAAACAACAAACAATATAGATATGAACATCAACAAATTTACGATCAAATCGCAGGAAGCCATTCAGCTTTCACAGCAATTGGCTCAGAGTTTTGGACAACAACAAATAGAAAACGAACACATTTTCAAAGCGATTTTTGAAGTCGATGAAAATGTAGCGCCTTTTATTTTGAAAAAACTGAATGTAAATGTTCCGTTGTTCCAACAAATATTGGACAGCACCATCCAAAGCTTTCCGAAAGTTTCCGGTGGCGAAGTTATGCTTTCCAGAACGACAAACACTATGCTTAACGAAGCCGAAATCATTGCCAAAAAAATGAACGACGAATTCGTTTCTATAGAACATTTAATCTTGGCTATTTTTGGATCCAAAAGCAAAGTGGCCCAAATCCTGAAAGACCAAGGCGTAACCGAAAAAGGACTAAAAGCCGCCATCGACGAACTCCGAAAAGGCGAAAGAGTAACTTCAGCATCTGCCGAGGAGACGTATAATTCCTTGAACAAATACGCCAAAAACCTCAACGAATTAGCTAGAACAGGTAAACTCGATCCAGTAATTGGTCGAGACGAAGAAATTCGTAGAGTATTACAAATCTTGACTCGTCGGACCAAGAATAACCCAATGTTAGTGGGTGAACCTGGTGTGGGTAAAACCGCTATCGCCGAAGGTCTCGCACACCGAATCGTAGATGGCGACGTTCCCGAAAACCTGAAAGATAAAATCGTGTTTTCACTCGATATGGGCGCTTTGATTGCCGGAGCAAAATACAAAGGGGAATTCGAAGAACGTCTAAAATCAGTGGTGAAAGAAGTTACGGCTGCCGAAGGTGATATCGTTCTTTTCATAGACGAAATCCACACTCTTGTGGGTGCTGGCGGTGGCGAAGGCGCAATGGATGCCGCAAATATATTGAAACCCGCTTTGGCTCGTGGCGAACTACGTGCCATTGGTGCAACGACTTTGGACGAATACCAAAAATATTTCGAAAAAGACAAAGCACTCGAACGCCGTTTCCAAAAAGTAATGATTGAAGAACCGGATACCGAAAGTGCCATTTCCATCCTTCGTGGTATCAAGGAAAAATACGAAACCCACCATAAAGTACAGATAAAAGACGATGCTATTATTGCCGCTGTCGAATTATCGCAACGCTATATTACCAACCGATTTTTGCCGGACAAAGCCATTGATTTAATGGATGAAGCGGCTTCCAAAATTCGTATGGAAATCAATTCGAAACCCGAAGAATTGGATGTTTTGGATCGAAAAATTATGCAATTGGAAATCGAAATTGCCGCCATCAAACGCGAAAAAGACGAAAGCAAACTCAAAGCCTTGGGAATGGATTTAGCCAACCTGAAAGACGACCGAAACGAAGTCTTCACCAAATGGAAATCCGAGAAAGACGTAGTCGATAATATTCAAGCGGTGAAAACCGAAATCGAAGACTTCAAATACGAAGCCGAACGTGCCGAACGCGAAGGCGATTACGGAAAAGTAGCCGAAATCCGTTACGGAAAAATCAAAGAAGCCCAAGAGCGATTGGACGCCTTCCAAAAACAATTGGCCGAAGATCAAAAAGAAGGCACTTCCTTGATAAAAGAAGAAGTTACGAGAGAAGATATTGCCGAAGTGGTAGCCAAATGGACAGGAATTCCAGTGATGAAAATGTTGCAGGGCGAAAGAGAAAAGCTCTTGCATCTGGAAGCCGAATTGCACAAACGCGTCGTAGGTCAGGAAGAAGCCATCGAAGCCGTGAGCGATGCCGTGCGTAGAAGTCGCGCAGGCTTGCTGGATATGAAAAAACCAGTAGGAACCTTCCTTTTCTTAGGAACTACCGGAGTTGGAAAAACCGAATTGGCCAAAGCCTTAGCCGAATATCTGTTCGATGACGAAAATGCCATGACCCGAATCGATATGAGCGAATACCAAGAACGCCACAGTGTAAGCCGATTGGTAGGAGCGCCTCCGGGCTATGTGGGTTATGACGAAGGCGGACAATTGACCGAAGCCGTGCGTAGAAAACCCTATTCTGTTATATTACTAGACGAAATCGAAAAAGCGCATCCTGATACGTTCAACATCTTGTTGCAAGTCTTGGACGAAGGACGTTTGACGGACAACAAAGGACGCCTAGCCGATTTCAAAAACACGATTATCATCATGACTTCCAATATGGGAAGCCAGATTATACAGGAGAAATTCGATAATCTCAAGGGAAGTATCGAAGCCGTTACCGAAGCAGCCAAAGTGGAAGTTTTGGGCTTATTGAAACAAACCGTTCGTCCCGAATTCATCAATCGTATTGACGAAATTGTGATGTTTACGCCTTTGACCAATGCGAATATTGCCCAAATCGTAGGCTTGCAACTGAAAAGTGTCAAAAAAATGCTGGCCTTGCAAGGCATTACTTTAGACGCCACACCAGAAGCGATTGATTATCTTTCTGAGAAAGGCTACGATCCGCAATTTGGTGCCCGACCCGTAAAACGAGTAATCCAACGAGACGTACTCAACCAATTATCAAAAGAGATTCTCTCAGGAACCATCACGACCGACAGCATCGTTTTGATTGATGCCTTTGATGGAAAATTGGTATTTAGGAATCAGAGTGAGTTGGTACATTAATTGAATATTTTAAATAAAAAAGACTTCACAGTTTAAGAAACTTGTGAAGTCTTTTTAGTTTTATAAATAAAAATGATTAAATAAAAAAAACTAAAAACAGCTTGATTCATAATCTTTAATCAACTCTATAACTCCTACTTCTCCATTAATTTTCAATTCTTTGTTTTCAACTTTTTCTAAAACACTAGGACAATCTGTTATTTCGCGAGTAATGACTTTTTTAGAGATAAGCCTACCTAATCCCATTGCTTCCATAAATGATATCTTACCATTATTTGGCCTTACAATAACATAAATATTAACAGTTGTATATCCAGGTTTTATAACTTTCAATAATCTTAATCGATTTGAATACATTAACAATCCAAATAATCTATCTTCTATGTTAATAAACTCAACTATTTTCCCATCATTGGTAAAACTAAAAGATTTAACTTCACTAGAAGAAAACTCTTTTTTTTCACCTTGCATATTATAAACAACTAATTTTTCTTGTAAATCCAACACCATAGAATTTTCAAATGAATAGCTTCTTTTTAATCCAAATTCTCTTATGGTATCATTTTGCTTTGTTATAATTTCCAGTTTTACATTTTGACTAAAAATTTCAAGTGCCAAAAAAAAGCAAAAAAAAGTGCAATATAATTTTTTCATACAATTCAATTTAGGGTTTATGTTATTGAATACAAAACTACTTATTCTACTTTAAAAATTAATGAATAAATAAGATTTTTATTATTTTATTAATTCCGATTTAAGCAAACCTAAAGCATCCCCGCTCCCGCACGAAATCGAAGATTCGACGAAGCCAATCCCCGCTGCCGCACGAATCCTTTCGTGTGGTTTCTTACTGTCTCGTCATAAAATAAGTTTACATATTTATACTTAATCCTAAAATAGTTTTACAAAAGTCGTGCGCTATGGAAAACCCCCGCTCCCGCACGAAATGAAATTCGACCTAGTCAATCCTCTCGTGTCGTAATTATATAATCATTTGTTTTATTTATTTTTTACTTGAATTATAAGTATTTTAGTATATTTGTTAGCGAATTGTGAAGTTTTTTCACAGTCCGACCTTAAGCAATAGTAAACAGAAACAAAAAATTAAACTTGTGAAAAAAATTACATTATTAGTACTAGCAGTTATAGTATCTACAAACTTATTGGCTCAAAATGATACAGATATTAAAAACTCGATTCGTATTAATGGATTGGCATTATTTAATGGATTTTATGAATTTCAATACGAAAGATTAATTAGCGAGAAAGGTTCCATAAAAATTGGATTTGGAACAGGAACTCTCAGAGATGTTTCAGGAAGTGATGCCGATAAGGATTTTGAAGACGCTTTTGGTACTAATTCATTCAGTAAAAATAATCAGCACCTAGTTGAGGGTTTTACTCTTAATGTGGATTACAGATATTTCTTTAGTCATTTGAAAGCGCCAAAAGGACTTTATGTAAGTCCTGGTATTCAATATCTTAAATTAAATGAAAAATATACATATACTGATAGCAATAATCAACTTTCAACACTTGTAGATAATGATTACTCGATTTTTAATTTGAGAGGTTTAATTGGTTACCAGTTTATTATCGCAAAATTAATAATTCTCAACCCTTATTTGGGTCCAGGAATTGCTTTTGGAAACAATGACGGAAACACTGGTCGAACTGACGCTTTTGGGACTGGATTTTCAGTTAACGCTGGAATTGATGTTGGAATTGGTTTCTGAAAATCAAACGTTGCCTACCCCCCCGATTACTATGTCTTTAGCAAATAATAATTCATAAATTTTCCAATTATTTTCTGCGAATAGTTTAATAACTTTGTCTTAAGGAAAAACAACTAGGTCTTGCGAAGGGAAAGGGAAATTTTCTTCTCTTTCCTTTCAA
>CAUPRL010000025.1:0-41915 GCA_963513695.1 uncultured Flavobacterium sp.
AATAAAAGTGTATGAAGAGCTGGTACGCATGCACAAAGAAGAGGGACTCAGTTTTAGCAATGTCGTTACTTTCAACTTGGATGAATACTATCCAATGTCTCGAGAGAACAATCAAAGCTATTTTTATTTTATGCATCAGCATCTTTTCAATCATATCGATATCGATCCTGAAAATGTGAATATTCCAGACGGAACCGTTCCTTTTGAAGATTTGAATCAGTATTGCATTGATTATGAAATGAAGATAAAAAATGCCGGTGGATTGGATTTCCAATTGCTTGGCATCGGTCGAACCGGTCACGTGGGGTTCAACGAACCCGGTTCCCACATCAATTCAGGAACCCGAATCATTACCTTAGACCACATTACCAGAGTCGATGCTTCCTTCGATTTCAATGGTATTGATTTCGTACCCAAAAGAGCTGTAACAATGGGGGTTTCGACCATCCTTCGTTCTAAGAGAATTGTGCTTATGGCTTGGGGACAAAACAAAGCCGACATCATCAAAAGAACCATTCAGGGCGAAATCAGTTCCGAAGTGCCAGCGACTTTTTTGCAAAATCATACCAATGCCACTTTCGTTTTAGACCAATCGGCTGCTTCTGAATTGACGAGATACAAAACCCCTTGGTTGGTAGGCGAATGCATTTGGACACCCGAATTGAAAAGCAAAGCCATCGTTTGGTTGTGCCAAAAAACAAAACAGTCGATCTTAAAACTCACCGATAGAGACTACAACAACAACGGAATGTCCGATCTTTTGGCTTCCGGAGGTTCAGCCTACGATTTGAACATCAATATGTTCAACGTATTGCAACATACCATCACAGGTTGGCCAGGAGGAAAACCCAATACCGACGACAGCAACCGTCCCGAGAGAGCCAATCCTGCCAAGAAAAGAGTCATTCTATTCAGCCCACATCCAGACGATGATGTGATTTCTATGGGAGGAACTTTTTCCAAATTAATCAAACAAGGTCACGATGTACACGTAGTCTATCAAACCTCCGGAAACATCGCCGTAACCGATGATGAAGCATTAAAATTTGCCGAAGTTTGCAATGACTTTGTGGGCGAGGACGAAAGCAAAATCAACTTCCAAGCGGTAATCGATTTCTTGAATAATAAAGCAGAGGGTCAAGTAGATTCAGTAGAGGTTCGAAAGCTAAAAGGATTAATCCGAAGAAGAGAATCCTACGCTGCTGTTAGATACATAGGATTAAAAGACGAAAACACCCATTTCCTCGATATGCCTTTTTATGAAACAGGACAGGTGAAGAAAAACCCAATCGGAGAAGCCGACATCCAACTTGTAGCCGATATTATTGCCAAAATCAAACCGCATCAAATTTTTGCTGCAGGAGATTTGGCTGACCCACACGGAACCCACGAAGTTTGTCTTAACGCGATTTTTGCCGCTTTGAAAAAACTAAAAACCAAACCCTACAAAGACGATTGCTGGTTGTGGCTGTACCGAGGCGCTTGGCACGAATGGGACCTTCACGAAATAGATATGGCCGTTCCGCTAAGTCCAGATGAGGTGACACTCAAACGTCACGCCATTTTGTACCATCAATCCCAAAAAGACAGGGTGATGTTCCAAGGAAACGACCCAAGAGAATTCTGGGTTCGAGCCGAAGATCGCAACAAAAATACCGCAAAACTCTACGATGATTTAGGCCTAGCCGAATACGAAGCCATCGAAGCTTTCAAACGGTATGAGTATTAATTGGAATTAATGCTTAGCGGTTATTTATAATCTTTTTTGTCCGATAAAAATCAACTATTTTTGTTTTTATCGGACATTTTTTAAACTATATTTATCGAATGAGACAGGCTATTTTTAATGGAATTATTCATACAGGAGATGAAATAGTAAGTAATAGGGTCGTTATTATTGAAAACGGGACTATACTTGCGGTTCAAAAGGAAGTTCCACAAGATGCAGTGCTCATAGACTTAAAGGGTAAACACCTCTCAGCGGGTTTTATCGACATCCAAATCAATGGAGGTGAACAACAGTATTTTAGCCAAAGTCCAACCCAGGAAACAATTCAGGATATTTACGAAACTAGTCTAAAATACGGGACAACCCACACACTTCCTTGCCTCATTTCGTCTTCTACTGAAACCATTCATCAAGGAATTGAATCGATTCGGAATTACAGAGAAAAACACAAAAACGGCGTATTGGGAATGCATCTCGAAGGACCCTTTCTAAACCCATTGAAGCGCGGTGCCCATAGTGCAGACCAGGTTCGAAATCCAACCAATTCTGAATTAGAAGAAATTATTCGTTATGGCAAAGACGTGATAAAAGTAATGACTATTGCTCCTGAATGTTTTACCAACGAACAGTTGGAAATGCTACTCGAAAGCGGTATCCTGATTTCGATAGGCCATACTACAATTACCTATGATGAAGCACAATATTATTTCTCAAAAGGGATCAAACTTGTAACGCATTTGTTCAATGCCATGACTCAGTTTGGTCATCGCGACCCAGGTTTAGTGGGGGCTATTTTCGAAAATGAGGGGATTCATGCCCCAATCATTTTAGATGGAGCGCATTGCAGTTATGCTGCGGCTAGAATAGCGTATAAATTAAAAAAAGAGCATTTGTTTTTAATAACCGATGCTAGCTTTCTCGGACGTAAAATCGAAAGTTTCAAATGGGGAAGTTTCGATGCTCATTTAGAAAATGGGTTTTACAGAAATAGCGAAGGCAATTTGGCCGGAGCTACCATATCGATGCAGGATGCAGTAATAAATGCGGTAACCCATATGAATTTATCCCTTGATGAAGCAGTAAAAATGGCAACCTGCCGGGTAGCAGCTGCAATACAAATGGAGCATAAAATAGGAAAAATAAAAGAAGGTTTTCCAGCCCAATTCGTCACTTTTAATGAGGACTTCTCCCAAATGCAAACAGAACTTTATTAAAGGATAAAGGGCAAAAGACGACAAGTTTTTTAGGGTATATTCTAGGATTGCATCATCTTTTATAAGTCAATGCTACCGCTACCCACGGTAACTTAATCTTGTGGCTCTTCCTGCTCTTTGTGAAACTTAGTGCAATTGCTCCCAATTTTATTAAAGGGATGGGGCAAAAGAAAAGAATCTAAAATTCAAAAAGTTACATTAAATTATTATATTAGCTAAAACTTTATGTTATGGCGAATAATATGACTCGAAGAAGTCTTTTTAAAAGACTGTTATCCAGAAATGTAAATGCTGAAGATCCTTTGTTCGAAAAGTATCGGAGAAAAAATTATTCTATTAGGCATAATGCAGCTTCCAATAATGCAAGGGTAGGTCCTGTTTCTAGTGGATTGGCAGCCTATACAGGAGCCTGGACACTCAATGAAGCAACGTATTTGTTGAGACACACCCAATTTGGATTCAAAAAGTCCGATGCCGATTCTTTTGTGAATCTTGGCATGACGGCTTCAGTCAATGCCCTTTTAAATTTCACCAATACCACTCCAAATCCTCCTATAAATTATTACCAACCAGAGTATGCCGACGAAAATGGTCTTCTCTATGGAAGTGATTGGACTCAAAATGTTTTTACTACGGGTTCTGTGGGCGGAACATCAAATACCTATAGAACAAGAGCTTTAGCCTCTTGGAGTTTTGCGCTGGGATTGAATCAGGAATTGAACATTCGAGAGAAAATGGCTTTGTTTTGGTATCATTTTATACCCATCGATTTTACGGTGGTGCGTTCCTCTCAAAACTCCTTTTGCGGGACCAATTCAGCCAGAATATGCTACGATTACATGAAGTATTTTCGCGAAAATTGCCTGGGCAATTTCAAAATCATCATCCGAAATATGGCGACTCAGCCCGCGATGATGTACTATTTGAACAATCAGGCCAATTCTAAAAATGCCCCCGACGAAAATTTTGCTAGAGAGGTAATGGAATTATTCACTTTAGGTAAAGACCCACTAAGTGAATACACTCAGGACGATGTGGTGCAAGCAGCCAAAGTACTCACAGGTTGGAGAGTAAAAAATTTGAACGCCCACCCTACGACGACCAGCTATGATGATACCCTACACGATAAAACCACTAAAACATTCTCTGCCTTTTTCAATTCGACTGTTATTAATGGAACGGGAGCCAATGAGTTGGATGCTTTTATAGATATGATTTTTTCAAAATCGATTGTGGTTTCGGAATACATCTGCCGCCGCATCTACCGCTTCTTTGTTTATTATGATATCGATGCCAATATTGAGGCGAATGTGATTACCCCTTTGGCACAGGTATTTGTAGCCAGCAATTGGAATATACTACCCGTTTTGGATACCCTGTTCAAAAGCCAACATTTTTATGATATGGCCAACAGAGGAGCTTACATAAAATCGCCAGTAGATTTGGTTATAGGCACTTTGCGAACCTTCAATCTCAGCAGCACAGTTACAGACGCAACCAATTACAACGCTCAATATAGGATTTGGAATGATTTCAACACCAGCTTTCTTGCGCCAATGGAACAAGTGATGGGAACCATCCCCAACGTTTCGGGTTGGAATGCCTACTACCAAAAACCATCCTTCCACGAGTATTGGATCAACTCGACCACTACACAAAAAAGGTTTAGCTTTTTCAACAGCATTTTCAATGGGTACACCCGAACCTATAATGGTTTAGCCACCAGAATAGAAGTCGATGTGATTGCTTGGGTGCAACAATTCCCAAACGCCACTTGCGCTGATCCTGATTTG
This sequence comes from uncultured Flavobacterium sp., assembly GCA_963513695.1. Lineage (GTDB taxonomy): Bacteria > Bacteroidota > Bacteroidia > Flavobacteriales > Flavobacteriaceae > Flavobacterium. The sequence continues at coordinate 4,737 of CAUPRL010000025.1, forward strand.
TTAGTAGATCAATGCGTCAAATATTTGCTACCCATCGATTTGAGTACCACCGTAAAAAACACTTTGAAAATCCAAAATTTGCTATCCAATCAAACCGATAATAATTATTGGACAACGGCTTGGAACAATTATATTTCAAATCCAGCAAATACAACTTATACCAATACCGTGAAGACAAGATTGAAGAGTTTGTTGCTGACCATTACGCAACTTGCCGAATATCAATTGATGTAATAGATTAGAATGAAGTAAATAAGCAGGAACGCAATTCCATTTTGACAATAAACACAATAAAAATGTACCAATGAAAAGAAGAGATTTTATAAAAACAACGGCAGCAGCTTCAATTCCTTTAATGGTTAGCGGTATTCCTGTAATGGCATCTTCTCAAATAGAAAATACTTCTTTAGAAAAAATGGCTTTGGCAGCGGTCAACTGCGGCCGAATATTGGTTATTGTGCAACAAAATGGTGGCAATGATGGACTAAATACTGTTTTTGCCCTTGATAAGTGGACAAATTTAGTCAATGCAAGAAGCAATATTCTGATGAATAATTCCCAAGTACTGCCTTTAAATAATAATCTAACAACAGGTTTGCACCCTGCAATGGGCGAGATGCAAGGACTTTACAACAACGGAAAACTCATGATTGTACAAGGAGTTTCGTATCCGAATCCTAATTTTAGCCACTTCAGAGCCACGGATATTTGGTTTACAGGTTCCGGTAGTTCCACAACTTTAGATAGCGGTTGGCTTGGGAGAGCTTTAGATATAAAATACCCTAATTTCCCTGCCGATTTTCCTTCCACAGAAATGCCAGATCCCTTGGCCATACAAATAGGATCTACACTTCCTTTTGTTTTGCAAGGTCAAAATATTAATATGGGCTATAGCGTGACCGACCCAAGTGCCTTATTGAATGTAATCAATGCGATTACCGATCCGGCACCAAACAACGATTATGGTCACGAATTGACTTTTTTACGACTGATGAAAGACCAGAGTAATGTGTACAGACAAACCATTCAAACCGCTTACAATGTGCCTTTAAGCAATGCCGTAGTCTATCCCACTAGTAATAAATTAGCCGACCAATTAAAGATTGTAGCCAAATTAATCAATGGTGGATTGAAAACTCCAGTCTATATTGTAAACCATCCCAATACGCACGATACCCACGAGAATCAAGTCAGCACTACCGATAAAACCACAGGTTCACAAGCCACGAATTTAACCTTGCTTTCCCAAGCTATTGGTGCGTTTCAGCAGGATTTAGACCAAATGGGAAAAGCCGATAAAGTAGCCGGAATGACCTTTAGCGAATTCGGCCGACGGATAAAAAGCAACGCCAGTTTAGGCACCGATCACGGATCGGCAGCACCGGTAATGTTCTTTGGTGCGGCCTTAAATACAAGTCCAACAGCAGTGGCAGGAACACAATATCCTGTGGCTGGAATGATAGGTACTTCTCCCGATATTCCCCTAAATGCAACCGTCAGTAACCAAGTGCCTATGCAGTTTGATTACCGCCAACTCTATGCCTCAGTGATGCAAGACTGGCTTTGTATGACCGAAGCCGAAGTGACCCAAGTATTAGGAACCAATTTTGCCAAACTGCCCATTTTCAATTCCGTACTTTTAAGCTCCGTTGATTTCGATAAAGAACAATACCAAGACATTTCAGTCTATCCCAATCCTTGTTCCGATGGAAAACTAACGATTCGCTTGCCGCAAATCAGCAACGATTATATCCAAGTTTCCCTGCTTTCCATCAATGGAACTTTACTGCAAACTGCGAGTTATAAAATGCAAGGACAAGAACTGCAATTGCAATACAATCAGCTAGTGGCCAATGCTATGTACATTCTTCATTTAGATTGGAATGGGAATTCGTTTTATAAAAAAATCATCACCAACTAATCCAGAAGTCTGCTTTAACAAACGGTTTACAACAATAGTGGCCTCCTTTGCGCTATAGCTTAATTATATTCAGTTACGGATTCGGCCTCGTCTGTTCGAGTGTTTTATTAAAAAATGCGATAGCTTTTTTTAATAAAATGTATCGAGAACTTCTGTTATCAAAGGCTTCTCGACAATCCGGAGTTTCGGGATTGGATAGTAAAGTTGTATTCTTCTACTTTATTTAATGCATCGAAAGCTCTGTGAACCCAAGAATTGGGCTATGCCTCTCTTTTTTCTATGTTCCGATAGCTATCGGAACTATGTGTTTAAATTTTCTTTTTCTCAATATTTAATAATTGGAGTTAACGATAAATAGAATTTATGCATTTTGTGGTTAATTCAAAAAGCTACAAGCCCTCTAAACCCTCCATTGCACTATAACTTAATTAGGAGCTTCTGAGAAAGTATTTTTCCTAACAAAATCAATGGACTTAAAGCAATTAAATACAAAACAACTGCAAGCTTTTTGAAAGTTGAGAGCTAAAACTTTTGCACCTAATTTATGTTATCTATAAACAATAATAAATTGCCACAATATTGTCATTCCGTAGGAATCTCCGCCATAAACTCAAAAAAATTGGTGCTTTTAAATACGGATATACTTGAAGAGATTTGTACGGATACGAGAACTTTGCTCGAATTGGCGAAGCAATGACAAAATAGTTCTGTAAAGACTGTTTAGGAGTTTTTCAGCAGACCCTAATTATATTCAGTTAAGGATTCGGCCTCGTCTGTTCGAGTGTTTTATTAAAAAATGCGACAGCTTTTTTTAATAAAATGTATCGAGAACTTCTGTTATCAAAGGCTTCTCGACAATCCGGAGGTTTCGGGATTGGATAGTAAAGTTGTATCCTTATACTTTATTTAATGCAACTAAAGCTCTGTGAACCCAAGAATTGGGCTATGCCTCTCTTTTTTCTATGTTCCGATCGCTATCGGAACTATGAGTTTCAATTTTTCTTTTTCTCAATATTTAATAATTGGAGTCAACGATAAATAAATAGAATTTGTGCAATTTGTGGTTAAAAGCGTCAAAAGCGAATGCCGTGGCTTAAGTTAAATCTTCCTCAAATTCTTCGTATCTTTGCACTTTAGAAAAGGAAAAAATGATTGAAATAGGAAAATACAACACGCTCACCATATTACGCGATACCAAAGTAGGACTGTTTTTGGGAAATCCGGAAAAAGACCCCGAAGGAATTCACGACATCCTCTTGCCCAACAAATACGTGCCCAACGACTGGGAAATAGGCGAGGAGATCATCGTTTTTGTGTATTTAGACCACGAAGAACGTCCCGTTGCGACCACACTCGAACCCTATATTTTGTTGAACGAATTTGCACTTTTGCGTGTGAACTACGTCAACCAAGTAGGCGCATTTATGGATTGGGGAATGGAAAAAGACATTCTCGTGCCCTTCAAAGAACAAGCACGCCCAATGGAAAAAGGAAAACGCTATTTGGTCTACCTCTATATGGACGAAAAAACCAAACGTTTGGTGGCCTCAAGCAAAACCAACCAGTTTTTGAACAACAACAACCTCACGGTCGAAAAAGGCGAAGAGGTCGATTTAATCGTTTCCCACATCACTGAATTGGGAATCAACGTCATCATCAACGAGCAACACAAAGGATTACTCTACAAAGACGAAGTCTATGACGACGCCATACGAACAGGAGACCGCATGCGAGGCTATATCAAAACCATTCGTCCCGACAATAAAATCGATGTGTCCCTCCAAATCCAAGGCTACCAAAACATCGAACCCAATGCCGAGAAAATCCTCGACGAATTGCGCGCCAGTCGTGGCTTCTTGCGCCTGACCGACAATTCCCACCCCGAAGACATTAAAACGGTCTTGAAAATGAGCAAGAAGACTTTCAAAAAAGCCATTGGTGCTTTGTACAAAGAAAAACGAATCGAAATCAAGGAAGACGGAATCTATTTGGTGAAAGAGTAATTGACCCCATTGGGTATAGTTATCGCATCCGTCTGTTCGAGTGTTTTTTGTGTAGTATCCCGATAGCTATCGGGACGGAACAAAAAATGTATCGAGAACCGTTAGTAATACTCATCTATTGGGTAAAAGAATAAACTATTTAAGTACTCCTAAAACCAAAAATCCCAAACACCAATTAAAATTCAGTGTTTGGGATTCTTTTTTTTTGATGCTATTTCCTATTGCAACGAGGCCATATCAATCACAAAACGGTACTTCACATCACTTTTGAGCATTCTCTCATACGCTTCGTTGATGTCCTGCATTTTGATCATTTCAATTTCCGAAACGATATTGTGTTCGCCACAAAAGTTAAGCATTTCTTGTGTTTCGGCAATACCTCCAATCAAGGAAGCCGAAACCGATTTTCTACCCATAATCATTGGAACAGTATTCAAAATAGGCTCTAAACCACCTAAATATCCAACCAAAACCAAGGTGCCATCTATAGCAAGCGAACCCACATAAGGATTCACATCGTGAACATACGGAACCGTATCTAGAATCAAATCAAATCTTCCGCTTACCGATTGCATCTGCTTTTCATCAGTCGAAATAATCACAGCATCTGCTCCTAAGGCCAAAGCATCTTTCTCTTTGCCAGGACTTCTGGAAAAAAGTGTGACTTCGGCTCCTAAACCTTTGGCCAATTTGATAGCCATATGACCCAATCCACCCAAACCAACTACGGCAACTTTGCTTCCTTTCGTAACATTCCAATGGCGAAGAGGAGACCAAGTGGTAATTCCGGCACAAAGTAGAGGGGCAACGGCAGCCAAATCTAAATTAGAAGGCACTTTCAAAACAAAATGCTCGTCTACGACAATTTTTTGGGAATACCCTCCAAAAGTGTGACCTCCCAAATGCTTGTCAACACCTCCATAAGTACCTACCCAGCCATTCAAGCAATATTGCTCCAAGTCTTTTTCGCAGCTCGAACAAGTTTGACAGGAATCAACCAAACAACCCACACCGGCAATATCACCTACTTTTAGTTTGCTTACTTCGCTTCCCACTTGGGTTACTCGACCCACAATTTCGTGACCGGGAACGGTAGGAAACACCGTAAATCCCCAATCGTTTCTTGCGGTGTGCAAATCAGAATGGCAAACGCCACAATACAAAATCTCGATTTCGATGTCTTTTGCGGTAACATCTCTACGGTCAATCGTCATCTCATTCAAAGGCGCATCGGCAGCTTTGGTGCCAAAGGCTTTTACATTTGTTGTTTTCATAGTTGTAGCATTATTTTATTTGGTAAAAAAGAAATAATTGATTCTCCCAAAGATAGTCAAATATAAAATTAAAAAAGGACTATACCTGCAAAATGAGCAGTCTAATTACTTTATTTATAATAACATAAGAAACTTCCAGCCAATTAACCAGTTAACCAGTTAACCCACTACCGATAACCAACTCCCCCTGTAGGGGGCTGGCGGGCAATCCTGTCATCCTGAGCGGAGTCGAAGGACAACCTCTAACCTCTAACTTCTAACTTCGTACCTCTAACACCCCTTCAGGAGGCTGGGGGGTAACCGACAACCGACAACCTGATATTGGCTTATTTGATTTTGAAACCTTCGGGGCCAGGGAAATCTTTGCCTAAATACTCATAAAGACGTCTTACTTTTGAACGCCAACTTAATCTTGACATTTGCCAAGTTTTACTGCTGCCTGCTATTTCTATCCTATCATTTGAGTGTAATGGTCTGTTTTGTTTTGGTGATTTTATAGTATCAAATTCCAATAATAATTCGGGTTTGTCTATTGGATTTATTTCTACGTCTAAATCGAAAATAGATTGGTGTCCTGGTAGATTGAATTTTTCTAATTTTATTTTTAAATAATCAAATAAATCAACCAAATGTATTTCATCAGTGATAAAATCTAAATCGTAGATATCTTTTTTGGCAAAACGATTAGAAGCACTCATTAACTTGAATAAACCAAGGTCTGTTTTATGAATTACTCGAATATCTTCGAATAAATCAGGAGCAAATAAACATTTCATATTCTGCAAAAACTCCACTTTAATGACTTCATCACTTTTTGAAATGAACATTCTTAAAAACAGAAATTGTTCATCTAATTCTGTGTTGAGTAACATTGTTTTTACTTTCTTTTTACCATATAGGGATTCGACTTCTTCAATGATTTGGTCAAAACCAATTCTTGCTATGGTTATTGGAGCAATAAAATCGATATCAACAGAGATTCGATGGTTGTATCTTAAAGCCAAATTAGTACCTCCGCCTAAAGCAAATGGAGCTATGCTTGGTAATTTTTGTAATTCTAGGATGGTTTGTTTTAGAATGGGACTTACTGCATTCATCTTGGTTTGAAACGAGCAAAAGGGGGTACATTATATCTTTTTGCAACCATTTCGCAAACCTCATTACTAATACGCTCTTTTGTAATTTTGAGGTTTTTAAGTATGATGTTTTTAGTGTAAAATTGTTCCAATATGCTAATATCCTTTGAAAAGGTTTCTTCATTTGTGGCAAACAAAGCCCTTGGAATTATAATATCCGCATCTCTAGAAAGATGAAGTTTACTATGATCCATATCCCAAAATAAGTGTTTAGGAAAAATTGTTGCTATGTTTACTGACTTGTTCACCATGCAAAATTAATGAATTTAAGGTTAAGTGATACACTACTGCAAAAAAGTTTAACTTCTTAGTTTTCAATGTCATCGCTTGCTTGAATTTTTTACGTAGAGCAATTGGAAATGACCTCATATAAATGGTAGCACTTCTAATTCCCCTTTCATTGCGAAGAATGGATCAATCTAAGAATCTAGGAATGTGTTTTTACAAGTTACTACTATTCAATATTTTAAATAAAAAAGGAAATGCTAGCTTGTAGATGGACCAAAACATGAGCAATTTTAAACAACTTCAAACCATAAACTATAAACCACAAACCAACTCCCCTTTTAGGGGGCTGGGGGCAATCCTGTCATCCTGAGCCGAGTCGAAGGACACCTTTAACTTCGTACCTCTAACTTCGTACCTCTAACTCCCCCTTTAGGGGGCTGGGGGGTAACCGACAACCTTTAACCGATTAACCGATTAACCGTTTAACCATTTTTACAGACAACAGACAACTGATAACCGACAACCGACAACAGACAACCGACAACCTCTACCGCATCGCCGCTAAAATCCGTTCCGGACTAATTGGCATTTGGTTCACTCGGGCGCCGCAGGCATCAAAAACCGCATTGGCAATAGCACCGCCAACACAGATGATAGCGGGTTCACCACCCCCTTCCGGTTTGGCATCCATTTTATCCATGAAAACGCAGGTTATCGGTGGAGTTTTCGAAAAACGGGTAATTTCATAATTGCCAAAACCGGTCGTTTTTAGATTGCCGCCTTCAAAGGCAATGTCCTCATACAGCGCATAGCCCAATCCCATCGTAAGCCCGCCTTCGGTTTGAATCGTAGCGCCATGTGGATTGACCACTTGCCCCATATCTTGGGCACAGACCATGCGAAGGGGCTGCACCACACCAGTCGATTTATCGACAAAAACTTCTACCATTAAGGCCACGCACGTACCGGCATCTTCTCCTAGGGCAATCCCGTAGCCGTGCCCTTCTTTTTTGGGTTTGTCCCAACCAAAAGTTTTGGCGGCCAACTGCAAAGTAGCCCGCATTCTTCCTTCTTTTAAATTATTCAAACGGAAGGCCAAAGGGTCAATTCCGATCTTATGAGCAATCACATCAATATGAGATTCCCGGGCAAAAGTGGTGGAGTTATTCCCGGGGGCTCTCCAAGCACCAACTTCAAAAGGATGCGCCTTTTTATTGTCAAACATGCGAGTGCGGTTGTGCTCCACTTCATAAAATAGCGAGGTTCCCCGCGTTCCGGCACAATAAATATCAAACGTCCACAGTTTTAATTTGCCATTGCCATCCACACCCGAACTGACTTTCATCAAGGCTGCAGGTCGGAAACCGACAAACATAAATTCTTCCCGCCTTGACCAAATCAACTGCACAGGCTTTCCTGAAAGCTTGGCAATGGTAGCCGCTTCAACCGCTTGGTGATCACTAATTTTACCACCAAAACCGCCTCCCAAAAGAATTTGTTTCACATGCACTTTTTCTACTGTCATGTTCAGTGCTTTTGCGATATGTTTGCGTGTGCCAAACGGAGATTGGGTTGAAGCCCAGATGGTCAGTTTATCGCCTTCAAAATAGCAAGTGGCACAATGGGTTTCTATCGAAGCATGGGCTTTGTACCCATCGAGATAATCCCCTTCTATAAAGGTGGTTGAAAGTGTTTTGCCGGTGGCCAGATTGCCTCCTTCTTGATGAATCTTCGACTCTTTAATCGTATCTTCTAAATGTTTGAAAATAGTATCTTGATTGACATTGAGTTTTGGAGCATCCCAACTCACTTTTACGGTCTGAGCAGCGGCATAGGCAATTTCAGAATTGGAATGAATCACAGCAACCATATTGCCTTCCTCAATTAACTTTGCACCTTCAAATTGGCCTAATTTAGACGCGTCCACACTTATTTTTTTAGAACCAAAAACAGCAGGCCTCACGATGCTGGCGTAGACCATACCGGGCAATTTAATATCCCCACTGTATTTTGCTTTTCCGGTAACCTTGGCCTCTGCATCCAATCGAACGATGGATTTGCCGACTACTTTAAAATCTTTGGCTTTTTTGAGAGCCGGTTTGTCTTTTAGGGTTTCAATAATCTTCTGACCTTTGGTAAGCGCTCCATAGGAGATTTTTTTCGAAGGATTATTTTTTACATAAACCACTCCTTCTTTTACCTCAAGTAATTCTGGCGCTACTTTCAACTGTTCGGCAGCAAGACCAACCAAGATGATTCTGGCTTCGGCAGCCGCAGTGCGCAAAGGAGGATCGGCAAAACGAGTGGTCAGCGAACCCCAAGTACCATCATCATAAGGACACAATTCGGTATCGCCCATGACCATATCAATGGAGTAAATAGAAACTTCCAATTCTTCGGCTACCGCTTGGGCTAGCGAAGTGCCAACGCCTTGTCCCATTTCAATTTTTCCGGTATAGCAATCCACTCGGCCATCTTCTTTCACCCTCAAATAGGCATTAAAGTTCAATACTTCGGCCTCCGGATTATTCGCCCAACCGTCTAGGATGGACAATTTCCCGATGGTAAAAGTAACAATGATGCCGCCACCTAATTTTTTCAAAAAATCACGTCGGCTATTCAGCAGTTCCGTAGCCATAGCGCTGCTGGTTATTTCGTTTGTTGTCGTTGGTTTCATAACTTCGTTTTTGGATTCATTGCTGCGGCAGCAGTTTCAATAGCGTCTACAATGCGATTGTACGAACCACATCGACATAAATTTTCTTCCATACCGTTGATGATTTCGGTACGACTCGGTTTCGGATTCCGCAGCAACAAGCTATACGCATTCATAATCATACCCGAGGTACAAAAACCACATTGCATCGCATCGTGAGTTACAAAGGCTTTTTGAATAGGGTGTAGGCTACCATTCGAGCTTAGTCCTTCTATTGAGAGAATCTCTTTTCCCGCAACATCTTCTACAGCAACCATACACGAACGCACCGCTTTTTTGTCAATCAAGACGGTACAAGCACCGCATTCGCCCAATCCACAACCAAATTTGGTCCCCGTTAGATCGAGATATTCTCTCAAGACAGTCAAAAGAGATTCGGTTCCATCCACCGCGACAGTCACCGATTCTCGGTTCAGCTTAAAACTTATTTTCTGCTTCATTATATATGTTTTTAATACAATCCAATGGCTTTAGAGGGTAACTTCAGTCCGAACTAATCTTTACCAAAAGACATTCAAAATCGAACAAACTTTTAGTGATTCGTGTTTAAACATTAGGTTTTTTTAAACCCCCACCCAAAGTTACTAAATTTAATATCGATTGTATGAAATAGTTATAACATTTAGGTTTTAATTTTTCCTTTAGGAAATCTATCTAAATAGACAGACTGTTCGATTGTTTTATTAAAAAATGTGATTACTTTTTTATTAAACTCTCCAGCTACTGCTACTCCAATGTCATTAAGTTAAAGATTTCTTGCAAAGATTTTACAAAATATAGTTCTCGCAAAGTCACAAAGCCGCATAAAAAAAGGTTTTAAATTTTGTGTCTTTGCGCCTTCGCGAGAAAAACAAAACTTAACTTAATGAAATTGACTGCTCGTCTGCGACGAGTACCTACTTAAATTAGCAAACAATTTGTAGCGTTTCAAACGCGGCTTGTCTCCAACCTACAACCGGACCACTTTAAATCTTAATTTTCTTAATGGTTTAAAACTGTTGTCTTCCACACAAACAACCGTAAAACCTAAAAAACACCAATCACTTGACAAAGTCACTGAAGTTGGTTACATTTGGGATGAAATGGCCAACAGATTTTGGCTGCCAAAAAACACCAATTGCATCAACAAATTAACTAAAAATGACCTTCGAGTTCAAAAACTGCATCAACAGCTTTAAAAAAGCCAATGCAAAAGGGGTAAAAACAGTAATGGCCACATTGGTAGCCTTAGAAGGCTCTTCCTACCGAAAGCCGGGAGTGCGAATGCTATTTCTTGAAGACGGCACAATGACGGGCGCGATCAGTGGTGGCTGTGTCGAAAAAGAAATCCTCAAGCAATCCGAATCCGTATTCCGGACGAACCAACCCAAAATGATGACCTATGACGGCCGCTACCGCTTGGGTTGCGAAGGTACTTTGTATATCTTGATAGAACCTTTCAATCCTGATGAGGAGTTGATACAGGAATTCGAAAAAACACTCGAACAACGAAAAGCATTCCAAATACAATCAAGCTATGCCAAACAAGAAGGAGTCCATGACAATTATGGTTCTAGGATAACCTTCGATACCGGCAAGGTGTTTGGATTTTCAAAAACAGCAAATAGGGAAGCCAAGGGGAGTAGTCCTGCACTGGTTTTCGAACAACGGTTGCAGCCTTGTTTTAGATTGCTGATTGTGGGTGCCGAGCACGATGCGGTGCAACTGTGTTTGATGGCATCGATTTTAGGCTGGGAAGTAGTTCTTGTGGCCAGTGCTGCCAGTCCAAAGACCAAAGTAGATTTTCCGGGCCTCCACCAACTTCACAAATGGGAGCCCAACGAGCTGCAAGGGAATGAGGTAAACCAGCAGACCGCTATTGTTTTGATGACCCACAGTTATGCCCGCGACTTGCAGTACTTGATCGCCCTGAAAGACACGCAACCCGCTTATTTAGGGGTAGTAGGAGCTAAGAAAAGAGGCCAAAAACTAACCAATGATTTGCTAGAGCATTTTCCCGAACTGGAGGAGGAGTTCTTAGAAAAAATCCACGGCCCGGCGGGACTTAATATCGGCGCCGAAACCCCACAAGAAATCGCCCTATCCATTTGTTCCGAAATACTCTCACTAACCCGACAACAAACCCCCGATTTCATGAAAAACAAAAGTCGTTCAGTTAGCAGTTAGCAGGATTCAGATTGCAGGTTTCAGATTGCAGAAAGCAGGTAGCAGAAAACAGAAAACAGATAACAGATAACCGACAACCGATAACAGACAACCGACAACCGACAACCGATACCCCTAACCAATTAACCGATTAACCAGTTAACCCTTTTCCAACCTCTAACCTCTAACCTCTAACCTCTAACCTCTAACCTCTAACCTCTAACCTCTAACCTCCCATGAAAATCGCCCTCCTAATCCTTGCCGCAGGCGAATCCAAAAGGATGAATAGCATCAAGCAGCTATTGCCTTGGAAAAACACCACCCTTTTGGGCAATGCTATTGAGCAGGCCATCCAATCCAAAGGGAATGCGGTTTACGTGGTTTTGGGTGCCCAAGCCAACCAAATAACGCCCACCATTGCGCACTACCAAGTTCAAATTATTGAAAATACAAACTGGAAAAACGGACTCGGTAATTCCATAGCAGCGGGAGTGAATTATATAAAACAAAACCAACAGCAGTGCGACGCCATTCTCATAACCTTGGCCGACCAACCCTTAGTTACCTCGGACTACTACAATCGGTTAATAGACCACTATGTGCAAAAAGAAGCCAAGATCATCGCTTCCGAAACCAACAATAAGCCAAGCGTGCCCGCACTTTTCGATGCCCTATATTTTGATAAACTCAGCCAACTCCACCAAGACCAGGGAGCCAAAGAAATCCTCCTAGCCGCCCAAAACGACCTGTATGTAATGCCTGCCGATACCAACCTGAGAGATGTAGACACACAAATGGAGTATGAGAAAATATATAACAGTTTTGGAAAATGATAACTGTCTATGATAAAGAAAGATTTTGTCATAGACTTCTTTTATTTAAAACAAATACAATCCTTATTCTTAAAAACAAGCAAAAATAATAATAAGATAAGTTGTTATTGTAAAAAAAGACAAAATACTAAAATAATAATCCTTGTTATTATAGAATTTTGTCAATCCTAAGAATCGATTATAACCGTACCACTTCCGAGACCAACAATAAGCCAAGCGTGCCCGCACTTTTCGATGCCCTATATTTTGATAAACTCAGCCAACTCCACCAAGACCAGGGAGTCAAAGAAATCCTCCTAGCCGCCCAAAACGACTTGTATGTAATGCCAGCCGATACCAACCTGATAGATGTAGACACCCCAAGCGCTTACGAGGAGCTATACAATAATTTTGGTAAAGAATAATCAACCCAAACCCCAAACCACAAACCCTAAACCACAAACCCTAAACCCCAAACCCTAAACCCCAAACCCAAAACCCCAAACCCAAAACCCCAAACCCCAAACCCTCAACCCCAAACCCTAAACCCTAAACCACAAACCCTAAACAATTAACCGATTAACCAATTAACCAATTAACCAATTAACCAGTTAACCGATAACCAACTCCCCCTTTAGGGGGCTGGGGGGTAACCGAAAACCCACAACCGCCATCAAAAAATAAACATCATTTTTATTCGTCTATAAAAGAATAAAAGCTATTTTTGTATAAAATTTTCTAGTATGGAAGAAAAATTCAACTCTTTAGCTAAATACAACTTTTGGAATGGCAATGTGCCACAACAAGGTTTTTTACGCACCGATTATCTCAATGCCATTCGTGGGTATTGTCATAATAAATTGGTAAAAGTGATAGTGGGGCAAAGACGTACTGGTAAAAGTTATATTTTACGGCAAATTGCTAACGACTTAATAAATAGTGGTGTGCATCCGCATAACATTTTTTATTTAAACAAAGAGTATATCGATTTTGATTTTGTAAACCATTATACCGATTTAGAACAATTGATAAAACACTATCAATTGACTTTAAAACCTCAGGGGAAAATCTACTTGTTTTTGGATGAAATTCAGAATATTGTGCAATGGGAAAGGCTTGTAAACTCCTATTCCCAAGATTTTACAGGAAGTTATGAGGTATTTATCAGCGGTTCAAATTCAAAAATGCTTTCGGGCGAATTAGCCACTTTACTCTCTGGCAGGTATGTAAATTTTGAAATATTCCCCTTCAGTTTCAAAGAGTTTTCGGGTATTACAAAGCAAGAAATAAATAAAGAAACCTATTTAAAATATATGCAAACTGGTGGTTTACCAGAACTTTTTGTTTTACCAAACGAAGAAAACAAAAGGCATTATGTAGCCTCGGTAAAAGACACGGTTTTGCTTCGTGATGTCATTCAGCGACACGCTATAAAAGACCCAAAATTATTGGAAGAAATTTTTATTTACTTGGTTAATAATGCGGCTAATTTACTATCCATAAACAACGTGACAAACTATTTGAAAAGTAAAGGTCGAAAAACAACTTACGATACCATCGCAAATTATATTGGATATATCGAAGATACCTTTTTACTGCACAAAGCAGAGCGTTTTGATATCAAGGGGAAGGACACCATTGCAGGAAATGTGAAATATTATTGCAATGATTTGGCATACAAAAATTACTTGTACGCTGGTTTTGGATATGGAATAGGGTATCAATTAGAAAACCTGATTTATTTGGAACTGCGCCGATCGGGTTATGAAGTGTATGTCGGAGTAATGCCAAATAAAGAGGTAGATTTTGTAGCTACAAAAGCAGACCAAAAGCTGTATGTTCAATCTGCTTATTTGTTAATTGACGAAGCTACCATAAAACGAGAGTACGCCTCTTTAGAGGCCATTAGTGATAATTATCCAAAAATAGTGGTGTCATTAGACGACCTAGTAATGCCTATAAGCAACGGAATCATACATATACAAGCTTGGAAGCTACACGATTTCCTTGCCAATTAACTGATAACCGATGACCAACTCCCCCTTTAGGGGGGCGGGGGGCAACCTCTAACCGGGCCGAGCGTTAAGAAACAGTCCAGTGGATTGTTTTAGCGAAGGAGCCAGCCGGCGCACAGGCCTAGTACAGCACTTAACCACTTAACCAATTAACCTTTTCCTAACCAGTTAACCAATAACCGATAACCAACTCCACTTTATGGGGGTGGGTAACCCCTAATTCATAACATAAAATGTACTCCTACCACTTCCTACTTGTTCTAAGATGCCTTTACTTATTAAATCTTGAATATCTCTAAGTGAGGTATCCGTAGAAACTTTAGTGATTTTGGCATATTTTGAAACTGTAAGTTTACCAAAAAAATCATCCAACAACAATTGCAGTATTTTGTGTTGGCGGGAGTTAAAATCAACACCACGATGTGTTTCCCAAAATTGAGCCCGTTTTAAAGTTAAAGCAATAGTTTCATCGGTTTGTGTCATTGAATGCAATAAGCATTCCAAAAACCAGTGTAACCATGGGGTAATATCCAAATCACCTTTTTGAGTAGTTTCCAATATGTCATAATAGCTGTTGCGTTCCGCTTGAATTTGGGCAGACATCGAATAAAAGCGTTGTTTGCTTTGGTCGGCACGAGCCAATTGCATATCGGTTAAGGCTCTTGTGATGCGTCCGTTGCCATCTTCAAATGGATGTATGGTAACAAACCACAAATGAGCAAAGGCAGCTTTTAGTACAGGATCAATATCTTGATAGGTATTGAACCATGTTAAAAAGGCTTTCATTTCTGGTGGAACTTTGTCTGCGCTCGGTGCTTCAAAATGTACCGTTTCTTTTCCCATTGGTCCAGAAGTTACTTGTATGGTATCGTTACGCCAAGCAGCAGTATTTATTTTATATATTCCACTGTGTCCAGTTGGAAAAAGGGCAGCATGCCATCCAAACAAACGCTCCTCGCTCAAAGGGGTATCATAATGCTGTGTAGCATCCAATAACATTTCTACAACTCCTTCTACATGGCGATCAGTAGGAACAGCACCAGCAATTGCTATGCCCAAACGTCTTGCAATTGAAGAACGAACCTGCTCAGGATTCAGTTGTTCTCCTTCAATTTCACTTGATTTTAGGACGTCCAAGGTTAATGTATTAAGCAAAGTTACCTCTTGCATTCGAAAACCAAGTCCTTGCATCATACCAAGTATTTTACCTTGTCGATGTCTAACTTCTCCAAGTAATGGAGTAATTATTGTTGCATTCCAACTAAATTTTGGCCAGTCTTTTTTTTGATGAATATACATAATTACCGCATTTTTGCGGTAAATATAAAGCTTATTTACCGCAAATAGAATAAAATGCGCCAATTTTTTTGACTTATCACCGTATATTTGCGGTGTAATAAAGGTTTTATCACCGCTTGAGGATATAAAAACTTCTAACTTCTAACTTCAAACCTATAACCGGGCCGAGCGTTAAAAAACAGTCCAGTGGACTGTTTTAGCGAAGGAGCCAGCCGGCGCGCATGCCTAGTATAGCACTTAACCTATTACCCTTTTTCAAACTCCCAACCTCTAACACTATTCTGAATGGTAGTGTTTTTAACTCTTTTCTTTACAGGGACTGGAGGTGTGTTTTCATAAGTCATTGCTATTCAAATTTTTATCAAAACGTCACTGCGAACCTGTTAAAACCCCAGCGCTGATAACTTTCCTGTTGAGGGGTAGGATTTTTAATTACATTTGTCTACTTTAAAATAAAATGATTCGCATAAATACTGCCAAAAAAGTGTATATAACATGCCATTAGGGTACAAAAACCGGTAATTTTATCAGCTTATAAAGAAGTTATGCGTCAGCTTAAAAACGTCACACCAAAATGGGAACTTTACAATATAAATAATTTATAAAAATGAAAAAATCAATTTTACTCCTCGCTTTTGGGTTTTTATTCAACGTTGCTTTCGCTCAACAAAAAGACGATAAGCAACTCTTCGCCGACTTTAACAAACTATTGTCAGAGCAATACAAAACCAATGAAACTGGAGCAACGGCTTTGGTCGCAAGAAAGGGTCAAATTGTCTATAAAAAAGCCTTTGGTATGGCTAATTTGGAGTATAATATTCCGATGCAGGTAGATAATGTTTTCAGAATTGGCTCTATCACCAAGCAATTTACTGCGGTGGCAATACTGCAATTGATGGAGCAAGGTAAACTGAGTTTGCAAGACGAAATCACCAAATTTATTCCCGATTACCCTACGCATGGGCATAAAATCACGATTGAACATTTGCTCACACATACATCAGGTATTCAGAGTTATACGGGCATGAAAGATTTTGATAAAACAATGACGCTGGATTTGAAACCAACAGAATTGATTGACTTTTTCAAAAACGAGCCAATCGAATTTGCCCCTGGTACTAAATGGAATTACAACAATTCGGGCTATTTTTTGCTGGGTTATATCATCGAAAAAGTATCGGGTAAAACTTATCCTCAATATATTGAAGAAAATTTTTTTAAGCCACTTGGTATGACGCAGTCACTCTTTGGTAGCGACTCTAAAATTGTCAAAAATAGGGCGGGTGCTTATGAAAAAGATAGCACAGGTTTTATAAATGCCCCCTATATGAACATGAACCTACCTTATTCGGGGGGTTCGATTCAATCTACTGTCGAAGATTTATTCAAGTGGCATCAAGCCGTTCATGGTTATAAATTGGTCAAAAGAGAAAGTCTCGACAAAGCCTTTACGAAATATAAATTGACCGACGGTAAAGAAACGGAGTATGGCTATGGTTGGTTTTTGGGAGATATTCAAGGAAGCCCGACTATTGGACATGGTGGCGCTATTCCTGGTTTTTTGACCCAATCCGTTTATTTACCAACAGAAGATGTATTTGTCGCTGTTTTTTCAAACTGTGGTTGTAATCCACCCTCTGAAATTGGTGACAAAATGGCTACGCTTGCTATTGGCAAAACGATTCCAACCCCCAAATGGGGCATTATCGGCACCGCAACGCCGAATAATTGGGATTCTGACCAACCGATGACCTACGATGAGGCGAGCAAGACGTGGAAAATTACCCTTAATCTCAAAGATGGTGAATTTAAATTCCGTGCCAATAGTAACTGGAATATCAATCTCGGCGACACCAAAGGTGACGGCGTTTTGAAACGAGACGGAGACAATCTTAAACTTGCTGCCGACGGTAATTATACAGTCTCACTGATGCTGAACGACGCTGGTAATTACACGTATAAACTCGTCAAAAATTAAATCTAAAAAATGATTCTATGCTGAGGAGTCAAAAGCACCCCTCAGTATTTTCTCTACTTTCACAAAAACAAATCATCCATAATCATTATTTTTTCAACCGGGCCGAGCATTAAAAAACAGTCCAGTGGACTGTTTTAGCGAAGGAGCCAGCCGGCGCACAGGCCTAGTATAGCACTTAACCAATTAACCTTTTCCTAACCAATTAACCAGTTAACCGATAATCGACAACCTCCAACTTCTTACAAAGCGCTTGGCATCATCCATCCCCAGAGATTAAATTAGTACCCTGTGTCACATCTTTAGATGGGGCAAAAAAATTCGTGTAATTCTATTTATAAAAACAAATCCGTGCCAATCTGTGCAATTCGTGGCCAAAAAATCTGCGGCAATCAGCGTCATCTGAGGTCAATACTTAGCACTGCTTTAGCGGGGCAAAAAATCCGTGCTCATCCGTTGAATCTGTGT
This sequence comes from uncultured Flavobacterium sp., assembly GCA_963513695.1. Lineage (GTDB taxonomy): Bacteria > Bacteroidota > Bacteroidia > Flavobacteriales > Flavobacteriaceae > Flavobacterium. Next base: position 22,729 of record CAUPRL010000025.1, read on the forward strand.
CATCTGTGTCGAAAAAAAGACACCGCTTTAGCGGGGTCAAATAATCTGCGGTAATCAGCGTCATCTGCGGTCAAAAAAAATCCCTGCTTTAGCGGGGATAAATACGATTAATTTTTCACACAATCCATCAGCGATAATCAGCGTCATCTGCGGTCAATACAAGCACAGCTTTAGCGGTGCAAAAAATCCGTGCTCATCCGTTAAATCAGCGTCATCTGTGGCGAAAAAAAAAGACATTGCTATAGCGGGGTCAAATAATCTGCGGCAATCAGCGTCATCTGCGGTCAAAAAAATCCCTGCTTTAGCGGGGCCAATACCATCGTACTAAAGCCGACTGGCTATTAAATCGACTGAATAAGGAAAAGCAAAATGCTCCACAGCTTCTCCTTGCAGCCATTTGTGCTCGTCTTCTTGATGCAATACCACAGGCATTCTTTTTTTGTTATTATGAATTTCCGCCATAAGCGCATTGGCTTCGGTGGTGAGTAGGGTATAGGTGTTTCGGATTTCGCCAGTAGTGGTATCGACCCATTGCGAATACAGACCCGCCAAAGCAAATAATTCTTGTTCCGGCAAACCGATTCGGTATTGCTGTTTGTGTTTGCCTTTAGGATCCAGCCATTGCCATTCATAAAAACCGTTGGCAAGGACCAAACAGCGTTTTTGAACCGAGTTCTTAAAGGAAGGTTTCTCGCTTAGGGTTTCTATCTTGGCATTAAGCGTGTAGGACCTTATGGATTCCTCTTTGGCCCAGGCGGGAATTAAACCCCAATGGTAGTGCGTTATGATTTCAGGTGCAGTGTCTACAATCACTGGGGTTTTCGGAAAGCCAAAACCGTTGATGTGATTTTGAGGTTGAAATAAACTAGGTTGCTCCATGGTAGCGGCAAACCTCTTTTCGATTTTAGGGAGAGCTTCGGTAAGTTGGGTATGAAAGCACATAGGATTGATTTTGCTATGGGTTAAAAATAGGAAAATTTAGTTTACCCTCTTTTCAATACTCCTTCTTACTCGGTATCACTCCCCGAATCCCACCTCTCGGATTCTCAACATCCCCTTTATATCTTGGTATTACGTGAATATGACAATGCGAAATGGTTTGCCCAGCCTCTTCATTTATATTTATTCCAACATTAAAGCCATCAGGATTATATTTTTCTTGAAGAATAGCTTTTACTTTATTAACAACAATCCAACAAGCGGTTTGCTCTTTCAAAGTCAAATCAAAATAATTGGAAACCAACCGTTTCGGGACAACTAAAGAATGCCCTTCAGAAACAGGAAACTTATCATAAAAGGAAAACACAGTAGCCGTTTCAACTAGTAGCTCCCTAGTTTCGTCACCAACTAGAAACGGACTTACATCAGCTTTTCCTTTGTGTAAAGTAGTGTAATGTTCATATTCGTATAACTCACAGTTCTCATTCTTAAAAACAGACAAATACCCCAACTTGATAATACATTGATACGTTTCTTTTTTATGAACTTTATGAATCCGAAATCCTTCGTATTGAATATCCCTTCGAACAGCAAAATACGCTTTGCCGTTAGGTTTCAAAAGATGAGAAACATTCATTAAAACCTCCGCTTGTTCTTCTGGAAGTAAAACATTCAATACATAAAAACACAAAATAGTATCGAATTTTTCTGTTGGAAATTCAGGAAAATAATAAGGGTCATATCCAGCAATATCATACCCTTTCTGTTGCAATAATTCCACATCTTTACCTATGCCACAACCAAAATCAAGTAGTTTGCCAATAATCTTTTTTTTATTGAGTAAAATCCGTGCTGGATAGGAAAGAGAAGTTCTTTCTATTGCGGTCAAATGACTATTTGAGTTTGATTTTAAATTGTCCACGCTTCAAAACCTCTATTTTCAATTAAATAATTACAACTATTTTGCAATTGTGAAATCCCAATACTTTTCCAAGATTCAAAAGAATGATTCCCTAAAAGTGCTACTTGGATCTCTTTTTGGAATCGTTTAGATTGACTTTCAAATATAATTCCCCAATAATCAAGTATGAGATTTTTTTGCTTTTCAATAATTTCAGGAGTTGGAATTTTATCTCGCTTTTGATTATTAATTCTAGAGTCTGACGGAAGCAGATTCCAAAGGTCGTTATTTTTCCAAACTGAAAAAGGAATCAAATGGTCAATGTCGTAGTTTGTAATTTTTCTACCTGTCCAAACGCAATATACATTCCCTTCTTTTTGAAGAATATCTTTATATAATTTCTTAGATTCTTTTATCTCTCTGAGTGTTATAGGACTCTTTAAAACCTCATTTAGTACTTTGTGAACAGATAAATTATTTCCTGAAGCATTAACTGAAAATTCAGCCCATTTAAAAAGGATGGAATCTTGTCCATTTATAAAACTACCTAAAATTTTAAATGCTTCATAATACTCAAAAGGAATTGAAAATGTACCAAAATCTTTAATCAATGTCTCAATATCAATATTTGAATGTCTTCCGAGTGTTTGATTTTCATAATTGAAGATAGAATAAAAACCATTAGTAATAGAACGTCCGATAAACTTCATTGGCATAGTTGTAATCGTATTTCTTAGCTTTTTAACTAGTTCAAAAAAATCACTCTGTAAATCGTCAGGGATTCCCTTATTCTTAAGGTCGTTGTAAAATGCAGAAAAACCTCCCCGAGCTTCGTAATCAAAGATTAATTTACTTAGTTGATTGCTGAAAGCTAAATTAGTTTCTCCTTTAATTTGAGGGATTGAAATTTGGGATTGCAAAATCGGATAATAGTACATCAACCATTTTTCAATAAGTAGCCCAGTAGGTATTTGAACACGATTTTCAACAAACGAAATATATGGTGAATTATCTTGAATGATGTCAATAGTTCCCCTTAATAAGGCATATTTGTATGTTGTAGATTTACTATCTCTTTCAATTATCTTACTGATATTAATAAAAGTTTCATTCATAATCTCATTATGCTTTTCCGGTTTATTACTGAAAATTAATTTACTAGTTAAAATATGAACTTATAAAAATCACTATCCCACAGACATTTTTGCCGATTCTTTCCAAAGATAATTGGGTATCGGTTCATTTAGTTCCCATTTAATACTCATTGGTTTTGAGCCTTCAGTATCTATAAAAGAACCTTCACCTATAAAGACATAACCAAGAGTATTTCCATTTTCATCTTTCCCTTTTTCTCTAACAAACAGTAATATCTTTTTATCGTTTTCTTTATGATTAATATACGATAATCCTTTTGTTGTTTCTGGACCATAGGCATTATGAGATTGCCAGTGAAATAATGTTTCACTTATTGCATAATCATCATACATAGTGGTTGGAGAAAAATTTTCTTCAGATTTAATCAAATTGATAAAAAGTATTTCAGTATTTAATCTCTTATTTTCGGCAGCACCTTCTCGATTAGAAGACTTTTTATCAAACGTACTTAAACCAAAAGCAGCTAATATTTGATCTCTGGTGTATCGAGAATGTAATTTTAAAGGTTGCTTATAAGGCAATTCAATATCAATTTCTTTAAATCCAATTTTATCAATTAGTATCTCTAAAACTTCAATAATCTCCTTAACAAGAGTTTTATTTTTCCCTATTTGAATGATACTTTTCTCCAAAGAATCAAATCCTCCTGCATTTTGCCATACATCATAATGCAACATCAACAACATAGTCTTTTGATTTTCATCAAAATCATTAATTTTAATATTGAAACCTTGTTTTGCAATCTTTAAAATGAAATTGAAATAACTAGTAGAATTGGTTGATAACCATTTATTACTGATAGCTGAATATATTTGCTTTTCATTTGTGTTTTCAAAATCTTCAAGTACTCCAGCTCTATGACATAAGCGTGCCCAACTATCTTTTTTATAAATACTTTCAATTGAAATATGATTTAATTCAATGAAATTATACAATGTTAGAGGCAAAGTGGTTTGATGTTGAAAATTCCTGATTTTAGTTATTATTTGATTGACATTTAATGATGTCGCTTTTCTAATGTTTTCTAGAATGGTTTCTTTAGTCTTTTTCTCCAATACAATGGAACAACCTAATGGTAAATGTGGAAAATCATCTTCAATTTCTTTTTGAACAGAGGTAGATGTTTTTCCTATTAAGGCTCTAAACTTACTCTCAAAATCATATTCGGGTCTTGAATTACCAACGAAATCCAGCACAGTCAAACAATCTTTTCCGTCGGCTAATCGTAATCCACGACCTAATTGTTGAAGAAAAACCGTTAAACTTTCAGTAGGTCTCAAAAACAAAACGGTATCAATTTCCGGTATATCAACTCCTTCATTAAAAATATCAACTACAAATAAATAATTGAATTCTTTTTTTCTAAATTGTTCCCTAATGCTATCGCGTTCACGGGAGTTTATCGAGGTTAAACATTCTGCTTTCAATCCTGCCAAACAGAATTTTTCTTTCATAAAAGTAGCATGTTCTATGGTTACACAATATCCAATGGCTCGAACATCATTTATATCATTTGTATATTTATCAATATTAGAAATTATTTCACCTACACGGACATTGTTTTTAGTATAAATACTTGACAATTCGCTTGCTACATACCTTCCTTTTTCCCATTTTACATTAGTTAAATCGATATTGTCAGTTATTCCAAAATATTGAAATGGACTTAATAATTTTTGATTCAATGCTTCAGGGAGTCTAATTTCAGCAGCGATACGATTACAGAAATCTTCCAATATGTTTTCACCGTCCATTCTTTCTGGAGTTGCAGTTAAGCCCAAAAGTACTTTAGGTTTGAAATAGTTAATTATTGGGCGATAAGTGGAAGCCGAAATATGATGAACTTCATCAACGATTATAAAGTCGTAATATTCAGGTGTTAATTTAAGGTCTTTTAATCTATTATTTAAAGTTTGAACCGAAGCGAAAACATATTCATTGCTGTTTGGCTCGATCCCGTCAACCCATAAATCGCCAAAATTATTGTCTTTTAAAACGCCTTGAAAAGTAGCTTTTGCTTGTTGCAAAATTTCCTTTCTATGAGCAACAAAAAGCAACTTTGATGAAGTATTATTACTTCTGAAATTCTTATAATCAAATGCAGAAATTACAGTTTTTCCAGTTCCAGTTGCAGCAACTACAAGGTTTTTATATCTATTGTGTACTGTTCTTTCAACTTCTAATTTTTCAAGTATTTCATTTTGATAATGAAAGGGGTTAATGTCAAAATTGGCAGTAGTAAAAGCATATTCTTTTGAAAATTTTCCTTGTTTTAAGGCATCAACTAATTTTTCAGAATGCTTATTTTTATCAAAGGTCTCAAACTCTGAATTCTGCCAATACGCCTCAAATGTTTTCTTGAACTTGTCAATAATATGCCCAACTTCTTTAGTGGTTATTTTTAAATTCCATTCTAACCCATCAGTTAAAGCGGAACGTGAAAAATTGGAAGAGCCAATATATCCGGTGTGAAATCCAGTCTTTCTCTGAAACAAATAAGCTTTGGCGTGAAGTCTTTCATTGCCGGTATTGTAGGATACTTTTACTTCTGTATTTTTTAAAGAGGATAAAAACTCAACTGCTTTTGCATCTGTTGCTCCAATATAGGTTGTGGTAATTACTCTAAGTTTTCCACCTCTTTCAGTAAATTCTTTTAGCTCTGGTTCAAGAATTCTGATTCCTTTCCATTTAATAAAAGAAACCAGCAAGTCGATTTCATCAGATGATAAAATCTCTTTCCTTAATTCACTTTCAAGTGTAATTCCTGAATTTCCTCCTGTAAAAAGTTCGCTATGAATCAATCGGGTATAAGGAGTAATTTCTTTTAAATGTAAATCTAAATCGTTGAAATGAGCATCTACTTTAGTAAAAACGGCTTTTAATATTTTACCTTCTGTTTCAATTAAATCATCTTCAAACTCTTCTTTTTTTAATTCTTCTTTAAGAAATAAAATAATCTTATTAGCAATTTCTATCTGAGTTTCTATTATATCTTCACCCTTAATTAAAGTAAAAGCATGTCTGATTGTTTTTCCAATATGTTGGGATAATATTTGGGCTGCCTCAGCTTTGTCAATTGGAATTTTCTTTACTTGAAAAGTATCTTTTTCTAATTCGTTTATTTTAAAGTTGATTAGTTTGGTAACTAATTCCTCATACAATCCTTGATTCATAATCCTAGTTTTAAAAATTCTTCAACAATTGGAATGTCTGCCTCCGCCCAATCTAAATTCAATAATTCTGATTTGTCTAATAGCCTGTAATCATTATGTTCAGATAATTGAATATCACCTGAAATATAATTAGCTAAGTAGGGTATCAATTTAATTTTAAAAGTTCCATAGTCATAATCACTACTTGGTAATCTTCTTAGAATTTCAATTTCAATATTGATTTCTTCTTTGATTTCTCTTTTAATACAATCTATTTCGCTCTCATTTTCTTCTAATTTACCACCAGGAAATTCCCATTTTAAAGGCAACTTCATTTTTTCGCTTCGCTGAGCTACTAGAATTTTAGTATCTATATATATTATGGCACATAAAACCTGTATCATATAGGACGATGATTTTGTTAAATTAAAATAAAGTAGTTCACAATATTTAATAACCAAATTTAATCAAATTCAACATTAATAAAATTACTACAAATAAGACTTTGTTAACAAAATACATAACAAAGCTAAACCATCCTACTATAAGGTTCCCTCATTTTGAAAAGTTACGTTCATCTAAGTATATGCTTTAACAGGGTGTTTAAAATATGGAGCTGCTCATTAAACCTAAAACTTAATTTTTCGCAAAAAAGAACTCATGAGTATTTATAACAGCATCTCTTCCCATTTGAACTAAATTCCTAGTATTTTTTAAAAATATCCCTAATGTTTTTTCATTATAGACCAATTTCATTTCGGAAGAATAATCGGCAACTAAGTACATATCTCCTTCCAATTTAAAAAAAGGAATTTCCTTTCCACCTTTTGGTTTTAAAGCTTTATTGACAACTACACCATTAGTCAATGCTTCCTTAAGAATGGTGTCGCTTTTTTCTTTTGATGCAACTTTAACATATGCGACCATCATATTTAACCACTCGGTACTGTCAATTAAGTACCATTGCACTTTGTTAAAGTCGATGCCTTGATCACTAATCCAACCATAACTAGTAAAAGCAAGCAATACCTGCTTTTTACCATCAAGCGTTGGGTTATCTGTTGGACTAAATTCTTGTATTTTAAAAGAAATAACGGACGTTGCTGACATATCTTTCGCTTTTTTGCCATTAAAGTCGAGGGTTTTCAAGGAAAAACTATTCAATTCAGGATGATTAGCTAAAACCCATTGGGTAGCAGTCAATTCAGCACTTTCTTTCATATTTTCAACAGCAGCAATCCCCGCTCCAATAGCTAAAAGACCTGCTCCAACGGCAACTGCCGCCGCTGCATTGTTATTTTGTGCATTCGATTGTTTCGGAATAAATAAGGTAATAATAATTAGGGCAATAGTCAATTTTTTCATTTTAAAGTAAGATTTAGATTAAACAATATTCAAATGTAGTCTTATGTAAATCTACTATTTTACGGTTTTCCTCATTTCAGCGTTTTTTTTATAAAAAAACACCAACATCAATTTCGTTGTCATTACAAACCCAATTGTTATAAAGAGGGAGATGGGGCAGAACCAGATCCGCGCAAATCGCCTCACTAGTAACACTTAATAAAATAAAAATCCGTTTGATCCGCGTCCCAAACCTCCTCCAACCTTCAGTCCCCAAGCTTAAATCATTCCTTCAAGCCACATCTTTAGATGGGGCCGACACAAATCCGCGCAAATCGCCTCACTAGTAACACTTAAAAAATTAACAATCCGTCTAATCCGCGTCATCCGCGTCCCAACCCTCATACCTCATACCTCGTACCTCGTCCTTCGTACCTCGTTTCTCATCTCTTATCCCTCGACCCAGCACTAAAGCTGATCAAGTTAAACATCTCCCGCATCCGCGAACGAACCCGGTTGCCGTAATACTGTTCAATCTCAGTAGCCGAGAGGTTAGTGGTAAGATGAGTAACACAGCCCTGAGCTATAAAATGGTCATAGCGACTCAGCAAAATCTCACCCAAAACATTGCACTCGTTGCCATAATGCTTAATCTGCTGCTCAGCGCCCAAATCATCAAAACAATAACCCGGCAACCGAAGTTGATGGCCTTGCTTTTGGGTGTAGGGAGTCAAAGCAGCAAACCCGTTTTTCGAAAACTCAAACGAAACTTCCCGACAGGTCTTAATCTTATAAAATCCCGTCGGACTCCCAAAAGCCTTCATCAAATGCAACAGCGAAGTCTTCCCGCAACCTATCGGACCAGTTAGCAACAGCCCCTTTTTCAAATCGATATGCATGGCCTTTGCTGCGGCCTCATCTTGAATCATATAAGCCAGCAATTGGCTCACTACAGGCAAGTCCACATTCTCAATCCGAAAGGATTGTCCATAAAGGATCTTGCCTTGATAGCTGATATAATCCAAACATTGATCAAAATCATAGACCTTGTGGCCATCGCGTATTTCGTAGGTATCGGGTATTGTTTTACAAAGGTTCGTCATAGTTTTTAGTATTAGGGGTGTGTAAATGTTGAGCTTTTGGGCTATTATTTTTGGTTTGATAAAGTGCGGCGTTAAGCATCCAGTTCCGTGCTGCAGCCTGCCAGTCTTTCATGGGGCTCTTGCCGCCCACAAGCCATCCATTGCTTTCGAAATGATTGAAAAACTTTTGGGCTTCTATAGCCGGAAAATGATTCCCAACAAAAAAATGCTGGACATCTTCCCAAAGAGGAGCTGAGGACCCACCACCGGAACTACCCTTTTTGGGACGCAACTTTTTTGGGGCTGCTGGTTCATTTTTGTTTAAAAGAGAATAAGCTTCATCCTCTTTTTGCACCGTGCCACCGTTTTCTAAGTTTATAAAGTTTAAAGAGTTTATATAAGGTAAAAGTTCAGCGCTTTTACAGGTCTCGTTCAGCGCTTGTTTCGCAACTTGTTCAGTACCAAGTTCAAATGAGGAACTAGCCTTGCGCCGCCTGGCGACCTTTTCACGAGGCACTTTAAAAGTTTCCAATGGGATAACTTCCACGCGACTGCCCTTATACTGATTGTGCGAAGGCAGGTACTTCAAATAGTTCTTTTCATGCAATTCCTTGATACACTTGTGATAGGTAGCATTAGAACCAATTTTACTGATCCGCATCAGTTCTTCTCTTGAAATAGGAACCGATTTTTTGAAGCCACTTTTATTCCACAATTGGAAAATCGCGATATAAAGACTAATGTGAGTGGGATTAAGTTCCACGTCGAGCGAGGCCTTGTCAAAAAAGCCTGAAAGGTGTTTAATATAATTCATAAGTAGAGGTTAAAAAAATAATAGTTTTGGGGTAAAATAGGGTAAGCCAAAGGGAACAGAAAGAGCTAAGGAGAAAAAGAACTGAGAGGGATACGAGCGGTACTTTTATAGACATTGCAGTTGTAGTGCGCAGCAGAAAGGATAAGGAACTGAAGAAGTTTCCAATGGAGTAGAGTAGAAGCCCAGTTCTCAAAGTGAAAAGCGAATCTTTTTAGCACTTTTTTATTGATTTTCTGGACAAGGATTGAAAAGTAGTAGTTAGGACGCATTATTTTGTGAGTTTTAGTTTGCTAAAATTAAAAATCAAAACAATACCATACAAGATGTTCATTATTTGAATAAGTGTTTGAACAACGGCTACGGCTCAGAGCACCAAACACGCACCCCCCTAAAAGACAAGTCAAAAGAAGGCATATTTTTATCAAACCAAAAAATGAACAACCGAAGGCTACTCACAATCAAAAAAACGTCATCAAAACTCCGACATTGCCTTCAAAACGCAGTACAGCAACCCCACACCCCGCACCGCAACGACAACCGTCACTTCTAGTGATTTTGAATAGTAATGCGACAGCTTTACTATTCAATCCCGAAAGCTTTCGGGAGTATCGAGAAGCTTAGTAGAAGTACTTTCCTTAATATCCCAACACCCAACACCTAGGTCCCCCTTTAGGGGGTCGAGCGTAAAAAAAACAGTACAGTGGACTGTTTTAGCGAAGGAGCCAGCCCCTCCCTCTATAAAATAAACTTTCTCGGTAAATGTTTTGCTCTGTATTCGGGGGTATTACCTTGTGTCTGAACATTTCTCAGCATTTTAGGATTGTTAATACATCTTCTGTCTATACGGTATAATAAAGACCAAAACAGTAAAAGCAAAAAAATATACATTATTGTCATTAATTATGTTGTTTTGGCTACTGATTGAATGATAATTGTTGCGGAATATTATTATATGATATTGTATATATAAGTACAATAAAAATTAAATTTTGAGGTTAAACAATTGCTTAGTAGGACAGGTTTAGAGTAAATACATCAGTTAGTCCAATGTCAGTATTTAAAAAAATGAAAAATGAAAAAATTAGTAATAATTGCTTTGTTAGCAATAGGAACAAGCAGCAACGCCCAAGACCTTATTATTGGTGAAAATATCAATGATGGAACAATTGTCAATATCATAACAGGTGAGGAAATAGCCAATAATAATTGTATTTGTGTTGAAATTAATTCCAAAACTTCAACTATTGAAATTACCACTTTTGATAAAGTAAAAAAGTACCATATTGATACAGTCGAATTTAATGGGGATGGGTATAACGATTATTTTTGTTCAAATGACCACGGCCAAAAAATAGAAGTTAGTACAATCGGATTCTCTATAAGTGTGAAATACAATGATTATTTAATATCCTTTGCTGATTATCCATTGTATATTCAAATGCTCCATTCCGATAAAATGGATAAACTTACTCAAGAAACGAATACTTTGAGATAAAAACTTAAATGCTTTTTACGTTTTTTTAGTAATACGAGTAATACTGAAAATATTAGTGCTTTGTTATTTAACATTTTTAACCGCAACCGCATTGATTTGAAAAAGAAATAAAGAAAAAAAACGCAAAGATTAATTAAAAATAACACTTCTTGGGACAGTATCTTAAAATACCCCGATAGCGCGGATTTGCAATCAGTTCCCCCACTTGTGCTAGATTGCAGTGAGTACCTATTTAACGTTTCCATCTCGATTTATCATTATCAATTAACTCCTCACAAAAAAAAACCAGACCTTTCGCTCTGGTTACCCTGTTCCCCCTTTAGGGGGCTAGGGGGTCTTCCAGTGGCATTTTCCAATGACGCTAATACATAGTATAACTTTTTTATTAATATGTAAGATTTTTAATTAAATTTGTATTGTGTAAATTAAATAGTATACGCATAAATCCTTGTATAAACTTGCGTATAACATGACAAATTAGAATAAAAACAGTTAATTTTAAGCGCATATAAAGTAGCCGTCACCTTATGAACCCCTCAATAAACACAGGCATTTAAACATTAAATTTTCTTTTGAAATGCTGTTGGACTCATCCCTTTGTATTTTTTGAAGAATTTATTGAAATGACTGGCATCGTTGAAGCCTAACTTGTCGGCTATTTCATTTATGTTATAGCTACTTTTGGAAAGTAATTTTTCGGCAGCTTTAAGTTTTATTTGAATAATATGATGTTGAACGGAGATGCCCGATTGTGTCTTTACATAACTGCTAATATAATTTTCCGACATCGAAAATTCTTTTGCCAAATTAGAGATTTTCATTTTATCAGCATCCAATGCGTTAATGGTGATGTACGATAGAATCTGCTCAATTTTATTCGTTTTGAATGAGTTTACCAACTTGTTAGAATTTGATATATTTCGTATTAATAGTAACATCAAATTCGAAAATAAATGAAAGGTAATTTCAAATGATTGACTTTTGAAATTGACAAATTCATAGTAAAGTATCTCTGCTAAATTCTTAAAATGTTTTGCATCATCTCTATTGTTAATAAACGTTTCAAAATGGTTAGAAGTTTTTAAAAGTAAATGATCGAAATTTAATTTATTTCTCAATCCACTATTCCAAAGAAACAAATCTGCTATAAATTGATTGGTAAATTTAAGGTAGATAAACTTTGTTTTTTCATCAATCACAAATTCATGTGCATCGCTTGGCTTTAAGAAAAAAATATCATTTTCTTTATAAGGAAAACTAACATTGTTTAACCGATGTGTACCATTTCCTTGTTCAATTATAATGATTTCATAGAAATTATGGTTGTGGTATTCAATGTCCCAAACTGTTTTTTCTAATTTAAAAACATTAAAATCTCTATGGTTTATGATACGCTTCATAATGTAATGTATTTTTACAAATATATAATGTAATATTACAACATTTAAGTTAATTCATTGAAATAACTTTGTGTTATCAAAAAAATAATATTATGCGTAAGATTATCCCTTTTATTATCATGGCAATCCTGTTAATTGGTTGCGGTAAAAATAAAGAAAGTAAATTATTTGAAACAGAATCTGCAAATGGTAAACATTGGCCTAATGGTGCACAATTAGTTATTTCGGTTTCTATGCAGTTTGAAACAGGTGGTCAACCAGAAGGTGCCGAAAGTCCTTTTAGTGGCAATCCGCTACCTAAAGGACAACCCGATTTACCAGCTGAATCTTGGTACCGTTATGGCGCCAATGAAGGTATGGATAGAATGATGGATTTGTGGAAAAAATATAATATAAAAGTAACTTCTCATATTGTGGGTGATGCAGCCATTAAATATCCCGAAATTGCAAAACGAATGGCTAATGAAGGTCACGAAATTGCCGCACACGGTATTGCTTGGAGCAACCAGTGGGACAAAAACTATGAAGACGAATTAAAATTTGTAAAAGACGGTGTAGATGCTGTGGAAAAAATTACAGGACAAAGAGCAGTTGGTTACAATTGCAACTGGTTACGCAGAAGTCCGAATACTGTAAAAGTGTTACAAGATTTAAATTTTTTGTATCATATAGACGATTTAAGTCGTGATGAACCATTTATCACTTCAGTTCGAGGAAAAGATTTTGTGGTGATGCCTTATACTTTAAGAAATAATGACATAGTAAATATAAGCGGAAACCATTGGAGTCCAGACCAATTTTTAGCGCAATTAAAAATGGAGTTCGACCAATTATATGCCGAAGGTGCCACAAAACGAAGAATGATGAGCATTAGTTTCCACGACCGAATTGGCGGACAACCAGCAATGGTAAAAGCAATGGAAGAATTTATAAATTACGCTAATCAAAAACAAGGTGTCGTATTTATGCGTAAAGATGCTATTGCTAAAATGGTTTTGAAAGACCCAAAAACACCAAGAGATAATTCAGAAGAAAAATATAATAAATAAAATCTATACCTATTTTAAATCGTTTATGAACGATTTAAAAATTGAAATTTACTTAATTAAAAAAAATAAAATTATGAAAGCCATAGGATTTAAAACATCATTAGCCATTGAGGAGCAAGATAGTTTCATTGCATTTGAAACAGAAAAACCCACTCCATCAGCACACGAATTATTAGTAAAAATAGATGCCGTATCCGTTAATCCAGTTGATTTTAAAATTCGACAATCCGCTGCTAAAAATACGGTACTTGATACACCAAAAATTATTGGTTGGGACGCTGTAGGAACTGTAGAAGCTGTTGGAGATAAAGTAAGTTTATTCAACATTGGCGACAACGTATTTTATGCAGGAGACCTTACCAAGCAAGGAAGCAATGCCGAATATCAGATAATTGACGAACGCATTGTAGGTAAAAAAGCAACTTCGTTGAGTAATGAAGAAGCTGCCGTAATACCTTTAACAGGATTAACAGCTTGGGAAATTTTATTCGATAGAATTCGAATTAACGAAAAAGATAAAGGCAAAACCATATTAATTATTGGTGGTGCTGGTGGTGTAGGTTCTATTGCTATTCAATTGGCTAAACAAGTAGCAGGTTTAAAAGTAATAACAACCGCATCACGACCAGCAACAATAGAATGGTGCAAGAAACAAGGTGCCGATGTAGTAGTGAATCACAACGATTTGGTAAACGAAGTTCGAAATGCAGGATTTCAACACGTTGATTTTATTGTTGATTTTGTAGATACCAATATCTATTGGGATGCTATGGCGGAGTTGATTAAACCACAAGGTCACATTGCTTCTATTACTGGAAGTGCCGAACCTGTAGCATTAAACAAATTAAAAACAAAAAGTGTAAGTTTTTCATGGGAGTTGATGTATACCCGATCGATGTTTCAAACCGATGATATGATAGAACAACATAACATCTTAAACAAGTTAGCCGATTTGTTAGATAACGGAACGATTAAAACGACATTAAATACAACGATCAAAGGATTAACAGCCGAAAGTTTTAAAGAGGCTCATCGTTTATCGGAATCCGGAAAAGCAATCGGAAAAATTGCTATCACATTTTAAAAATAAAAGTATGAAACTATTTCAATTAGCTCTCGTAGCAATAGTGACTTTTTTTACCTTCAAAGCCAGTGCACAAAAAGGAAACGAAGTCAATCATTTTTCTATGGATACGTTAAAGTATGAAAAAATGATGGACAAGGTAGAACGCAAATACGCCTACGGAAGTATGGGTATGATTGCTTATTTCAAACTAGAAAAAGGGGCGCACATACCCAAACACAAACATCCCAACGAACAAATTACGCATATTTTAGAAGGAAAAGTAAAAGTGGCTATCAATGGTGTGGAATACATTGTAAAAAAAGGCGATGTGTTAATTATTCCACCCAATATTGAACATGAGTTTTGGGCATTAGAAGATACGTTAGATATGGATATGTTTGCACCTTTACGAATGGATTGGTTAAATAAAACTGAAACCTATTTTGGAGATAAAAAATAAACAAAATAAGACATGAATAAAATATTTTCAGAATATAATCTAAGCGGTATTGAATTAAAAAACCGATTCTTAATGGCACCTATGACTCGTAGTCGTTCTTTACAACCTGGTGATGTACCTAATTCGTTAATGGCAGAATATTATGCACAAAGAGCGAGTGCAGGCATAATTATAACAGAAGCTACTCAGGTTTCTTTACAAGGCATGGGTTATGCCAAAACACCTGGTATTTATTCTCACGAACAAATTGAAGGATGGAAACTAACTACCAATGCAGTTCATAATGCAGGAGGAAAAATTTTCTTGCAATTATGGCACGTCGGAAGAGTATCTTCATCGAAAGTAAATGGTTTACAGCCCATAGGACCATCAGCCAAAATTGCTAATGATACATCTGTGTATATTTTTGATGGTGCGGCCAATGGCGATGCTACTTTTGTTCCTGTAGAAGAACCAAGGGAAATGTCAAAATCTGATATTGAAAACGTTATTGAGGAGTTTGTTCAAGGTGCCAAAAATGCCATCGAAGCAGGTTTTGATGGAGTAGAAATTCACGGAGCCAATGGTTATTTAATTGATCAATTTTTGCGAAGTAATTCAAACTTAAGAACTGATAAATATGGAGGAAGTAAAGAAAATAGAATAAAATTCTTAATAGAAATAGCTGAAGCCGTTGCCAAAGCAATAGGCAACCAAAAAACAGGTGTTCGCTTGTCGCCATTCATTAGTTTCAAAGATATGAACGACCCAGAAATATTGGAAACGATAATGCTTGCCTCAAAAGAATTAAATAAATTAGATATTGCATACATTCATTTATGTGAAGCCGATTGGGATGACGCACCTCAAATTCCTAATGAATTTAGAACAGCATTAAGAACTAATTTTAGAAACACAATTATTGCCACAGGAAATAAAACACCAGCAGAAGGCGAACAATTATTACAAGAAAATTTGGTTGACTTAATTGGTTTTGGTAGGAAATTTTTAACCAATCCGGATTATCCAACACGAGTAAAATTAAATGCACCTTTGAATGAGATTTCAGATAATCATACTTTATTTGGAGGAGGAACAGAAAGAGGTTATACAGATTACCCTTTTTATAATTGAAAAAGGCGAACGGCTAACATGCTTGGCAAGATTGCGAATTTTGTAGTAAATTCACGTTTATTTCTCGCAAGAAATTTTATCTTTAACAGAAAATAATCGGTTCCGAAGTTCGCAACCTCGCCAAGCGCCGGAACGTCAGGCTGTGAATTAACCTCATTTTCCCTTTTAAATCCTCCCTTTTGCCTATTGCTCCAATCCAAATAAAGCCTTTTACGAAGGCTTTTTTTTTAGGTTGCGAATTGGGTTTTTTCAAAAAAGAAGGCGGATATAGTCTTTAAATAAGTCGTTTTTATCCAAAGCAAGACTTTTGTTTTGTAGGGTGAGTTCCATTTGTGGAGTTTGGCAATCAGCTCGGGAACGCCAAGTATATTGATGCTCCGTTTGATGTTATACACCAACATAATCAGGCTATGTTCTCCGTTTACTTTTTCTAAACCTGTCAAATCGGTGTAATTGTAGCCCCATTTTCGCTTGATGGTCCCAAAGATATGTTCATTGATCTCTTGCCGTTTGCGGTAGCGTTGTGGGTTGTCTTTGTAGCGCTGATGATTTTCCTCGACAGCATCGGCATACTGGCTGCGGTCTATTTCTCTTCCTCCTTTGCGGCTGGTACATAAGTCTTTTACAGGGCAGGTTTTGCATTCTGTGCCCGCTCCAATGAACAACTAAAGCCCAAAGCGTCGGGAGTGTTACATCACTAATCATACAAAATCTTTATTTTTTTACATGTATTTATTACATTTGTAGGAAGCATTGTACTCGTTTTTTCACAGTCTGATGTTAGCGGCAATTTTAGAGCCCTATTCCCAAAAATTTCATTTTTGAATAAAATTAATTATATGAATGCAAGAAATTACAGAACAGAATATGATATATCAGCCCTAGATTTTCCAGCTATTGAAGGGCCTGGTGAATCAAGAATTGATTTCAGAACTGAACCTCCGATTATCGTCAACAATAAAGTAAAACTGAAAATTACTAAGAAGTATACCCTTGTTGAATTTTATAACAGCAAAGAACACCAGATTCTTGCTGCAATTTCAGTATATGAAATACCTATAAGCGAAATTAAAACGAGAGAATACATCTATGAATATTTTAAGGATGCTACACTAGGCTTAAGCGAGGCATATGAGTATGCAAAAAAGAAATTGCCGCTACCAGATATCAATTTTCCTAGTTTACCACTTGAAATCTACCACAGAGAAATTGATGGAGTTTTTTATCTAATAAATACTTTGAATTAGGCAAGATTATCCATCTTGCTTCCCCCTCTGGTGCTCGATTGCATCTCGTACATACTTAAATTAACAGTCAAATCGTAGCGTTTCCACCGCGGTTTGTTACTCCCTAGACCCTTTATTTCTAGGTTAATACTATAAAAAAAACCATCGATAAATCGAACCGGATTGCTCCATCACAACCCAACACCAGTTCCCCTTTAGGGGGCTAGGGGGCCTTCGAGTGGCATTTTCCAATGACGCAACTACATAGTATAACTTTTCTTATCATATGTAAGATTTTTAATTAAATTTGTATTGTATAAATTAAAATTATACACATAAATAGTACAAAAACTTGCGTATAACAGGCCAAATTAGAACAAAAACTGGCAATTTTATGCGTATATAAACAAGTTATGTGCTACGTGCGTAGAACGAAATAGAAAGCCAAATGAAAAAAAATATTATCTTATTAATTATCATATCTTTAACGTCTTGTGCGAACAAAATTAGCGACGCAAAAATAAGTTCTAAAGAAAATGAAATTAAACTAAAAATTGGTCCAACTTGGTATGACAACGAATCTGAAATTGACTTTATCTACGGTGTAAAAACAGCCGAAACGGAAAAAAACTACATTACAGAATTTCATTTGAACTTTGGAGGCA
Source organism: uncultured Flavobacterium sp. (assembly GCA_963513695.1). Taxonomy (GTDB): domain Bacteria; phylum Bacteroidota; class Bacteroidia; order Flavobacteriales; family Flavobacteriaceae; genus Flavobacterium. The sequence goes on from CAUPRL010000025.1 coordinate 40,590, forward strand.
AAACTTTATGCAATACAAAGAAAATTGTCGCAAGAATTGATTTTGGAACAAATGAAAATCTAATTTTATCAGATTCTATAAATCAACTTTTACCAGCAACGAAGGAAATAATAAAAAGAGTTAGAAATAAATCTAACGTAGATTTTGAATTTATGAATCCAAATCCAGGGATTTTAGTTTTTACTATTGAAAAAGTCAATCTTAAACCGAATGGAAAGAAAAATAAAATTTATCTAAACTTAAGCTCCGATTGTAACCAAATTCTAAAATTACCTATAAATCTAAGGAAATACAACGTTGAAAATATTGAGAAATTATATGAGAATTACATAACATCTGAATTATCGAAACAAACTAAAGATGAACTAATTCATAAAAAAGTTATATTTAGTTTTAACGAAACATTAAAAAGTGGAAATTATATAATCGATTTTGTTGACCAAAACAATATGTTAGTTCTAACTTTTGACAAAGAAACAAATGAATATTTAATTTATAATACAGAAAAAAAACTACTGAAAAGAATTAAACGCAGCACATAACAGCAGTTTGCAAAAATGGCGGGTTTTGGGCTTAATTTAAAGTTGGTTTTGTGCTTGCAAAGTCAGTGTTTAACCGTAAGATAAGGCTTCCTTAATCCGCAACTTCTGCAAGCTGCAAAACGTTATGGCTCAATTTAAAGAACCGAAATGCTAAAACAAACCTTAATAAAACTATTATGACACCAGATGAAATTTTAAAAAATTCAGGAAACCAAAAACACGAAGTTGACATAGGAATAGCGTTAATCAGAATTATAGAACTTGGTTGTATTAACAGAATGTATTTGCAATCTATATTAAAAAGACAATTAGAAACACAAGAACTATTAAAAGGAAATACAGAAATAAACGATGCTGTATTAAAAAGACTTGATGACCTTGAAAAAGTGATTTCGGAGTTTGCTTTAGAGGACTATCACAATATTTTACAAAATGTTTTGAAATAGAATCCCCTCTGGTGCTCGATTGCATCTAGTACGTACTTAAATTAATAGTCAAATCGTAGCGTTTCCATCACGCTTTATCATTATCAATTAACTCCTAATAAAAAAAACCAGACCTCTCGATCTGGTTTTCTTCATCTAATCCCGATCGCGCGGATTTGCAAACCGATGGCTCGGATATGTAATAAACATCCTCGTGTGGATAGCGCGGATTTGCAATCCGTGCCCACCCACTAGCGCTCGATTGCAGTGAGTACCTATTTAACGTTTCCACATCGGTTTATCATTATCAATTAACTCCTAATAAAAAAAACCAGACCTCTCGATCTGGTTTTCTTCAT
>CAUPRL010000026.1:0-36527 GCA_963513695.1 uncultured Flavobacterium sp.
CATACTCTATCCATACTCTATCCATACTCTATCCATACTCTATCCATACTCTATCCATACTCTATCCATACTCTATCCATACTCTATCCATACTCTATCCATACTCTATCCATACTCTATCCATACTCTTGATCCTCCCTAAAATAGTTGTTTTTGCAGGAAATAAGATACGAACATTAGAATTTGTCTTTGCGAAATTTTCAAACTTCCTTCAAGAATAGTTTTGCAATAAATTAAAAGTAAAAAGAAAGTGGCTGCCAATTTCTTGACAACCACTTCTCAGTAAAATGAATAACCAAATTTTTAATAATTAGTTTTCAATTCTACTCTACGGTTTTTGGCTTTACCTAGTGCAGTATTATTTGTTGCAACAGGTTTAGCTTCTCCAAATCCAATGGCTGTTAATCTAGCCTCTTCAATTCCTTTACTCATTAAATACTGTTTTACAGCATTGGAACGTTTTTGAGATAACATCAAATTATAATCGTCTTTTCCCACGCTGTCTGTATGGCCTTCAATAGATAATTTAGCTCCTGGATATTTGTTTAAGATTAGGATTAATGCATCTAATTGTGAAAGTGAAGCTACTTTTAATTTGTCTGAATTGTTTTCGAAGAAAAGTTTACTTCCGATGTAAGTAATTTTCACAATATCAGCTTTTGTAATTTCAGGACAACCATTATTTGCAGCAGTTCCTGCAGCAGTCGGACATTTATCATCCTTATCTGCAACACCATCTCCGTCGGCATCAGGACAGCCATTGAGCGCTACCACTCCAGCCACATCAGGGCAACGATCGATATCATCTGTAACACCATCTTTATCGCTATCCATTGGACAACCTTTGCTATCCACTTTGGTCCCTAATTTGGTATTGGCACACTGATCCTCTTTATCGGCTACGCCATCCATGTCAGCATCAGGACAACCATTAAGGGTCAAGGTTCCTGCTTGGTCTGGACATTGGTCTTTTGAATCTTCCACTCCGTCATTGTCTCTATCTGGACAACCGTTTAGCATTTTTGAACCTGAAATGTCTGGGCAATTGTCCAAGTAATCGGGAACACCATCGGCATCTTTATCTAATGGACAACCCATTTTGTCTACAGCAACTCCTGCAGGTGTACCAGGGCAAGTATCTTTTTTGTCTGACACACCATCTTGATCCGTATCAACAGAATTACCCAAATTGAAAGTCAAGCCCGCCATATGCGTCACATAGGAATCTTTTTTCTCCATTTTACCACCGGCATTGTCAACGCCATCTCGGCCGTCATGGTTAGAGAACATAAAGGTTTCTTGGAGATTCAGCATTATCATTGGAGTAAGTCTGATGTTGATACCCGCACCAGTTGATGGTAACATAAAATCATACTTTTCCTGATGAAAATTAAGTTGGTTATCAAATAGAATCGCTCCCACACCAGCAAACACATAAGGTCGTATGATGTATTCTGGCGCTACGATATTGAATCGTAAATTAATAGATGCCGCATTAAAATCGGATCTAAAAGCTGCTGTTTGGTTATTGTTATAACCCATAGTTCCCTTTGATAGCAATAAGTTAACGTCGAATAGTTTCCCTAAATACCTAGAAACCGATATACCCCCAAAACCATACATGTTAGTATCGGTTTGGTACCAATCGCGACCTAAGTCACCACTATATTGGGTAACACCTGCGTGTAACCCAACATTCCATTTTTTATCCTCTGTTTGAGCCCTTGACGTAAAGGTAAAAGCAATACCTATACACAGTAATAGTAATTTTTTCATAAGATTTTTAGTTAAATTTATTTGGTGTAAAGGTCAGTTGGGTACAGCAGCATTTTGTTATATAACTATTTTTAAAAGTTATATTATTCACAGACTAATTTTGAATTGAAAATTATTTGCTGATACCCTTCTCGATTTGCCATCCAATAGCTATAGGAACTTCAGTTCGTAGCTTTTTCGTGGCATAAATAAAAGCCAATGAATACTTTGCTAAAGGTCTGGTTGGTTGTAGTTGTGTATATGGATTGGGGAGGTTTTCTATAGCGCGCGGCTTTTGTAAAACTATTTTAGGATTAAGTATAAATATGTAAACTTATTTTAGGACGAGACAGTAAGAAACCACACGAAAGGATTGACTTCGTCGAATCTTAGAATTTTTGCGGGAGCGGGGGAATAGGATTTGAATAAACGCGTTAGAAACGCTACGATTTGTTTTCTACTGTAAGCAGGTACTCGCCGCAGGCACCTGAGAACGTGGACAAACGAGGACGAGAGGGTGAAAAACGACTAAATTTATTCTGTTGTTTTCCCATCAAATTCTTCTTCATATTTTTCAGCATCTTCTTTTGTCGCCCTTATGGTGTCGTATTTATGATTTGGTGGGCCATACAAAGTATACATTTTTAATTCAGTTTTACTATCTATGTTAATGACATTGTGCTTTGCGCCCGATGGTACAACAATGACATCTCCATTTTTCACTAAGTATTCAGTTCCATCAATTATACATTTTCCTGAACCACTTTCAAATCGAAAAAACTGATCATTATTTTGGTGAGTTTCTTCTCCAATTTCTTCTCCTACTTTTAGGCTCATTAGAACAAGTTGAAGATGTTTACCTGTATATACTACTTTACGAAAGTTATTATTTTCCAATGTGTCTATTTCGATATTACTTTTAAATCCTTTCATTTTTTTGATTTTTAAATTGCTTTTAATAAAGACTCAAGATATAACTGTTTGAACTGGTAATTGTTACATTATTATGAAAAAGAGTTATATAATTCATGGCTTATTGTCTGTCCCTTTTTGAGACTAATTGAACTTCTAAAAATTAGCTCTACTGCACAAAGTTTCTCGAGTTCGTAAACAGGTGGAAGAGGGCAAGGATTGGTTCGTCAGTTCGCCGCGTTCGTGTGTAAATGCATGCGATTGGAATTTCCGATAAATGAGTATGTATTGCCGGATGAGGTTTGTCTTATTAGGGCTTCTGAACAGGATAGAATTCAAAAAAATGGCGAGTAGCCAAAAATGCTTTTATAACGTTCTGGCACTTTGAGATGGATGGAAGTTCGTAAACGTACAATTTTCGGCTAAACGAAAACTTGATGCGGAACGGCAATTCCACTAAATTCGAACTATATCAAAATGGCGGTTAGCAAACGTATTAATTTGTTAGAAATATATGATTTTTCTTTTAGCTAATTTTACAAGTTTTCCCATTCGACTAAAAGTTTTTTTCTCAATCCAATTATTTTCTTTGTCATAAATGTACTCAAAAGATTGAATTACTTTTTTATCTTGGTTGTAACTGACTATAACGTTATTCTCTTTATCGTATTTTTTTGATTCAAAAAAGATAGGGGTTTCTTTATAAATATATTTTTCGTTTGATATATTGTTTGATTTTGAGTCTAAATATTCATAGATTTTTTTTGAATATATTGTGTCTTGAGAGTAAGTTTCATTTTTATAAATCCTACCTTGTTTATCATAATAAAATATAGAACTTATTTTAAAAGGTGTTTCCTTACGTCTAGTATATAATTTTTCCTTTTCGCTTTCTTGGACATAACTGTAAAAAAGAGTTCCTAGCATTCCATCTTTTTGTTCAATGATAACAGAGTCTTTATTTGGAAAACTATATTTCCAGGTAGTTGTGTCTGGATACTTAAATGATATTTTTTGTTCGTTTATTATTATATCTTTCTTATTATATTCATAACTCCATTCTTCAGCTTTTACTATCAATTCTTTATTCGCATAATATTCTTTTTTGTTAATTAAATATCCATTTCTATTAAATGTTAAATCAAAATGGCAATTTATGAATGGTACAAAGTTTAATTTATAAATATAGCTTGTATCGTTCATTTGGGATACTTCATATTCTCTATATTCTACTACATTCACTTTACCATTTAATTTTTGTCTTTTTAAGTCATCAATATGAAGTCTTTCGCGCATTTGACCATTACAAAGTGAAATGAAAAACGTGAATGTTACGATGAATATTTTTCGTGTTATCATAATATGTTTGCTAACTTGTATAAAGGCGAAACAAACCTTCGTATATATACCCAAAAAACTGGTAGATTGGCGATGGTTTGATTCGGGTATTGTGTTTCAAATATTCTAATTTTTTCTTACAAATCATCAAAAGTATTCCTACTTATTCCAAATCCTCCAAGCTTTCTCCGCCTGAAAAACAAGCATATCCTGTCCGTTTTTGGTTTGAGCACCCGCTGCTTTTGCCTTTTTAAGAAATTGGGTTTCGGCAGGATTGTAAATCAAGTCGTAAGCGATGTGCTTCTCGGTAAATAATTCGTAAGGAATCAATGGGAAAGCCTCAATATTTGGGCTTGTTCCAACAGGTGTTGAGTTGATAATGATTTGGTAATTTTCAAATGTAGTCACATTGATTCGGTCGTAATCGATAACGCCTTCTTTGGCTTCTCTCGAAACAAATGCGTATAGAATTCCCAATTCTTTTAGGGCATAAGCCACGCCTTTGGATGCGCCACCCGTTCCCAGAATCAAGGCTTTTTTGTGATGGGGTTGCAATAGCGGTTCTAAGGATTTCATAAAGCCGTAATAATCGGTATTGTAGCCTTTTAGTTTTCCTTTTTTTGTGAATTTTATGGTATTTACGGCTCCGATTTCGGATGCTTTTTTGGACAGTTTGTCTAAATAGGGCATCACGACTTCTTTGTACGGAATGGTTACATTCATTCCGCTGAGGTCTGGTGTATTTTTTATAATTTCGGGGAAAGCCGTTATTTCTGGAATATCAAAATTCTCGTAAGAGTAGCCTTCAAAGAGTTTGTCTTTATTGAATTTTTCGGTAAAATAGCCTTTCGAGAAAGAATAACTGATGTTGCGTCCCAGTAAACCAAAGCGTTTTCGTATTGTGTCCAGCATTTTATGATTTTAAATTTAGTTTTAACTATGCATTTTCGGTGCATTTGTCTTTTGGTTCTTAAAAAATTAACCACAAATTTTACAAATTTCCACTAATTAATTTGTGAAAATTTGTAAAATTTGTGGTTAAATAGAGTTACTTATTTTTTATGTTTGGCAATGTAGTTTTGCACCATTTTTCGAGACCAAACCACAGGAAATAAATCTTCCAAAATGATATAATTGTCAAAATTCAATCGCAAGGCATTGCTCAAATGAAACTTAGCTTTGGGATTGTCTTGCATCATAAAATACAAACCAGCCAAACGGTATTCGATTTCGTTCTCTTCAGGGAAATATTCTGTAGCTTGTAACAAGGTTTGAACCGCACTATCAAATTCGCCCAAAAATTGCAAAATATCAACCCAAAACAACCAAGTGTCTAAGGAGTGATCACCAAATTCCACCGCTTTTCTATAGCCAAATTCTGCTTCTTCAAAGTGGTTTATTTGTTTGCTGATGGTAGCATATCTTTTCCAGTACAAGCGGTTTTGATTGTCTATCGCCAAAGCTTTATTGACAAAAAACAAGGCTTTTTGGAAGTTTTTTTGGCGAACGTAAAAATCAGTAATCGCAATCCATCCTTTGTCTAAAAGTGGATCTTCATGAACTGTTTTGTTGAAATATTTCAAGGCCTGAACTTTGTTGCCCAGTTTTTCGTAGCATTTGCCTATTCGAAGCAAAGCATAGGAAGTGGCATCGTCTAATTCGATGGTTCTGTTGTAGCTTTCGATGGCTTCTTCGTATTTTTTAAGGCGTTCCAAGGCTTTTGCTCTTTCCATAAAAGCGCCTAGGAATTCGTCGTCGATAATTGTAGCATAGTCAAAAGCGCGAATGGCATTTTCATATTCTTTGATGCCATAGTGAAGGCGTCCTAATTGGTGCCAAGCGATTTCGCTATACGGATTTTTATCAATGTATTTTGTCAAATAAGCAATCGCTTCCTGATTTTGATCTAAAAATTCGAAACAATACACCACGTTATATAGGGCTGATTGGTCTTCGAGATCGACTTCTAAGCATTTGATAAAACTGTCTTTGGCCATTTCGAGATTGTCCATAAAAAGGTATTCCATCCCAATTAGATTATAGACATCGGCTAAATCATCGGTATATTCTAAAGCGATATTGAGTAATTCAACCGCTTTTTCGTGGTTGTCTCGTTTGGAATAAATATTGGCTTTTTGAATATAAATTTCTTCATTGGTTGGTTCGATGGCGTACAATTCGTTCAGTAACTTTTCAGCCTGTTCCAGCTTGTCATCATAAACCAACATTTCAACTTGAACTAGTTTCAGTCCTGTTGAACGTGGGTGTTGTTCCAAAGCCAGTTTTAAAGCTTTTTTAGCTAGATTGGCTTTTCCCATATCGAGGTAATGAAGAATGATTTCTTCGAATTCTTCGGAGTCAAAAAAGAGCACTTTGTTGGTTTTCAACATCGACTCAAATTTAGACAGAGATAAGTTATATTCCTCTTCTTCTTCGCTTAATTGCATAGGTTATTTTTTTTGAGTTTGCCCAAAATAAAAGTAGGCAACCTAGGTGTTGATGTGAGGAAAATTTGGAATTGTTGTGAACAATTTAATCAACAGGTTAATTAAGTTTATGGTTTGTGGTTTATAGTTTGTTGTTAGTTGAAAATCAACTGTTAACCAAAATTATAAACTATCAATAATTGAATCCATTACTTCAAGAATTATGGCGCAACCTTCTCGAATTTCATTTTCTGAAATAGTTAAAGGGGGTGTTATTCTTATGGCATTGTGTTCGAACAAAAGCCAAAATAAAATCAATCCTTTGTCTTGGCATTTCAGAATCACTTCATTGGTAATCTCGGCACTTTCTGTCATTGCCGCCAACATCAAACCTTTTCCTCGAATATCTTTTATCAAAGGATGTACCAAAAGCGATTTGAAGAGCTTTTCTTTCTCTAAAGTTTCCGCCATTAGGTTTGTTTCTGTAATTTCCTGCAAAGTGGCCAAACAGGCTGCCGCAATGACAGGATGGCCTCCAAAAGTCGTGATGTGACCTAGTTTTGGATCGTGACTCAGCAAATCCATCATTTCTGGAGCAGCTGTGAAAGCACCCACGGGCATTCCGCCGCCCATTCCTTTTCCCATAACGACAATATCGGGAACAACATCATAGTTTTGGAAACCGAAAAGTTTTCCCGTTCTGCCGAAACCCGGTTGGATTTCGTCGAGAATCATCATCGCGCCTACTTCGGTGCAACGTTCACGGACTTTTTTCAAGAAATTATTTTCTGGCAAGATAAAGCCAGCGCCTCCTTGAATGGTTTCAAGAAGAATTCCAGCTGTTTTGGTGGTTATTTTTTCTAAATCGGCTTCGTTGTTGAAGGTGATAAACTCGACATCGGGAATCAATGGGCGAAAAATTTGTTTGCGTTCTTCAAATCCCATGACGCTCATTGAACCCATTGTGTTGCCGTGATAGGCATTGTGGCAAGAAATCAATTGGCTTCTTCCTGTAGTTCTTCGGGCGAGTTTTAAAGCACCTTCAATCGCTTCGGTACCAGAATTGACCAAATAGGTTTTTTTCAATGGTTCGGGTAGGAGTGAAGCCATCAATTTGCAATATTCTACCGCTGGACTTTGTGAGTATTCACCATAAACCATCACGTGCGAATATTTATCCAATTGGTCTTTTATTGCCTGATTGACTCTTGGCGGTTGGTGTCCGAGCGTGCAAGCCGAAACGCCAGCCACAAAATCCAAGTATTTTTTATTGTTGGTATCGAAAATATAAGAGCCTTGGGCGTGTGAAACCTCCATGCCTAAAGGATAGGGAGACGTTTGGGCTTGGTATTTTATGAAATCGTTCACTTTGTTGTTTTTTTTTACCGCAAAGACGCAAAGACGCAAAGTTTACGGAGTTTTATGTGTTGATTTGGAGACGTTTATTCTTGCTATTTGTCAGGATGGAAGCGTCTCAATTATGGTGCTCTCGTTAGTTGGGATTCTTCCTTCGTCAGAATGACAAATAAAGCGCATATTATTTCTGTAAAACTGCTATCTGCAACCTGCCATCTGCAATCTATTTTTTCTTTTTATCGTAATTCAATGTTTCTTTTCGAACTTTCATCGGGACATTTTCCTTAGCTTCTTCGGCTTTTCCTTGTTTGACTAGTTTTTCGTTGAGTTCATTTTCTTCGGGCGGAAAAATATCGTCTTTCGTTTTTATTCTTTCGTCGCCACGCCATTGCAGACCTCGGAGTTTTCGGTCGGGTTCTAGTAATTCCTTTTCGGGATAAATGGTGCCGTCAACATTGTTGAAAAAGGTGATGGTTTCGATAGCGTTTTTATCGAAAATAATATTGATTTTGCTGCTTACGTTTTTGTTGATACCAATGAGTTCCTGGGCGTCATTTCGCATATAATAAATGACTTCGGTATTCTTTATAATATCGACATCGTGGAGTTTTCCTTCTTCAAATTTGCCATATAAATTTTGGCCTTTGACTTGATTAAATCCTGTTCCGAGTGTGTCTTTCGAGACCAGAAAAGTATTGTTTAGGACTTTGAGTGAATCCAGTTTTTTGGTAGTGTTGTTTCCTATAAGATGCATTAAATCACCAGTAATTTGACTTTCTCCATTCCAAAGAATGGGATTCCCTAAGAGTTTTGTCAAGGCTGTTTTCGAACTAGAATGTAAGGAATCGCATTTGCCACTCATATCGATTTTATAGAAACGAACGTTTTTGAACGCTCGAATAATGCGGTTGCCTTCTGGACCTGTTACCAGTAGTTTTTTCCCGTGAATGTAGACCGAATCTTTTTCGACAAGATTAATCGCAACCGCTCTTTTGGTCACAAACATCGAGTCTTTGTTTTTGTACAATTCAGCATAATGACCTTTGACTATCCCTTTATTGACCGAGTCGGTAATTTTTACATTTCGTGTTGCCGAGGCAAATTCCCGATTTCGGTCATAATACAAACTGTCTCCAGTAATGATTCGGTCGTCGTATTTGATGTAGGATTTTCGAAGAAAATGAGCCAGATTTTTTTTTGTGTCATAAAAACCATTTTCGGTATAAATAAAATTGGTTTTACTGGTAATTGTCGATGGTCCAAAAAGGTAGGAATGCCCAGAATTACTATAATAATCCAAGTGATTGGATTTCATTACATACTTAGGATTTGTAATGGTAACAGCAGTTAGAAACTGAAACTTTTTTTCGGCAACATAGTATTTTCCAGATTTGCTCTTTAGAATATTGTCTCTGTTGGTAATCGTTCCGTTTGTGTTATAAAAAACTTCTTGGGTGTTTCGGTCAAAGTTGATGGTGTCTGTTACTAAAGTTGACTGTGGCGAACGCATTTTGGCATCACCTGTGGCAAATGCTTTTCTCATGTTGCCATTGTATTCGGCGTATTTGCTGTTTAAAAATAAGGTGTCACCTTGTACTAATTGCACGTTTCCAAAGGCTTTGATGTAGTTTTCATTTTGAAAATAATACGCTTTGTTGCAAGTCATAATGATGCCATCGTGATTGACACGAACATTTCCAGTAAGTAAAGCAGCATCCGGAGCTTCGATTTGGTTTACATCAAAAAAATCAGAATGTTCAATGAGAATTTTTTTTGGTGCTTGTCCCCAAAGGTTTTGTAAACTTAAAATTAGCAAACAGCAATTAATGAAAAAGAAAAATTTCTTCAATGGATATATTTTTTGCCAAATTTAAGAAAAAGGAAACAACCTTAATCTATATTATGATTTATTTATAACTCAATCTAACTGATGTGAACCCATCTTATTTGGCATAAAATTTATCAACAAAAAGGAATACTGTTTCGTTGTAGTTCCAATTTCAGGGATTAGTTTCGGACAAACCTTGCATAATTCTTAAATAGTTAGCGAAAAAATAGTAAATTTATGGGTTGTTAATTCATTTGGATTGAATTTCATAATTAGCTTTAGAAATCTGAAAAAATAATTTAGTATGATAAAAAAAATAACTATTGTTGCAAGTATAAGCATATTACTTTTGGCAGCAGCCTGTAAAACTACAGCGATAAAAATGGAGACAGAAAAGAAAAATACACAGCAGAAGAAAGAAGTTGTCTATCAAGTGTTTACTAGGTTATTTGGGAATAAAAACAGTACCAATACACCTTGGGGAACCATTGAAGAAAATGGAGTAGGGAAGTTCAATGATTTTACCGACAAAGCCTTAAAAGAAATTAAGGATTTAGGTGTTACATCAATTTGGTACACTGGAGTTCCACATCACGCTTTAGTTCGCGATTATACATCGATTGGCATTTCGAACGACGATCCCGAAGTGGTAAAAGGTCGTGCCGGTTCGCCGTATGCTGTGAAAGATTATTATAATGTAAATCCAGATTTGGCAGTAAATCCTGCGAATCGTTTGCAAGAATTTGAAGCCTTGATTGCCCGAACTCATAAAGCGGGAATGAAGGTGATTATTGATATTGTTCCTAATCATATTGCTCGAAAATACGAAGGCAAAAGCAATCCAAAAGGTGTTAAAGATTTTGGTGCCGATGATGATGTTTCAGTAGAATATAAACGCGATAATAATTTTTATTATATTCCAAATACTCGTTTTGAAATTCCCGATGCAGATAAACCTTTAAACGGTGAAAGTAATCCGCTAATTGACGGGAAATTTGAAGAATTTCCAGCAAAATGGACTGGTAACGGTTCGAGGTTGGCCAAACCAGACAAAAACGATTGGTACGAAACGGTAAAGGTCAATTACGGAATTCGTCCTGATGGTTCGAAAGATTTTCCCGAACTTCCAGCAGGTTATGATACTAAATCCTGTCAGGAACATTTCGATTTTTGGAAAGATAAGGATGTACCGAATTCTTGGGTCAAATTCCGTGATATTGCTTTGTATTGGACTGCCAAAGGAGTCGATGGTTTCCGTTATGATATGGCCGAAATGGTGCCTTATGAATTTTGGAGTTATATGAATTCGGCGATAAAAGTAAAAAATCCAGATGCATTCTTGATGGCAGAAGTGTATAATCCAAATGAGTATCGCAATTATATTCGTCTCGGAAAAATGGATTATTTGTATGACAAAGTCGAAACGTACGACCATTTGAAAGCCGTAATTCAAGGAAAAACTTGGCCTGATGGACTTTCGGATATTCAGCATCGAATGGCTGATATTGAACATCATATGCTTAAATTTTTAGACAATCATGATGAACAACGTTTGGCCAGTCCTGAATTTGCTGGAACACCAGAAAAGGGAAAACCATTAATGGTTGTTTCGGCAACGATAAGTACTGCTCCAACAATGATTTATTTTGGTCAGGAAGTAGGAGAAGCCGGAAATGAAAACGCTGGTTTCGGAACCCATTCCCGAACTTCTATTTTCGATTATATTGGAGTTCCTAATCACCAACGATGGATGAATGGTGGTGTTTTTGATGGAGGACAACTTTTGCAAAGCGAAAAAGATTTGCGTGATTTTTATAAAAGATTGTTGAATTTTTCAATCAACAGCTCTGCTTTGATGGGGAAATTTCAGGAAATACAAACTGCCAATCGCAACATTACACCGGGTTACGACATTGCCATTTATTCCTATGTTCGTTGGTCTGACACCCAAAAACTGATTGTGGTGACTAATTTTTATTCGTTGGCTTCCAGTAATTTCGAACTGCGAATTCCAGCTGATATCATTCAAAAATGGAATTTGAAAGATGGGACTTATACCATCACCGATCAATTGTATCAGAAGAAAACAACTCAGTTACGAGTTGAAAACGGAGAAGGAAAAGCCCAAATTAGTATTGGTCCTTCGGAATCGTTTATTTTTCAGTTGTAGATTATTCTACTATTAAAAAAGGGTAAAATGAATTTAACATTTTACCCTTTTTTATTTTGTTTAGAATTTACTTCTTCAAAGCTTCTTCATAATTTTCGCCTACTTTTTTCCAATTGATTACATTAAAAAAAGCATCGACATAATTTTTTCTTTTGTATTGGTAATCCAAGTAGTATGCGTGTTCCCAAAGGTCTAAAGCCAGAATTGGTTTTCCAGGAATAGTAGCATTTCGCATCATTGGATTGTCTTGATTTTGGGTGCTTGTAACTTGAAGATTTCCCGATCTATCGACGATGAGCCAAACCCAACCCGAGCCAAATTGTTTTGTGGCTTCATCTTTGAATGCAGTAGTAAAATTTTCGAATGAGCCAAACTTTTTGGTGATGGCTGCAGCCAAAGTATCTTTGGGTTGTCCGCCCGCTTTTGGGGCCATACATTTAAAATACAGCGAATGATTGTAGTATCCGCCTGCATTATTTTTAATATCGAGAACGCTAGGATCTAATTTTGCTAATACTTCTTCGATGGTTAGATTTTCTAATGGGGTGCCTAAAATCGCTTTATTCAGGTTATTCGTGTAGGTTAAATAATGTTTAGAATAATGATTTTCCATAGTAAAAACGGAAATATTGGGTGCCAAAGCATCATAAGAATACGGAAGTTTTTCCAGTTGAAAAGAGCCCTCATCTGCTTTGACGTCGTCTGGCATTCCCATAATCACTTTTTCTTCTGCAGTCGGTAAAGGGACTTCGACTACTTCGGTGTATTTTTTATTGTTGCAGGAAACTAAAAAAGTGAGGACTAATAAATTTGTTAGAAGTAAACTAAGCTTTTTCATATTTAGTATTATTTTTCCAATAAGGAATTTATAATTTCTATGTATTGTTCTTTGGCTTCATCGATTGACAAATGGCTTATTTGAATCCAAGCATTGGTTTTGAAAGCATTTCTTAGATCAAAACTTTCTGAGTGATTGTAGCTTAAAGTTCCATAAGTTGCCTGTTTATAGAACGCATAAAGACGTAGTTGCACGTCTTGTGGGAGCGATGCCTGCGTCATATTCGAAGCAATATCTACAGCTTCCTGAAAGCGTGTATCTAAATCTTTTTTATTCATTAGCTTTTTGTAGCAATAATCGTTTTTCCGCCAACAGCTTTTTGGTTAAGCACAACATTTATTGGTGTTCCCAAAGGTAAAAATAAATCTACTCTGGAGCCAAATTTTATAAAACCGGCATCTTCACCTTGCACTACTTGCATGCCTTCCTTGGCATAATTGACGATTCTTTTGGCCAATGCTCCTGCAATTTGTCGATAGAGCACTTCGCCAAAGGTTTTGTTTTCGATTACAATGGTAGTTCTTTCGTTTTCTTCGCTCGCTTTTGGATGCCAAGCTACTAAGAATTTTCCAGGATGGTATTTGCTAAACTTCACCAAACCGCTAAGTCCATAACGGGTGACGTGAACATTTAGAGGTGACATAAAAATAGAAACCTGAATTCGTTTTTCTTTGAAATATTCGCTTTCAAACACTTCTTCAATAACCACCACTTTTCCATCAACAGGTGCAAGAATTTGGTTTTCGTTAAGAATAAAATTACGTTTTGGATTTCTGAAAAATTGTAAAATGATAATTAATAACAAAAAAGTAGTTATTTGGATTGTCATTTTAATCCAATTGGTGTCGATAAATTTATCGGATAATAAAAGTACAATTGCAGTAACAACTGTACCAATTAATATGGATTGAGCACCTTCTTTATGAAACATAGTATAAAATTTGGTAAAATAAAAATATAATTGGTGCTACAAATATAACACTATCTAGTCGATCTAGAATACCTCCGTGGCCAGGCATAATTTTTCCGCTGTCTTTTACTCCAGCAATTCGTTTGAATTTGGATTCAATTAAATCTCCAATGGTACCCATAATCCCAACAATAAGTGCTATTGTTACCCAAATCATAATTGATGTGGAGCTAAATTCCGGACTGGCTTTTATGTAGTATTTAGATATTAAAAATCCAGCTAAAACAGAAAAAACGATACCTCCAATGAATCCTTCAATAGTTTTTTTGGGTGAAATTCTTTCAAACAATTTATTTTTTCCGATAGATTTTCCAACTAAAAAAGCAAATGTATCATTAGTCCAAACAATAATAAATAATCCAATAATGATTTTTGGATTGTAATCTTTGATTCCAAAAGAAATTTTGGTGATAAATATAAAAGGCAAAATAATATACCCTAATAAATACAGTGATTTTGATGATATACTCGACTTTTGAATTTTGTCATAAAACAAAAATAAAATGCATTTTATAGATACTACAAGGGCAATAACTAATAATATCAGGTCTAATTGTTTAACGTTTATCGAAAGATCAAAATGAGTGTTGAAAACAGCATTTACAAATTCGGTAGTCGCTTTATTGTAACAACTGATTAAAGTTACAGCTGTATAAAGGGTTATTCCAAAAAGGATAGAAGGTATCTTGTTTATTTGAATCAAATTGCAAAATTCATAAATTGCAATGATTAAAAATATTCCAAATAACACAAAAAAACTTTCGGTCGAATAGAGTATCGAAGATATTAATAATATTACATAAATAGCACCAGATATAGTTCTCTTGAGTGTTTCATTCATCTTATAAATCTTCTAAAAGCAATAAATATAGATTTTTGGCGGAACTTCCGTATTGAGTAAAATCCTCGTCAACTGCTTTTTTGAAATATTTTATGGTTGTTATATTGGTAGGATAATCTTTGATGTATTTCTTTTTTATTACACTCAAACCATCACTTTTAGTTTCTATAATTTGACTAGTTGTAGCAATAATAACGATATTGGTAGGCAATTCGTTGGGTTTGTGTTGTTTTATTTGTTTGGACGAAAACAGAATAGATCCTTCGTCAGCAATTAGGTTTTCACAATTGGCCAAAAGGAAAGATGGGGTTTTTGTTTTGTGATGCGTGATTTTATTCTCTTCAAGCATGCTAAAAAGGTCTGGTTCATAACATAACGCTTCACCTTCAAACCAATCGTTTTCTACGAGGATGTTTTCGAATTGATCTTTTAATTCCCCCTCATTTTCACAGTATAAAAACTTACCTCCATTTTTATTGAAATTATAAATGAATTTTTCCTCTATCGGGGCATCATTTTGAATGGAGAATTTGTTATTTTCCGTATCATTTCCTTCTTCAGAGGCGGGGTTTATGGAACTAAAAAATTTTTTAAAAAGACTCATATTTTTTTATGCTACTTGATAAATTAATTGAAATCGTTCAAAGATAAAAAAATCTTAATTCAAAAGTCACTTTTGAATTAAGATTTTAAAATAATATATGTTTTTCTGATTAAGACACTACCTCAGTAAGATTGTCGTCAAAGGTTCTCTTTCCGAAAATGGTTTCTAAGTCATCTTTGAAAATAACTTCTTTTTCGATTAGAATATCTGCCAGTTGATTCAATTTGTCTTTATTTTTTTCTAATATCTTGATAGCTCTTTCGTATTGGCTTTCAATTAATATCGAAATTTCCTCATCAATCGTTTTGGCTGTTTCATCGGAATACGGTTTTGAAAAGCTGTATTCACTTTGTCCAGTTGAATCATAATAAGTTACATTTCCTATTTTTTCATTCAAGCCATAAATGGTTACCATAGCTCGGGCTTGTCGCGTTACTTTTTCTAAATCGCTTAATGCACCAGTCGAAATTCTGTCGAAAGTTACTTTTTCAGCAGCTCTTCCACCCATTGTGGCACACATTTCATCCAGCATTTGGTCTGTCCTAACGATTTGTCTTTCTTCAGGAAGATACCAAGCCGCACCCAGACTTTGTCCACGAGGAACAATTGTTACTTTGATAAGAGGCGCTGCGTGTTCTAGCATCCAGCTTACTGTCGCGTGACCCGCTTCGTGTATGGCGATGGCTTTCTTCTCTTCGGGTGTAATAATTTTATTTTTCTTTTCTAAACCACCGATAATTCTATCGACAGCATCCAGGAAATCTTGTTTATCAACCGCCGTTTTGTTATTTCTAGCGGCTATCAAAGCGGCTTCGTTACAAACATTGGCAATATCAGCTCCCGAAAAACCAGGAGTTTGTTTGGCTAAAAAGTCGGTGTCTAGATTTTCAACTTTTTTCAATGGAGCAAGGTGAACTTTGAAGATTTCTTCGCGTTCGCGAATGTCTGGTAAATCCACAAAAATTTGTCTGTCAAAACGACCCGCACGCATCAAGGCTTTGTCCAAAACATCGGCTCTATTGGTGGCAGCTAAAACAATAACATTCGAATTGGTTCCAAAACCGTCCATTTCAGTAAGCAATTGGTTTAAAGTGTTTTCGCGTTCATCGTTTCCGCCTGACATATTGTTTTTTCCTCTGGCTCTACCCACTGCATCTATTTCATCAATAAAGATAATTGATGGTGACTTTTCTTTGGCTTGTTTGAACAAATCTCTGACACGTGAAGCGCCAACTCCCACAAACATTTCAACAAAATCAGAACCTGATAAAGAGAAAAAGGGTACTTGAGCTTCACCAGCTACGGCTTTTGCCAATAAAGTTTTTCCTGTTCCCGGAGGTCCTACAAGTAATGCTCCTTTTGGAATTTTTCCACCCAGATTGGTATATTTTTCAGGATTTTTCAGGAACTCAACAATTTCTTGAATTTCTTCCTTGGCACCTTCTAAACCTGCAACATCTTTGAATGAAGTTTTAATATCTGTTTTTTCGTCAAAAAGTTTTGCTTTTGATTTTCCGATATTAAAAATCTGTCCACCGCCACCACCTGCTCCGCCAGACATTCTTCTCATAATGAAAATCCAAACTCCAATGATGATGATGATTGGTAAAAGGCTTATGATAATATCACTCCAATTACTGCTTTCATCAAACTTATAATTTTTAAGTTTTCCCTGTGCAACTGCTGTTTCTAATTTTTTTTCAAAAATTTGCCCATCACCAAGATTCAATATATAATGTGGCCCTTTATTGGGATTTTTCAATATATCTTTGGCAACTTTTTTATTGGCAGGATCTTTTAAAGCGGCAGCGTTTAAAAAGATTTCAGCATCTTTTTTATTATAAATTATAATTTTTTCAATCTGCCCTTTTTCTAATAAAGTATTGAATTCAGGTTGTTCTAGCTTGACCGGTTCTTGAAAACTAGTTCCCCCTGTAAAAAAACTTATGGTCAAGAAAATCAACAAAATTGCGGTGTAAACTAACCAGGGACTTACTTTAAAATTATTCGAATTAGGGTTATTATCTTTTGCCATTATGGGTATATTTCTTTAGTATTTATTTTCGATTTTAGTGATTTTGGCATCACCCCAAAGGCTTTCGATGTTGTAATATTCTCGAATGTGTTTTTGGAAAACGTGAACCACAATGCTTACATAGTCCATAAGAACCCACTCGGCATTGTCCGAACCTTCTACATGCCATGGTTTGTCTTTCAATTCTTTGGATACCACTTTTTGAATGGAGTTGACAATTGCGTTAACTTGAGTGTTTGAATTTCCGTTGCAGATTACAAAATAGTCACAAACGGCGGTGTCTATTTCTCTTAAATCTAGAATATCGATATCATTTCCTTTTACTTCTTCAATCCCTTTGATGATGTTTGCCAATAGAACATCATTATTTACTATCTTTTTTGCCATGAATTATTTTTAATATAAGTTGGTAAAGTTACCATTTTTTGTCATTATTTTTGAACGTTAACATAATATTAAATTCTGTTCCCTAAATTATTCCACATGAAACTAATCAAACTCGATGCCATAGATTCTACAAACGACTTCCTAAAGGGGTTATCGAGCAACCAATTATTAGAAAATCTAACCGTGGTTACTGCCGAAAATCAAACAAAAGGCAAAGGTCAAATGGGAGCAGTTTGGAATTCTGAACCCGGTAAAAACTTAATAATGAGTGTTTTGATTGCTGATTTTGTTACAGATATTAATCGTTTGTTTGATATTAATATTGTCGTGTCGGTTACTATAGTTCAGGCATTAGAAGATTTTAATATTCCAGAATTAAGTATCAAATGGCCAAACGACATTATGTCATACAATAAGAAAATAGGTGGTATTCTTATTGAAAATAGTATAAAAAGTGACGGAAGTATCCATTCTATTGTGGGTTTAGGGTTGAATGTGAACCAAATCAATTTTGAAAATTTGCCCAAAGCTTCTTCACTAGCTGTGATTTGCAAAACTACTTTCGATAAAGAAAATATTCTTTTGACGATTATCGAAAAACTAGAACAAAATATCCAGTTTTGGATTCGAAATTCAGATTTATTTTGGTCGGAATACTCCAATAGACTTTTCAAGAAAGGGATTCCCATGCCTTTCGAAGGGCAAAATCAACAAAATTTTATGGGCATCATCAATGGGGTTTCTCCGGTTGGCAAACTCGAAATACTTCTAGAAGATGATTCCGTTTCTGAATTTGATATCAAAGAAATTCAGATGTTGTATTGAATAAAAAAAACCTTTCAGTTGGAACTAAAAGGTTTTGAATTGTAGGGTGAAAGACTTTACAATTTCGACATATTCAATGCCAAAGTTTCGATAAATTTCGAAATTGGCCCCTTGACCATCATCGCCATCATTGCGTTGAATTCTCCTTCGAAATCTAATTGTACCTCGCTTGAATTATCAGCAACTGCATTAATATTGGCTACCAAAGTAAAAGGCAATTTGTCGCTTGCAGCATTCAAAATTACCTTGGAAAAAGGTACTCCTTCTTTCAGTCTTAATTTAATTTCGGGCATACCTTTTAAACCAAAATTGAAAATATCATCGCCAAGAACTTCAAACTTAGCTATGTTTTCAGGCATTAATTTCTCAAAATTCTTGATGTCTGATAATTGAGTGTATAAATATTCAGCCGATTTTTCGACGGTAACTTTTGGACTTTCTAAATTCATTTAAGTTTATTGTTTATTGTTTATGGTTTAGAGTTTATGGTTTATTGTGGTAAAATATATGATTTTCGATTTACGAATCACCCAATCCATACATCTGATGACTTTTTGCTTCCTGCTGAACACTGAACAGTAGCTACTGACCACTTCCAGCAACACCCCATGTCGATGGACTCAAATTCCATTCTCTCAAAGTTTCTTCTTCCTGCTCTGTGATGTATCTTTTGGCTACAGCCAAATTCAATAAATTTTGATAATTGCTCAATGTAAACAAATCCACATTTGCTTTTTTGAAGTTTTCTTGGGAAACATCAAAACCATAGGTAAATATGGCAGCCATTCCTTTTATATTTGCTCCAGCAGCGCGCAAGGCTTCAACAGCAAGCAAACTACTGTTTCCTGTGCTAATCAAATCTTCGACAATGACTACATTTTGACCTTTTTGAAGAAAGCCTTCCACTTGGTTTTGTCTACCGTGTTTTTTGGGTTCTGGACGAACATAGACGAAAGGTAATCCCAAACTTTCGGCAACTAGCATGCCAATACCAATCGCACCAGTAGCGACACCAGCAATAACATCGGGTTTTCCAAATTGTTTTTCAATGTTTTTTGAAAATTCATCTCGAACATAATTCCTAATGGTTGGAAAGGAGAGAATTATTCGATTATCACAATAAATGGGTGATTGCCATCCTGAAGCCCATGTAAAAGGATTTCTTGGATTCAATTTAATTGCATTAATTTGCAAAAGTAATTCGGCAGTTTTCTCGGCGGTATCTTTATTAAATATCATAGTACAAATGTATAAAGTTTTTGTGAACGACAAACCACTTTTTTTGACAAATGAAATCTCTAAGGAGACTAATTTTCAGTTATTTCTACTGGAAAGTGTTGATATAGTGCAACTTATAGTTAAAATTTTTCAAAATAAAATTCAAAAAGCCTATCTTTATCATCCCGATGAAAAGGAAATATTAAAAACATTGAAATCTAAAATTCCTGTTTCGAAAGCGGGAGGAGGATTAGTTTATAATAAAAAAGGAGAAGTTTTGTTTATTTTCCGAGGTGGAAAGTGGGATTTGCCTAAGGGCGGTACCGAAAAAGGAGAGGATATTGAAAAAACCGCCATGCGGGAAGTCGAAGAAGAAACGGGGGTCAATCAATTGCGAATTACCAAAAAACTTCAAAAAACCTATCATGTTTTCAAGAGAAATGGTGTTTATAAACTGAAAATCACCCAGTGGTTTGAAATGCAGACCGATTTTGAAGGAATTCCAGTGGGACAAATCGAGGAAGGTATCGAAAAAGCAGTTTGGCTCAGTTCCGATGGCATGCAGGAAGCCTTAAAAAAATCTTATGAAAACATCAAATTGTTGTTTGAAGAAGAATCTAATCGTCAATAATTATCTCGAAATTCTATAAATAGGATAGTTCAGATGCGCTTTTTCGTAATAAACGGAGTTTTTATGAACCCAATCTAATTGTGCTTCCGGGTTTTCTGCAAAAGCTTTATCTTCTGTTTTCTTTTGATCTAATTTTGTCCGTAAGTCGGGATGTATATTCAAATATTCATTGGCTAAATCTTCAAAAACATAATCGGAATATCCTTCTTTTTGTTGCAGCATAGTGTCAAAAAAGTTCCAATTAAAATAGCTGTCAATGCACTCTGGCTCTAGAGTTTCTAATAAAAATTTAACTCCTTTTTGTTGGGTTTTAAAGATATAATCACCTTTTCTAAAGTGCATCTGTATTGTCGAAGTTGTCACCTTTGTGTTGTAATGTGGATAATGCCCTTCGTAGGTGTTTTTAGAGGTGGTATAGTCAGCAATTCGATAGCTTTCAACTTCTAAGATGGTGTCATTTTTTATTCTTGAAAATGATAGTTTATTGGCTTTAAGCAAATCGATAATAGGCCAAAATCCTTGTGGAATAGCATAAGCCTTTGGGATTATGACATCTTGAACCGACTTATAATCAGCTAAAAAAGGAATGGATTTTGAAAAAGGTAATTTTTGGTCATAATACAGTCGTGAACCCGAAGTAACATCACTTTTTTTGATTGTTCCTTCATATCCTAAAAAAGGTATTTTAGTAATTTTCGAAGAATCAATCTCCCATTTTATTGTATATTTTTTCTCTGGTTCGAATTGTTTTTCGTTAGCTAATCGTTTGTTTTTTATTGTTTTATAATTTTTATCGACATAATTTAGTGTAGAAACCATAAATTCATATGTTGCATTTACACGACTTTTATAGTCTTTTAACATGTGTGTTTCTACAACAAAACCCATGCAATTGAATAAAGACGTATAACCTGTAGTATATCTTGGACTATCAAAAAACTGCTGAAAACCTGCGTCAGGTTTGCCGTGCCAGACGTTTACATAAGGTGTAGTTTCTATCTTTTTTTGTTGTAAATCTTTCAGAATCGATGGGGTCAATTCGTTTTTCATATAATCACCCAGAGCATTTCCTAGTTTTTTGGGTTCCGTCATAATGTAAGTCAATGTATATTGGTAGTCAGCGCCGTTACTTACGTGATTGTCAATAAAAACATCCGGATTGTATTTTTGAAAAATTTCAACAAAGCTTAAAGTATTTTTAGTATCCGATTTTATAAAGTCACGATTTAAATCAAAATTTCTGGCGTTACCCCGAAAACCGTAGGATTCCGGCCCATTTTGGTTGACACGTGTGCTCGAATTTCTATTCAAACAACCACCGATATTGTACACCGGAATGGTAATTAGAATCACATTTTCTGGAATTTTAATTTTCTTCAAAGCCAAATCTCTGTACAACTGCATGCTTGCATCGATACCATCGGGCTCGCCAGGATGAATTCCGTTATTGATTAAAATAATTGATTTGGATGATGTTGCGTCAAAATTAAAATCTTTGTCTGCGTTAAAAATCGCTATTTGTAGGGGTTCACCACTATCGGTCAAACCCATATTTAAAACTTTAATAGTTTCAAAATCGGCATCTAATAATTGATAATATCTCAATATTTCCTGATAATCTGCAGTTTGGTTGCCATTTCCTATCTCAAAATAAGTATCATATTTCGAATGTTTTTGTGCAAAAAGAATTGATGAAATTAGGAGTACAGCAAATTTTAGACAGCGCATAGTTGAATTTTTTATCGATTTTCAAAAGTAACTAACTTTTTCTAACTAGTATTTCGCAAATCTTAATTTTTAATTCATAATTGGCTTTATCTTTGCAAAATGAATAAAAGACACCATTCCAACAATATACTTTTCAATTTAGGCATCGAAAACCTAAATGAAATGCAAGTTGCTGCTCAAGAAACTATCCTTAGTGACAACAATGTTTTATTACTCTCTCCAACAGGTTCCGGGAAAACATTGGCTTTTCTTTTGCCTATTTTCGAAATGTTGAAACCGGAAATTCTTTCTGTCCAATGTTTGATTTTGGTTCCTTCCCGTGAATTAGGCTTACAAATTGAGCAAGTTTGGAAAAAAATGGGAACCGATTACAAAGTCAACGTTTGCTACGGTGGACATTCCATCGATACTGAAATCAAGAATTTGAGCAATCCGCCAGCGGTTTTAGTTGGAACTCCGGGACGAATCGCCGATCATATCGACCGAGGTACTTTTCGTTTGGACAAAATTGAAACCTTGATTCTGGACGAATTCGATAAGTCTTTGCAGTTGGGTTTTCACGAGCAAATGTCATTCATTATTGGAAAACTTTCCAAACTGAACAAACGTGTTTTGGTTTCGGCGACGTCGGATATTGAAATTCCAAAATACACTAGAGTTGTAAATCCTACCATTTTGGATTTTGTTCCCAATGAGGAAGAAATCAGCAATTTGTCCACGAAAATGGTCATTTCGAAAGATAAAGACAAAATGGGAAGTTTGTTCAACTTGCTTTGTTCGTTGAAATCGCAATCAGCTTTAGTTTTTTGTAACCATCGTGATGCTGCTGAAAGAATTAGCGATACTTTGAATGAAAAAGGGATTTATGCTACGTATTATCATGGGGGAATGGATCAGGACGAACGCGAACGCGCTTTAATACAGTTCAGAAACGGAAGTATGAGTTATTTAATCACCACTGATTTGGCGGCACGCGGACTTGATATTCCCGAAATGAAACATGTGATTCACTATCATTTACCATTAAAAGAAGATGAATTCACCCATAGAAATGGAAGAACAGCTCGAATGTTAGCTTCCGGAACCGCTTATGTTATTGTTCATGAAAGCGAAAAAAAGCTTGACTATATCGATTATGGAATGGAAGTTTTGAAAGTGGACAACTCATCAACTTTGCCAAAACCACCCGAATTTCAAACCCTCTACATTAGCGGTGGAAAGAAGAATAAATTGAATAAAATTGACATCGTAGGTTTCTTTTCTCAAAAAGGAAAACTCGAAAAAGGGGATTTGGGATTAATCGAAGTGAAGGATTTTATTTCGTTTGCAGCAGTGAAATTTAATAAGGTAAAAGACCTACTTCACAGCATCAAGGACGAAAAAATGAAAGGCAAAAAATTCAAAATTGAGGTTGCCAGAAAGGTTATTAAAAAGGAAGAAAATTAAGCTGTAAGTCTTTGATTATAAATAAGTACTGTTTTTTTTGGTGCTGTTAATGTTTTTGCATAAATTTATGAGGATTAAACCGATTATAAATTTCTAATTTTAAATTAGATGTCTAAAAGTTATTAGAGACTTTATAAAGGGTAAAACAATTGGAAGGTAATGAGTAAAAAATTGGTTTAATTGAAATACAAACGCAGCATTAAGTATGATGAATATCTAAACTGCTTAGCTATGAGTATTAATAATTTAAACATAATTTTGTATGAAAAAATCAATTCTTTTCGTGTTTGTGTTGTCATTAATTATGACTTCATGTAAAAATGAACCTCAAAAAGCCACTAGTACAGAAGCTACTGTTGCTAAAGACACTACTGCCGTAGTTGAAGAAACTAGTTTTTCAAAAGATAATCTTGTAGGTGATTGGATTATTGATGATGAATACAAAGCAGGTTTTAAACTAAAAGCTGATGGAACTGCTGAATCAATAAATATGGCTACTCTTCCGTATTCTAAATGGGAGTTAAGTGGAGATTTATTGCAATTGCACGGATTATCGATAGGTAATGGCAATGGCAAAGGAGATCCAATTATTGATAGTTTGTATATTTCATCTTTAACTCCTAAAGAACTTAAGGTCAAAATGGGTTCAAAAGATGCCCCTGAAACTATCTATGTCAAAAAATAGTTTTTTACTCGCTTTTTTTTGTGAATTTTAAATTTCATAAAAAGGCTAGAAGTTTAAAATACAAAAAGGTTTGTTTTTAATTTAAAAACAAACCTTTTTTATGAGTTATACGGACTAAAATATAAGGGTGTATTTTATATTTTCTTCACGTATTGGGTGATAATTACAATTGTTTGACCATCAACTCTTCCTTCAATATACTCCGCGTTTTCGTGGTCTAACCGGATGTTTCTAACTGCAGTTCCTTGTTTGGCCACCATACTCGAACCTTTTACTTTCAAATCTTTGATTAAAACTACGGAGTCTCCAGTAGCAAGAATCACTCCGTTGCTGTCGCGGTGGATTACTTTGTTCTCGTCGTCTTCGCCTTCGCCAGTGGCTTGAGCCCAAGCTAAGGTGTCTTCGTCAAGATACATCATTTCTAACAATTCATTATTTCGTAAACGGCTCAACATACGCCAAGAAACTACTTGTACAGGAATATGTTCGCTCCACATACTTTCGTTTAAACAACGCCAATGATTTTGGTCTTCATTTCCTGGATTTTCAATTTGGTCGATGCAAGTGGTGCAAGCCAAAATATTTTCGTCAGCACCGCCTTTTTTGGTTGGTAAAACGGTATATACTTTTAAGTTTTCGGTGGCTGCGCAAAGTTCACATTGAGATCCGCTGCGTTTATTTAATGTTCTCTCCATTTCTGTTTTGTCTAATTTTTTGCGAAAGTAGTGTTAATTGAAGCCTTTTACAAATTTATAGGAATCGCTATTTTTTTACTCTCACAGCATCAGGCACCAAAATTTCATATTCACCATTGTGTCTAATTACATCTCGGACGATGCTGGAACTGATAAAAGAGGTTTTTGCAGCCGTCAATAAAAATACAGTTTCTATTTTAGACAATCGTCTATTGGTGTGTGCGATGGCTTTTTCGAACTCAAAATCGGCTGGATTTCGAAGACCGCGCAGGATAAAATTAGCTTTGATTTTATGACAGAGTTCTATTGTCAATCCTTCGTAAACCAAAACTGTAACTTTCGGTTCGTCTTTGAAAGTTTCTTCGACAAAACGTTTTCTTTCTTCAAGCGAAAACATGTATTTTTTCTCGGCGTTGACGCCAATTGCAATTACAATTTCATCAAATAGAGGAATTCCTCTTCGAATGATATCTTCGTGACCTAAGGTGATGGGGTCAAAAGATCCCGGAAAGATGGCTTTTCTCATTGTTTTGGTTGTCTAAATGGGACGCGGATGAAATGGATTATTTAATTCTTTTTTGAATAAACAAATTTAGCAAATTTACACTTGGGAAATTCAAAAGTGATTTTTTAAATTAGTAAGCCAACGCCAATTCTATAGCATTCGTAAATAAATCCTCTAAAGAAATTCCAGCGGCTTTGGCTTGTTGTGGAATCAAACTTTCGGTTGTTAAGCCAGGAATGGTGTTCATTTCGAGCATATGAGGTTCGCCATTTACAAAGATGAATTCGCTTCTTGAGAAACCTTTCATTTTCAAAACTTCGTAAGCGCGTTTGGCAGCCTCGCTTACTTTCTGGGTCATTTCTTCGGAGATTCTGGCAGGGGTGATTTCCTGTGATTTCCCTTGGTATTTGGCTTCATAATCAAAGAAATCATTCTCTGAAACTATTTCGGTGATGGGTAAAACGATTATTTCTCCTTGGTAATTGATAACACCAACGGAAACTTCAGTACCGTCTAAGAAACTTTCGATGATGATTTCGTTGTCTTCTTGGTAAGCTACTTCGATGGCAATTGGCAATTCGGCTTCGGTTTTTACTTTGGAAATTCCAAAACTAGAACCTGATTTGTTTGGTTTTACAAAACAAGGTAAGCCAACAGTTTTTACGATTCCGGCAGTGTCGATGTGTTCGCCTTTATTTAAATAATAGGAGGTTGCGGTTTTGATTCCGTATGGTTTTAGGACTGAAAGCATATCGCGTTTGTTGAACGTTAATGCGGCTTGATAATAATCGCATGAAGATTGTGGCATACCAATCAATTCGAAATAGGCTTGCATCAAACCATCTTCGCCCGGAGTGCCGTGAATGGCATTGAAAACACAGTCGAAAGTAATTTTTGTACCATTGATTGTGGTTGAAAAATCGTTTTTATCGATAGGAAATTCGGCTTCATTGTCGTCAACATAGACCCATTTTTCTTTGAAAATATGGATTCGAAATCCGTTGAACTTGGTTTTGTCAAGAAATTGATACACAACGTTTCCGCTGATTAAGGATATTTTGTATTCGCTTGAATATCCGCCCATTATGATGGCAATGTTTTTCATTTAAATAAGTTTAATCGGTTAACTGTTTAACCGATTAATCGATTAAACGTTTTCTAAACAAAATTAGAATTTTTTTTCAAACGAAATAGCTTTATCTTTGTGACTTATAAAAATAAATTTATGAGTTTACGTAAATATCTTACTAGTCGCGTGTTTTTTGCACAAGTGTTAGCCGCTCTTTTGATTCTTGCCGTTTTAACCTATTTGTTTATGCATTGGTTGACTTTCACGACCGATCATGGTCACGAGATCACCGTGCCGAATTTAGCCAAATTGACTGAAGAGCAAGTAGAAGATAAACTCGACGAATTGGACTTGGATTATGTGCTTTTGGATAGTGTGGATTACAATAGTGATTATCCAAAGTTTAGTGTGGTGGAGCAAGATCCGCTGCCAGGTGCCAAAGTAAAAGAAGGTAGGAAAGTATATATCAAGATTAATGCCTCTGGATTTTCATCTGTAAAGATTCCTGATTTGATTGACAAAACTTATCGTGAGGCGGTTCCGACCTTGAAAGCCTTAGGGCTTGAGGAAGGAACGATTACCTATATTCCTAATCTTGGAAAAGATATGGTGCTCGAAATGCGTTTCAAAGGGAGAAATCTGAAAGTTGGTGACCGTGTTTTGAAAGCGTCCAAGATCGATTTGGTGCTCGGAGATGGCAAGGAAAGTTATGTAGAAGAAGTGGATAGTACAGCCATACCAACCGAAGCCCTACCTGCAAATGAATAATACTATAGATACGGTTGAAGATTTAGAGGACGAATTATTCGAACATTATCGATTTGATGTTCCCAAAGGGCAATTGCTCTTGAGAATAGACAAGTACTTGATGAATATGATTCCGAATGCAACTCGAAATAAAATCCAAAACGCAGCCTCAGGTGGTGATATTTATGTGAATGATATTCCTGTAAAATCCAATTATAAGGTAAAACCTTTGGATGTCATACGCATTATGTTGTCGCATCCCCCTTTCGAGAACAGAGTTGATCCAGAAGATATTCCGCTTGATATTGTTTATGAAGACGATGCGCTTTTGCTTATTAATAAGCCACCCGATTTTGTGGTGCATCCTGGTCACGGCAATTATACAGGCACTTTGGTCAATGCATTGGCTTTTCATTTTGATAATTTACCAATGAACAGCAGTGAGCGTCCCGGATTGGTGCACCGAATAGACAAGGATACTTCAGGACTTTTGGTGATTGCCAAAACCGAAGCTGCGATGACTCATCTGGCTAAGCAGTTTGAAGCCAAAACTACCGAAAGAGAATACATTGCGCTAGTTTGGGGAAATGTCCTTGCCGATGAAGGAACCATTGAAGGCAACATTGCTCGTCACGTAAAAGATCGTATGCAAATGGCGGTTTTTGACGATCCCGAAATCGGAAAACCGGCTGTGACCCATTATAAGGTATTGGAGCGTTTTGGTTATGTGACTTTAGTTTCTTGCAAACTTGAAACGGGAAGAACACACCAAATTCGTGTGCATATGAAACACATAGGTCATCCACTTTTTAACGATGCGAGATATGGAGGGGATTTAATTTTAAAAGGAACTACGTTTACCAAATACAAACAATTTATAGAAAACTGTTTCAAGGCATTGCCACGTCAGGCTTTACACGCCAAAACACTTGGTTTTTTGCATCCTAATACGGGTGAATATATGCGTTTTGACACGGTATTGCCCCAGGATTTTCAGGATTGTTTGGAGAAATGGAGAGGTTATTCGAAAACTCACGCGAGCGAGGACGAATAGTTTTTGATTTTGTTAGAAATGGCACCCAGATGATGCGGATTTTGGCGGATAAAAACGGAACGTGTTTTATAAGGGTATTTCTCAATTTCCTTTTTTGCAGATGCAAAAATTAGAATGAATTTAAATAGTAATTTTTGAAGATTAATTCAGTATTATCAGCGGTGAAAAACGTTCATTTTTTATAAATCTCCCTATTTTTGTAAAGAAAATAAACACTTAATATAATGAAAAAAGTATCCTTATCTCTTATCCTATTAGTAGCACTAATTAGTTGTAAAGAAAATTCAAGTGCACCAAAACCAGAAAAAGTAAATTATGCTGTTTTTGGTGATTCTATTTCGGCCGATGGTGCTATATCAGAAGCTAAAATGTTAGAAAAATATCAATCTTTGAAAGAAGGCGATACCGTTGAAGTCGTTTTTAAATCAAAAATTGTAGATGTGTGCCAGAAAAAAGGATGTTGGATGAATTTAGCATTAAATGAAAATGAATCTTCTTTTGTAAAATTTAAAGACTATGGATTTTTTGTTCCTTTGAATGCAGCCGAAAAAGAAGCGGTTGTGCGAGGAAAAGCTTTCGTTAGTATTGAATCTGTAGATGAATTAAAGCATTATGCCAAAGACGCCGGAAAGTCACAGGCTGCAATTGATAGCATTACAAAGCCTGAAACCACCTATGGTTTTATGGCCGATGGAGTTTTGATAAAAAAATAAGTTATGAATAGAATACTATTCCTTTTTGTGCTATTTTTAGTTGTTTCT
The DNA here is from genome assembly GCA_963513695.1 of uncultured Flavobacterium sp. GTDB lineage: Bacteria > Bacteroidota > Bacteroidia > Flavobacteriales > Flavobacteriaceae > Flavobacterium. Next base: position 28,825 of record CAUPRL010000026.1, read on the forward strand.
TGCCAATCCAAAGAAAATAAAACTGCAGATAAAGAAGCTTGCACAACCGATTCAAAAACTGATGAAGATGGTTTTAAAATGTATCAAATGTCTGAAATGGGGGCATTGATGGAGCAAATGTATGTGGATAATCAGCGTTTGAAAGACCGAATTATAAAAGGGGACACTATTGGAAAGTTTCCGCAGCATTTTGAAAGAATTCACAAAGCAGTAATGACCGATGGAAAAGATAGAGATGCATTTTTTGAAGAACAAGCTCAAAAATTTATTATAGCTCAGGAGCAAATTTACAAAGACCCAGAAAATGCAAAAGAGCATTTCAACAAAGGTGTGGATGCTTGTGTTCAATGTCATCAAGTGAAATGTGGTGGTCCAATTCCTAAAATTAAAAAACTTTATATTAAATAGGTTTCAGGTTTTGAAATTTTGTAAATGGCGCATAGACGATGTTGATTTTTGCACGTAAAAGGGATGTTTATTTGTAAATTATTCTTTGGGAATGCTAGGTTAAGTCGAGAGACTTCGTATAGCAGGCTAGTCGAACACGCACACTAGTGAAAAAGAAGAATAGTTGTTGAAACTATAGTAGAAATAGGTCAAGAATTGCATCAGCTTTTCAGATTTGACTCTAATTTATTTGTTCTGATTTCTATTCTAATTCGTAAAAAAAAAAAAGCATTTAACCACTTTAATGCTTGTGACCTGATATAAATCATTTTTAAGCACTTTTTTTTTTAATACATTTACCTCGCATTAGCGTTTAAACATTAAATTTAATTTAAAAATATAGAATGAAAAGAGTATTAGTTGCCACGGGAGGTGGAGATTGCCCCGGATTAAATGCGGTGATTAGAGCAATCGTAAAAAGAGCTGCTCAGGAAAAAGATTGGGAAGTAGTGGGAAGTGTTCAATCCTTTGATGGGATTCTTCGTGAACCAACTGAAATAATGATTTTGGATGACAAAGCAGTAGCAGGTATTCATGTCGATGGAGGTACAATTATTGGAACCACCAATAAAGGAGGTCCGTTTGCCTGGCCTATAAAAAATCAAGATGGTACTTGGGATTATGTCGACCGTTCTGATGAAATGATCCGTAAGTTACAGTATTTAGGTGTTGACGCCGTGATAAGCATTGGAGGTGATGGATCTCAAAGAATTTCACAAGCACTTTTTGAAAAAGGTTTGAACATCATAGGTGTTCCAAAAACTATTGACAATGATTTATCCGCTACCGATTTCACTTTCGGGTTTCAAACTGCTGTTCACACTGCTACTGAAGCAGTCGATAAATTAGTAACTACAGCAGCGAGTCATAATCGTGTTTTGGTTCTTGAAGTTATGGGTAGAAATGCGGGTTGGATTGCTTTAAACGCTGCCATTGCTGGTGGAGCTGAAGTATGTTTGATTCCTGAGATTCCTTATGATCTTGAAGCTGTTGCCAAAAAATTGGAAAGCAGATACAATAGCCGAGGAAAAGGAAATGCCATTGTGGTAATTGCCGAAGGGGCAATGCCTAAAGGTGGAACTTTATTATCTGAGAAAAGCGATGAAATAGGTTATGAAAACCTACGTTTGGGTGGCGTAGCCCGTAAATTGGTGAATGACTTAAAAGCGATAGGTTTTGAAGCCGATATGCGTGAAACTGTTTTAGGACATTTACAAAGAGGTGGTAGTCCAATTGCTTATGATAGAATTTTGGCGACTCAATTTGGAGTGAAAGCCTTCGAAATGGTATTGGAGGGCAAATTTGGTGAAATGGCGGCTTATCGTCATCCGGATATTGTCTCGGTTCCATTCAAAGACGCTATCGATAATCCAAAATTAGTGGATCCAACTTGCGATTTAGTTAAAACAGCTAAAGGAGTTGGAATAGGTTTTGGGGATTAATTTTATGCTATAATTTAGACCTTGAATGGTTTTTAAGATAAAAGGCAAAGCCCTTTCGGAATTATCGAAAGGGTTTTTTTGTTGGGTCTTGAAGAGCTTTTGTACTACTCTAAAAATAATCATTATCATCCCAAAGGATAATTTTATTGAAATAGTATTTTAGAAAAATATTTATTGGAGAGAAAAAAATTGGGGAAATTACTAAGGGGAAATGACATCTTATTTTATTGCTTTCTGCTTGGAAATAAGAGCTTATCCAATCAAATAATATAGAATAAACCAAAGCATCTATTAAAGTATAAACATAAGTTAATCCTTTGTTTTTATAGCCAACTTGACTTAATAGCTGAGCCATTAGATATGGAATTAAAAAAAGGTAAAAAAATTTTAAATCACTGACATAGTTCAATTATTGGTTGAGGTTTTTATTGTCTTTGTCTTCCCAAAAACACCAAAATAAACTAAGCAAAACTTACAGTTCCTTCTCAAAACAAACACTGTTTTCCACACCTTCATATTTTCCGAAATTCGGAATGATGTTGTACTGATTCTTTTTATAAAGTGCGATGGCTTCAGGTTGTTTTTTTCCTGTTTCTAAAACACATTTTTTAATATCCAGTTCTCTGCACCAAGTTTCTAAAGCCGTCAGAATTATAGAAGCAATTCCTTGTACGCGTTTGTGTAGTGGAACAAACATCCGTTTGACTTCCATGGTGTCATTAGAGTAAGCTCTTAACGCACCACAACCAATAGCTTCGTCTTGGTCGTAAGCAACAACAACATAATTTAGCGTGTTGGTTTTATTAAATGTAGCATAAAATAAATGTTCTTCTCCGTCCCGTTCCTGTAGTTCAAGATCCAATAATTTTACCAATTTTTGAAAATCGGGATCGTCAGAATTTGTTCTTTTAATGGTGATCATAATTGGTTAATTTTGGGTTGTTATTTAGCAACATATTCAGAGCCCTGAGCTATTCCTCTACGTTCAATTTCTTTCTCCATATAGGTTTGAATCTGGGTTTTTTTCAATCCCCAATTCGGTGCAATGAGCAAATCCCAATCCGAAATCCCAAACAATCGCTGGATAACGATATCGGGTCGCAAGAGCGGAATCAATTCACAAAGTAGATCGGTGTATTCTTCTAAAGTGAAAAGCTTGAAAGGATTTTTCTTGTATTTGACACCCATAATGGAGCCTTCTACGATGTGCAAATGGTGGAATTTTACAAATTTAATCTGCGGAAATCGGTTGATTTCGTGTATGTAATTCAACATCATTTCACGAGTTTCCCAAGGAAAGCCAAAAATGGTATGCACACACAAATCGATTGGGCTGTCTTTTAACAATTCAACTGCCTTTACAAATTCTTCGTGGCTGCAACCGCGGTTGATTTGCTCCAAAGTTTCGTCATAAATCGATTCCATTCCCATTTCCAAATCCACATCGAAGCGATCGCAATAACTTTCTAAAAGCGCTATCTTTTCGGCATCGATACAATCGGGACGTGTGCCTACTGAAAATCCCACAACTTCCTCGGTGTTGATGGATAAAGCTTCATCATACATCGGTTTTAAAATCGAAACTGGCGCATAAGTATTGGAATTCGGCTGAAAATAAACGATGAATTTATCGGCTTTGTAGTGGTTTTTGGCACGTTCCATTCCTTCGATTAACTGCTTTTTCATAGTTAATGCAGATCTGGAAATTTCGGGAGTAAATGAATCGACATTGCAATAGGTGCATCCGCCATAGCCTTTGTTTCCGTCTCGGTTGGGGCACGAAAAACCGCCGTCAACGATTACTTTGTAAACGCGTTGGTTGTTGTATTTTTCACGCAAGTGCGCGCCATAGTTATTATATCCTTTGACTTCACTATTTGGTACTTTGCTCATTTGGCAAAATTACGAAATCCGATTCATTATAGTAAGTTTGCTTGGTTGATTATTCGGAGTTCCATCAATAAATCGGTTTGAACTTCGTTACCCAAAGTAAAGGAATGTTTGTCAAATTCGATAAAATCATTTTTGCTATAAAATTCTATAGCTTTATGGTTTTCTTCCCAGACACCAAGCCAAATGGATTCAACTCCCGCTTGTTGTCCAATTTTTACTGCATGGTTGAGGAATAATTGGCCTATTTTCTTACCGTGAAATGCTTTCAAAACATAAATCCGCTGAATTTCCATGGCTTGAGGATTGAGGGTTTCAGTTTGCGCGTTTCCAAAATTTAGTTTCAGGTAACCTAGAGTATTTGTGCCTAAAGTGGCTAAGAAGAACATCGATTCAGGATTGTTTATCTCGGATGCTACTTGAGTCGAATTTAAATTTTCCTGAATGTAATTTTCCAAATTTTCAGGAGTGTTTACTTCAGCAAAAGTTTCGATAAAAGTTTTTATACTGATTTCTTGTATGATTTCAAGGTCAGCAATGGTTGCTTTTCGGATTCTAATGGTATTCATGTACTTTAACTTTAATAGAATTTCATCTCATTCAAATATACTACAAATAAATGGTATTCAATTTTCATTTTCGAATTTTCAATTTGTACTTTTGAAATCGCATTAAACAAATATAAAAATGAAAATTGTCATATCGCCAGCCAAATCGTTAAATTTCGAAAAAAAATTACCAAGTGCTGCTTTTTCGGAATCTTTGTTTCTGAAAGAGGCACGTCAAGTTCATAAAGCGTTGAAACAAAAATCACCAGCCTCACTTATTGAATTAATGGATATTTCAGATAAACTAGCTGAATTGAATTGGCAACGCAATCAGAATTGGAAAACGCCCTTCACACCAGAAAATGCACGTCCGGCAGTTTTTGCTTTTGATGGCGATGTTTATACAGGATTGGATGCTTATTCAATTCCATTGCACCAACTAGATGTGTTGCAAGACCGTTTGCGAATTTTATCGGGTTTGTACGGACTCCTCAAACCTTTGGATTTGATGCAAGCCTATAGATTGGAAATGGGAACCAAATTACCCATTGGCGAAAGTAAAAACTTATATGAATTTTGGAAACCCATTGTCACTAAAGCATTAAATAAAGAAATCAAAAAAGGAGAGTTGTTTGTCAATTTGGCTAGCAATGAGTATTTTTCGGCCATTGATGTCAAAACTTTGAAAGTACCTATAATCACTCCTGAATTCAAGGATTACAAAGATGGAAAACTAAAAATCATCAGTTTTTTTGCCAAGAAGGCGAGAGGTTTGATGGTGCGTTACATCATTGATACGAATGCTGAAACTGTCGAAGATTTGAAAGGATTCAACTATGAAGGGTATCTTTTTGATGCCAATTTATCGAAAGGGAATCAATTGGTATTTACGAGATAATTTTTTAAAGACAAAAAGCAGCACTTTTAGGCGCTGCTTTTTAATTTTAAGATTGTTTCCATTTGCTGATTTATTGCATATCCACTACTATTGGCAAGTTGTACGCAGTTCGAACCGGTTTTGAACCCATCATTCCCGGAGACCATTTGGTTTTTAAAGATTTCAATACGCGAATGGCTTCTTTGCCAAGACCAAAGCCAGGATCTCTTAATACCTTTATGTCGGTCATACTGCCGTCTCTTTCGATAACAAACGAAACATAAACTCGATACGTATTTGCGCCTTCAATATCTGGTTTTTCAAAATTGTTTCCTACATAACTATAGAATTTGTTGATTCCTCCAGGAAATTCAGGTAGTTTGTCCAATGCAGTCGAGTTGACTATTGTTTTTTCATCAATCGGATTTGTTGGCGTTTCGATAGTTCCGGATGGCAAACTGCTGGTTGCTGTCCCTGTCTCTGTTCCGCTTTCGCTACCTTGTGGGTTATTCAAAAGTTCTTTAGTCGTAGGAACTTCAACCGTTGGGTCAGGAGTAGCCGAAACCACCAAAGGTAAATTGGCTTTCGTTTCATCAGGAGCCTTGGTTTGCGCAGTAGAAGGCGCAGTTTTGGGCTTGTCTGGCACAACAGTATAAGGGGTTACTGTAATTGGTTCGTCAAAAATTGTCGGTGTTGTGACAATAATGGGTTTGCTCATGAGATTCGAAATCGTGAAAATCACTCCAATAGCAGCAATTAATGCAATTCCAGAGACAAAGGCCATTGCCAAAGTTTTTGAACTGTCGCGACGCAATTGGTAAGCACCATACTCTTTGTTTCGGTCTTCGAAAACAAGATCAATCCAGCCGGTTTCGTAAATACTTAATCTAGACATAATTTATGGTTTTAAAGGTTAAGTATTTATTGAATCATAAGCTATCTTTTAACTTATAACGTAGAATATGTTCAAAATAATATATAAAGTGTTGATTATTTTTAAAATATTTTAACAATAAGGTTAGGAGTCAATGTTTGCTGGAGTTGTAGGTGATATACAAACAAAAGCTCCCACTTCTCTAAAAACAGTTTTCTATGACTTGAAATACTTGTTTTTAAGCATCTTATTCTTTAGAAACTAAAACTTAGAACCCAAAAAAACCTCGCATCTCCCTAAGTTTCTGGAGATTAAACGAGGTTGTTTTTTTATACTTATTTTGATCCCGAAGGGTCGGGATAGTTTTTTAGTGAGGTTGCGTAACAGCTATGTGTGTTGGTAGTAGTTTTTTTATTCAATCCAAGTTAATTTCGATTCAATTAGTTTCCATTTACCATTTTTATTTTTTAATATTGCTTCTCCACCTTGATAAATCATTCTAAAATACATTTTAGCATAATTCATTTTTTTGTCAAATATGATTGAATAAACTTCTGGATAAGTTGTTAATTGCCAATATCCACCCCAATGTCCATCATAAATTTTTATATAATTTTCGATGAATTTTTTTCTATTTTCCTTTTCATCATTAGGCGAAATTTTTGTTTCTGTAGAATCACTTAAAAAAAGACTAATTTCTTTTTGGTAATTGATATTTAAAAAGACAATTTTTCTACTTCTAATATTGATTTTTGGTCTAAAATTAAGTATTGAATCCCTTTTTATAAACTTTAGATTTTCTATTCTTATGTTATTTGGATTATATCTTTCTATAACTCTTTCAGATAACTTTCCATTGTTCCTCTTTAGTAAATTTTGTTTTACAGAATCCGGTAATTTACTTTGGGTTATTCTTAAAGGAATATATTCTTCAACTTCTTTTTTTGAATAATATATTTTGTCAGTAAAAAATATTTTCAATCTATTTTGAACAACATAATATTTTAGATTTTTGTAAATTTTATTTCCAAATTCTGAACCGCCAAGTTTTCGTATTCGGTTTGGTTTATAGAATTCAATATATGCATTATGAACTTGCTTTAAAGTGTCATTTAGCATATTTGCTTCCTCTTTTGATAAAGGCTTTATATCATTTTCCCATTTCAAGAAAAATTCTTTAAGTAATTCTTTTGAATTAGTTTTATATGCAATATCTAATTGCTTTTCAATACTTTGAGATTGAGCAAGAAATGATATTACTAATAAAAATATGGTTGTTAGGTTTTTCATAAAATTAATGCCAACGTCAGACTGTGAAAAAACAGTCACAATCCTATCAACAAATATATTAAAATATTTGTAAGAAAAATAAAGATTTTGTTTGTTTAAGTTGGTAACTCATAACAGGAATTTCCCGTCACAAGCTGCAAGTAGTCAGCTTAGAAGATATCGTGTAAAGCGGGGCTTTTGTAGAACACTTCGTGGAGCCTTTAGATTTGCATAATAAATTATTCGTAATTTTAGACTACAACCAAACTGACAAAGTGAACCAGTTCGCAGGCAAGAATTTAAGGTCTATCCCCAGATTAGGACTTTGTCAGTTTACATTGAATAAGCATCAAATA
>CAUPRL010000027.1:0-31025 GCA_963513695.1 uncultured Flavobacterium sp.
ATGTTTTTTTTTAAGTTAATAGAATAAAATTATGGTGATTAAGAAAATTAAAATAAATCTACTTATGTTTTTTTGTTTTCTTGTTAATTTAATAGCTTTTATCGAATCAAAATCTAAACTAATTGATAAATAAATCCCAAATAGGATAATAAAAATTGTTCCAAATAATAGAATAAAATTTGTTGAGATAGATAAGTTTAGTTTTAAGAATTTTGATAAAATTGCATAAAAAATTAATGTACTTAAATACAACAAAGAACTAAGTATTAATCCAAATTTAAATTTGACACTATCTTCCGGAAAAGCAGAATATTTTTTGGCTCTTTTATAAAGTATATTAAAGATTGTAAGGAAAATATATTTGAAAAAAAACATATTAATTATTAATGAAGTTACCAATTTTTCCGTGAACGCCTTTGCCTAAATTACATCCCCGATCGCTCGGATATATAAAAATAGTTCTTATTTGGATAGCGCGGAATTGCATTCCGTGCCCACTTGTTACTAGTTATAAAAAATATAAACCAGCATAAGTTTCATCATAAACATAGGTTGAATTGAATAATCCAGCTGTTATAATGAGTAGGATTAAAAATTCCAATCTAGGAATACTATTGAATTTGTAATATTTATTTTCGTGCATAAAAACGAATGGTATTTAATCGTAATTTTTGCACAAAATAAACTTATGGACATTAATAATTCATTAATAATTTATTAATAATGAAAGATTTTTAATATTAAAAACAACAATTTAGTAAATAAAAGACTATTATTTATGCTACTTTAGAGTTTTTTCGGAATGATTTTTATGTTAAGATATTAGTAATGAATGTTTTATGTTTTTTTTTAATAAAAAACAATTTTTTTTTATTCTGCTAATAAATGTAGATAGATTATTTTGAAGAAAAATTAAGCATTGAATTCTAAAAAGGAAAAAGAAGAAGAAAGAATTTCTTTAAAGCGAGAGGAAAACGATAGGTTTATTGGTACAAAGCACTAAGATTTTTTACTTTAAAAGTAGTGATGCATTCAGCAAACTCAACAACGTATAAACGTTGCGACTTTCTAACTTTTAACCTATTTTTGCCTTATGCAATACTTCAATCTACATACCCATCAATTCACGAATCAACCTGAAGTGTTGGAATTGGTCAATCAATATCCACAGGAATTTGTGGGCAATATTCCCTATTATTCCATTGGGATTCATCCTTTATTTATGGATGAAAACCGATTGGAAAGTGATTTTCAGATTGTAGATAAAAAATTAGCTTTACCGGAATGTTTGGCTCTTGGTGAATGTGGATTAGACAAACGCAGCGAAACTTCATTTGAGTTGCAACAATCCGTTTTCGAAAGACAATTGGCTTTGGCCGAAAGGCACCAAAAACCAGTGGTGATTCATTGCGTTGCTGCTTTTCAGGAAATCATCGAAATCAAGAAAAGATTGAAAATTAGTGTTCCAATGGTGGTTCACGGATATTCAAAAAAAGTAGAACTTGCCAAACAATTAATTGAGAATGGATTTTATCTTTCATTTGGAAAAAATTTATTGCGATACCCAGAATTAGAATCGGTTTTTAAAAGTATTCCAAAGGATAAATTTTTATTAGAAACCGATACGATTGAAGAAGGGATTCAAGAAGTGTACGCCTTGGCAGCTAACTATAAAGGATTAGAATTAAATGAATTACAAGAGATTGTAAATAAAAATTATAGTGAAATTTTTTGTCATTTCGACCATCGGGAGAAATCACATAACGTGAGCAACTAATGAGATTTCTCCTTCGTCGAAATGACAAAGTTGTACTGTTTTGTTTTTAAATCAATGACTTAAAAACGAATTGTTGAAATTTCAGAATCTCGGGAACTCTAAACAATAAACCAAAAACAACAAACAATAAAGAAAATGGCAGAATGGACAGAAAGGGCTGAGCTCTTATTTAAAGCAGAAGGATTAGATAAATTAAAAAACGCCAATATTTTGGTTGTAGGATTAGGCGGCGTGGGTTCTTTTGCAGCCGAATTTTTGGCTAGAGCCGGAGTTGGAAAAATGACTATTGTCGACGGTGATATTGTGGATATAACTAATATTAACCGTCAGTTGCCTGCTTTACATTCGACAGTTGGACAACCGAAAGTTGAAATAGTAGGCAATCGTTTGATGGATATTAATCCCGAATTGGAACTCACAAGAGTCAAAGAATTTTTATCCCCTGAGCGTTCTTTCGAAATAATTAGCAACGAATTTGATTATGTCTTAGACTGTATTGATAGTGTAACACCTAAATTGAATTTGATTATTGCTGCCAAACGCAAAAGGGTAAAAATTATTTCCTCAATGGGAGCAGGAGGTAAGATGGAAGCTTCTAAAGTAAAAGTAGCCGACATTAGCAATACCATAAATTGTATGTTTGCTCGTACCATTCGTCGCCGATTGAAAAAGGAACATATCAACAAATTGAAAGTTGTTTTTTCTTCCGAAATTCAAGATCAGTCCAGTCTAAAATTGACCGATGGTTCTAATTTTAAGAAATCTTTTTACGGAACCAACAGTTATATGCCGGGATTATTTGGCTTGTATGCTGCAGAAACAGTGATTCGCTATTTACTCAAGAAATAGTTTTCAGTCACAGTTTTCAGTCGCAATAAGTACTGAAAACTGCGACTGCGACTGAATATTAAATTATGAAATACCTTAAACTCATTCGTTTCCAAAACCTAGTAATGCTCGCCTTAATGCAGCTGATTTTCAGGTACGGTTTTCTGGAATTGCAAAATATTCCTTTGGCTTTGGCCGATTGGCAATATATTTTGTTGGTTTTATCAACTGTAAGTATTGCTGCCGGTGGTTACATCATCAACAATATTTTTGACGTAGCAACCGATACCGAAAACAAACCCGAAAACGTAATTGTAGGCAAGTGTATTTCCGAAACCAAGGCTTATAATCTTTATATTGGTTTTACTCTTATTGGAGTGGCGATGGGTTTTTATTTGGCGAATGTCATCAACAAACCCAGTTTTGCATCTATATTCATTATCATTGCGGCGACACTTTACTTTTATGCTACGAGCTTAAAACAAAGCTTACTCATTGGTAATTTTGTTGTGGCTTTGTTGCTTTCGTTTAGTGTGCTTATCATCGGGATTTTCGATTTATATCCAATTACTAACGAAGAAAATAGACCCGTTATGGGATTGCTTTTTGGTATTCTTTTAGACTATGCTTTTTTTGCTTTTATTATCAATTTTATTAGAGAAATCGTTAAAGATTTGCAAGATATTGAAGGAGATTTGGATCAGGGAATGAATACGTTGCCGATTGCTTTTGGTGTAAAACGAACTGCAAAATTGGTTTTCGTACTGAGTTTTATTCCAATAATTTGTATCATTTATTATATCAATACCAACTTGTTTGCTTCGGGATTGATGTATGCAACGGTTTACGGATTGGTTTTTATTTTGGCTCCGCTACTATATTTTTCGACAAATATTTGGACGGCAAACCAAACACAAGAGTTTCATCATTTGAGTACCGTTCTAAAATGGATTCTGTTTTTCGGAATACTTTCGATTGTGGTTATCAGCTTAAACATTAAATACAATGCTTAAAAGTAAATTACAAAAATACAAACTCATTTTAGCATCGGGTTCGCCAAGACGCCAGCAATTTTTCAAGGATTTGGACTTGGATTTTGAGATTCGATTGAAAGAAATCGAAGAGGTTTTTCCAGCCGAATTGCAAGCCGAAGCAATCACCAATTATTTAGCCGAATTGAAAGCCAGCGCTTTTGAAGGCGAGTTGAACGACAACGAAATCCTGATTACCAGCGATACCATCGTTTGGCATAATGGCAAAGCTTTGGGCAAACCAAAAGACGAGCAAGATGCCTTTGAAATCCTGAAATCATTATCAAATGCGACTCACGAAGTAATTACCTCAGTTTGTTTTAAAACCAATGCCGAAACAACTGTAATATATGAAGTGACCCAAGTAACTTTCAATGAATTGAGCGATGAAGCCATCCGTTATTATATCAAAAACTACAAACCTTATGACAAAGCGGGAGCTTACGGTATTCAGGAATGGATTGGGTTTGTAGCTGTTTCTAAAATTGAAGGTTCCTATGCCAATGTTATGGGAATGCCTACCGATAAAGTTTACGAATATTTGAGTAAATTAGCCTAAAAATTATGGTTATGGATTACCTAAATGATTTTACAAAAGAATTGATCGCAACAGGAGTTTTACTAATCTTGGTTATTTTGTCGCGGCTTATCGTTTCAAAAGTGGTTCGAAGTTTTGCCAAAAGAAGCCAAACCATCGAAAAACGAACCCGATTAGTGCTCAAATACATTCATTTGCTGATGAATATTCTAGCGGTAATTTCATTAATCATCATTTGGGGAGTTCAAACCAAAGATATTTTCTTTGTATTATCCTCTTTTACAACTATTGTTGGGGTGGCCATGTTTGCACAATGGTCTATCTTAAGTAATATCACTTCGGGTATTATCTTGTTCTTTTCCTTTCCCTATAAAATTGGAGATAACATTATTATTCACGACAAAGATTTTCCTATCCAAGCCGAAATAGAAGATATTGGAGCTTTTCACGTTTATTTGAAAACAAAAGAAGGCGAAATAATTGTTTATCCCAATAATTTGATGTTGCAAATAGGGATAACAATTCTAAAACAACCTAATGAAGAAATGGAGTTTACAGATTAATGACTACATTTGAAATTATTGTTAATTAAACACAAAAAATAATGCAGAGAGTTTTGATTCGATTTCTAGTTCTATTTCTCCTTTCTTTCCAAATCATACAGGCTCAGAAGCCACAAAAACCGAGTTCAGTTGAAATTTACAATCAAATTCAAAAGCTAAATTTTCTAGGTTCAGTGCTTTATATTGCTGCTCATCCTGATGATGAAAATACCCGATTGATATCGTATTTAGCAAATGAAACAAAGGCAAGAACGGCTTATTTGTCTCTTACACGTGGCGATGGAGGTCAAAATTTGATTGGCCCGCAGCTAAGAGAATTATTAGGAGTAATTCGAACCCAAGAATTGATAGAAGCCCGAAAAATAGATGGAGGTGAACAGATTTTTTCTCGTGCCAATGATTTTGGTTTTTCTAAAAATGCGGAAGAAACACTGGAAATTTGGGATAAAGAAAAAGTACTTGCCGATATAGTTTGGGCAATTAGAAAATTTCAACCCGATGTCATTATCAATCGTTTTGACCATCGTACTTCAGGAAATACACATGGACATCATTCAGCTTCGGCAATGTTGAGTTTCGAAAGTTTTACTAAGACCAATGATCCTAGCTTTTTTCCTGAGCAACTGAGTTTGGTAAAACCTTGGAAAGCCAAACGCCAGTTTTTCAATACTTCTTGGTGGTTTTACGGAAGTCAAGAAAAATTTAATGCGGCAGATAAAACAAATATGTTGAACATTCAAACAGGCGTTTATTATGCTTCTTTAGGAAAATCCAATCAGGAAATCGCTGCTTTAAGTCGCAGTCGCCATCAGTCGCAAGGCTTCGGGAGTACTGGGACTCGAGGGGAAGAAACCGAATATTTAGAATTGATCAACGGATCACCACTCCAAAATAAAACCTCTATTTTCGAAGGAATTGATACGACTTGGAATCGTGTAAAAGGAGGGAAGCCCATCGGAGAACTTTTGTCAAAAATAGCTGTAGAATTTGATTTTGAAAAGCCAGCTGCTAGTATTCCTGATTTGGTAAAAGCCTATACAATGGTTCAAGCTTTAGACGAAAATCATTGGAAACCATTAAAATCCGAAGAAATTAAAAATACGATTGCAGCATGTTCCGGTTTGTATCTCGAAGCTGTGGCACTAAGTCAGGAAGCCACAACAGCAAGCGTATTGAAACTGAAACTCGAAGCGATAAATAGAAGCTCGGTTCCAATGCAATTTGTCAGCGCAACTACTATACCTGAACAAAAAACTACTATTAAGAATGTACCTTTAAATTTTAATAGCTCTCAAAAAACTACACTTGATTTGCAATTACCCTCTTCGATTGAAAACACAGATCCTTATTGGTTGAAAGAAAAAGGGACAGTTGGAATGTACACGGTCAATGACCAAAAGAATATTGGGATACCAGATATTATTCGCACAGTTAAAGTGGTTTTCAATATTCAAATCAACGGAATTGAAATCCCTTATGAGCGCACAGTTGTTTACAAATACAATGACGATGTCAAAGGCGAAATGTATAATTATCTGGATATCGTTCCAGAGGTTACCAGCAGTATTCTCGATAAAGTTTCGCTGTTTAGAGATACTAAAAAGAAATACATTGCTGTGAAGATAAAGTCGGGCAAAGATGCGGTAAAAGGTGATTTGCAACTCGAATTACCAAGCAGTTGGATCGTTCAGCCCAAAACTATACCTTTTGTTTTGGATAAAAAAGGAACGGAACAAACCTTTTATTTCGAAGTTACACCGCCCAATGCTCCAGAAGAAGCCGTTGCGAAAAGCGTTGCCATTGTTGATGGGAAATTCTATGACAAAGAACAAATTGTTATCGATTTCAATCACATCACTAAACAACAAGTTTTGAAACCTGCAGAATCTAAGTTTATGCGACTTGATTTGAAGACCAAAGAGGAGAAGATTGCCTACATAATGGGAGCGGGAGACGAAGTTCCGAATAGTTTATCTCAAATGGGATACAAAGTAAGCTTACTGAATCCTGCTGAAATTTCTCCAGAAAAGCTTGCTGGTTTTGATGTGGTGATGACTGGAGTGCGCGCCTACAATACCGTTCAAACTTTGGCAAATAAACAAGATGTACTTTTTGATTTTGTCAAAGGAGGCAAAACAATGCTGGTACAATACAATACATCCAGTGATTTAGTAACCGAAAACATTGCGCCATATCCTTTGAAAATTTCTTCAGAGCGAGTGACTCAAGAGAACGCTGAGGTTCGATTTTTGGCTCCCAATCATCCGGTGTTGAATACGCCAAACAAAATCACAGCAAAAGATTTCGAAGGTTGGAAACAAGAACAAGGCCTCTATTATCCAAATCAGTTTGACAAAGCTTTCACCCCCATTTTATCATCAAACGACAAAGGAGAAACTGCCAAAAATGGTGCACTATTAATCGCTCCTTACGGAAAAGGACATTATATTTACACCGGTTTGAGTTTTTTTAGAGAACTGCCAGAAGGTGTTTCAGGAGCCTATAAATTGCTATCGAATTTAATATCGATACAAAATGACAATAAAATTCCTGCCCAAAAAGTGAAACCTTAATACGTCTTTTATGATAACTAAAAAAGTTAAAACTTGGAAAAAAAGCTATACTTGGGTTCTCGTAGCGAATGCTGTATACATTCTAATTTTTTGTTTATTAATGAAGTTATATTCTTAGCCTATGCAACTATTTGACTGGATTGTACTTATTGTAACCTTGCTGTTTATAGTAATTTATGGCGTTTGGAAAACCAAAGGGAGTAAGAATGTAGAAGATTATATTTTGGGAAACAACGAAACTCCTTGGTATACCGTGGGTCTTTCGGTTATGGCAACTCAAGCTAGTGCGATTACTTTTTTATCGACTCCAGGGCAAGCCTACCACGATGGAATGGGGTTCATTCAATTTTATTTTGGATTGCCTTTAGCAATGGTACTTATTTGCGTGACATTTATACCTATTTATCACAAATATAAAGTCTATACGGCTTATGAATATCTTGAAAAACGTTTCGATTTAAAAACACGTTCGCTTGCAGCGATATTGTTCTTGGTGCAAAGAGGATTAGGAACAGGATTGACCATTTACGCACCATCGATAATTTTATCGGCTTTATTGGGTTGGAATTTGACATTAATGAACATAGTAATTGGTGTTTTAGTAATTATTTACACTTTTTCAGGAGGTACAAAAGCCGTAAATGTCACTCAAAAGCAACAAATGTTTGTCATTATGATGGGAATGTTCACGACATTTCTGCTCATTTTATATTATTTACCCAACGACATGACATTTAGTAATGCTTTGCATATTGCAGGGGCGAATGGCAAAATGAATATTGTTGATTTTTCTTTTGATCCTGAAGAAAAATATACCATTTGGAGCGGACTCACGGGTGGTTTTTTCTTGGCTTTGGCTTATTTTGGAACCGATCAATCGCAGGTAGGCCGCTATTTATCCGGAAAATCAGTTCGCGAAAGCCAAATGGGTTTGATAATGAATGGATTGCTTAAAGTCCCTATGCAATTCTTAATATTGCTCACTGGAGTAATGGTTTTTGTCTTTTTTCAATTCAATCCTGTGCCTTTGAATTTTAATCCTAATAATAAAATTATTATTGAGAAGTCTGCTTACAAGGAACAATATCAGGTATTAGAAAAAAAATTAGAAGCTCTTTCTGAAGATAAAAAAGTGATTAATCTATTATATATTGACCAGCTTAATCAGGATTATGATAATCGAATTCTTCGACAGGAATTGGTGGCCATATCCAGTAAAGAAAAAGATTTGAGAGACCACGCCAAAGAGCTCATCCAAAAAGCCGATGATCGAAGCGAAACCAACGATAAAGATTATGTTTTCTTCCACTTTATTCTGCATTATTTACCAAAGGGATTAATAGGTTTATTGCTAGCAGTGATTATTTCGGCAGCGATGTCTTCTACAGCTTCTGGGCTTAACGCATTGGCTTCGACAACAGCCATCGATATTTATAAGCGCAATGTAAAAGAAGAAAAAAACGAAACACATTATGTCAATGTTACCAAGTTTTTTACTTTGTTTTGGGGAATTATTGCTATCCTTTTTGCAAGTGTGGGGACTTTGTTCGAAAACTTAATCCAGTTAGTTAATATTGTTGGTTCTATATTCTACGGAACGGTTTTGGGTATATTTTTGGTTGGATTTTATGTTAAATTTGTTCAGGCCAAATCCATTTTTTACAGTGCTGTAATAAGCCAAATAGCCATATTTATTATTTATTATTTTGCCATTTTTATTTACCCAAGTGGTGAAGAAAAATTGGGATATTTGTGGCTCAACTTCATTGGAGCTATGCTGACAATTCTATTGTCAATGTTTATGCAGTTGATAGTATTTAGAAACAAAAATTCGCATTAATACAAAACCAAAAATATATAGTTTTATTAGCACTGTTTTTTTAAAGAAATAGTGCTTTTTTTATTGTAGCCTGGAGGCAATTAGGATATAAATAAATTATTTGCACGCAGGCCTCTCTAAAAACGCACATATTTATAAAAATAAATCCTACAATAATTATTAAAGAAAGATCTCAAAAGGGTCTTTTTTTTGTTTTAGAAACATAAATTTTAAATTTTTTAATTTTTTTTATAAAAGTTTTTAGCCATTTTTTAGATAAATAAACAAGACCTAAATATCTCTTTTTTTTAAAATTGCCTAAAACACTTTTTTTTTGGAATTTTTTGGACATTAAGTTCAAAAAAAAGTAAGTTATGTAACTTTTGTTACTTTTTTTATTTGCTTGGAATACTATTTTATCCACCAAAAAGTGGAAAAATAGAGAGGATAATGAATATGATAAATGTCATATAAATGCAATCTTGATATAATTAATTTTACAAAAGAATGGAAAAATAACTTTTACAATTTGAATAGTTTTAAGGTATAATACATATGAATTAATACTAATTCATAAAAAAATCAAAAAATTAAATATGAATTCATCAAGAAGGGATTTTATAAAAATTTCAATGTGGGGAGCAGGAGCAGCTGCCGTTGCAGGTTCGCTTTATTCAGTTGATGTTTTTGGTGGAAATAAAGAAGATTTCAATTATGACCGCCCCGATTTAAAACGATATCCTACCTATTGTGATGTTTGTTTTTGGAAATGTGCTGGCTGGACTTATGTAGACGAAAAGGGAACGATCAAAAAAATTATAGGCAACGACATCGATACCCACAGCAAAGGACGTTTATGTACACGCGGTACCGGTGGTTTAGGAATGCATTTCGATGACGACCGCCTCAAAACACCATTAATTAGGGTATCTAAAAAAGGAGAGAAATCAGTATTCCGTGAAGCCTCTTGGGAAGAAGCTATTTCCTTAGTCGCAAGCAAAATGAAGGATATTAAAACCAAATATGGAGCCGAAAGTTTTGCACTTTTAAAACACGGAGCTATTGGTAGTCATTTAGAGCATCTTTTTAGTGCTTATGGTTCAGACACTGTCGCCGAACCTGCTTTTGCTCAATGTCGAGGTCCTCGTGACGAAGGATTGAAATTGACTTTTGGAGAAAGTTGCGGTTCGCCAGAATCTACCGATATGCGCGATTCCAAATGTTTGGTATTTATTGGCTCTCACATTGGCGAGAATATGCACAATACTCAAGTACAGGAAGTTTCAGAAGCCATAGATAATGGGGTTACCATTATCACGGTTGATCCGCGTTTATCTACTGTAGCCAGTAAATCGAAATATTGGTTACCTATTCGTCCAGCGACCGATATGGCTTTGCTATTGGCTTGGATGAATGTCATTATTTTTGAAGATTTATACGATAAAGAATATGTTGCCAAATACACCACTGGTTTTGACGAAATAAAGGAACACGTTCGACAATATACTCCAGAGTGGGCGTATAGCATCACCGATTTGACCCCTAAAATGATTCGGGATTCCGCTCGTGAAATGGCAAAAGCAGCACCTGCAACTGTAATTCACCCCGGACGTCACTCCACTTGGTATGGAGACGACACACAACGTACCCGTGCCATTGGTATTTTGAATGCGCTTTTAGGCACTTGGGGACGCCGTGGTGGGTTCTATTTTAATGAAAAGGCTGCAGTGCCTAAATACCCTCATCCTGAATATCCAGAACCAGCTTGGAAAGCCAAAGATTTGAATGTCAATTTGCCTTTTGCGAATCAAGGAGTGACCAATGAAGTGATTAGAGCTTCTATTCCTGATGAAGATACCACACACAAAGTTAAAGCTTGGATGGTAGCTGGTACCAACCTTACACAATCTGTTCCGACCGAGAAAAACTTGATGATGAAAGCTATTGAAGCCTTAGAGTTTTTGGTAGTTATTGATATTTATCCTGTAGAAATTACCGGTTATGCCGATGTAGTTTTACCTGAATGTTCCTATTTAGAACGTTACGACGATTTACGAAATTCGGATTCAAGAACACCTTCTATTGCTTTGAGAATGCCGGCTGCGGCTCCACGTTGGGAATCGAAACCAGGTTGGTGGATTGGGAAACAAATTGGATTAAAATTAGGTTTAGGGGATTATTATAATTTCAATGATTATACCGATATTTTAGATTGGCAATTCAAGAAAATGGGAACTTCTCTCGAAGAAATGAAAAAAATTGGTGTCAAAAATCTTCCTAGATCCGGTGGTTCTTTATACATTGAAGACGGTGCAGAACATATTTTTAAAACCGATTCTGGTAAAATTGAATTGTACTCCCAAAAACTAAAAGACGTTGGTCTTGATCCAATGCCAGTTTATACGGCTCACGAACAACCGCCCAAAGATTATTTCCGTCTCAATTATGGTCGCGCACCAATGCACACCTTTAGCAAAACTGTAAATAGTCCAAATTTGAATGATTTGAGAAGTGAAAATGCTTTATGGGTCAATCCTAAAGTGGGAAAGATTTGGAACTTAAAATCAGGACAGCCCGTTTGGTTGAAAAATCAAGATGGTGTAGTTTCTTCATTTCCAATCAAAGTACGGCTTACAGAACGAATTCGTTGGGATTCGGTTTATATGGTTCACGGATTTGGACAAAAAAATCCAGAAATGAAACGTTCCTACGGAAAAGGCGTCAACGATACCGAGATGATTACCAAATTGATGGTCGATCCATTGATGGGAGGTACCGGAATGAGAGGAAATTTTGTAACAATTTTAACAGAAAACCCTAAAGAAACTGAAACGGTATGAGATATGTAATGGTCATAGATACGCTAAAATGCGTCGGATGTAGCGACTGTGTAGTGGCTTGTCAAACAGAAAATGATGTTCCAACAGGATATTGCAGGGATTGGGTTACCGAATCGGTAAATGGAACCTATCCTGAAGTAGATATAGAATTAAGGTCTGAACGATGCAATCATTGTGATAACGCGCCTTGTGTGAGAACTTGCCCAACCGAAGCCAGTCACATAATAGAGGGCGGAATCGTTTTGGTAGACAGAGATTTGTGTATTGGCTGTGGAGCTTGTATCGAATCTTGTCCTTACGATGCCCGATACAGACATCCTGATTTGGGAATTGTAGATAAATGTACGTTTTGCATCCACAGAGTCAAAAAAGGGCAAGACCCAGCCTGTGTTTCAGTTTGTCCTACAAACTGTATGTATTTTGGCGATTTGGATGATTCCAATAGTAAAGTTGCCCAATTATTAGCAGTACGAAAATACAAAGTCTTGGCAAAAGAAGCCGGAACCTCTCCCAATGTTTATTATTTAATTTAAATAAAAAACAAAAAATAGATAATAACACCTAATTAATACAAAATGAACGAAGAAGTTTTCATCAGCGGTAGAAATATTCCTCATATAGATCCACATTTAGCCATCTGGGAATTCCCCATCTCTTTATATTTATTTTTGGGAGGATTATCGGCAGGAATTCTTATGTTTTCGGCCTTTACCCATCTTTTAAATAAAGACGAAGAACTAAAAGGGGCAGCCAAATGGGCACCACTTATTGTGCCTTTTGCCTTAGCCATTGGATTATTGGCTTTAATAATCGATTTGGGAAATCCTTTGTATTCTTGGAAATTGTACACTACCATCCGTTTGGAATCGCCAATGTCTTGGGGAGCTTGGGTTTTGTTAATTGTAACACCGCTTTCTATTCTTTGGATTTTTTCCGATTTGAGAAAGTTGTTTCCAAAATTGAATTATACCAAATTCCCTATTTTATTTAAACTGGAGGATTTCTGTGTGAAATACAAAAAACAGATGGCATTGGCTTTGATACCATTGACTATTATTTTGGGAATATACACAGGTATCTTGCTTTCGGCATTCAATGCGCGTCCACTTTGGAACAACGCTATTTTAGGACCATTATTCTTGGTTTCTGGACTTTCGACAGCGGCAGCCACTATTATTTTGTTTGCCAAATCAGCACACGAAAGACATTTGTTCAGCAAAATTGATGTTCTATTAATCGTTATCGAATTGGGGTTAATTATTCACTTGATAATGGGTTATTATGCTGGAAATGAAATGCAGGTCGAAGCTGTAAAAATATTGGTTGGAGGCGATTTGACTACGTTATTTTTTGGTTTCTTCGTGGCTTTAGGTTTAATCTTGCCTTTGGTTTTAGAGGTTTTCGAATTAATGGGTTATAAAGTTCCTGTGGTAGTTCCTGCTATTTTAATTATTGTTAGTGGATTAATTTTCAGGGTTTTAATGGTTGAAGCGGGACAAATAACACGTATACTTTATTAATTTTAATACAAAAAAAATGAATATAAAATCAGACAAACAACACGTCTATATGAATCCTTATCTAGGAGGATTTCTATTAGGTATCATATTAATATTGACTTTCTTTTTTACAGGAAGAGGATTAGGAGCGTCTGGAGCGGCAAAAGCTATCGTGACACAAACTGTTCATACCGTTGCACCAACCCATTCGGATAACAACACTTATTATGCAGATCAATTTTTGGGAGGCAAAATTCCCATTAGCAATTGGTTGGTTTTTGAAGTAATTGGAGTATTGGCAGGGGCTTTTATTTCGGGTTCGTTATCAGGAAGAGTCTTTTTCAGAGTGCAACATTCCCCTAAAATCACTGCTAGAAAACGCTTGTGGTTTGCTTTATTGGGCGGTGCTTTATTTGGATTTGGCGCGCAATTTGCCAAAGGTTGCACCAGCGGAGCGGCTTTGAGCGGAATGACTGTACTGTCTTTAGGAGGTTATATCGCGATGCTTTCCATTTTTGGTGGAGCTTTTCTCTTTGCCTATTTCTTTAGAAAATTATGGCTATAAACTTCTAACTTCTAACTTCTAACTTTTAAATTATGGGACCTTTAATACCAGAAATACTATCAGATCAATGGAATAATATCATTGCTATCCTTATGGGATTAGCCTTTGGATTTGTTTTGGAATCATCCGGATTTTCATCCTCTCGAAAACTAGTGGGTGTTTTTTATGGATATGATTTTGCAGTGTTGCGAGTTTTTTTTACCGCTGCAATTACAGCATCTATCGGATTACTTTTTATGGATTACTTTGGATGGATTGATATGGCATCTTTAGACGGTTTGCCAGCCAGAGTTTGGCCAATTGTTGTGGGCGGCATCATTATGGGAATGGGATTTGTGACAGGAGGATTTTGTCCGGGCACTTGTATAACCGCTATCGGAATCGGAAAATTAGACGGCTATGTGTTTTTTGGAGGAATAATTTTGGGCGTATTTGTGTTTTCTGAAATGTTTCCTTTATTCGAAAACTTTTATAACTCCAGTAATTTGGGTGATGTGACTGTACCAGAATATTTCAATATAAGTCCGTATTGGTTTACTGTTGGAATTTCAATAATAGCCATAATAGCCTTTTATGCCACGATGCTTATTCGTAAAAATATCAAAAGTGTAGAGTATTAATTGAAAACAAAATGCCATCCAAATGTTTCCTATCAAATATCTAATTTAAAATGAAAAAAAGATATATATTTTTAGCCATAGTCCCGATTGCATTGTCTATTGTTTTGGCTTTTTTGCCTGATAAAAGCAATTCAATTGATGCCAAAAGAAATCAAAAAAGTTTAAAATCAGCCATATATACTGGAGTTACGCCCAATAATTTATTGTTGGAATCGGTTAATAGCAATCGGTTTATTCAACCCGATGAGTTAGCCAAAGTAATAATTGGTCAGGATCCTTCTTATCTTTTGGTCGATTTGCGAGACGCTGCTCAGTATGAAAAATTCACACTTCCGGGAGCTATTAATATTCCTTATGAGAAAATATTAACCGAAGAAAACCAAGCCGTTTTTGATTCGGAAGCATATAATGTGGTGTTGTTTTCTAACGGGACCATTGTTCCCGACCAAGTTTGGATGATATTGCGAAGAGCAGGAATCAAAAACCTGAAAGTCCTAAATGGAGGTTTAAACCAATTTTATCAATTGTATTTAAATCCGCCAAAACCTTTGGAAACAGACCCGAAAGAAATTTTCGAAAATTATAGCTATCGCAAAGCAGTCGGAGCACATTTAGGATTACCAAATCCAGACGAATTTATTCCAGGAGGAGCATCAGCAGTACAAAATAGCACCACTATCAAAAGCGTTAAAACAGCTGTAAAAACGGCTCCAAAAGTAGTAGTTCCCAAAAAAGCATCAGGAGGAGATGAAGGATGTTAGGGAGAAATAATTTCAGATGAATGGAAGCGAAATAAATAATATAACCGAAATATAAAATGGATACAAACTCTATAAATAACACTTCAGAATTTTCAAAAACCAATTGGATAACCTTTGGTGTGATTGCCACAGTTTTGGTATTAGTTCTTGGTTTTATTTTCTTGAAAACAGAGAAATATACCTTCAAAACCCCACTAAATAAAGAACTAGCCGATATAAAATTGGTTGGATTTCAAGCGAGTCCACAATCTGTGGCCAATGCCATTTTGAATAAAGATAAATCTATTGTTTTGGTTGATGTGCGCAGTCAGTTTGAATTTGCCAAAGGACATTTGCCTGAAGCCAAAAATATTTACAAAGTAAATTTGATGGATGATGCTAATATGGATTTTTTTAAAACTTTAAAAGGAATTAATATAAAAGCGATATTGTATGGTAGTTCTGCCTCAGAAGCCAATGTGCCCTTTATGATTTTGAAACAAATGGGTATCGAAAATATTAGCTATTTAGCTGTTGGATACGATGATTTGAAAACGGGAAATTGGACTGAAATTGCTGCCAATCCAACTAAATTTAACGATGAAACTGCCGTAGTTGATTTTGCAAAATTTATCTCCGATGCTAATAAATCTAGCAGTAAAGTAAATAAGACTGTAGCAAAACCAACTGTAGCAAAACCAAAAGTTATAGTGAAACCCGTTAAAACTGAAGCTGCAAAAGATGAAGGTTGTTAATTACAATTCTCTAATGCTAAATAGATTGCTTTTTATTAGCTATTTTTGAAATAAATTCACTCTATTTTGATTTCAAGTAAAACATTCTTTGTAGTAATATTGTTTTTAATTGCTTTACAGCTAATTAGTTGTAAGCAATCGAACAACGATTATAAAGTTATAGATAACAAAGAATCGTGTTTGTCCTGCCATAGCGAAATGACGGGCTTGAGTTCCCATCACGATCCCAAAACCATTGGTTGTGCCTCTTGTCATTTGGGCAATAGTCATTCTAATGATAAAAATCTAGCACATAAAGGAATGGTTCTGATTCCGGGAAACCTTCAAAATGCTGCTCAAACTTGTGCAACAGCCAACTGTCATTCCAAAGAACTCCATCGCATTCAAAAATCGTTGATGGCCACCAATTCGGGAATTATCAGTGTCGATAAATACCTATTCGACGAATTGAAACCTGAAGATTCCATATTTCACATTACACATTTAGGGCAATCTGCTGCCGATATGCACCTCAAAAACAAATGCGCCAGTTGTCATTTGGGAAGCGAAAAAAAGCTTTACGGAGCCATTGACGAAAAGTCCCGTGGCGGAGGTTGTTTGGCTTGCCATTTGAATTATGAAGCAGGAACAAAACCCAATAGCAAAGACCAAATTCATCCGCAAATCAATCTTAATGTAGATAATACCAAATGTTTTGGTTGCCACAGCCGTTCGGGAAGAATTGCCACCAATTATGAAGGTTGGAGTGAAACTTTACTTAAACCAAACGAGGTGAAAAACAGTAAAAATCATCGCCTTTTGAAAGATGGAAGAGTATTCGAAAAAGCAACTCCCGATGTGCATCACAAATCCGGAATGCTTTGTATCGATTGTCATATTTCGCAAGAAATAATGGGCGATGGCAAAACCTATAAACACGAAGCTGATGCCATAAAAATAAGCTGCGAAGATTGTCATACTCAAGGAAAACCAATGCAAACGAAGCCTCCGCAAATGGATTATATTTCAGCTTTTGATTATGCTTTAAGAGGGTATAAACATGCGCCAAATAGTTTTTTGGTGACCCAAAAAGGTTCTATTCCATTGGTAAACACCTATAAAGATGCCAAAGGAAATGCTTTTTTAGTTTCTAAAATTAGCAAAAAAGAACTTTCAATAAACCCCTCTTGCAAACGAGATGCCGTGCATCAAAAAGTGTCTTGCAGTATGTGTCATACCGCTTGGGCGCCGACTTGCATTGGTTGCCACACCGATTATGATCCAAGAATTTTAAATGCCGATAAATCACAAGGTCGTTGGATAGAACATGTAGCCGAATTTGGTTTTGCTCCACCCACAATTGGCGTGAAAAAAATTGGAAATAATAAAGAGTTTGTTCCCGCCATTCCGGGGATGATTATGACTTTGGATAAATCCAGTTTTAAAGGAAATAAAAGGGGAAAAGACCAAAAGTTTGTGCGATGGTACGCACCAAATGCCGCTCACACGACTACCAAATCAACCAGAGATTGTGCTTCTTGTCATGCCAATTCCCAAGCATTAGGTTTTGGAAAAGGAACACTTAATTATGTTGTAAAAGCAAAAGCGGCTCGTTGGGAATTTACTTCATATTATGCGAATACGCCACAAGACGGACTGCCACAAGATGCTTGGATAGGTTTTATGAAAGATATAAATGCCAAAACTACCTATTCTTCACACGATTATTTCTTCCCTTTGGATTTGAAGGAGCAAAAGAAAATGTTAGAAGTGGGAGCTTGTATTCATTGTCATCAGAAAGAGGATAATTTTTTGAAAAGAATGACGAATGGAGAGTATCAAAAGATGCTGAAAACCAGAAAAAAAGCTTGTCTTATTCCTTTAAAGAATTAACCAAATTCACAAACTTTATGCAAATTATCAATCTTTAATAATTTGAATGACTTGCCATTGACTTTGATTAAACCGTCATTTTCTAATTCTTTAAGAATTCGAATCACACTTTCCATAGAAATTCCTAAAAAATCGGCCATATCCTGACGACTGAGCGACATTGTATATTCGTTATTGAAATAAACACTATTCGCCATACATACCAACATAAAAGCCACTTTTCCTCGAGAGTTTTTTTCCATCATATTCATAAAACGCTTAAAAATACGAGATGAATTATGATTCAGGAATTTGATGATTTCGTTTGAAAAAGCAGAATTTCTGCTCAACACTTCTTTGAATGCCGAATTATCATAGATATCGACTTCACAATCTTCCGTAGCAGTAACAGTGTATAAATAAATTTTTTCTGTACAAAACAAACTCGATAAGCCTAAAAAAGTTTGGTTTCCTTTAAGAATTAAAATGACATTTTTTTGATTGCCTTCCATGCCCAATTTAAAAAATCCTGTTTTACTAAAAACAATACTATTGGCAATAGTTCCTTGTTTGAGAATAATGTCATTTTTTTTATAAAACAATGTCTTTTTGTTTTTATTTAAAATGGCTGAATCTGATTCACTTAACAGGTTAAATGCGTGATTATGTTTGATGTCTTTGAGGCAATCTACTAACATTTTTTTACTTTTTTATACTACAAAAATACACATTTAAAATTGATATTTATCAACTTTTGAATTGATAAATTCAAGATAAAAAACTGCTTTATTCCAATAGCCTTCCATACTAAAAATTTTAAATATTTCGGAAATTCGTGTCAGTAAAATACACCTATTTTACACAATGACTAAATTAACCTATAGTTTATTAACAATTAAATTAATTTCTAAAAACCATGAGAAAAAGATTTTCCATTTTATTAATAGCGGTAATCGTACCTCTATTTGTAACTACAAGTTGTAGAGAATATGAAGAAGCCAGTGTCGATGAATATACTATACTTACGGAGTATATGAAAAGCACTGGGAAAGATTTTGCCAATGTAGTTGATGCCACTTGGGTAAAAGCGGCAAATGCGATAAATGTAAATGTTACCGACTATTCCGTTCCTGATTATTATGTAATGGACATTCGTTCTGCCGTAGATTTTGATAATGGGCATATCAAAGGAGCGGTAAACGTACCCTTGGCCAATGTTTTGACTGCTGCGCCTAATGCGGGAGCTAAACCTATATTGGTTGTGTGTTACACCGGACAAACAGCCGCTCGTGCCGTTGCATTTTTGAGATTGAGTGGGTATACCTCACACGTTTTAAAATGGGGAATGGCGGGATGGCATTCTGCATTCCAAGCAAAATGGACTGCCAATACAGCTCAATTAAATCATGCCAATTGGGTTACAACAGGTGCGCCAGCAGCAGTTTCTTCATTTAAATCTCCTGTTTTAACTACAGGAAAAACTACAGGAGAAGAAATTCTTAAAGCACGTATAGCGATTGCTTTGGCCAATACAGCTTGGACAGTTTCTAAAACCGATCTTTTGGCAAATCCAACAAATTACTTCATTAATAATAAATGGAGTCAAGCGGATTGGGATACGTATGGTCATATCACCAGTGCTTACAGAATAGATGTAGCCGACGGATTGAATATTGATGGTTTAAATAAATTTAATCCTGCCGCTACAACATTGGTAACCTATTGTTACACCGGCCAAACTTCCTCTATTTCTTCTGCTTGGTTGAATGTTGTAGGTTTTGACAATGCTAAAAGTTTAAGCTTTGGTGCCAACGGAATTATTTGGGATACTATGAAAAACGGTTCAGTGGCTATCAGAAAATCGACTTGGCAAGGGGAATTAAGCGCTTGGAATAACAACTTTGGGTATTATAAAACCGATGGAACTTATGTTGCTCCAATTTAATTTTTTAAAACATTTAATCTAATAATCAAACCAAAAAATGTAATAGTCATTCCACTTTTTTTGAAAACTATTACATCTAAAATAAAAAATCATTATTATGAAATCAATAAAAATAGTACTATTTTTTGCAATAGCATTTGCATTTCAAATGGGGTATTCACAAGGTTGCGAAAGTCCTGGAGAAGGAGATGGCATCAAATTATGGGGATTTATACAACCTCAATACGAGCACACTTATACGGGTGTAAATGGCAATAGAACATCAAGTTTAGACACGAATGGCTACTTTTTTAACCGAGCAAGGCTTGGAGTGATGGGAAATATTCCTTACGACTTTTCGTATTACTTCATTATGGAGTTTGCTCCTGCAGCTGGATTCGGAATCTGCGATGCCTATGTATCCTATGACCGTTATGGCGAATATTTTAAAGCAGCCGTAGGTCAATTTAAAAGCCCTTTTGGCGCAGAACAAGTACAAGGCTGTCATAAATTATATACCATTGACCGTTCTATGGCAGTAAATGAGTTGGCTGGGCCTATCCGCGATATGGGTATAACTATCTTAGGAGGAACTGGCGATAAAATAAAAATGGGAGAAGGAGTTAAAAACGTAATTGGTTACCAATTTGCTGTTATGAATGGTGAAGGTAGAGATGTGATTGGTGATGATATTGAATACAAACCGTTGAACGATAATTATATGACTTATATTTCCAGATTGACTTTTACGCCAAGTAAATACGTCACTTTTGGAGGAAGTTATCAAACTGGAAAATTCACTCCAGTTTCTACTACAGCTACTAAACCAGATTGCCGCACCAGATTAGGATTTGATGCTTTAGTAAAATACAAAAATTTTACTTTACAAGGTGAATATATCAAAGGAACAGATGAAGGTTCATACACAACCGGTGGCGGTTGCGGTGGTGAAGTCACAACTTTAGAAGGTTCTGTGGATAGAAGCGGATATTATTTTACTGCTTTATACAAAACAAAATGGAAATTGGAACCTGTAGTAAAATATGAAGCTTATGATCCCGATAATAGTATCAGTGGGAATACGGCAATAAGATGGACTACAGGAATAAATTACTTTTTCAACGAATGGACCAGATTGCAGATTAATTATCAATACAATTATGCCGACGCTGCAATTCCTTTTGGCACTCCATACCAAGATGTTTTGCAAGTTCAAATGCAAATCGTAATTAAATAACACTAAAATTTCAGTGTGAGTAGTATAAAATAATAGTACTCACACTTTTTTAAACTAAAAAAATAAAATGCTATGAATGCAACAAAATTATTCAGTTTCTTATTGATAACTGTTTTATCTCTGAGCAATGCTTTTGCCCAAGACCTGATCACAGCCAAAGAATTTATCGCTTTGCAAAAGGAAAAACCTAATTTGGTAGTTGTTGATGCCAGCAAAGACAAATTGTATGCTCAATCTCATATTGAGGGAGCCATCAATATTCCTTATGTTATTCTTAATGAAAAAGATCCAAAAATTGACGGAACAATGTTACCATTAGAAGATGTGGCTAAAATTCTTGGAAACAAAGGCATCTCAAACGATGATTCTATCGTAGTTTATGACGAAGGAACTCAAAAATACGCCACTTTAGTATATTGGATTTTTAAATATTTAGGTGCCAAAGATGTGAAAGTTTTGCACAAAGAGATGAATGCTTTTAGAGATGCGCGAGTAAAATTAACTTCAGAAGTGCCAACCGTAAAAGCAAAAACGTTTACTGTGAATTTGGTTCCCGAAATCAATGCCGACGCCGCTTATGTTGAGTCAGCAATTGGAAACCCCAATGTGGTGATTATTGATGCTCGCACACCAGATGAATTTAATGGTGTAAGAAATGAAAAAAGCACCTACAGCAATGGGCACATAAAAGGAGCGATAAACATTCCTTATGAAAGTTTGGTAAAAACCGGGACAAATGTATTTATTTCTCCAGATGAATTTAAAAAATTAGCAGGAATCGAGCTATCTCCTGAAAAAACCTATTTATTGTACTGTAAAACAGGAATTAAAGGAGCAACGCTTTACACCTATATGACCAATGTTTTGGGGTTCAAAAATGTTAAAAACTACAAAGGAGCTTATGCCGAATGGGATTATCTTGGTAAACTTAGTATGAAATAATAGAGTGAGTTGAATTAATAGTTTTGTTATTAGTTGTTGACACGAATTATATAAATTTCCACAATTTAGTTTAGAAAAAAGCTATTCTATAAAGTGTTAATTTTTGTAATTCGTGTTTTTTTTTGCAACAATAAAACTTCAAAAAAGAAATATTGGAATCGGATGAATTATTTTGACTTCATTTTAAACAAAAACCTCAAAAAAATGCTTGAAAAAGTATCAATTCTAACAAAGAAAATCAATATTAAACCTTAAATTTGACATTCAAATAATTCAAATCCATTTGTTGTAAATTCTTAGAAATTGGTTTGAAAATAGAAATAAATAAGAATGTTGAAAGATAATTTTGGAAGAGCACACGATTACCTTCGTATTTCGCTTACTGATGTTTGCAATTTCAGATGTCAGTATTGTATTCCGGATGAAAACACCTCTTTTATGCCTTCTTCTCGTTTGATGAAGGTCGATGAAATTGATGCAATTGCTCGGGAATTTGTGAAATTGGGAGTCAAAAAAATACGCCTTACAGGAGGAGAACCTTTGGTTAGAAAGGATTTTAGAGAAATTGTTTTGGCACTTTCCAAATATCCTGTCGAACTTACTCTAACCACAAACGGTCAGCGAACCAATGATTTTATCGAGGTTTTTAAAAAAGCTGGAATAAAATCCATTAATGTAAGTCTTGACACATTGGATAAAGACCAATTTTTTAGCATTACCAAACGCAATGTTTTCGATGAAGTTTGGAACAACATTCAGCAACTCATCGACGAAGGATTTCACGTTAAAGTTAATACTGTGGTGATGAAAGGGATAAATGATGCCGAAATTATCGATTTTATTGAATGGACAAAAGAGCAACCTGTACACGTTCGTTTTATTGAGTTTATGCCTTTTGATAAAAACCAATGGGACACCCAAAAAGTCTTTAGTTATCGGGAAATTTTGGATGTCGCAGCGACAAAATACAGTTTTATCCGAATGAAAGACGGTGTGAATGAAACTGCCAAAAAATTCAAACCCTTTGGTCATGAAGGCACTTTTGCCGTAATCAGTACGATGAGCGCTCCGTTTTGTGGCAATTGTAACCGAATGCGATTAACCGCCGATGGAAAAATGAAAAATTGTTTGTTTTCAAAAGGCGAAGCCGATATCTTGGAAGCCTTAAGAAATTCCGAAGATATTGCTCCAATAATAAAACAATGTGTAGCAAGCAAAGCGGAAGCATTGGGCGGACAATTTGAAGGCGATTACACAAAAATTGACGCCACGAAAATTGCCAACAGAAGTATGATAAACATTGGAGGATAAACCTTTTTTTTGAACACCGTTATTCCTTTTTTGGCATATCGAAAAATATATAATAAAATGATAAATGTAACAGAAGCAAAACAACTGATTAATGAAAATTGCAGTGTTTTAAAAGTTAAAACTTTACCCTTGTTGGAAGCCAATGGGAGTATTTTGGCTGAACCAATTTATGCCATAATGGACACACCTCCATTTGACCAATCGGCAATGGATGGCTATGCTTTTTCCTATGAAAACTGGGATAAAAAAAGCAATTTGACGGTTATTGGCGAAATTCAAACCGGAAATTATTCGGACAAACTGTTGGGAACCAATGAAGCTGTAAGGATATATACAGGAGCTCCAACTCCGCCCGGTGCCGACACGGTTGTGATGCAGGAAAAAATCATTCGGGATGGAAATACGATTCAAATTCAGGATGCTTTTTTGGTGAAAGGAGTCAATGTTCGCACTCAAGGCTCGCAAACTAAAAAAGGAGAATTAGCACTGCAAGAAAGACAATTATTGTCCCCAGTTGCGATTTCTTTTTTAGCTGGAATTGGCATCAGTAAAGTAAATGTTTTTTCGAAACCAACCGTTAGTATTATTGTAACTGGTAAAGAACTTGCCAAAGCCGAAGACACGATTACCGAAGGAAAAATTTTCGAATCCAACTCCATTGGTTTAATCGCAGCATTACAGCAAATAGGCATAAATCCAGTTTCTGTTGAAGTGGTCGATGATGTCGAGGAAGAAATTGAACGAGCGATTTCGAATCAATTAACTTCCGATATTCTGATTCTTACCGGCGGTGTTTCGGTGGGTGATTATGATTTGGTTCCCGCTTCTTTAGAAAAATGTGGGGTGCAAAAAATATTCCACAAAATCAAACAAAAACCTGGCAAACCCTTTTATTTTGGGCGTCACAATCAAACACTTGTGTTTGCTTTGCCTGGAAATCCTGCGGCGGTAATGAGTTGTTTCTATGAATATGTGGCTCAGGCAATTAGCAATTTCACACAGAAAGACTATTTCAAGAAAATGGCATTTCCATTGGCCGAAGATTTTAATAAAAAGGCAGGTCTTACTTTTTTTCTAAAAGGGAAAATAGGCGAAAGAGAGGTGACAGTTTTGAACAATCAAGAGAGTTATAAGTTGAATTCTTTTGCCGTTGCCGATTGTCTGATTGAATTCGATGAAGAAGGTGAAAATTTCAAAAAAGGAGATTTGGTGAATGTTAGAATGATTTTGTGATATTTTTGACCATTAAGACCATTTAGAAAATTAAGTTCTTATTCTTAATGAACCTTACTATCTTAATAGTTTCAAAAGAAAAACATTCTTAATTTTTTAAAATCAGCAAGATTTGAAAATTTTTAAAGAGGGCTAGTCAATATAATTTATAGTAAAATGAAAAATTTAATAATCAAAGGACATCTTTCGATTGAAAACAGCAAAGGTCATTTAATAGGAATGGGCAAAAAACAATTGCTGGAAAAAATCAGGGAAACAGGTTCTATAAGCGCTGCTGCCAAAGAAATGCAAATCTCCTATCGCCACGCTTGGGAAATGATCAAAAAAATGAACGCCATTTCAGACGCTCCTTTGGTAATAAAAAACACGGGCGGTTCCAGTGGTGGCGGCACTGTGGTTACAAAAGAAGGCGAAGAATTGATTGCCTGTTATATCAAATTGAATGCTGCTTTTGAAGAATTTAAGGAACAAATCTGCAAAACTATTTAAGAAATGTATTTAGAAATTATATTTTATGTGTTGTTGGTGCTAGTTGCTTTTCTCTACTCTTCAGTGGGACACGGCGGAGCAAGCGGCTATTTGGCCTTAATGGCTTTCTTTTCGTTTGCCCCGGAAACAATGCGCTCAACGGCTTTGTTGCTGAATATTTTTGTTTCCTTAATCGCTTTTATTCAATATTATCGTGCTGGTTTTTTTAGGTGGAATTTGTTTTGGCCTTATGCGTTGGCTTCTTTTCCAGCGGCTTTTATTGGTGGAATGATTACTGTTGATGCGGGTTTGTATAAAAAAATATTGGCGGTACTTTTACTGTTTTCGGTAGTGAGATTATTGGGAATTCAATTCAAAACGGCAACATTCGACGTGAAACAAAACGTATTTCTCGCCCTCTTGATAGGAGCAATCATAGGTTTATTTTCAGGAATGATAGGGATTGGTGGCGGCATTATTTTAAGCCCAATTATTTTGTTGATGCACTGGGCCGATATGAAAAAAACGGCAGCAGTTTCGGCCTTGTTCATTTTTGTAAACTCCATTGCTGGTTTTGCAGGACTTTTTACCAAAGGTTTCGAATTTAAAACAGAAATGGGATGGATGATTGGCCTTGCATTAGTAGGTGGAATTGCAGGTTCTTATTTTGGTGCCAAAAAATTTAATAATGCCTTTTTGAACAAAATATTGGCAGTCGTATTGATCCTAGCTTCCATAAAATTAATTTTTACATGATGATGAATACCAAAAAAAAAAACGTAAACGGATATATTTTGGCTGGTGGCAAAAGCTCCAGAATGGGCGCCGATAAAGGCTTGCTGCTCTTTGAAGGAAAAGCAATGATTCAGTATGTCATTGAGCAAATGCAGCCCATTTTTGACAGATTGGTTATTGTTTCCAATAATCCCGAATACGAAAAATTTGGATTGGAAGTGATTTCCGATTTGATCAAAGATATTGGACCCGCTGGCGGAATCTATACTGCTTTACATCATTCGGAAGCCAAAATGAATTTTATGGTAAGTTGCGATATGCCTTTTATAACCAAAGAAGCGATCGAATTTTTAGTAAAAAATGCGGATGAAAACCAAATTGTTTTATTAGAAAATCAAGGAAAATTAGAACCCTTATTTGGGCTATATGTTAAAGATTGTGAAGCCGTTTGGTTGCAACTCATTCAGCAAAAAAAGGTGAAATTACAAGAGATGGTTTCGTACTTCAAGTTGAAAATAATTCCAATTAAAAACAACAAAATTTTCGCAGCCTCTTTTTTTAAAAACATCAACACCAAGGAAGATTTTAACAACGCATTAAACCGAATTTAAAATGGAAATAAACCTGCTTGCCTTTGGACAAATTACCGAGATTACAGGTAAATCAGCTTGGAAAATGACTGGAATAAAAGACACGAATGAGTTGATAAAAAATTTGGAGGAACAATTCCCTGCTTTGGTCAAAATGAAATATTCGATTGCTGTAAATAAAAAAGTAATTCAAGAGAATACCGCAATCACTGAAAATGATACAATAGCTTTACTTCCACCATTTTCAGGGGGGTAAAATTTTATTATGAACCATTAAGGAAATTAAGGTTCATTACGAAGTGAACTTAATTTTCTTAATTTCTTTACTGGTTTAAAAACGATGATATGAACAAAGAAAACAATTATAATCGATATCAAAGACAAATACAACTCAAGGAAATTGGGTCAGTGGGTCAGAACAAAATTACACAAGCCAAAGTACTGATTATTGGTGCAGGCGGTTTGGGTTGTCCTGCCTTGCAATACCTTGCAGCTGCTGGAGTGGGGACGATTGGTATTGTGGATTTTGATGTTGTTGAACTATCCAATTTGCAACGTCAAATCCTATACACGGTTGATGATATTGGCCAATCGAAAGCAATTACGGCAGCCAAAAAATTAGAAGCACTCAATCCAGAAATTAAAGTTGACACTTATAATTTTCAAATTACCAATAAAAATGCGCTTGATATTCTGGAAAACTACGATTTAATTATAGATGGCTCCGATAATTTTGCTACACGCTATCTCGTAAATGATGCTTGTGTACTTTTAAACAAACCTTTGATTTATGGAGCTGTTTTGCGTTTTGAAGGTCAAATAGGCGTTTTTAATTTGGCAGATAAAGACACAAATAATAAAACCAATTATCGTGATTTATTTCCAAAAGCACCCGATTTGGATTCAGCCATTTCTTGTAATGATGTGGGTGTTTTGGGCATAATTCCGGGAATTATTGGAACAATGCAAGCCACCGAAGCGCTGAAAATCATTACTGGTGTTGGCAAACCATTGGTTAATAAAATAATTTCGTATAATGCTTTAGAAAATTCTTTTTACGATTTTGAAATTAGTTTAATAGCAAACCAATCCATCGATTTTCCGAAAAGCAAAGCAGCTTTTTTAGACTATAATTATGAATGGTTTTGCAATTCCAATTTAGATGTTGAAACCCTTTCAGTAGAAGAATTTGATATTCTTAGAAAGCAGGAAAAAATCACCATTATTGACGTTCGAGAAAAAGGGGAACTTCCTTTTGTGGACGAATTTTCTTTTATATTAATTCCATTAAATGATTTTGAAAAAGAACTTTCTAAGATTCCAACAGAAAATAAAATAGTTGTTTTTTGCAAATCAGGTCAACGAAGTGCAAAAGCAATAAAAATAATTAAAGAAAAACGACACAATTGTCAAGCTTTTAGTTTAAAAGGAGGTATAGAAGCCTGGAAAAATTCAAATTATAAATCTTTATTATGAAAGAGAAAAAAAAGCACAATGTATTTATTAATGGACCAATAACTCCCGAATTTATTGCCAATAGCATTGCCAAACACAGAGCAAAAACCGATATCGGAGCACATGACATTTTTTTAGGACAAGTCCGAAGCGATTTAATTGAAGACAAAACAGTGATTGCTATCAATTATGAAGTCTATCAGGAAATGGCGGACGAACTTTTCCACGAGATACGTGAAGCGGCTTTTGCCAAATATAATTTAGTGTGTATGCACATTTACCACAGTCTTGGAGTGGTAAAAGCTGGGGAAATATGTCTGTTTGTTTTTGTTTCATCTAAACACAGGAAAGTAGCCTTCGATGCCTGTCAGGATATTGTAGAACAAATAAAAGCGATGACACCTATCTGGGGAAAAGAAATTTTTGAAGATGATACTTTTGTTTGGAAAGAAAATCAGGCTTAAATTTATCTCAATAACCAACGATGTTCAAACTTTA
The DNA here is from genome assembly GCA_963513695.1 of uncultured Flavobacterium sp. Lineage (GTDB taxonomy): Bacteria > Bacteroidota > Bacteroidia > Flavobacteriales > Flavobacteriaceae > Flavobacterium. Next base: position 28,393 of record CAUPRL010000027.1, read on the forward strand.
AATTTTTAAACACTGAACCCTAAACTACAAACAACAAACCCAATATGGTCAATATAACATTCAAATCAAGCACACTTCGCATTGCCAAAGCGCAAGCCATATTAAAAGTTAGTAAAAAAGAAACTATTGACGCTATTGTCAATAAAACGGTTCCAAAAGGAGATGTTTTCGAAATGGCGAAAACCGCTGGACTCTTTGCCGTAAAACGCACCAGCGATATGATTCCGGATTGCCATCCCATTCCCGTTGAATTTACGGCTGTTCGATATACTACAAACGAGTTGGAAATTTGGATTGAAATCGAAGTACATACTATTTACAAAACAGGGGTAGAGGTAGAGGCCATGCATGGCGCATCGGTGGTGGCATTGACAATGTATGATATGCTGAAACCTATAGATAAAGGAATCGAAATACATTCCATTAAATTATTAGAAAAGAAAGGAGGGAAATCTGATTTTACCGATAAATTTCGTGCCGATTTGAAAGCCGCCGTAATTGTATGTTCGGATAGTATTTCGGCTGGACATAAATTCGATAGAGCCGGTAAAGCCATAATTCAAAAATTAGAATCTTGCAATGTTGGCATTAGCGATTATTCCATCATATCAGATGATACTATTGGAATACAAGAAAAAGTCTTGGACTTGTATGCACAAAACATAGACCTTATTATATTGACTGGAGGGACAGGGCTTTCGCCAAGAGATAACTCACCCGAAGCGATACAACCGCTTTTAGATAGAGAAATTCCGGGAATTATGGAAGCTGCACGCAATTATGGACAAGATCGCACTCCTTTTTCGATGCTATCTAGAGGAATTGCCGGAATGAAAGGGAAAACATTGATTATGACCTTACCGGGTTCAACCAAAGGAGCCCAAGAATCTATGGACGCTTTGTTTCCATCGCTGCTTCATATTTTTAGAGTTGTTGAAGGAAAACAACACGAATAATAAATTTGTTTACTTTTTAAAATTCAATTTTAGAAAATGCTATTGTGAAATTTATATAGGTATATTAAAAAGAAGAGAGTTTTTTTGCGATTCTCTTTTTTTTATTTCATTAAAAAACACTCTTTAGTCCTGTTTTTGTTTTATTTGTATTGTTTGTTTTTTAAAATTTGAATCAAATTTAGATGTTTATTTAATAAAAATTAACATTTAAACTGCTTAATATTTAGTGTTTTGATTAAACAAGATGAATTCGTGTTTTTATTTGGTTATATGATATTTGTCATATTATTGGATTTAAATATCGAATAAATTTACATCATAAACATATCTTAATGTTATGTTAATATTTTCAAAAAATTAAATAAATTTTTAAAAAACAAAACAAAAATTATGAAAGCAGTTAAACAAATTATGTTAGTTGTTTTGGGGCTATTTTTTTTCGCCTTGCAAGGATGTACTCACGAAGATTATATTCCAGTTCCTGGTCCAGCGGGTGCAGACGGAACGAATGGAACCAATGGAATTAATGGAACTACAGAATGTGCTACTTGTCACTCTAAAGCACATGCAGATGCAGTTAATGCTTCTTATGCCTTGTCCGTTCATGCTCTTGAAACTTTACATGAAACAACAAATGCTAGTGGCGCTACCATTACGCTAAAGACTTCAGAATACACTAACAGAACTGGTTGTGTTGAGTGTCATACAAGCCAAGGTTATATTGATAAATTGAATGGAGATGTTCTTAAAACTGGAACAGGAACTGCTCTTGGTTTTCCAGCTTATCCAGGAGGCAAACAAGCCATTTCTTGTACCACTTGCCACAATAAACATTCTAGTTTTGATTTTAAAAATGATGGTAATGATTATGCTCTTAGACAAGGATTTACTCCAGTTGTTTTAGCTGCTGATGCTTCTTATAAAATTGATATGGGTACCAGTAATACTTGTGTCAATTGTCACCAACCAAGAAGTTTACCTCCTGTAACTGGAACTGTAAAATTGAGTAACCGTTTTGGTCCTCACCATGGTCCACAATCTACATTATTAGAAGGTATTCAAGGAGCTTTAATTGTTGGATCTACTCCATATCCAGCGCCTAAGACTTCAAAACATAGATCAGGTTCTTCTTGTGTTGCCTGTCATATGGGGAAAACTTCCGATACTAAAAATGGAGCGCATACTTGGCATCCTACACCAAATGCTTGTACTAGTTGTCATACAGGCGGAGCTCCAACATCTGTAGCTGGTTATACTACTGATATGGCAACATTACAGTCTTTATTGGTTGCAAAAGGAGCTTGGAGTACTACTACTAATAGTTTTACTTCAAATACTGTTCCCTTAAATGTTGCACAAGCTGCTTGGAATTATTCATTGTTACTAGAAGATAGAAGTAATGGTGTTCATAATCCAACCTATGCAAAAGCTTTATTGAAAAACTCTATTGAAACATTAAAATAAAAATGGATTACCTCTGGGATTCGTCTCAGAGGTATTCTTTTACTATTTACTAAAGAAATGAAAATTAGTTTCTCCTTCTTTAGTAATTGCTTGCAGAACTTTAAATCTTTTGGCAATGAAAATTGTTGCATAAGACTTTATAGCAATTATTCAATTAAAAAATAAAAGATGAAAAAAATATTTCAATACTTAATGGTGCTAACAGTGAGTTTG
>CAUPRL010000028.1:0-29815 GCA_963513695.1 uncultured Flavobacterium sp.
ACAGAAAACTCTTTTCCGTTCCACTCGCTTTTACCATAGTTTCTATCTCGGGTCACCCCAGATACTGAATCTACAATAGCTTCTCTTCTTTGTATCAGCCTATTAAAAAGGGTTGATTTCCCTACATTAGGTCTTCCTACTATCGCAACAATATTGTTCATAATCTAATTTCAAATATTTTGCAAAGGTAGTGTTAAATACCATACTATCAATTTTTTTACTATTTTGCAATGCTTTTAATCATTTCGAACCCAAAAACCACTACTATGGATGCCAATAATGAAATTAGACTTCGGCTACGTTTTTACAAAGATGTCCCAGAAAATATTGAATCTATTCGGCAAAAATTCGAAAATTATAAAGTGAATTGCAGCGAAGATTGTCATCTAAAGACGAAACACAATCACATTTGGATGAACATACCTGTTGCTAAACGCGAATATTGGTCGCCCCATTTGCATTTAGAATTGGAGACCAAAGAAGATGGGGGCACTCACATCCGTGGATTGTTTGGTCCAGAACCTACTTTATGGACGCTTTTTATGTTTCTGCATTTTATGGTGGCGGGAATTTTTGTGATTTTTAGCGCCATCGCCTACTCCAATTATGTTTTGAAACAACCGACAACAATGAATTTAATCGTGATGCTGCTAATGGTTATCGTTTGGTTTTTGCTCTACTTCATCGCAAAACAAATAAGATTCAAAGGCAACGGACAAATGAATGAATTGGAAGGGAAGTTTTTGGAGATTTTGGAATCGTAGAAAATATCATCTTTCAAATTATGAAATCAGTTCGTATTTTCTTGTCAGTATTTTCGGTTTTAGTATTTTTATCTTGCCATAAAAATTCAGATTATGGAATCCCAGAGGTTGATTCTTCTATAATTCAAAAAGACTTTATGAATTGGTGGGAATATTATTCTGCTAACATCATTTTATCCTCCGACTTTATTCCCCTTGACGAAAATTCAAAAATAATTAATAAAGATAATTTCATACAATTACTTACTTCGGGTGAATATATTCCCATCAAATTAAATTCAAGTGACAAATTGATTTATTATAAGCTTTTTAAGTTAGAGCCATTTAGTGCTGCTTCAATAAAGCCTACCATTATAAATGAAAGCTCATATTCATTCGAAAATTTTAAAAGGGAAGGAACTAAGTTTCCTGAATTTAATTTAAAAGATTTAGATGGAAATGTCTACAATAAAGAAAACACAAAAGAAAAAATAATCGTTTTGAAATGTTGGTTTATACATTGCCATCAATGCGTTCAGGAGATGCCAGAACTTAACAGATTAGTAAAAGAATACGAAAATCGAAAAGATATTATTTTTGTTAGTTTGGCAACAGACACAAATCAAGAACTAGAACGTTTTTTAACCAAAAAAACTTTTAATTATGCTGTAGTTCCCAATCAAAAATCTTACCTAACCGAAACATTAAATATAAGTACATATCCTACTCACATAATAATCAATAAAAAAGGATTGATTACAAAAGCAGTAAGCAATTGCAAAGAATTAGCAACTGCATTAAAAAAAGAATCTCTTTTGAAATAAAGTTAATTTCTAATTCGAAAACTAATTATTATACCCAAATCGCTTCAACATATTCGCGTTGCTCCTCCAGTTTTTATTGACTTTCACATACAATTCTATGTGGATTTGTTTTCCGAAAAATTTCTCTAAATCGGCGCGAGCTTCCATTCCTACTTGTTTCAAGGCGGCTCCTTTGTGACCAATAATGATTCCTTTTTGGGTTTCGCGTTCCACCATAATTAGCGAACGAATTCGGATAATATTTTCGTCTTCAAAGAATTCTTCGGTTACGATTTCGACAGCGTATGGAATTTCTTTGCTGTAATTCAATAAGATTTTTTCACGAATGGTTTCGTTTACGAAGAAACGTTCCGGTTTGTCGGTCAATTGATCTTTTGGATAATAAGCTGGAGATTCTGGCAACAATTCGATTATTCTTTGGAAAACTTCGGGAACATTAAAATTCTGCAAGGCTGATATTGGATAAATCTCGGCGTTTGGAACTTTCTCCGTCCAAAAAGCGACTTGAGTTTCCAGTTGTTCTTGATTGGAGTTATCAATTTTGTTCAACAACAACAAAACTGGGATTTTGGAATGAATAATTTTATTGAAAAAAGCTTCGTCTTTCAGTTCTTGTTCGCCAATTTCGACCATATAGACCAAAATATCGGCATCTTCAAAAGCGGATTTCACGAAGTTCATCATCGATTCCTGCATTTCGTAAGCTGGTTTGATGATTCCCGGTGTATCGGATAAAATTAATTGAAAATCTTCTCCATTAACAATTCCAAGAATTCTATGTCGAGTAGTTTGCGCTTTTGACGTAATGATGGATAATCTTTCGCCAACAAAGGCATTCATCAAGGTTGATTTCCCCACGTTTGGATTTCCGATGATATTTACAAAACCTGCTCTATGTGCCATAACTTATTATTTTTATATAAAAAAACCATTCTTTCTGAATGGCTTTTCTATTTGCTATCCGTAAAGAATATCAAACCAATAGGTCGATTTTTCTGTTACAAATGTACAATGTAATCTAATATTTTCAATAAAATATTTCTTCTTCTTTATTTTACCTCAAAATGATAAATGGTAGTTTGAGTATAAATTTCTCCAGGATTTAATTCTGTACTCGGGAAATTATTGTGATTTGGCGAGTCAGGAAAATGCTGTGTTTCAAGGCAAAATCCCGAACGGGCTGGGTAGGCTTTCTCGTTTTTACCTTTACTAATATTTAAATAATTACCGGAATAAAATTGCACTCCAGGTTCTGTAGTAAACACCTTCAACTCAATTCCAGTGGAGGCTTCTGAAACAGTTGCGGCCCAACTTAATTCATTGTTTTCTTTATTCAATACCCAATTGTGGTCGTAGCCAACTCCTTGAATCAATTCAATATACTCTTCATTAATTCGCTCTCCAATTTTATGCGAAGTTCTAAAATCCATCGGAGTGTTTGCTACACTGCGGATTTCACCAGTAGGAATAGAATCACTATCGGTTGGGGTAAAATAATTGGCATTTAGAATTAAATCATGCGTATTTATGGTTCCTTCACCGGCACCTTTTAAATTGAAATAGGCATGATTAGTAAGATTAATAATAGTCTTTGTGTCGCATACTGCACTATATTCCATTTTAATTTCATTTTCATTAGTAAGCGTGTAAAGAACTGTGACTTGAAGATTACCAGGAAAACCTTCTTCACCATCAATAGAAAAATAGGTTAATTCAAGAGATTCTTCAGCTTTTTCATTTAAAAATGGTCGTGCATTCCAAACCACTTTATCAAAGCCTTTCTCACCTCCGTGCAGTGTGTTTGGTCCATTATTTAGGGACAAGGAATAGTCTTTACCGTCTATTGTAAAACTGCCTTTTGCAATTCGGTTGGCGTAACGTCCCGCAATAACCCCTAGATAAAAATCGTCTTTTAGATAATCCTCTATAGAATCATAACCTAAGACCACATCTATTCCGGAATTTTCATTTTTTGGAACAATAAATGAAACTATTCTTGCCCCATAATTAGTGATTTGACAAACAAAACCATTCTCATTTTCTAAGCTAAAAAGCGATACTTCTTGATTGACAATTTGCTTTTTGAATTTTTCATTAGATACAATTGTATTCTTCATTTTATAATTATTATAATTATTTTTTTCAATAACATACGAGACACTCGCAGAATATCGGATAAAAAAAGAAAAACTTCAGAATAAAAAATACTCTGAAGTTTTCAATAAATTTATTTTAAATTATTTTGTAAACGAATCATTCTACCAGAAAATTGAATATAATGCGACTAATATTCCGCCAATAATTAAACTTCCAGCAAGGAAAGAGTTATTTACTTTAAACATAGATGAATCGATTTCTAATCCTTTAGATTTAACTCCACGTTTTTCGTCTAATAAGCTTACAATAATCATTACTCCAACACAGATTGCAAATACAAATCCCATACGATCTAAAAATGGAATTTCATACAAACTAGTTCCATCTTCTTGAGGAACTAAAGCAGAAAAACCGGCAGAATGTAAAAATTCTAAATTCATAAACTTAGGTAAGAATTTAAAAATTACTGACAAGACAAACCCTCCAATAGTTGCAAACATCGCAGCATTCGAACTTGTTTTCTTCCAGAAGAACCCCATAATAAACATAGCAAAAATACCTGGACTAACAAAACCTGTGTACTCTTGTATAAATTCAAACCCTCCTTTTTTGTCAATTCCTAAATGTGGCGCGATGACAACTGCCAAAAGCATTGCCACTAAAACTGTAAGTTTACCCACTCTAACCATTTTCTTTTCACTAGCATTTACATCAATTTTTTTCTTGAAAATATCTAGGGTGAAAATGGTTGCAATACTATTTACTTTACCAGCTAATGAAGCAACAACTGCAGCAGTTAAAGCGGCAAAAGACAACCCTTTTAATCCTACAGGTAGTAAATTTAACAAAACAGGATACGAACGGTCTGGGTTTAAAACGCCATCAGGACCAAGCAATTCGGTTTGTAAGCCACCTTTCATATAAATAACATAAGCAGCAATTCCTGGTAAAACTACAATTACAGGCATTAACAACTTTAAGAAAGCTGCAAACAAAATACCACTTCTAGCTGTTTTTAAATCAGCACCCAAAGCTCTTTGTGTAATGTATTGATTACAGCCCCAATAATTTAAATTGACAATCCACATTCCTCCCAGTAATACCGTAAGCCCTGGCAAACTAGGGAAGTTTGGACTATCCTTTTTGAAAATCATGTGAAAATGATCTCCTGATTGATCCATCATATAATTGAAACCTTGAACCATACCATGTTGACCATTCAATTCTGCAACTTTATCTAATGCTAGATAAGTAGTTACTAACCCTCCAAAAATCAAGAAAACCACCTGAATAACATCGGTATAACCAATTACTTTCATACCTCCTAAAGCGATAATAATTGCGAAGAAAGCCAAGCCATACATACATAAATCAAGGTTTATTCCAGAAATTCCATTCACCGCCAAAGCACCTAGATAAAGAATAGAAGTAAGGTTTACAATAACATAAAGCAATAACCAAAACACTGCCATAATCATAGCGATATCCCCATTATATCTTTCACTCAAAAATTGAGGCATGGTGTAAATCTTATTTTTCAAATAAACAGGAATGAAAAACACTGCAACAATAACCAATGTCAAAGCTGCCATCCACTCATAGGTAGCGATTGCTAGCCCCATTTTGAATCCGTTTCCTGACATGGCTATGAATTGCTCTGATGAAATATTGGAAGCAATCAACGAGGTTCCAATTGCCCACCAAGTTAAAGACCCTTCGGCTAAAAAATAATCGTGTGAAGCGGTATGAGTTGCAGTTTGTTTTCGTTTGTAAATCCAAAAGCCATAGCCTGATACTATAAAAAAGTATACTAGAAAGACCATATAATCGGCAAGTTGTAGTGTATTCATAAAAATTGTTTTTTGTTGGTTATAAAATTTTGGTTATTTAATAAATAGTTAATTTAATTCAAATATTACTTTTTAGCTTTATCTTGTTCTTACTTTCTGTTCCCATTTCCAAGCACTTTCTAATGCTTGATCTAAAGATGATTCTGTTTTCCATCCCAAAACATTGTTTGCTTTATCAGTACTTGCAAAAGCCATTGTCACATCGCCTTCTCTTCTATTAACTATTTTGTATGGAAAGGGTTTGCCACTAACTTTTTCAAAACTTGAAATCACTTCCAAAACCGAACTTCCTACTCCTGTTCCCAGATTAAAAACTTCAATTTTTTCTGTATTTTTCTTAGCTAATAATCTTTGCAAAGCAACCACATGCGCTTTTGCCAAATCTACGACGTGAATATAATCGCGAATACAAGTTCCATCCACCGTTGGATAATCATTTCCATATACCATTAACTCCTTACGCAAGCCAATACCGGTTTGTGTGATGAAAGGCACTAAATTCTGCGGAACTCCCAATGGTAATTCCCCAATTTCAGCAGATGGATGGGAACCTATTGGGTTGAAATAACGGAGCAATATAGCATTTATATTGCTTATTTTCGAAACATCTGTAATAATTTCTTCACCAATTTGTTTGGTGTTTCCATAAGGTGACATTGCAGGTTTGATTGGGGCGTTTTCGTCAATAGGCATCACGTCGGCTTGACCATAGACAGTACAAGAAGAACTAAAAATAAAATGAGCTTCCTCTTTCTTTTCTAATTCTTGAAGTAAATAGATTAATGAAGAAATGTTATTTTCATAATACAATAATGGATTCGTAACACTTTCGCCAACCGCCTTTGAGGCTGCAAAGTGAATTACTCCGCTAATATCTTGATGTCTTTGAAAGAAATCCTGAACGGATAATTTTTCTCTTAAATCCAATTTTTCGAAAAGGGGTTCTTTGTCTGTAATGGCAACAATTCCTTTTAAAACATCTTCAGAAGAATTTGAAAGATTATCAATTATAACCACTTCAAAACCTTCATTTTGCAATTCGACAACAGTATGCGACCCAATAAAACCAAGCCCTCCCGTAACTAATACTTTCATATGTTATTTGGTTTTATAATGTATAACCGATAAATCTCTCAACATTTGAGCACTTTTCTCAGCAGTGATATCCCGTTGTGATTCTCCCATCATTTCGTAACCTACCATAAATTTTTTGACTGTAGCCGAACGCAACAATGGTGGATAAAAGTGCATATGAAACAACCATTCAGGATGCTCGCTGCCATCCGTTGGCGCTTGATGAATTCCAGAAGAGTATGGAAATGAGGTTTCGAAAAGATTATCGTACTTCGCCGTCAATTGTTTTAAAATAACCGCATAAGCTGCTACTTCTTCAGCCCTAAAATCAGTAATTTTGGTGACATGACGTTTGCAAACAATCAAAGTTTCGAAAGGCCAAATAGCCCAAAAAGGCACTAAAGCCACAAAATGTTCGTTCTCGATAACAATACGCTCTTTGGCTTCTAATTCTTTTGCTAAATAATCTAACAGCAAGTTGCTGCCATTTTTATCAAAATAGGCCTTCAAACTGTTTTGTGTTTTTTCGATTTGAGTTGGTAATGAAGACTGTGCCCAAATTTGACCGTGTGGATGTGGGTTACTACAACCCATCACACTTCCTTTATTTTCAAAAATCTGAACGTAGTTGATGTAATCCACATTGCCTAAATCGGTATATTCCTTTTGCCAAGTGCGAATAATTTCTTCAATTGTTGGCAAATCCATTTCTGGCAATGTAATGTTGTGCTTTGGCGAAAAACAAACAACTCTAGAAATTCCTCTTTCGGGCTTGGCTTTAAAGAAAGTTGCCTCTTGACTTTCTTCAAAAACAATTTCTTCTTGTTTTAAAGCAGCAAAATCATTTTCGAAGACAAATGAGCTAGTGTACTGTGGGTTTAGCTCACCATTGGCCCGGACATTACCTGGGCATAAATAGCATTCTAGATCATATTCTGGTCGTCCATCATCAGCAATTGTTTCTTTTTGACCTTGCCAAGGACGCTTTGCTCTATGAGGAGACACTAAAACCCATTCGTTAATCAGCGGATTAAATCTTCTGTGTGGATCTTCGTATATATCAAATTTTTTCATCTTTTTCTACTTATTGTCTTTATTGAAAGATGGAACGCCTACAATTATATCACTATGATTCAATGATACTGTCGTGGGTGTTTCACTTCAATTAGTTCTTATACAATGATGTACCATTAGATATTTTTACATCATAAATTTTTAAATCTATATTAAATTTATCTAAGTATAATTTGGTGAATTTTTCTTTTATTCTTACTTCACTTCCTTTTTTGACTAAAGTTATAGTACATCCTCCAAAACCGCCTCCCATTAATCGTGAACCTATAACAACTTCTTCTGCTTTCGCCAAATCAACAAGATAATCCAACTCTTCACAACTTACTTCGTAATCGTTAGACAATCCGTCGTGAGTTTCAAACATCAATTTTCCTAAAGTTGCAATATCCCCTTTATCTAGAGCTTCACAAGCTTGAATAACCCGTTTAATTTCTTTTACAGCATACAAACTTCTTCTGTATACTTTATCAGTCATTTTAGATTTCAAGCTCACCACTTGCTCGTCAGTACAATCTCTAAAACTATTGATTTCTGGAAAATTTGCCTTTAAGATAGCCAATCCTTCGTTGCATTCTATCCGTCTAACATTGTATTCAGAAGTGAATAGAGAGTGTTTTACATTACTATCGAACAATATCAATGAATAGTCAGCAAAATTGGCATCGTGATACGTATAATCTAAAGTGCGACAATCTATCTTTATCACTTTATTTTCCAATCCCATCACACTTGAAAATTGGTCCATTATACCACAATTAATACCTACCCAATGTTCCGCTTTTTGCCCCATCAAAGCTATATCAATTGGTTTTATACCTAAATTAAACATTTCATTGATGCCGTATAAAAAACCACATTCTAATGCTGCAGATGAAGACAAACCTGAACCTGTTGGTATATTACTGCTAAACGTGCAATTAAAACCACCAACATCAAATCCTTTCAATTTCAATTGTAATAAAACACCTCTCAAATAATTTGTCCAAACCGTATTACTTAATTGCATTTCGGCTGTAACATCAATTTCAACTGACTCCCCTAAATCAATAGCACAAATGTGTGCTGTATTTGTATGGTTCTTTTCGAAAGCAAAACAAATTATTTTATCTATAGCTGCTGGCAAAACATAACCGTCATTATAATCGATATGTTCTCCAATAATATTTATTCTTCCTGGTGATAAAACCACTTTTACAGCCACAGAATTGAATTTTTTTTGAAAAAAATCAGTAGTGTCTTTTATTAAAATCTCATTCATAATCTAACTATTTATGTATTATAATTGCGTGTTTTTTTATACGGTAATTGCTAATTATTTGGATTAAAAAAAACCTAATCTAAAGAACGAACAAAAAAAGCACAAACCTTAAAACCGCATTGAAATAAAGTGAATCCCTAAAAATCCCTAAAACAAAATAGGATATGCGTTTTATTTTAATCCCAATTATAATAAATATGAAAAGCAAATATAAATTAATAATTTACTGAAACACACCAGTACCTACCAGTTTATTTTGTAAATTGCAAAAAAACAATTACATAATGAAATTCATACATATTCAAACCAATAGAGGCATTCCTAAATACAAGCAAATCGTCTCCTCTATAGAAAAAATAATTGATGCTGGACACTTAAAAAGAGATGAAAAACTACCTTCAATAAACAAAGTTTGTTTGGAGTTTTCTTTGTCTCGAGACACCGTTTTACAAGCTTACGATGAACTAAAGAAGCGAGGCATAATTTATGCCGTACTCGGTAAAGGGTACTATGTGAAAAGCACTGAAATCAATATAAAACATCGCATTTTTTTACTTTTTGACGAACTGAACAGTTTCAAAGAAGACCTATACAATTCTTTCCTAAATCATGTTGGGAAAGGAATTCAAGTCGATATTTTCTTCCATCATTTTAATGCCAAAGTATTTCAAAAACTCATTGATGAAAGCAACGGAAACTATACAAAATACATCATAATGCCAACCAATTTATCCAGCGCCTCATCAATTATACATACCCTACCAGTTAACGAAGTTTACATCTTAGACCAGACCAATATCGAATTAAAATCATACCCAGCAATATATCAAAACCACCAAAAAGATATCTATAATTGCTTAGTTTTAGGAAAAAATAAATTAAATAAATACCAAAATCTTATTTTAATTTTTCCAGGGTTTAGAGAGCCTGTAGGAATGAAGATTGGATTCGAAAATTTTTGCAATGATTTTGGATTCGAATACGAAATCATCACCGAATTTAAAAATAGGGAAATCAAAAAAGGAGAAGTCTACATTATCCCAAACGACCGGGATTTAGTTCGAGTAATCGAAAAATCGAAAAATCAAGACCTAAAAATCGGAATGGATTTTGGCGTTATATCATACAATGAAACACCACTCAAAAAAATTATAGAAAACGGCATTACAACCATTTCGACCAACTTTGAACTAATGGGAAGAGTTCTAGCTCAAATGGTTTTAAAAAATAACAAGGACCAAATAGAAAACAAATGCCATTTGATCCTTAGAAACTCACTGTAATGCAATTGTAATGTTGGAACGAATATTTTTTTTCCTGCTACAAAAATTGAAGCGTTCTCTCCAAAGCCATTCCTCTCGATCCTTTTATCAGAATCGAACTATTTTCTATTTTTAACCCTTTTAAACATTCTGAAAACTCATCAAAAGTTTCAAAAAAATGAAGACCATTGCTACAGCTCTGATGTTTAAAAAATTCTTTACCAACAAAATAAACAGTAACATCTTTTTGATTCAAAAGCAAATTCACTATAGTTTTATGCTCATTAAAGCTATCTTCGCCAAGCTCGAACATATCGCCTAAAATCAGCATCTTATTTGAATCATCCAATTGTAAAAAATTCTCTATTGCAACTGCCATACTACTCGGATTGGCATTATAAGCATCCAGAATAATTTGATTTGATTCCTTTGTCAATAATTGTGAGCGATTGTTTTCGGGGATATAACTTTGTAAAGCAGCTCTAATGTCAGCATTCTCAACTCCAAAATATTTCCCGATTGTAAGCGCAGCATTAATATTATTTGCATTATACAAACCAATCAAATGAGTTTGAATTTTTAAATCCGAAAAATGGATTTCTACAAATGGATTTGCCTTAATCGAACTTATATTGACGTTGGCATTATCTTTATTGACACCAAAGGAATAATATTGAAATGCTTTTGATTTTTCAACTTGAATCTTATCTTCTAAGTTGATAAACGCCAATTTAGAATTCGCTGCTATATAATTATACATTTCGCTTTTGCCTTTAATAACACCTTCAACACCTCCAAAACCCTCTAAATGTGCTTTTCCAAAATTGGTAATATAACCATAATCAGGCAATGCTAATTCACAAAGAAACTCAATTTCTCTTTGGTGATTGGCTCCCATTTCTACAATTCCAATTTCAGTTTCACTGTCAAAAGAAAGCAAAGTCAATGGCACACCAATATGATTGTTCAAGTTCCCAACTGTAGCTTTTGTTTTGAATTTTTTAGAAAGAACAACATTAATCAACTCTTTCGTGGTTGTTTTTCCGTTACTACCAGTTAGAGCTATAATAGGTAATTTCAAATACTGGCGATGGTATTTTGCCAATTCCTGTAAAGCCACTAAACTGTCTTCAACGACAATTGTTCTTTCATCTACGTAATAAATTTGATTGTCAATAATAACATACGAAGCTCCTTTTTCAAGGGCTTCCTTTGCAAAAGTATTCGCATCGAAATTTTCGCCTTTGATAGCAACAAATAAAGAACCTGGTTCGATTGTACGGGTATCAATCGAAACCGAATTGCATTCTAAAAACAGGCTGTGAATGTGGGAAATATTCATTTTAAAAAATAATTAAAACAATAAAAGCCCTAATCAAAGGGCTTTTCACATTGTTATTTATAAGATTAATGTCTTGCGGTTTTTCTTTTGTCAGACTTGGCCCCTACTTTAGACATTGCGCATCTAAAACCTATGTAATCCGTTGCCATATCTTGTGGAAAATACCTTCTTTGTGCTGGGTCTAACCAATAAGCCCTATCTCTCCAAGAACCTCCTTTATAAACCCTAACATTATTATCAATCAAAGTAGTCCTTTTACTGTTTTTGTCATAGCTTCTAACCATCTTACCTAAACTATCAATTTTTACATTATGTTTAGGAGAATTATACATGGCCCTCTCTTCCTTCATTTTTTTCGTATCAGACTCAGAATCTCCAAAATTAAAATATCTAGTAGATTGTTTGTCACCATCTCTATAGTCGACATTGTCGCTTTTATCGAAATTTTGTCTCAAATAAGTTTCGTTTTCATCAACTGGAACTTGAGCAATTTGACCAGGAAAACTAGTAGCAACTTTTTTTCCGTTGCTTAAAGTAGCATACTGAATGCTATCTTTTCCAATCACTTTAATTTTTCCGTCTTTGCCAATTTGGTTTTTTGTGTATTGATTACCTCTGAAATAATTGAAATCATTAGCTTCGTTATCTACAATAGGTCTATAAACATCCATTACCCATTCGGCAACATTTCCTGCCATATCATACAATCCAAAATCATTGGCTGGATATTTTTTAACTTGGTTAGTAATATCCGCCCCATCATCAGACCATCCAGCAATTCCACCATAATCCCCATTTCCTTGTTTGAAATTGGCCAATTGGTCTCCTTTGCTTTGTCTTTTTCCTGAACGAGTGTAACCTCCAGCCCAAGGGTATTTTTTCTGTCCTTTGTATATATTATACTCTCTTTGTCCCACATCGGCAGCAGCAGCATATTCCCATTCAGCTTCAGTTGGAAGTCTGTATTCCGGAAGTAAAATTCCTGATGAACGTTGTGCATAAATATTTGTTGGCGGAACCACTTTGCCGTTTTTCCCAGCTTTTGGTTGTCGAACACCTCCTTTTTTATCTGCATATTTTCCTGGCAAGACAATCTCTGCATTACCTCCATATGTAGACGTTGGAGAATTCAAATAGGTCTCAGTATCAAAATTGCTATCAGAAGTTACATCTAAAGTTTTAGCGTTCTTTTTAAGATAACCATTTTTTTCTAATAATGCTTCATTAACACGTTGTGTCCTCCATTTAGCAAATTCAACCGCTTGAATCCAATTGACCCCAACAACAGGGTATTGCGAATAAGAAGGATGTCTTAAGTAATTGTTGGTCATCGTTTCATTATAACCCAATCTGTTTCTCCAAACCAAAGTATCGGGCGAAGCTCCTTCATATATTGCTTTGTAATTCTCTTGAGTTGGTGGAAAAACTTTTTTAACCCAGTCCAAATATTCTATATACATGGCATTTGTTACCTCAGTCTCATCCATATAAAAGGATTGAATGTGTTGTTGATTAGGTGTATTATTCCAATCGTGCATTACATCATCCTGAACTTTACCCATGGTAAATGTCCCTCCTTCTACAAAAACCAATCCAGGGCCGGCTTCTTGCTTTTTAGTAGAGGACCCTTTTTTACTATCTACATTCCAACCAGTTCCTTGCGAAGTGCCTTTTGAGCTAGATTTTTTACTACAACTAGAAAAACCAACAATTAAAATCATTGATAAAATCAAACGTAAGGCCATAATTTTGTTTACTTTCATACTCTTTAGTAGGTGATAATTTCAGTGGTGCAATATAATAATTAACCATTAAACCGCAACAACATTTTTTATTTAATAAATTGAACCGTGCTTTATTTTTACAATTCACACAACTCAAACGCAAATTTATACTATTTATTATTAAAATTACACTAAATGATATATTTTTACTCCCCGTAATATATTCCCAATTATTGCGTTTGACAAAATTATGAGAAAAACACTTTTAGCCTATTTAATACTAATTCCTTTTGTTTCTTTTGCACAAATCAAGGGAGACCTAACTATAGAATGGCTAGAAAATAAAGAAATGTTCTTCGGCGAAAATAAGATAAATATTCCGCAATTTCTTGGCAATAGTTTCAATTATGACCCATCAAAAAAGGTTCTATTTTTTATCTACAACTTAAATGGTACAAATCCTTCCTCTGAAAACAATGTACAGCTCTCAAACATAGTTTATGAGTCACTTAACGAAACTCAACTTGGCGACTTAGACCCTGCGAACCTTCCTAAAACGCCTTCTGCAAGTTTAAAAATAAACGAATCAAGAGACATCAAACAAGCTTTTCTAGTGCTTTCGCCAATAATAAAGGATGACTTTGGATACAAACGAATTAAATCATTTTCTTATTCTTTAAATAGTAATAGCATCGCAAGAATTTCGCAAAATAAAGCAACAGCCGCAATTACAAATTCTGTTTTAGCAACAGGCGACTGGTATCAGTTTTATATTGAAAAATCAGGCGTGTATAAAATTTCAAGAGGTTTTTTGCAACAATTAGGCCTCAACATCAGCGGGATTGACCCAAGAAAATTAAAACTATATGGCAATGGAGGCAGAATGCTCCCTTTGTCAAATGCCACTTTTTACCCATCTGACTTAGCAGAAAATGCTATTCAAATAGTTGGCGAAAGCGATGGTGTTTTTAATAATGAAGATTATATCTTGTTTTATGCCGAAGGCGTCGACACTTGGAGTGATGAAAGTCAAACCAACGTTAATCTATACGACACCAAGTCCTATTATTATATCACTACGCAAGGAAATGATGGAAAGAGAATTTCTAATATGTCGCAACCTACTGGAAGCAGCACTTTGAGTTTAAATACATTTGACGACCATCAATTTTACGAAGTCGATTTAACAAATATTGGAAAACTTGGAAGACAATGGTTTGGCGAGGTGTTTGACATCAATCAAGACCAAGAGTTTTCGTTTAATTTTCCCAACGTAGACACATCAACACCTATAAAAATAAACCTCAATACCGCTTCTGTAGCTTATACTCCAACCACCTTTAAAGCATCGGCAAATGGACTAGATATAGGAACTATGACATTCCCTGCCTTAGTGCAATATTCAGGAATTTTATTTAATTCTGCCTCTTTACCTAACAATACAAGTTTTCCAAGTGCTGAAAATGTAAAAATCAAATTGTCTTATAATAACAATGGCGTTCCTGGTTCAAAAGGGTACTTGGACAAAATTATGCTCACAGCCAAGAGAAAAATACAGGGTTACGGCAAGCAATTTCTCTTTCAATATGATTTGTCTTATGCCAGTTTAGGAATTGTGAGTTATGAAGTTTCAAACGCCAATGGGATTTCACAAATTTGGGATGTAACTGATATATATAATGTTAGCAAATTAGAAAATGCAAGCCAAGCTTCGTTTTCTTTTAAAGCAAATTTAGGCCAACTTCGAAAATATGTCGCCATTGACCCATTAGATTACTATACTCCGTTAAAAACTAGCAAAACAAAAATAACCAATCAAAACCTAAAAGGCAGTCTTTTCAAAAACGGCCAAGGCCAGTTCCAAGATATAGATTATGTGATTATAACCCCAGCTTTCTTAGCTTCACAAGCCGATAAATTGGCTAATTTTCACCGTTCTTATTCCAATCTAAATGTCAAGGTAATTTCACTTGAATCCATTTACCAAGAGTTTTCATCTGGCAAACAAGACATTGCAGCCATTAGAAACTGCATTAAATATGTTTATGACAATGCCTCATCCTCCGGGAAAAGAATAAAATACGTCAATCTTTTTGGCGATGCGTCGTATGATTATAAAAACAAAACTCCAAATAATACGAATATCGTACCTATATATCATGCTTTAAGCAGCAACACTACAGGAGAATCAGCCTATGCATCAGATGATTTCTACGGCTTAATGGATGTGAACGAAGGAAATATAGGCGGTTTCTTTGGCGGAATTGACATTGCTGTTGGCCGAATGATTAACGATAATAGTTCGCAAGCAGAGGAAATGGTAAACAAGGTTATTGAATACAACGACACAAAATCATACGGAAGTTGGAGAAATAATTATGTCATGATAAGCGATGATTCCGACAAATCATCGGACGCAAGCTTACAAAATAGACAAAATAATTTGGCTGATAAGATTACTTCCGAAAAGCCTTTCCTGAATGTTAATAAAATATTTCTAGACTCCTATCTTCAGGAAGCTTCTGCTGGAGGCTCCAGATATCCCAAAGCAAGAACAGATGTATTCAGCGCATTCGAAAAAGGAGCTTTAGTAGTAAATTATCTTGGTCATGGCGGCGAGGACGGACTAGCAAGCGAACGTCTTTGGGAAAAATCCGATGGGCAAAACCTAAGCAATCAATATAAATATCCTCTATTTATAACCATCACCTGTGATTTTTCAAGATTTGACAACCCTTCGAGACCAACTGCTGGCGAATACACTTATTGGAATCCCAAAGGTGGTGCAATTTCTATGATTACTACTATTCGAGAAATTGGACAGTTTAGCGCTGAGAATTTTAATGATGTTTTGGCCAAAAATTTATTTTCATACGGCTCGAATAATTACACTTCGATTGCTGAAGCACTTCGAATTTCAAAAAACAGCAATCCAAACTCTTCAACAAATGTGGTGTTTTACATAGGAGATCCTGCATTAATGCTCGCCATTTCCAAACCAAAAATTAAACTTACTAAGGTAAATGACATTCCGGTTTCGCAACCCATTGACGATTTTAAATCATTGGCAAAAATGAAACTATCAGGCGAAATAACCGATGAAAATAATATTCCAATAACGAATTATAATGGGGAATTATCGACCGCTGTTTTCGATAAATTTATAACAAGAACTACTTTAAACAATGATGGAAACAGTCCTACGATGTCCTTCAATGAATTGGGAGAAACCATTTTTAGAGGAAATGCAACTATTACAAACGGACTTTTTGAATTTAGTTTCATAGTGCCTAGAGATATCCGTATTCCACTAGCCAATGGAAAAATTAGTTTTTATGCTAAAAAAAATCAACTTTTCGATAATCAAGCGGGTTTTGATACTAGCATAAAAGTAGGGGGAATAAATGAAAATGCAGTCGCGGACAATATTAATCCAAGAGTGAAGTTATATATGAACGACGAAACTTTTGTCTCTGGTGGAACCACAAACGAATCTCCATTCCTTGTAGCAAACCTTGAAGACGAAAGCGGAATCAATACCGCTAGCGGAATTGGTCACGATATTATCGCAATATTAGATGGAGACGTTGATAATCCTTTCATTTTAAATGATTATTATCAAACCAATCTGAATGATTTTACAAAAGGAACTTTACGATTTCCGCTGCGAAATTTGGCTGTTGGGTTGCACACGATAACTTTCAAGGCTTGGGATGTATACAACAACCCAATTACTGCCGAAATTCAGTTTATAGTTGCAGGAAACGAATCAATAACATTGACACATGTGTTAAATTATCCTAATCCATTTGTCAATTATACAGAGTTTTGGTTTTCGCACAATAGGCCATATGAACCATTAGAAGTTCAAGTTCAGGTGATTACAATAACTGGAAAAGTGGTTTGGACACGAAACCAAATCATCACAACCGAGGGTTTTCTATCAAAAGACATCACTTGGGATGGTAAAGATGATTTTGGAAATAAAATAGGAAAAGGAGTTTATGTATATAAACTTACTGTTAAATCGAACCTAACCAATTCGAAAGCTGAAAAAATTGAAAAACTTGTAATACTTTAATAAAATACTATATTTGTCCAATTATTATTCAAAACCAATGAGAAAAATTTCTTTACTTTTTGTGTGCATATTTGCAGTAACAATAGCAAAAGCTCAGGAAAATGTTATTACTACTGCAGTTCCATTTTTATTAATAAGTGCAGACGCAAGATCCGCAGGTATGGCCGATAATGGAGTTGCTTCCTCTGCTGATTCATTTTCACAACAATGGAACCCAGCAAAATATGCGTTTGCTATAGACAAAACAGGTTTTTCCATAAGTTACACACCTTATCTTACTGATTTGGTAAACGACATTTCTTTAGGACAACTTAACTATTATAATAGAATTGATGAAAAAAGCGCCTTTGCAGGAAGCTTTCGATTCTTTGGATTAGGAGATATTGAATTACGTGAAACAGGCGATCCAAACGAGATCCCAAGAACCGTATCTCCAAACGAATTTGCTTTTGACGGCTCATATTCCTTGAAGTTGAGTGAGAAATTCTCGATGGCTGTTGGTGCTCGTTTTATCAATTCTAATTTAAAAGTAGCTTCAGATATAGGCGACGCTTCTTCGGCAAGTTCATTTGCAGTTGATGTTGCTGGTTTTTTCCAAACCGAAGAATTATCATTCAACGATTTTAATGGGAGATGGAGAGCTGGATTTAATTTTCAAAATTTAGGTCCAAAAATGAGTTATGACAACACACAATCTAGTACTAACTTTTTGCCTGCCAATATGAAATTGGGTGGAGGATTCGACTTTATACTTGACGACTATAATAAAGTTGCCCTAAATGTTGAAGTGAGTAAACTGTTAGTACCTACACCTCAAGATCCAGATTTAAACGGAGATGGCACAATCACCACCGAAGAAAGAAATCAAAATAACGAAAATTATCAAAATATAGGTTGGTTTGAAGGAGTAACTCAATCTTTTTCCGATGCACCAGGTGGTTTTAGCGAAGAATTAAAAGAGGTTACTTACTCAGCGGGTGCTGAATATTTATACCAAGACTCTTTTGCCTTACGGATGGGATATTTTCACGAAAATCAAGACAAAGGGGCGCGACAATTTTTCTCGCTAGGAGCAGGTTTTAGATACACCGCAATCAAAGTGGATGTTTCCTATTTGTTTTCAACATCCAAAGTTAGAAACCCACTGGAAAACACCTTGCGTTTCTCGCTTACTTTCAATTTCGGAGATAAATACGATGAATATTAGTCAACATAAAAAATAACTACAAATCCAAATTTCTATGAAGTTTGGATTTTTTTTCCAAAAAACACTAATGAAAGACATCATCATTTCAACCCAATTTTCAGTTTTTGAATCCGTTTCCGAATTGCCAAACGATATTCAAGATTTAATGAAACAAGCCATCGATGTTAGAAAAAATGCCTATGCTCCTTATTCAAAATTTAAAGTAGGCGCAGCACTTTTATTAGACAACGGAAAAATAGTCTTGGGGTCAAACCAAGAAAATGCTGCCTATCCATCAGGACTTTGTGCTGAACGCGTCGCTGTCTTTTATGCTGGAGCTAATTATCCCGAAGCTAAGATTTTAAAAATGGTAATAACTGCCGCCTCTGACATCAACCCTACCACATCACCAATTCCTCCTTGCGGCTCTTGCCGACAATCACTTGCCGAATATGAAATCAAACAAGACACTCCTATCGAAATTTATTTTATGGGCGAAATAGGCAATATTTATAAATCAGATTCGCTCAAAAACCTTTTGCCATTCATGTTTGACAAAAAGTTTTTATAAAAAAAACAAAATAAATACTAAAAGTGTATTTTTAATTTTACTACTTCCTTATAATGTTCTATTTTTGCATCCCGAGCCTTCGGGAGCCAATATAGGGTGCCAAACCCTAATTGTTTTCAATTACAATATATAAAGACAACTAATAATTGCTAAAGAAACAATTCAGATGAAAGAAGTTACAAAAGAAGTTTATTTAAAATGGTATGAAGACATGCTACTTTGGAGAAAGTTTGAAGACAAACTTGCAGCATTGTACATTCAACAAAAAGTTAGAGGATTTCTACATTTATATAATGGTCAAGAAGCCGTTTTAGCCGGCGCATTGCACGCAATGGACTTGACAAAAGACAAAATGATTACTGCTTACAGAAACCACGTGCAACCTATAGGAATGGGTGTTGACCCAAGACGTGTTATGGCAGAACTTTTAGGAAAAGTGACTGGGACTTCAAAAGGGATGGGGGGATCAATGCACATTTTCTCTAAAGAACACGGTTTTTATGGTGGTCACGGAATCGTGGGCGGACAAATTCCATTAGGAGCTGGTATTGCTTTTGGAGATAAATACAACAATACAGGCGGAGTAACTTTAACTTATTTTGGTGATGGAGCTTCAAGACAAGGTTCATTGCATGAAGCTTTCAATATGGCAATGTTATGGAATTTACCAGTAGTTTTCATCGTTGAAAACAATGGGTATGCTATGGGAACTTCAGTAGAAAGGACTGCAAATCATCCGGATATTTGGAAACTAGGTTTAGGATATGAAATGCCTTGTGGACCTGTAGACGGAATGAATCCTGTAAAAGTTGCAGAAGCTATGAGCGAAGCAATAGATAGAGCACGAAATAATGGTGGACCAACTTTCCTTGAAATGAAAACATACCGTTATAGAGGTCACTCTATGTCTGATGCACAATTATACCGTTCGAAAGAAGAAGTGGAAGAGTACAAAAAAATTGACCCAATCACTCAAGTTTTGGATGTAATTAAAGATCAAAAATATGCTACCGATGCAGAAATCGAAGCTATTGATCAAAGAGTGAAAGATTTAATCGATGAATGTGTGAAATTTGCCGAAGAATCTCCTTACCCAGAAATTCAGCAATTATACGATGTAGTGTACGAACAAGAAAACTATCCATTCACACCTCATAAACTATAAATCAATTATGGCAACAATAATAACAATGCCCCGTTTGAGCGATACAATGACTGAAGGAACGGTAGCAACTTGGTTAAAAAAAGTGGGAGATAAAGTAAGCGAAGGCGATATGCTGGCTGAAATTGAAACTGACAAAGCAACAATGGAATTTGAATCCTTCAACGAAGGAACTCTTTTATATATTGGAATTCAAGCAGGTGAAACTGCACCAATTGACTCATTATTAGCCATTATTGGAAACGAAGGTGAAGATATTTCTGCTTTAATTAGCGGTGGAGCTGTACCAAAAGCAGAAGCTCCAGTTGAAGCTAAAAAAGAAGAAACCCCTGCTCCAGCAGCAGCAACTTCAACTGCTTTACCTGCGGGAGTTGTCGTAGTGACAATGCCCCGTTTGAGCGACACAATGACTGAAGGAACTGTAGCTACTTGGTTGAAAAAAGTAGGCGACAAAGTATCCGAAGGCGATATGCTTGCCGAAATCGAAACGGATAAAGCAACAATGGAATTCGAATCATTCAACGAAGGAACATTATTATATATCGGAATTCAAGAAGGAGAAACTGCTCCAATTGATAGTTTATTAGCTATCATTGGCCCTGCAGGAACAGATGTTAGTGGAATTATTGCTAGTGGAGGAACTACATCTGTAGCGGTTGCAACTGAAGAAGCGAAAGCCGCTCCAGCTGCACAAACCGCCACTCCAGTTGTTCAAGAAGCACCAGCTGACGGACAAAGAATTTTGGCATCGCCATTGGCAAAGAAAATTGCCAGCGAAAAAGGAATTCAACTGTCACAAGTAAAAGGTTCAGGCGAAAACGGACGTATCACTAAAAGTGATGTGGAGAACTTTACTCCTCAAACAACTATCGCTGCACCAACAACTACTAGTCCTGCACCATCTAAATCAGAAGCTGCTGAACCAGTTGCAAAACCATATGTTCCAGCAGGACAAGTTGCCACCGAAGAGATTAAAAACTCTACAATGCGTAAAATCATTGCGAAACGTTTGGCAGAATCCTTGTTTACTGCACCACATTACAATTTAGTAATTGAGGTAACAATGGACGAAGCAATGAAATCAAGAGCAATTATCAACAGCGTGCCGGATACCAAAGTATCTTTTAACGATATGGTTATTAAAGCTTCTGCATTGGCTTTGAAAAAACACCCAAAAATCAATTCACAATGGACTGCTGAATCTATCATCATCAACTATCACGTGAACATTGGTGTTGCTGTAGCCGTCGAAGACGGATTAGTAGTTCCTGTATTGCCATTTACGGATGGTATGAGTTTATCTCAAATTGGAACCAGCGTAAGAGACCTAGCAGGAAGAGCCAAAAACAAAAAATTATTGCCTACCGAAATGGAAGGAAGTACTTTCACAATTTCTAACCTTGGAATGTTTGGAATTACTGAATTCAACTCTATCATTAACCAACCAAATTCTGCCATCCTTTCAGTTGGAGCGATTGTAGAAAAACCAGTGGTGAAAAATGGACAAATCGTGGTAGGAAACACAATGATGCTTTCATTAGCTTGCGATCACAGAACTATCGACGGTGCAACCGGAGCACAGTTCTTGCAAACTTTGAAACAATATATTGAAAACCCAGTAACGATGCTAGCGTAATAGCTGGTTAGTTTATATATAAAATCCCGTTTTAGAAATAGAACGGGATTTTTTTTTCACTATAGTAGAATGGAAATCTATTTCTTGATATCATCCTTCTTATTTTGAGATTGATTAGCAATATTTTTTGAGTTTTCCTCTAAAAAATTATCGATCGGATAGTATTTTTTTATTATTTCGAGTACTTTGCTTTTAGTCATACCACTTTTTAAAGTCTTCGTGAAGAAAAGCTGTATCAATTCCTTATCGGATTGAGAAAATAATGTATCTGAATCATCTATTTTTCCTAAAATACAAGTTCCAGCTTTTTCTTTATTTAAATTAATTGGGCTTAAACCTAAAACAATCAATAGTTGTCGTAAAATAAATTTCTCCCTATTTTTATCTTTAAGTTTTTGGCTATCTGCTTTATTAATGACTAATATTATTCCCTTATATAATTGATAACGCAACATATCTTTACCTTCAAATCTGTATTGACCAATATAGTTTCCCTTTTTATTGTAGCAAAAAAGCAAATTAGCATTAGTGATTTTGTTTGTTGGAAATGAAATTTTAGGAGTGTTTGTATATTGTGATAAATATTTTACGCTTTTAGTTACCAACAACGAATCCTGTGCATCAATGTTTTCAAAAATATAACTAATATTGTTATTCCATTTTTGTATGTGTGGTTCACTAATAAAAGTATTGGACTCTGCAAAAGCAGTACGACAAAATAATTCGATGGTCTTTTGGGAAAATTTAGTGTGTTTAACAAAATCATCAAACGACTTATAATCCCTAGAACTCAATTCAGTTACAGGTAAAATATCTTCAAAAGCATCGAAAAATTCATTAATACCAAGTCCAGCATTGATATTATTAGAATACAATAAATTAATCACTTTAAGATCTATAGTAGCGAGTTGTTTAGAATAACTGTAGTCTTTTGGTCCTTGATAAAAAACACTATTTGTTTTAGAAAAAGAATCTCCAGGAACTCCTAATGTCTGGGTTAGTTCTTCTAATATTCTATTGGATTTATAAAGATTAAAAATAGATGTTTTTTTAGTAGAGACAATTCCTATAGTTGCACTTTCTATAATGCTCTTAGAATTAACAACAGTTAATCCAATACCTTCAGCATTTTTATCAATTACTATATTACCCATCATTTTTTCAATATATTGCTTGTTTCCAAAGTATATTGATACATTATAATTTTCTTTATTTGTTATGAAAATCGTAATCGGCAATTTTAAAGTATTCAGATATGCAATAGTTTCATTTAGATTCTTAGAGTTATCTTCGGATAGATCACCGAAAGCTTTAATATAAATGTCTTTATTCCATTTTTCAACTCTTGTAGATTTAACAAATGGCTTATAATCTCTTGCCTCAGGGTCAATAAAAAATACCGTTTCATAGAAATAGGTTATTTCTTCTTTTGTAAATTTATCTTTGATTTCCTTTATCTGTTCGGGTGTAATCTTTTTTTCAAACAAAGTACAACTTGTACAAAAACACAAAAGCAGTATCGAGAGGTATTTTATTTTCATAGCAATAATTAGGAATTTGAATGTTGTTGGATAGATTTACTAATAAACAATAGCGGAAAAAAATATTCCTTTATAATTCTTACGTTTTCCTATTCTTCTCCTCTATCCAACGCGACATATATTTGGTGCTGGTTAAAGTATGATGTTGCAATACTGTTCCCATAAAATTTTGCAAACGATGTTGTTTCAAATGGGATTGAGTTTCCAAAATATACTTGACAAAATCAGCCGCAAACACTGATTTCAAGTAGCGTTTTTCTATAATTTCAAAACCGTATTCTTGGGCTTTTAGCCAAAGGTTTTTGTCTTGATATAATTCTACCGCTTTATCAGCAAAATCTTTCACATCATCAGCAATAAAGCCATTCCAAGGCAAATCGCCACACATTGATTCAGCTCCAATAGTTGTGGTTACACTTGGCGTTCCGCATTGCATTGCTTCGACTAATTTTCCTTTAATTCCAGCACCAAAACGCAAAGGAGCCAAAACTACTCGAGCCTTTTTTACCACTTCTTGAGCATCATCGGCTCTACCCATAATATGGAAACCTTGTTTGGGTTGGTGTAATTGCAATACTTTTTGCGAAGGATAAGCACCATAAATTCTTAAAACCGTTTCCGGTAATTGTTTTCTGATGAGTGGCCAAATCGTTTCTTTCAGATACTGAACTGCATTCCAATTGGGTTCGTGAAGAAAATTTCCAATGAAGATAAAGTCATTTCGCTCTTCGAATGAAGGTAATTTTTGAATGGTTGAATCCTCAATAGGTTCCAACAACAAAGGCAAATAATACAATAAACAAGTATCGATTTTGAAAACGGATTGTAGCAATTCCATTTCGTATTCGGCGATCATCAAGGAAATATCACAACGCAAAATACTGGCAATTTCTCTTTTGGCAACCTCTTCAACCAACAAATCGTCAGTTGAAAATTGTCTCTTTTCCTTGAAAGCTTTTTGGCGTGCCAACCGCAAACAATGCAAATCTTCGGTGTCTAATAATCGCAAAGCATCGGGACAATTTTCGGCGACACGCCAGCCAAACTGTTCTTCCATCATAAAACGGTCGAACAAAACGATTGTGGGATTTAATTCTTTTACAAAAACATCAAAACTAGAACAATTCAACGCAATGGATTTCTTGGTAACTCCCAAAGATTCCAAATCAATCATATAATCGCTATCCATAGCCGGACTGCCAAAAGTAACATCAAAACCTTGAGCTGCAAAAATGGAAATCAATTGCACCATCCTTCCTCCTGCTGCGGAAGAATTAGGTTCTGGCCAAACAAATCCAATAATTAAAACCTGCTGATTAGCAATCATAATTCAATTTTTACGATACAAAATAAGGGAAATAATCCGGAAATCAATCTGTTATAGCATAAATAAAATCTGTATTTTTGTAAAATAATTTTATAAAAATAAAAATGTTAGGATTAAAATTAGCCACCGACCCAAGATGGGTAACCATTGTCGAATCGAACATTGAAGAAATTTTGACCGATCACGCTTGGTGTGAGCAAAAGGCGGCCACCAATATTATCACGATAATTACCTATAATTCAGAACACGAGGAATTGGTAACCGATTTATTGGAAATTGCCAAAGAAGAAATCGAGCATTTTCAATTGGTGCACAATATTATCAAGGAGCGTGGATTAAAATTGGGAAGAGAACGAAAAGACCATTACGTCAACGAACTTTTCAAGTTTTTGAAAAAAGACGGTAGTCGTAATGATGCTTTTGTGGATAGATTATTGTTTTCGGCAATGATTGAGGCCAGAAGCTGCGAACGTTTCAAAGTATTGTCACAAAATATCGAAGACAAAGAATTAGCCGAATTTTACCGTAAATTAATGATTAGCGAAGCGGGACATTACACCACATTTCTTCGTTTCGCCAGAAAATATTCCGAGAAAGTGGACGTAGACAAACGTTGGCAAGAATGGATCGACTTTGAAGGCGAATTGATCACTAACTACGGAAAAAGCGAAACCGTTCACGGATAATTTCCAAGTTTACAACTTTGTAAAATTTATTTCATCATAATAGTAAGATATGGATGCGATTAAAGTAAAATCAATTTTGGTTAAAGCGTTAAAATATTTAGGAATAGGATTAGTCTTGATTCTTTCCTTGATGTTTCTAACTCCAATTATTTTTTCGGACAAAATTAAAGAAGAAATCAAAAAAACAGCTAACCAAAAACTGGCTGGAGAAATGAATTATTCCGATGTAAATATTTCTTTTTTTAAGCATTTCCCATCTTTGACTTTAACATTAAATGATTT
The DNA here is from genome assembly GCA_963513695.1 of uncultured Flavobacterium sp. Taxonomy (GTDB): domain Bacteria; phylum Bacteroidota; class Bacteroidia; order Flavobacteriales; family Flavobacteriaceae; genus Flavobacterium. Next base: position 25,721 of record CAUPRL010000028.1, read on the forward strand.
TAAACTCAATGGTTCCGCACCATTCCAAAAAGAACGATTGATAAACGCCAAAGAAGTCTCTTTTGGAATCAATATACCAAGTTTAATTTTTGGAAAGTCCATCAATATCGATGAAATCTATCTTTCTAATTCAAACATAAACATCAAAGTCAACAAAGAAGGATTAGCCAATTATAACGTTTACATTGCAGATAAAGAAACCGAAAAACAAAAAGGAGAATCGGCAGCTATCAAACTTGAAAAAATCGAAATCATTAACAGTCAACTCATTTATGATGATCAATCGACAAAAGTCCATTTTGATGCATTTGGATTTAATTATCTGGGCAAAGGCGATTTGGCAGAAGATATTTTTGATTTGTATTCCAAAGCTAAAATCGACAAATTAAATTTGCTTTACGAAAACGAACCCTACTTGATGAACAAAAAAGTAGACGCTGATTTGATTACTAAAATCAACGTCAACTCACTTTCTTTTGTTTTCCAACAAAACGATTTGATGATCAATCAACTTCCAGTAGATTTCAAAGGGAAATTTGATTTCATAAAAGACGGTTACAATATGGATTTTATCATTAAGTCGAATAACAGTGACCTTGAACATTTATTTACAGCTTTACCTCCAAAATATATTACTTGGCTAAGTAAAACTGAACTCAAAGGAAAGACTGATTTGCTGCTCACCTTAAAAGGGAAATATATAGAATCAAAAGCTATTGCGCCAGACTTAAATTTAGATTTAAAAATACGGGAAGGATTCATTAATTATAACAAAAGTGCTTTCCCAATTTCAAACCTAAATTTGGATTTTTCGACAACATTGCCTTCACTAAATCCAGAACTTTTAATTGTAAATATAAAAAACATAGCATTAAACATCAATCAAGACTTTTTAAATGCAAAAGCAAATGTAAAAGGACTGAAGGAGCCCGAGATTGATGCCACATTCAATTCTAAAATTGATTTAGAAAAACTAAACAAAGCTTTAGGTGTTGCCGATTTCGAAATCAAAGGAACCCTCGTCGGACATGGAACCGCCCAAGGAAAATACGATCAAAAGAACAGCAAATTCCCCATTACAAACGCCAACATCAATTTGAAAAGTGGATATATAAAAACCCAATATTATCCAAATCCAATTACCAACATTAACATAATAACTACTATAGAAAACAAAAACGGAAATTTCAGTGATCTAAAAGTAATTCTTAAACCTGCTGAATTTACCTTCGAAGGCAAGCCAGTTTTTGTAGAAGCCAATCTGTATAATTTTGAAGACCTTGCTTATGATGTAAAAGCAAAAGGAACGCTCGACATTAGCAAAATCTATCAAGTTTTCTCCCAAAAAGGATTGGATGTAGATGGTTTCGTAAAAGCCGATGTGTCGCTAAAAGGAAAACAAAGCGATGCCGAAAAAGGAAATTACAGCAAACTGCACAATAAAGGCACTTTAGAATTAAGAAATATTTTAATAGCGACAGAATACCTTCCTAAAAAATTCCTTATCAAAGAAGGTGTATTCAAAATCAATCAGGACAAAATGTCTTTCCACAATTTCTTAGCAGCTTACGGACAATCTGACTTCAGAATGAATGGTTATTTGCAAAATGTACTCAATTTTGCCACTACAAAAACTGGCGTGCTACGAGGAGCATTTACACTAAATTCAACCTACATCAATGCCGATGAATTTATGTCGAAAACAGAGGTTGCTACAACAAATACACCTTCTACATCAAGTCCAGAAGTAAAATCGACTACTACTTCAAAAGTAGAAACGGGTGTCATTATGATTCCGACTAACTTAGATCTACAATTTCTGGCCAATGCCCAAAAAGTAAATTTCAACGATTTAACCCTTAACCAAGCAAAAGGGGCAATGAATATGAAAAAGGGTGTATTGACGATGCAAAATACTGGTTTCAATTTGATAGGATGTGCAGTGAATATGAACGCTAAATATCAAGCTAGTTCTACCAAAAAAGCAAATTTTGAATATGACATTAAAGCTTCCGACTTTGACATTAAAAGAGCCTATAAAGAAATAAAAATCTTCCGTGAAATGGCTAGTGCAGCCGAAAAAGCAGAAGGAATCATTTCCTTAGAATACAAACTCAAAGGCAGATTAAATGCCAATATGGAACCCGTTTATCCATCATTAGTTGGCAATGGAATTGTCTCTGTAAAAGACATCAAATTGCACGGAATGAAAATGTTTAGTGCTGTTGCCAAAGAAACCAATCACGCTAAAATAGATAATCCTGAATTATCCAAGGTAGAAATCAAAAGTTCCATCAAGAACAATATTATTACTTTGGAACGATTCAAGTTTAAATTTGCCGGTTTTAGACCAAGAATCGAAGGAACTACAAGTCTGGATGGAAGATTAAATATAAAAATGAGATTGGGATTACCCCCTTTCGGGATCCTCGGAATTCCAATGACAATTACGGGAAACAAGGACAATCCAAAAGTAAAAGTAGGCCGAAAATCAGAAGATTTAGAAGAAACTAAAGACACAATTCAATAAGGTTTCATTCTGTTTTTTTTGCTAATTTTCAATAATACAGGAACTTGGTAGCCTAACATAAATAGCCAGCCTATCAAACAAGCTAATGCGAATCCTTTGATTCCAAAGTATGAGGCAATCAAATATGCAGCAGTCACTCGCACAATAATTTGAATAGCCGTGGAATTTAATGTTTTTTTCATTTTTCCTAATCCACGGAAATAACCTTGTATCATATTGGTTAAACCAGGTAACAAATAAAGAATTGACATAATTTTTAGATATTGAACACCTTCTTCGACTACTTGTGATTCAGCTGTACCAACAAATAAAATCATTAAATCCTTGGCAAATAAGAAAATGATAATCGTCATCAATAAACTGTAAAAAATCTCCATCTTAAAGCCAATAATAAATCCCTTTCGAATACGATTATAATTCCCTTTCCCTTTGTTCTGTGCCAAAAAGCCAGTAATTCCGTGTCCAATATTTTGTTGAACAATCATTACAAAATCATCGATTTTTGTAACTGCATTAAATGCAGCAATAACAAATACCCCTAATGGATTAACAGCACCCTGAATCAGAAATTTACCAAAATACAAGGTAATTTGTTGCATAGCTGCAACGGAACTATAACTAAGTATAATTCTTAGAAAATCTCTATCTAAAACAAATTCACCTCGTTTAAATCTCAAAAAAGGGATGTTAAAACGAACGTACAAAATACAAAAAATAGCTGAGAATGCTTCGGCAATCACTGTGGCTAATGCAGCTCCTGCAACCCCTTGCTTCCAAACAACAACAAACAGAATATCTAAAAGACCATTAAGAAAGGCAGATGCTATCAAAAAATAGAGAGAAACTTTCGAATTTCCCATACTACGCAAAGTAGCCGCATAAATATTATAAATAAAAGTAAAAATGAGTCCAATAAAAATTATCTGCAAGTAAGTTGTTGCATCATCAATAATAACAGCAGGAGTATTCATCAACACCAGAATGCTGTGTGTAAAGAAAAAACCTAAAAAAACTATTACTATTGTAAATAATCCTCCTGCAAGTATTGATGTTGAAATAACTCTTTTTAATTTATCGATATCATTTGACCCAAAATAATTACCCATCAATACAGACATCCCTAAACAAATCCCAATAATCAAAAAAAGCATTATGTTCATTACAGGACTTGCTGCACCTACTGCAGCCAAAGCATTTGCTCCAATAAAACGCCCGACTACTATAGAATCAACTGCATAGTATGTCAGTACAAAAAAATTACCAACAATCAATGGCATTGTAAAACGGATTATTTGTGGAGCAATCGGTCCACGAGTCATATCTACAATTTTTTCCGTATGCATTGTAAAATAAATTAGTAAGGGTATATTATAGTGAATAAGAGCTATAACCCTTAAAGTCTAAAATTATGAAATAAAAACCATTTAAAACAAAAAACCCCGTTTCGTTAGAAACAGGGTTTTTCAAAAGAAAGGCGACGACATACTCTCCCACATAACTGCAGTACCATCTGCGCAGGCGGGCTTAACTACTCTGTTCGGGATGGGAAGAGGTGAGCCCCGCCG
>CAUPRL010000029.1:0-28056 GCA_963513695.1 uncultured Flavobacterium sp.
CAGCATTTTTTATTGCAGGCCGGTGCGAGGAAGCAATTAAAAATGTTGTCCTGGAGCCACTGGCAAGCGCGTTGGGTGTGGCGGCTGTTTTACATAAATGATATTATAGCTTCATTGCAAAAACCAAAAAAACAATATAAAAGCTTTGTAATGAACTATAATACTCAATTATGTAACACAGCTTGGGGAAAAAAATTACTGGCGCGAGTTGCGAAGCGTACGTGTTTTTTCTAAAAACCGTGCCAGTAATTTTTTTTGGAGCGTTGGCAAAGGAGTGCCTTCTGAAATGTAAAACGTCCTTTTTACAACCGAACGAAAAAAGACATTCTCGCTAGTGAAAACGTAATTAGTGAAATGAAGCAAACAAATACTTGAGGTTAGGAATACTTGGACTAAACGAAAGTTTTGTGCAGCTGAATGAGATAATGATTAAGAAAACAAAAAGACATCTGCCTTTTAAAACAAACGTCTTTTCTAAAATATATAATTAACTTTAAAACTTCATTCGTTGTATTCTAACTGCATTTAATATTGCTAATAATGCTACCCCAACATCGGCAAAAACGGCTTCCCACATTGTGGCTAATCCTCCTGCTCCGAGTACCAAAACAATAGCTTTTACTGCAAACGCCAAACCAATGTTTTGATAGACAATTTGTTTGGTTTTTTTACCGATGTTTATTGCTGTGAAAATTTTATAAGGCTGGTCGTTTTGAATTACAATATCTGCCGTTTCAATAGTGGCATCACTGCCTAAACCACCCATTGCAATTCCTGCATCGGCAAGGGCAACTACTGGAGCATCGTTTACACCATCGCCAACAAAAGCAATTTTTAAGTTTTCAGATTTGAGTTCTTCTACTTTCTCTACCTTATTTTCAGGCAATAAATCGCCATAGGCTTGATCGATATTTAACTCTTTGGCAACAGCATCAACAACGGCTTGTTTGTCTCCCGAAAGCATTACTGTTTTTACATTTATTCTATGTAAACTTTCGATAGCTTGTTTGGCATCTTCTTTTATTTCGTCTGCAATTAGAAAATAGCCAGAATATTTTTGATTGATGGCAATAACGATAATCGTGAAAGGTGTATTGTCGATTTCGGCATCATAACTGATATTGAATTTCTTCATCAGTTTTACATTTCCTGCCAAGATTTCGTTTCCATCTACTTTGCCTTTTAATCCGTGTCCTGCAATTTCTTCTACTTCGGTAACGGTTGCATTTTTCTCTGTTCCTTTTGCATATTCAATAATAGCTGTTCCAACGGGGTGAGTCGATTTGGTTTCTAATGCAGCCGTAAATTTTACTAAATCAGCTTCGGAAATATCCACAGCAACCACTTTTTGAACTTTGAAAACACCTTTGGTCAGTGTTCCTGTTTTATCCATAACGACCACTTGAATAGATGCCATAATATCTAGGAAATTAGATCCTTTGACCAGAATTCCATTTTTACTTGCTGCACCAATTCCTCCAAAATATCCTAACGGAATGGAGATTACTAACGCACAAGGACAGGAAATAACCAAAAAGATTAATGCTCTGTACAACCAATCGCTGAAGACATAATTATCGACAAAAGCAATAGGTATGAGACAAATGGCAATAGCTGCAAACACTACTGCTGGCGTGTATATTTTGGCAAATTTTCTGATGAACAATTCGGTTGGTGCTTTTTTGGCGGTTGCTTCCTGCACCATTTCCAAGATTTTTGAGAGCTTACTATCTGAATAAGCCGTTGTTACTTCGACCAAAACAACTGTATTCAGGTTTATCATTCCAGCAAGAACGGTTTCGTCTTTTTGTTTGGTGTCGGGCTTGCTTTCTCCCGTTAAAGCTGCCGTGTTGAACGAAGCTGTGTCAGAAATTAACTTTCCGTCCAGTGCCAGTTTTTCTCCAGGTTTTAATTGAATGATTTCTCCAATGGATATTTCGGAAGCTTTTTTTACAGTCGCCTTTTCTCCATTCATTACTGTTGCTTCATCCGGTCTTTGATCCAATAATAATTTGATGTTCTTTTTTGCCCTTTGAACTGCCAATGTTTGAAATACTTCGCCAACTGCATAAAACAGCATCACGGCAACACCTTCTGGATATTCACCAATTGCAAATGCTCCAATAGTTGCGATACCCATTAATAGAAATTCTGAAAATATTTCGCCATTGCGAATGCTTTCAAAAGCCTCTTTTAGCACAGGAAAACCAACAGGTAAGTAGGCAACCGCATACCAAGCAATACGTACCCAAGCTGTAAACCAAGTTTGTGGAAAATAGTTGTCAAAAGCAATGGCAATAATTAATAATGTAAAACTTATGATTGCCGGAACGAACATTCTAAGGGTGCTTTCGCTTTTTTGGGAATGGTCGTGATAGTGTCCGTCATCATCAGAATGTTCCGATTTAGAGTCAACAGCACAACAACTGATGTCAATATCAGTTTCTTGATTTATTTTTTCTTCGAGTGTGCAACAAAGCTGTTTGCCGTTTGCATCGTATTTATGTTTGTGCTTCATTTTTCAATTATTAATGTTCGTGTTCTCCACCACCTTTCATAGCAGAAAGTAAATAAAATGCCCCATTAATTACAATTTTTGCATCAGTAGGAATTGCTTCAACAAATTTCACTTCGGTATAACCTAAATCAGTTGTTCCGGGTATAACTTCTATTGCTTTGAAATGAACTTCATTGTGTCCTTCTTCCTCGCCAGCAGCTTCTTGTGAATGTGCTTCGCCTTCTTTGTGTTCGTGTGCTTCTGCTTTTTTAGCTGTAGTTTTCTCTTTGTGTTCTTCTTGGATATAGACAAAGTATTTATCTCCATTTTTGACCACAGCATCTTTGGGTACGGCAGGAACGGTTGTGTTTTTAATATTTATATTGGCAGAAACATACATCCCAGAAATTAAATCTTTGGAATCAGCTGGATTAATTTTGGCGTGAACCGCCACGGTTTTACTTTCGTTTGAAAATGATTTATTGATACCAAATATTGTTCCTTTAATGGATTTGTTTCCTTGGTTTGTTAAAATAAAGTCAATTGTTTGCCCCACAGAAATTGATCCTAAATCTTTTTCATACACATTCAAATCCAAGTGCATCTGACTGTTATCCACCACTTCAAAAAGGGTTGTTCCCGTTTCGGCAAATGCCCCTTTAGCAATACTGATTTTTCCAACATAACCCGATATTGGTGCAACAATTGGCACTAAACTAGAACCGCTTGTACTCATATTCAAGGCTTGTAATTTGTTTTTTGCTGCTTTTGCTCTTGCTCTTTCAACCGCTAATTTTGCTTTTACTTCCTGTAGCACTTTTCTAGGATTTACATCTTCATCACTTAATGTTTTCTGGCGATTGTATTCTAATTGTAGGTATTCAATATTAGCAATAGCCGAATTATAATCTTCCTGCATTTCAACTACTTCCAAATTTTGAATGGTTGCCAATACTTTTCCTTTGTTTACAAACGTGCCTTCCAAAACAAAAATATCTTTAACCGTTCCGCCAATCAAGGTAGAAATATTTGCCCTGTTTTGTGGTGGAACTGTTGTATATCCATTGGCTTTTATTACTAAATTGAGATTCCTGTTTTCTACAGAACCCGTTTCAATACCAACTGTTTTGAATTGTACAGCGGTTAATGCTACTTCGTTTTCTGATTTTTCTTCTTCGTGGGCTTCTTCGGTTTTTTTGTCGGCACAAGAATTTAGAGTAAAGAAAATTGAAAATAGAATAAAGAGGTTGAAGAAATAACCAAGTTTGTTATTTTGTTTTAAAAATATATTTTTCATTTTAAGAAATTTTAGTTGTTAGAAATGGATGGGAATTGCAATTGAATAGCACTTTGATTATAGGCATTCGTAGCTTCGGCATTTTGTTTTTTGATGTCGATGGCTTGGTTTAAAAAACTGATGTAAGACCAATAACTCATATCGCCGTTTGCATAACTTTTTTGAGCCGTTGTAATGATTTGTTCCGCATATTGCAATCCTTCTTTTTGATAATAATAGAGTGCTTTTTGTTGTTTTTCAAAATTGTTTTTCAATTCCTGCATTTGCAATTTCAAAGCCAATTTATTTTTGTCTAATTCTAATTGTGATTGCGAAATGCTTATGGCAGATGCTTTGGCTTTGGCCGTATTGACACCACCAAATAAAGGGATTTGTAAACCTGCCGTAAATCCTTGAAAATAAGATTTGGTATCAATGGTTTGTCCAAAATAACCCAATCCTAATTTTGGTGTTCGCAAGGCTTTAAAAGTATTGGCTTCTTTTTGATACACCGAAATTTGCTGTGTATAATAATCGGTTACCAACGTTTCTGCTTTTAACTGGTTTTCATTTGATTGCATCGAAAACTGCATTGGCGTTGTACTATCGGGCACAATATTTTCTTCGGTTTGAACAAAAAATTGTAATTGCTTTTGATAAATAGCCAAATCAAATTCGAGTTGCGCTTGCTGTGTTTCAATTTCTTTTGACTTCGCTTTGGCACTAATTACTTCTATTTTTCCGCTTTCGCCAGTTTCAAAACGAAGCTCCGCATTTTTCAGGAATTTCGAATAAATGGCCAACAAATCCGTATTCAGTTTTTGGATAGAAACACCATACAAATATTGATAGTAGGCGATAGTTACCGCTTTTTCAATTTCATATTCGGATAACGCTTTTCGTTTTTCGGCTAGCTTTATCAACTCTTCCTGTAACTGACGGTTGGCTTTTGTAATTTTTCCAATGGGGAAATACTGTTCCAGCGAAACATTGTGGTCATAAGCTACACTATTGAATTGTCCGCCTTGGTATTGCACTTGCAAGGGATCGGCTTGAAATGCCGTCTTTTTCAGCACCGTTTGTTTTTCAATTTCCTTATCAGCAATTTTCAAATCGATGTTGTTGGTTTTTGCCATTTCAATTGCTTTTTGTAATGAAATAGGCTGGCTATTTTGAGCAAAAGAAACACTACTAATCAATAAAATAATTATTGTGGCTATGGGTGTTGTCATTTTTTTTCTTCTTTTAATCCCTTTTTCAAATATTAAATACAGAATTGGCAAAACGATTAATGTTAGCAATGTGGCTGATAATAATCCGCCAATAACAACAGTCGCTAATGGTTTTTGCACTTCGGCACCACCGCTGGTAGATAATGCCATCGGTAAAAACCCAAATGAGGCTACAGCAGCAGTCATTAAAACGGGGCGAAGTCTCACTTTTGTTCCTTGTATCACCCGTTGTAATGGGTCTAAAACTCCTTCGGCTTTGAGTTGGTTGAAATAGGAAATCAATACAATTCCGTTCAATACTGCAATACCGAATAAGGCTATAAATCCGATTCCTGCCGAAATACTAAAAGGCATTCCTCGCATCCACAGCGCAAAAACACCACCAATGGCAGATAGCGGAATTGCTGTAAATATTAATCCTGCTTGTTTGATGCTACTGAAAGTAAAAAATAACAAGATCACTATTAATCCTAATGCTATGGGTAAGGCTACCGAAAGTCTTTTTGTAGCTTCAATCAAGTTTTCAAATTGACCGCCATAGGTCACATAATAGCCTGCCGGAAGTTTTAAATCTTTGTCTAATTTTTGTTGAATTTCTTCTACAACACTTTTGATGTCTCGACCACGCACGTTTAATCCAACGGTAATTCTACGTTTGCCATCTTCACGAGAAACCTGCACAGGACCTTGTTCAAATGTTACGCTTGCCACTTGTGACAGTGGTACTTGTTGCCCGTTAGGTAACGGGATAAATAAATTACTTACATCTGTAATGTCTGCTCTATTGGCAGCGTCCATTCGAACGACAACATCAAATCGTTTGCTATCTTCATAAATTTTACCTGCACTTTCTCCTGCAAATGAGGAACGAATGATTTGGTTGATATCTGTAATATTCAACCCATACAAGGCAATTTTATTGTAATCGTATTTTACCGTAATTTGCGGTAAACCAGTTACTTTATCGGCTTTTAAATCGCCAATACCCTCGATGTTTTTTACTTTCGAAATTAATTCATTTGCTTTGGCATCCAAAATTTCTAAATCATCCCCGAATATTTTTATAGCGATATCGCTTCGGCTACCTGTCATTAATTCGTTGAATCGCATTTGGATAGGTTGCGAAACTTCAATATTAGCCCCCGGAATGGCTTCCATTGCTGCCTTCATTGCATTGCCTAAATCTTCCCAATTGTCATAATCGCCAGACCATTCGCTTTTGTCTTTCAGCACAATAATCATATCGCCACTTTCAATAGGCATAGGGTCTGTTGGAATTTCACCACTTCCAATTTTGGTTACAATAGTTTTTATTTCAGGGAATTTTGCCTTTAGAATTTTTTCGTATTCTGTGGTTGTTTTTATCATTTGCGAAAGCGAACTTCCTGTCATAATAGTAGCATTAATGGCTATATCTCCTTCTTCGATAGTGGGGATGAATTCTCCTCCCATATTTTGGAAAACTACAAGTGCCAATACAAATATACCCACAGCGATTCCTAAAACTGTTTTTTTGAATTGCAACGCTTTATTTAACAAACGAGAATATTTGGAATAAATAAACGACATCATTTTATCGCTAATATTTTCTTTATGTTGTGTTTTTTTCGACAGAAATAAGGTACTCATTACTGGCACATAGGTCAATGAGAGTAAAAAAGCACCAACGATAGCAAAGCCTACAGTCATAGCCATCGGTTTGAACATTTTTCCTTCTGTTCCCACCAAAGCAAGGATTGGAAGATACACTATAAGAATAATTATAGTTCCAAAAGCCGCACTACTCATAATTTTTGAAGCTGATTTTTGTACTTCAACATTCATTTCGTGCTGTGTTATTTTATCTTTTTTGAGTTTTTGTAAATGGTGCATTGTGGCTTCGACAATAATTACAGCACCATCGACAATAATTCCAAAATCGATTGCTCCTAAACTCATTAGATTTCCGCTTACTCCAAAATAATTCATTAGAATTACTGCAAAAAGCATCGACAGCGGAATCACGGACGCAACAATTAATCCCGCACGTAGATTTCCCAGAAATAGAATCAATACAAAAATTACGATTAATGCTCCTTCGAGCAAGTTTTTGGTTACTGTTCCAATGGCATTATTCACTAATTTACCTCTATCAATAAAGGCTTCGGCGACAACACCTTCGGGCAAGCTTTTGTTGATTTGAATCATTTTTTCTTTTACCCTTTCCGTTACGGCATTTGAATTTTCGCCTTTGAGCATCAATGCCATTCCACAAACTATTTCGCCTTTACCATCTTTGGTGGAAGCACCATAGCGCAAGGATACACCCTCTCGTACTTCGGCTACATTTCGAACTAAAATGGGTGAACCGCTTTTAGTACTAACCACCACATTTTCTAAATCTTTGACACCCGTTGCCATACCAACGCCGCGAATGAAATAAGAATATTGGTCTTTTTCAATATAAGCACCACCAGTATTTTGATTGTTTTTTTCAAGCGCCTCAAAAATATCAGTAATGGTAACTCCTAAACTATTCAGCTTGTTAGGATTAATAGCCACTTCGTATTGTTTTAATTTTCCACCCCAGGTACTTACTTCGGCAACACCTTCAACACCCTGCAATTGTGGAATGATAATCCAATCTTGAATGGTTCGTAATTTTACAGCATCGTATTTATCTTCATAGCCTTTTTTGGCATATACATCGTATTGATAAATTTCGCCAAGACCTGTAGAAATGGGCCCTAACTCTGGTGAACCTGCATAAGCCGGGATATTTTCTTTGGCTTGGTCAAGGCGTTGAAATATTTGCTCCCTCGCCCAATAAATATCTACATCGTCTTGAAAAACAACCGTAACTACCGAAAGCCCGAAACGAGAGATACTTCTCAATTCGATTACTTTTGGAATAGTTTTTACAGCTTGTTCGAGTGGATAGGTAATTAATTGTTCTACTTCCTGACTTGCCAATGTTGGAGCAGTAGTAATAATTTGTACTTGATTATTAGTAATATCTGGCAAGGCATCCAGTGGTAAATTTTTAATGGAATAGCTTCCCCAAGCTATAAGCACAAGGGTAAATAAGAGTATAACGAATTTGTTCTTTATACTAAATTGTATGATTTTGTCTAACATTGAAAATATAATAATGAATTAGAAATTAGCAAATAGAATACTTGCCATTATTTGTGATGTGATCACAACTTTCTAACCCGAATCCTGATGGTTATCAGGACGGGCATCATTATGCTATTTGAGGTGGTTGCCAAATACTTCCGAAGAAATTGGAAGCAAGGATTGATTTGTATTCTGGTACTTTTTTGTCAATTATGGTTTTGACAGAAACGAAATTATAATGATAAATGGTATTGTAAACGAAACTTTGGCAACCACAACAGTTGCAGATGCACAAAGGAGAACAAGAATCATTGTCGTGGGTATGATTGGATTCATTGCTGATTGTCACTTTGTTATATGAAGTATCGTGCTCCATATCTGCACAAGGCAAACAAGAAAGCAGCAGAAAAATAATTGACAATATGAAGTTTGTAAATTTCAAGACGGTAAAAGTAGTAATTTTATTTAATTGCCAATACATAATACTTCATTAATTTGCGGGTTAATGCTTTAGGATGAAATACTATTATTGCAAGAGTATTCTATATTTACCCTTCAACTGGAATTCAGGATGAGGATAGTCAATTCCTGATAACATCATAAAATAGCACTCCAATTGGCTGGGTCGTATATGCCTGTTTGTTTTTCAAATTTAATTGCTAATCTGGCAACTTTCTTCACCTCTCTGATGTTTTTAGGGTTGGAAAGGATAGCATTGATAATATCTATTCTAATTTTATTTAAAAACAATATTACTTTTTCCGGTTCAAGCTCTAGTTGGCCAAATTGCATCATAAATAATGCTTTGTCGAGTTTTTGGTCGAGGATTTCTTCTTCAAAATCGTCAATGCCATTTGCAATAAAATTGGCTTTGTCTAACCAATCCTTTTCGCCGGTCTTTAAATAGCGGTCTTTAAAGATTGCCTGCATTTCTCTTAAAATATCGGGTTGGTCTAGTTCTGGTTGGTCTTCTATCCAATCGATCATTTCAGGATAGTTTTCTTCATCTTCTAGAAAGTGCAAAAGTTTTTCGGTGTATTTGGATGGTTTATTCATTTTGGTCTATTAACTTATAACTATGTATGTAACAAAAATAAAATTTTATTTATTGAAAAGGACGCTTTGCTTCGGAATTTATTGGGTTGCGTAGACATTGCGAAGTCAACAATATAGTTTCTGACTTTTATTAAGCATTTTGATTTGTAGTTTATTGGAATAGTCGCGGAAAACAAAATCTCGCAATCGGGTTAAGTGAATTTTGTATTAATTGTTTGTTTGACTCCAATTAGGAAATTTTTATAGTATTATTTCAATATTAACGATAGTTTTTTGACTGCTTCACTTACATTTTTCTGGACAATTTTACCATAGCTTTCTTGAGTTATGCTCATCTTTGAATGGCCTAATAATTCAGAAACTATTTCCATTGGAACATCATTATAGAGTAAAACTGTTGAAGCAAATGTTTTTCTAGCCGTATGGTGCGATATGTTTTTATTAATTTTTGCAATAATTGCAATTTCTTTTAGATACGCATTGAATTTCTGGTTGCTAAAAGGAGGGAAAACACGATTATTAGTAGAAGCATATTTGTTGATTATGTCTTGTGCTTTAAGAAGAATTGGAATGGATAATTCACGTTGTGTTTTTTCTCTCTTCATTTGGATCCAGTTTCCTCCGTCAAAACCCAAGTGGATATTATTCTTTTCGAGACGAGCCATCTCATTATATGCCAAGCCAGTGTAACAGCAAAAAATAAAAAGGTCTTGAATTAAATGTAATCTTTTTTCTGGCAGCACTAATTCTTCAAGAGTTTTGAGTTCATCAGTAGAAAGAAATACAATCTCTTTACGCACTGTTTTTGACTTATGTAGAATGAATGGATCCCGATCTATATACCCTTCGGATATAGCCCAATTTATCGGCCTTCTGAGTATCTGAATACTTTTGTTTATCGTAATTTGTTTTTGTTTCTTTTCTGTTTTTAAATAATATTCAAAATCTTTAAGGAATTGTAAAGTCAAATCTTTTAAAGGATAATCCTGTTTTTTATAATTCCATCTTATAAATATTTCTAAGTGATTGCAGACATAAACTAATTTATCATAAGTATTTTGCTTCAATTCTATGCCGACCAATTTTTTAATTCTCGCCAAATATTTTTTGTAATATGACAGAAAATTTTCTTCTTTTTTAAGGGTTAATCCTTTATATTCATTCAAGATGTTATCAAGACTACATTCAATCCCTTGAAGTTGGAAAACTAAAATAATATTATACAATTTGACTTGTATTCGCTCTATTTGAGCATTAATATATTTGTGATTGAAATCTTGGGTATTTACTTTTTGATGTTTGCTTTCCCAGTAGTGAGGATTTACAAATAATCCTGTTGAGAATTGTTTCTTTTTTTTGTTGATTGTAATTCTACATAATAGTGGACATAAATCTTTCTGATTTATACTATTTGCTTTTATCAGAAACAGTATTGATACTTTCTCCTGGTGCATAATTTCATTGATTTAGAGTTGAATAAGAGGTCCATTATTCAAATTTAAACTTGTGAAAAACAGTAAATGGTTGTCCAATTGGTAATTTACGAATCTAAAATATCATCCTGTTTGTTGATTAATGGATCTAACCAATCTGCTTTGTCATTTGCCCAATTTATCCATTCTTGTGTTTCTTGGTCTAGAGTATTTTCGTTTTGCGCTTTCTCTTTTTTTGCTTCAATGTACTTCCTAATTAAAAGTGATTTATTGTATTGTTCCGATAATTTTACGAGTTTATTGAATTTTTCGACCTCTTCATTTCTTCGTTGTTTTATTTGTTCCTTCCTTTTTAATTCTGCTTCATAGTTTAAGTGCCAAATACGATTTTTTTCTTTCTGGATTTTTTCTTCAGCGGCATAAATCTCAAGCTTAGCCATTATTTTTGCTAACATTTCTTCAACTTTAGCTTTGCCATCACGCCATTCTCTTTCACCAGAATATTTCCCCATTTTAACAATGAACTCACCCGTTGGAATGTATTGAGAAGATCCATATTTTGTTGTTGGAGGAATTCTCTTTGAAGCTTCTCTTAAATCGATTTCTATGAAAACAGTATCGATTAAAACACCAGTATAGCTATATTCTTTACTCCAAGTATGTCCTCTGTACCGTAATAATTTTGTAAAACTATCCATAAAAAGTAATGCTCTTTTTTCACAATCCTCCCCAACTCTTATAGGATAGACAATTCTATTATCCTCACGATAAGAATTGAATTTTATTTTACCTTTCCAATAGTCCTTTGTTTGAATAGTAAGTATATCTGGCTTTGTTATAGTTTCCGGAACTGTTAAAGGAGCATTGAGATCATTCTCAATTTCTTTGGTTCGTATGGTTAATGGTGTTTGGTCCACATTAATTGGATTGCCTTCTTTTCTTATTGTTAAAACAATTTTATCTATTCCTCCAAAGATTGGATTTAGCTTTTCTTTTTTGAACTTTTTATTGAATTTGAGTTTTGACCAATAACTACCATCAGGCACTGGGACTTCATATTGTCTGCAAATTTTTTTTATACCGTCATTTGTATAGGCATACTGCTCTGTCAACTTTGAAAGTGTTGTTGACCACACGATATCGTATAATTCTTTTCTAGTTAATTCGATAGTTTCCATAAAAAATACCTCTTTAAAAATCAGAATTAAAGGTACAAAATGTTGTTTAAAAAATGAAATTAGCGAAATGAAGCAAACAAAGATGTGAGTTTAGGAATACTTGGACTAAACGAGGATTTTGTGCAGATGAATGAGATAATGAGTTTTAAATGTTTTATGTTGTTAGGAAGCCGTTTTTACATTGTTTTCTTTAAACCATTTTAGTAGCTTTTCTTGAATTGCTGTTTGCCACTTTTTAATATCTTTTTCTACAGCTATTAATATTATACTACATTCTTTATCAATGATTTCTTTATTTTTTGTTTTGTCTAGATAATGTCCACTTCTATTACTGTTTTCTTTTCCTGGATATACTAAAGCTACTTTTTTTGCATCGTAATATTCGTGATATACATACATTTGGCGCAAATCATCTGGTGAGGGATTGAACCCATTTAAGTTTTTCCATTTGGTATCCAAAATTATATTTTCATTTCCATTTTGGATCCAAATGTCTGGTTTCATACTAGAGCGTCTACCATTATCCGGTTTCCAAAAATACTTTGAGGTTTGTGCTGTTATTGTTGTTCCTGCTTCCTTTTTTTTACGTAAAGTCACATAAATAAATTGTTCCCAAAGTAAGTTCATATCGAACATTAGAGCTAAAACGTGGTTCTTTCCTTTTGTAATATCAGGATGATATTGGAGAAGTAACAATTTTGCGATTTCTATTGACTTCTTGTAATGTTGGGTTTTACGGTTAAAATTTAGTTTATCAAATGTTGCTTCCGAAACTTTAATATCAGGCATTTCAGGGAACTGTAATAATAAAGCACCGATACGACTATGTAATGAAGTGTTTGTATTGATTTGCTTTAGCAAACGAATTGTTTTGTAAAGAATAAAATGTAATGTGTGCTCTACATCATAGGTTGTGTGACGAACATAAAACCGTTCCTGATGTGTTAGATTTTGTTGAATGTGTTTATTGAATAGTAAATTCCCTTTTAATGCTGTAACATTTCCTTCTTTTTTTCGGTATTGTTTTACTAATCCTGAATGTAAAAGGTATTCTACTTGTTTTATGAAAAGCTCAAAATATAGATCCAGGATTGTATTTGGCTTAATTTTTAAATTACTTGAACTTGTTTCTTTGATGTCAAAACTACCAACTGCACGAAGCATTCCAATTAGAATTTTACGCCATTTTGTGGTATCTGTATCATTTTTATCTGCTTTTGGTAAAACCTCAATAAGTGTATCGCCAATTTGAATAACACCTACGTGCTCGTTGAATTGAACACCATTGTAAATTAAATTAAAATATGGTACGCCATTACCGTAATATCGCTCCAGTGCTTTGAATTGATCTTCAGTGATTTTTTTTTCACCTTTATCAAAACGAAGTACTTCGTGTTCAAAAACAACGATATTTTCTTTTGGTTTACTCAACTTATATGTTCATTAATTTTGAAATTGCATCAGCAAAACCAATTCTATCTTTACTGTAATCTATTATTTTAAATACATTCCTATCTTCATAATCACTTGCACTTTCTTCATCAAAATCAGCAAAGAATTTATCGTCATTATCCCAATCCTTCTGTTGAACAAATCCTTTACCTAAAACCAATCCAATTTTGCCATAATCCCCAAAGAAATATTCTTGTAATAGCGGTATGATATTTTTATAAAAAGATACCATTATTTTATCTTCATCTTTAGATAGAAAATAGGAATGACCGATCGCGTGGTCATTATCTAATAGTTTTTCAATACGCTTGTTTATTGTTTGTAAAACATCATAAGCGTTATGACCAAAGATTTTATACTTTAATTCTTTTAGTTCATAATTTGGCGGCATTTCTTCAAAACTAAATCTTCTTCTTAAAGCAGTATCTAATGCTTCAACACTTCTATCGGCTGTATTCATAGTGCCAATTATATAGAGATTTGGTGGAACACCAAACTTTTCTTTGCTGTAAGGTAGCATCACTTCTAATGCCTCATCTTTACCAAGACGCTTGTCGTCTTCAATAAGCGTTATTAATTCTCCAAAAATAGCAGATACATTACCACGATTGATTTCGTCTATTATTAAGACGAATGGTTTTCCATTTTTGTTCTTAAAATCGGATTTTGAAAGTGAAAGCACAACTTCCTTTTTTTCTTCAAAAGTGTATTTTCTTTTTTCTTTATTTTTAGGAACACTTACTTTTTCTTTTCTAATAGCATTTAAAACAGACCAATAAGCCGAAGAATTACTACCGCCAATTATTGACCTGAATTCATCATTAATATTGCTGACATCATCAAGATCCTTAATTGCTGACTGTAATTTTGTCAATCTTGCTTTTGATACAGTGTAAGTTCTATTGCCATCGTGATGTTTAATAATAACATTTCCTTGTTGTGAAATGCTCTCAACAAGTACTTTACCGCCAGTCTTTATTTCTAATTCAACTATCTTACCTTCAATGAGTTTTTCTTCGATACCTTCAACGAACTTATCATAGAGAATTGAAAAATCTAATACTTCTTCAGTAATATCATCCTCTCTTAACTGAGCGATTTCAAAACTCGCTTCAATACAGTGGTTTCTTAAAATACCATATTTTACCCTATAAATTACTGGGTCACCCTCTTTTTCAGGTTCTTCTGGTTTTATACCCTCAATAAAATCTTCATAGCTCATACTCTGATGAAAAGTCGTAAACGCAATCTGATTTTCGGTAACCAACCTGTCAAATTCCATTTTGATTAGATTTCTTTCTTGTGTTAAATCAAAATTTGGATTTATTATTTCAATAGCTCTATTTATACTATTGAATGTTTTTCCGGTACCTGGTGGTCCATAAAGAATTTGGTTAAGAGGAAAGTTTCTCATATCGTTTTCTGTTTCTTTACTATTTTTATCGGTAGTTGTAATTTCTTCATCTGTATCTTCGGGTGACCAAATTGACTTTATATGTTCTGATTTTATAACTTCTTTAATCGTTCTCATATAACCACCAAAATTTACTTCAAATGGCACAAAATCATCTTCCCAATCAACTTTTAATGTCTGCCCATCTTGAAGATTTTCTGTAACAATTCCTCTTGCTTTGATTGTCATTACGGATTTAGACTTTTCCCTAACAAAAGCTGCTTTTATTGCAATATTACTGCCAACTGGGACTGCATTTACCTCGTCTAAAAATTTATCTTCATATCCATTGAACCATATGCCTTCTCTAACAAAACGTTCTGTTTGGTCTTGTGGACTGGAAGTGTCCCAAAACGCACCTACTAAAAAATATTTATCTTTTCCTGTGTATTCGCAAAAGAAGGTATCGTAAAAGCTTCTTAATCCAATTTGTTTGTATGTTATTGTTGCAGGTATTTTTTTTATTGCATTAGAGAAAAACTCTAATACATTGTCTTTCATTTTTGCCCCTTTTCCTTTTTTATCTAAATTATCTATAAAGTCATTTTTGATTGAGTTCTCTATAAAATCAGTGTCAACAAGTTGAAGTTTATTGTCTTTATAAATTAATTGAATATCCTCTGAACTTTCAATTATATCATCTTGTCCAATAATTTTAATTGTTCGGTATAATTCAGGATTTTTATAGAATAATGTATTAGACAAATCAGTTAAAGAAATATCTTTAATCATTTCCAATTTAAAAAACGCTTTATTTCTTGCCGATCTAGAGGACAAAACCAACAAGGATTTTGTTATCAATAGGAATTTAAGGGCTATTAATTGTGAAACATTAATTCCCAAATCAGGGTTTAAAATATCAAAGAGTAAGCTCTCTCTTCCATTTTTGACACCCCATTCTCTGGCCTGCCAAAACTGAATTTTATCCCCTCCAATTATATACACATAGTCACCCAATTGCAATTCACCAAACCAAGAGGAACCTTTGTCAGAGGAATAATACCCACCACTTAATTGCTCTTTATCAACTTTTTGTGAAATTTTACCGAAAAATATATTCATCCTGTTATTTTTGTATCTCGTTTAAATTAATGACACCATATTCATTATTTTGAGTATCTACTGTTTGGTTTTGAACATCAAAATTATTTTTTAAAATATCCTCCAGTTTTTGGTGCTCCTTTAAATTCTATATAACCAGCGTCTTTTAGTTTCTTTATATATCTTTCTGCTGCTGAAAGACTTTTATCTAATAATCTAGCCACATCAGGTGCTTTTAATCCTGGTGTATTATCTATTAGTTTATATACCACATTAAGTTCTTCATTTACACCTTCACTTTCGTCTTTAAAAGCTATATTATTTACACCTTCATTTACACCTTCATTTACACCTTCATTAGTTTTAACATTATTACCAAGGTCAGGAAAAGTTACTGTAGTTATATTTTCTTTATCTGTCCAAACAGGAGCTTTAAAATTGTTTTTCTTACAATCTTCCACCATTCTTAATGTACCACTTCCTAACATTTCTATGTATTTACGAATAAAGCATATTTGTGCAATGTCAGGATTGCGAAGAACTGAGTTGTGTTCTCTTTTCAAATCTCTGATGGTTATACCATCTGGTAAACCGCCATAATTTGCTATTTCTGTACGGTCAGAAAAAATGGATATTTGGAGAAAGCCATTAACTGAATTGTAATCGCGATGCACCATTGCATTCAGCAATCCTTCACGAATAGCCAGTAAAGGATAATTGTATTTTTCCGATCTTAAAACACCATCTATGACAATACTTTTACCGAAAGTAACATCGATGAAATCTCGAATTGCTGTTATGTTTTTAAAAATATTTCCTTCAAAGGGTCTATCGTTTAAAAAGAGGTCACCTGATTTATTTGACGGATATACGGTAACTCTAATTCGTGACTGCGGAATAAATCTGTTGGGATGTTTGGCAAACAAAACGATACAGGCATTGGTTAAATTCCCATTTTGAATTAAGCCCATTTGAATTAAAAAATCCTCAACGTCTTCAAAGTTACTGTTGGGTTTGTAAGTTTTATATAATAAAATAGTAGTATTTATCTCTTCTATGTCCAAATCTTTTATGTCGGCGCCTAGAACTGCTTTTCTTTCCCAATGAAAATCAGCTTCTTTACGTTCTTTAATTAATGATGTTAGCACCTCTCTACTGGATAGTTTAGTGGCGTCATTCTCTCTAGTAAAAATCTTTCCTTTGAATTGGTATGGTTTTTTGGCACCTTCCCAAACACTAATAAGAATAACATCTTTCTTTTTGTATCGAATAACTTGTGATGATATTGGTGCATTAGGTTTAATCCAATCAATCAATAGATTTTGGAAACTCTCTCTAATCTTTTCAGCATTTTCTACTCCAACAACTTTCTTATCATCATCAATACCAATAACCAAATCACCACCCTGTGTATTGATGAAAGCTGTAATGGTTTTGGCAATAGCTTCTCTGTTAGCCGCTGCTTTAAATTCTAAACGAACGCCTTCCTGTTGCTGTAGCAAATTATCTATTATAAAACTATTATCCATTGTTAGCTGGTTTATGGTTTAAAATATTTTCTACAAAATCTCTATCGGTAAATTGTGTATTGATGTAGGTCATCATTTCGTCTAAACGGTAAAACTGTTGTGCCCAATTGCCATTTCTTAAGGTCACTGGAATATGGTTTTCGATTACATATTCGTAAATTTCTATGGTTCGTGGGTCAAAGAGTTTGTTTTTTGAAACTACTATTTCATCGCCACTTTTTAGTGCTAAATATTTGAACAATTCTCTTGCAAAAACAACATCTCGATGTACTAGAAACCAATAGGGTTTCTTGAGTTCAATAGCTTTTTTGATTTCTTCGAATGTAATGTTTTTGTCACCTATATTACCGGTTCCGTAAAAAGGTCTGATGATACCTAAAAATAAATCACACTCTTCGACTGCTTTGATGCAGTTATCGAGATTGGATAACTTAGGATTTACTTTGATGCTTCCATTATGGGAATTGAGTACATCATACTCTAACAGTTGCAATTGAGCCACAATTTGAGATAGTTGGTCTTCAAACCCATACACGGTAGAACCTACCATTATTTTTAGTTTTCTTTTGCTTTTTGCCATTGTTCCTTTCTATAAAAGTATCTTTTTTTAGTTTCCGTATTGTGTGCTGCTTTCTGCCACCATACCCAGCTGTTCTATTGCATCTTCTACTGTAACTTGACCGTTCATTAGCATTGGCAATAACCAGTCTCGTTGTTCGGTTAGTTTTTGATTTTCTAATAAATTTCTTTGCTTTTGGTTTTGAAAGGGTTCCATAAAATTGTAAAACTTCTCTGTTAGTTCATCCTTTGGAACAACCGTTTGATATGTGCTTACAAAACTATCAAACAAAAGGTTTTTTATACCACTTGTTTTTCCTTCGTAGCCAAACAAAATACCATTATCATAAACCCTGTTCCATAGGTAAACAAAATTGTACAATTGTTTTTTGTTTTTTAATGAAACTGCTTTACAAAAATTGGAACAAATAAGTGGAGCTTCAAATCTTTTTGCTGTTGCTTCTGTGACATAAGCCAATCTTCCGGTTGATTGTACCGGGCTTCCACCTGAAATTTCTACAATTAAATCGTGAGGTTCCAGTATTTTAAATTCATTCTTCTCCAAGATATAACGAATAGGCGTATTGCAATTACCAAGACCATTTAAACCATTAATATCTGCACCACGAACACAACATACTTTTTTTGTATAATTGCCTTCTGGGCTTTCTTTTCCCCAATCACCGCTTTTATCATTCGTTATCCATTGGTCT
This sequence comes from uncultured Flavobacterium sp., assembly GCA_963513695.1. Taxonomy (GTDB): domain Bacteria; phylum Bacteroidota; class Bacteroidia; order Flavobacteriales; family Flavobacteriaceae; genus Flavobacterium. Next base: position 18,518 of record CAUPRL010000029.1, read on the forward strand.
AGAGTTTTCACTTCCCAACCTTCCGGAATATCTCTTTTTAATTCATTACTATACACCATTTTACCTCCCGAAGTTTTATAGGGATTACCATTGGCATCTGGAAAATCAAACTGCACAAACCAATAGTCATACAGCATTTTTGCCATTGCTTCCAGCTCAGCATTGATGCGGTTGTTCGTTTCTATTTTGGCATCTAAAGACGAAAGAATTAACCCTATTTTTTTTTGTGTATTTAAGGAAGGATAACTAACCGTAAAATCTTCAATTTGAGTTTGGCTAATGTGAGGAATTGAAGATCCCGTTTGAATTCTTTTAACATATTCTTCAAATCTAATATCTCTAATTACATAATAAAGAAAAAGTTGATCAGATAAATCCGTATTCCTTACACAAGCTACTCGTTGCGCCAATAGCAGTGGTAAATCATTCTCATTAATTTTTGCTCTATTTCTACCAACACGAGAACCATCCATTCCTATAACAATATCATTTTTTTTCAAAGAATATTTTTCAAATTGATCGAATTCATAATTCCAGTATTTTTTATTATCCCATCTCAATTCACCAATTGTGACATTTTCACCCCTTACAACAGGAATGCCTTCATTAGAATATAGCTCGCCTTTAAATGAATATCCTGTTGAAATAGCAGCAATTTTCCCTAATTTAATTCTTTTGATCATACTTCGACATTCCAATTATTATAAAAAATATTTCTGTTGTTACTATTTTTATTCTCTCTTTTGAACTTGTATTTTGAACTTGTATTTTGGTTATCGGGATTTTCTAACGAAATAAGAAAGTGCCGTAAAACCTATGCTTTTTGTTGTTTTTGTGTTTTTGTGTTGTTTTGTAACGAAATAGCTTTTTGGTTTTCGGCTTTGTTTTGAAACCGTTTTTTCTATTGCTAATGGGCTATTTGCTTTCTGTGCTTTTGTTGTGTTTGTGTTTTTTTAGTTTGTTCCTATTGGTGTTTTTTGTTGCTCTTATTTGCTCTTATTTGTGTCATCGGGATATTCTAACGAAATAAAAAATGCTTATAAATGAAGGCTTTACGACTGTGTGGTGCTTCATCGGGATATTGCAAACTAATAAAAATGCTATGCCCAAAATGGTACATAAGAAGCAAATTTCTTAGAGTTGTTTTCTGGGTCGGAAGCTTTTATTAAACCCGCATCAACGGCATCGGCAATGATTTTTGAAGCAGACGATACGTTGTTTTTAGCAATATTGAACCTTTTACGCACTGATTGGTTGTTGACCGACTGATTGTTTACATAATGCAAACAAGTGTGTTGGTAGCAAGCTCTAGTTCTGTCTTCATTGTTCATTCGTGTTAACGGCATTGGTGCATACATAATTACACGCGTATAATCGGCACCTCTAATAAATTTTGGAGCCGGCAATTGAAACTCTTCAATGGCTTCGATAGCTCGGTCAATACCGCTGCCTCTTTCTTCACAGATATTTAATCTTCGCATTAAGGAAGCTAAGGTTTCGTTTCTTGATTTTGGTGCAGTGTCGATAAATCGATTGGTATCCACTAGCGGAACTCCGGGATTTGTGATTTCTATTCTATCGGAAAATATTTCAACCATTACGCCCGAACCTGTGACAGCAAAATCTTGATGGATTAATGCGTTGGCCACAAACTCCCTGATGGCTTTTTCGGGATATACTTTTACTTTCTCCCGTAGTGCTTTTTCGATTACCTCGTTTGACGGTAACTGATCCATTATATAATTTACCAATCCTTCAAAACCAGAAGCATATCCTTTGCCTCCTTCTTGTTCTTTTATGGCATTTACTCTACTAGTTTCTTTGTACACAATTACCCTTACACTTTTTCGTCTTAGCTCTTTAAAGTTTTTTAAATCTTTGGCAAAAAGAATGGCACCTAAATTTAGAATATTCCACTCTGTTGTGGTAGCCATTATTAAATCGTCACTGGCTAATGTTTTGAGAATATTTTCTTTGGTATCAGGTAATCTTTTATCCAACAAACTAAAATAGCTGTCGTAATCCAATAATTTAAAAACATCATCGGCAGTGGCATTGTTCATTGCGATTTGGTCTTCAAAATGCAATCCTGTAGAAGCCGCAATCAATTGTTTTACTTCGTGTCTGGATAGTTTAACGGTTTGTCCGGCGCTTCGGGTATAACTATTGAATATGTCAGCTCCTCTTAGATATACTGGTTTGTCGTTGTGTTCCGGAATATAAATGCACAGAATAGAATAGCCGTCATAATCAATAACTGCGTGGTCTATTCCCACTGGTTGTGCCAAATTGTTTCTGGCAATGTTTCCAATTTTTTTTACAATATCGTCTATTTGTGGTTTGTCAAGAGAACCTACCACACCATTATCATTTATTCCAAACATTAAATAGCCTCCTCTAGGCGTATTGGCAAAAGCTGAAATGTGCTGCGCCATTCGATCGCTTTTATCAGACAAATCTGTTTTCCAATCCAATTCGTTTAGTTCTTGCGGAACAGGATGTAAACTTTTGTTTAATAATTGTATTGCATTTTCTACCCAATCTTTCATATTCTGTGCCTTATTATAAGATTATAAAACTCCTATATTCTGTTTGTTTCAACTGCTTTTATTGAAAATTTAAAGTTTTCAACTGGTTTTTTATCTCCGTTTCCAAGGTTTTTGAAGTTGAAAAAAGTTCGTCCAAGTTAACATTAAATTGGTTCATTTTTGCCTCAAACTCGGCTGCCGAAATATCGGTATATTCAATTTTTACTTCAAAATATTGCCCGGCACTCAGCGAATAATTTTTTTCTTTAATGTCATCATAGGAAACCACCACCGAGAAATCTTCTTTGGCTTCGTGTTTGTTGAAGGTATCAATAATATAATCTTCTTCTTCAGGAGCGAGCAGTGTTTTTTGGTTTTTGCCTTCTTTTACGGTTGTTCCTAGTTTAGAAGCATCCATCAAAACAATGTTTCCCTTGCTGTTTTCTTTATCTAAAAAGATAATGGAAACATTGGTTCCTGTTGTGGCAAAAATGTTTGAGGGCATAGAAACCACACCACGCAACATCCTACTTTCTACCATTCGTTCCCTAATTTTTTTCTCAATTCCGCTTTGGGCGGTAATAAAACCTGTTGGTACCACAATTGCGGCTTTGCCTTTGGTGGAAAGCGAAAACATAATATGCTGGATAAACAACGGATAAATTGCCATTTTGTCCACGTCTTTTTTCGGCACTTTCGGTAATCCTGCAAAGAAACGATCGTTGTTTTGCTTGCTATCTAAATCAGCTACATAATCACTAAAATCTAATTTAAATGGTGGATTTGACACGATGTAGTCAAACTTCATCAGTCCTTTTTCGTCTTTGTGGAAAGGTGCTAAAATAGTATTTCCCTGAATTACGTTTTGAATGGAATGTACCAGGTTATTCAATATCAAATTCAATCGCAACAAACTCGAAGATTTTTGCGAAACATCCTGCGAGTAAATGGTGCATCGGTCTTCGCCAATGGCGTGTGCCAAATTCATAAGCAACGTTCCAGAACCCGCGCTTGGATCATAACAGGTTACATTTTGCACTGGCGTATCGACTAAAATGGCCGCCATAATTTTAGCCACTGCGTGTGGTGTATAATATTCGGCATATTTACCGCCACTGTCTTTGTTGTAATCTTTAATGAGGTATTCAAAAATGGTTGCAAAGAAATCGTATTTCTGTGTGAATATTTCTTCAAAACTAAAATCGATTAGTTTGTTGATAATGGCTCGGCAAAAATCGTCGCGCTTGTCTTCGTCATTGATGTATTTACTCAAGACATCGAACAAAATAATTTTAGAACCGCCTTCTGTTTTTACTGAGAAAATATCGTTGTTTGTGATGGCAATATCCCGCAAGGTATCGTCAAATAGTTTGGCGAAATCGGGTTCGTTTTGTTTGTCGAACAAATAGGAAATAAAATGGTCTTGGCGTAAACGTGCCGTGTCTGGACCTAATTGTAAAAGCAACATTTCATACTCATTGTCGCTGTAGCTTCGTAATGCTTTTTCCCAACTTTCAACGGTTTTTAAATTCGTATCAATGTTTTTTACCTCGTAGGTAAATTTGTCATTCATAAATTTATACAGGAATACTTGGGTGATGATTTTGAACTCATTCCCATCATTTCCTAAACCATAAGCAGCACAAATGCTTTTGAGGTTGTCAATAAGTGTTTTAATTTTTTCTTCAAAAAATTTTATTCTATCCTCTGCCTTTTCATTACTCATATTGTTCTTCCTTGAAATTCGTTTGTATATTCTTTTACTACTAAATGATTGATGTATTTAGAAGCATCAGGATCTAATTTGATTTTGTTTTTGTTTACAAATTGGTCAATGACTAATCGTATCATCATTGTTTCAAAATAGCTTTCGTTATTGAGCAATTTGTTGTTTTGTAATACTTTATCATCGGCTTCGTTCTTAATCCCTTGCAAAGCTTCGAATAATTCGCTTTCTCGTTGTGAAATTCCACCGCGTTCTACAATGCGTTTGTGAATGCGACAGTATTTGGCATCGTTTTCATACTTGGCTTTGAGCAAATTGTTTTTGCGGTTTAGTTCGCTCACTTTGTCAAAAATTTTCTGCAAAGCACCAATGTTTTGCTTCATCTCGTCCTGCGTGATTTCGTCTAAATTCTTTTTGTCGAATAGGCGTTTTAATTCGTCGTACAAGGAAACAAATTCAGGGTCATTCTTATCAAAATTACTCGAAAGTGCTTCCCGAGTTTTGCGCAGGGTATCTTTTAATTGGTCAGCAATAATCATTTCCTCCTCAGAAATTTTGCGGAACATAAATATTACATTTTCGAGAGCAATGTTGAGTAAGTTTGTATTGTCAATATTATTGTCTAACGCTTCTTTTGTATTTAGCAATGCCAAATGATTGGAAGCTTCAGTATATAAAAGATTTAGTTTTTTGAAATCGATTTTATCCAGTAATTCATAATGTCCAAAAAAGCGGATCAGGTTGTATAAGTTTTTGGCATTACCCAATGCTTTTACAATTTCCAACACCTTTTGTCGGTCTTTGATTTCGCTAATTTGTTGCGAGAACAACTCGGCATTTCGAGTATCAAAATGAAATAGAATTTCTTTGATTTCCTTGATCTCTGCATCAATCTCTTCTTTGGATTTGAAAAGATTGGTATAGTGTTCCATTTCATCGCCCAACTCTGATTGTAATTCTTCAAAATAGGCTTTGTTTGTGGCTTCAAATTCTTTGCTTATGTCTGCAAAATCCACCACAAAACCATAACGAAAATCTTTGTACGGTCTGTTGACACGCGTAAGGGTTTGCAATAAATTATGGTCTTTAATGACACGTCCTAAATATAATTTCTTTAGTCGTTTGGCATCAAAACCAGTAAGCAACATATTGTAAACAAACAAAATATCAATAGTTCCTTCTTTGAAATCTTCTACTTGCTTTTTGCGTTCTTCTTTGGTTCCTGCATCGTGGAGAATTAGAGCCGCCGTGTTTACTTTATTGTCTTTTTTCTTTTTCTTGTTGTAATTTTCGCGCTCTTCGGCAACCATTCCTAACTGTTGAAACTCTTGATTGTATGTTTTTGTTCCATACTTGTCATTGAAGATTTTATACATTTCTCTAGCTTGGTTCGAGCTGTCGCAAACTACCATTGCTCCAATGGAACTGTCCGTGAAATTAAAACGGCTGCTTTCAAAATCGTTTACGATATAATCCAACATTGGCTCAACGAATGCCGGATGCGCATATAATACCCTTTTATCAGCATCACCCTGTAAAATTTCAATTTCTTTCAAGGTTTCTTCCAAAACCATTTTGTAATTGGTTTCGATTTCTTCCCGAATGAGTTTTAGAGTGTAACCATCAGCAATAGAGGCATTGTAATAGTATTTGTGTATGTAATCTCCAAAAATGGCTTTGGAATATAAATTATTACTAATTAATGGTGTTCCAGTTAATCCAATTGTAATTGCGCTGCGATCTGAATTAGTTAAATTGGCAAGGAAACTTCCTTTAGGGTTGTAACTTCTGTGTACTTCATCCAAGAAATAAATTCTTTGAATAGAAATATCATAATCTTTTTGAGTTACTACACTGGCATCTTCGCTAAACTTTTGAATGTTTACAACGGTTATTTCCCTTTTGCCCGAAAGGTTATGAATGGCACTTGTAGTTTTTAAGTCTTTGACAAATTCATCCCTGGAATTTACCGTGTGAACTATCAAGCCACGACTGGTAAACTCTCTTTTGGCTTGCACCATTAAATCCAGTCTGTCCACAATGAAATAGAATTTGGGAATGACTGATTTACGTTGGAAATAATCGGTTAGATATTGAACATTATAATAGGTTAAAGCTGTTTTTCCGCTTCCTTGTGTATGCCAAATAATTCCTTTTTTAATATTGCTTTCAATAGTTTTCTCAATGGCTTTTGTGGCAAAGATTTGAGGATAACGCATAATGTGTTTTTCAATGCCTTTTTGCTCTTTTACATAAGCAATGGCATAGCGCAAGACGAAAGCAAATCTGTCTTTACTGAATAAGGATGTTGAAACCCTATTTGTTGGATTGTTTGGATTTTTATTGGTAATAAATTCCGGCGAATATTTGATTGAAGTTAGATTATTGTCTTTTAAAACAAAGTTTTCCAATTCTTCATCTTCTTCAAGCAGTAGCGTTGGCAAATCAAACTTTTCTTCTTCTCTAAAATAATTAAAATTGGGTTTGTAATATGCTGGCGTTGCATAAAAAGCTCCTTGTATTGGCTCAATATCGTCTGGATCATATTCCATATTATTGGAAAAAATCATCAATTGCGTGATGTTGACAAATTTTCTGAACTTCTTATTTTGAAAACGTGTATTTATCCTATCTCTTTCTGCTAAAACACCTTCTTTGTTGTTGGGTTTTTTAACTTCAATAAAAGACAAAGGCATTCCATTGATAAGTAAAATAATATCAGGTCTAAATTCTTCATCACCATTTTTATAGGTCAATTCGGTAACAACATTGAATGTGTTGTTTTCAAAATCTTCAAAATCAATTAATCGGGTTCCCGATTTAGCAATTAATTTTTGATAAAATGCTTCTCCTAAGTCTTCATTGTCCAATAATAAAGAGACATCTTCCAATAAACGGTTTATTTCTTCGGGCTCTATTCCTTTATTTATTTTTGAAATACTCTCTTTGAAAATATCGGTAAAAATATTGGTTTGCTCTTCTCGAACTGCATTCTTTAACGAAATGTAAGTGTAACCCAAACGGACAAAATGTAGTATTGCAGGTATTTTTACTCTAGTATTTTCGTTAAATGACATTTATATTTTGTTTAACTATTTTGTTTAACTATTTTGTTTTTTAAAATCTTTTCAAATTTTGTTTACTTTTTAAAGCACCTTATTTATGGGTTCGATTGTGTTTATTTAGAGTTTCTCAATAGTATCCACAGTACGAACACTATTGCGGAAGTTAGAAATCATAAACTACATTTTGGCAATAAAAAGAAATGTGAACGTATAATTCACAAACATACAAAAAAGCAAGTAAAAGAAAAAGAAAGCAAATGAAAAAGGATAGGCAGGATAACCAAAAAACGTAGGAAAGATATTTAAGTTTTTTTATAAAATAAAAAACTGATTTAAGTGGCTGTTTGAGTGCAAACGATACTTGCCTATTCATCATAATGCTTTGCTATATTCTAATGTTACCCAAAAGTTTCAATGATGAAAAATTAAAAAATGTTTGTGTCGAAATTTGGTTATCCTGCCTATCCACTCCAACCAATAAAAAAGAGTGCAAAATGCACCCTTTTTTGAAATTCTATAATTTGTTATTTTTTAGTCTGTTTCACTCTCTTTATTTTTGTAATCGACTTCCTCATAGGTTAATTCTTTTACTGCATACACATAGCCTGTTTTCTTGCTAATTTTGATAAAACTGTGTTTCTTTAACGCTTTTCCTAGTTTATTGATTGTAGCATCGTTTAGGTTTAATTTTGTTCTGTCCGCTAGTTTGGCTGCTATTTGTGATGCGTTTAAAAATAGTGTTGCTTCTTCTTTCGAGCAAGGTTCAAACCAAGTTAATAAAAGTTCTTCTTCTGGACTATGCAATTGATACTGTTCATTATTGGCTGTTATGTTTTTTATTTCTTCCTGGTCAAACCAATATCTAAAACCACTTTTGAAAAGAAACAATGCTTGTGAAAATGCCATATTAATATCTACATTGTGCTGGTATTTTATGCCTTCCAACTCAAAACAAAGAAACCGTCTGCTTCCTGTACTATCGTTTAAGAATTGGGCTGTATTGACACTTCCGGCAAACGATGCCCGTCTGGGCATTGTTTCGTTGTTGTGTCCGTAAGCTTTTCTCATTCTGATTTGGGTTTTCGTTATGATTTCTTTGAGTGATCCAATTTCGGAACGGTTCAAGTTTTCGAGCTCGTCCAAATTGATTAACATACATTCTGAAAGCTGCACCAATGTATCTTTGTTGTTAGGGTTTATGGTTCCAGAAAATAGATATTCTTTCAAAGGTTTCGGAACGAGTTTCTCCACCCAAGTTGTTTTACCTAATCCTTGTTTGCCGCTAAAGACAATAACCGTATGATTTATTACTTTATCATCGAGAACACAACCCACCATAGCGACTAACCATTTTTTGAAACATTGTTGCCAAAGGTCTTGTTTTGTGGTAGTTATTGTGTTGGCTAATTCGGTAATATAATCGGTCTTTTCATCGTAAGAAGGTAAATTAAAAAAGTAATCTTCAAATGGATTGAACAGTACACAAAAATCAGAATACAATAAATTTCGTAATGATGATAAATTGGTTTTAATTCGACCTTTTAAACATTCCCGAAGCATTGAATTTTCAATAAAATCATTCATTACATTCCACTTCTTTTTACCGAAATATTGGAACTCTAATTTACCAGAGACCATATTGTGTCGAAATACATATTTGTTTGATAAAAACAACTCTAAACGGTCAATTTGGGTTGGTTTTGGTTTGTCTTCGTCGTCGTCTTCAGTGGTGTCTGTTATTGAAAAATTGGCTGCCTTTTGGGGTTTATTAGGTGGTTCAAATTTCTCGTTCTTGCCAAACTCGTGACTATTTCCGTAAGCACTGTTTACTGCTTGAGTTACTTCCTTTTCATCATATCCAAAATCGGTTAGAATATATCCTAGAGCTTCTTGAAGCGATACACCTTTACGATTGAGGTTACACGCTAATTGATGCACAAACACGTTGCGACTACCATTCACGAATTGCACTTTTTTTTCGGTAAAATTTACGCAATGGTTGTAGATTGCATCGCTATTAATAACAATTGTTGGCTCTGTTCTTTTAAACTCCCTCTCGATGTTAGCTTTAGGTTCTTTTTCTTGTTCTGTAACACTAAATATTTTTGCGTTTTCATTGTAATAAAGGTTTTCATCATAAGAATAAAAGCATAGTCTGGTTAAGTCTTTGCCTGATTTGTCTATTTCTAATTTTAAAATACTCTCATAATGAGCTTGAAC
>CAUPRL010000030.1:0-10498 GCA_963513695.1 uncultured Flavobacterium sp.
AGAATGTGGCAAAAACTACAATGTAAGAGCGGCAAAACCAGACTATATGACCAAAGAACAAAAAATTGCAATTCCAAAAGCCAATGGAAGAACCAATTTGAATTTTACCTTAGAAAAAGAAGTGTGTAAAGTGGCCGTGGGCGATGATTTAGGAAAATGCTTTGGTATAAAAATGATTTATTTCGACTTGGATAAATACAATATTAGAACCGAGGCGGCATTAGATTTAGAAAAAATACTAGATGTAATGAATCAAAATCCAACAATGAAACTCGATATCCGTTCCCATACCGATTGTCGTGCTTCCTACAAATACAACGAAGTCTTATCCGAAAACAGAGCCAAATCGACTATCAAATGGTTGGTTAAAAACGGCATTGCTCCCGAGAGGCTAACCGGTAAAGGCTATGGCGAGAGTCAATTGGTAAACGATTGTGGTTGTGAACCAACAAACCAATCCCCTTGCACCGAAGAACAACACCAAATGAACAGACGCAGCGAGTTTATTATTACTGCGCTATAATCTTTTTAGTAAAACTATCAACAAACAAACCCTCGGAAATTTGTAATTTCGAGGGTTTGTTTATTTTGGAGTAAAATTAATTTTCAATTGAACTTGTTATGTCTTAGACTTTCGAATGGAATAGTTAACCAGATATAAACCACACAAAGTAACTCCTCCCCCTATTGCAATAGACATAGTAAGTGGTTCTCCAAAAATTATAGCTCCTAATAATACCGCAACAATGGGATTGATGTAGGCATAAATACTATTTATTTCTGGGGGTAATTTTTGAATCATATAGATAAAAGCAATAAATGTCAGTACAGAACCAATGATTACTAAATAACCCATTGCCCACCAAGAATTGGCTGGAATCGAACTGATGTTTACTCCAGTTCCAGTTGCGCCAACTATCGCCAAAGTGATGAAACTTGAAATTAGCATTTGCAATCCTAAACTGAAATAAGGATTAAAACTAGCCGCTTTTTTTCGGGTGTACATAGTTCCAAAAGCCCAAGTAAAAGTTGCAATTAAAGAAATAAAAATACCAAATCTAAAATCAGGTTTCAAGAAATCAGCCAGGTGATCATAGAAAATGACGCACACACCGCAAAAACTAACGACCAGTCCTAGAATCGATAATCTCGCAAGCCGTTCCCCATTAAACAAAGTAATAATTACAATCCAAAGCGGAAAAATGGAGCCGAGAATAGCTCCTAATCCACTACTAATGTATTTCACACCCCAAGTACTCAGGCCATTACTCAACACAAAATTTAGAATGCTTAGAATTATTATTGCTTTCCATTGTTTTCCCTTTGGCCAAGGCGCTTTTTTATACAAAAAAAAGCAAACATAAAGGAAACCACCAATAAACTGTCTAATTCCTGCCAATTGTAAAGCCGGCATATGTTTGACCCCTTCTTTCGATGCCAACCAAGTGGTTCCCCAAAAAAAACTCACCCAGCACAAAGCCAGAATAGGCAAACCTATAGCATTAATTTTGGACGATAAAGCGGTTTTTATTTTTGTTCTCAATTTATAAAAAGGGGTTGGCAAAAGTGTATTTCAATACAGTTTCGATTTTAGTACTTGAAATTGTTTTTCCAAAAGTAAGGCTTTCCGAATTAAATTCAGGCAAAGCCAGATTCAAATCAATGGCTTTTTGAGTGTAATATTCCTTTCGACTCGGGTGAAAAGGAGTTACGGCGTTAAAAGTTTCATTTCCATTTAATTTTTCATTCTGCGTTTGTCGAAGAATCTCCAGAATTATTCCAATACAATCTTCTTGATGAATCAAGTTTATGGGAGCATTTGGATTTTCGATATTGGTTCTTCCTGCCAAGAATTTTATGGGATGTCGGTCTTCGCCAATCAATCCACCAAAACGCAAAATGGTGGTTTTAAAGTTCGGATTGCTTTGCAAAAGTTGCTCGGCTTGAACCAATTGTTTCCCGCTTTCGGTATCAGGACAGGTTTTGGTTTCCTCTGTCACACTGAGCGAAGTCGAAGTGTCTCCATAAACCGATGTCGAACTAATGAAAAGTACGTTTTCGATAGTAGATTTTTCTATAAAAGGAATCAGATTTTTAATTTTGGAAACAAAATCTTCTTTAGAATTTCCTCTTAATTTGGGAGGAATATCGATAATCAAGATTTTAGAATTTTCTAAAAAAACCTCGACTTTTCCTTGAATATCTGTTTTAGATAATTCAATTTGAAACCCTTGAATTCCTGAGTTTTTCATAATCGAAAGCTTCTCAACAGAGGTCGTTGATCCCTTCACAGAAAAATCATTATTTAGCAAAGTTTTTGCCAAAGGCAAACCCAACCAACCGCAACCAAGAATACTAATTTGAGTCATAGGGGCTTTTTTAAACTATCTTTTACAACCGCTTTCTCAACCTTCAAAACAATGGGTTTCATCGTTTTCGGCGATGCTTTTATCTTCTCTTTAATAATTACGGCATCGTTCAAAACAAAAGGCGTTGGCATCATCCAATCGGCTCTTTTTGTCATAGAAAATAATGGATTGCTCATCAAATCGAAAGAACTTTCAAGTAAATCCAAATCCAAAACACTCGAAGCGGCAACGCTAAATTCTATTTCCAGCGGAAGTTGATCTACCACATAATAGCTCACCAATTTTTTGCCTTTTCGCTCGTATTTGGAACCCTTTTGTCCCAACAAAGTCAAACCATTGGCTTTGAAATTTTGAATAACCAAAGCTTCATTAGCAAGAATATCATACCGATTGACTTTTCGGGTAGGCGTAATTCGGAATTTTAAATTGCGATTGGCGCCAACAATGCTGTCTTTTAAGAATTCTATATAGGGTCTCGAAAGGTTTTTTATTGGCGCATCAGCAGCAAAAGTAAAACCGGAATTGTATTTGCTTGCCAAGGTGTTTTTGTTCAACTCTTTGGCCTCTTTTGGGTTTTGACCTAAATAGGTTTTCGTCCATTCGTCAAGATTAGTGTCATAAGTAGCCCAAGTAGCTTTGTTTTTGTCAGCATCCAAAATATAGACTAAGCTATTCGATTTGGCTTTGCCCAATTCGTAACCGGAATAATAATGCGCTTTGGCAAAAAAGCCAATCGCCAATATAAATAAAATCACGGAAGCCATTCCTTTTCGCATAAACGAACCAAAAACCGGCAGCAATAATCCAAAAGTTAGGGAGGTGAGAATGGCGCTTCCAAACAATACTTTTAGTCCCAAACCTATCGGGAACATTTGGATAAATGGGGCAATAATCAGTAAGGCAGGAATGCTCAAAAAGAGATGCAAAATCCATTTCGATTTTTGAGTTAAAACAAAAGAAGTCAACATCAGCAATCCTGCAAAAACAGGAAGTATCAAAAATCCCGCACCTTTTAGGAAGAAAGCCAGCAATCCATTAATTATAATCCAAAAGAATAGTGGCGCAACATAATGGTTCATCGTCACTTTTTTGAAAGAGAAAATTTGGTAAAAAGCAAAACAAATCGCCAAAGTCAGTAGTGTGAAAGCTGCAATGTAATCGTGACCGTTATACGTAAATCCGTTGAGCAAATCGTTATACTGCGGATAGAGAATCAGCAATAATTTCCATCCCAAAAAGGTAATCAACCCCGAAACAATCACCGAGCCCAAAAACGGAATAAAACCCCTTGCCATTTCTGGGAAAAACAAAAGACGTTTGCCAAGTCCAACAAAAATGATTGTCAGCAAGAGAGAAAGTGCAAGAATTACCATTGGCAAAACCCAACTAAACGGATAACTGATGAAGCTAAATGGAATCGAAAAATAAACATCATCCTCGGTGGCTTGTGTCGTGTTTAAGTTGGCATTCGAAAAATAATCCAACAGCGGCATCAAGTGTTTTCCTTGATGTGCCAAAGTGTTTTTGTCCAAATGATTGATATCGTCTTGAGCCGTGTGGTAATTGTAATGCCCGTCGATAAAGGCAAAATTATAACCTTGAATATTACCTTGTTCTCTGAAAACCGTTAAATCGGTGTCGTTGGGCAACATTTTGTAAACGCTATACATCAAGGAATTCGAAACGGGATATTGTGCGTTGGCAGCTGAAAATTCTTTGACCAATCCGGCATTCCCCCCATTGGTTTCCATCAACATATAACTCGGCCCGGAACTTCCCCGGGCTTCAAAATTCAAGACCAAACCCACTTCTTTTGCCCAGTTGTGTTGGGTTACAAAAAGTGCTGCACCATTCAATCCCAATTCTTCGGCATCCGAAAATAGAATAATGATGTCATTTTTATGTTGTTTTTTTGAGTTGGTAAATGCGCGAACACTTTCTAGAATTGTCGCAACTCCAGAACCTGCATCGCTCGCACCTTTAGAATAGGAATGTGGCGCGCTGTCGTAATGCGAAAGCAGGAGCAAAGCTTTGTTGCTTTTGCTGCCTTTTATTCGAGCCAGAATGTTTTTGCATTTGGTCAAAGTTCCCTTTTCGGTAAAAGCAAAACCTTCTTGAAAGGAAGTTTCCAAACCTAGATTTTGGAGTTCTTTTACTAAATAATTGGCAACCACATCGTGATTTTGGGAACCTACAAAATGCGGATGTTGGGAAATGTTTTTGACTTGTTCCAATGCTCTTTTTGTCGAAAACTCTGCAAGCGGAGCGTCGTCATCGGATGTCCATTGGGGCATCATCGTGAAGAATGTAAATCCAAGGAATCCAAGGATAAACAACACGGATAAAATGGAGGAATAACTTTTTTTCATAATAGTAGTAGATTTGGGATCTAAATTTCTTTTTTAACAAGCAAATAATAATCATCCTCCAATGCGCGATAGCCTTGGTCGTAAACAAAAAAGTAGGTGTTTCCTGTTTTGGTTTCTAAAATATTGGTAAAAAATTCAAAATCGAATCCTTTGCTCAACAGTTTTGATTTGGTAGCTTTTCCTTTTCCATCGGTATTTAATGCCGAAAGAATCCGGTAATTTTTGCGCAATTTATTGTTTACGTTGCGCATAAAGTTGGTGCTGTCTTTGTTTATTTTGTTATTGTAGGCGTTGCGGCAACCATCGCTGCAAAACTTTTTGTCCTCGCGACCTACAATTTTATCTCCACATTCTAGGCAGGTTTTGTCCATAGTTTTTGGTTTTTTACTAAAATAGTTGCAAATATTTTTTTCAAACCATTAAGTAAATTAAGTTTTATTAAGAAGGGTTAAAGCTTAATTTTCTTAATCTCTTAATGGTTTATTTTTTTTATTTTTTAAAATTGACCTTTGTGCAATAAGGCTTGTTCTATATGTGCCAAATGATGGTTGCAATGCCAAGCATATACTCCAACAGTTTCTTCTAAACTTGAAATTTTGAGGTTGGCAGGGTGAAAAAATTGTCTTTTTAATGCCTTTGAACTCAAACTTTTCAAAAGCAAAACCCAACGAATATGGACACTTTCTATAATTTGAAGAGAGGGCGAAATATCGTCTGAATTGCCATCAGCGAGTTCTGCCCACAATGCTTCTTCATAAGGTTTTATAGTAGGAACATCTTCGGTCAAAGCCAATTTGAATCGGATTAAACTATTCATATGACTGTCGGCGCAATGATGCACGACTTGTTTGATGTTCCAACCTTTTGGACGGTAAATCCAATTCAATTCTTCGACAGACAGGGTTGAAGTCAACATTATAATTTTGGATGGAAATTCTTCAATAGTAATTATCCAATTTTCCAAATCATTTTTGGATACATCATCTATTTTTGGACATTTTCCAATCGGGAATTTTAGTTTTTCGAGTGTTAGATGGTTCATTTTTCTATGGTTGTAGAAACAAATCTTTTCGATTAATTTGCTTCTTGTTTGTAAATTTCAATTTTATCTTTGGAGAGTCTTTTTTGCAACCATAATTTTAGTTTTTGTTTTGAAGGCTCAGACAAAGCGGTTTTGCTATTATAAATCAAAACAGGTCGAGTATAGGAACTATCGGTATTTTTATTGAAACTGTGATTGGATATGGATATGTTTTTGACTTCAGGGAAAATAATTTTTATTTCACCAAGCAATGCTTTATTGTTGTATTTGTTAGATTCAATTTCTTTTTTTAATTGACTGATGGTAATATCTTTTGCATCCAAATTGGTTTTACCAGAATTGATTTGGTCTAAAATATATTTCTTAATATCGGTTGTATCTTGTTTAATTGTCAATTGGGCATTGTCAATTTGGTAATCGGCTAAGGTTTTGTTAAGTGATTTGATTTCTGTTGGATTGAATTTATGTCTTAAAAAAGCAAGCTCTATGTTTTTGGGATTAGTGCCTAAGTTGATTTTTTTATATACAATGGTGTGCCCTTTGTTTGTAAACTCATTTTCAATAAAAAGATTAATTTTTTGGTTGTATTTTTTTTCGTCGAACAGTTTGTAGGCAAAAAAGATGCTTGGAATCATCATAATTAAAGTTAAGGCCGTCATTCCATATTTTATTTGTTTTTGACGTTTGGCATCTACTTGTTTTACAGCAGGATATTTCAAATATTTCACAATTAGAAAAGTCGAAATGCAAATAAAAACGCAATTAATAGTATATAAAAATAAGGCCCCAAAAAAGAATTTAAAGTTTCCAATGGCCAATCCATAACCTGCTGTACATAACGGAGGCATTAATGCAGTAGCGATGGCAACTCCAGGAATTGGATTTCCTTTTTCGACTCTGGTAATGGCAATTACTCCTACTAGTCCGCCAAAAAAGGCTATTAATAAATCATAGATATTTGGGGAAGTTCTCGCTAATAACTCTGATTGTGTTTCTTTGAAAGGACTTAAGTAAAAATAAGTTGTAGATACTACTAAACTAACGATTGTAGCTATCAAAAGATTTTTTAATGCTTTTTTTACCAATTCGGAATCATACATTCCTAGTCCAAATCCAGCACCAATAATGGGCCCCATTAATGGAGAAATAAGCATAGCTCCGATTATAACTGCTGTTGAATTCACATTCAATCCAATAGAGGCTACTACAATGGCGCAGGCTAATATCCACAAGTTAGAACCCCGAAAAGAGATATTAGATTTTACATTTTCTAATACTTTTTGTTTGTCTTCTTCACCAGAATGGAGGTCGGTAAATTGTAGTATTTTATAAATCATCTTTTTTTAGTGGTTTTTATTTAAATTTTTTGTGTGTCTTCCAAAAAATAATAATTCTTTAAATATCAATCAAATATACTAAATAAATTCCATTTACAAACGGTTACAAATAGTTACAACCGAAAGTAAGTAGTTATCAACCGAATAAAATTTTAGCACCGTCGCATCTTTGCCCTGTTGATTTGAACGAGTCAGTCAACAAAACATATATAAACAATTTAAATTTTACAAGCCATGAATGCAATGAAAAACACAGTACAGTTAATCGGAAATGTAGGTAATGATCCAGAAATCAAAATTTTTGATGGAGGAAAAAAATTAGCCAATTTAACTATCGCTACAAACGACAGTTACAAAAATGACAAAGGAGAAAAAGTTGAAACAACCGAATGGCACAGAGTGGCAGCTTGGGGCGCAACTGCCGATATCATAGAAAAATATGTGACCAAAGGGCTTCAAATAGCTGTTGAAGGCAAATTAACTCACAGAAGTTACGACGATAAAAACGGTGAAAAACGTTATATCACTGAAGTGGTTGTTAATGAAGTATTGCTTTTAGGTAAATAGTTTAACTTTAAAATAGTTAGCCATGAACATCAAAGTTTTTAATATTCGCCTCGATAAAGAGCATTGTCAGGAAGATCAAAACAGGATGAATGAGTTTTTAGATTCTGTCAATATTAAACTGACTTCCACGAATTTTGTAACTACAACAACTGTAGATTTTTGGTCAGCCGTTGTTTTTTTTGAACCCAAAAAAGAGAGTAAATCTGCCGTTAATGACACAGAATTGACCTTTGAAGAAAAGAAAATTTATTTCGCTTTGAAAAAATGGCGAAGTGATAAAGCACAGCAATTGCTATTGCCTCACTATATGATTTGTCACAATTCCGAATTGGTTTCAATCGCTATCCAAAAGCCACAAACACTCGATGATTTTAAAAACGTAAAAGGATTTGGAGAAAATAAGACTGCGAATTATGGAGACGACATTATTTCACTTTTGAATGCTTTGTAATTTTCAAAATTAATCAGTTTTGCTATTAGGTTTAACAAAAAAATGCCCTCTCAATTGGAGGGCATTTGTATTTTTTTTAGGATACTTTTTTCTTTAAATCAAACATTGGACAGTTATCGCAACGTTTCTTTTCTCCTTTTTTGTATTTATCGCAACATTTGGACTTGATGTTTTCAACCTTCAAGATTTTGTTAAGAAGGTTTTTTTTCTTTTTCTTCTTCTTTTTATCTTTTTCCTTCTCTTTCTTGCTCACTTTGTAAAGAATTAAATGTCTACAAAGATATATTATTTTTATCTATTCTAAATAATAATGTATTGCAAAAAAATGCTTCAAGGAAATTTAATTTTCTTTGAAGCATTAATAATTTATGAAATCCTGTGAATTAGATTATTTTGCAGCAGTTGCAGCAGCAGCATTTACGACAGCTATTTGTTGAATGTCTCGGTCAAATAAATACAATCCACCTTTGTCATCGCCAATCAAATTGATTTTATCCAAAATGTTTTTAGCTGATGCTTCCTCTTCAATTTGTTCAGCAACATACCATTGTAAGAAGTTATGTGTGGCATAATCTTTTTCTTCAAAAGTAATGTGAACCAATTCGTTGATAGAATTCGAAACAAAAAGTTCATGTGTGTAAAGTGCTTCAAACATATTTTTAAAAGTGGCGTATGAAGTGTTTGGAGCTGCTAAGTCGGTAATTTGAGCATGTCCACCACGTTCGTTTACATATTTTATTAATTTAAGCATGTGCAAACGTTCCTCATCAGATTGTGCGTACATAAACTGAGCAATTCCCTCAAGTCCGTTTACTTCAGACCAACAAGCCATTGATAAATAAATTTGAGAAGACTCTGCTTCAATGCGAATTTGTTTGTTTAAAGCGATTTCGATATTTTTTGATAGCATAATTTCTTAGTTTTTAGCAAATTTAAATAAAATAATTCAAACCGGATGATTGCTTTGAGAAAAGATTTTACTTCTTACAATTCCTTTAAAATGAGGGTTTTTTTATTATCAAAAAGTTAAATTTTTTAACTCAATTTTTCAAAAAATGAATTAGTTCCAATTATTGATTCATCAATTCCTGAAAATAATCTATAAATTGTCCCACTTGAAAACCATCCATCAATCCGTGATGCGCGTGAACTGACATCGACATTGTTCTTTTTCCGTCATCAGCAATCATCATTTTTCCAAAAGAAATTTTCGGACAACTATCCGGAAAAGTATAACTCCGGGCGTGCGAAAGTGAGGTGAAATTAATCCAAGGAACGGACGAAAAATGAATTAAATTATCTAAAGGAAATTCTCTGGTAAAAAGCCCGGGAGTGTTTTTTGTTCTTTCGATTTCTTGGAAAGCATTTTTTGAAAAAACATCAAAATCAGGTGAATATTCAATCAATGAAAATCCGAAAGTTTGGTCTTCCCTCATTATCGTTGCCGACACATCAATGGTGTCATAAATGTAAATAGCATCTTCAACTATTCGATAACGAAATGGCTCAATTGCATTGACAGCAACTATGGTTTTGTGCAAGTAATAGACAAAAAAGGAAACTCCTAATTGTTTAGCAGCCTTATAAGCTTTCGTGCAATCTATTTCAACAGTTAAGCCAAAAAAAGGTTCTTCGAATTGTTTGAAAAACATAAAATGTTCTTTTCTAGTCCAGTTTTCTATGTCTAAAAGAGTTTTCATTATTTTGGTACAATTTATTTTGCCAAAAGTACAGCTATTCTCGAATTATAGTAGACCTGCAAGTCAATTTACACACATTTCTTGAGAAAAAATTTTGCATCAAAAAGGCCAAACTAAATGTCTATTAGGACCTTTTTGTTTTAAAAAAGAGTTGTTTATTTCTAAAAAGATGGGGCAAAACCAGTCATAGTTTATGAAATAAATGTAATTGTTCAAGGTTATTTTAGCTGGACTTCTATAAAAATTTTAAAGCATTTAACTTAATGTATCCTTTTGGATGTTAATAAATTGTAATTTACCATACTAAACTCTTTGTTTTTTTATTTTTTTTATTTTTTTTATTTGTATTCAATAACTATTATTAAATTTAGAAAATATTAATTGTTAATTTTTTAGTTCTAATTATTTCTTAACTAAACATTAGTAAATATGCAATCACAATCTAAAGTCGGCAATGTTTTCTTCAATTTTAAGTCAGGGTTAATTATTTTATTTTCATTGATTTATGGGGTTAGTTTTGGGCAAACAAATGATTCGATAGTTCAAAAACCAATTGCATCTGCAGAAAAAAAATTGGATAGTTTAATGCAATTATTGAATTCGGAAAGTTTGAAAGAAAACAAATTAAACTACGATTTTAATGTATTGATGAGTGAACAGAAT
>CAUPRL010000031.1:0-9821 GCA_963513695.1 uncultured Flavobacterium sp.
AATCCCTATAAATATGAAATCCCTCTGGGATTTTTGGGATCATTAATTTTTTATAATTACAAACAACGGCTGCGCCGTTGCATATTTATAGAAAAAATGGATTTGAAATAATATACGACCCCGGCTGGGGTCGCATCTATAATAATTGAAATTGTTTTTATATAAACATTAATCCCCTTGGGGTTAAAAAAAAAAAACATAATGGCGGACACCTATTCACAAATTTACATTCAAATTGTCTTTTCAGTTCAAAATCGAAAAGCACTGATTCACGAATCCTTTGAAACGGAATTGTATAAATATATTACCGGAATTATTCAAACCAAAGGTCAAAAATTGATTGCCATCAACGGAATGCCAGACCATATCCATATTTTTATTGGGATGAAACCCAATTGCTGTCTTTCGGATTTGGTTAGAGATGTTAAAAAATCGAGTAATTCTTTCATCAATGAAAAGCAATTTACAAATGTTCCATTTCGTTGGCAGGAAGGATTTGGGGCATTTTCATATAGTTATAGCCAAATTGATACTATTGTAAACTACATTAAAAATCAAAAAAGCCATCATCAAACACAATCGTTTAAAGAGGAATACCTTGAATTTCTTGATAAATTTAAAATTGAATACAAAGACGAATATTTGTTTGATTGGTTGGACTGATTTTTTATCAAAATGCTTTGAACCTTTTCCTTTGCTATTCTCTTCAGAATAGAATAAATTCGCCTTTCTTAAAAACGGAGCTTTAAAAATGAGTATAAAAGAAAAATTCAAAGTAATCATTACCGATTTAGACGGTACCTTACTAAACAACAATCACCAAGTTTCCGACTATACAAAGGCTGTTTTCAGAAAACTTTCCGACCAAAACTATTTAATAATTGTCGCTACTGGTCGCCATCATCTCGACGCAATGCCACTTTTAAAAAATTTAGGCTGTCCTTTTTACTTGGTAACCTCTAATGGAGGCCGGATTCATTCCCCTGATAAAGAACTCCTTTTTTCTTTTGATATAAAGAGCGAGTCCATAAAATCGATTTTGGATTTAGAGATCGATTCGGACTATACCACTGTACTATTCCAAGAAAATGTTTGGTTATCAAATAAAGTAAATGAAAAATTGAACAGCTTTCAAGAAGAAATGAATTACCCTAATAAAATTGTAGATTTTGAAAGGGTTCATGATTTGAGTGCCATAAAATTATTTTTCACCCACGACCACCACCACAAATTACTGGAACTAAAAGATCGGATAATGAAAGACCATTCCGAGGAATTTCATTATGCTTTTAGCCTACCGTTTTGTTTGGAATTTATGGATAAATCGGTCGATAAAAGTGTGGCTATCGCTAGAATTTTGGAAAAAGAAGAGCGCTCTTTCGAAGAATCAATTGCGTTTGGAGATGGTTTCAATGACGAAAGAATGCTTGTTGCGGCCGGAAAATCATTGATTATGGAGAATGCTGTCGAAAGTTTTAAAAACAAACTTCCCCAAATTGAAGTGATTTCTTCTAATGAAAAGGACGGTGTTGCAAGATATTTGTCGGCGCTACTTTTGTCTTAATAAATCTCGAATGATGCTTTTTGGCTCGAAAATATTGTTAAATTTGCATTTATAAAATAACACACTACAATGAACACAATAACTACAACGAATTTCAATTTTCCAAATCAAAAATCAGTATACCGAGGCAAAGTAAGGGAAGTGTACAACATCAACGACGAACTTTTGGTTATGGTGGCCACCGACAGGCTTTCGGCTTTTGATGTGGTTTTGCCAAAGGGAATTCCTTATAAAGGTCAAATCCTAAACCAAATTGCTACCAAATTTATGGAATTGACCCAGGATATTGTTCCGAATTGGCTGATGGCAACCCCAGATCCCAATGTGGCTGTGGGGCATTTATGCGAACCTTTTAAGGTGGAAATGGTAATTCGTGGTTATGTTTCAGGTCATGCGGCTCGTGAATATGCTGCGGGAAGAAGACAAATTTGTGGCGTAACAATGGCTGAGGGATTGAAGGAAAACGACAAATTCCCGGAACCCATCATCACGCCAACTACCAAAGCGGATAATGGTTCCCACGACGAAGATATTTCTCGTGAGGACATATTGTCTAAAGGGATTGTTAGTTTGGAAGATTATTTGGTTTTAGAAAAATACACCCGAGCTTTGTTTCAAAGAGGAACCGAAATTGCTGCCGGTCGTGGCTTGATTTTGGTGGACACCAAATATGAGTTTGGAAAAACCAAAGACGGAGTGATTGTTTTGATTGACGAGATTCACACACCCGATTCTTCTCGTTATTTCTATTCTGAAGGCTATCAGGAAAGACAAGATAGGGGCGAAGAGCAAAAACAATTATCGAAAGAGTTTGTGCGTCGTTGGTTGATCGAAAATGGTTTTCAGGGTCAGGAAGGCCAACAAATTCCGAATATGACCGATGAATATATCGAAACCGTTTCGGAGAGATACATCGAATTATACGAAAATATCTTAGGAGAAAAATTTGTGAAGGCAGATGTTTCTAATATTTACGACCGAATCGAAAAGAATGTTTTAGGGTATTTGGAAAATAGATAAACTATATCTTTTAACCGTTGCTTGTAATTATTATGTACGTCAATTCGAGTGTTTTTTGTGGAGTAAAACGGAACAAAAAATGTATCGAGAATCGTTTTTAATAATTATTTTCTTGTTCTAGACACCATTTTCTGTCGAAAATTAGTTGAACTTACGAAAAATTATCCTCAAAAACTAATTACACCCTACTGGTTAAATCCTTTATCATAAGAAAACCGCAAGTCTATTAAGATTTGCGGTTTTTTATTTGGGTTTCATAGCAATCGATCCAGTCTTCTACACTCATTTTTCCGGCAAGTTCCCCAATTAAATCAAAAGGGATTTGATCCAATTTCTTGAATCGGATGCAGCCTTTCCCCATATCCAGTTTTTGGGAGCTGTGTTTTGGATATTCTGTCGTAAACCATTCCAATAGTTCAGGAATGGCATAAATTCCCATATGATAAAGGGCAATAAAATTCTTTTGCGATGCCAGGTTCATAAAGGGTAGGGGAAGTTTTGGATTGCAATGATAGCCACCCGGATAAAGGGTATGCGGAACTACATAGCCCAGCATTCCATAACTCATTTCTTCCTCAAATCCTTTTGGGAGATGATTTAAGATACTGTTTCTAAGGGTAGAAATGGGAACTTTTCTCTCTTCAGGGAGTTCATTTAGATACTCTTCTACTGTTTTGGCTTTTGATTGCATACTTTAATTTTTTAGTAAAGATATAATTTTTCTTTTTTTTCTTATTTTTCTGCTATCTTTTTTTTAGAAATAAAATTTTTAGTCGAATTCTTGTAAACTACTGTATTGTATGGGGTTAACGAATATTTTATTGTAAATTATTGATTTTTACTGCTTTTTTAATTGTTAAAATATTGTTAAATATTAGTACTATGCAAAACAAGATACTGTCTTTTAGATATATATTTGCATAGGATATTATTATATACTTTTAAAACAACAAAAAAATAACTCTTAAAAAATAACAATCATGAAAAATTTAATCATTTATTCCGGTATTGCATTAGTGGTATTAACTAATTTAGACAATAAATCTGTTGATTATCTAAGTGGAGTTGTAGCTTCACAAGAATCAAAGAAAGAAATTGTAGCTAGTAATAGTGTAAAACCAATGACTTCAACTAGAACGCTTGCTAATTGGACTACAGAAGTTAGAAAAAGTAACAATAGCAAAAAAACTAATTTCACGAGAAATCTTTCAAATCTGGAATCATACCAAGTAAGCACTGCTTTTGAGCCGATTGAGTCGGTTGCAACTCAAAAAAACATAAAAACGGCCGACCAACAAATTGCGGAGGATAATTTAATTACCGAGAATACAATTTCAAATGAAACTAAAGCTTTAGATTTTTATGTAATCAACAGTATTGCAACAGGTTCTGATGATGTCGAACCAGTAAATATTCCTAAAAGAGAAAAAACAGCCGACCAATGGATCGCTGAAGACAACGCAATTACAGAAAACAGCATTTCAAATGAAACTCAAGCTTTAGATTTTTATGTAATCAATAGTATTTCACTAGGTTCTGACGATGTTGAACCAGTAAATATTTTGAAAAAAGAAAAAACAGCCGACCAACGGATCGCTGAAGACAATGCAATTACAGAAAACAGCATTTCAAATGAAACTCAAGCTTTAGATTTTTATGTAATTGATAGTATTTCAGTAGGGTATAATGATGTGGAACCAGTAAATAGTCCTAAAAGAGAAAAAACTGCTGAACAACTTATCGCTGAAGACAACGCAATTACAGAAAACAACATTTCAAATGAAGTGCTGCCTTTAGATTTTAATCTAATCAATAGTATTTCAGTAGGGTACGAAGAGGTTGAGCCGGTAACAATTCCTAAAAAAGAAAAAACTGCTGAACAACTGATCGCTGAAGACAACGCAATCACAGGGAACAACATTTCAAATGAAACTCAAACTTTGGATTTTGATATCATTAACAAAAACACTAAAAATTGAATAAAAACCAACTCTAAACAACAAGCGAAAAGGGATAGTAAATAATCTAATTTACTCAAAAAGCACCATTAAGGCTCCATAATGATGCTTTTTTTATGTTTAAAAAAGAAGGTTTACAGCTGTTGAAGCTGCTTGTCCTGAATCTTCGAAAATAAAAGTAAACCCACAATTGCCCCAATAGTGGCAAACAACATATCCGATTGCGTATCCCAAACATAACCTTGGGTTCCTAAAAAAGCATCTCCACCTTCACCCGTTAATAAGGAAACACCCCATTCGATCCATTCGTAAGCGGCACTAATCGCTAAACAAATGGAAACAATAATGAAATTGAAAAAACTCGAATGGCTAATTACCTTCTTCCGAATAAACAACTCACGGATAATCATAGCAGGAACCAAACCTTGGGCAAAATGGCCAACCTTATCATAATTATTTCTACTTTGATGAAAAATTTCCCGAATAGTATCAAATAGGGGCACTTGGGCATACGTATAATGTCCGCCAACAAAGAGAATAATGCAATGAATTAGAATCAGGAGATAAGTGAAATCTGTAAATCGAAACTTTTTGAATGTCAGGGCCAGTATCGCAACGCCAATAAAGGCTGGAATAATTTCCAAAAAACAAGTAAAACCTTCATTGGGGTTGGTAACCGACCAAAGCAACGTGCCAAAAAACACAGCCAACATGAGATAGATATTCTTCATTATGGGTAGAATTTAGTTTGATAATAGTAGGCTAAAGTATAGAAATAAATTCATTAAAATCACAATAGCTTTCCTTTAATAAACGTTGTAAATTTGCACCCATAAACTTAGAAAATGCTTGTAGTAAAAAATATTTCGTTCACTTATATCGAAAATCCCGTTATCGAAAACCTGAGTTTTGAGATTGCCAAAGGTCAAAATGTAGCGGTCATAGGCGAAAGTGGTTGCGGTAAAAGTACCTTGCTGAAATTGCTGTACGGCATATATAATCTGGATACTGGCGAAATATTTTATGAGGACAAGCCAATACTGGGGCCAAAATACAACCTGATTCCAGGCGAAGACTATATCAAATACTTGGCACAGGATTTTGATTTAATGCCTTACATTACTGTCGAAGAAAACGTCGGTAAGTTTTTATCGAATATCCATAAAGCCGAGAAAAAAGCCCGAGTGCACGAACTATTAGAAATGGTCGAAATGACCGAATTTGCCAAAGTAAAAGCAAAATACCTGAGCGGAGGCCAACAACAAAGAGTGGCTTTGGCAAGAGTTTTGGCATTGGAACCCGAAATCCTTTTATTGGATGAACCTTTTAGCCAGATTGATTCTTTTAGGAAAAACGCTTTGCGTCGAAATCTATTCAATTATTTCAAGAAAAAACAAATCACCTGCATCATCGCAACACACGACAGCAACGAAGCTTTGTCTTTTTCAGATGAAACTATGGTCTTGCAAAACGGAAAATTAATTGCAAAAGGAAATTCAAGACAACTCTATGAGAATCCGCCGAGTTATTATATTGCTTCCCTTTTTGGTGAAGTAAACGAATTGAAAGAATCACATTTTACAGATTCAGACGATGCTGACGAAACGATATTTTTATATCCACACCAACTAAAAGTAGCCGAAGAAGGCAAAATGAAAGCCATCGTAAAGCAATGCTATTTCAAAGGAAGCCATTATTTAATAAAAGCGGCCTTCGAACGAAAAGCCATTTTCTTCGAACACCATGCAGAATTAGACTTGAATCAGGAAGTTATTTTAGGAAAAGTCAAGAGTATAGATACTGTATAGATACTGTATGGATAGAGTATGGATAAAGTATGGATAGAGTATGGATACTGTATGGCTGTGGTACCCCCAAATGTTGTCAAATAAAATGAAATAAAAAAAAAGGCGCTAGGTCCACCTCTGCAATCCTTTGCTAACTGCAACATAGTAACCGATTAACCAAATAACCGATTAACCAATTAACCAATTAACCAATTCACCAATTAACCAATTCACCAATTAACCAATTCACCAATTAACCAATTCACCGATTAACCAATTCACCGATTAACCAATTAAACAATTCATCGATTAACCAATTAACCAATTAACCAATTAACCAATTAACCAATAATCAAGCAGGGCTTAAGTATAGATACTGTATGGCTGAAGTATGGATAGAGTATGGATACTGTATGGCTGTGGTACCCCCAAATGTTGTCAAATAAAATGAAATAAAAAAAAAGGCGCTACGTCCACCTCTCCAATCCTTTCCTGACTGCAACATAGTAACCAAATAACCGATTAACCAGTTAACCAGTTAACCAATTAACCAATTAACCGATTAACCAATAATCAAGTAGGATTTATTCAATAACCTGTATAGTTTTTAGGACAGGACATACTCCCCATCAAAGCCCCATCAAAGCCCCATCAAAGCCCCATATACTCCCCATATAGAGTATGAGAACAGAACATAAAAAATCCTGCATTAAAACTCAAAAATTAGCTAGGGAGACTAGTCAAATACTACCCAAAACCCAAATAAAAAAATCCTTTCCTTTATAATTTCAAAAGGAAAGGATTTTAAAGGCTTAAAATATTGTTTTTCTATTTAAAATAGGAAAAGCTTTCCTCGTTTTCCATCTTCAATAGTGTTTCATAAATCAATTTAATCACGTTTTCCACATCCTCGCGATGCACCATCTCTACGGTCGTGTGCATATAACGCAACGGCAACGAAATCAATGCCGAAGCCACGCCGCCATTGCTGTAAGCAAAAGCATCAGTGTCAGTCCCTGTAACCCTTGAAGAAGCTAATCGCTGAAAAGGAATCTTCTTTTCATCAGCAGTATCCAAAATAAGTTCTCTTAAATTATTCTGAACCGCCGGAGCATAAGTAATTACCGGACCTTTGCCAATTTTTATTTCACCTTCAATTTTCTTATCAATCATTGGAGTTGTCGAATCATGGCAAACATCAGTTATTATGGCAACGTTGGGTTTGATGGTTTTAGTAATCATTTCGGCACCGCGAAGGCCCACTTCTTCTTGAACAGAATTAGTGATATACAAGCCAAAAGGAAGTTTAATTTTGTTTTCGTGCAACAAACGAGCCACTTCGGCAATCATAAATCCACCCATTCGATTATCAATGGCGCGACAAACAAATTTGTTTTCGTTCAAAACCATAAATTCATCGGGATAGGTAATCACACAACCTACGTGAACGCCTAAAGCATCCACTTCTTCTTTTTTAGAACAACCAATATCAATGAATAAATTATCGATTTTAGGAGATTCTTCCTTGCTGCGATTACGAGTATGGATAGCCGGCCATCCAAAAACACCTTTCACAATCCCTTTTTTGGTGTGAATGTTAACGCGTTTCGAAGGCGCAATTTGATGATCGGAACCCCCATTTCTAATCACATAAATCAATCCGTCATCCGTAATATAATTCACATACCAGGAAATCTCATCGGCATGACCTTCAATTACTACCTTATAAGGAGCATCTGGATTAATGATGCCTACAGCAGTTCCATACGTATCCGTAATAAAGGTATCGACATAAGGTTTCACATAATCCATCCATAGTTTTTGTCCAGAACTTTCATATCCAGTAGGGGAAGCATTATTCAAATAGTTTTCTAAAAAGCTAAGAGAGGTCTTTTTTAATATTGATTTTGAACTCATAAAAATATTTTTTGGCTAAATTAAAAAAATGGCACTACAGTTGTATATAAATGTATAATTTTGTCACATATTATTATATACTACCATGAAGATTACTAAGTTTTTTCTGTTTTTCCTTTTCGTATCCGTTTCAGCCAATGCACAAATAGTCCCAAAAGACACTATAAGCGATGGATTTTATATCAGAGATAATGATACTATTTTCAAAGACACCATTCAATTAGAAGAAATAGTCCTTTACAAAGGGAAAATAGATGTTGAATCCAAAAAACAATTTGAACTTCTTAAAAATCGTGTGTACAGAACCTATCCATACGCAAAACTAGCATCGGAACGATTGACAGCACTCAATAGGGGTATGGCTAGCCTGAAAACAAATAAAGAAAAGAAAAAATATTTCAAAATTGTCGAAGATTACCTGAACAATGAGTTCGAGGCGCAACTCAAAAAGCTTTCGCGCAAGCAAGGTCAAATATTGATTAAGTTGATCCATCGTCAAACCGGAACCACAACCTACGATTTAGTAAAAACCCTAAAAAGCGGATGGACAGCATTTTGGTCCAACACCACAGCCAAAATGTTTGATCTAAATCTGAAAGCGCAATACCGGCCCTATGAGGTCAACGAAGATTACTTAATTGAAACCATCCTGGTCAGAGCCTTCGAATCACGTAGGCTGATAAATCAACCACCAGCAAAACCTGTAGATTACGACGACCTAACCGATTTTTGGATAAACAGAGCCGTACAAGCAAAAAAATAGATTCTTTGGGCGTTCCCTTTCAGGTCGGGCTATACGTTACAATCTCTCGTGCCTCCCGATAGCTATCGGGACGGCACAAGAGGATTTTCTCTGCTATCCCTAACGCAAATACCAGGAGATAATCAATAGCAACAGTCTTTATTTGAATCACGAATCTATGATTTTATTCGAATTTCATCCTTTTTCGGGCTAGGAAGGGAACAAAGCTGAAAAAAGTTTCGATTTCAACCTGCGGGATTTCAGCGGTTTAAAAAATACTTTCAAAAAACTTCAAAAAAACACTTGTTTAAATCAATATTTAGAGTACTTTTGCACCCGCATTCAAGCAGACGTTCATTTAAATTCTTGAAAAAAACAGCAAAAAAAGTTGTGTGGATTTCAAAGATTATATATCTTAGCCCTCCGCAAAAATCAATTTCGATTGTTGAAATTTTATTTCAAAAATAAAATATTTTTTTCTTGCCAATTAAAAAAGAAGTTGTACTTTTGCACCCGCTAACCGCGAGGTTGGTGATTAAATAGAAAACGAAAGTTCTTAGACATATTGAATTGACAGCCGTTTTTAAGAGAGATCTTAAGAACAATAATAAAGAGAGTAAGAGAATCGGAAGATTTAAAGAATACCACTAGAATTTGAGTCGAATAACAATAGCTTAAGTAATTAAGCGAACAATATACGATGAAGAGTTTGATCCTGGCTCAGGATGAACGCTAGCGGCAGGCTTAACACATGCAAGTCGAGGGGTATAGGTTTTCGGACCTAGAGACCGGCGCACGGGTGCGTAACGCGTATGCAATCTACCTTTTGCAGA
>CAUPRL010000032.1:0-8490 GCA_963513695.1 uncultured Flavobacterium sp.
CGATTTCCTGAGCCACAATTACCGAAGCTTCGGCAGAGTTTTTGAAAATTTCGTTGTGAATTTTCTCAAATCGGGTTTCTTCAAATTTCCCTGGGCTTTTGTAGCTAATGTCAGGAGTGGTTTCTAAAGCAGTTTTCATTTGGATTTTATTTGGATTAAATACTTCACTATTATTATATTAAACAAACTAATGCAGTCAAAAACTTAAAAAGGCATCGAATATTCGATAACAATTACAATTATTAGTTTTTTTTATTCATAAAACAATTGCTGATTGCTAAATCATCGTACTCAATATATCAAGCGTTACAAATATATAAAAATATTATTAATTCAATATTAATTAATAAATAATTTTATTAATAAAGATTTATGATAAAGTCTCAGGTTATCTCTTAGATCGGAGGAACTAACTTGAGTAGCAACTTGGGTTTTGAAAAATAGTACATAGACCCTTGGGTGTAATTAGTTTTTGATGATTATTTTTCGACAGTTCGAGCAATTTTCTCCCCAAAGCTTCGGTAAGAAAATCGTAGGAGAACAAGCAATATTTCTTTAAAAACGATTCTCGATACATTTTTTGTCCTGTTGCACTGCACAAAAAAAACTACCATTGACGTTTTTAATTAAAAAACTGAATAATAAATACTTACAAAAACACACCCCCAACCCCTCTCAAGAGGGGAGTTAGAAGTGTTTAAAAAATAATACGTCATTTTATATTGCTTTTTTTTAGAATAAAAATTCTACCTCGAGCAGACGATTTTAATAATTGCACCCAAGGGGTGAAATACATCTTACACTGTTTCGGAATAATCTAAATCTACTGAAAAAGTTTCTTTTAATTTTGATAGAGAAAATAGTGAAATAAGGGTTATAACCGTACCAACCACCATTCCTGCCCATAGGATGTTCCCTTCGAAAATGGAATCTCTGAAATAAGAATAGACCAAAATAATTAAAGGCAGAGATCCCCGTACAAAATTTGGAACCGTAGTAGTTACTGTTGCCCGAATGTTTGTTCCGAATTGCTCCGCAGCAATCGTTACGAATAAGACCCAATACCCTACCGAGGCTCCCATCAAGAAGCAGAGAAAGTAGAAAAGACTGGAAGATATATTGAAAGCGTTTAAGTAAACGAAAATCATCACAAGGTTAAAAATCAGAAAAACATACATGATTTTTTTTCTGCTTTTGAACCATTGGCTCAATAAACCACTGACAATATCCCCAAAAACCAAGCCCGAATAACAGAAGGCGATAGCCTTTCCTGCTTCGATTGTATCCGCCCCTTGGATTCCTAATGCTTTGGCAAATTCAGGTGAAAAAGTAATTAATATTCCCACTAAGAACCAAAGCGGCATTCCGATAAGAATACAATTTAAGTATTTGAAAAACCTTTTTTTATGGGTAAACAAGGATAAAAAGTCCCCTTTTACTTCCTTATTCTCGATTGTTTTTTTGAAAATTCCAGACTCCGTAATACTAATTCTTAAGAACAATAATAAAATTCCTAAAACCCCACCAGCATAATAACACAAACGCCAATCTTGAAAAACTTGGTAGACCAAATAGGCTGCCACAGCACCCGAAACCCCGACCGATGCCACTATCATTGTTCCGTAGCCTCGTTTTTCTTTAGGTAAAGATTCGGCTACCAAGGTAATTCCAGCGCCTAATTCGCCAGCGAGACCTATCCCAGCAATTAATCTCCAAAAAGCATATCCATCGACAGTGGTCACCATTCCGTTGGCAATATTAGCCACAGAATATATCAAAATAGAACCGAACAAAACCGATATTCTCCCTTTTTTATCGCCCAATATTCCCCATAAAATACCCCCAAACAGCATCCCAAACATTTGCATACTGATCAGATATTCCCCTTGATTGCGAATAGCATCGCCAGTAATTCCAAGGTCTTTTAAACTATCGGTACGCACAATCCCGAAAAGTAATAAATCATAGATATCTACAAAATAGCCTAAGGCGGCCACGATTACTGCGGCATTGAGAATTGAAGTTGGTTTTTTGGGTTGTTGAAAAGAAATACTATCCATAGAATACTAGGGTTTGTTTATTAAGTTAATTTTTTATGTTGGTGATACTATAGTTCATTTTTTAATGAGCAATCCAAATGTCTTCAATTTCCTCTAATGATTTCCCTGTGGTTTCAGGCACAAAGAAATAGGTAATTAGAAAATAAGGGATACACATCACGGCGAATAGCCAGAAAGAAATTGCTGGACTTAATGATTCCAGTAGAATCGGAGTCAATTGTCCGATTAAATACGTTCCTATCCAAAGCGAAAAACCTGCCATTGACATGGCTAATCCTCGAACTTTTACCGGATACATTTCGGATATTAATACCCAGATCACCACACAAATCGAAATGGCACAGAAGAAAACATAGGCTATAATCAAATACAACAATATGGTTGGATTGCCGATATTCATTTTAAAATAAAATCCGATAGCTACCAGCATTAAAAACATCCCAGTAACTCCCACATAAACCAGTTTTTTTCGGCCTATTTTATCAATCAAATACATGCCTAAAATGGTTGAAAGTACGTTGACCACACCAATTACGATTTGAAAATCTAACGAACCTTGGGCTGCCATTCCGGCTTCTTTAAAAATAATTGGCCCATAATAGAAAATGACATTAACCCCCATAAATTGGCCAAAAATAGCCAAACTCATCCCTATAAATAAAGCGGTACGATAGCCAGGTTGGAACAAAATTCTCCAATCTGATTTTTCCTTTTTTAGAAGCGAATTTTTTGTGTTTTCGACTTGAATTAATGCCTCTTCAGCGCCCAATAGTTTGGTTAATGTTTTTAGGGCTGAAGCGCTATTGTTTTTGGCAATTTGCCATCTTGGACTTTCGGGAATAAAAAATATAATAAAAAAGAAAAGAATTGAAGGCACTCCACACAAGCCCAACATCCCTCTCCAATATTCCGTTTGAAAAATGGTTTTCATCCATTCGGCTTCAAACTGACCAGAAGTAGCCCATTTTAAAACTTCGGCATTTGCAAAATAGGAAGCCACTATTCCCACTGTAATAGCCAATTGGTATAAGGTAACTAAAGTACCTCTATATCTGGCTGGAGCAACCTCGGAGATGTACAAAGGAGACACAATGGAAGCCACTCCTATGCCCATACCACCAAGAATACGACACCAAATTAAGGTTTCAAAACTAGTGACGAACATGCAGCCTAAGGCGGAAAAAGTAAACAAGGTAGCGGCTAATAGCATCGTCCATTTTCTTCCTAAAACATCGGCAATTTTTCCGGCGAAGGCTACGCCAACTATAGACCCAATAAGAGCACAACCTACATACCAACCCACTGAGACGGTGTCTAATTCGAATTGTTGGGTTACTTGCTCAATGGTTCCTGAAATAACGGCTACATCATAACCGAAAAGAAATCCTCCTATTGCTCCTATTATCGAAAGGAAAATTACATATCCTATATTTTCTTTTTTATTCATTTGTTTTGGTTTATTGGGTTAGTTGTTGATTTTTTTTTCAAAAATTCTATTGGTTTAAATCCTTATTTAATATCAAAATATTCCTTGTATCTATCGTACAAATGTCCTGCTTGCAAATACGAAGATTGCGGACTCATAAAGTGGGAAAACTCAAAAGTAATTCCTTTTTGGAAACCGGCTCTTTTGGCGGCTTCTAACTTCAAGCGCAATTTCTCGAATTTGATCGGGAAGAATTTGATAGGCATATCGCGATCAAAAGTTTCGGCATTGGTCCAACATTCTAAACCGTATTTATCACCTAATTTTTTATTGACTGAAAAGAAAGCATCCAATTCGTCATAATCGATATGTCCGTCTTGGAAAGCGCAAGCATCGACAGCGCCTTTGATCCCGTCGAAAATCTCCCCCCATTCTTTTTCGTGTTCCTGAACCGAAACCGCATCGGTTTTCGACAATGTTCCTGAAGCCGCCATTACCGCTTTTTTTCCATCAATCCATGGAGACATAAACGTAGGCAAGCCACCCGAAACATCCTTGCAGAGCTGTCCTAAAGTACGGAATGAGTCGATAGCGCCTTTGGTTTTTCGACTGATTTCTCCACTCAAATACCAACCGGCAAAACTTTTGAAATGGCCGTATTTTTTCCAAACTTCTTCAATTACAAATTTGTTTGATTCAATTTCGTAGGTCAAATCGCCGGTGTCCCAGTATTTACCTGAATCGTATAAACCGAAATAAAATTTCAGTTTGTGTTTGTCTGCTAAGCGCAAATACATTTCCAATAAATCGACCGAGGGTTTGTAGCATCCTTGTTTGATTAAATAATCGGAATTGTAGGTAATGAATTTTCGGTAGCCCGAACGAATCATAATGACCGTGTCAATCCCAATGGCTTTCATATGGGCAAAATCGCGATCCCATTCTTTTTCACCCCAGTTTTGATGCGGAATATCGTGTGAAATTTCGTCGAGGAAAGTACCTGTTATTTTCAAGGCGTTCCCAGCTGGAACAAGAAATTTGGGCTTAGGATCGACAATAGATTGGGTAGTATCGATGATTTCAGTGCTGGAACCAGTTTCAAAAGAACTCAAAAGCGGAATGCTTAGTGCAGAGGCGGCACCCACTCCTAATTTGTTTAAAAAATCTCTTCTTGTTTTCATATTCACTTTATTATATATTTTTTATCTAATTACTTTTTTAGGCTTTTCACAGGCCATTTGTCACACCGCGCTTGTCGAAGTGCTCCTAAAACGATGTCTTCGACAAGCTCAGACTGACATCTTCTGTTTTATTGGCTATAAATTTTACTAAAACCATCGCTTTTTGAACCTTTATTTAATTAAATCCAACACCTAAATCTAATTATTTATCGGCTTCGCTTACTATTTTGTTCCAAAAATATCTATATTTTCCCCACTTTCACCATTAGTACTTAACGTAAAATAGCTTTTTGCTGGGCATTGCATATCGGTAAATCTTTTGGTATGCATTGGGGCTTTGACTATTTGTGAATTGACAGAACGGAACAAATACACTTCGAGCCACTTTGCCCCCGTTACTTTTGCCGTTGTTGTTTGCACTGGTTTTCCTTCATTCGACACTTGGTCTATGGCGTTGACACGTTTATAATTGGCCATAATTTCTTTTTGATAACCATCGGCCTCAAATATTTCTTCGTATTTTTTGCCAGCACCTTCGACAATAAATTTGAGTTTTTTAGACTCAATCACCTGAATACTAATCGAAATGGTTTCGCCCGGATACCAATAATAATTGCTGGTGGCTGGTGCATTTTGATAGACTGCGGCTTGGCCCGATTTATGGCTGGTGCGGCGCATAAAAGGTCGAAAAGCTTTCCGTTCTTTACTCACAGTACCATCGGCTTCCCGGATTACTTCCCAAGTCATTCCAATATCTGTTTCCTGATCGTCTGAAGTTCCGCCCAAATATATGGACGCATTGTCTAAATAAGTTCCCAATTTGTTTGGGTTTTCACGAGTTAAATCATAAGTCAAAGTGGGCAAAACCACCGTCCCACCTATTCCCAACCAATAATCCTTACTCGAAACTGCTTTTCGATAGTAAGCTCCCGCAAAACAACTTGTCGAAGTTGGAGGCAGAATTTCACTATAAAACCTGGTTTTGATTTGTTCTTCTATACTAATAGAAGGCGCAGGCTGAGCCTGTGAAGAACTCTCTGAACAACTACTCAAAAAAATCAAAAGAAAAAGGATGTAAATCCAATTTGATTTCCTACTATTTTTCATTTTATATCGCTTTTAATTTACTGTTATTTCGTCCACGAATAAAAAAGTGGGTTGCCCAGCTCCATAATGCCATTGCGGTATTTTTTCGAAAATGGGGGCCACTATTTTTATGTATCTTGCCTTTTGATTGGCAAAAATTGCTGTTAAATTCATAATGTTTGCATTATCTCCTTGCTTAGCTATTGCTATATCTTTTCCGTAAACAGGGACAAAGTTTTTTGCATCTTCAGATAAAAGTACGATGAATTGTTTGGGTCCAAAAATCCAATCATTTGGAGAAATAAAAGTATTAATCGCTACTTCTGAAACATCCTGAATGGATTTTAAATCCACAATTGCTTCAAAGTTTTCGTTATACAATCCAATCCAATCCCCTGTACTAAAAACTGTTGTGCCTGTCTTTCCATCGACCAAGGTTTCGGCTCCATTAAAGCGGTACCGTTCCGCGGGCTGATTTTTCAGAGCGATGGGTTTCAGTGTTGCTTTGTTAAAAGCAAAAGATTGCACATAAACATTACTTTTTTGGTTCGGGCCAATGACAGCCGCTTTTAGGGTTAGCGATTTATTAATCCCTATTTCCTCTTTGTACTTTTCGCTATTGACAGTAGGCTCTGCACCGTCTAAAGTGTAAAAAATTGGATTTTTGCTGGTTGTTTTCAGGTTTAAAATCAATCTTGAATTCTCCGAATCCATTTTAATTTGAGGCGAAACTTCCAGAATGTTTTTGGCATAGTTGTATTTCAATTTGTCGTAAACCGGTAAAAAATCAGCCAAACGATTTAAAAAATTAGCATAATTTTTCTTTTCTGGCGCAGTCCACAACACTTCGCTCAAAGCCGCTAAACGTGGTAAAATCATATATTCTACTTGATCTGAAGTCGGCATATATTCTCTCCAAACATTGGCTTGCGCACCAATAATATGTTTGCGTTGTTCCTTGTTAAGTATCTCGGGAACGGGTTCAAAGGAATACACCCTTTCTATACTGGTGTAACCGCCAATGGCCAACGGTTCTAAGTTCGTATCATTTCCTTGGTAATGGTCAAAATAACAGTACGAACTTGGCGTCATAATCGCATCGTGTCCTTGTTGTGCTGCTTCAATACCGCCCTGAAAACTTCGCCACGACATAATGGTTGCGTTTGGTGCAATTCCACCTTCGAGGATTTCATCCCATCCAATGATTTTTTTAGATTTTGCGTTTAAGAATTTTTCCATTCGCCCAATGCAATAACTTTGCAGTTTTTCTTCGGCTGAATGTTTCGCGTCGCTAATCAAACCCAATTCAGTAATTTTGGCTTGACATTTTGGACATTTTTTCCAACTGTTTTTAGGGCATTCGTCTCCCCCAATGTGGAAATATTGCGATGGAAATAAGGGTACTAATTCTTGAAAAACACCTTCTAGAAATTGGAAGGTTTTTTCGTTCCCAACGCAAAGGACGTCATCAGACACTCCCCATTTTTTCCTTACTTCATACTCTTTTCCTATGCAGCCCAATTCAGGATAGGATGCTAATGCCGCCATCATATGTCCCGGCAGGTCAATTTCTGGTATAACGGTTATGTATCTTTTTTGGGCGTAGGCAACGATTTCCTTTATTTCATTTTGAGTATAAAAGCCTCCGTGCGGTTTTCCATCGTAATCTTCTTTGCTTTTTCCGACGATTGTTTCTGCTCTTTTGGAACCAATTTCAGTCAGTTTTGGGTATTTCTTTATCTCAATTCGCCAACCTTGATCGTCGGTCAAATGCCAATGGAAGGTATTTATGTTGTGCAAAGCTAGAATATCAATGAATTTCTTCACAAAATCCACTGGAGCAAAATGCCTCGCCGCGTCTAACATCATTCCGCGATAGCCAAAACGAGGATAATCAACAATGGTAACATTTGGCAATTCGATTTGAGGTTTTTGCACTGTATTCATCAAAACTTTTCGCAGCAATTGAACGCCATAAAAGGTTCCTGCAGTTGAAGCTCCGTTGATGCTAATCTTTTTAGAACTAACGGTACATTGGTAGGCTTCTTTATTCTCGTTTTTGAAATCACTAAGCAATTCGATGCTATTATTACTCAGCTGAACATCCGTTAGTTGTACTTTTATTCCAGTTTCCAATTGAATGTATTCTGCCAGAAAAACAGCTATTTGCTCTAAATTTTTGTCTTTTTTCGGAAATGCTATTTTGGTCGATGAAGAAAGTATAAATGGTTTTCCTGTGCCAAGATTGACTGTTTGCGGAAGAGGAATAATGTTATAAACAGCTGATTTTGTGCTTTGAGCCGAAAGGGAACAAATTCCAAAAATCACGATAAAGCAAAGAATGTATTTTTTCATCTTTATTTATTTTGTTCTACTTAAAAGGCAGTACCATTTATTTTTTTTTTCAAACCATTAAGTGCATTAAGTTCGCTTCGCTCGTGTCATTAAGCCTACTCCAAACCTTAATTTTCTTAATGCTCTAAATAGTTTTCAATAGTTGTAAATCTATTTTTTGGTTCTAGTTGAAATGTTGTCACTTTTTTTTTTAAAACCATTAAGCACATTAAGTTCGCTTCGCTCGTGTCATTAAGCCTACTCCAAACCTTAATTTTCTTAATGCTCTAAATAGTTTTCAATAGTTGTAAATCTATTTTTTGGTTCTAGTTGAAATGTTGTCACCTTTTTTTTCAAACCATTAAGTGCATTAAGTTCGATTCACTCGTGTTATTAAGCCTAC
>CAUPRL010000033.1:0-7460 GCA_963513695.1 uncultured Flavobacterium sp.
AAGCCTCAGCTATTACTAGCTGGGGCTTTTCCTTTTTACAGATATTTTTTTATCCAACCATTTATCCAACATTCTTTATTTTAGTAGGTACAAAAACCTAAAAAAGTTGAAACTATTTC
Organism: uncultured Flavobacterium sp.; assembly: GCA_963513695.1. GTDB lineage: Bacteria > Bacteroidota > Bacteroidia > Flavobacteriales > Flavobacteriaceae > Flavobacterium. The sequence goes on from CAUPRL010000033.1 coordinate 120, forward strand.
TAATTTTTCATACCCCGGCGGTCAAATTAGAAACGTTTTCCTATTTCAAGGACTAAGGTAAAACAGCTATGTAATCTAAAATCTTTTGGAATGTGATTAGAAATATATTAATTCTGTATTTCAAAAATTTAAATGAAGTAATCTATCAGATAATGTAAGCTTTTAGAAAAGCACAAATTTTCAAATATCATTTGTAGTGTAATGTATTGGAAAATGTTAGTTTAAATGTGTATTGAAATTTTTATAAAATAGCTTTATCGATTGTATTCTTCTTCTGTAACAGCATCTAACCAAACTGCAGCTCCTTTATTATTACTAGTAACCGCAACTTGCACAAAATGACTGTCGGGGCTTGCGCCATGCCAATGAGGAAGGTTTGGAGGGCATTTAATTATATCTCCTTTTCGGAGTATTTTTTTAACTTGTCCTTTTTCTTGATAATATCCAACGCCATCTGTAACCATCAATATTTGACCAGCAGGATGGTAATGCCATTTTGTTCTTGCTTTAGGTTCAAATGTTACATTACCTATTGCGGTTGGATTTATACTATCAGCAGCAATAAGCATTTGCAAGTACACTGTACCAGTAAAGTTGGTATTCGTAATTTTTTCACCTTTTGGAAAGATAATCTGTGATTTAATTCCTGACATTTTGGAAGAGTCACTATGAGTCTTACAAGAAATAGTTAATAGTACTATTGAGAATAAGACAATTACTATGTTAGATTTCTTCATTTCTTATTAAAGATTAATTTGGTAGAAATGCTGCAACTTATTCACTGCTTGTGATACGTATTCGGGTTTCCAATAGGTTTGAATATGTGTTGCACCATCAATTTGAAACAACTCTTTGTTTTTAGTATTTGTAGCTTTGTTAAATGCATCTTCAGTCATATAAAAAGAATCCGCTTTACTCCCTGCTATCATCAATAAAGGTTGATTAATCAAATCCATATTGTTACTGGCATCGAACGTCATTAAATCCATCAAACTACTCATTGTATATTTGAATGTAGAGTTAGGGTGGGCATGAGTTCTATTATAATAATAATGCCCTTCACGGTACAAATCAAATGGCATTTTATCTGCCATTTCATCCGTAATAACCACATTAGCTGTGTAGCGAATTTCCTTTCCTGAGACTTCTAATGCTCTTGCTTCAGAAGCTTGTTCTAGTCTTTCTTGAATAGTAGCTACTTGTGAGTTCATGAAACCATTTCGTCTTACTACACCTGAATTGAACATACTAACTGTGGCAATTGCTTTAAAGCGTTTGTCGGATTGTGCCGCCGATAAAGCATATCCGCCACCACCACAGATACCTAACAAGCCTAATTTCGAACTGTCAACTCCTTGATATTGTGAAATAAAGTCAGCCATTGCGAGTATGTCTTCGATTCGATTGGCTGGCTTATCGATATTTCTAGGGGTTCCACCACTTCCTCCTTGATAAGCAGCATCTGCTGTGATTGTGATATAACCTTGCTCAGCTAAACGTTGTGCATACAACCCAGCTACTTGTTCTTTAACACCACCATTAGGATGTGCAATTACCAAGGTGGTATGTTTTTTTGAAGGATCGAAGTTTGCAGGAGTATAGACATTAGCAACTATTGAGATGTCTTTAATTTTATAGGTTACAGGGTGAATATTAACTTGACCTTTTGTGTTTTCTGTTATTGCTCCACCATAAACTAAAGTAAATGGATTTTTAGGTGTTGTGTTTTGAGCATCCGAATAATTCACAGTTATAACTGACATAATTAATGCTGTTAGTATTGATAATTTTTTCATTTTCTTGATATCTAAATTTTATTTTATTGATAAAAGTTACTTAACCAAATCGGTTATTATTTTTTCAGCAGCTTTAGTTTTTTCAATTCCTATAGATGGCTGAATTACAACTATAAATTCCTTTATTTGTTTTGGCGAAAAGCCTACATTAAGAGCTATTGCTATGTGTGATTTCAACATGGGCTCTGCATCTCCAATGGCACTAATTACTGACAATGTTACTAATTCTCTTTGGGCATATGTCAAAATATCCCTTTCAAAAATATCCGAAAATAGATGCTCTTTTAAAAAGGTGTCGATTATTGGAGCAAACGCAGCGTATCCAACTAGCTTTTCAGGTGAAGGTGTTTTAGTTAGTTCTTCCAAAATTTCCTTACCTCTTTCATATTTATTGTCGTCTGCTTTGATTATAGAAGCTTCTTTTCCCATTTTATCAATAATACCTTTAGCCTTACGTTCGTTTATGACTTCCATAAAAGTTTGTAGACCTCTAATGCTCCTTGGGAAACCACAATAGGCATACGTATGCACCAGTACTTCTTTAATTTCGTTTACCGTAAGTCCATAATCTAAGCCATCAGACAAAGCTACTTTTAAATTTACCAAATCTCCTTTGGCGGTTTGAGCAGCTATGATAATGATACTTTTATGTTGTTGACTTAGTCCTATTTCAATTGGTGTTTTTTCTTGTGCATTCATACTATAAGTAAATAATGAAAACGTCAGAAACAATAGTATTGATTTCATAATTTTATATTGATTCATATTTCTGGGATTATTTATCTAATCCTTTTTCTTTTAACCATTTATTCATCAAATCAGCCACTTGAATATTATTCAAATCAGAAAACGGGAAATGCGTATTGCCCTTAAGCCCTACCTCTGGTAGATGTACTACCGTAACATCACCACCATATTTATTTACAGTATCACGCCACTTTCTAGCCATTGCCAATCGCGCTCTCCATCCATCAGCACCTGGATTAGGAGATGGATTTTCAGGGATATTATCGCCATAATAAATAACGATTGGAATTTTGGTTAGCAACATAAAATCTTTCATTGTAATTCCTATTGCTTCCAATGACCCTGCAGAACTTGCAATTGGAGCTGGCAGTTCACCTTCTGGAAACAAAAAACCACTACCTGGTTCGTAAGAAACAATAGCTTTAATATTCGAATTTTTAACCGCTGTTTTCCATCCCATACCTCCTGAATGTGAATGTGTCACTAGTATACCTTCCCCGATTTTAGTAAAAAGAGACGATACCGCGTCGGTATTTACTTCAATATCAATCGCACCAATACTTGGGGTCATAGAACGGAAATACTGATTTAAAGTTTCAGTATCTCTAGCAAATTGAACACCATCAAAATAATTTGGCCAAACACCTACACGAAAAACATCAAACCATTGTTGTTCATCTGGGATAGGATTAATTGTAGCTGTAACAGTACTTCTTCCTGCATTACCACGTCTTGGTTGGTCTATTAAATACACAGAATAATTATTGCGCAGAAAGATGTTTTGATATCCTTCTCTACCATCAGGTGTTGTTTCAAAAGTTTTTGAAAATTGACCTATTCCATGCCACATTACTAGTGGATATTTGCTAGCTTTTACGGGTACTTGATAGAATACATAGGCATGATCCCCTCGAAATGTTTGACCTTCTGGAGTGGGCTTATAAGGATCGAATATCCCTGGATTAGTAATAACGGTACCTCCAACTGCAAAACTACCTTGTTTTTGAATTACTAACGGTTTTTGTTTTGAGTTAGATTGTGCGCTTGAAGAAAAATTAATTATTAATACTAAACTAAGTAAGCTTAATAGCTTTGTTGATTTCTTTTTCATTATTAGTTATTTATTATTTTTCAAAAGCGTTTTCAATTACGTCTAATCGCGCTTTTCTATAATCTGAAATACTTTCAGCCGAACCCTCTTTGTTCAACTCAAATATATTGTTTTTATTGGTATCAAACATTGGCCATAGAGGTAATCCTTCACCATTTGGATTTCCGTTTTTTGCAAAATTGACCCAATACGAATTCATCATTTTAGCGACTCCCTTGTCTTTTTCAGTAAAAATAATACCGTTACGATCAATTAAATTACCAAAAACAAAAGGAATTTCTGAGCCATGAGAAGCTCCATATTTCATCCTTTCTTTCATAGGTTCTGAAACATATGAAAATAGATAAGTATAAACGGGTATCGACTTTGAAGCAAAAGCTCTACCAGTAAATCGTGTTGGTTCTGCCCAAACTTTATCCGTGTTAACCAAAGTTAACATCTTTGCAAAATCTGTTTTACCATCCACATCGTAGGCTGCTAATGCTTCTTCTTTGTGATTTCCAAATAAAGCTATCAATTCCTCTTTGTTTTTAGCATTGACAAAACCTGCAGGTACTTCAGCGCTATTTGATCCAATAATGATAGGAATATTTGGTACTTTACCCAATTTATAAGCACTCTCTGCTGTTTCGACAACTAATTTTCCGTCTAGAATAGGTCCAGAATAAATAGGTACACCTCCAGGTCCATTTGTTTCTTGACCCCCATCAACAATTTCAGCTACATTGAGAGATCTAAGTTTTGCAAGTGCCTCAGCATCTGTTCCATTAATACCATGTTTTTGAGCAAAGTTTATTCCAATAGTCTCAGCCGAAATAGGATAGTACATATCTGCATTTTCATCGTGAATTGGTCTTCCTGTCAATACGCCATCTCGTCCTCCTCCTGACTCAATAATTGCTTTTTGAAATAGACCTTTTGCAGCTGGTATTGTCAGAAGTGAATGAACCGAAACTCCTCCTGCTGACTCACCAAAAATAGTTACGTTTTTCGGGTTACCACCAAAAGCAGAAATGTTTTCCTTTACCCATTGGAGTGCAGCAATCTGATCCATATAAGCATAATTACCTTTTGGCTCTTCAGGATGTTCCTTGCTTAAAGCTGGAAATGCGAAAAAACCTAGGCGTCCTAGACGGTAGTTGAAGGTAATTAGAATTACTCCTTGTTTAGCAAATTGTATTCCTGAAAAATCAGGTTGGGAGCCGCTACCAAATACAAATGCGCCACCATGAATCCAGACCATAACAGGTAAATTAGCTCCAGGATTAGCACTTCTCGGTTTCCAAATATTGAGATACAAACCATCTTCTGATGAGCCCTCAGAAATAGTACCAGGAGCTGCACCCCATCCAGCTTGAGCACAATTTAATCCATATTGACTTGCGTCTCGTATTTCAGTCCAAGGCTTTACCGTTTGTGGGGGACGCCAACGAAACTCACCAACAGGTGGTGCGGCATAAGGAATTCCTTTAAAGATAGATACATCGTCATCAATTATACCTTGAACTAATCCGGAAACGGTCTTTACTATAGGTGATACAGTTTTATGAATTGCATCCCCTTGCTTTAATTGTGCGAATAAACCACAACTTATAAAAATTGTTAATCCAGTTATTATTTTTTTCATTTTGTTTCTTTAAGTGATATAAGTACAATCCATGTAAATCCAAGAGAATCCATTTCTCATGATTCATGAAACAATTCTATTATTTTTGAAGTTGATGTGTATCTCTCACACTGCTAAATGTCAATGCTAATAATTTCCATTCTTTGCTTTTTTTTTGGTACACCTCCGTTACTGTAAATTCAGTTACAACAGAACTACCACGGACAATTGCATCCAATGTAATTCTATTCCAAACAATAGCTGTTTTTCCAAAAAGTTCGATTGCTGTATCATGAATCTTTGCCTCCTTATACCAAATACTTCCGGTTTTAATAATTTCAAGTTCTTGGTCTTTTTTCCAAGTTCCACTCATGTGAACAAATTTAGATTTGTCATCAAATAGTGGGGCTAATTTCTTAACATTTTTATCAGCCATCCACAGCCATTTGTCTTTTGAAAGTGTAAGAATCTGTTGTTCTATTTCTGAATATTTTTTTTCAATTTCAGGATTTCTCTTGTCTTGTGCAATAGAATATTGCATACCTAATGCGATGAGTAAAACAGTGATAAATGATTTCATAGTGTTGGTTTTAATTTATAATTTTTTTAAAGGTGATTCAGCCCCTGACATAGCTTGTACCCCTGCAGGCAGTCTTTCGCCAATAATTTGTATTGCATTTAATTCTTTGTTAAATTCTTCTAGCTCATCTAAAGTAAACATTATATTATTTGCTCCAATATTCTCTTTCATATGTGCCATTTGAGTAGTTCCTGGAATGGGTACAATCCAAGGTTGTTGAGCTAACAACCATGCTAATGAAATTTGAGCAGGACTGGCTCCTTTTTGAATCCCCCACTTTTTTATCAAATTCACTAATACCATGTTTTTAGATAAATTTTCAGAAGAAAAACGAGACACATAACTTCTAAAATCTCCTTGAGCAAAATGCGTATTTTCATCAATTGCTCCAGTTAAAAACGCCATTCCTAATGGACTCCAAGGCACAAAGCCTATTCCTAGTTCCTGACAAAGCGGAATAATCTCTTTTTCTGGACCACGCCATAACAAAGAATACTCGTTTTGGATAGCAGCAATTGGGTGTTCTTTGTGTGCGCGTCTTACAGTTTGCACTCCTGGTTCAGAAAGCCCATAATTCAGCACTTTCCCTTCTTTTATTAAGTCCTTTATTGTCCCTACTACATCTTCAATTGGCACATTAGGGTCAACCCTATGTTGGTATAACAAATCAATTCTATCCGTTTGCAGACGTTTTAACATTTCTTCAACCACCTTTTTAATATGTTCTGGTTCGCTATTTAAAGCTGAGCGTTTTGCATTACCAGCTCCGATATTAAAGCCAAACTTAGTAGCGATTTTTACGTTGTTGCGAATTGGTGAAAGGCCTTCTCCTAGAATTTTTTCAACTTCAAAAGGGCCATAGGCTTCTGCAGCATCAAAAAATGTAACACCATTATCAAATGCGGTTCTAATGATATTGTGCATTTCAGTTCGAGATGGAATGGTAGTTTGATAAGTTCTACTCATATTTTGAACTCCAAGACCAATACTCGATACTTCAAGTGAAGCGCCTAATTTACGTTTGTTGCCAGTTGGCGTTGACACTGTTTCACTTGCTGTTTTAGCTAAACCATCAAATGGGAATAATGCACTACCAGCGAATGCTAAACCTGCTGTTTTTATAAGATCTCTACGATTCATCTGGTTGAAATATTAAATTTTAAAATTGACGATTTATTGTAAGACCAAAATTCATCTATTCTTTTAGCAATTAAGTATACTAATTACGGATTGTGCTACCAATATTACTCATTGTACTAATTACAAGAGGATTGCTATAACTAAATACTTAAATTTGTTTCACTAAAGAAGCATATCTATGGAAAATACAGTTGCATTTGATACTATTAGCCAGTACAACGAATTCAATAATACAGAGACCTTACATCCATTAATTAGCGTAATTGATTTCTCAAAAGCACATGAAAGATCATGGGATGGACAAAAGCGGGTTAAGATTTATTACGGCTTTTATTGCATTTTTTTAAAAGATATAAAATGC
>CAUPRL010000034.1:0-3460 GCA_963513695.1 uncultured Flavobacterium sp.
GCATTCATTAAACTTTCGATTTCCTCTACTTCAATTGGAATGTTGCGCATTAGGTTAAAAGGAGATCCTTTTTCTTGAATGACCACATTATCTTCCAAACGGATACCAAAGCCTTCTGCCGGAATATAAATACCAGGTTCTACGGTAAAGACCATATTAGCTTGCATTGGCTCAGTCAAAATTCCGTAATCGTGAGTGTCTAATCCCATGTGGTGCGAAGTACCGTGCATAAAATATTTTTTATAGGCTGGCCAATCTGGATTTTCGTTTTGCACATCGGCTTTGTCGATTAGACCTAAACCTATTAATTCAGAAGTCATTACTTTACCTACTTCAACATGGTATTGTTTCCATAAAGTACCCGGCGTTAGCATTTGTGTTGCTTCGTTTTTTACGCGTAAAACGGCATTATAGACTGCTTTTTGTCTTTCAGTAAAACGACCCGAAACCGGAATTGTTCTAGTCATATCACTTGAATAGTTTGCATATTCAGCAGCTACGTCTAGCAAAATTAAATCGCCTGCTTTACAGACTTGATTGTTTTCAATATAGTGTAATACATTGGCATTATTTCCCGATGCGATAATGGGAGTATAGGCAAAACCTTTGGAACGATTGCGAAGAAATTCATGAGCAAATTCGGCTTCGATTTCATATTCAGCAACTTCGGGCTGAACAAAAGACAAGACTCTTCTAAATCCTTTTTCAGTAATATCGCAGGCTTTTTGGATTAACTCCAATTCTACGTTTTCTTTCACCGAACGTAAACGTTGCAATATTGGATTGCTTTTAGCCACGGCATGGGCAGGATACTTTTCTTTCCACCATTTTACAAAACGGGCTTCACGAGTTTCCGTTTCTACAGTAGCGCGATAGTGTTCATTGGTGTTAATGTAGATCGTTTCCGAATGTGTCATTAATTCAAACAACACTTTTTCAAATTCGGTTAACCAATACACCGTTTTAATTCCAGACACTTCAAAAGCGCGTTCTTTAGTCAATTTTTCACCTTCCCAAACGGCAATATGATCATTGGTTTCTCTCAAAAAAAGCATCTCTCTTTGATGCTCGTAAGGCGCATCTGGAAAAAGCAATAAAATACTTTCTTCTTGATCTACACCACTTAAATAAAAGATATCGCGGTGTTGAGCAAATGGCATAGTGCTATCGGCACTTATTGGGTAAATATCATTCGAATTAAAAACAGCTACACTTTTTGGCTTCATTTGAGCCGTGAATTTAGCGCGGTTTTTTATAAATAAATTGGGGTCTATTGGATGGTATTTCATACGAATTAGAATTTATTAGAATACAAATCTAATCAATCCATTTGTAATATCTAGCACCAATTAGATTTGGATTTTCATTTTCAACACGGTCTAATACCCATTCGCTCTTAGGAGTCTTCACACTTTGTTTCTGCTCTTTTTTATGCAATTTTTCGTAAGTAGTAAAATCAATTTCATGACTTTCTTCCAATGTTTCAAACAGTTGTGCTTTGGCTACAGCCAATTCCCAATCAGCTTGAATGGTACCTTCAAACACTTTCGATTTAGAGCCACTTCCATAGGCCAAGAATCCAAATTTCTTTCCAGAAATATCCTTTTTTGTCTTGGAAAAATGGGCTAAAGTAGACAGGAATCCCATAAAAATGGATCCCGTATATAAATTACCAATTAATGAGGATGCAATCTCTGCAGGCTGTAATTTTTGGTTTACAAATGCACGGTATTCCTCTGATTTGCTTACCTCTTTCAATTTGTTTTGATAGTCGGCAGGAGATTCATTTCCTGAAATAATTGGGTTTACCGCGTCAAGCGCATAAATTTCAGATAGCATGCGGCGCCCTTGAAATGAATACGGCAAATGCATGATGATACTTTCCCAACTAGTGTAAAGAGTTTCGGTTGTGTTTAGTAATTTTTTGAATGCAAAGTAGGCATTGCGCGTACGATCCATATAACATTGATTGGAATATTGACCATCAAAAACGGGTTGGTCTTTGTGGATTTCAATTTCAGCTTCTAGATTAGCAAACCATTCCTTGTTTTCATTGTTGCCTGTGATGGCCTCTTTTGAAATTGTTCGGTAGGGTTTGAAGAAATCAAAAACGCCTTTGGTACTGGTCGCCCATTCGTTTTCGAAAGCAATTATTTTAGGATTGGCTGCGACTAACATCGCTAAGGCTCCTGCACCTTGGGTGTATTCTCCGGTCGAATTCAAATCGTATTTGGCAAAATCAGTGGTAACAACAATGGCTTTTTTTGTTGGATTAAGTCGTACAAAGTCCAAGCAGTTTTGCAATGCATCCACTCCTCCAATACAAGCAAAAGTAAAATCGACCACATCACATTCGGCTAAAATGCCTTCTCCGAATTTTTGCTCCATTAAAGCAATTAAAAACGAACTAATCGGTTTTGAGCTATCGATGGCACTTTCGGTACCAACATATATTCTATCAATTTCGTTCAGGTCGATTTTGTTGTCTATCACTAGTTTGGTTAAGGCATTGGCCCCAAAAACAACCGTGTCTTGGTGAACATCGGGCAAGGTCATTTTAATCAAACCCAACCCTTTTTCTAACTTTTCGGGTTCAATATTTCGGGCATTTGCTAATGTTTTTATAGGTAAATGCAGTTGAGCAACGTCAAAAGCAATAGCGTCTATTCCTGTTTTCATTATTTTTATTTTGAATTGGTAAAATTAAAATTCGCTATTCGAATACCAATTGTTTTAGGCTTATATAATTGGTTATTTTTTGATTTTTACGGAATGTAGAATAAATCCAAATAAAAAATAGTAATTCAATAATTTTATAGGATTTTGGCTGCTGATAAATACGGATTTTCGATTTTGTTTTTATTAGGAAATGTTTAATCAAATTTGGTTTCAAGCCCTGATTATTATTGAATTATTAAGGTTTTTAATAAAACACTTTAAAATCATTATAAATAACAGCGAAAAGGTTGTAGTTGAATTGGATTTCTCCTATTTTTGTCACACTATTTAATAAAAATTTATTCAAATTATTATGGCAAAATCTGCAATTCTAAAGTCATCTCTTGCAAAGAAATATTGGATGTCTTTTACAGGTTTATTTTTATGTTTGTTCCTGTCGGGGCATTTAGCAGGGAATCTTCAATTAATTTTTAGCGATGCGTTACATTTCAATCAGTATGCATTGTTCATGACGACTAACCCAGCCGTAAAAATTTTATCTTACGTTACTTACATTTCTATTTTATTCCATGCTATTGATGGAATTTTATTAACTGTTCAAAACAGAAAAGCAAGACCTATTGGTTATGCCAAAACAGACGGTTCTTCAAGTTCTTTTTCTTCAAGAAACATGGCGGTTTTAGGGACTGTAATTTTAGTTTTTATTGTAACACACATGGTGAACTTCTGGGCTGTAATGCATTTTGACAAAAACATGCCATTGCAAACGGTTACAATAGGC
>CAUPRL010000035.1:0-3195 GCA_963513695.1 uncultured Flavobacterium sp.
AATTCGCCGTCTTTATACCAAAGCGGATATCCATTTTCATCCGAAGATAAAATGGATTCAGGTTTTGTAAACCAACTTATTGCGTCGGCTTGATCTTTCCAGAATGCTTCTGGATTTTCAGTACTTGCGGTATAGGTATCTTTGTAATTCATGGTGATTATTCTGTAAATAAATGGGACTAATTTTCGATCAATTCATGTACTTGTTCTACTAATTTTTTAGTAGAAAAAGGCTTGACGACATATAAATTAGCTCCTAAATTCATCCCTTTTTCAATATCACTTTCTTTGTTTTTTGCCGAAAGAAAAATCACTTTGCAATGCTCTAAACGTTCATCTTTTTTAATTTCTTCTAAGGTGGCATATCCATCAACCATTGGCATCATCACATCAAGAATGATGACATCAGGTAATTGTTTTTCTAAAATTTCCAATGCTTCTTGTCCATCACGTGCAATGAATACTTCAAAATTATTTTTTTTGAAAGTGTATTCTAAAGCCATTACGATGTTTGGCTCATCATCTACGATTAGTATCTTTTTCATCATCTTAGTTGTTTTCGGTTGTGTTGTAGTTGGGTAATGTGAAGACAAAAGTAGCTCCTTCTTTGACATTGTTTTCGGCCCAAATTGAGCCTTTGTGATGTTCAATAATTTGTTTGCAAATGGCTAATCCTAGTCCGCTACCAATTGGTTTTTTGACATTTTGATTTCTCGATTGATAGAATTTATCAAAGATGGCTTCAAAATCTTCACTTTTGATTCCTTTGCCATTATTGTGAATCGTGACGGCAACATTAGATTCGTTTTCTGTAATGTGAATGCTGATCAAACCGTCAGTTACAGCTGAAAATTTGATCGCATTGGACAGTAAATTGTGAATCACTTGAATGATGCGTTCCTCGTCATAAAACGCTCTAATCTCTTTTCCAGCATCTTCAAATTCTACTTGAATTTTTTTATTTGCAATCAGTTGTTTAACTGATTCTAATGTTTTTTCTACTGTTAAAGCAATATTATTTCTGGAGAGATAGATCTTCTGTTTACCTGTTTCAAATTTTTCTAAATCCAAGATTTTATCGATCAAACGATTCAAACGATCCGATTCTGAAATGATGTTTTGCAAGAATTGTTTGCGCACTTCAAAAGGCACCTCTTCATCGTCATGCAAAATTTCACTTGCGGCTCTAATAGCAGTTATCGGCGTACGCAACTCGTGGGTAACCGTATCTAAAAATTCGTCTTTTTGAATGTCTTTTTTAACCAGCTCTTCATTGGCGACTTTTAATTGCTCTGATATTTTTTGCAATTCGTTTGAAGTGTCGGTTAGCTTCTTATTGATGATGATATTTTCTTTAGATTCTTCTAAAATTCGTAACACCTCGGCTAAACTAATTTCGTCTTCTTTCACCACACTGGCGATCAAGATTTTGGCAGAAGCCGTACCAATATGACCCGTCAATAAATTTTCGGCAAACTTTATAAAACGCGCATCTGCAGTTGCTACATTTTTGTCAATATTGTATTTTAAATTGAAAATAGATAAGGCGCGTTTGGTTCTTTCTTCCCCAAGGAATCGTTGTAACACTTTTTCTATATCTGACACGTACGCCGTTCCTTTCCAAACAAATGCATCTTCGTGATTGGTAATGTATTTATCAATATCAACAAACATTTCGGCATAATTACGCTCTCTATAATTGCCTTTGAAACTTACTGAAACAGCAGCAAATCCAATTGTATTGAAGAACAAACTCCAAAACAATGCATGCGGAATAGGATCTAAATAATCCAATCCAAATAGCTGAAACGGTTTCAATAATTCGATTCCCCAAGGGCCTTCTATGAAGAATAAACTGGTTGAATTGGTAATGCCTAATGCATATGGAGCTAATAAAGTATAACAACAAATTAAAAAGCCGATAATAATACCTGTAATCGCTCCTTTATTGGAACCTCTTCTCCAAAATAACGCTCCAAAAAAGGCAGGGGCTAATTGTGCAATCACCACAAAAGAAACCAGTCCGATAGAAACTAGAGAGTAATCTAAGATGAAAATTTTGTAAATCGCATAAGATAAAATAATGAGTAAAAAGATACCAATCTTTCTACTTCTTACGATTCGGTTGTTGTTTTTCTCTTGAGATTTGTTTCGCAACCTTCCTACAAATCCGTATGGAATTAATAAGTTATTACTAAGCATAGTCGCTAAGGCAATTGAAGAAACAATAATCATTGAAATTGCCGCTGAAAATCCGCCAAGAAATACTAAAACCGTAAGTGTATTATTATTGAAAAATTGCGGAATCAATAAGGAATAGGTATCTGAATTCAATCCTTTTCCTTCAAATAAAATATTGCCTCCCCAAGCGATTGGAAAAACAAAAATATTAAACAACAACAAGTACAATGGGAACAACCACATAGCTGTTCTAAGGTGCGTCTCTTTGTTGTTTTCTACAATTGCAGTATGGAATTGTCTTGGCAAAAGAAATATAGCAAACATTGACAGGATGCAAAGAAAGAACCAATTGATAGCACCTGTCAAACCTCCGACGGAATTTTTTTTGTCGAAATTTTCTAATACCGAAGCTTTAGTGTAAATATCATCGAATCCATCAAACACAAAGTAGGTAACATAGATACCAATAATTACAAAGAATACTAATTTAAGAACCGATTCCAACGCAACAGCAGTTACAATACCGCGTCTTTTTTCAGAAGCATCGACATAGCGAGTTCCGTAATAAGAAGCAAATAGTGCTAGCGCAATACAAGCATAGGTGGTGGTATCATAAAAAATGTTAGGACTGGATTCGGTTTTGGTAACAATATGAAAAGTGTCCGAAATGGACTTTAGTTGCAAAGCAATATAAGGCACAATACCAAAGATACACACAATGGTAACTAAGGCGCCTAGGAATCTATCATTGCCGTATCTCAAAGAAATGAAATCAGCAATACTGGAAATTTTATTTACTCTTGAAATTCGAATGATTTTTTTCAAAATAATCATCCAAGTAGGAATGATAATTATGGGGCCTAAATAAATAGGTAAATAACTTAAACCGGAATTAGCTGCTACGCCAATACTTCCGTAATACGTCCAAGCGGTGCAGTACACAGCTAGCGAAAGAGAATAAATGTAGGGATTATTAGTCCATCTGGAATGCCCTCTTTTTTCTGCCCAGTAGGCA
>CAUPRL010000036.1:0-2929 GCA_963513695.1 uncultured Flavobacterium sp.
ATAATCGACCAGCATTCGCTAGACACATAAATTTGTTGGCTCAAATTGTGTTCAAATTCTTGTTGGATTTGGTCAATGATAAAATTTTCATATTCCTTTTTGTCATTAGTTACCGGGGTATTTCGCAATAAGATTTGTGCAGGATGAATGCGTTCCATTAATAATGTCAATCGCTCATACGCTTGCAAACGCAAAGGCAAAAGATCTTTATTTGTTTCTTTTTGCAACAACCAACGACGCGTATTTTGTTGGTCTTTAAAGTAGCTTTCAAATAAAAAATAAGCAACGCCTCCGGTTACTAAAGAAGGTAATGTATATCCTAGGATTTCAAGTATTTTAGCTGTTTCCATTTGTTTTTTTCTATTTTTGAAACACAAAAATACGCTTTTTGAGTAGGAAACGAAATAGTTTGACTTACAAGAATCTTATAAAGTGTATACATTGTAACAAAACCTTTATGGATAATTACATTATAATTTTACTTTGTTTGGCTGCCTTTTTCGCAGGATTTATTGATGCTGTTGTAGGTGGAGGTGGTTTAATCCAAACCCCAATGGGATTGATTTTATTACCTAATTTACCGGTTTCGACTGTAGTTGGAAGTTTGAAAATCCCTGCTTTTAGCGGGACTTCTTTTGCAGCTTACCAATACCTTAAAAAAGTAGAAATGAACTGGAAATTACTTTCAGTGATGATGTTATTAGCCTTTCCATCAGCATTTTTAGGTTCGACTTTATTGACCTATGTGAGTAATGATTTCATGAAACCTATTTTATTAGTGGTACTATCTTTTTTAGTGATTTATACCTATGCTAAGAAAAATTTTGGACAACAAATTGAAAAAAACATATCAAATCAAAGACAATTATTCAATGCTATAAGTATTAGTTTTATTGTGGGTTTGTATGACGGTTTTATTGGACCTGGAACCGGAAGTTTTTTGGTGGTGGCGTTTATTGCAATCATGGGATTTGATTTTTTACATGCTTCCGCCAATGCGAAAATGGTGAACTTGGCCACTAATTTTGGTTCGATTTGTTTGTTTTTTATTAAAGGTAAAATCATTTGGGCTATTGCCATCCCCATGGCTTTTAGCAATGCTCTAGGCGGATTTTTAGGCGCTAAACTAGCGATTAATAAAGGAAATAATTTTATCCGAATCTTTTTTTTAGTAGTCGTTATTGGAACTCTAATCCGTTTTGGATACGATGTGTTTTATAAGTAAATGGAACAAATGTTAATTAGGCTTTTTTATCCATTTTAATTTCCCAATTGTTACTTTAATACATTGCTAATCCTTATTTTTGCTATCCATAATTTAATTTCCAAATGCAGCACTATATTGATCAATTAAACGAAGCACAACGTGAACCAGTCCTTCAAAAAGATGGTCCAATGATTATCATTGCCGGTGCCGGTTCTGGTAAAACGCGAGTGTTGACTATTCGTATTGCCTATTTGATGAGTCAAGGCGTGGATGCATTTAATATTTTATCATTGACCTTTACTAATAAAGCCGCACGCGAAATGAAAAATCGTATCGCGTCTATTGTGGGAGCCAGTGAAGCTAAGAATCTTTGGATGGGAACTTTTCACTCAGTTTTTGCACGTATTTTGCGTTCAGAGGCAGAGCATTTGGGTTATCCTTCTAATTTTACAATTTATGATTCGCAGGATTCAGTTCGTTTGATTTCTTCGATTATCAAGGAAATGCAATTGGATCGAGATATCTACAAACCGAAACAAGTTTTGGGCCGAATATCTTCTTATAAAAACAGCCTGATTACAGTAAAAGCTTATTTCAATAATCCCGAATTACAAGAAGCGGATGCGATGTCTAAGAAACCGCGTTTAGGCGAAATTTATCAAAATTATGTAGAGCGTTGTTTCAAAGCAGGCGCGATGGATTTTGATGATTTATTATTGAAAACGAATGAGTTATTAACGCGTTTCCCTGAAATATTAGCCAAATACCAGAATCGGTTTCGTTATATTTTAGTAGATGAGTACCAAGACACCAATCATTCGCAGTATTTGATTGTTCGTGCTTTGTCGGATAAATTTCAAAATATCTGTGTGGTGGGCGATGATGCACAGAGTATTTATGCCTTTCGTGGTGCCAACATCAATAATATTTTAAATTTCCAAAAGGATTACGAAGGTGTAAAAACCTTTCGTTTGGAACAAAATTACCGTTCGACCCGAAATATCGTGGAAGCGGCCAATACCATTATTGATAAGAATAAAACCAAACTGGATAAGATTGTTTGGACGGCCAATGATTTTGGTCCCAAAATAAAAGTACACCGCAGTTTGACTGATGCGGAAGAAGGTCGTTTTGTGGCTAGTACGATTTTTGAACAAAAGATGCAAAACCAAATGCTAAACGGTCAATTTGCAATTTTGTATCGTACTAATGCGCAATCACGTGCTATGGAAGATGCTTTGCGTAAACGCGATATTCCATATCGAATTTATGGAGGTCTTTCTTTTTACCAAAGAAAAGAAATCAAAGATGTCTTATGCTATTTGCGTTTGATCATTAATCCAAAAGATGAAGAAGCTTTAATTCGGGTGATTAATTACCCTGCAAGAGGAATAGGGGATACGACTGTCGAAAAGTTGACTATTGCAGCCAATCATTATAAGCGTTCGATTTTTGAAGTGATGCAAAACATTGACAAAATCGACTTGAAACTGAATTCGGGAACCAAGCAAAAATTGACCGATTTTGTTACTATGATCAAGAGTTTTCAAATTATCAATGAAAACCAAGATGCGTTTTACATTACCGATCATGTGGCCAAAAAAACAGGTTTGGTTCAAGAACTGAAAAAAGATGCTACACCCGAAGGAATGGCCAAAATTCAAAACATTGAGGAATTACTTAATGGTATTAAGGATTTTACTGAAGGTCAAAAAGAAATTG
>CAUPRL010000037.1:0-2767 GCA_963513695.1 uncultured Flavobacterium sp.
ATCCTTTGAAAGTAATAAAGTCTTTCACATATTTCGCAAAAGCCTTAACATTAGTCCTCAAAAGGCTTTGTTTATAAATAGGCAAATCAGGAATGATAATTTTGTAGCCTTTGTTAGAAAAGTAATTGGCAACTCCATTAAAATTGATTAAGCCTCCCATTAGTCAATGTAGAATAACGATTGGCGTTCCTTCTCCGGCTTCAAAATAACTGTATTTTCCTTCTTTTTTATAGTGTTCTTCCATTTTTTCGGATCCCTATTTTTCAATTTTGACAAATATAGGATTTAATACAGAAATATTAATTTTTGAAGTCATTTTTTAATAAGATAATCCTTTTTCTTGTTAAAATCACTTATTCCTGTTTCAATTATTTACAAAAGCACCTATTTATAAACAAGTTCGAAATGCACTTAATCTGCTGATCCCATAATAATTAAGGGTTTTGGCCAATAAGTGGGGAAACTTATTAACAAAGTGGTATATTGTGGTAAAATGTGGTAAAATATTTTATATTTTTGCTTAGAATCATTTAAATACAATTTTTTGAATACAATCGTAGGGACATATGAGTGCAAAGTAGATGCTAAAGGAAGGGTGTTAATGCCTTCGCCTTTGAAAAAGCAATTGGCTTCCTCATTACAGGATGGTTTTGTATTGAAACGTTCTGTTTTTCAACCTTGTTTGGAATTATATCCTATGCAAGAGTGGAATTTGATGATGCAAAAAATCAATAAATTAAATCGGTTTGTTAAAAAGAACAATGACTTTATCCGTCGCTTTACGGCTGGAGTAAAAGTGGTTGAAATTGATGCTTTAGGAAGGCTATTAATTCCTAAAGATTTAGTTGGTTTTGCGAGTATTTCAAAAGAGGTTGTTTTTTCTTCAGCAGTCAATATTGTAGAGATCTGGGATAAAGAGTTGTATGAAAAATCAATTAACGGAGAAGATATTGATTTTGCAGATTTAGCAGAAGATGTAATGGGTAATGTAAATGATGACAAAAATGGAATATCATAATCCAGTATTGTTGCACGAGTCTGTCGATGGATTGAATATTCATCCAGACGGTATTTATGTTGATGTTACTTTTGGTGGAGGAGGTCATTCTAGAGAGATTCTAAATCGATTAGGTCCAAACGGAAAATTATATGCTTTCGATCAGGATGAAGATGCTTTAGCAAATGCTTTACAAGATGATCGTTTTGTTCTTATCAATGAAAATTTCAGATTTATCAAACGTTTTTTACGATTTCATAACGTTAAAGCGGTGGATGGGATTTTAGGAGACTTAGGTGTTTCCTCGCATCAATTTGATGTAGCCGAAAGAGGATTTTCTACTCGTTTTGATGCTGAATTGGATATGAGGATGAGTCAGAAAAATGATTTGAGTGCTTATCGAGTGGTGAATGAATATGATGAAGATAATTTGCGCAGGGTATTCTTGGATTACGGTGAGTTGAAAAACGCTCCTGCTATTGCAAGAGTAATTTTGGAAGCAAGAGAGAAAGCGCCAATCCGAAATACTGAACAATTAAAACAAGTGTTGAGCCGATTTTTACCGGCACATAAAAGCCATAAAATTTTAGCTCAAATGTATCAGGCCATCCGAATTGAGGTCAATCAAGAAATGGATGTGTTAAAAGAATTTTTAGAGCAGTCGTTGGAAATTTTAAAACCAGAAGGACGTTTGAGCATTATTTCGTATCACTCTCTTGAGGATCGATTGGTGAAGCGATTTGTAAAAAACGGCATGTTTGAAGGCGAACCAGAACGTGACTTTTTTGGCAATTTTTCGGTTCCATTTAAAACGGTTGGAAAATTAATAGTTCCTAATAACGAGCAAATCAAAGAGAATAATAGAGCACGAAGTGCTAAGCTGCGTATAGCTGAAAAAATATAGTTTTTGTTATGAAACACGGATTGTACGGCATATTGAAAGCACGATTTTTACTAGACGAGGATGCTATAAAAAACTGGCGTTTTATCGTTTTTATTATCGGTTTGGCTATTGTGATGATTGCAAATACACAACGCTATGAGCAAAAAGTTTTTCGTATTGCTGAACTAAATAATGAAGTAAAAGAATTGCGTTCAGAGTTTGTGGACAGACGTTCGGAATTAATGAAGTTAAAAATGGAATCTACTGTTGCTAAACAAATGGAAGCAAGATTAATTCTTCCTTCAACGGTTCCGCCAACGAAAATTAAAGTAGTACAAGAAAAAGAAAAAGGTTTTTTTGAAAAATTATGGCAGTAGAAGATAAACATATTTCTTATCGAATCTATCTTGTGGCTTTCGCTATGTTTTTGATGGCGGTCGCTATTGTCTTTAAATTGACCAATATTCAATGGGTTCAAGGAGATCATTATCGTCAAAAAGCCAAAGAGAAAACAGTTAAAGAATTTGAAATTAAAGCCAATAAAGGTAATATCTACTCTTCAGATGGTAGTTTGTTGGCTACTTCTATACCTAATTATGAAATTCGATTTGATGCTTTTGTGCCAAAATCAGAATTGTTTCAAAGCACCGTTGATTCGTTGGCGGATTCATTAGCGTACTTACTTGGTAAGCCTTCTAATTATTACGAAAGAGCTTTGCGCAAAGCTAGAGCGACAAACAACAGGTATTTCTTAATCGCTCGCGGTTTGAGTTACACGGACTACGTCAAAATCAAAGGTTTTCCATTGTTTAAAGAGGGAGCTAACAAAGGCGGAATTATCGTTAAGCCAGAACCTGTAAGAGAATATCCTATTGGAAGAATTGCTG
>CAUPRL010000038.1:0-2757 GCA_963513695.1 uncultured Flavobacterium sp.
GAAATCACTTTGTTATTCTCGAATATTTCGTTTTTAGTCAACAAAAATTTACCGTTTGGAACTCTTTTTACAGCGTTACAAGCAGAAATAAATATTGCAATTAGAATAAATGCAGTTACTTTTGTGAAAATATGTTTCAACGGTTCTAAAATTTTAATTCAAAAGTACATTTTTTTATGGTTAGTAAAAACCAAATAAAGCTTATATCCAGTTTACATCAAAAAAAACACCGACAAACGCACCAATTGTTTATTGCTGAGGGAATCAAAGGGATTCAAGAATTGCTTGATGCACATTTTGAATTGGAACATTTATATACGACCCAAACTGATTTTGAAGCCGTAGCCGGCAATTTGAAAACCCTTGTGATTGATGCCGATTTGAAGAAAATGAGTGCTTTGGCTTCGCCAAATACTTGTTTGGCAGTTTTCAAAATGCCTGAGGTTAAAGCAATTAATTCATCAGGATTAATTGTAGCGCTAGATGATATTCGCGACCCAGGAAATTTAGGCACCATCTTGCGTTTGTGTGATTGGTTTGGGATTCAACAATTAATTTGTTCAAAAGAAACGGTGGATGTATATAACCCAAAAGTAGTTCAGGCAACGATGGGTTCTATTGCCCGTGTGAATGTAACTTATGTAGATTTAATTGATTTTATTGCTAATAGTAAGCTAGCTGTTTTCGGAACATTTATGGATGGCGAGAACATGTATACCACTAATTTACCGCAAGAAGGAATTATCGTGATGGGTAATGAGGCTAATGGAATCTCATCGGATTTAGAGAAAATTATAAAAAATAGATTGACAATTCCGCGTTTTGGAACCCTTCAAAAAACAGAAAGTCTAAATGTAGCAACCGCTACTGCAATTGTTTTAAGTGAGTTTCGCCGTGCTTCACTTTAAATTTAATGAAAAGTAAAGTTGATAAACAATCCTCTTGTTTGCATGGATTCAATGTTACTAGTCCAGGGGCTTGCTAGATCTTTATCTTGAATTAATTCGTCTTTAAGTCCAAAAACACCTCTTATTGAAGGCGAAAAAATAAAGTATTCTGAAAACACATCAATACCAAAACCCAATTCATAATTAGGACTCCAAGCTTTTACTCTAAAAAGTTGTTCTAAATTATCGTCTTTTGATTTCGAGTTGCTTGATAAATTTAATGTGGTAGAAACGCCTCCAAGTAGATAAGGACGAATGTTGCCTGTTCGCAAAGCGGAGAATTTAAATAATAACGGAAAGTGGATATATGTGCTATTTACTTCTCTGATTTTATCAGATTCTTTAGGAAGAGTTATAAAATAGGTTTCAGGATAATTTAAAATTCGCTTTGTATAATACAAACCTGGTTCAAAGCGCAAATTGATATATTCATGCAATCTCAAATCGGCTACCAATCCAACATTGAATCCAGTAGTTTTTTGAACCTGAATATCTTCGCTTACATTGGTTTTATATTTGAATTTGAAATCATAGGAATTCAACCCAAGGAAAAATCCAAAATATAAAGGTTGCTGTTGCCAAGTCTCTAAATGAATTACAGGGTCTTTGCTAAATATACTTTGTGTAAATTGAGCGTGGACACTTGTTGTAAAAACAATTAAAAAAACAAAAGCGACTTTTTTCATATTATTTTTTAGAAGCAGAATAAATCGTAGCTACTCCAAAGGTTTGAGGTAATGCTATCACATCTATAAACCCAATTTTCCTCAAAATATTGTTTAACTTTTCACCATAAGGGAAAGCGGCAGCTGATTCTGATAAATAACCATAAGCAGCATCGTCTTTTGAAAATAGTTTACCAATTAAAGGAAGGATATGGTTGCTGTACAATTGATACCCTTGTTTGTAGGGAGTTTTGTCCGGGACAGATGTTTCTAGAATGACAAATGTACCATTAGGTTTTAATACACGTAAAATTTCAGCCAATCCTTTTTCCAAATTTTCAAAGTTACGTACTCCAAATGCAACCGTTATTGCGTCAAAATAATTATCTTCAAAAGGCATGTTTTCAGAATCTCCAAGTACCATTTCGATGGTTTTGGTTAGGTTTTTGGATGCAATTTTTTGAACGCCCACTTCTAACATTCCAGCTGAAATATCTAATCCTATAATTTTATCTGCTTTTGTTTGTGCCATCAAAATAGCCAAATCACCCGTGCCTGTTGCTATATCCAAAATGGTTTTAGGATTGGATTTTCCTACCATTTGCAATACTTTTTTGCGCCATTTTACATCTATCCCAAAAGAAATCACACGATTTAGATTGTCATAGTTTCCTGAAATGGTATCAAACATTTGAGCTACTTGCTCTTTTTTGCTAAGTGAAGAATCTTTGTAGGGAGTGATTTTATCAGCCATTATTTTTAGTTTGTGCAAATATAAGTAAACTCAAGGAACTAAATAGTTGCCATACAGTTCAATCTTTAAGACTTTGGAAAACTTTAAAAAATCACTAAAAGTGGGTATTGTCAGGTGTTGATTTATTGACCAATTTTACCCCAAGAAATTTGATTTCTTTTTCAATGTTTAATTGGGAGTTAATGAATGAAAATCAGTTAGTTGGATTTTGCGAAACCAATTATATTTCGTCTTTTGGTCTTGTTTCATGACTTTTATAAGGTATTGAACAAAGCGCAAAACACGTTCTTAAGAATTAATTTGTTTTTGGAAACTTTAAATTTATTCGATTGTTCTGCCTTCGTGGTATTTGGCAGTTCAAAAAAAGGCAAAAAGACATTTCATTCTCCCA